>CAWDHN010000001.1:0-37259 GCA_963802145.1 uncultured Rikenellaceae bacterium
TAACAAGCCAGTACGTTTATGCTGAGCTGATCAATCAGCTTGACTCGGTGGTTGAGAGAGTCAAGGTACGGGCTGACAGTGGCGCCTTCAGCGGCCATATCGAACTTGATCAGGCCCTTCCCGAGGGCGACTATACACTGCGGGCCTATACTGAAAATATGTTAAACCCTGGAGCCGATTATTACTTCAGGAAGCACCTGCGTGTAGAGGGTCCTTTCTCGGCAACGGTAATCACAAAAGTCATATTCAGGTCCGAGAAGGGCGACAGGATGACGGCAGAGGTCTCTTTCGAGGATATCAGATCACTCAAAAAGATCGTCCCTGACAGGTTGGGGATGAGGATCAATAAACAGCCCCTGACTGAGGTCAGTACCGATGACGATACCATTTCCAGGTACACCTTCAGGCTTGCCGGTGAGAGCGACCGCAGAGTCCTGACGATCCAAACCGCAAAGAGCACTGAATATATACAGGTACCTTATCCTCAAAACGATTATGAAGTTTATTTCTTCCCCGAGGGCGGAAATCTCCCTGCCGGAGCCAGGAGTGCGGTTGCATTCAAGGCACTGACAGCAGACGGGATGCCCGCAAATGTCACCGGCCATATCATTGACAGTGCCGGAAACATATATGCCCGGCTGGAGACCATGCATGACGGAATGGGCAAGTTCTACATGGCTGCAGAGGAGGCAACCGGATATTACGCTCTCTGCACGGATGAGCAGGGACTGGAGAAACGGTTTGAGCTGCCCGGGGCAAGCCGTAACACTTATTCCCTTAAGACGGAGACGGTCGGAGATTCGGTCTTTATCAGTGTCCTCCGGTCTGCGGATATTTCATGCTGACCGAGATCTTTTCCTGCTTCTTCATACAAGAGGAATAATTCATTACGCGGAGTGGTGGGACGGCAATTACAGCAAAGTCAGCTTTGACAGGCGCGATTTCCCGTCAGGCATCCTGCAAGCTATACTTCTCGACGGGAAGATGAACCCCCTGAGCGAACGGCTTATCTTCTGCCTCAACGATGATCAGGCAAAAGCTGAATTCAAAACCGACCGCCAGAACTATGAAAAACGGCAGCCTGTATTTGCAGATGTGACGGTCACCGGTCCCGACGGATTGCCCCGGGGAGGGAACTTCTCAGTCTCAGTCACAGACGACAATGACATAATACAGGACAGCTCGCTAAACATTTTAACATCCCTGCTTTTGACGTCAGACCTTAAGGGCCATATAAATAACCCCTCTTTTTACTTCTTGAAAAACAATTCACTTGCCAACTATGCACTCGACCTGCTCATGATGACCAACGGATGGCGGAGATATAATATCCCGGAGGTAATGGCGGGGGAATTTCAGAAACTCAGGTTCACCCCCAAACTCGGGATGGAAATCACAGGCATGGTAAGGACACTCATCACCGGCAAGCCTGTTGAAAATGCAGAGGTGGCAGCCTTCTCATGGGGATCGGGTTATTTTGATGTGACTGTGACCGACAGCACCGGTCGTTTCGCATTCAGGGCAATTGAATTTCAGGACAGCACGGAATTCATTTTGCAGGCGCTTAATAAAAAAGGCAAACCCGGGGTGGAACTGGTAATTGACAATGACCTGTTTCCGCCGGTAGCGGGGCTCTCCGTTGCGCCTGACTCCGGTATCGCTGCCATGGCGGACGAGGTGCAGGTGAGCAGCTACATTACCAAGGCAGACACGAAGTACACAATGGATTACGGCATGCGCACGATCGATATCGAAGAGGTGGTGATTACCGCAAAGGCTCCGGAAAAGAAAAAATACAGTTTTTCATATTACATGCCAAAAGTCAATCAGTCATCTTCCAATATACTTGATTACGAACAGATTGAAGAGCTGCACCCTACTTTTACCTCCGAGCTGATATATCATATTCCCTTTACCCGGGTTGAAGGCGGCAAGGTTATAATTGAGAGAATGAAATACAGTCTGAACGGCACTCTCTATGCAGTTTTGATAATCGATGACATGATATTAAATGAGTACAATATTGATGATATTGATCCGTACAGCATCGAAAGAATAGCTGTACTCAAGGGAGCCCAGGCGGTAATGCTTGGCGGTGCAGGGGCAGGCGGAGCCATAGTGATCACAACCAGGAAGGGGGCGGATATTTATAAAGAGGTGCCCAAATTCAATATCAGAACCGTCACACCCCTGGGGTACCAGAGTCCGGCGGAGTTCTATTCACCCCGCTACGACACTCAGGAGAAGAGGGAGAGCGGACCTGCGGACCTGCGGACAACCATCTTCTGGAATCCGAATGTGGCCGTTCCGGCTAATGGCGAGGCAGCATTTGAATTCCATACCGCTGATACTCCTTCAGAATATACCGTGCTGATAGAGGGCATCACATCGGACGGACTGATAATACACACCAGGAACCGGATTTCCCGCAGGAACGTCAATCACTGACTGATGATGAATTTCACGCTGCGGCCGTCGCCGGTGATTATAATATAGAGTCCGGGGCTCAGGCCGCTGACATTGATCTCCGTCACATCATGCCCGGCAAATACCAGCGCCCCGGCAGCATTGTAAATCCTGCAATCGACCGCCTGGCTCAGCCTGATGATGTCACCGCCGGCAGGATTGGGCCACACTGTCAGCTTCTCACCTGCAACAACCTCCCCCGCGGAGGTAATGTTGTTTGACCGGCCCGGCGTAGCGGTTGTCAGAAACAGTATCTCCGCAGCCCCGTCGCTCTTTCTGCCGGTGCTTACATCCTCCCGCTGCTCTCCAAACGACAGCGTGTCAATGACAAGCAGCCCTGCAGAGTAAATACCTATCTCCTCCCCCTCCTTGGCCAGTTTGAAGGAGGCATGCCCGGGACCGAGTGACGGAGTGCCGTCGGCCCATATCAGCATAAAGCCTCCGGAGGGCAATACAATATCCGGCAGCTGCCACTTGTCGGGGTCATTGAAATTATCGGTCAGGAAAAGATCCCCCAGGAAAACACCTTCGTTATCCCCGTTGAAAAGCTCAATCCAGTCGCTATGGTTTCCATGCTCATCTGCAACGGTCCCTTCATTGTCTGCCATGAATTCATTGATGAAGAGAAGGGGTGTGTCGCCGGCGGCCGGACTGATGAATTTAAGATCGCATGGCAAAACAGTTACCGCCTCTGATGCATCAGAAGCCCTCAGCTGGTATCTCACACCTGCCTCATCAGGGATACCGGCAAGTGAAACGGTAAAGCTCCCGGCGCCATTATCTGTCATTGCTGCCTGTATGATATCGCCTCCGTCAACTG
Source organism: uncultured Rikenellaceae bacterium (assembly GCA_963802145.1). Classification (GTDB taxonomy): domain Bacteria; phylum Bacteroidota; class Bacteroidia; order Bacteroidales; family VadinHA17; genus SR-FBR-E99. The sequence continues at coordinate 3,287 of CAWDHN010000001.1, forward strand.
AATACAGAACCATTACATTCACCGGAAGAGCATCCGCCTCAACCGTTGCTTTCACAGTGATGGGCTGCCCTTCGGCACGGTGGTGACCGATATATTTTATCACCGGGGCCATTGAACCCTCTTCGGTCTGCTCTGCCATGGAGAGCGCCCGCGCAGAGAGATAAGGGTACAGTCCCCATTTCACATGCGCCCCGATTGCTGAAGTGTAGGAATTAAGGAAATCCTCGAAGTCATATCCGTAATCAAGCGGATAATAAGGGTCTGCTCCCACATAGGATGCAATCATGTTCTTCCTCTCCTCAATGGCCTGCACCAGGGAGTCCGGATCAAGGGTGCTGCCAATTAGCTGATCCGCATAGCGGCTGAACTGCTCCCTGAGCACAGGGTTATTTATCAGACGGTTGTATAAAGGCCTGACCTCCGACCCTCCCGGCTGCCACCCGTAGATGTTGCGATTCGCCCAGTCGATGTTGAACCAGTCGATGCCGAAGGTGTTGTCTACATCATAAGGGATGTATTCAAACTTGCCGGTTGACGTGTTGTGATACAGGTAGAAATTGTTCTTGTTATACAGATACCCGTCCCAGTCGCCGCAGAATATCTGGGCAGCCATAACCTTCAGGTAATCATAGGTGTTGAACAGGGCGTCAAGGTCGCATACCAGCGACGCTTCCGATGAGTTTTCAAGCACCCCGATAAAGGCCGCCAGATCGGAGAAGTCATTCTCCTCTTCGTTGGTTGTCAGCTCATATACCCATCTCGTTCCTGACCATATCTTGTAATTTTCGGGGTCTGTGCCGCGGTAGGCAAGGTCGGCCGGGTAAAGGCATTTGTAGAGGTTGCCGTCCTTGTTCCCGAAACGCGACTGTGCGAACTCCTCGTCAATATGTTCAACATTTATGTAAAGGCCGTAGTAGTTCCCGTTGATATATACCCTTACATGGTTGGCCCTGGGTGCCGGGATATCCCATTTGCGCAGAATATCCCACATCACCTTTGAGCGCATCACTGTAGGGTCGTTATGCTCACCGTTGAGGTTCAGCTTTTCAACACCGTAATACTTGCCTCCGGGCGTGAAAGTGTTGAAGGAAACCTTAAACGATTTTTTTTTCGACTGTCGTGATGTGTTGCCCCGAAGGCGGAAGCCTACCGGGTCAATTGTATCGCGAACCGTCCCGTTGTCAAACACGAAACGGGCATGAAACTCTTTGTCGCTCCATGGGTTGGCATAGATCCAGTCAAGTGTGTCCGGATTTACGGTAATGTCAATCCGGGGAACGACAGTATCAACGAAAAGCTGTCCGTTTTCCGGGTGAACCGGCTGTCCGGAGAGGCTTCCGGAAGCCAGCAAGAAAGCCAATATGAAAGGCAGCATCCTTTTCATCATGCAATAATACTCAATTTAATACCTTTACTGTTTGAAATCTCACAACACATCAGAATGGCAAGGAAGGATCTGAGGCTTACCGATGGCATTGTTACCCTGCGGAATTTCAGGAGAACAGACAAATATCGTATGGCCGAACTGGCTAATAATGAAAAGGTTGCCATCAATCTTCGTGATGCCTTCCCTCATCCCTATACAGTAAGTGATGCCCAGCAATTCATCAATACCTTCATCGGGCAGAATCCGATGCAGGTCTTTGCCATCGAATTTCAGGGCAAATATGTTGGAAACATAGGCCTGCACAAGCAGGATGACGTCTACAGCAAATCGGCCGAGCTCGGATATTTCATTGGCGAGCCCTACTGGAACAAGGGGATCACAACCCGGGCAGTAAACCTGATCTGTGAGCACGGATTCAGGGAGCTGGATGTTGTAAGGATTTATTCCGGGGTTTTTGAGTTCAATCTGCCGTCGCAAAGGGTGCTGGAGAAGTGCGGATTTCAGCGGGAGGCGGTGCTGAAAAGCGCCGTATGCAAGAGAGGGAAAATTTATGACGAGGTCAGGTACGCCAGGGTTATCAGGCCACATCAGGATACTCCGACCGGTGAAGCAAATACTGAAGGCGGCATTACAACAGCCCGGGACGTGAGCACGATGGCCATGACCGAAGAAAGTACCGGGAACACCACCGCCGGAAAGCAGTGGTATGAATCCCTCTTTGAGAACTACGGCAAGAAGTACGACTCTGAGAACTTTACTGCCGGAACCATCGGTGAGTGCGACTTCCTTGAGAGGGAACTCGGATACGATAAATCACTGAAGATACTCGATATCGGCTGTGGCACCGGTCGTCATGCGATAGAGATGACAATGAGAGGTTACAACGTTGCGGGCATTGATCTTTCGGAGTCTCAGCTTCAGAGAGCCCGGGAAAAAGCAGCGGCAGAAGGGGTAGATATAATATTCCTCAGGCATGACGCCAGGAATCTGCCATTCAGCGGCGAGTTTGATGCTGCCATCATGCTCTGCGAAGGAGGTTTCCCGCTGATGGAGACCGATGAAATGAACTTTGAGATACTCAGGAGTGCGGCAAAGGCACTGAAAAAGCCGGGCAGGTTCATCTTCACAACACTGAACGGCCTCTTTCCGCTTTACCATTCGGTTGAACAGTTCTGTGATGAAGCATCGGAGGGTGGCAACGCCACTTATCACAGCAACACCTTCGACCTGATGACCTTCCGCGATCACAACATCACGGAATTTGAGGATGATGACGGAAACAAAAAGACCCTCGACTGCAATGAACGATATTATGTTCCCAGTGAGATAAAGTGGCTTCTGAAGTCGCTTGGATTCGACACCATTGATATTTTCGGCGCAAAACTCGGAGCCTACTCCCGGAATGACAAGCTGACCACTGAAGATTTCGAAATGCTCGTTGTTGCGGAAAAGTAATTGTCTGGCAGGCTAATTTCCGCCAAGTCATCAATGGAAGCAGACATGGCTTTCATTAGCTGAAATCATTATGACATAATTTTTCCTTGGTAAACCGGGGCTTTATCAGTAACGTCCGGGAAAGACAAAACACCAAGGGTTTCCTTCCTTCACTGCTTGCCTTCCAATTTCAACCTGACCTCAACAAAGGTTCTGGAACTCCTGTGACGACGATGAACCAAACTTTACAAGTCTGGATGATAATTGATAGCATTGGGCGATAATTATAAGTCTTTGACCCCTGCGTTAAATCCTCCTTACTATCGGCAACCTAACTTTACCTTTGAATTGATATCATATATTATCGTGGTAGGTTTATTAATATATGTTAAGCATTTAGGGTGGTTCTTTTAACAAGCACCGGACGGGAAGTTTATGGAAAGAAAGCTATTTCAAGCCTTTTTTTGAGTTTATAACGAAAACCTATCAATTATGAAAAAGAGTGTGTTAATTATCGGTCTTGTCCTGATCATGGCAGGAATTGCAAACGCTCAGGCTCAAAAGACTTACAGCAAAATAGTGGCAGAGGGAGCTACTTCCACTCCTTTTGGCAACTATACTATCAAGGTCTGTGATGAACCTGTAATTCTTTCAGGTGAGAAAATTACATCATATCTTATCACCTATGAGAATTCACCAATTTCTCTGGAAATATTGGTTGACAAGGAAAAAAACTGTAAAAACTACGTCGTAATTTCAGAAGGTTTGTCAGTAATGTACAGCTGTAATGGTTCGTATTTCGGCGTTAATAAAATTAACGAAAAGTATAACAAGGAAGGTTATTCGACCGACGAAACAAATCTTGACAGGCTTAATTATTTTCATCAGAAAATAATTGCCCAGGGCCGTATGGATGAGATTCCTGCAACAACCATGATAGCCTGCTATTATCCGTTATTGAAAGCTCAGAAGTAGGCTGGTTATAAATATGATTGCACAACAAAAAAAGCCGCGCGATGCGGCTTTTTTTGTTGACCCACAGGGGGGACCGAGCGTTAATAAAATGTCCGGTGGACATTTTTAGCGAAGGGGACAGACTGCAGGGCGGGACCGAGCGTTAAGTCCCGACACGGTGTGTCGGGATAGCGAAGGGGACAGACTGCAGGGCGGGAATTTACCCTCTTCAGCCACCACCATCCTCCAACAAAAAAAACAGCCTTTCAGCTGTTTTTTTTGTTGACCCACAGGGGTTCGAACCCCGACTCTTCTGAACCAAAATCAGACGTGTTGCCAATTACACCATGGGTCAATCGGTGCCTGATAAGGCGGTGCAAAAATAGCTATTTTTTTGAACTTCAGGTCTGCTCCGTCTCGTAATAGATGAACGGACAGTCGATGAACGAATGGATTATCTGACCCAGCTCATAGAGCTCGTCATCACCCTTCTCATAATACCACTCTATCGATATCATCTCGTGGCTGTTCGGATATAGAGCCAAACGCTTGACTATCATATATATCCACTTCGTCGAAGCTGTATTGATAAAATCAAAGGAGAAAACCACGCGCGTCCTGACCGCCGGCTCCTGCACATAGGCAGCTACCCATTCCTCCAAAGGCCTGTAAAAATCAGTCGAATTTTCTGATATCGATCTGCCTTTTATCTCCAGATGACCCTCCAGAAAAAGTACGCCTGGCGTAACTTTAGTAGGTTCTATTTTGATTATATCCAATCCCATATCTGCCCCGAATGCACTGTTCTTCCCCGCTGCGTGGCCTCACAAAAATAATAAAATATGCCTTGTTACTATTCCTTTTCAGTTATTTTTCACCTCCTGTGAGAAAAGGGTGAGCTCACCCTGCTCCCACAATGAGGGATGCTCCGCATCAAACCTGCCCACAATGGCCTGCAGGATCGTCCGCCTCATGAAGTCCGACTTGCTCCTTACCCGGAACCGCTTGCAGTAGATGCTGAGTGCCCTTGCCTCCCTCTGGTTTAGCCTGAGAGTCAGGGTCGTCGTTCTCTTGATCTTCTCTTCAGTTAACGGTCCGCGTTTCAATACCGCAATGAATTTTATACTAAAGTAGCCCCCATAGCCTTGCTGGCAGGGTTTAAAAAGCGTGATTTATTAACAACAAAAAGCAGGACGGAATTAACTTGCTGTCCTGCTTGATGTTAACTTATTAATAAGTATTAAAGGCGGTTCAGGGCATTGAGATCTCCAAACGCCTCCTTAAGCCTTGAGATGAATGTCTCCTGACCTTTGCGGAGCCATACCCTCGGATCATAATACTTTTTGTTTGGCTTGTCTTCTCCTTCGGGATTGCCTATCTGGCCCTGAAGGTAACCTTTCTTCGCCTCGTAGTAGTTCTTCACACCGTCCCAGAATGCCCACTGCATGTCAGTGTCAATATTCATCTTTACTGCTCCGTACTTTATCGCTTCGGCAATGAGATGCTTCTCCGACCCTGAGCCTCCGTGGAATACGAAGTTCACGGGATTGGGACCGGTCTTGAATTTTTTCTGTATGTAATCCTGTGAATTCCTAAGGATCTCGGGTCTCAGGGTCACGTTACCGGGCTTATATACTCCGTGGACGTTACCGAATGAAGCTGCGATAGTGAAGTTGGGCGATACCTTCAGGAGCTCCTCATATGCATAGGCCACATCCTCGGGCTGAGTATAGAGCCTGGAGCTATCAACGTCGGTGTTGTCCACGCCGTCTTCCTCTCCGCCGGTCACGCCAAGTTCAATCTCAAGGGTCATCCCCATCTTGTCCATGCGCTCGAGATAACTCTTGCATGTCTCTATGTTCTCCTTAAGCGGCTCCTCCGACAGGTCAAGCATATGAGAACTGAAGAGCGGCTTGCCGTTGGTCTCATAAAACTCCTCGCCAGCCTCCAGCAGGGCATCTATCCATGGAAGGAGCTTGCGTGCGGCATGGTCTGTGTGCAGAATGACAGGCACACCGTAATATTCAGCCACGTTATGAACATGCAGCGCACCGGAGATACCACCGGCAATAGCCCCCGTATGTCCCTCCTTTGGCAGGCCCTGGCCGGCAAAGAAATGTGCGCCGCCGTTCGAAAACTGAATTATTACCGGAGATTTGACCTCGCGGGCAGTCTCAAGAACTGCATTCACCGAGTCAGTCCCGACAACATTTACTGCCGGAATGGCAAAATCATTCCTGTTTGCATAATCAAACAGCTTCTTGACATCTTCACCGGAGATGACACCGGGCTCCAGATTTAATCCTTTGTTACTCATTATCTTATCCGTTTTATTAATACTTTCCTTAAGGCACCGCAAAGATAAACAAAATTGCATGACACTATTACCTGCCGGGTGCAGCATCATTAATTCACTGCTGTCTTTATTAAATACTGATCAATTTCCTATCTTCGTAGCTTCATTTAATGACATCATTAAAAAACATGAAAAGAAAGATCCTCTCTCTGGGCTTTATCATGCTGCTGAGTCCCCTGACATTGCTGTCGCAGGAGAAGGCATGGACACTGGAGGAGTGCATTGGACATGCCCTTCAGAACAACATACAGATAAAGCAGCAGGAGATAATGACCAGGTATCAGGAATCCAGCCTTGAGCAATCGAAACTAAACCTCCTGCCTTCCCTTAACGGAAGCCTCAACAACTATTGGTCTTTCGGCCGGGCATATGACGAAACCACAAACAGGTATACCGAGGGCGAAACCGTTCAGTCAAACAGTTTTAACATCGGTTCAAACTTGTCTTTGTTTAACGGCCTGATTAACTACAATACAATCCAGAAGAACAAGGTTGAACTGCTGGCCACCGAGCAGGATCTTGCGGGATTCAGGGATAATATCTCCCTGAATGTGGCACTTGCTTATCTTCAGATACTTCTGAACAATGAACTGGTAGCCACCACAGCTTCGCAGGTCGAACTGACAAAACAGCAGATTGACCGCACGGCCAAGCTGGTCGATGCAGGCAGCCTGGCTCGGGGGAACCTGCTGGATATTGAAGCCCAGGCTGCCCGTGAGGAGTTGCAGCTGATCACCCTGCAAAACCAGATGGCAATATCCCTTCTGACCCTGGCACAGCTGCTGGAGCTACCCTCGGCGGACAACTTTCAGGTTGAAATTCCGGAAATAAACGTTAATCCCGTTGCATTTGAAGGCAATCCCGACTCCATCTATACCGTTGCGGAAAAAATCAGGCCGGAGATCCTTGGTGCCGAGTACAAGCTGAAGGGTGCCGAATATGACCTGGCCATCGCAAAGGGCGGCAGAAGCCCTCAGATCTCATTTGGCGCCTCATGGAACACGGCATATTCCGATAACAGGATCGATCTTGTAACCTTTGAGCCCTACGATTTCTGGACTCAGCTTGATATCAACAGGAACGGAGCCGTAGGGTTTTCGATGAGCATCCCCATACTTAACGGGTGGATGGTCAACACACGGATCAAAAACTCCAGGCTGGGTATTGAAAATTCACAGTACGCGCTTGAAAATACGAAGAAACAGCTGTACAAGAACATTCAGCAGGCTTATACCGATGCCAAAGGGGCACTGAAGAGGTACTACTCCAGTCAGAAGGCTGTCTCATCAATGGAGGAGGCTTACAGGTATGCCGAACAAAAATTCAACGTGGGCCTGGTAACCCCGGTTGAATATAACCAGTCAAAGACCTCTCTGCTCAATGCCCAGAGCGAAATGGCACAGGCAAAATACGAATATGTCTTCAAGACCAAGGTACTTGATTTCTACCGGGGCATCCCCCTTACTCTTGAACAAATAACAATACTGGCTAATTAACCCTGCAATTAATCTTACAATCATGGACAATAAGATACTTAAGATCCTGTTACCCGCTGTTATTCTGCTTATAATCATTGCAGTGATCGGCAAGAAGAAGGGCTGGTTCGGCAAAGAGGTCACAGTTAAGGTTGCTATCGAAAAGGTGGCGGTCAATCCCATCACCGAGGCTGTCACTGCCAACGGAAAGATCCAGCCTGAGACGGAGGTCAAGATAAGCCCCGACGTCTCCGGTGAGATAGTGGAGCTGCATGTCAAGGAGGGTGATTTTGTACAGAAAGGTCTCCTTCTTTTCAAAATCAAACCGGAGATTTACATCTCCTCACGCGACCGTGCCGCTGCCACGCTCAACTCTACAAAGGCTAGGCTCGCCCAGGTGGAGGCCCAGCTGATACAGGCTGAACTGGCATATAACAGAAGCAAAAAACTGCATGAGGAGAATACCATCTCACAGTCGGACTTTGAGCAGGCTGAGTCACAGTACAAGGTGGCAAAAGCCGAGAAAGAGAGCGCAGAATATGCGGTGAAGAGCTCCGAGGCATCTCTCAAGGAGGCCAATGAAAACCTGGTGAAGACAACAGTTTATTCTCCCATGACAGGCACGATCTCCAGGCTCGCCGTGGAGCTCGGTGAGAGAGTCATCGGCGCGAACATGATGACCGGCACCGAGGTGCTGCGGGTGGCTGACCTTAACCGCATGGAGGTTGTTGTGGATGTCAATGAGAACGATATCATCAGGGTCAAACCGGGTGACACTGCCATAGTTGAGGTTGATGCATATCTCGACCGCGACTTCAAAGGCGTGGTGACAGAGATAGCCAACTCTGCAAAGAGCCTGGTGACCACCACCTCTGACCAGGTGACCAACTTTGAGGTCAGGATCCTTATCCTCAGGGAATCCTATGAAGACCTTATCACCGAGAAGAACCCCAGTCCGTTCAGGCCCGGCATGTCCGCCTCCGTTGATATCTTCACCAGCCGCAAGACAAATACCCTTACCGTACCGATACAGGCCGTCACCACCCGCACCGACACCACCCTGACGGAAGCTGCTGCCGCCGCGGCAGCCATCCGTACCCTGGTATTTGTTTCTGACGGTACTCATGCCCTGGCCCGCGATGTGAAGACAGGTATACAGGATAATGTAAACATTGAGATCCTCAGCGGTCTTACGGAAGGTGAAGATGTAATTGTGCAGCCCTTCAGCGCCATCTCGAAGAAGCTGGCCGACTCCACCCTGATAGAGGTAGTCGATAAGGATGCCCTCTTCAGCACCGAAAAGAAAAAGAAGTAAGGTCACCAGAGACTGATACCGTTAATGATCCTTTGCATTGAGACAGCCACCGGAGTCTGTTCGGCGGCACTGTGTGATGACATCAGCGTCATCCGTGTGGCTGAAGCTCCACACGGGTTGTCGCATGCCGCACAGCTGACTGTCATAATTCAACAACTGCTTGACGAGACCGGGGTAAAAGCCGCTGACCTCGACGCCGTTGCAGTGAGCAAGGGTCCCGGCTCCTACACGGGGCTCAGAATAGGCGTCTCTACAGCCAAGGGAATAGCCTACGGTGCCGGCATACCACTCCTGGGGATAAACACCCTCACAGCCATGTGCAACGGTTATCTCGCACTTCACCCTGCGGACATCTCCCCCGGAACCCTCCTATGCCCGATGATCGATGCCAGGCGCATGGAGGTATACAATGCCCTCTTCAAAGCTGACGGAACAATGGTCAGGGAGACATCGGCCGATATCATTGACGGCACATCATTCAGAGATATCCTTGACAGACAGGAGATACTGTTTTTCGGCAACGGTTCTGAAAAATGCAGGAGCGCCATCATGCACCCGAATGCCCGTTTCCGGGACGGATTCATTCTCTCGGCATCATATTTGCACATCCCTTCGGTAAATGCTCTGAAGAATAAGCAGTTCGAGGATGTTGCATATTTTGAACCATATTACCTGAAAGAATTCATCGCCACCATCCCCAGGAAGCTATTCCTCTGACAGACGAGAGTGCATCATGAGAATAAAGATAATAACGGTTCTGATATTCATTACTGCAGCCTTGCAGTGGCTGCCGGCGCAGAAACAACCTTACATACCGGGAGAGAGGGTAGCATACCAGATCAAATATGGCCTGGTGGGCAGCGGCCAGGCTACACTTGAGATAAAAGACGGTTTCTACCAGGGACGACCCATATGGCATGCCGTGGTCACAGGCCAGACAACAGGACTCGCAGATGCACTTTACAAGGTGCGGGATTCATACGAGAGCTACATTGACCCGGAAACAGACCTCCCGGTGTTTTCAATAAGGAACATTCAGGAAGGACGCTACCGCAAGTATAACGAGGTGGGATTTGACCATGCCTCGAGAAAGGATTCCACGCTGGTTTTCAGTGACCTCACCGGGAAGCATACGGGGCCGCAGGGATTGCTGGACATTGTCTCCTGTTTCTACTGGTTCAGGAAGTATTATCTGGCTGAAGCAGACACCCTGGTCCCCGGACAGACTTTTACCATGATGACATGGTTTGCCGACGAACTTTACCCGATTGTACTGAGATACAAGGGGACGGAAACTTTGAAAACCAGGCACGGAAAGATCCGATGCTACCGTTTCCACCCTGTGACAGAGGTAGGCAGAGTCTTTGAATCAGAGGAAGATATGGCCATATGGTTCACTGCCGATGAAAATTTTTTACCGGTTAAGATCCGTTTTGATATCTTTGTGGGGTCATTTCATGTGGATATGACAAATTATGAAGGGCTTAGCACGCCCCTGAAGTATATAGACTAAAAAACGGATTGAAGACTTTTTTATGGCAACAACGGCAGATTTCAGAAATGGCATGGTGATCGAATACAACAATGACCTTTATACCATCGTTCAGTTTCAGCATGTGAAACCAGGCAAGGGTCCGGCATTTGTCCGCACCAAGCTTAAGAACGTAACCACAGGCAGGGTTCTTGAGAATACATTCAACTCGGGCGTGAAGGTAAATGTTGCGCGCGTCGAGCGCAGACCCCATCAGTTCCTCTACAGTGATGACATGGGTTACCACCTGATGCATAACGAGACTTTCGAACAGATAACCGTACCTGAGTCTCTGATTGAGAACAGTGATCTCCTCAAAGAAGGCGACACGGTGGAGGTGGTGGTTCATGCTGACACCGAGAATGTCCTCCTTGTTGATCTCCCGGTAAACGTGGTTATGGAGGTGACATATACTGAACCAGGCCTTCGCGGCGATACCGCTACCAACACGCTCAAGCGGGCAACGATAGAGAGCGGCTCCACCGTTATGGTGCCTCTGTTTGTCAATGTGGGCGACAAGATACGCGTCGATACGCGTGACCGCTCCTACATAGAAAGAGTAAAGGGCTGACCCGGTTATGATGAGTGAGAGCAGGCTCCCGAAGGACAGGCTTCTGATGTCGAAATTCAAACTCGACGCCCTGCTCGATATCACCCTCTCCATCAACGCCAACCTCTCCACCACGGAGCTTCTCAGGAAGTATGAATCGATCCTCCATGATGACCTGGGTATCGGGAAGATAATTCTTTACAAATACGGAGAACAGTGGGAGGCACTCCTTAACTCCGGCTTTCCTGAGACACTCCTCAAATCAATTGACGTTGAAAAGGACCTGCTATGCTTCAGGGAGATACAGACCGAAGTTACCCAGAAGCCTTTTAAATCGGTCGATTTCATCATCCCTGTCCTGAACAACAACATCCCTTCTGCCTTCGTGCTTATAGGCGATATCGACGAGGAGGGAGAGGGAATGAGCCCGCTGATAAAACACCTCAACTTCATCCAGACTATCTCGGGCATCATCGTGGTGGCCATCGAAAATCAGCGCCTCTTCAGGGAGACTCTGAGGCAGGAGGCCCTGCGGAGGGAGCTGGAGCTGGCATCACGCATGCAGATGATGCTCATCCCTGACAACACCAGGCTGCCGGCCGAAGGCAAGATCAGGGCACAGGGCTTCTATTACCCGCATTATGAGGTAGGGGGCGACTACTATGATTTCCTGACCCTTTCTGACAACGTCGTCGGTTTCTGTATCGCTGACGTCTCAGGAAAAGGGATGTCGGCCGCCCTCCTGATGTCGAACTTCCAGGCAAGCCTCCGGGCTATCTTCACCTCGGAAACCAGCCTTGAGGAGATGATAAGGAAGCTGAACACCCTGGTGGTGATCAACTCCGCCGGCGAACGATTCATCACCCTGTTCATTGCCCGCTATAACATTAATACCCGCGTGCTTGAATATGTCAATGCTGCCCATAACCCGCCGGTGGTGATAGACCTGCAGACAAACCGCTCGTCAGTCCTCAGGCAATCATGCGTGGGTGTTGGCATGCTTGATGAAATGCCCTGGGTGAGAACCGATTACATCACGCTGAAAAACCCCACCAAGATTGTGTGTTATACTGACGGCCTCTCCGAACTCAGGGATGATAAGGGCAATGAGCTGGGTATCGCTCCCCTTATAAAACACTTCCCGAACAGGGAGACGGTTGCGGCCAACATCGGGGGCCTGATTGAAGATTTTGACATAACCGCCGGCAACGAGCGGCTTTTCGATGACGTATCGATACTGGCGATCGAGATACAGTAACACCCGCCTGGACCCTCAGGAGGATTCTTCCTTTAGTTTCAGATCCATCGCGGTGAGGATAGCAATAAATCCCCACCAGAGTGCGGCAATCTTGTCAGAGTCGAGGAAGCTGTTCATTACGGCATGAACCACATAGGTTATCAATCCGGTCAGTATTGCCAGTGCAAAATACCCTGAGGCACCCCTCTTCTCCCTGTACCACACCCTTATCCCTGTGATGACTGCGGTTATGGTTATGAGCAGGTAGAGGACCGCGCCGGGCAGGCCCGACTCGCTCAGGGCGCCAAGGTATTCGCTGTGAGCGTTGCCCGCATCGCCAAAGTCGGTGCTGATGGCCGTTCTTTCAGATGCTCTCTGGAAAGGTCCGTAATTGAACTGATATGTGCCGGGGCCCCATCCCGCAAGTGGCTTCTCTTCAAACATCCTCAACGCGCACTTCCAGCGGTTGATGCGCTCCAGGTTGGACTGGTCCGTGGAGATGTTGGAGGCCGACCGCAGGTGCTGACCCAGGTCGGCCGACGAATCCTCGGTGGTGCTGTCCATCCTCTGCCATATCCATCCCGCCGACAGAACCAGCGCCAGCATCATGCCTGCAGCGGTGACGGCAAGCAGCCTGACGGGCATCCTGATCCATAAGATGACGGCAAGAAGCAGCGCTGCCAGCAGGCTCACCCAGGCAGCACGGCTGTATGACAGGACGAAGCCGGCCAGGAAGAGAATGATAAGAAACGACAAAAGCACCCTGGCCGGCAAGCTGCTCCTATTACTGAAAAGCATTACTGTCAGGGGAGGAAGCAGAAATGCCATAGAGGCGCCAAACGAGGTGTGGTCCCTGTAAAATGGATAACATGCAGAATGGGCGAACTGCTGGTTAAGCAGACCTGCACCCTCGACCCTTATGATAAAGAAGATAACCACAATCGCAAGGCCGGCTGCATAGGCTGTGACGTATCTCCGGCTGAACCTCTCGCTGCCGGCCAGCCGGGCCGCAATAAGGTAAAAGCCGGCTGTGAACCACATACGGTACGCCAGCGTCTTGACGGAGACGCCGGGCATGGTTGAGGTGAGTGCTGTCACAAGTGTCCACAGGAGATAAAGTCCAACCAGGATGGTTATGGGATGCCTCAGCAGCTTCAGAGGAAATTCACGGGTGACAATAAGCTTGAACAGGGTGATGAACAGCAGCAGCGCCAGTATCGGTTCTGTCGGAACGGAGAGATCGAAGCCGGTGCCACCGGTGAACCAGCTCAGCTGAAGCGAGAGGGGTGTAAAAAAGAGTGTCAGCAACAGGAGGTGCTCCAGCGAGAGCAGCGCCAGCAGCATCACTGCCAGGGCTGTCGGGACAAGCAATATAAGCAGCTCACTGCCTGTCATCAGCAGGGTGCAGCTTCACGCCCTCAACCACGAACAGTATCAGTGCCAGGAGAATAAGAAAAGAGGCAGTCGATACAATGACAATGACACTCCGGCGCGGATATATTTTCTTCTCTGCCACCACGGCCCTGTCGACGACCAGGGTGTAGGGCATGGTCTGCTGGCTGAGAGCCAGCGCCTCAAGGTACCTCCCGCGGATCAGGCCAAGATAGTCGTTCTCCGTTTCAAGGGTGGAATATATCTTCAGCGCGGCCGCTCCCTGAAGGCTGCTGAGGGTGTCTTCGTACTGCCTGACCAGGCGGTCCTGCAGCTGATAGCTCCTGCTGATCTCATCGAGCATGACGCGTGCAGCGTTTCGCTGCAGGTTATTGAAGATTGTGTCTGCCCGTGAGGCCATATCGTTTGCCATGGCACAGGCCATCTCCCTGTCACGGTCCCTGACCTTTATCTCAACTGACCCGAATGATGTCTTGGAGCAGCGTATATACCTGTCCATCTTCCCGGCTATGACAGTGTTGGGATACCTTTCTCCCGGCTTTATCCTGTAGTGCCCGGCCAGATCCCAGGTCTCCTTTAAATACTCCCTGACCTGGTCGCTGTTGATAACCTGTATGAGTTTCTCAGTGGCATCATCACCACCGAAGAGGGCTGTATTCGAGGTCACCTCACCGAGAATGGTGCGTGCCTCGGTGATGTTCGATGAAGGATAGAGTGTCACTGTTGATTCATACAATGGTTTGATCAACAGTGATATAATGACTGACAGTACTGCCGCGGCCAGGCCGCCGATCACGAATTTCCTGAAGTGCCTGATGAGAAAATTGACCAGGTCAACGGAGTCCGGCCTGAATTCAGCTCTTATGTTTTTCTTCATCGTGCCCGGTGTTTGTTTAGATAACCCTGATGAGAAAATAACTCTTCTTTCCCTTCTGCACCAGCAGGTAGCGCTGGTTGAGGAGCTGACCGGCCGAGACCACCATATCGGCACTGTCGACCCTGCCTTTATTCAGGCTGACGCCTCCTCCCTGGATGAGTCGCCTCAGCTCTCCCTTCGACTCTGCGATACGGGTGTGAACGGCGCAGAGATCAGAGATCGTCACTCCTGATGCCATGATTTCAGAGCTGACGTCAAACATCGGCACTCCCTCGAAAACTGCAAGAAAGGTGCTTTCGTCCATACGATGCAACTGTTCCGTGGTGCCCTTTCCAAAAAGTATCTGCGAGGCCTCGACTGCAGCATCATAATCCTCCCTTGAGTGAGCCATCACCGTCACCTCTTCGGCCAGGCGTTTCTGCAGCAGGCGCAGGTGCGGCTCAGCACGGTGCGCGGTAACAAGATCATCTGTCTCGCTTCGCGTGAGCATTGTGAAGATCTTTATGAACTTCTCTGCATCAGCATCAGCCACGTTGAGCCAGAACTGGAAGAACTGGTAGGGTGTTGTCTTTGCCGGGTCAAGCCATACGTTGCCGCTCTCGGTCTTGCCGAACTTCTGGCCGTCGCTCTTGGTTATCAGCGGGCATGTCATGGCATAGGCCTCGCCGCCCGTCTTGCGCCTGATGAGCTCGGTGCCGGTGACGATGTTGCCCCACTGGTCCGATCCTCCCATCTGAAGCCTGCAGCCGTGGTTGCTGTAGAGGAACAGGTAGTCGGTGCCCTGCACCAGCTGGTATGAGAACTCCGTGAATGACATCCCCTGGCCGGTTTCAGAGTCAAGTCTCTTCTTTACCGAATCTTTGGACATCATGTAATTAACCGTGATATGCTTGCCTATCTCGCGAATGAACCCCAGGAAAGAGTACTCCTTCATCCAGTCGTAGTTGTTGACCATCACTGCCGCGTTGTGGGCTGAAGAGTTGAAGTCGAGGAACTTCTCAAACTGTTTTTTCAGGCACTCCTGGTTATGACGCAGTGTCTCCTCGCTAAGCAGGTTACGCTCCTCCGACTTGCCGGAAGGATCGCCTATCATGCCTGTAGCGCCGCCGACAAGAACTATGGGTGTATGGCCTGCATTCTGAAAGTGCTTCAGCATCATCACCCCTACCAGGTGTCCGATATGCAGCGAGTCGGCCGTGGGATCAAAGCCAACATAGGCAGAACTCTTCTCCTTAAGCAGGAACTCTTCTGTTCCGGGCATGATATCATGTATCATTCCCCGCCATCTCAGCTCTTCAACAAAGTTAATCATCAGCACACTTGAATTTTAGTGTCGCAAAGATATCAAAACAGCTCAGATGGTCACATCCTGCGGCTGCTTTTTATGACGGTTGAAACTGTCAATCAGGTCTCCCCCCTCCACCATCGGGAAGATGGCAGGGACCAGGTCGGCAATGGGATTATAGAGAAACGACCTGTCAATTGTGGCTGACGGAAGGAAGTGTCTCTTTTCGTCAATTGTATTCAGGAAGACGAATAGCACGCTCAGTATCAGAGCAGTCTTCAGCACGCCGAATACTGCGCCGAGGGTCTTGACGACGAACCCAAGGGAAACAGCCTTCATCAGCGAGTCGATCAACTTGCCCAGCAGGTAGATGGCAATCACAATGGCGATGAATGTTAAGGCAAAAGCCACAATGCCCGTCCATGATGATTGCATGTCAAACCACCCGGAGAGCTTGTCAGCCGTCCACCCTGAAAAGTGTATGGCTCCCCAGATGCCCGCAACAAGGGCGGCCAGCTCAGCCACTTCGATTATCAGGCCATCGATGAATCCCTGTATCAGTCCGAATGCAAGCAGGGCAAGAATTACAAAATCGATCCAGTTCATTGGTCAGTCAGTTTGAGAGGATGAAGGTATGAAATTGAAATGCAGCAGGCAATAGAAATTATATATCACTGAGTGAACCAATCACTATCTTTGAAGTGTTATATATGAAAACGAATTGAATTATGGATGTGATCGCCATCTTCGATGTGGGGAAGAGCAGCAAAAGGCTCCTTCTCTTTGACTACGGGCTTAATATTGTGCATCAGGAGGAGAAGCTTTTCGCGGAAATTCATGACTCCGCCGGAGTTGGCTGCGATGATACCGAAGCCATAATCACCTGGATGAAATCGCGCCTTTCCGGTGTGATAAGGACAGGCGATTATACGGTACGAGGTCTGAATTTCACAGGTGCACGCTCATGCCTTATACATCTTGATGAAGAGGGTAACTGGATAGGGTCTGAAGAGGATAAAAAAGTGAGGGACACGGCTATTCATGAGACTTTTGGGATCAATATTGAAGGTCATGAAATCAGGGCCGGTTATGGGGTCAGAAACACCTCCGCCTCCATGATACCATACCTCATGAGCACCGAAAAGCCATTCATCCTGGTATCCACCGGAGCATGGTGCACATTCATGAATCCCTTCAATGCGGATATAACTGCAGCAGACGGGATTACTGATGAAACGATCTCGCTGGTTAAGATCGAGGGGCTGCAGGTGAAGACCTCACGGGCGCTCCTGGGAGAGATACATGACCTGAACGTGGCAAGGCTCGATGATCGTTTCGGCGTAACCGGCGAACTGTTCAAGACAATAAAGATAAAAAGCAAGAAGATAAAGAAGATGCTGGCCGGCAGGCACGGAAGGATTTTCTTCCGTCACGGTATACCTGAAGGATATGTTGACAACGATGCCAACCTGTCTCACTTCCTGACCTACGCCGATGCCTATCACCAGATGGTGTTCGACCTGGCAGATCTCTGCATGGAATCATACCGGGCGGTTTTATCTTCAGCAGACAATACTGAGATTGTATACGTCACAGGTGGCTTCGCTCGAAATGACACATTTGTCCGGGTCCTGGCAGCACGCATGCCTGACAAGAGGGTATTTGCCAGCACTGTTGATAATGCCACAGCCCTGGGTGCAGCCATAACAGTATATGAAAGTGCGTTTGGCACCAAGCTGCCACCGGTATACCTCGGGCTGAAAGCGATTATCGATAACGACTGATTCCCGTTTCGGAAAACCGGTGCTGATCACCAGGCAGGCTCTGTCCTCAGTCGGCAGTCGGCAATCGGCAATCGGCAGTTATTCAGTGATTTACCGACTGCGGATTGTGGACTGAGGACTGAGGACTGATAGTCTAGCCCTTCAGACCTTTTTTGTAGTTTATAAGAGTCAGCAGGTCTCTGATCTGCTCTGATCCGGTTATTCTCAGGGTGACGGGATATAGAGTGCCGAAGGGTTTGGCATCCTTCAGCTCCTGCTTGATATTGGCATTGATCTCAAGCTCATGGATCCCCGGGCAATGTCTTTCAACGAAGTAAAATCCCGCCTTGAAAAAGCCGTCCCAGACTGACAACCAGAATACAGTCTTCTTTTTGTGGACCACCTTGCAGAGCCATGCCTTGCCGTCTTTGTAATAGTTCCATTGTGGTTCAAGTCCGTAACCGGCACCTGTAATTACCTTCATCATCTCCTCATAAGCCTGGTAGGAGTTTTTCAGCACACTCCTCAGCAGATCCTCCGACGGAGGCGAAGCCGGATCTCTCAATAACTGCTCTTCCATTATTCTGGTTTTTCCGGACATATGTTTTTCAAATAGAAAAAACTTAGTCCTGTTAGTTTATTATCAGCTTCGTCTGCTTACTTCCCCCCTTGCCGCTTACAGTCAAAATATATATGCCTGGCCTTATAGCTTCATGCAGGGGAAAAACTATTGCTCCGGCTCCTTCATCCGTGACCCGGATCCTGTCAGAGCAGATCAGCTGTCCTGAAAAAGAGCTGATTGACACTGTTATATCCTCTCCTGCCCACTCTCTTCCAAATGACAGATTTACAGAGCCTCCCGCAGCAGGATTGGGGTATACCGAAAATGATCCTCCGGCATGCGTGCCTTCAATCCCTGTCCTGATGGTGCCAAACAGCTCGAACTCCCAGATGGAATTCCCGAATTGGGAAACTCTTGAATGGGAATACATCCTCACATATCTTGCGGTGGCCTGAAAGGGGATATCATCAATGCCTCCGTCACCGCCGGAAGTGTAATATGCCCTTATCCAGTCAGATCCGTTCTGGGAGACCTGTACCTCATAGCCTTTTGCCGCTGACGCTTCCCAGTAGATCCTGGCACCGGTAAGATCATACACCTCCTGCAGGTCAATCCATATCCACTGAGGGTCAGAGAAGGCTGATGACCACCGGGTATTCAGGTTACCGTCATTCACTGACGACGGCGGAGTGGAGGAGCCCTCCGATGATGAGGCTGTTGCCGGCTTGAGAAGTGCGATATTCGGTGTCCCCACCTTAACCGACACCTCGTCAAAATCCGTTTTACCCTGGGCGGTCACGGCGATCCGGAACAGGTAGGTCCCGGGAACAAGGCCTGAAACAACCGGCCGGGGAACCGTACTGTTGCTGATGGTTGCCGCGTTCGGTCCGCCCTCCTGGGTCCATGCGAAGGTCACCGGATCTCCGTTGGCATCGTATGATGATCCGTTGAGGGTGACCTCTGTTGCAGGCTGATTGATAAAAATATCCCTGCCTGCAAATGCCACCGGAGGCAAATCGGAAGACAGTCCGGGAAAAGCCATAGATGTATATAGTTGGCCCAGCTTTGTCAGCACACCGCTGGCATCCAGAAGGCTAATATCCGGATTGCTTCCCACGCGGGTGGCAAACCACGAGTACCTGAAAACTGCCGGGTCGTTTTCAAGTATCGGGATGGCCTCCATCATGTATTTAACCACCCCTTCATAGTCAGGCTTTGGCGGATCCCATGGAGCAAACTCGGTGATCCATAGAGGCTTCCCGTATTTTCTGAACCTGTCAATATAGTCCTGCAAAGCTTCCGGAAAAGGGGCGTAGCTGTGAATTGCTATGTAGTCAACCTTGCAACCGGGGCAGGCTGCGAAGAATTTGTCAAGCCAGTCCATCGGATCATTTGTCACACCGGCAACACAATCACCACACCAGTTCACTGCCGGGCTGACCAGTTTCAGACCCTTGTCAGCGGCGATCTGCTCAAGGCCGGGCCATGCTGCAGCAGCCTGCTCCGGGGTCATGTTTGCCTGCGAAATGAAGTTTGGCTCGTTGAACCCGAGCAGGTAGATGCTGCCGGCGGGTATCCGGTTAGCAAAGTCGGTCAGGTTGGCCGGGGCATTCCAGGCCATCGGCACCCACTCTATGCCTGACAGCTGGCCCTGTGACACCGCGGGAGGCTCCACACCCCAGTCGTAATACCATGTGACACCGGGGGCCAGAACGGCAAGGTCCTGAGGCGAGGCATCACCGCATATTCCCCGTTTGGGGCTCTTCTCCTGGCTGCAGACAAATGCAGGCAGGCTGAACAACAAAATTGCAGATGCAAAAAAGAGACGCCTGCTCATTACCGGCCTTTTATAGTTTAAACCATCAACTTACAAAAATAGCTGAAAAAATCTGAGCCTTACACTTTTAGTCCCAATACCCTGAGTTCCTCCCTTAGCTGATCCGGAGAGAGGAAATGTATGGCATGGAACCCCAGTTCGCCGGCAGCTTCGGCATTTGGCCTGTTGTCGTCGATGTAGACCGATTCTGCCGGGTTGATTCCGTATCTCTCCATGAGCACGCGGTAAATGGCATGGTCAGGCTTGAGCAGCTTCTCGTAACCGGATACCACCAGTCCGTCAAACTGTTTCATGAAGCCATACCGTTCATAAGCCACGGGGAAGGCTTCATGCGACCAGTTGGAAAGCGCGTAGAGCGGCATTCCCTTCGATTTAAGCTCATGAAATATCCTGACGGTACCTTTTATCTCCCCGCCCAGCATCTCAGTCCAGCGGCCGTAATACATGGCAATTTTGTCACTGTACTCCGGGTATTTGGCTGACAGTTCGGCCGTGGCAACACTGAAGAGCTTGCCACCGTCCTGCTGAACGTTCCACTCATAAGTACATATATTGGAGAGGAACCATTCCATCTCCTCATCACTTTCAAACACTTTGCGGAAGAGATGCCTCGGGTTCCAGTCGATAAGCACGCCGCCGATGTCAAATACAACGCTGGTAATATTTCTCATGTGACAAAAATTCCAGCGCAATAATAGCTAAAAATCGCCTGTCAGACGCTGATCCGGCCTGGCAGCAACAAAATTTTGACAAACTGCCGGTACCTCAACCGCATTCCCGCTGCCTCATGTTTATTAATAAAGCCGATATGAAGACAGGAGCCTCCGACGCGTTTCCTGTTATTGAAGAGTTATTACTCCTGACGATTTCAGCAGAGCGGCATCATCAGCCCTGAGCTTCCAGTTTTCATCAAAAGTGCCCTTGCTGACAGCATTGTCCGGGCTCTCGCGGAACAGGATGAAATCCCCGTAGTTCTTCAATACTTCTACCCTGGAACCCATGAATGTCAGTCCGCCCTGTCCGGGTGCTGCCTTTGGCGGGGTCCACCACGGAAGGCCCGAGTTGACAAGTATGTAATGCCTGTTCATGGGGAATATATACACCAGTCCGTAATCCCCGGCATCAGCACTCAGGTGCATCGGCAGCTTGTCAGAGAACTTTTCGACAATGGCATTGGTCTCCTTCGTGCCGAACAGGATAAGGTTTGAGCTGATATAATCGCTCTGCCTCACCTCTTTGTCTGAAATCACCCGTGGAAATACCATAATGCGCCCTCCGCGACCTGACCAGTCGGCTGCAAGAGCGGCCTGTGCCCTCCTGGCGGCAAGCTCCTCCTGCGACGGGTTGCCGCCGGTGCCGTAAACATACAGGTGACTGCCGGCAACCGCTTCATAAAGAGGTCCTTCTCCTCCCGGCTGCTTTGATGTTAGCCCGGGAGTGAATTTCCTGTTCTCCCATTTTCCACCTGCCCTGGTAAAGGAAACTGCATCGGCGGTTTTAACGGAAAACGACTGCCCGTCGACTTTCACGGTTACCTTCCTGTCTGCATTGAACTGAGGGTGACCGTTGATATTAAGGGTGAAGGCAGTCACTCCGGATGTCGCCGCCTCAACCGTGTTGGCAGCGGTGAACTTTGCATCAACAGTTGCCATTTTCCCCGGAATCAGGTCATCAATCTTCACCCAGTAGGCCTTGTTATATTTGAACCACTTCGTGCTGAATTTCACCTGCTCCGGGAAGAGGTCACGCCTGAACTGCGAGAACCACTCGAAAATAAACCCGTCCTTATAAGCCCATTCCCAGCTGTTATGCCCCACACCGGGATATTCAACATAGTCGAGCCGGCGGGCCGAGGTCCCCAGCCTGCCCTTCCACTCCTGCGCGGTCTGATAAAGAAAATCCTTGTCTCCCACAAAGAGATGTACCGGCATGTTTCCGGCATTCCCTGCCAGATCAAGGGTGCCATCCGGTGGTGCGGGACAGACAGGTGCGATGGCTGCCCACATATCAGGACGTGTGAGGCCGAGCCACAGGGTGCCGCCGCCTCCCATCGAGAGACCTGTAAGATAAATACGGTCTTCATCAATCATGAAGCGCGACTTGAGATCATCAATCATATCGTACACATCCTGTTCCGGTATTCCCTGGTACCCCGCAGTGCCGCGCGCCAGCGGAGCAGCGGCAATATAACCGACAGGCCTGAACTCCGGCCAGTACCTGGTAGCCTCGACATCATTCTCAAACGGCACGTTGCCCGGCTTGATGAAGTCGTATCCCTGGCTGTTGCCTACGCCGAAGAGGCGCCTCATGCCAAGGCGGTGGTTTGACCATGCCCCGTGCAGGAACACAACAAGCGGCCAGGATTTCGACTCATCAAAATTCTCCGGGATATAGACAGCATAAGGCTGGTCTGTATCATCAACCGACGAGAAAAATGAGAGATCCTGAGGCCCGGCCTTCAGGCGCTGGGCTTCTGCATCCGCAGCGCCCATGAATGCCAGAATAATTGTCAATAGAACAACGCGTTTGATAAAAATTGACGGTTTCATTTTCAATTCTGTTTAGCGCTTTAAATTAATATTGTTTTCCCAAACAGCAGGTAAAGAAATAAATGTTTGAGATAATATTTGAATTTATTAAACAAAAAGGCTCAGGAGGTACTCCTGCAACTATCCTTCCAGATATAAAAATAGGATAAAAGGGAGATGTAGCCTATATTTGATGCAGTGCAATTATTAGAAAAAGTGACTCTACCTGATAGTGAACTGGCTGACAGACTGAGGAAAGGAGACCTGGAGGCATTTGACCTTATCTATGGCCTCTATGCCGGTAAACTCCATGCCTTTGGCATGAGATACCTCAGGTCTTCTGCCGAGGCTGAAGAGGTTGTGCAGTCCGTCTTTCTTAAGGTATGGGAGAACCACCGGAAGATAGACAGGGAGCTTTCGTTCCGCTCATACCTCTTCACCATTGCATACAATGACATCTGCAAAATTTTCCGCAGGAGGAGTTATCTTCAGAAGTATGTCATGGAGACCCTCTATGAGAATACCCGGGCAACATCTGCTTCTGAGGAAGGCGGAGAGTACCAGTCAGTGCTCGATGAGGTGCAGAGGCTGATAGGCAGCCTCCCGGAAAACCAGAGGCAAGCGTTCATCATGAGCAGGATAGAGGGGAAACCCTCAAGGGAGGTGGCCGCCGAACTCGGCATCACTGCAGGCACAGTTGACAATTATGTATCCGGCACCCTTAAAATTATACGCGGAAAACTCAGCAGGGAGAACCTTCCCGTAGTGCTGTTTATCTCGCTTTTTCTTCTGTGAACTGCCCTGCCCGATCGGAGTCACAAAAATTTTGTATCTTTTAATGTTAGATTTTCAACCGCCGTGGATATAATATACAACGGGACAGAAAAACAGTTGCACCCGTGAGTAATACAAAACGGAATGAAATTAAGCAAAGAGGACGGGGAGAAAATTATAAACTATGTCAACGGTGTTGCCGGTAAGAAGGATTCAGATGATGTATCGGCAATGTTTTCGTCCGGTGAAAACAATGACAGACTCAGGAATTTCATTGCAAATGACTGGAGGCTGTTTATGGACAGTGATATCGCAACAGGGGAAGAGCTGAGACCACTGCTTGACAGCATCCACCATCAGATCAGGATCAGGGAATTTAAGAGGGGGAAGACCCTCGTAAGGAAAGTATCGGGCTTTTATGCGAGGTTTGCCGCCGTAATAATGATACCGCTTCTTTTAGGAACTGGCTTTCTTCTTCTGAGAGGCAAGCTGGGTAATACCGGCCTACCTGTCGTCGTATCCATTTATGCCCCGGCCGGCTCCCGTGTAGCATTCTCACTGCCTGACGGCACTGCAGGCATGCTTAACAGCGAATCAACCCTGACCTATTCAATGCCCTTCACTGACAAGCGAGATGTAAACCTCACAGGTGAAGCCTGGTTTGAGGTAGCACATGACAGCAACCACCCCTTCGAAGTCGACGCCGGCAACCTGAACCTGACAGTGCTTGGCACTGCCTTTAATGTAAGCGCATACCCGGATGAAAAGTATTCCGAGGTGGTGCTTGAAAACGGCAAAGTAACGGTTAACTGCGGACTTTATAAGGAGGGCATAGTTATGCAGCCTTCTGAAAGATTTGTATTTGAAAATGGCAAAGGCTCCAGGAGCCTTACTGATACCGGTAAATACTCAGCATGGACGGAGGGCAAACTTGTCTTCAGAAGCGACCCTATGTCCGAGGTGGCAAGGAGAATTGAAAGATGGTACAATGTAAGGGTGGAACTTATGGACAGCGACCTGGAAAACTACTCCTTCCGCGCAACATTCGAGGATGATCCGCTGGAAGAGGTCCTTAAGTTCTTAAGCATGACCTCACCCATAAGATATGAGATCACCCCGCGGGAAATTACGGAAGACTCAATCTATGCCAAGAGCACTGTAAAAATATACCTGAAATAATTGTTTGCTAACCAACCCTTCAGTCCCATGCAAAAGATCAACAGTCCTTAACCGAAAAAAAAAGGAAATCGTTGCAGCGATTTCCTGAAAAAACATCATTAAAGACATTTTTTAACCTGAAAACTTACAAAGTTATGAAAAAAACCAAACTCCGGGGGAGCTCCTCTAACCACCCCCTGAAAAAAATCCTTCTAACGATGCGTATGGTATTTGCACTTATGATTTTGGGGATCCTGCAGGCGCATGCGACAGACGCCTATTCCCAGAAAACAAGGCTGTCACTCAATGTCACCAATGCGCAGCTCGTGACAGTGCTCGACAAGATTGAGGATGAGACGGAATTCTTTTTCCTCTATAACGAAAAACTGCTGGATACCGAAAGAAAGGTCTCCATCACTGAAGAGAACCAGGTTATTGATGTGATACTCGACAGGCTCTTTGCCGGGACTGACGTTACGCACACCATCATTGACCGCAAGATCATTCTCGCTCCCGGCTTTCTCGCTGATGCGAACGGGATGCAGCAGGTGAAGATATCAGGAAAAGTCACCGGTATTAATGGTGAACCGCTACCGGGTGTGACAATTGCTGTAAAAGGGAAGATCATGGGTACAGCCACCGGTATTGACGGCACATTCTCACTTGATAATGTCGTGGCAACAGACCTTCTCGTTTTTTCCTTCATCGGAATGAAAAACGTGGAGATGCCCGTTGGCTCACAGACATTTTTTGAGGTGGTACTCACGGAAGAACTGATCGGGATGGACGCTGTTGTTGTTACCGCCCTCGGTATAAAAAGGGAGGAGAAAGCACTCGGCTATTCTGTCCAGAAAGTGTCCGGTGACGCTGTAACAACGGTGAAAGGCATAGATGTCGGAACCTCCCTGACCGGTAAAGTCGCAGGCCTTCTGGTAAGAAACAGCAGTGAATTTACGGCAGAACCACAGATCCTTCTTCGTGGAGAGCAACCCCTTATAGTAATTGACGGTGTGCCTTATGGGAACATGACACTCAGGGATATACCTTCAGATGACATTGAGGACATCAGCGTACTGAAAGGATCAACTGCCTCAGCCCTTTACGGATACCGCGGTGGGAGCGGAGCCATCATGGTCACAACCAAAAGAGGCGGTGCTGCCAGGGGACTTACCGTCTCTGTCAACAGCAACTCAATGTTCTCGGCCGGATTTCTTGCAGTACCCGAACTGCAATCGACATACGGGCGCGTGGTAAACACAACCACCAACACCTACGTTCGTTCAGGTGACGGCGCATGGGGCGCACCTCTTGAAGGACAGACGGTCATTCAATGGGATCCGGTTTCCAAAACGATGATGGAAATGCCATACCTGCCTCGCGGCAAGGACAATTTCCAGAATTTCCTTGAACAGGGGTACATTCTTAATAACAACATCAACCTGGCTCAGCAGAGCGAATTCGGAAACATACGATCCTCCATCTCATGGGTCGAGAACAAGGGAATATATCCCAACTCCCGCTTCCGGAAGCTAACATACAGCCTTGGGGGCGACATGAAGGTAGATAAGTTCACACTTTCTTCAAGCGTAACCTATAACAAACACTCTTCACCCAACGTAGGCTTCAGCGGATACACAGGGTATGACCCCATGTATGCTCTCCTGATATGGTCTGCGCCCGACTGGGACATAAGGGATTACAAGGATTACTGGGTGGTACCGAATGAGGTGCAGAACAGCAGCTATACCGCAGGGAATAATAACCCCTACTTCGACAGGTATGAGAGATTACACAGTATCAACAAGGATATCTTCAACGGTACCCTCGCTCTTACCTACGATTTCACTCCATGGCTTTCAGCTACCGCCCGGACCGGTTATGACACCTACAGCAACAAACAGGACATCACCGTTTCAAAAGGGTCATTCCAGGGTGCAGGAAGCGCTACGGTAATTCCCGGTGGAACGGAGGTGTGGGGCGAATCCCAGAAGGGTTCATATAACATCGGCCTGGCAAGGGGATTCAGCTTTAACAACGACCTGATCATATCTGCCAATCAGAAAATAAACGACTTCACCCTGGACGGTTTTGTAGGTGGCTCACTTTATTACTGGGAGGATGAGGGCATTGAGGCAAGGACCAGGGGTGGACTGTCAATTCCCGCCTTCTATTCACTGAAAGCCTCCATTGACCCGGTGTTAACCGGTTCAAGGCTCTTCAAAAGACAGGTCAATAGTCTCTACGGACGCGTGGGATTTGCATACAGAAGCATAGCCTTTGTGGAGGCAACACTTCGTAACGACTGGGTATCGACACTCTCAGCTTCAACCAGGTCATATGCATATCCTTCGGTGTCGGCAAGCTTCATTGTCTCGGAAGTTCTGCCCGACATCAACTGGCTCTCACTTTGGAAGCTGCGCGGATCATGGGTTACCGTTAAGACCCCTGCCGAAATATATCAGATAAACTCTGTTTATACAATTACAAACAATGCATGGGCTACCCTGAGCTCGGCAACCTACCCGACCACGATAAGGGGTATGGATGTGCTCCCCGAATCAGCTACTACTTTTGAGATCGGAACCGTAGCAAATTTCTATAACAACAGGGCTTCTCTTGACCTGACATTCTATTCAAAGCGCATGTTCGACTTCCTCAAGTCAACGGGAATCTCTCCTGCTTCCGGATATAATTCACATTTCATAAACATTGATGAGGAGATAACCCGCCGGGGCGTGGAGCTGACACTGAACGGTACGGCAGTCAAAACGAGCGACTGGCAGTGGGATATATCATTTAACTGGTCAACCTACGCAAGATATTATACCAAGCTCGACTCCCTTTATTCGGCTGACAAGCCATGGGTGGTCGTAGGCGCCAGGGCTGACGCATACGTGCTTCGTGATTACCTGAAGGACCCTGATGGCAATATCATCCATAATGCAAGCGGACTGCCATTGTATTCATCCTATGACTCCAAATATGGCAATTCCGATCCCGACTGGATATGGGGCCTTAGCTCAATGCTGAAGTATAAAAACCTGTCATTGACTTTCTCTGTCGACGGACGCGTTGGCGGCCTTGCCCAGACAACCACTGAAATGTATATGTGGCGCTCGGGCAACCATCCCCTGTCGGTTGTTCCAGAAAGATATCTTGACGCAACCAATCCCGGAACAAAAAATTATATCGGGGAAGGGGTTAAGGTTGTGGAAGGAACCGTTACATATGACACTTACGGTAATATCACCAGCGACACAAGAGTCTTTGCCGTGAATGATGTGGCCACAACCTACAAGAGCTATATCGAGGCATATCATAAAGGAACCGCCTGGGGAGGATCTCCCTCTACAGTCGACCTCTATGATGCAACTTTCTTTAAGATCAGAGAGATAGCCCTTACTTATACACTGCCCAAAGACCTGGCTTCAAAGATTAAGGCCAGAGACGTTTCAATCTCGGCAGTAGGCCAGAATGTTTATCTCTGGGCAAAAGATTTCAAGTATTCCGATCCTGACGGCGGCTCAGAGAACTTTCTTGATCCCTCCCTGCGCTACCTGGGAGTGAACCTGAAAGTGGGATTCTGATAAGAAGTGAAAACCGTCATGAAAAAACAATTAACAGTTTCGAATATGAAAAAGATGATATATAAAACAGGAGCAGGATTGGTTCTTTTGCTGATACTGCTTTCCGGATGCAGCCAGTTCGAGGATATAAATACCAACCCTGACGCAATCACACAGGCCAGTTCATCAATGCTTTGCACCGGCGTGATCCTGGTCAACATCAAGTTCAACGGCAGGGATGCTCACGCATATCTTCAGCCAAACGCGCTTGCCAAGTACCTTGGATATGCCAACCAGAGCCAGATGCCAACCCAGTACAACAAGATTGAAAATACCGGTTTCGGCTCGATGACAATACTTCCAAACATTGATAAAATGGTTGAATACGCGACAGGAACCACTATGGAGAATTCATACCGGGGAATAGGCAAATTCTCCCGCGCCTGGATGTTCTATAACATTACAATGCAGGTGGGTGACATACCATACAGCGAAACGAACGGGGGAATGGAGGGTGAATACCGTCCGGCATATGACAACCAGCAGGATGTTCTTTTAGGCATCCTTAATGAACTGAAGGAAGCAGATCAGTACTTTGCCCAGGGAGTGACCTTCAGCGGCGACCCTACACCCTACAACGGCAATCCTGATAAATGGAGGAGAGCTTCAAATGCTTTTGCCCTGAAAGTGCTGATGTCAATGAGCAAAAAAGCTGACGTGGCGTCACTTGATATCAAAAACCGTTTTGCCGCAATAGTTGCAGAAGGTTTTCTCCTTCAGCCGACAACCGGATTCCTGGGTCTGAACTATTCAGCGACCAACATGCATCCGATGTCGGGTACAAACGATCTCTTCACCAGCAGGACAGACATCAGCTCGCTTCTGATCGACAACCTGAAGCTTCTGAATGACCGCAGGCTCTTCTACTTTGCAGATCCGGCAGCTATACAGATCGCAGGCGGACTGACACAGTCTGACTGGGAAGCATATGTGGGAGCTGACGTCTCAATCAGCTATGACGAACTGACGCAGATGCATCTGCAGGGACAGTATTCACTTATTAACTCACGCTATCTCAAGGAGCCAGCGAGCGAGCCAAGGATGATGATGACCTATGCCGAGCAGCAGCTGATACTGGCCGAGGCACGCATACTGGGATGGATTACAACCGGCACGGCTCAGGAGTACTATGAATCAGGGGTGAAGTCAGCACTTGCAGCTATAGGGGCAACCAACGCTACCTATGCTCACGGGATGCCCATTAACACAGCTTACATAGACGGATATTTCACAGGCGAGGCAGCTTTCAAGGCAACAACAGAAGATCAGTTAAAGCAGATCTGGATGCAGCGGTATATCCTGAATTTCATGCAGTTTCCCGAATCCAGCTATTATGAGTACCGCAGAAACAACTATCCGCCTTTCCCGATTAATCCGCTGACAAACCTCAATGAGAACAACCCGAACGGAATGCCGATGCGCTGGCTATATCCCAGCTCTGAAACAAACTATAACCGTGAAAACCTGATCGAAGCATTGAATGAACAGTATGATGGTTATGACGAGGTGAACAAGCTGATGTGGTTATTAAAATAGATTGGTTTTAAGTTTAGTTTAGTGGTATCGTCGCAAGACGATCTGGTTTGAGTGAATGGGTGTCCCGTAAAGAATCGGGGCACCCATTTCTTTCTAAGCACATCTTCTCACGGTGCAAAGGAAACGGTGATCTCCGTTTTCTTGCTCTTGCTGTAACGACCGGCACTGACAAAGGTCTCTTTCCCGTCCTGATCAAATTGGAAGGGTCTCTTTTTCCCGTTGACCTTGATTGTCGCAGGTATATTGCCGGAATGGATCTTCAGATTCCAGTTCCTGTGTGGTTTCATGCCGTCATAAGAACCCTGCACCGGATTGACGGTAAGCAAGAACCCGTCTGCAGTACCCCGACAGGTAATTTCCGTTCTGGCAACATAGCCTTTCTGATATTCATTGCTCAACCCGTCATCCTCGATCAGGGTAAAGGAACAATCTACACCGGGGTATATATTGAGCAGGAGGGTGTCATTGCTCCCCCTCTCAATTGAATTATGGTACGGACGCTCAGGTATAATTGCACCCGCCCGTACCATCAGGGGTATCTCTCCCAACGGGGCATCGACAGTATGCTCTCTGCCTCCCTCCAGCAGCTCACCTGACCAGAAATTTACCCACTGACCTGCCGGGAGATGCAGGGTTCTTTCCGTCGATCCCCTCTCATATACTGGAGCCACCAGGATCTCATTGCCCAGCATGTACTCATACAACCTCCCCGGAATCGGCCTGACAATGTTTATTCCCCGGAGACGTGAAATATGGGCATAAGAGTAAAGATAGGGAAAGAGCTTCATCCGCATATGAGAGTATACCCTGAAAAGGCTGTCGGCATATGGTGAGTAGTTCCATGCCAGGTTCGCAGTCGGATTTTCCGGTTGACAGAATACCTCCGTTACCGGGCAGAACATTGAAAACTGCATCCATCTTACATACAACTCCTCTTCAGGCATCTCCGTTTTACCCATGTCAAAGCCACCCAGGTCGTTGGTTAAAAAGGGTATTCTGCTTGTTGCTGAACCCGGATTCGTGTACATAGCGATATTTTCCTTCAGAGCCACTTCCGGAACCCATGGGTCAAAACGCACCAATGGCTTTTCAACTGTCCAGTCTGACCTTGTATCATCTGTCCATTTGAGCGGATAACGCTTATACTCTTCACTGTCGGTACCACTGCTGTGAGAGAGAATCAGCCCCCTTCCCCTGGTCTCCTTTCCTTCAGATGCCGTAAGCTCATATACTGATTTGCAGACACTTATTCTGTCAGTACGGTCGAGTTTAATGAAATCCGCACCCTCCTCAAAAAAAGGTTTAAGTCTCTCTTGAAAATAGCTGACAGCTTTGGGGTTATCAAAGTCAATATTACCGCAGATTGTGCCGGGGTGATCCTTATCATCGCTGAACATTGCAGTGGTGGTGCCCTTATTGTGCCAGGGGTTCCTGTTCAGGTATACACCGGAAAAATATCCCCTCTCCCTGAAGTCATTGAAAGCTTCCTCATTGCCGGTCTCCTGTATGCAGTCCCAGACCCAGAACCCGCCTTTGATATTGTTCTTCTCCATCCATGACCACATGGCTCTTCTGTCGGGATAACCAATATTGTCGCCAGTAAAGTTCAGATATCCTGCCGGTCCTGCCCCGGAGTCGGCATAACTCCAGAACCACGAGTCAATCCAGTAGGCATCGATGGGGTAGTCATGCGCCTGTATCTCTTTTATCCGCTCAATGGACCCGGCCTGGTCAGTATATCCGCCATACAGCACCCCGAACGCCCATGCCGGAGGAATAATGATATTTGTATCAGGCTTAGCCGTCACTGCTCTTTCTGCAATGTCCCGTACAGGTATCAGGTCAACGGCATCAGGCACAATCATCTCATGTCCGCCCTCAAATATTGTGAGACTCAGATCCGGACCGGCAGTAGATAAATAGACATTTCTCCCTGCCATCCTCTTATCATAAGATTTATCAGGATCAACCCTGCGGGCTAGAAGTCTGACAATAGTGCTATCCGGCACAACCAGGCTGTCAACTCCTGGATATTTAATCCGGGCTATCTTATTGAAGAAACTGACAGAATGAGGTATGGGTACTGACCCTGTATAACCGTCGTTGATTCCTGCAAATAAATTCAGGCATGCACCGTCTCTTTTATCAGCAGGGTATTTCATGAACATGGGAGATCTCCTCCTTGCTTCGGCTGCATCAAAATGCGTTCCGTCTGTTGTCATTTTTTCGAGATCACCCGCATATTTCAGTTTTCTGGATTTGCATTCGCTGTACCAGGCTTCAAGGTCAGATATGCCAGCCCATGAGTTGAAGCTTCGTACCGGATAGCCAATCTTCATGTAGGCAGCCATTGTGGCAAATCCGCCTCCGGAAACACCAATAATATGCACATCAGCCGGGTCGGCATCCGAATGCCGGAGTGCATAATTGATTGCATCCTCAATATCCGTTATCACAAGGTCCGATCCTCCGGCCTGAGGTCTTATATTCGGGCCCCTGAAGTCAGGATGGATATAATTCCATCCCCTGCGCACAATCTCTTCAGCCAGCGGGTCCTCCTGGTTATAGTCACCGCTCCAGGTATGAAGCGAGACAATCAGAGGAGCAGGCTTATCTGACCCTGATGCAAAGAACCTTGCCTTCTGTAGGGAGCCGTCAGATGAAGATCTGATCTCAACAACCCTGAAACCGGATGGCCAGTCAGCATTCAGAGTATCATCCCACGAACCTGTATTATCCTGCCCGTTCGCAGAATAAACAAAAAGTAAACTAATCAGAAGTGATAACAGAATTTTATACATATCTGTTGAATAATTAGTTAAATATGTTTTTATAAACTCTGTGTGCAGATAATTTCAATATATAATTTAATATCTGCTATTTAATATCTCATAGACTTTCACCCGGGGGTTAAGTAAATATTTAATCAAACTGCCGTAACTCCCTTTATCAGAATAATATTACCATACTTTGCCGTCTCTCCGGTCATGACAACTGCAAAGGCACTTCCTGCCCTCTCATAAAAGGCATAGCGGTCAATCCGTTTTATGGGAGGCAGATCAGGGTTGGTCAGCAGGATGCTCTTCCTATAGGAGGCCTCAACCTGAGGATCGTGCTGATCTCCGGCAACGGGTTCCATCATGATAACCGGGTGCGGCACATAGCTGTCGAGCTCGAAGAGCGGCAGTATTGCCTCAAGGAGGTCGGCAATGCGCAGACCGTCCGCCCTGATAACCCTTTTCCCCAGGCTCTCACCCGGGAAGTGTGCGTCGGCCAGCACCAGCTCATCGCCGTGCCCCATCCTGGCCATCACCTCAAGCAGCTGAGGAGATATAAGCGGAGATATTCCCTTAAGCATAATAGCGGTTTTATTACAGGTAGTGAATTTAATCTATTGAAATCAGAAATGATAACCGGGGATCAACAATTTCGTGGCATGAGGGTTATTAATGAATAATCAGTAATTTTATACATCATCATATCATCAAACTATGAAAAGCAACGATTTCTTCACACTCGCCAACGGAGTCAAAATCCCGGCAATTGGTTTCGGAACCTGGCAGATTCCTTCAGGTGACATCGCATATAACTCAGTCATAGAAGCCATTAAGGCAGGATACAGACACATTGACACAGCACAGGCCTACGGCAATGAGGCCAGTGTCGGGAAGGCCATACTTGACTCCGGCATTGACCGCAGTGAGATATTCGTAACATCAAAGCTGCCCGCAGAGATCAAGAGTTACGACAAGGCAGTTCGCCGTACAGCATTCACAATGAAACAGATCGGCCTTGATTATATCGATCTTTACCTCATTCACGCCCCGTGGCCGTGGACAGAGATCGGAGCCGACTATACAAAGGAAAACATCGAGGTATGGAAGGCCATGGAAGAGTTTTATGAGAGCGGCAAAACCAGGTCAATCGGCATATCGAATTTCAATGTAAAGGATATCGACGCCATACTTGAGAACTCGCGCATCAGGCCGATGGTAAACCAGATAAAGCTCCACATCGGATACCCTCAGAAAGAGATTGTCAATCATTGCGTTAAGAACGATATTCTCGTAGAGGGTTACTCCCCTCTCGCAACCGGAAAGCTTCTGAAGAACAGCGAAATCGCTGCCATTGCACAGAAATACGGCAAGAGTGTTTCCCAGCTCTCCATCCGCTACGTTCTTCAGAAAGGAGCGCTGCCTCTTCCCAAGTCGACCCACCCCGAATATATCATCCAGAACATTGATGTGGACTTTGAGATTAACGCAGAGGACATGAGTTATCTCGATGCCCTTCAATAAAAAAACCCGGGATCATCTCCCGGGCTTTTCTTTCCCCGTGATACGGGATAGCGCTGCTTTACGGCCTGTTCCCTTTGAGCTCTCAGCTCCGGGGCCAA
>CAWDHN010000002.1:0-26288 GCA_963802145.1 uncultured Rikenellaceae bacterium
TGCTGAAACCCAGGGTAATGATTACCATCCATCCTCAACGCTGGGATAACCGGTTGCTGCCATGGCTGAGGGAACTGGTATGGCAAAACCTCAAGAATGCAGGAAAAGGCTTGATTAACAGGACTCTTATTCGAAGATGAAAGTCTGACTGTAGGTCTCCTTGCCGATTATGAGCCTGATATTGTAATAACCCGATTTAAGCTTTCCTCTTTCAATTATCAGGTCAGAATTATCACTGACAGGATACATCTTAATCACCTTGCCCGTAAAATCCGTAAGTTCAATTCTCATCTGTTCACAGCAGAGCTCCGGACTGAATCGGATGGTGATCATCTCCGTGGCAGGGTTCGGGAAAATGACAAAAGGAGGCTCCCCTGCCACATCTGAAGGGTTGTTCTTCTCATACAGGCATTCTCCGAGACAATCACCCCTCCGGAGATATGAGTCCAGTGCTTGCGCAGAGACCCACAGCGTATTTCCCTTGTGGCACACCGGGATTTTCTTGCCCGGATAAAGATCCTTGTTGAATGAACTGAACCACTCAGTTCTTGTCGATGGATTCCAGTTTGGCCCCTCACCCGAATAATTCGTCTGGCCGGTCTTTCGGCCGCAGTCATCATACTGAATGGTGCGAAGATTCCAGTTGCTCCATCCGCCACCTGAGGGATATTGTGTGTAGAACTGCGTCATCAACCCCTTGTCACTGTATTCATACATTATCCGGAAGTCAATTGCTCCGCCAGGCCTTGTGGCCACAACACTCTCAAGCTTACCTGACTCATTATAGTATTGCTCATTCACCGTAGGCAGGGTCCACGCATTGTTCCTCCAGTATATTGTCTCATAACCTATTACCCTGTTATGTACATCATAAACATAGTTTTGCTGCAGCCTCTCCTCAACCCATTCACCGTTAACCCATTTCTGCAGCCTGACCGAGCTCGTTCTTCCCATCATGTCATATTCATTCAGGTAACGGGTTGCCGGCACCCACGCGCCGGCCCATGAATAGTTTGTGGAGCTTTCGCTTCTGCCGGAACTGTTGTACACGTAGACGGAAAGTGCCGCATCTGCCCCTGTCTGATAATTCCTTGTCAGCAACTCCGACATTCTTCCGTCAGTATAACTGTAATACTGAACCTGGTACAGCACCCAGTCCGAAGCGGTCAGGTCCCATCTGTACACATACGCTGAGTCGGTCTTTACATAATTCAGATAAGCGTTATCATCCGCCGCATATATATCGCCTGCCGAGACAAGCAGCATGACCACCGATAATTGAAACAATATAAATTTCTTCATGATATGGCTCTGTGTGTTTAACATTGACAAATTTAACGCTTGAAAGGTTGCTTTGTTTCCTTTAGTTTACACTTTGATCACCAGGAAACCCAAATCTCATCTGGTACCCGGGGTCACTCCTGACCTTCTCCGCACTCTCCGGGTAACCCTCAACCAGCCAGACCAGGAACGATGTCACATCGATCTTTTCGGCGAGCATTGCCATGCGCTTAGCCTGCCATTCAGCCTTCAGGCCGGGATTAGTCAGCAGTTCCTTCAATTTCCTTATAAGACTTTCAAAATCATCAGGACTGAAAGCATAGGTAAGGCCGTACTTCTTCTCTTCCTCTTCCAGCGACGACAGACATCCCGCAAAGGTGTTGCAGCGCAGTGAGGGCACCCCGAGAACAGCCGCCTCAGATGCCATGGTCTGGCTGTCGCCGATAAATATCGAAGAATGATATATCAGGGAATGGATTTTTTCAGGAGAAACAGAGAGCCTGTACCGGGCAAACTCAGGAGAGATTTCCTTTTCAGTTGTAATGATAACCCTCCCGTAACTTTCAAGTAACCTGACAAGCTCAAGCTTCTGCTTGTGGTCAAGTCCCCTTGCCCCCTTGTCATGATGGGCTTTGAAGGCATTGAACCTGAGCACAAAATACCTCTCTCCCTCTGAAAGACCGGCCTCGGCCAGTACTCCGGCATCAGGTGTGAACCGATGCGGATGAAGATAGGCCAGCTCATGATAACCCGAATAGAATACCGTACCCTTCTTTTTTCTCCGGCCACGCAGTGAATCAGGCGAAACCACAAGATCAGTAAACGGATGACCGAATGCTGTCATCAGGGGCTCCACCGCATCATCATCATCATCCATCATGACGGATTTCATGCCGGTCAGCTGAGATACATGCGCAATTGTTACCGATGAACCTATCCCGATGTCGGTCTTTTCCCTCCTGACCAGCCTGAGCATACGCAAGTCGTACAGCAGTTGATTGACTGCCTTCTTAAGCATGCTGTCCGACTTCAACCCCATGTTAATGTACGGTATACCGTACAGCTCAAGAAGCTGCTTTGCAGAAGCAATCTCCTTCACGGTTACGGTGATCTCATGCCCTCTCTGCTTCATCTCATTGTAGAAATGACGAAAGAGATGCACATGCGCAGGATGGCCTATATCAATCAGTATCCTCATTTTTTTCAGCAATTATTGTCTCTGCAGCATAGATCTGCCGTCCGATATCAACCAATACCCTGTAATTCTCGGGAATTATAACATCAACCTGGCTCCCGAACCGTATCATGCCAATCCAGTCACCCTGCATAACTTTTTCACCCTCTTTTACATACGAATCAATTCGCCTCACCAGCCTGGAGGCGATCTGCACCACTCCAATCTTCACTTCGTCATTAACCAGGACATAAGTATTCCTTTCGTTCTCATTCCGGGCAGCCTCATCCTTCAGAGAAAGGAATTTGCCACTGAAATGACGGTTCAGAATGACAGTCCCAGATATCGGGGCACAGTTTTTATGCAGGTCAAAGGGAGTCATGTTGATCCCTATATGCCAGCCCCCGTCATTCAGCGCCGGCGTCTTTGTCAGCTCTTCAAGCCTCGACATGATTTTGCCCTTGACCGATTCGGGGGTCTCCCCTCCGGTTATTTTCTTTATGTAGATGACATTGCCGTCAGCAGGGGAGACGATCTGACCGGGACCAGCGGTGACATTTCTGCGCGGCACCCTCCAGAAACGAATCATGGTGAATATGAATGCAGTGGAAACCACTGAAAAAATAAGTATTCCGGCAAGAAAAAGCCACGATGGAGTTATAAGCAACCTGCAGAACATGAAAACAATCAGTGCTGATATCATTGCCACGGCAGGATTGTCAATATACAGGTATCTGCATCCGATCCTGGTCTTGTGCCTCAAATAGAGATAAAGCAACGTGCTGACAAAAAGTGAAGCCGGCAGAATAATCAAGAAAACAGGAAGTGGTTCCATCTATCGGTTTATTAGTAAATCCGGCAGGTACAATTTCTCGAAGAACCAGGGAGAAGGGTCCTCAGAATCCCAAACGGCATTCTGTACCGGTCTGATCTTCCGGTTCCAGTAACCGGCCCCTCTGAAAAGCAATGCCAGTCTCATTGGTATGTCTGTTGCTGCGTGGCAGAATGATGAAAGCTCGTAGCCTGTGACAGGCTCTATGGGTTTGCCTCTGAGGAATTCGAACCAGAGGGGTATGAAAGGGGTGCCTGCCTTCTCAGCAATTGAGTGCCATTTCCATGTACGCGGATTGACCTCCAGCAGTTTGAAGACCCCGTCCCTGGCATCCCTCTTGAACTCCACCTCACATAGTCCGTTGTAGCTGGCAGCACTCAGAAGACGCTCGCCATAATCCCCTGGCTCGTTCTGGTCCGAAACCTCTGCATAGGTGGTGGCATTGCCGAAATCGACAGGATGCTGGCGCAGCCTGCAGGCCGTCAGTTTGACAAAACTCCGGCCCCCGATGAAAAGAAAACAGGCCGAAAACTGGTTACGCCCGTCACCAGGGATAACCTCCTGTATTATTATTTCTGATGCTGGAATGATCTTCAAAGCCCTGTCATAGGCATCGATGAGCTCCCCGCGGTCTCTGCAGAGAAAGACCTTTTTGCCTGCCTTCCTGTAGAAATCATACATCACCGCCGGCTTCACAATACAGGGAAACGGAATATCCGCATTATCAAGGGTATCCCTGCTAGCGGGATAAAAAGTCAACGGGATGGGAATCCCGATCCGGCCGGCCAGACGGTACGTATTAACCTTATTATAAAAAATATCAATAACCTCCCGATTATCAGTACTTACGATATAGGAGCCGTTCAGCTCCTGCCTGTTTATTGAAAGGACCCTAACATGAAAGTCGTTGGTCGGGAAAATCACCCACCCCCTGTATTGTGTTTTGCACAGTTCTCCGTTCAGGAATTCCAGTATCATTTCATTGCCTATCCTGTAAAAGGCATTGCAATACTTTGACCTTCGCGCAATGCATCTGGCATTTTCGTCAATCACAATTGCCGGGATGCCTCTCTTCCCCAGTATCCTCACAATGCCGAGGGCCTGGACATGTCCCCCCAGTACAATGGCTCCGCACGATTTGTCAGGAGATGACTCTTTCATATATTGACCTGATCTTTTCTGCCACTGTGCGTGAATCCAACCCGAGACTTAATATTCTCTCCCTCCCTCCGCTCCTGCCTCTGAGTTCAAGTGCCGCCCGGAGTTTGGCCGCCACATCCGCCGGATCAGATGATGTGATGTAGCAACCCGGAGTATCGCCGGCTAGCCATCTTACATCCCCCGTATCGGTCGAGACAACGGGACAGTTGCATGCCATTGCCTCCTTGACCACATTTGGACTGCCTTCCCACTTTGACGTCAGCAGCAATACATCTGCCGCATTCAGATACCAGGGAACTTCACCGTGAGGGATGCCGGAGAGAAACATGAGGTCGGCCCCAGGGTCGTTTAGAATGGCGAATGCCCTCTGTGCAAGCTCCGGATCCTTTTCCGTACGGTCTGCAGAAGACCCAAAAAGAACCAGCCTGCGGGAACCGTCATAACCGATATGGTCCCTCGCTTTATCTCTGGAAACAGGTCTGAAAAGTTCAGTATCAACGCCGTTCGGTATTACTTCAGCTTCAGGAAGCTTAAGCATATTCTTCATCTGCAACGACTTGACAATAGTCGCATTCCACCTGGAACGGGAAAGAACCCTTATCATCATTCTAATAGGTCTGGACATATATGCGTCTGATCCCATCAGGGAAACGACCAGCGGAAACGGCCCTGACAGGGAGGCAGCAAATGCGCTTAGGCTGTAATGGGCATGCACCAGGTCATAGCCGCCTCTCTTCCACGCTCTCCTTATCCCGGGTATCGCAGAGAGGTAACCTCTCAGGCCGGGACCAGCAAGAAGGTAATCAACCTCAATGCCTGAAGCTTTCAACGACTCTCCCTGGCTTGAGACAATCGGGCTTGCCATCTTTCTCCTTCCGCTGGAGACAAAAAGTACCTTCACATCCAACCGATTTGTGCCTGCACCAGGTTATTGCCTGGTCCTGTCAATAACGAGTTTGAACTTCCCGCTTCCCGAAACATCAATGGTGTCAACGAACCTGATGATATAACCGATGCGCCCGCTGATATACTCGCTCAGCGCCGACTCGATAATATTCATATCCTCACTCGTAAACCTCTCATTTGTCACCAGGTTAATGTGCAGCAAGTTTTCATCCACCTTTTCCACCTGGTACTGCTTCAGGCCGTTCACTTTCTTCAGGAGCATGCTGCCGAAGAAACTTGGCACGGAGAGCATGCCGCCATCAGTCAGTTTAATTATGTCTGTCTCCCTTCCCGATATTGCTCTCAGTCTTGAAAAACTGATGTCGCAAGCCGGCAAATCACCTTCAGCAGGAATAGCCAGGTCGCCGTTCCTGTAACGGAGCATGGGAAAGGCGAAATTATCGAGGTCAGTTACATAGAGTTCCCGGTTGCCAAACTCATCAAGCGCCTCACCGAATTCAACATAAACATGAGGGTCAATAATATGATACAGCCCGCATCTGCCGCACTCATAGGCAATGCTGTTAATCTCGCTGCAACCGTAGGTGTCGTAAACCGGAGCTATGGCATCCTCTATCGCCCTCCGCTGGAAGTCATGAAGGTTTTCGGCGGTGGTAAGCACATACTTCACCTTGTGATTGAATGAAAGGCCGTTTCGTTTCAGGAAATCGGCAAAATGGTATATGGCATTTGTATAACCGTCAATAAAATCATATCTCTCCCCGGAGATAATCTCATAGAGTTCATTTAGCCTGCTGCCGTCATGCAGCGTATAAGCCGGGAACTTGTGATGCCTGAAGACCCTGGCTTTGAGTTTTGATGACACCCTGCCCCACTCTTCGTTCACCGTTGTTGGATTACCCCAGATATGTAATCCCTTCATTGACATCTTCCAGCCCGATAATGACCATCCAACCAGATGCGCCGCCAGGCCTGCACTTGTCGCATGGCTGTCCTTCCTGTAGGTTACGGGCTGACCGGTTGAGCCTCCCGATGACCCTGCGGAGAGCCTTTTGCCACGGTAGCTGGTTGCAATAATATCCTCCCATCGATCCTGAAGATCCTGTCTTGTTAGTGGAGGGATCTGCCTCAGCTGTTCCAATGAAGAGAACTCCACTGATGAGAAGCCGGCCTCACGGAATCGTTCACGATAAAAAGGAACATTCCGCTCACAGTGAATCAGCAGCTCCTTCAACCGCACAAACCGGTAGGCCTCCGTCTCCTCCCGCGGCGCATTCCTCAACCTTTCAAAACGGCGGAGATAATGAAGGGTGTTCTGCCCTTTGATGAGATCAGAAATGAAAATACTGAGTCTGGTCATTCTTCACTCTCTGTTTTTCCCAATGCGGATCATTTTTATCTGACTGCCATAAAAATTCATAAACCGGAACAGAACCCGGGTTCAATCCGTTGAAAAAGCCGGAAGCTCTCTTCCTTCCGCCACGGCACTGGCCAGGGAGAGACTGAGCACCATGATAAGATGTCCGTCCGGCTGAGCAAATGCGGCATCGGTTAAAAACTCCGGATTAAAAAGCTTAAAATCAACCGGGACTTGCCGGTAGAACTCAGCATTGTGCCTGAATGCAAGGTCTACACTGTTAGGATCTGACTGGGGATTTGCCTTATTGATTTTCTTCTTCACATAGCCTCTTATAACATTCATCTTACCGGCAACAGTAAGGAGATCATTCGGGCAGTAACCCTTGTCCAGGACAATCCTGCCCAGATCAGGTCGGGATTTCCTGATTATATGTGCATACAAAACCTGCCCCTTGTATCTTTTAAACGGATTTCGCTCAAAAAAATCGGAGTAGACACCCGCGAATCCCGTACCCAGTATTGTTTTTAAAAACCCCAAATCGATATAGGGTGTGCGGTTCCTCAGATATCTGAACTGGCTGGCCATTTCGGCCCCGAAGTATTTCCTGAAGACCTCCTCAAAAACAAACACGTAAAACCTTTGGTTAAGTGTCAATTGCCTGTAGCTGCTGCTGAAGCAGGGAAGAGTCAGGATATCCTGTTTCAGCTGATCCCACTCAACCGTAAAACTTTCCTTTCTGACTGAATTGAACTCCCTGCTGCTCTCTATGGTCTTCAGTGCCTCATCCGGATTACCGCCGCTGAACATCCTTATAAGGTTTGAAGAGAATACCACACCCCTTACATTGGCCGCCCTGAATAATTCACTTCCGAAATTGCCGGTTATCATGTATCCGGAATGGTTCGCCATAGCTTTGGCAGCATATAAGTAATGACCCCGTGCAAATGTTGCTGACCCGGAAGCATTTATTATAAACTCCAGGCCATTCTTAAGACTGTCGTTCCGGACATAATCATCATCAAGAAGGATCTTTCTGTATGGGAGGCCGGCAATTGATGCGACCCTGTCCGGAATTTCAACATCCTTCGAACCCGTGGCTCCGAAACTGTAACAGAGCAGATCGCCGCCTGAGGCCAGTCCTGCAGCTACAAGCGTCCGGCTGTCAAATCCCCCGGTAAGCGCATTCACATACTGTCCGGAAGGTAAATATTTCCTCACCGTTTCAATAAATGCGTCGCTTACGTTATCAGCTGCCCTCCTCCAGGGGACAGGGTTCGAAGTAAAAAAGTCCTCTATTCTGGTATGCTTTACAATACTGAAAGCACTCTGACCGATTTTCATATATGAATTGGAGGGAAGCAGGCTGACCTTTTCAATTATGCTGTGATTGAAAAGGGGGTAATTGAACAGGATGGTCTCCAGGATAAAACGGCGCGAGATCACATCCAGGCCCACCTGCTTACCCAGGTCAATAGCACTGTTTGAAAGCATGATCACCCCGCTATTTTCATAATAATAAACCGGCAATAAGCTGAATGCCGAGTTGCCTGCAACGAGCTCCCTCTCCTTTTTATTGAGCAGCAGGAAATAATAATGACCGTATACTTTTGAAAGAATCTGATCAGGGACTAATGCCACGTCAATATTCCTGACGAACTCCTCTCCCCCTGCCGGATCACCCCAGAGGATTAACTCGTGATCTATGCCGTTATAGTGAATCACTTTCGCAGGCTTTTTTATAAAAAGGTCCTGCAAGCCTGAGGCGGGCACATTTCCCGGAATTCTTAGTATAAAGTCTGTCATAAAGATATCTGTGGGGCGGTTGCCTGATTTTGGGCAGTCGCCTTTAACTCTCTTGCGAAGGCTATTTTATGCGCAACCCTTTTGATCGCTCTTGAGTTTGCTTTATTTTGCTCAGCAGCCCTGATCGCTCTTGCGCCTGCTAAATTTTGCGCAGCCGCCTTGAAACGGTTAAAATATGATAGTAAGGTTCCTGCCCTGAAAAAGCCCTCATCCTGAAGAGGGTCCTGAGCTTTTTAGGCGTGGTCGACAGATCCACCACTGACCTGTCAGGAATCCTCGTCATATCATCTCTCCTTACTCCCCTGGCCTTTCCGGTGGTAGTCATCAGATAACCAGCCTCCAGTGCCTTTTTATGAAGAAAATCGTCATTGCCGCCGTGAGGCCAGCATAGAAACGCCACCTCCTTGTTCAGCTTTTCGCCAATGATCTTTCTTGAAAGCCGGATCTCCGTGTCAACCCTGTTTTCATATTCTTCATCGGATTCCCTCCGCACAATCAGCCGGTTTTCCTTTAGGTAAGAGGAATAGAGCGGCTGCGCCTGGCTCAGTGCTTCAGTCTGATCATACCTGGTAAAGTCGAAGTCCCTGAACAAATTCACACATTCATTGATAAAATCAGGATTAATCTCCACCTTCCTCGCAACCAGCGCCGGACGATCCTCAAACAGGGGAAAACCATATGGCAACATCGATTCGAGGTCCTTCTTTCCGATATAATAAGGCTTTATCTCAGGATAGGCATTGATTACCGGGTCAAGGATTTTGCCTCCCGGACGGTGAATACCTGTCAGCTTACCAGAGACAAAATACCTTGAATGTGTCATGGCATGCGACTGGATATCAATCAAGCCGGAGCTCTCCATCATCCTCATCTCATCCCATGACAGGAAACCCCACCCATCCACGTCTCCGGAACCAATCCCTGCGTTCCTGTAATCTTCTGAAACAGGACGGCACCCTGAACGCTCATCCACAAACTCCGGACTTACAAAGATCGTTGCCTTCATTCCGTACTTCCTGAGAAGCGGGAATGCCCAGACCCAGTTATCAAGGTACCCGTCATCAAAGGTAATGACCAGGGGATTCTTCACCGGGGGCATCAGGCCCTTCCTGATCCGCCAGTACTCCATGAGAGAAATCGTCGTGTAGCGTCTGTTTAACCATGCCAGGTG
The DNA here is from genome assembly GCA_963802145.1 of uncultured Rikenellaceae bacterium. Taxonomy (GTDB): domain Bacteria; phylum Bacteroidota; class Bacteroidia; order Bacteroidales; family VadinHA17; genus SR-FBR-E99. The sequence goes on from CAWDHN010000002.1 coordinate 9,689, forward strand.
CTGCTCAAAAACATCGGCGCCTGTCGTCAGAAAGCTGTTTTCCCAGTCTTTATTTACCGGTCCTACACTGTGATAATAAATTACTGTCAGCCTGTGCAGGTCAGCCATTACATGAAGTATATAGTTTGTCGAGACTGCTGATATAAGCCCTCTCCGAGAATCTCTCCCTGAAATCGGTTCCGGCAGTAATCGCTGCATCAGCAAGACTGTCATAATCCTGCAGTCGCGATGCTATCTGACCGCATATATCTCCCTCCGTTGATACCAGGAAGAGAGGATAATCACGAAATATCTCCCTCATTGAGGGGATATCCGATGCGATCACCGGGGTACCGCAAAGAATGCTTTCGACCACCACATTGCCGAAAGATTTCATATTCAGACAAAAAGAGCAGGAGGTCTGCCTCGCGGAACACATTCTCAATATCGCTGCGGTATCCGGGGAGGGTAATATAGTCTTCAGCCTCCAGGCTGCGGATCTTATCAGTCAGCGCCTGGGACAAGGGCCCGGTTCCATAGATCTCAAAGGTGGTCCTGTTCAGTCTCCTATGAAGGTCAACAGCAACATCAACCCACTTTTCAAGGTTTTTACCAGTGTTCAGCCGTCCGACGTATACTATTTTCATGATCCCCGGATCCTTCATCATCCCCGACCCATTGCTGACCGGTGATGCGGTCATCAGGTCGCAATAAACATTGCACTGCCTGTCATGCAGGCGGAACAAACTTTGCACTGCTGTCATCAGGCGCAATAAACATTGCACTGCTGTCATGGGGCGGAACAAACCTGCTGCTGCTCATCGGATTATAGACAACTTTTACATCGGCACCGGAACAGACCTTTTCCAGAAAGACAGTTCTGCTGTATTCGGAATTGGAAGTGATAATTATATTTTTACTGACAGCCAGCCTCCATAATGGTTTGCGCACAACTCTCTGCCATGGGTTTTTCCAGTATCTTGTTCCGTGAATGCTGTAAATTATTCTTCTTGCACCTGCAACTCTTACTGCCATCAGGAAAAATGGCCCGAGATTAAACAGATGGAATATTTCATTCCTGTGGCTGCGGGCATATCTCCACAGCCTGAACATGGCGGACAGGTTATTGCGTGACCCGTAGCAGACGGGCACATCAGCTCCCTCATAAACATTTATCTGCCCCTCTGCCCCCGGCCTTATGACAAATACCCGGAAATTGTATCCCCGAAAAGAGGTTAGCAGCCTCGATGACAAGACCTCGATCCCGCCCGGAGAAGAATAAAAATGTACCAGATGAACTGTCGGCAACCCTGCCATGATTTTTATATGCCTATTCTTTCGCTGATTCTAGAGGCATTCTTTTCCGCACTGTACTTTTCCTGGAGAAAGGCCCTCATTGACCCGATGGTCTCAAGACGCTCTGTCTCATTCGACAGCCAGTATGATGCAACTCCGGCTGCTTCACTGTAACTCCTTATAACCGGCAGGTTGATCCCGGAATCCCTGAATATCTCATCAACCACATCCTTCCTGTACTCTATGAGCGGGAGGGCGCCGGCCGCCAGCGACTCCAGAAGACGAAGATGAGCTCCGTTTATAATTGAAGGATTACCGTCAACGGGAATAATCTTCGTCCTGTTGAACATCCTGTTGAGCTTCTCTGAAGGGATATAGTCTGACCGGCGAAAAAGAGGCTTCAGCTCCGGGAAGAAAGGAAACCATCTTTCCCATGCATCGTTGCCGTAAATTCTTGTCCTGAAGCCGCTGAGACTGCTCATCAGCGCCGCCTTCCTGTATCCCCACGAGTTTTTATAGGATGTCCCGGCATACAGAATTTCCGTCTCCTCTTCACCGGCGGCTTCATCTCCGCCAACCCTGTGGTAGACAGTCTCATCAATCCCCGGAATGAAGTGAAGTGTCCTGTCAAGACCCATGGTATTCAGCTGCGCCATCCAGAAGGTGTCAGGAACCAGCACCAGGTCAGCCTGGGCAAGACAGGCAAGGTAATAATCATTCTGGGGTGTGTAAAACGGACTGTCACCCATGAAAAAGACAAGCTTCGACTTCTCCCTGATCTTAAGACAGGTATCCGGCAAAAGAAACTCGGAATTGTAAACAAGTACGAGTCCGGGCTTATACCTTGCAATCTCATTTAGGATATACTCATTTGCCAGCTTGAGAAAATAGGACTCCCAACGGCTTCTGAAACCATATGAAAACCGCCTCATTTGTGTGTTTACGAATAGCCTGTTTTTGCCGATTTCCGATCCGACGTCAAAGGTGGCCACATCTCCCGAAAGATTTACCAGGATCGATGTCAGAATCCTGTTCAGTGAAATCCTTGCGGGACACAATATCAGAGACTTTTCAATCATAGTTCGCCTTTCGTGGTTTTAATGAGAGATTATAATATATCGCACTTAATCCCAGAATGATGGCCTGCGGCATTACTCTGAGGGGCAATGCGTTGAAATAAAACTGCTGGCTGCTTGTAGAATGAATTACAAACCATCCTGCTATGAAAATAATGAAGATAAGATATCCGTTCCGGTATGGCATTCCCCTGCGTGACCTCCTGTAGGCAATGTACATACTGATCATGAAATACAGCAGGAACCCGTTCAGCAGTGCAAATCCCACCAATCCTGAGAACATCAGCAGGGTCTGATTCCCCACATGGCCGTCGCTGCTCTGGAATCCCCTGTCTGAAAAGCCCCATCCGAATACCGGACTCTCCCTCCAGACGTTCATAACCCTGGGGCTCCTTACGTCAATCCTGTGGAGAGTGCCCTCTGCAGTCAGGTCTCCCCCCTGAATCGATTCGATCTTCAGGAGCCTCTCCCTGGAGTAGGCCACCTGGTCACGGATCTTTTCAGACCTGCTTCCGGCAAGTATCAATACCGCTGAGATCAGGACCAGACCGGCAATCTTCCTGCTGTCAATCGTCCTGACCATCACTCCGGCCAGGATTATAATCAGGCCAAAGGCGATTATCCATCCCCTGGTGGCAGACAGAACAGCCATCATGCCCGCGGAAAAAACTATAAGCATCAGGAACCAGTCATTAAACCCCGACCTTCCTCTTGTACTCAGGAAAAGAAGCGCCCCCAAGAGTCCGATCAATGTGCTGATGGCATTGTAAAAAGTCCTGAATGCCTCATTTTCATCAATCTCCCCCTCCGCATAAATGACAGACTCAAACGGGTATATGCCTGTCAGCAATGTAAAGACCTGAAGGGCAAATGCTGACAGTACAATGATGAAAACTATCCCGAAAAACCGCTTGTAAGACAACAGGTCCGGCATCAGTCGCGGCAGAGAGTAGATCAGCAGAAATGGCAGTGAGGTTTTGAGCACCCGCATGTACATGTTCAGCTCCTGAGACAGGCCCATGAACAGCCCCCATATGATCAGGAACACCAGGTAAATTCCGAGAATCTGCATGAACTTCCTGTAATAGAGAGGGTAACTCAATCTCCGCGTTGAGACCTTGACAACGGTCAGCATGACGTAGAACTGCGATATCTCTATCGCCGGCAGGCCGGGAATCAATGTCAGCGTCACTGAGTATAAGCCCATGAAACCCATGAACCCGTCAACCGTCACCAGGAAAAAGGCAAGCCACATCGCCTCATCATCTGACCGGTAATAGAGAACCAGAAGCAAAAGCGCCCAGAACGAGGCAATAATCTCATTGGTAAAATAGGTGATAATGATCGTAGCCAGTGACAGCACCAGGAACCAGAGGATGCCCCTGTCATAAACGGGTTTCTTCAGGTCATTAATGTAAATGCGGAAGAATGATCCGCGCCCCGGCTGTGACCCTCTCAGGGAAACGGAGGGTCGTTCGTTTGTCCTGTTACCGGTCATTTTGAGCGTTGCATAATGTGTTCCGCCATGAATGCTTTCAGGTCAATCAGGGCACTCAGCCGGAATACCCTTGCAAGAACAAAAAAACACAATGGAATAAGTGTGATTTTTAAGATCAGCTCAGGCCAGTCAGCCAGCGAGAGTGATTCAATGAAGCCGAAATTGATAAGAAGGCAAACTGCAACTATAATGACAAGTTTGATCGTGTGTCCCCCCGTATCCCTGAACATTAACCCCTGATGCCTGTTCACTGCCAGGCTTGACAAAACAAGCGCAACAACCGTCGCTGCCACCTGGCCAATGATGAGAGCTTCAATACCCACGCGCCAGACGATCAGTATACTCAATAGAATCACCGCTTTCCTGATGATATCTATCTTCAGCGAGAGACCACTCCGTCCGGCAGACAGCAGGATATTCTGATTGAATAGCAGCAGCGGAAAGAAAAAACCCTCTGTAAAAAAAAGCTGCATATAGGGCACTGCAGGAAGCCATTTCTCTGTAAGGGCAAGAGCAATGAAAGGCCTGCTTGAGATTATGAGAATAACGGTCGCGGCAAACATAAGCATGGCGATCATATTGAACGACCTCAGGTAGTTCATGTTAAACCGCTCTCTGTCATCCTGAACCGAGGAAAAAGCCGGAAACAGCACCCGTGTGACAGAAACAGAACTCTGCCTTATAAACAGCTCGTAAAACCGGTTGGCATTGGTGTAAAATCCAAGCTGGGGGGCTGCAAACATTTTCCCGATCAGCGGAAAATAGGCTTTGGTAAAAATAACATCCATTATTCCCTGTAACAGGATTTTGTAACTGAAGCCGAATAACGATCTGAAAGACTTCATGTCAAAAACAAACAACGGCCTCCATCTGCTGGTGACCCACAGGCCGGCCATATAAATCAGGTTGCCTGCCAGTGTCTGGAACACCAATGCCCATACCTCGTATCCCTTCAGCGCCAGGGTCACGCCGGTGATTCCCGAGATGAGTGTCCCTACCAGGTTAATCCAGGTCTGCCGCCTGAAGTTAAGTTCACGTGTCAGGATGGCCACATGGACTGAACTCAATGAGTTCAGAATTATCCCCAGGGAAGCCACCCGGGTAACGGTTATAAGTATCGGCCGGTCAAAAAATTCTGCAATTGCACCGGCAGAGAAGAAAAGAATGATCCATACCGTGACACCGGTAATGACATTGAACCAGAATGCAGTTGACAAATCTTTTGCATCCGTATCCTGCTTCTGGACAAGTGCAGCGGAGAACCCGCTCTGCATTATGACCTGCCCCATGGCAATGAAGATCAGTATCATCCCCATCAGGCCATAATCATCGGGCGACAGCGTTCTGGCTATTACGACGCTGAACCCGAACTTTACAATGTATACCCCGAACGAATCCAGAAAGCTCCAGAAGAGACCCCTGGTGGTCCGTGCCCTTAAGCTCTCCATGCAATTAAGCCTGCCATTTCTTATGTTGTTCCTCCTGCCGTTTCCTTCGGCCATTCCCCTCGGCAATTCCCTGGTCGCCCGGATCGTATCTTCATCGCTGTAACTGCCTTAACTTTTCAGCTTCCAGTACCTTCTCTTCCTGCCGGCCACCTCGACGGCTCCCTCGGTGTATTCGTCACTGGTTTCCCATTTGCCGAGCAGGTACTCCGTATTAAGCGTGCTATAACCGCCGGCTTCTTTGGACATATCCCTGCCGTAGGAGTTAAGCAGCGGCGCCTTCATCCGTCTCTTGCTCCTCGATGCAAGGGTGCCGGTCAGAAAGTCCTGCGCCCGCAGTCCTGCAAGTGCCATCCGGGCAAGATAATCATCATCCTCACCGCCGATCTCCCGGAGTCCTTCATCAAACAACCCGACCTTTTCAATGACAGACCGTGAGATCTTGAAGTGGCTCCATGACCTGTTTATTGTTGCCACGGGGACCCGGACTATCCCCGACTCTTCAATGAAGCGCCTGAAGCCCGCCCTGATCATTATGTCATCATTAAGTATGAGTATGTTTTCCGACGATGCCCCGGCGATGATCCGGTTCCAGAGGAAACTCAGTCCGCGCGGGTCAGCATAGCTCTCCGGCTCAACATTACTGAATCTTTTGCAGAAAGCATCAAACCTTCCCATGTAATCCCTCTGTTCATCCGCCAGGTAGTGCCCATTGGCTATTACAATGATCTGCTCATTGGGAAAAAGGATGCTCAGTTTTTTCAGCAGAGGCCTGAGACAATTATCAAAGCGGTCCTTGTATGTTGTTATCCCTATAGTCAGGTCCAGCGGAGGACGCCCTCGCATAAACCTCCTGCAAAACGGTACACGGATATGCCAAACAAGTGATTCAAGAAGCCAACCGGCACGGTTCATGGCCTTTGCAAACCGACCGGCCCTCACAGGCCCCCCGGCCCTGACAAAACGCTCTGCTTTCACTATAAGCCCGGCCTTTGGAATGTCTCCTGTTCTGTGTTAAAGTTCACTCCTGAACCATGATATGAAGGCAACATCCGAGTATTTGCCCCCGGAAAAAAAGTGATTCTTCAGGATTCCCTCCTGCACGGCTCCGGTGTCAAGCCACGTCTTCATTGCCGGATGGTCAGTCCTGACATAGGCACATACCTTGGTCAGGTTGAGGTGGTCAAAGGCATAGCGAAGCAACAGCTCCACTGCCTCTCGTCCCAGACCCTTGCCCATGTTCTCCGTTTCGCCAATGACGCCGCTGACAAAGGCGTTTCTTGAGATCCAGTTAATGCTGTTTAGCGAAAAGTAACCCAGTACGGTTCCGCTCTGTTTCGATACCACGGTGAAGGGCAGATAGTTGTTTTCCTTCATCGCGGCATGCTGTTCGTACCAGCTTTTCTCCAGTTCGTCAGTCACGGGAAAAGGGTGAGACATCGTGCTCGATTTGATGAAAAGGTCATTTCTCCATTTAACAGTATGTTCCCAGTCGTCAAACCTGATCGGCCTTAGGATGATTTTTTCTCCGGTAAGCATAGTATTGTTTTTTAGATAAGTTCGGCTTTGGCTGCCAGCATCTTTGAATATATCTCAACCCTCGTGATAACCTCTTCCCTCGAGTTGCCCTCTGCGATTATACAACCGGGCCTGTGCGCGCTGTGCGAGACCTCCGCAATAATGTCGCCCGGCTTTACAAAGAGCCTCGCGAAGACCACCCCCGGCAACGCTTCCATATCAGCAGTGTCATCAATCCCTGTCACTCTTTTTCCGGCGGGAAGTTCAAGGAACCTGATCATCGAAAATGCATCGCGGCTCTTTTGCAGGTCAGGTTTCATGCCGAGGGCCGTCTGTATGGCGGCCCTGTCCATACTGACGCCTGTAGAGGCCATGGTCAGGTAGGAGGCGATGAAGTCTCCCCCGAGCCTCGCCCCGGTTTCAATTACCACAGTGCCTTTGTCCGAGATCATGACCTCGGTGTGCGATGCTGAATTCTCTATGCCCAGGGCTTTTAATGCTTTTATTACTATACCTGCAATGCTCTCCCGCTCTTTTTCAGTAAGGTCCGCGGGCTGCAGATGACCGGTCTCGACGGTTCTCGGATAGGGGGTGATGAATTTTTCAGTGAACTGAATGATCGTCGTTTCACCTCTGAATGTGACGGCCTCGACACTGTACTCCCTGCCCTCAATGAACTCCTCAGCCAGGATGTCACCGCCGGATGAAAATGAACGTGATACATCGATGTATGACCTGACCTCTTCAAGGGAACTGCATCTGAAGACACCCCGGCTCGAGTATGCGTCACGGGGTTTGATGATCAACGGGAAAGCCGGAACCGTGCCAAGCCTGGCAACAGGGTCATCACCGGGACTGATGAGGATGCCTGCGGCACAGGGTACCCCCGCCGCAATAAATGCCTCTTTCATCAGCCACTTGTCGGTCGCCTTTTCGGTAACATCGGGGGAGTTGAATATATACCCCATCTCATCTGCCAGCCGGGCCATCAGCCTCAGGGGCTTCTCCATCTGCCCGGTGACAATGCCCGACACATTATGCCTGAGCGCCACTGCCCTGGTTGCCTCGTAATCGTCTCCCTCAATACGGTAACAGAAGTCAGCCTCCTGCTTACCGGGCGGGTCTGCCTGGGGATCAATGACAACCGTCACCAGCCCGAGCCTTCGCGCTTCACGGATCAGCTCCAGCTGGTTCAGTCCGCCACCAAATATCAGAATGGATTTTCCTGCGGTGTCCGTCACCATCTCAGCTCTGAAAAACCTTACGTACTGCCCTGACTACATTCTCCTGCTCCTCCATGGTCAGGCAGGGGTGAAGCGGCAACCGGAGCAGCCTCCTGAAAAATCCCACTGAGCCGGGCATCTCATCGTCAGTGGCAAGATGACTGTAAAACCTGTTCATGTGCAGCGGCGAGTAGTGAACGTTGGCCATCACCCCTTCCGCCCTAAGTGCATCCATGATCCAGTACCTCTCTTCTGCAGGAACCAGTATCCCGAAAAGATGCCAGTTGGTCTCCGCCCCTTCGGTTATGCGTATGAATTCAATCTCACTGATGCCTTTGAGATTTTCAATGTAGAAGTTCGCCACTGACTCGCGTATCCCGTTCATCAGCTCAATCTTCTTCAGCTGAGAGACGCCCAGCGCGCCGAGTATGTTCGACTGCACATAGGAGTTGCCGGTGTCAATGTATTCATAAAACCCCCTCGTGCGATTGTCAGTCAGGAACGAGTGCTTGTCGGTTCCCTTTTCGCGAAGCACCCTGATACGCGCCGCCAGGGCGTCATCATCGGTGACAACAGCTCCGCCCTCGCCTGTGGTCAGGTTCTTTGTGCCGTGGAAACTGAAGGTCGAGATATCGGCCAGCGTGCCGGTCTTGCGGCCCTTGTAGACTGATCCCAGCGACTGTGCCGTGTCGTGCACCACATAAAGTCCGTGCCTGCGGGCAATCTCATTGATGGCATCCATCTCTGCCGGGATACCCGCATAATCCACGGGAGCGATGGCAACGGTATTGCGGGTTATGAGGCTCTCCAGCTTCGACACGTCAAGGCTGCCGTTATCAGCATAAACATCCGCAAGAACAATCTTCAGGTTGTTGTAAAGCGCACCCAGCGCAGTCGAAGTATAGGTAAAATCGGGTACGATGACCTCCGCCCCGGCCGGGAAGTCCTTGACCCTGAAAGCCAGCTCCAGGGCTGCCGTGGCGGAGTTGACGAACAATACATGTTTCGCGCCAAGATACTCCGCCAGCATATCCTCGAACTTCCTGCAGTGGGGACCGTCGCCCGAAACAAAGGTCGATCTTACTGCCTGGTCAACGGCTGCAAAATCGTCCTCGTCAAGATACGGCTTGTGTATCAGCACCGGGTCAGCGGTAACGGGACTGCCCCCGTTGATGGCCAGTTTCTTGTCGCCTTTGTATATCATCAGATTGTCCTGTAATGAGAATAATACTCGTAAAACCCGTAGATCCTTATCAGTTCATCAACGCCATCCTCAACCGACTTCCGGGGATTGTACCCGAGCTTCTCTATCTTGTCGAAATTGACAACGAAATGCCTCAGATCCTTGTCTCTCACCTCTGAATTGATGATTGAAAAATCAACCTTCTCCCTGATCTTTTCCGCAATCTCCTCCTTGGAGAAATTCAGGTTGTTGCCGCCGGCATTGTAGATTCCTCCCTTCATGGCGTCAAAGTTGCGCATGGCAAAAATGTAACAGTCGGCAGCATCCTGAACATGGATGAATGTACGCTTGGCAAAGCTGTCGAACAGCACTATCACCTTTTCCTTGACTGCCTTGTAGACAAAGTCGTTGATCATCAGATCCATGCGCATACGGGTGCTGAATCCGAACACTGTTGCGAAACGCAGCGAGATGACGTTCGGCCTCTCGTGCAGTATCTGCTCTGCCGCATATTTCGTCTGCGCATAGGTGCTCACGGGATCCACTGCGGTGGTCTCGTCGCAGGCCTGGCCCGACTTGCCGTACATCGATGTGGTTGAGGCGTTGATGAGCATCTGCCCCGGAGCCAGGTCATTTGCTATCTGCCTTACTGCCTCCACATTGATCAGTTGGGCGGAGTGGGGATTTGATGCACATGCCGGGAAACCGCTGATGCCTGCCAGGTGGAAGATAACGTCATAGTTCTTCATGCCCGGAATGCCGTTGCGGATATCATGCCTCACTATCTCAAGGTTTTTGTTGGTGGCGAGGTGCATCACCGGCTCGTAGCCGTACATGAAATTATCAAGCAACGTGACACTGTAACCCTGCTCAAGCAGCCTGCCTGTCAGTACCGTGCCCTTATAGCCGGCCCCGCCGGTGACAAGTATGTTCATGGTCTTTCTGATTTGTTTTTCGGGAAAATTCTATACCAATCCCCTCAGACAAACATGCAGCCTGTCCAATCCTTCGGTTGGTCAGTCACATTGTGTCAGTGCCTAACGAGTTGTATATCTGATTATTCAGTCTATAACGACTGAACGATTTTTCCCTGTTAGCACAAAGATAAAAAAGAACGGATCACTTGCCTGTTAACAGCGTTACAGGTTATCAACATACCACTCAACGGCTCGCTTCAGCCCCTCGGGAAAGAGCACCAGCGGCTTGTAGCCCAGCAGCCTCACCGCCTTGCCCACGCTGGCCATGCTGTGGGGTATGTCGCCCGCCCTGGTCGGACCGTGCTGTGGCTCAACCTTACCGATCTTCGGATTGATCTCCGCAAGAAAACCCCTGAGCATGGAGGTCATCTCATTCAGGTTCACCGAGTCGCCGCAGGCCACATTGTATGCCTGGTTCAGCGCTGCCGGATTCTCAGCCGTGGCTGCAAGGTTGTTTGCCATCACCACATTGTCAATGTAGGTGAAATCGCGCGAGTTGCTGCCGTCGCCGTTGATGACGGGCGACTCATACTTCATGAACTGCTGGGTGAATTTTGGAATTACGGCGGCATATGGCCCCTCGGGATCCTGCCTTCTGCCATAGACGTTGAAGTAACGCAGACCGATGGTCTCCATTCCGTACAGGCTGCCGAAGATGCGTGCATATTCCTCATTGACCATCTTGGTGATGGCATAGGGCGAAAGCACCTTTCCAGTGCGCTCTTCAACCTTGGGCAGTTCGGTGGAGTCGCCGTAGACTGATGAACTGGAGGCATATACAAATCGTTTTATGCCCGCGTCGCGGGTTGCGATGATCATGTTCAGGAAGCCGTTGATGTTGACTGCGTTGGTTGTGGCCGGATCAGCTATGCTCCTCGGTACACTGCCAAGCGCTGCCTGGTGAAGAACGATATCCACCCCCTTCACCGCTTTCCTGCACACCTCCTGGTCCCTGATATCGCCGTCGATGAGCCTGAAGTGCGGATTGCCCTTAAGCTCTTTTAGGTTCTCTTTCTTTCCGGTTGCAAAGTTATCGAGGCATACCACCTCATTGTCGCGCTCCAGCAGGTCGTGGCACAATGATGACCCGATAAATCCGGCTCCGCCGGTCACCAGCACACGCTTTCCAGTTATAAGATTCATAGCAATGAAATTTCACAAATTTACTAAATTGTATTGGCTATCCGCCTGTTAATACTCCCAAATCAAAAAAACTCAGTCCGATATATAACAACCCCGAAAATGCACCAAGCCGGCTATAAACCAATCGAAAAACCCGGTTTGAGACAAAGCAACCCGGAACATGCCCCGGGCCGGCGATGAACCAGTTGAATGGATGATAACACGCACCGGCCTCTGTTTTTTTTCGGAGGAGTCTGGCATATGTAAACCGCCTGCAATGATTCAATTGCGGAAAAGTCAATTATATTTGGCCATGGGTTTGCCAGATCATTCCCCACGCTCCTTTCAGAACATGAACTTTGCCATAAGATTTTAGAATGTTAATACTGAGGAAACAGAAACAACTCCTTAAAAAGGTGATCAACAGGACTCCACTCCCCGTCTGGTATGCGTTTGACGGCGATCTGGCATCACTGAGAAAAAAGATAGGACTCTATTTCAAATTCTCCCCTTCAAAACGAATTGACTATTCGGATGAAATAGCATTTCTTAACTCTGAGGCACAGTCAGGCAATCTCTGGTCTTTTGTTTTCCCCTACTCTTTTGTTTTTAACTATGATTACCGGACAGTGCAGGTTCATAAGGACGAGGCAAACGGATTGTTCTATGTAGTCCATAAGGGCAAGAGGCTGTATTACAGCAGGAAACACCGCACTGAGATTGAGGTGCGGCATGCCTACAACGGCATCTCCGTTGAGCAGGATGAGAGATCGCCCCACTGTTATACAGATGAAAATTTCAATGTTGAAGCAAATGATGTGGTGGTTGATATCGGCGCGGCCGAAGGAAACTTCGCGCTGGATGTGATTGAGAAAGCAAGTCTTATTTACATAATTGAGCCGGACAACGACTGGATTGAAGCTCTGGACGCCACCTTCAAACCATGGGCAAACAAGGTGCGGATAATCAATAAATACGCTTCGGATACTGACAGTGACAACTGCATTTCGCTGTCCGGCATGCTGGGTGATAACCCTGTTAATTTCATCAAGATGGATGTTGGAGGCGCGGAGGTGCGGATCATCAGAAGCGCTGAAAAAATACTGAACGGCAACGCATCGGTTAAACTGGCTGTTTGCACCTACCACAGAAAAGAAGATGCCGGCGCCACTAAAAAAGTACTTGCCGAACTCGGTTTCAGTTATTCATTCACAAATGGATACATGTTGTATATCCATAATAACCTGACATCGCCCTACTTTCGTAAAACACTGGTCAGGGCACGCAAAGGGTAGATAATCCTGCAGTATTGCCTCCTAATTCCAATTCCCTTCAGAACCACCCCTCCTGACCTTTGGACCTTCAGACGGAGCGCAGCGACAGACCTTAGGACCTTCAGATTGAGAATCCGCCCTTTGGCGGAGCCTTAATCCCGATAACGAAGTGTATCGGGACCTTCTACTTAAACACGATTGACACCCTGACCTCCTCTTCCGTTGCCTGACCGCCGCGGACCGCCGGTTGCCACTTCGGTCCCTCGCGAAGCAGCCTGAAAGCCTCCCGGGTGAAGAGGTCACCGGCAGTTCTCTCTGCCTTCATGTTATAGATGGTACTGTCGGCCCTGACCCTGAAGACAACCACTATCACCTGCCGTTCCCGGGGTTCAACCTCTTCAGGATACCTGATGTTGCGGGCCACCCACTCACTGAACTTCTCCCGGCCACCCACCGGCGATGCATCTCTGTCGGGCATGACGGCGCCCTGCACACCGGCCTCCTGTCCGGCTGCGGCCGGCCTGGCAGCAGCTTTTTCTTTTGCAGTATCATCTGCTTTCACCGCAGCCTTCTGCATCATCGGTATGGCCTCAACAATAACCTCCTCTGCCACTTCCTCCTCCGCAACTGCCATAACAACTACTACTTCCGAAATCTCATTTTTCTCTGGTGCACTAATCATCTCATCTACCATCTCTTCATCCGGTTCCGCCACAGCAGCCATTACATCCCTGTCAGCCATCTCTGCCTGGCGGGCAGATTTACTCTCCGCAGCACGTCTGGCGGCCACCGAACCTGCGGAGGTTTCACTAAGGTCAAATGAGATCTCCTGCTTGTGTATCGGCTCGGCCATTGCAATCAGTGCGGTGTCAGCTTTGGACTTCTCAACCCCGTCTCCTGGGACGGTCTCTCCCTTTGCTCCTTCAGCCATGGCAGTCAGTGTGCTGTCGGCCCTGGCCTTCTCAGTGCGTGCGAGACCGGACATCCCTGCGGTTCTATCCCTGAAGATCGATATGTACAGCGCCGAGGCCACCAGCAGTATCACCACCGCAGCAGCGGCCGGCAGCCAGATCATCCGCGGTTTCCTGAGCCTCCGATCCATCCTGGCCTTCAGGTCACGCAAGATCCTCCTCAGCCTCCTCCCTGCTCAGCCTCCCCAGCCCTTCCGACGCCTCCTCCTCAAAAGCATCTTTCGGCACCAGCAACCTCTTATCTTTCTCTTTCTCGTTCATTACTCTCTTATCTTTCGACTTTCGACTTTACGGACTTTATGGACTTTAGCCTTTCTCCATACATATTTTGAGATTCCGTTTACCGTTCTGTATAAACGACTTTACCTTGTTCTCTTCCATTCCCAGCCTCCCGGCGATTTCCCTGTACCCGCACCCCTCGTAATAGAAGAGCCTGATACACTTCCGCTGCTCATCCTTCAACCTCGAGATACACTCCTCCAGCCTCTTCATATCCATCTCCCCGTCGTTTTCCATAGGATGCATCTCTGCCTCCCTTTCCATAAAAAATGTGGGATCGCTCAGCATCGTCTCCAGGTGGGCCGATTCGCTCTTCCTGCTCCGCAGCAGCATCAGGCAGTGGTTCTTCGTCACCACGTAAAGCCACGTTTTGAAATTAAGTAGCTCCTGTTCCGGTATCGCCGTCACCAGCTTCTCGAAGATATTCATCACCTCATCCTTCGCCGCCTCCCTATCCTCCAGGTACTTCAGGCAGACACCGTACACCAGGTGCATGTGCCTCTCATAAAGCCGCCCCAGGACTCCGATGTCGCCACCCTCCCTGTATCGCCTCAGGAGCTCCTCGTCGCTCTCATCCGTTGATTTTTTCCTCAGAAATACCGGCGGCATCCAAATCCTTGTTCAGCTGTTAGTAATCATTCATAAAGATACGATTTCCTGATTTTGAGAACCACTTACTCCGGCCAGGTGGCTCAGTTTGGTCCGGAATAACTACTCATACCCCCAAACCAGGTGGATGCGATCAGTCCGGAATAATCATTTTATAGCTCCTTTTATGGAATTGTCCCTTCCGCTGCATCCTTATCACAGAAACTCAAATTACATCATTATGAAAACACTCGTATCAATTATCGCATTTATGCTTCTCACCTCATTGGGGAAGGAAGCACAGGTCACCATAACAGGAAAAGTGACCAGCCTTAACGGTGACCCTCTGAACGGCGTCACGGTAATGGTTAAGGAGACCAGCAACAGCACCACAACCGGTCCTGACGGGAAATATTCCATCACCGCCTCCCCCGGGGCAAAAACGCTGCTCTTCTCCCTTAAGGGGATGAAGCCAAAGGAGGAACCCATCATCGGCCGCACCGTCATCAACATCGTGATGGAACCTCTGAAACCGGAAAAGAAGGATGAAAAGGCACCGGTTGTCGTCCAGGTTCAGGACTGCGAGGAGTACGTAGTAACGGAGATGGCCGATGCCGTCTCAGGCGAACACCGTGCGGGATACCCCTCTGCAAGCTATGCAAAGTCCTCATGGCACCAGCCGCAGCCCTACACGGAACAGAACACCAAATCTTACGCCGGCCTGGCCGAGAACGGCTACAAGGACCCGCTCAGGGATCCCTACTCCACCTTCTCCATCGATGTCGACAACGCCTCGTACTCAAACGTGCGGCGCTTCATCAACCTCGGGCAGGAGGTGCCGGCCGACGCCGTGCGCATTGAGGAGATGATCAACTACTTTAAATACGACTACCCGAAAGCCACCGGCGAACATCCCTTCTCGGTCTACACCGAGGCCGGCATCTGCCCCTGGAACAAGGGCCATTATCTCCTCCATGTAGGACTCCGTGGAAAGGATATAGACAAGGACGAACTGCCGCCCTCAAACCTTGTCTTCCTTATTGATGTATCGGGGTCAATGGATTACCCCAACAAGCTGCCGCTGCTCAAGTCGGCATTCGGACTCCTTGTCAGTGAACTGCGGGCAGAGGATCGCGTGGCAATGGTCGTCTATGCGGGTGCAGCCGGTGTTGTGCTCGAATCCACCCCCGGCAACAATAAGGAGGCCATCATGCAGGCGCTCGACAAGCTGCAGGCAGGAGGCTCCACCGCGGGCGGCGCGGGACTCACCCTGGCCTACAAAATAGCCGAAAAGAACTTTATCAAAGGTGGAAACAACCGTATCATCCTCGCCACCGACGGCGACTTCAACGTGGGCGTGTCGGATAATACCTCAATGGAAAAACTGGTTGAGGAGAAGCGCGGACTGGGTGTCTATATGACCGTCCTGGGATTCGGGATGGGAAACATCAAGGACGACAAGATGGAGATCATCGCCGACAAGGGCAACGGGAACTATGCCTATATCGATAACATCCAGGAGGCAAGGCGAGTGCTGGTTCAGGAGTTCGGAGGCACGCTCTTCACCATCGCAAAGGATGTCAAGTTCCAGATCGAGTTCAACCCTGCCTATGTCAAGGCATACCGTCTTGTGGGATACGAGAACAGGATGCTCGCCGACAAGGATTTCAATGACGACACGAAAGATGCGGGCGAGATGGGAGCGGGGCATACGGTCACGGCTCTCTATGAGATCATTCCGGCTGGTTCTGACGAAACAGGACTGCCAACCGTCGATCCGCTGCGTTACCAGGGCATCGGCGCCGTGGATTACTCCGGTGATTCCGGCGAAGGACTCACCTCAGGCAGGCTGGCGTACGGCGACAAGTTGCCCGGAAGCGGTATGCAGCCATCCCGCAGGGATATTCCCCGGGAGCTTTGCAACATCAAGCTGCGCTACAAGGATCCTGAAGAACTGACCAGCAAAATGTTCAGCAGGACTGTCGGTACTGACATAAAAAAAGTCGGTGAAACCACCGACCGTTACCGCTTCTCTGCTGCCGTGGCAGCCTTCGGGATGATCCTGCGCGACAGCAAGTATCGCGGCACCGTCACCACTGAAGAGGTCGTCACTCTCGCCTCCGGTGCCCGCGGTTCAGACCCCGACGGCTACCGCGCCGAGTTCATCCGCC
>CAWDHN010000003.1:0-65530 GCA_963802145.1 uncultured Rikenellaceae bacterium
TCCTGCCAGAGTCGAGGTACTGTTATAATTGTTGATTATGCTCAGCACTCCGCAGTTGTCATCAGTAGCTGTCGGGTCAAGAGCCGTGCCTGTTACCGTGTAGTAACACTCGCCGGCATCGGCCGTGTAGCTGGCTGCAGGTACGGCACAGGTGATAGTCGGGTCCTCGTCATCGGTGACGATAATATCATACTGGCATGTGGCATCGTTGCCGTGGATGTCAGTAATGGTCCAGATGACTGTTGTCGTTCCTACCGGGAACTGTGCTCCTGCCAGGGTCGAGGTACTGTTATAATTGTTGATTATGCTCAGCACTCCGCAGTTGTCATCAGTAGCTGTCGGGTCAAGAGCCGTGCCTGTTACCGTGTAGTAACACTCGCCGGCATCGGCCGTGTAGCTGGCTGCAGGTACGGCACAGGTGATAGTCGGGTCCTCGTCATCGGTGACGATAACATCATACTGGCATGTGGCATCGTTGCCGTGGATGTCAGTGATGGTCCAGATGACCGTTGTCGTGCCGACAGGGAACTGTGCTCCTGCAAGAGTCGAGGTACTGTTATAATTGTTGATTATGCTCAGCACTCCGCAGTTGTCATCGGTAGCTGTCGGGTCAAGAGCCGTGCCTGTTACCGTGTAGTAACACTCTCCGGCATCGGCCGTGTAGCTGGCTGCAGGTACTGCACAGGTGATAGTCGGATCCTCGTCATCGGTGACGATAACATCATACTGGCATGTGGCATCGTTGCCATGGATGTCAGTAATGGTCCAGATGACTGTTGTCGTTCCGACCGGGAACTGTGCTCCTGCAAGAGTCGAGGTACTGTTATAATTGTTGATTATGCTCAGCACTCCGCAGTTGTCATCAGTAGCTGTCGGGTCAAGAGCCGTGCCTGTTACCGTGTAGTAACACTCTCCGGCATCGGCCGTGTAGCTTGCTGCAGGTACGGCACAGGTTATAGTCGGATCTTCATCATCGGTGACGATAACATCATACTGGCATGTGGCATCGTTGCCATGGATGTCAGTAATGGTCCAGATGACTGTTGTCGTTCCTACCGGGAACTGTGCTCCTGCCAGAGTCGAGGTACTGTTATAATTGTTGATTATGCTCAGCACTCCGCAGTTGTCATCAGTAGCTGTCGGATCAAGAGCCGTGCCTGTTACCGTGTAGTAACACTCTCCGGCATCGGCCGTGTAGCTGGCTGCAGGTACGGCACACGTGATAGTCGGATCCTGTGTGTCAACAACAGTAACGGTCTGGTTGCAGGTCGCTTGTCTCCCGTTCACATCAGTTACAGTCCATATAACCGTGGTAACTCCCACAGGGAACTGCACTGGTGCGTTGTTGGTCACAGTTGCTACACCGCAGTTATCGGCAGTGGTTGGCGTGCCAAGGGCAACACCCGTGGCATAACACTGACCCGCATTGGCAGGTACATTCGTGACATTAACCGGACAGGTGATAGTCGGATTCTGTGTATCAACAACAGTAACGGTCTGGTTGCAGGTAGCCGTCCTGCCGTTTACGTCGGTTACAGTCCATATTACCGTGGTAACTCCCACAGGGAACTGCACTGGTGCGTTGTTGGTCACAGTTGCTACACCGCAGTTATCGGCAGTGGTCGGTGTGCCCAGGGCAACACCCGTGGCATAACACTGGCCCGCATTGGCCGGTACATTCGTGACATTAACCGGGCAGGTGATAGTCGGATTCTGGGTATCAACAACAGTAACGGTCTGGTTGCAGGTAGCCGTCCTGCCGTTTACGTCGGTTACAGTCCATATTACCGTGGTAACTCCCACAGGGAACTGCACTGGTGCGTTGTTGGTCACAGAAGCAACTCCGCAGTTATCCGCAGTGGTCGGTGTGCCAAGGGCAACACCCGTGGCATAACACTGGCCTGCATTGGCAGGTACATTCGTGACATTAGCCGGACAGGTGATAGTCGGATTCTGGGTATCAACAACAGTAACGGTCTGGTTGCAGGTAGCCGTCCTGCCGTTTACGTCGGTTACAGTCCATATTACCGTGGTAACTCCCACAGGGAACTGCACTGGTGCGTTGTTGGTCACAGAAGCAACACCGCAGTTATCGGCAGTGGTTGGCGTGCCCAGGGCAACACCCGTGGCATAACACTGACCCGCATTGGCCGGTACATTCGTGACATTAACCGGACAGGTGATAGTCGGATTCTGGGTATCAACAACAGTAACGGTCTGGTTGCAGGTAGCCGTCCTGCCGTTTACGTCGGTTACAGTCCATATTACCGTGGTCACTCCCACAGGGAACTGCACTGGTGCGTTGTTGGTCACAGAAGCAACTCCGCAGTTATCGGCAGTGGTCGGTGTGCCCAGGGCAACACCCGTGGCATAACACTGACCCGCATTGGCCGGTACATTCGTGACATTAACCGGGCAGGTGATAGTCGGATTCTGGGTATCAACAACAGTAACGGTCTGGTTGCAGGTAGCCGTCCTGCCGTTTACGTCGGTTACAGTCCATATTACCGTGGTAACTCCCACAGGGAACTGCACTGGTGCGTTGTTGGTCACAGAAGCAACTCCGCAGTTATCGGCAGTGGTTGGTGTGCCAAGGGCAACACCCGTGGCATAACACTGGCCTGCATTGGCAGGTACATTCGTGACATTAACCGGGCAGGTGATAGTCGGATTTGTATTGTCACCAATGAAGACAGAATAATCACTGGAGGTAACAGAACATGCTGCTCCAACGCTTTCTGTCACCTTCACTATTCCCGGATTGACGTTTCCCCAATTAACGGTTATTGAATTTGTACCCTGACCGCCTGCTATTGTTCCGCCGCTGACTTCCCAGAGATAGTTGTGCCCGGGTACACTCGCAGTTGAATAGATCACCCCAGTTGCAGAAGGGCAAACAGAGTTACTGCCTGTGATTGAAGGTGCCGGAGTAGTTCCTGTAATGACATTAAGGCTTACAGTTCCATTGATATCAATCCCAGGATCACCCGGCATGCCGCCAAACTCCACATAATACCCGGCAGCTGCAAAATTTGCCCGTTCATCATTCCATGTACCGGCATTTGCTGACCCGGCAGGGTAAATGTGAGCAAAGACCTCATCAATGCCGGTATAATTGTTAGGTTCCGTACCGGGATTCCAGTTTGCATAAGTTAGTTCCGTTCCAGTCTCATTACCCTGCCAGAACATAGTGCCCGCTTCAGGACCCGTCATCCAGTACCAGTTGCCCTCATTTGTATAAAAGTCTGATCCCCCGAGCCATGTGTTGCCCGTCATCTGAAATAACAGAAAATTATTCTCTATATCAGATGTAACAGTTACCAGATACCCCTGCAATCCGAAAAGACGAGTCCTGTCAGATTGAAGTCTGGCAATTGGCCAGCCTATAGTGGGGCTTGGAACAAAAATGTAATAATGGCCTGTAAGGGGATTATATCGCTCAAGTGAAATAATAATCTGCCTCAACCCGGTTGTCGGGGTTCCGCTTATGTTATTATATATCACACTTCTCAGAACAGACTGATATTCTGAAGTGGTTGCCGCGCCTGTAAGGGAAAGAACCCCATAGGTTGTATTGTAAGAGGATGTTATACCGTGGTCATTGGTACAGCTAAGACGGTCCTGGGCCGGGACAAAGCCGTCCCATATCTGCACATAGGCAGATGTTATAATCTGGTCTGCCGGATCCGTGATCAGCAGATCTGAAGCAACCGGAACCGGTGAACCGCAGAACTCAAAGGTTCCATCAACATCAAGATCCGGAGGAGCCGGGTTACAAGTGATGGCATGAAAGATAATGCCGTCAAGATAGAAATCCTGGTTGTTAGCTCCGATGATTTCAATGTACCTGGTGACCGTGCCTGTTGTTTCAGTATGCAAGATGAATACTGCGGATGATGATGATGAGGGAGAAAATTTTACAGGAGACCAGCTGGATCCGTTTTCGGATTCTCTGATTCTCATTTGTGCACCGTTCTCAACCGGTCGCCATATTATCTGATATTGCTGCCCCGGAGGGATAGCTGAGGGTAGAGTCAAAACAATCCGGTCTGATCCGGAATCGAATAAAGCACCAGAGCCGTCAGGAACATAATTTACATTGGCGGGATTCGAAACTGATGATTGCACAGTATAGTAACCATTGCCAGAAATTAAAACGGCAGTCAGGCCAGCACCACATGGATCTGTAAAACATTTAGTTGCTGTATATGAGACAGCATCTATATTCAGGTCAGCTGTTGTCGTGGTAAAGATCCTGATATAGCGGGTATCTGAAACGGCAATAATGTCTGTATTAAAATATCTTTCATTGGTAGTCCCTATTCCGCTTGATGGGTGTACAGTGAATGTAATACCATCCAAAGACTCACTCCAGTTCAGGACAGAGGTACCTCCCTCCCCGGGATACTGTCTCCATGTGATTGAATATGACTGACCAGCCCTTACAGTGTCAATTAAATCAATAACAATAAACTGACCTCCTGAAGAAAAATTTGCTCCCATCCCATTAGGTGCGCCAAGAGAATAGGGTCCGTTAGAGAAAGCTGAATTCACAGTCAGAATTGACCCAAACCCCTGCACTACCTGCGAGATCTTCCCGGCACCGCACTGAGATGATACAGAAATATCAAATAGAAAAGTGAAAATCACTACCAGGAATGGCAGTATTGCCTTTCTGTTTCTTAACATTCTACAGGTAATATTTGTGGGAGCTTCAACTGCTGCCTGATACTTATACTCATTAAATGCACAAATGGTTGCCTAATAAACGGACATTTTTCAGGTGTAATTGCGTGAAGTTCACATAAAATAAACGTGCCGGCACTTTTTGCCGGCACGATTTATACACATTGTCTAATGTTTATCAACACAAAAGGAGGCCTGATCCTAAAGAATCAGCATGGCATCTCCATATGTTCCGAACCTGTATTTTTCCTTGACCGCAGTGCGATATGCCTCAAAAAGCAGATTGTATCCGGCGAAGGCGGAAACCATCATCAGCAGAGTGGAATAGGGCAGATGAAAATTGCTCACCAGCATGTCAGGGACCTTAAATTCATAAGGCGGAAAAATGAATTTGTTAGTCCACCCGTTGAACGGCTTGACCATCCCTGATGTCGAAACTGAACTTTCCAGCGTGCGGATGACCGTCGTTCCCACCGCACATATCCTGCTCCGACGCTCCTTGGCCTTGTTGATGAGCACAGAGGCCTCTTCGGAAATCAATATCCTCTCCGAATCAACCTTGTGCTTGGTCAGATCCTCCACATCAACGGTCCGGAAATTGCCCAGTCCCACGTGAAGGGTGATCTCGGCAAACTCAACACCCACTATCTCAAGCCTCTTAAGCAGCTCCCTGCTGAAATGCAGTCCGGCCGTGGGAGCAGCTACGGCACCCTCATGCTTTGCAAATATTGTCTGATACCTCTCATTGTCCTCCGGCTCAACAGGCCTGTTGATGAATTTAGGCAGAGGCGTCTCACCGAGTGAATAAAGCGTCTCCTTGAATTCCTCATAGGTTCCGTCAAAGAGAAACCTCAGCGTCCTGCCCCTTGACGTGGTGTTATCAATGACCTCCGCAACCAGCAGATCATCCTCACCAAAGTATAGCTTGTTGCCAATCCTGATCTTCCTGGCAGGATCAACCAGGACATCCCACAGTCTTTGCTCACGGTTCAGCTCACGGAGCAGAAAAACTTCTATCTCGGCCCCCGTCTTCTCCTTGTTGCCGTATAACCTGGCGGGAAAAACTTTCGTGTTGTTGAATACCAGCACGTCTCGTTCCCTGAAATAATCTACAATATCCTTAAATACCTTATGTTCAATCACTCCGGTATCACGGTGCACAATCATCAACCTCGACTCATCTCTGTTTTTGGAAGGATAAAGTGCGATCAGCTCCTGGGGTAGTGTGTACTTAAATTGAGATAGTTTCATGATCCAATTCAGATTAGTGCAAGAATATTTATACGATCGAAATATCAGTTTGTTTCAAATTTTCCAGAATATATTTCAATTCTTCTATGGTAAGCGCCTTTTCAACACGAAATTCCCCTATGGCGTTCCTCACCAGAGCTCTCAGATGTGCTCCGCTGCCAAGGGCAACTCCCAGGTCACGGGCGAAGGCCCTGATGTACGTGCCTTTGCTACAAACAATCCTGATCTTCGCCTCATTTTCCCTGAAATCTAGCAGTTCAATCTCGCGGAAAAAAACCTTCACCTCGTCGAGCTTCTTCTCTATCTTCTTCCTTGCCAGCTCGTAAGCCCTCTTCCCGTCAACAAACTTTGCAGAAAAAAGAGGAGGCTCCTGGTACTGCTCACCTAAAAAACTTTCCAGCTTCTCCGCAACAAGCCCTTCATTGATATGACTCGCCGGATACTCCCTGTCCACATCACTCTCCAGATCAAACGATGGCGTCGTCTGCCCGAACCTGATGACAGCGGTGTACTCCTTGTCCAGGTCCCTGAACTCATCAATCTTTTTGGTTGCCCTCCCCGTGCATACAATCATCAGCCCCGTCGCCAGCGGATCAAGTGTTCCCGCGTGACCCACCTTGAGCTTTTTGAGGCCGCAGTGATGCCTGATTGTTAGCTTGACCTTGTTGACCAGGTCAAATGACGTCCAGTAGAGCGGCTTCTGAAGCAGCAGGATCTCACCTTCTTCAAAATCAGAGCAGTTCTTCAACACTCTCAGGCAAATATTATAAGTGACAGTCCTACAACGAGGCAGTACAGTGCAAACCATCCCAGCTTGCCCTTCCTGACTATGTTTATCATCCAGCGGCAGGCCACGTAACCTGACACAAAGGCAGCAACAAATGCAATGACAAGAGGGAACAGAACAACATTTACTGCCGCAGTCTCTGAGGAGATTACCTGTACAAAATTAGCCCCGATGATCGGAACAATAACCATCAGGAAGGAGAAACGGGCCAGTTCATTTTTGCTGTTTCCCAGCATCAGTCCCGTGGAAATGGTCGAGCCTGACCTCGATAATCCCGGAAGAACGGCAAGTGCCTGTGCTATACCCATCAGGAAAGCTCCCCCGTAGGTTATCGGCTTATCCCTTTTCCTGACGAAGTGTCCTACGGCAAGAAACAGTGCAGTTACAAGCAAAAATGATCCGGTGATATCCATGTCCGCAACAAACAGCGCTTCCACCTCATCTTTCAAGGTAAACCCGACAATTGCCACAGGAATCATTGAAACAACAATCTTAAGGGCATATACGGTCTCCTCATTCATTGCAAATTTGAAAACACCACCAAGCAGTTTCATGATCTCCTTCCAGAAGACGACAATGATGCTTAATACTGTTGCTCCGTGCACTGCAACAGAAAAAAGAAAGCTCTCTTCTATCCCGCCAAACAAATATTTAACGATCTCAAGATGCCCGTCGCTGCTGACCGGCAAAAACTCAGTCAATCCCTGTACCAGTCCGAAGATCAGGGCTTCATACCAATTCATTCTCTGCTATCCGATTCCAATTAATAAAAGAGTTACTCCCTGGGTCTCTTCATTATTGCGTAAATCTCAAAAATGAAACCGGCCAGAACCACCAGAGGAGCTACAGTAATCCTGCGAAAACTGAAGATATCCTCCGAGAATACTTTAGGGTCATCAGATCTTCCTCCGGCCATGAGAATAAATCCCACAATGATAATGGCAAATCCAATTGCCATAAGTTTGTAGTTCTCCCTCCCCAGGGCAAAACCGGGCTTTTTGTCATCTTCCTTTTTAGCGGCCATTTTTTTCTAATAGTATAGTTTATCCTCGTGTATGCCGAGATACCTGTTCACGGCAAAAAAAGTCGAAACGGCATTGATAACCACTCCCGCCAGTACCAGCGCCAGGCACAAAAACAGGAACAAGTTTATATTTTCATAAGTGAACAGAGTGAAAAACTCCTTCTCAATCAGGTACATAAGGCCCATCAGCAAACCGATGGCTATCAGGGCAGCCAGGAAACCGAAGAAGAGGCTTTTCAGAAGGAATGGCTTCCTGATAAACGACCTGTTGGCACCGATGAGCTGCATTGTATTTATCAGGAACCTCTTGGAGTAGATTGAAAGCCGGATGGTATTGTTAATGATCGTCAGTGCTATCAGAAAGAGCAATGCGCTGATCACTAAAAGGAAAGCGCTTATTTTCTTTACATTGTCATTTATCAGGTTCAGAATTGATTCCTGATAATAAACCTCATCAACAACCGGATACTCGGATATGATCTTCTCCAGTTTGATTACACTGTCAGGATGCGTATAATCAGCCAGGAGGTAAACGTCAATGGTTGGCATGAGAGGGTTGTACCCCAGGAAATCCAGAAAGTCCTCTCCAAGCTCCTCGCTAAGCTTAACGGCAGCCTGATCTTTTGAGACATACTCGGTCTGCTTCACATAGGCCTTGGCATCCAGCTCCTTCTGAAGCATCCTTATATCCGCCTCGCGTGCATCCTCCTTGAGCATTATGGTGAAAGAGAGGCTCTCACGGAAATAATCTGAAAGCTGCCGGGCATTGATGAGGACCATACCAAGGATTCCGAGCAGAAACAGTACCAGTGATACACTCACTACAAGCGTTAAATAAGAACTGCCTAATCTGTACCTGGATATTCCACCGACTGTTTTTGCCACTGCCAAAACTTTGCGTCAAAAATAGCACACAAACCGCCAAATCCTTCAACCGGCCGGCGATTTTTTCAAAACATGCCCGGATTACAGGAAATGCCTGAAAACAGGGTCAGCCCTCAACAACGGTCATCCACCCGAATTCATCAGGTTCGTCCCCGTACTGAATTCCTATCAGTTTATTGAAAAGCTTCATTGACACAGGCCCCGGTTTGCCGTCCTTGCAGTATTCATAGATCTTGCCGGTATCTGGATCGACAATCTTCGCAATGGGGCTTATCACAGCGGCGGTCCCGCATGCGCCGGTCTCCTCGAACTCCTCAAGCTCCTCAACCGCAATCCTCCGTCGCTCGGTTTTTATCCCCATCTTTTCAGCTATCGCTATAAGGCTCTTGTTGGTTATTGAAGGAAGGATCGACGTCGACAGCGGGGTTACGTATGTGTTGTTCTTTATGCCGAAGAAGTTCGCCGGTCCACATTCATCGATATACTTCTTTTCCAGAGCATCAAGGAAGAGCGCATTGCCATACCCTCCGTCACGGGCCTTGACTATCGCCCTGAGGCTGGCGGCATAGTTTCCTCCGACCTTTATGTTTCCCGTGCCGAGCGGTGCGGCGCGGTCAACATCCCGGCATATCATCATATTGACGGGCTTAACTCCACCCTTGAAGTAGGGACCTACCGGCGTCACAAAAACCAGGAATGTATATTCTGATGCCGGCTTGACACCGACCTCAGCGCCGCTGCCAAAAAGCAGAGGCCTGACATACAGCGATGCGCCTGATCCGTGAGGGGGAACAAACTTCTCATTGAGCCTCACAGCCATGAACACCGCCTCCCTGAACAGCTCCATGGGAACCGGCTCCATGATCACTCCCTTTGCGGAAGAGATCAATCGCTTTGCATTCTCATCCCACCTGAATAACCTCACCTTTCCGTCACGACCCCTGTAAGCCTTGAGCCCCTCAAAGGCCTCCTGCCCGTAATGAAGTCCGGTAGCGGCCATATGAACATTAATATACTCTGAATCAGTTACTTCAGGCTTACTCCACTGTCCGTTCCTGAAGTAGCATCTGACATTGTGGTCAGTCCTGATATAGCCAAAAGGCAGATTGTTCCAGTCTAAATTAACCATGATTACTGTATTAGGATTTTTCAAATGTACTCTTTAATACCAAAGTACCAAATGATTTTAAATATTGTTGAGCCTGTCGCCGGCAAAAGACTGAAGAGCAATGATTTGCTCCTGATGAGAAACTGACCTCAGTTTACGGGCTGTCTCCGTAAGAAACTGATTTTCTTCAATTTTTGCGGCCATATTCCTGAACCATATTTTGGGGTCAGCTATTTTTCCGTAAGCCATCTCCTCCCTGTAAAGCCGGTCAACCATTGTCACGAAGTCAATTCTGCCGGTAAAATCATACACTGCGTCATGCAATACCCTTCCAGCGGCACTCTCCTGTTCAGGCGTGTATGCCGAGCTGATCAGGTTCGTAACTGCATCAAGAGTCTGCGGTCCGAAACCATAGACCGAGAGTACTTCCCCGGCCCTTTTCCTGGCTGCAGCATCAGGCTCATTATAGTCAAAGGCATACCCGAAAAAGATGAATACCGACGCCAGCCTGAGATGAATATAATCCTGATCCTCAAGTTTCTCAGCCCTGGCGAGGAGGTCAGCCTGAAGACAAACGCTCCGTACGTACTCAACATTGTGGAAGAAGAGATCCGGAGACGCTATCTCTGAATACTTGGTAAAAACATGCTCCTCCACATCGAGAATCCTTATCATCTCGATCTTCGTAAAGAATTTCCTGTTGGGAGACCCGTCAGGCTCACGCAGGTCAGGCCGTATTCCCGTGACAAAATACATGTCGAGGTCGCCCTTGTACTTGACCGGCATCCTTCCACGGTAATCACATATGAAATATTCCTTCACGAACTCATAGGTGGTGCCTGAGATATTGATCCTCCCGGGCTCTCCTGAAGACTCCATCCTGCTGGCCGTATTCACAGTGTCTCCCCAGATGTCATACGTTATCTTCTTATGCCCGACAACCCCCGCAATGACTGTTCCGGTATGAATGCCGATCCTTATATCCCAGAACCGTGCCGCTGTCTTCGCAGGGTCATTCTTCATGAACTGCATGTATTTCTGCATCTCCAGGGCAGCAAGCACAACCTCGACGGGATTGGTCCTGTTCTTTTCCGGTATCCCGCCGGCGCACATATAGGCATCGCCTATCGTCTTTATCTTTTCAATCCTGTATTTCTCAGCAAGGGAATCAAAGTGAAAGAAGAAGCGGTCAAGCTCATCAATCAAAACCTCCGGGTTCATCTCTTCGGCAATCTTGGTGAACCCCTGTATATCGGAAAAGAGGACTGTGACAAAATTGTATTTTGTCTTTGCCGCCTTTCCCTTTGACATTATCTCTTCGGCAGTGCCTTTGGGCAGCATATTTGCCAGGAGATTATCCGACTTCTCCTTTTCATGCTGCAACTCTTCGGTACGCTCCGCAATGAGCTCCTCAAGCCTCTTCTGCCTCTCCATGAACAGACGGTGTGTGCGTACACGGATCATCATCGCTGCCAGAACAAACAGAAAAGGATATATGATCCATGCCAGGGGCGAGAAGTACCAGGGAGACTTTACCCTAAAGGTGAATGAGCCCTCACCGGCCGTTTCACCGCCGCCGATCCGGTAACGGTACATAAAGGTATATTTCCCGCGCCCAAGGTTTGTATATTCCTTGTAGCTGCGGTCATTCCAGGTGGTCCACTCCTCATCCGGTCCCTTCATGTAAAAGGAATATTCAGTGGCTGGCCCCTTCTCCATCCTGAATACAATACCTTCATGATACCTGAGAACAGGCATCGTATCCGAGGCATCAATCTTCTCACCGGTACGATACAGATGAACTCCGGTAATCTTCCCTCCATCCGGCACATCCACATTCCGTTCCGGGGCTGAATAAACAGACTCCATGCAGAATCCAAAACCTGTAAGGAGGAAGAACAGCACAACACCGCGGAAGAAACTTATAGCCATACCGGATTAAATAAGACTGATCTATACAAAAATAAACTAATATTTCACTGTTTTGTTATCTAACCTCAGTCCTGTCCGGATGCATTGATTAATTTTGCCATCTATCCGACCACACAATGGAACTTGTATTCGCCACAAACAATAAGCATAAGATCAGAGAGATAAGTGATCTCCTCGATGACAATTTCAAAATACTTGGCCTCTCTGATGTGAACATTACCGGGGATATACCCGAGGATGCGGAGACGCTTGCTGAAAACGCCCTCTTCAAGGCGAAGTATGTTCATGACAGAACAGGGATGAATGTCTTTGCAGATGACACCGGACTGGAGGTTGACGCTCTCGGAGGAGCTCCGGGTGTATATTCGGCAAGATACTCAGGTGAAGGGAGAAGCTTTGATGACAATATCACAAAGCTCCTCGGGGAGATGGAAGGCGCTGAAAACAGGCTTGCCAGGTTCAGGACAGTCATTGCCCTGATACTTGACGGCAGCGAATATCTTTTTGAAGGAACGGTGGAGGGTGAGATCACCAGAGAGAGGAGGGGAAACGGAGGTTTTGGCTATGACCCTGTCTTCCTGGCAGAGGGATATGACCTTACATTTGCAGAGATCCCCCTTGCGGAAAAGAACAAGATCTCCCACCGGGCAAGGGCAATGAGAAAACTGCTTGAATTCCTGACTGACAGGAATGTATGACAATCAATCCCTTTTTTGAGGATTAGGGAATTATGAAGCGGATCATTTCATTGACAGCAGCACTGGCAACAACGATTCTCCTCTGCGGACAGGGAGCCGTTGGATCATGGAATGACCAGCTCTCGTACAGTTCATCCTATTCCCTTGCTGCAGGGAAAGACAAGGTTTATTCTTCCGCCGGCGCATCAGTACTTGTGTATGACCTGAACAGCAGGTCATCATCAGCCCTCTCAAGGGTGTCAGGACTGAATGAAACAGCCATAAGCCTGCTCGGATGGTGCGATGATGAAGAGACCCTGATCATCGTATATAACAACACCGGGATTGACCTCGTCAGGAAAGGCATCATTACCAATATTCCTGACATAAAAAACAAATACATCCCCGGGCTCAAGGAGATCTACGGTGTCACCACCTCAGGCAGCCGCGCCCTCCTGTCAGGAAGCTTCGGCATCGTAGTGATCGACGTCAGGGGGAGATATGTGGCTGATACCTGGAAACCCGGTCCTGACGGGGAAACAAACGAGGTCCGTGAAACAGTGATCATGAATGACCGTGTCTACGCAGCCACGGCAAAAGGAGTATTTTATGCACCACTCAGCCAGCAGGGTCTCTCATATTTTGGTAACTGGGAGCAGCTGGAGGGCCTGCCGTCACCGGGATCAAAATATGATAACATAGCTGCTGCCGGATCAGCACTTTTCATTAGCAAACCTGCAGTACCGTCATCTCAGGACTCCCTGTTCCGGATCATCCCGGGTCAGAGTGCCACCCTCATCATTGAAGCACCGGAAGGAAGCATCAGGTCGCTTGATGGTGACGGCACTGCCGTCTATGTCTCGATGGCCTCAAAAGTAATGTCACTCTCATCCCAGGGTGCAGTAACAGGGGAGATCACGGGATATGGCTGGGCCTCTGCCAATCCGCTCGGTGTATTAAAACACAGTCAGAGCCTCTGGATTGCCGATGCCTCGGTCGGACTTGTTTCCACTGAAGACAATATTAAATTCAGCAATCACACCATCGCAGGACCATATACCAACAATGTCGCAGATATCCATTTTGCGGGAGACAATTTCTATGTTACCGGAGGAACCGTTGACAATGCATGGGGCAATGTCTACCGGCCCCTGCAGATCTTCACCGGCAAAGGAGACTCCTGGCAGAGCCTCATTTTATATGAGACAGCCGACAGGGACGCGATGCGGGTCGTCGCTGACCCGGACGATGAAAGCCATTTCTTCGTTTCGTCATGGGGAAACGGCCTATACGAATTCAGGGACGGCGAAGTGGTAAATAACTATAACCAGTATAACTCCCCCCTGAGCAGCATCAGGCCGGGGGAAAATTACACCAGGATATGCGGCCTGGCATATGACGTGTCGGGAAACCTTTGGATGACACAGTCAGGTGTGCCGGGCAACCTTAAGGCACTAACCCCCGACGGCAACTGGATCACACCGTCACTGAACCTGAACGTACCGGTGGCAGGCGACATGATCATCGACAGAAATGGCTTCATATGGGTATTGCTGCCCCGCGGTTACGGACTGCTTGTTTATGATCCGGCAGGAACCCCCGGAACAACTTCAGACGACAGGTACCTGAGGCTCCAGGTTGAAGACACCGAAGGCCACGTGATGAATAACCTGTTCTCAATAGCTTCGGACCATGACGGAAACATCTGGGTAGGATCCGACATGGGGCCGGCAGTTTATTACAATCCGGGAAGAGTTTTCACCGGCGGAATGACAGCCTCCAGGATAAAAATCCCGAGAAATGACGGCTCCGGCCTGGCTGATTACCTTCTTGGAACGGAGACGGTAACCACCATTGCCGTTGACGGGGCCAACAGAAAATGGTTCGGGACAATGAGCTCCGGTGCATACCTGATGTCATACGATGGCAAGGAGGAGCTGATCCACTTCAACAGCACAAACAGCCCCATGCTGTCTGATAACCTCGTGAAGATAGCCGTGAACGGCATAACTGGTGAGGTGTGGTTCGGCACTTCGGAAGGAATCGTCTCTTTCCGCGGCGACGCCACCGCGGGAAAGGAAGACTATTCAGGAATATATGTTTTTCCAAATCCCGTCAGGGAGGATTTTGAGGGGGTGGTTACCGTTACCGGCCTCGTGGAAAACTCATCGGTAAAGATCACGGATGTAAGCGGCAACCTTGTGTATGAGACCACATCCCTTGGGGGGCAGGTGACCTGGGACCTTCGCAATTACCGGTCGGCAAGAGTTGCCACCGGCGTTTACCTGGTATTCTGCACCAATGAAGACGGCAGCCTTGCCAAGGTGACCAAGATGCTGGTGATCAGGTAATCGGCAAAATCATAATGCTGGAAATCAGCGGTAACCAGGATGCTGGTGATCAGGTAACCGGCAAAATCACAATGCTGGAAATCAGCAGTAACCAGGATGCTGGTGATCTGGTAATCAGGAGACCAAAATGCTTTTAATCAGGTGATCAGACGGCAGTTATAAGGCTTTGAATACGCTCTATCTGCAGCTTTTTATTCACCTCCCTGAGACTGCGTGCGGTGGCAGTGAAATACTGGTGACCGGAAATGAACTTCACCTGCATCCTGTTCCAGTCATTCAGGCTTGTGATCTTATTCTGAGCCTTCAGCTCTTCAAAAAGAGTATTTGATACGGGGATGAAATCGCTTCGTCCAAGATAATCAAGGTCGGAATCACAGATGATCTGTTCAAGCAGGTCGGAAGGCCTGGGTGGCAGCTTGGTAGACATGATAATCCTGCTGATCCGGTCAATCTGTTGATCGGTATAACCGTATCCGGGAAGCATCTCCCGGGCCAGGAGCGTACCCTGATACTCATGGTCATCATATGAAACCGTGTGCCCGGCATCGTGAAAGAGAGCAGCAGTCTTCAGCAACAGTATCTCCTCATCGTTACACCCTTCAGCCCATCCTATCAGTTCCACCTCCGTCACAACATCAACTGTGTGCTTTACATTATGATAGAAGAGAAAGTCAGGTAACTCCTTCTCAAGCTTGTCAAGGATAACCTCCTGTATGTCAGTGAACTGGATAAGTCCGAACTTCACCTTGAATGCCTCGTTCGGCCTAAATCCCAGTCCGTCAACGGACAATGCAGGCAGCAGACCCTTAACCTGGTACATCTGTATGCTGCCGGTATACTTCACAGGCAGCTTGCCGATATACTCACAGTTGAAGAACTCCTTTACAAGCTCGTAGGTCATGACTGATATTAGAATCGAATCCTTATCCGAGACAGCTTCAATGCGGCTTGCAGTGTTGACGGCCCTCCCCTTGATGTCGTATGACAGCCTGCTCTTCCCTGATATGGATGCAGTGACCGGACCTGTGTGGATGCCTACCTTCAGATTCCATATCCTTTCGTCAACCCTCTTCCTCGCTTCATATTCCTTCATAAAATGCCTGAGCTCAACTGCAGCCATGACAACCTCAACGGGGTTGGTAATGTTCTTGGCAGGAATCCCGCCGGCACACATCAGGGTGTCACCGATGGTCCTGATTTTCTCAACATGATATTTCCCGATTATCTTGTCAAATTCGTAAAAGATCTCATCAAGCTCATCCATCACCCGTGCAGAGTCCATATCCTCAACAAGCCTCGAAAAGCCGTGGATATCGGCGAAGAGGACCGTGACCATGTTGTACCGGAAAGCCTTCTCCTCCTCTATTGCCCTTGCCTCCGGCAACTCATTCCTTTCGATGAGAGCCCTGTACCTTTCGTTCATTTCCAGGATCTTCCCCTTCTCCCTCTCAAGTTTCTTCACCTGCTCCTCAAGCTCCTTGTTCTGGCGGGCAAGCCGGGCGATGCGCCTGAGCAGCTGATCCTTTGATCTTGAATCCATTTTCTGAAATTGACGGGTAAAGATACAAATTTAACAATGCTCTGTTTAAGCCAGCTGTCAGTAAACTTTAATACATTTGGAAAAGCGCTCCACCATATGCTGGTAAAAACCAAAGCCATACTGATCCATCACGTCAGGTACTCCGACAACTCCCTGATTGCACATTTTTATACCCGGGAGTACGGAAGGCTCTCTGTAATGGTCAAGGGCATATCGTCAAAAAAGGGAGGTGCCAGGTTCACCTATTTCCAGCCTCTGAATATCTTCAACACCGAGCTGTACCATTACGAGAACAGGGAACTCCATAACCTGAAGGAGATGAGCCTTGCCTTTATACCGAAAACCACCCCCGGTGATATCTACCGGACCTCCGTCGCATTGTTTATCAGCGAGGTGCTTTACAATATCATAAGGGAGGAAGACGCAAACAGGATGCTTTACGACTTCATAGAATCATCTGTCATCACTCTTGACGGAATGACAGCCGGCATAAGCAACTTCCACCTGTGGTTCCTCGTGGCTTTCATGGCCTATGCCGGAATTGGTCCGTCTCCCACCGCCCTGAAAGAGTGTTATTTTGACATGCTCACCGGACAGTTCACCGCACAGCAGCCAATGCATGCCGACTTTCTTGACCCGCACAGCGCCGGAATTCTCAACCGCCTGCTGCAGATGCCGGCTGAAGAGGTTGCCTCTTTGCACCTGTCAGGTGAAGAACGTACTGAACTCCTTGCGAGGATACTGAAGTACTACAATCTTCACCTCACCGGAATAAGACAGATACGTTCACTTCAGGTCCTGAATGATATTTTCAGATAAATTTGGAGAGGCTTTAATTATCTTTGAAACAAAATACGGCCTATGCCCTTCATCCCTTCATTCATCAAGTGGATAAACGCAAAAAGACTGTCCCAGATTGATCTTTTCAGGAAATACCCTGCGGAGAGCCAGGCGGAGGTTCTGACCAAACTTCTGGCCCAGAGCGCTGAGACCGTTTGGGGAAGGGAACACGGGTATGCATCAATTTCCGGTCACGAACAGTTCTGCAACAACGTTCCCCTTCAGACCTACGAGGAGCTGATCCCCTGGGTGGAAAGGCTCAGGGCCGGAGAAAAAAACCTGCTCTGGCCCGGAGAGATGAAGTGGTTTGCCAAATCATCAGGGACAACCAGCACGAAAAGCAAGTTCATTCCCGTCTCGAAGGAATCCCTGGAAGGAACACA
The DNA here is from genome assembly GCA_963802145.1 of uncultured Rikenellaceae bacterium. GTDB lineage: Bacteria > Bacteroidota > Bacteroidia > Bacteroidales > VadinHA17 > SR-FBR-E99. The sequence continues at coordinate 17,465 of CAWDHN010000003.1, forward strand.
TTACCGGGGGGCAAAAGACTGCCTGGTGCTCTACACCGCACTCAATCCTGCAACGAAAGTATTTCTGGGCAAAGGGCTGACCCTTGGAGGAAGTCATCAGATCAACAACTTCAGCAACAATTCTTTATATGGAGACCTCTCTGCCATCCTGATTGAAAATGCTCCCGGATATGCTGACCTGATACGCACTCCGCCAGCCAGGATAGCATTGATCGAGGACTTTGAGGAGAAGATGCGCATGATCACCGAAACAACGGTGAATATGAACATCACGAGCATCTCCGGGGTGCCCTCATGGAACCTCGTTATGATAAGGCATATCCTCCGGGCTACGGGAAAGGAAAACCTTCACCAGGTATGGCCTAACCTCGAGGTCTTCTTCCACGGCGGCATTAACTTTACCCCATACCGCGAACAATACAGGAAGCTCCTGCCTGACCCAAAGATGAATTACATGGAGACATATAATGCCTCCGAGGGCTTCTTCGCCATACAGGATGACCTCTCTGACAGTTCGATGCTGCTGATGCTCGATTACGGAGTCTATTACGAATTCATTCCGGCAGAGGAAGCCGGTTCTGACAATCCGCGGACGCTTACCATCGGTGAGGTTGAAAAAGGGGTGAATTATGCCATTGTAATCTCAACCGACTGCGGCCTGTGGAGATACACCATCGGTGATACGGTCGAATTCACAAGCCTCTTTCCACATAAGATAAAAATAACGGGGCGGACAAAACACTTCATCAATGCCTTCGGCGAGGAGGTGATCATTGACAATGCCGAGAAGGCACTTGAGGCAGCCTGCCTCGGTACGGGGGCACATATCAGCGAATATACCGCAGGTCCGGTATATATGGGAACCGACACCCGGGGCGCACATGAATGGGTGATTGAATTTGACATGGAACCAAATGACCTCGACCAATTCATTGAGATGCTTGACACCACTCTCAAGTCGCTTAACTCCGACTATGAGGCCAAAAGATACAGGGACCTGACTCTCGGAAGACCTATAGTAAGGGTTGTACCAAAGGGTACTTTTTATAAATGGTTCAGGGAAAGGGACAAGCTGGGCGGACAGAACAAAATGCCGAGACTTTCAAACGGCAGGGAGTATGTCGAGAGCGTCCTGAAAAGCGCCGGTCACTGAAATCTTTTTATCAACAGACTGAACATCTCCCCCCCTTTTTCCTATATTTAAACTCAGATTTAAACCGTTATTTTTATGCATATAGCAATTGCAGGCAACATCGGATCAGGCAAGACAACTCTGGCCGGACTGCTCTCCAAACACTACGGCTGGCAGGCTCATTACGAGGACGTTGATGACAATCCATATCTCAACGATTTCTATGAGGACATGCAGAGGTGGTCATTCAACCTCCAGATTTACTTCCTGAACTCACGCTTCAGCCAGGTGCTTGAAATCAAAAAGGCAAAGAACACGATTGTACAGGACCGCACGATATACGAAGACGCATATATTTTCGCTCCCAACCTCCATGCAATGGGATTGATGTCGACACGCGACTTTGAAAACTATTTCACGCTATTCAAACTGATGAGTTCACTGGTTGAACCGCCTGACCTGCTTCTCTATCTCAGGGCCTCAGTGCCAACTCTTGTCAGCCAGATACAGAAACGCGGACGGGAATATGAAAGCTCAATCAGGATTGACTACCTCAAACGCCTCAACGAGCGCTATGAGGCCTGGATCGAATCATACAAGCTGGGCAGGCTGCTTATACTTGAGGCCGACTATTATGACTTCCCTGAAAACAAAGAGCACCTGAGCGAGGTGATTGACAAAATAAATGCAGAGCTGCACGGATTGTTCTGAAAATATTTCCGGAAAATAAGACAGGCAAAACCATCCTCAGTGATGGTTTTTTTGTCTAATTTTGGCATGCATAAGTCAAGTCAGTGTCTTTCAATACTAACAAACAAAAAATGATCATGAAAAGATTTCTTGTTCTCTCATTGCTTGTTGCCTTGACTATTCTCGCAACGGCACAACCCGCAACCGACAAAACAGTTCCGGTTGATCCCGCCTACCGCATAGGCAAACTTGACAACGGTCTCACCTACTACATCAGGCATAACACCGAGCCTGCCGGCAGAGCCAGCTACTACATAATCCAGAATGTGGGAGCCGTCCTTGAGAAAGACAATCAGAACGGACTGGCTCATTTCCTTGAGCACATGGCTTTCAACGGAACGGAGCACTTCCCGGATAAAAACCTGCTCAACACGCTGGAGCGCCACGGTGTGGCATTCGGCCGTAACATAAATGCATATACAAGCTGGGATGAGACAGTTTATAACCTCAGCGATGTGCCGGTGGATAAACCGGGTCTGGTCGATACCTGTCTGCTGATACTCGCCGACTGGTCTGACTTCCTTACTCTCTCTGAAGAGGAGATGAACAAAGAGAGAGGCGTAATAGTTGAAGAGTGGCGTCAGGGCAGCAATGCTTCAAGGAGAATGATGACAAAGATGCTGCCGGTGCTGTTCGAAGGTACACAGTATGCTGTCAGAGATATCATAGGAGATACCGCGGTGATTAAAAACTTCAGTCCTGAAACCCTGCGCGAATTCTACCACGACTGGTACCGCACCGATCTTCAGGCCATAGCCGTAGTGGGTGACATTGACGTTGATGATGTCGAAGGCAAGATAAGGAAGATCTTCTCATCAATACCGGCAGTTGAAAATCCTATCCCCAGGCCCCTGAATTTTCTTGTCCCGAAATCAGGCACAAGGTATCTTCTGATCACTGACCCGGAGGCATCAGAAACGTCGGTGGGCATGATCATTATTGATCCTCGCCCTGACACCCTGGCCCGGGATATGGACTATATCCGTGACGGCTATGTTGTTGCCCTGATGAACAGTATGATGCGCAGCCGTTTCAACGAGATTGTCCAGAAGGGAACTCCTCCTTTCATAACCGGATCCCTCAGCTACGATTCGTTCCTCGCAAGGAACTACAATGCCCTGAGTCTCGATGCAGCAGTCCGCGATGACGAAGAGAGCAAAGCTTTTGAGGCAGCCCTGACTGAACTTGAGAGAGTGAAGAGGCACGGCTTTACCAAAGGTGAACTTGACAGAGCAAAATCAAACATGCTTGCCAGTTTCGAGAACAGGTACAAGCAAAAAGACAAGATCAGAAATGACAGCTGGGCCGTACAAATCAGGAACCATTACCTGACAGGTGAGCCCATTCCTTCAATGGATCTCCAGTATGAATATTACAAGGAGATCCTTCCGCTGATTACACTTGAGGAGGTTACCGGGAAACTTCAGGGTCTCATTACTGACGACAACAGCTTCATTATTGTTCAGGGACCTGATGACAGGGATCATCTGTCAGAAACGGAGGCATTGGCCATTCTCAGCAAGGTGAGGGCAGCTGATATCAAACCTTACGAAGACATCACCGGCGGATCAGACCTCATTGGAGAAGCCCTCCCCGGGGCTAAGGTGGTAAAGAGCGTTGCCCTGCCGCAGTTCAGTGCAACGGAGTGGACCCTTTCCAATGGAGCTAAGGTCGTATTCAGGCATGCCGACTATGAAAAGGATAATGTAACCATTTCAGGATTCGCCTATGGCGGTTCATCGCTTTATCCCGACTCACTCGTACCGTCACTTACGCTGTTCCCGCAGATCATTTCGATGTACGGAGCCGGTCAATTTGATAACGTAGCACTGACAAAAATGCTGGCCGGTAAGAAAGCCTCAGTATCGCTCGGATTGCAGGAGACCATGCAGACAATCTCAGGCTCATCAACACCAAAGGACTTTGAGACCATGATGCAGCTCCTCTACCTCCGTTTTGCAAAGCCCAACTTCAACAAGGAAGCCTATGACGCTATAATGGGCCGATTTACAGCCTTTGTCACCGCGATGCAGAAGACCCCCAACAAGATCATGTCTGACTCCGTCTCAATGAACATGACAGACTACCACCCCCGCACATTCATCATGACACCTGAAACGATGAAAATGGTCAGTTATGAAGATGTAAATCATATTTATGCAACAGCATTCGATGATGCATCGGACTTTACCTTCATAATTACGGGGAATGTTGAAGAATCGGAAGCGCAAAAGATGGCCGAGAAGTATATCGGTTCACTGCCCTCGAAGTACCAGCCCGAAACGTGGAAAGACAACGGGGTAAGTCAGCCTGAAGGAACTGTCCGCAAAGAGATCCCGATCCCGCTTGCCGTGCCTAAGGCAACGGTGATTATGAGCTATTCCGCCAATCTGAAGTTTAACCCCAAAAACAACCTGATGATGGATGTTCTTAAGGGTATTCTTGACCTGGTATATACCGAGAAAGTCAGAGAGGATGAGGGTGGAACATACGGTGTCAGCACCAGCGCAACCTCGCATAAGAGACCGGTTGAAAAAGCTGATTTGCTTGTTTTATTTGAATGTGACCCTGAGAGAGCTTCGTCACTGAAAGAGATAATCTACCGTGAACTACAGGAGATTGCCTCAAAAGGTCCCTCTCAGACAGATCTTGATAAGACAGTAAGCAATTTGCTCAAAACCCGGGAGGAGAGTAAGGAGCACAACAGCTACTGGGGAAGCATGGTCTACGGCTATTATGTCTACGCGATTGACAACAATGATGACAAAAACTTTGCCGACATTCTTAACAGTCTTACTGTCAAGGATATGAAGAAGATGGTTAAGAAATATCTTGCCAGCGCTGACCTGCTTGAGATGGTATTTGTTCCGGAGAAGAAATAAAGTCACTTATTATCCGGCCCATCTCTGCACTGTGGGTCCTTTTATTGTCTGCAAGGTCAATGTAGCGGGCATCTCTTATCTGCCTGGCTATATCCATTCCTTCGTCATGGCTGTGGAACATGTCTTTTGAGGCAACCACAACCAGTGTGGGGACGGCAATCTCCTGCAGGCAACCGTTCATACGGTAGCCGCTCAGGTGACGGATGGCCGCTCCGGTACGCACCGGCTCGGCTGAGTCGAGTATCCGGCAGTTGATGCGGTACATCTCATAATCCTCTGCAAGATTGATGCGGAAACGCCTCAGGTACCACTTGAGAAACGGTTTTAACGGATAATAGACTAGCCGGGCAGCCCTGGCCAGAAACAACAGCCATCCCTGGAACGGGAAGGAGCTGTTGGGCTCAATAAGAACAATTCTTTCGGGCTTGTTATCAAGCAACGGGAAAGACTCTGCAATGGCCGTTGCCCCAAGTGAATAACCCGCCATGACATAAGCTGAACCGGCAGGAAACCGCATCTCCGCAAAATGAACAAGGTCAGCCGTGACATCCTCAACAGTAAACCTGTGTTTCCGGCTAATCTTCGCACTCTTTTTTTCCCTGGTTTCAACATAATAAACCGTATGGTGCCTGGTAAGCCCGATGACTGTCTCCCTGAAATTCTCGATAACGGAAGCCAGTCCCGGAATGAAGATAACCGGCGGAGCATCGTACGGCTCCGGCGGTGTGAAAATAACGGTCAGAAGCTCCACCCCTGCCGGCAGGGCAGTGTACTCAACCTTGAAGCTTGCACCTGCATGACAAAAGTCTGAATAACTGGTATCCATCAAAATGTTCCTAAGAGTGAAAATAATTCACAATTATACTAATAATCTCAATTTTCGGGACTTTAAAGGAGAAGTGACTGGCAAATCAGTCAAATCTGCGTAACTTGGTCATTGATAATGGTGCAGAAGGAGGCACAACCAACATCATGAAAAGAAAAATATCCATGACATTGGTTCTTCTCATGGCATTCATCTCATGCGAGGGCCCGGAAACAACAGTTACCAACATAGTAGGCCGAAACGGTTCCGTACTGAGGAAGGCAGAAATGAGACACTCCTCCCCGATACCGGACATAACCGGTTTCAAAGTGCCGGTGGACAGTACCTGGAACCTTAAGGATTCTCTGTTCATCTCTGCGGAAGGTGATACTACATGGTTCATTCTTGCCGAAAAACTGTTCGAATCGGCTGATGCCATCAATGAAGCTTACCTGGCTGATACGGGGAAAAACAGCTCTGTTACCAGAACCGCAATCTTCAGCCGGAAATTCAAATGGTTCACAACCACCTGGTACTTTGCTGAAAAATGTGACAAAAGCCTCCTCCACGGCTATCCCATTGCCGACTACCTTAAACCGGAAGAGGTCGCTTTTCTGGAGCTCCCTGACAGGGTAAGCGATGAACTGGTGACCGGACCGGACAGCATCGCGCTCAGAAGCCTGATTGATTCTGTACAGCAGCACACCGAACAATGGATGATCAGGTCACTTATATCGGAGTTCATTGAGGACGCAGGTGCACTTTGCGAATCCTCCGGTAAAGACTCTCTTACAACTGCAATCCTGCGATCTCATGAAGATGACTTTTACAGTCTTGTCGGGGAAGATGCGAATACAGACAGGATACTGACATCAGTTCTTGGAGACAGCCTTTATGCAGAATTCAAACCGGAACTGGACAGTGCCATGACATTGATTGATAATAAGTTCAGGAAGTCGTGGGATTTTCAGGACTATACCATGCAGATAATAATGCCTGCCAGCTTAAAATCGACAAACGGCTATGCTATGGATGACGGGGCCCTGGCATGGCCGGTAACCGGTAACCATTTCCTGACAGATGACTATGTCATGTATGCTGAATCGAGTGATATCAATTACTGGGCGATCATCATTACCCTTCTCCTTCTGGCTGCAATGGTTTACGTCACCTGGAGGATTAAGCAAAAATAATGAATATCAGGCATATATACCTCTACATCTACTGGTTATGAAGATCGGATTAATCACGGACATCCACGAGAATGTAACAATGCTCGAAGCTGTTCTGAAGATGGCGGAGACTAACCGGTGCGATGAGATTGCCTGCCTTGGCGATATCGCAGGGTATGACCGGAGGTTCTATAACTATCACTTCCGCAGAAGTGCCAGGCAGTGCGTCTCTCTCATCCGTTCATCCTGCCGATGGGTTGTGGCTGGCAACCATGACCTCTTTGCTGCAAGGAGGCTTCCCTCCTGGTCAAACGGATACAGTTACCCTGAGAACTGGTTCAAAATGCCTCCCTCAGCCCGAAGAGAGGCCTCGGAAAACCTCGTGTGGTCATTTGACGGTGAAGATCCCAATGACCTGGGAGACGAGGAAATGGCTTACCTTAATCTGATCCCTGAATATGAGCTTGTTTCGGAAAACGGCCTGACCCTTCTTCTTTCACATTACATCTGCCCCGACTTCACCGGCTCTACTACAAGGCATGTTGCAAAACAGCATCATATCAGTGAATTGTGGAAGTTCATGAGTCATCACGCGATACACTTCTCCCTCTCCGGCCATTCACACAAGCCGTTTGCATACTTTTCCCATCGCAGGCCCTTCTCCTTCCTGCGCGCCATTCATCCGGTCCCGAATGACAGTATCTTTCTCGGTGATGAGATGACGATGATCCTGCTTCCCCCCGTTACGGGAGGTAACGGAAGGACGTCATTTTCCATACTGGATACTGAATCAAGAATGTTAAACCTGATGCATGAAAAAGTCACTTAGAACAACAATATGAAAGATACCTCTGCAAAAGGAAAAAGAAATCTGTTCCTGCTTAAGATAGACCTGCCCGCCCTGCTGGCTATCATACTTTTTGCCGGAATGATCTTCCTTTATCTGATTCCGGGCTTTGAAAAGGTCATGATGGAACGGAAAAGAGACCTCCTTCATGAAATGACCGCTTCAGTCTACAGTCTGCTGGAGCACTACCATTCACTTGAAAAAGATGGTGCACTTTCAGGGCCGGAAGCACAGGAGCAGGCCAGGACAGCAATAAATACGATAAGGTACGGCGATGATCTGAAGGATTATTTCTGGATAACGGACAGGCACCCTGTAATGATTGCACACCCTTACCGCCCTGACCTTAACGGCCGCGATCTGACAGATTTTCATGATTCCGGGGGCAAGGCCATCTTTGTCGAATTTGTAAGGGCCGTTGCCGACCGGGGTGATAGCTATGTGGAGTACATGTGGCAATGGAATGATGACTCCACCCGCATCGTTCCGAAACTCTCCTATGTCAGGCTGTTCGAGCCATGGGGATGGGTTGTCGGTACAGGAATATATGTAGAAGATGTCAGGACAGAGATACGGAGGATGGAGTTCAGGGCCCTGGCCATATCCGGGATTTTTGGCCTGGTCATTTTCGCCCTTTTGCTTGGAATTTCACGTCAGAGCCATAAAATAGAACAGAAGAGAAGCCTGGCTGAAGAGGAGCTCCGAAAGTCCAGGGAACTTTACAGAACCCTCGCCGAGGCTGCCTCCGAAGGGGTCATAATATGGTCAGACCAGGGATTGCAGGCTAATAAGACTTTGCTTTCCTGGATCGGATACACCGGTGAGGAGTTAATTGACCGTCACATTTCAGAAATCCTTGGCTCACAAGGGATCACTGATACTGATAATCACGAAAAGTTGTACGAAGAGCTGACGGCAAGACAATATGTTGAATGTGAGCTTAAAACCAGAACCGGACGCCAGGTCTCCTGCCATGCAGATCTGTCAAGGATAACTTTTGGAGACCGGCAGGGAGTGCTTATCGTGATCCGGCCTGCACAAAGCCTCACATCAGCATCCGGAATGCAACTGCCGGTATCACTCCTTGAGAATAGCGCTACAGGATTTTTTCGCATTACCTACGGGAAAAAACCGAAATTCATCCGGGCAACTGCCCCTGCACTGAATATCACCGGATACTCTGACCTGAAGGAACTTCATCAGGTAAATCCTGAAGCATTGTTTGCCGATAATCACCAGTTCGAACAGATCAGGCAGACCCTTGAGAAAGGACGTAACATCACAAACAGGGAGGTGCTGCTCAGGAGAAAGAATGGCACCGATGTATGGACTCTCGTGACTGTCATCATTACCGATAACGGCACTGATGAGAGATGGTGCGACGGAAGTATTGAATATCTGTCAGCCTCCTCTTCAGGTTCAGGCCTCCCGCTTTCGGGTAATGACGCCTTCGGCGCCTCATACATCACGGGAGCACCCGTTTCGGCCATAATGAAGCCACCTCTTACCTGCACAGATACCACGTCCCTCACAAGAGCAGTCTCGCTGATGAAGGAGACTAAAACCGGAGCGATCGTTGTCCTCAACAGTTCGGGCGATCCAATGGGGGTTGCCGATGCCGGCAGTATAGGCTCCGGAATAGCTGAGGGAGCTTCACCCGCCTCCGAGATCTTCAGATTCATGCATTCACCTCCCACCTTCATCAGCGAAGATGCGAAAGTCGCCGCAGCAATGGAGAAAATCAGGAGCAGTACAGGCGGATGCTTGCTTGTCGTTGCAACTGACGGCAGGCTGAAGGGTGTGATAACAAATGAGGAACTTGCACATGCTTCTTCCATGGCACCGGGCTTGATCATGAGTGATATCTCCCGGGCAGTCACGGCCACAGGTCTCAGGAAGATATACCACGACAGCCATAAGGCATCCCTGGCAATGGTTCCCGGCCATGAAGACCCTCACACATTGTTGCTGCACATCTCTTCCATTGCCGACGCCCTTTGTGCTAAAGCGATTGATCTTTGCATTGAGGCTGAAGGTAATCCCCCGTGCCGTTTTGCCTTTATCCAGACAGGCAGCGCCGGCAGAAGGGAACAGAGCTTTCTTACAGACCAGGATAACGCAATAATCTTTGAAAATCTCGAAGGAGAGAGACTGAAAACAGCAGAGGATTACTTCCTTTCACTGGGGAAAAGAATAAATGAAATGCTTGACAATGTCGGGTTTCATCTCTGCAAGGGAAATAACATGGCAGGAAACCCGAAATGGTGCCAGCCACTCGACAGATGGAAGAGCTACTTTTCAGACTGGATCAGGATGCCCGGCCCGTCAGAAATACTTGATGTGAGCATATTCTTCGACTTCAGGTTCTGTTACGGCGACAGTGCACTCTGTAATGAACTGAGGGAATATGTAAAAACAAGCCTGACAACAAGCGACATATTCTTCTACCATTTGTCGATGGCCCTGAAACAATTCAACCCCTCACATTCAATCCTCTCCGAGGAGACTACCGATATCAAAAGGATTCTTATGCCGCTCACGGGAGTTATCCGGCTGTATGCCCTGAAATACGGGCTTGAAGGACTGTCAACAGCAGACAGGATACTTGAGCTGCATGCCGGAAAACATATCAGCCCGGAGCTGCTCAGGGATGTCCTGAGGGCATGGAAAGACCTTTCATACATCCGCCTTTCGCATCAGGCATCATGCATTAACAGCGGAAGGGAACCTGATAACAGGGTTGATTTCAGGGTCAGGTACGCGGATATGCAATTCCTGGCTGCAAGGGCAATAGACGATATAAATAATATGGTTCTTAAGGCAGGGAATGATTTCCATTCCGTTACCATCTAGAAGCGATATATCAGACTGAGCAGCAGACGAATATTGGTGACATTACGGGTGTCCGTCACCCTGCCGTCATCCTCCATTGTTCCATAGGCTGCGAGCGTGTTTTCAACCTCCGCGGCAATGCTCAGCTTGCCCTCGGTTACGGTTAACCTCGGAGAGATCCTGAAGAGATGATCGATATTGCCTCCCCTGCCGTAGAAAGGTCCCTCAACAGGATCTCCTGATCCCAGGTTCTTGCTGTAACCGGTAAAGAGTCCTATTACAGTTCTTGGTCCGTTTGTGCTCATATCAACCCAGAACCCGGCATTGTTAATTGTCGTCCACTCCGTTATCTGGTCAACCGGGTCAGTTATGTCAGAGACGGCATATCCGCCAATCATCATCATATCACTGGCATTCTCCCCGTATACTCCCATCACCGAAAGGTTCAGCGGCTTTGTCTTGAGCTTCAGGGTCGCAAACGCTGCCAGACTGCCCACCCTGACGTTGGTCTCGATATTGGCGGAAGTTTTGATCTCCGGTCTGATCGTCTTGTAATCCACCCCTGCCCACGCCGTCAGATTGCCGCCTGCCGGGATCTTAACCTGGAGATGCATCCCCGGCGTTCCGCTGTTTCTTAGATACTTGCTGCTGTTGCCGTCCGGTCCTGATGAGGTAAAGTCGCGCTGAGAGTATGCCACCAGTGTGAAGCTGACCGTGCCGGGCAGGTAGACAAGCCTCACCTGGGGGTTACGGCTGAATGGAATAAACGGAGCACCGGTGTTGAAGCTGACCGTGCCGGGAAAGTTTTCCGCAGGAAACATCGGATGCCAGTATTGCCCTGCAAGCAGGCTTACCTTCGGCCAATCCATTTTTATATAAGCATGACGAAGCCTGAACCCGTTGATGTCAGTCTCAACAGTACCAAAAAACTCAGCTTCAATCGCCCCCGAGGTCTTTGCTCCGAAAGCGTCAGGTCCGGTAATGTCACCCCTTATCCTGGTCTGTATGTTTAGAATATGAAAGGAGGAATTGGCATTCAGGTCATTCATGTCAGCATCATACAGCACGTCATCGGGAAAGAGGAAAAAGTGTCCTTCTCTCAGGCCGTTGGAGGCGGATGACTGCCTGGAGTCATAAAAAATATCGGTCTTCACAAACCCTGAGAATTTTATGCCAAAGGTCTGGCCGGCATCCTGGGCCGCTGATCCTGGCAAAAGCAAGATATAAGTGACAATTAGTACAGCTGCCTTTTTCATTTTCCTTGATTTAAATTCTGTTTATATCAAAATTAAGCGACTGAAGAAAACTACTGCAATTCACTTTTTCTTCCTGTCAGGCGGAAAAAGTGATTCAATAATTCCGGGTTTGACCGGCTCCCCTCCGAGCAGCACGCTCAGGTTACTCTCAGCAGTCCGGTTATCCTTCCATAATGAAAGTGCCCTTTTATAGTAAAAAAGTGCCGAATCCTGCATCATCAGGTGACGGTATGCCGTGGCTTTGTTGGTGTAGCTCACGGAGAGCCGCCTGGGGGTTTCAACCGTGGCAAGCATTATATCCCTGACCCTCTTCCCTGTAATTTTATTGTAGTTAAGCCCTGCAAATGCTGTATCGTTCTCATCCATTTCATCAAGAACACGTCTTGAAACCTCTTCCTCAGTCAACTGCTCCCATTCATCCAGCCACCGGCTATAAACCGAGATACTGCTGTCACAGTAAATGACCGACAGTTCCAGCAGGCTTTGCTTAGCTGGTTCAGTTATGGTGCTGTCATAAATGGCCATCAGCAGCAGTCCGCTGCACTTGTTGTTATATATCACTCCCATCTCCCATGATGTCTCATAACCTTGCACCCTGCTGTAGATCATGCCGGCGGAATCGAGGAGATGAAAGAAGGCATAGCTGCCCGTCCCGCCGGCCAGCGCGTCATATTCAGCCATGTACCTCCTGGCCTCCGAAACGCGGGGGTCTTCTGACCTGTTGACGCCGCGGTAATAGAAGAAAGCAAAGACCACTGCCAGCGTTGCCACCGAAAGAGTGATTGCCAGAATCTTCTTCGTTCCGGGTGATATAACGATCAGCTCTTTGAAACTCATCAATTATGAACCTGCTCTGCCAGAAACTTCTTTATTTCAAGAGGAGTGGGTTTGGTGAATTTGGAAACGATAATATTTACAACTATTGCCAGCGGTGCTCCGATCCAGGCAAAATACCATACATTCAGCCAGTATGAAATAAAGGCCTGCCCCGGGAGGCTGCCTCCCCTGAGACCGACGATGAAATATGTCAGCGCGATGACGGTGACAAGACTTCCTGCAAAGAGGCCCGCTTTTGCTCCGGCCCTGTTTGACCCGCTCCACCAGATACCAAGGAGGAACAGCGGAAATATCGTACAGGCTGCCATGGAAAATGCGACGGAAACCAGCTGGGCTATCAATCCAAGCTTCATTAGAGCCACAATGGTTACCAGCGCCGCCATGAGAACCGTACCTATACGGGCAATCTTCAGCTGCTGCTTCGGGGTTGAAGCAGGGTTAATGACCTTTACATAAAGATCATGCGAAAAGGCCGACGCTCCTGCAACCAGCAGCCCGGAGACGGTTGAGAACGCCGCAGAGACTGCTCCTGCCGCCAGCAAGCCGACAACCAGGGAATTAACCCCTCCAAGCTGAGCCGTGTATACCACAATCGCATCCTTTGCCAGTACGCCCACCTCGGGGTTCGAGGAGAGCAGTTTCCCGAAAGTTGCATATGCCGGAGCCGTCCAGTAGACAAGGCATATGAAGAAGAGCCCCCATACAACTGACCACCTGGCATCCGTTATCTTCGGCACAACGTAGAAACGCTGTATCACGTGGGGAAGCCCTGCTGTGCCTACCATCAGTGAAAAACAGATTGCCATCCACTGGAAGAAGGTTGTGCCGGTCGAAGGGTCCCATGGCATTGCAAATTCAGGACTGGGCACTATTGACAGGTCGTGCCCGTAGGCATTTAGCAGTGCGGCTCCGTCAGAGATATTGGGTGCCGGTATACCCTGCACTATGTCCGTCACGGCTGCACCGTAGCCAATCTGCGGCAGGAGCCAGAAGTAGTCGAACTTGAATGCAAGTATAAAAACAGGAAGCAGAAAAGAGATTACTATTATAACGTATTGTATCTGCATGTTCTTCGTCGCCCCGATCATACCAGAGATCAAAGTGTAAAGCAACACCACGGATGAGCCGATGATCACCGCCCAGGTGTAGTTAAGGCCAAGTATCCACTTGAACATAAGCCCTATGCCCCCGAACTGACCCACGCAATAGGCAAATGATATCAGAATGGTGAATATTGCACTCACAATCCTCAGATCACGCGAGTAAAAACGGTCACCAATAAAATCCGGAGCTGTATATTTCCCGTATTTTCTTATCTGTGCAGCCATCAGTATAAGCAGGAGAACATACCCCCCCGTCCAGCCGACGACGTATGCCAGCCCGTTGTAGCCAAAACCGTACATCATACCCGCCATGCCCAGAACCGAGGCTGCACTCATCCAGTTGGACGCGATGGCCATGCCCGATCCAACCTTTGATATGCTCCTCCCGGCAGCGTAATAGTCGGCCGGATCTTTTGCCCGGAAGAAAATGCCGACCAGAACAAATGTTATGAGAATCGCAATCAGGATAATGGCCGGACCTGTCTTGAAGCTGCCTTCCAGCTGGGTCAGGTTCTGCGCACTTAATGAAATAGTCCCCGAAAGGAGAATAATGAATGTGAAATATAGTTTTTTCATATCTGTCTGCTTAAGCTTATTCAACAATGCCTTCTTTATTCAAGCGCCATTCTATCAGTTTGTTGTAAACAATGCACAGCACCACGAACAGCACCAGCAGAAAGACGGCAGTATAGAAGTAATGGAAGGGAAATCCCAGAAATTTGGTATCAGTGAGCACTGACTGGTTATGAGTGAGATATAACTTCATAAGTTCAGGCAGACGGTTGAGAGAGGCCTCAGTAAGAGAAGCAGGAAAATCCTTTTTAAGGCTTGCCGCAAGGATAGGCGCCTCCAGGCTTTTTGTTCCATAACCCGTATAGGGTTCAAGCATTCCGATCAGCGTGGCGCTGGCATCCTGTATACGGAATTTAAGATCCATATACGTCTGGCCTTTTAATGCAGCAATATCTGCATGCATTATCTCCAGTTCGCCAACCTTCTCCATGATTGCTGTTCGCACCGAATCAGGCACCACCCTGAAGGTAACGGTACTGATTGCATCAGAAAGAAGCTGCTGGTCGGTTGCGGCCACCGTAATTTTTCCCTTGACCATAATAAGAGAGTTGAGAAGAGCCCGGTAATCAGCCTCATCCTCATTGCCTCCCGCAATATAATGCCACTCAGATTCAAATGCGGTGAGAGCCTTTTCGGGTGTTGGCGTCTCAATCGCCCGCAGAAGTATCTGGAAGCCGAAAACAGCCACTGCCCATATCACAAGCATGGTGAAGATGACATTCCTGTTCTTCCTGCCATGCCGGTTACGGGGAGTGAAAATACTGAAATTGTACTGATCGCTTGATTCCATAGGTTTTTCGGGGTTTTTGCAATTCAATTAAGATTAGCTAAAATAGAGATTTTGAAACATGTTGTCCCGTGCTCAATCTTGCAATGTAACATTGATCTAAATCAACTATATTTGAAAATAGATTGTGCCGGAGTTACAATTCAACAACCGGCAAATGTTGGGTTCCCTTAACCCCTTCTATTAATCACAAGTCTTAAGTGACTGTATATGAGAATTACCAGGCAGACACCGTGTGAGGATTGCAGACAAAAGTGCGATCTATATGATTTCTTCAGTAAGTCAGGAAAGAAGATCCCGGATGCAATTGTCACCAGGGCAGCATTCCGGAAGCACGAGAAGATATGCAGGCAGGGTGACAATGTAAGCCACGCCATCTACCTCACCGAAGGCACGGCAAAACTGTTCATCGAAGGGATCAACGGTCACAATATTATCCTCTATCTTATGAGACCCCCTGCCTACATAGGACTGCTTTCATTCTTCGAGAGCATACATTATACATACTCGGTGACCGCCATTGAAGATTCCCAGGTATGCATGGTAAAACTCGAATTCCTCAAAGAGCTGTACCTGGAGGATCATGAAGTCCTCCTCAGGCTCAACAAGGCATTTGGTAAGTCAGTCGCACTGATAATGAAGAAAATAATCTGCCTGAACCAGAAGAATATCAGGGGAAGGATTGCTGAAAGTCTTCTCTCTCTTGCCTCATTCCATGGCAGCAACAGCTTCAGGCTGCCTGTCACCAGGAAGGAACTGGGAGAGATGTCTGCCATCTCTGAAGAAAATACCGTCAGGCTGCTGACCGAATTGAAGAACGAAGGGATAATCAGGATCCAGGGACGTGAAGTCACAATTGTCGACACTGCCCTTCTGAACAAGATATCCGACCTGGGATAAAAACATTTCACGGCATGACTTTGTGCCGAAGCTGTATATGTATGACAATCGCTCCCGGTTTCCGCAAAGGCAGGTATCAAACCTGCAAAACAAGGCTAATCAGGCAATAATCTCACAGATAAAGGCAAAAACCAGAGTCCGCAGAGGCAGCCCGCAATCCTGTCCCTACAGTTCGATTCCCGTAGATCTGTAAGAAAATACCGGATCCTTCCTGCCTCCCGGTTCCGCCACCTTTAAACTCCTGAAGGTCGCCCCGTGAACATCGTCAAGCACCACCGCCCTCCTGTAATCCTTCTTATCACACACCAGCTTTACATTTTCAAATGTTATGCCCTTTGCATGCCTTACATAAAAGCCCCATGCCGGCAGCTCCTTAAACATCGAGAACTCGGGATAGCTTGCTCCCATCTCAGGCACCTTGTCAAGCTCGTCAAGACCAACCCTGGCATAATTCGGATTCCCGCCCCCGGGATAATGAATCTCAATGTTTTTCAACGTTATGTTTTCAATCATTGCGTCAGGCATACCCACAATTGCAGAAGGCGAAATGTTCCTTGGCAGATCCTCAACCGGCCCCTCGTAGTTGTATCCCGCATCCGGCTTGGTTGACGGCACTTCGGCATAAACATTCGAGATTGTCACCCCGTTCATCCTCCCCTTCTTGCCGGCACTCCTTTCGCCTATCCTCAGGAAAATAACATTACCCGTGTTTATTGACCTCAGGCTGTCAACCACAATGTTTTCAACGAAGCCGCCGTCAACGGCTGCAAAGGTTATCGCCGACCTGTAGGTGTCAAACACCAGGTTGCTGACAATGCGAATATTCCGGAAACCACCGTGCCCCACCGTGCCGAACTTGATGCCGTTGGCGCTGGTACGGACAGTATTGTTGTATATATAAACATTCTGGCAGACAAAGCTGGCATTATGCGACTTGAGGCAGATGCCGTCATCGGCTGCATCGAAGTATGAATTTGACACCACCACGCTGTCGCAGTCGACAATATCCACGCCGTCATTGTTCCAGTACGACTTGCTGTCGACGGTGATGTTGTCAATAACCAGGTTCCGGCACTGGTCGTACTGCTGGTTCCAGCTTCCGGGGTCTTTCAGCAGAATATCCCTGATAACTATGTTCCGGCAGCCCCTGAAATAGATGTTCTGCGGACGGATGGTCTCACGCGGCCGGTCATACTTCAGCGGATCCTTCACCACACCCTTGTGGATCATGTCAACCAGGTTATATGCCACCTGGAAGCCCTGTCCGTCTATCACGCCCTTTCCGGTAATGCCTATATTCTCCTGGTCAAGCGCAAATATGAGCGCTGTCCAGTTATGGTTCATCTCATAGTCAAACGGGTTTACCGAACCGACCAGTATGGCACCCTCCTCAAGCTGTATCGTGACATTGGACTTGAGATAGATGGTTCCGGTAAGATAACGGCCGACGTAAAACACCAGCCGGCCGCCACCGTTCTCACTGATATAGTCAATGCCCTTCTGGATGGAGCTGGTATTCAAAGTAGTGCCGTTGGATTTAACTCCGAACATCGATGCATTGTAATCCTTTCCCTGAAGCGGAAGCAGAGCTGCAAGAAGGATAATTGACAAAAAGATTTTCCCTGGTTTCATATCATATTTTATAATAAGTGACCGGTCCTGTCATGCCCATCGACTGGAGAGGCTGTATCTTCCTGCCCTCATTGGTCCAGTACTGTGCCGTTGGATTGTCAGTTAGTGATTTCATATAGTTGCCCATTGAGGTGGTGACCTCCACCTCAATCAGGTTCTCTCCCGGTTTCATGAAATCCGCGATATCCCATATCCTGCGGCCGTACCACTTTACACCGCAGCTTTTTCCGTTCACCCTGAGTTCTGAAGTACCGTAAACCTTCCCGAGGTTGAGGGCCATTCCTTCT
Source organism: uncultured Rikenellaceae bacterium (assembly GCA_963802145.1). Lineage (GTDB taxonomy): Bacteria > Bacteroidota > Bacteroidia > Bacteroidales > VadinHA17 > SR-FBR-E99. Next base: position 35,260 of record CAWDHN010000003.1, read on the forward strand.
GTGCCCTCATTCCTGATCGTGTTGCGATAAATGACTGTCCCGGAGAAATGGACAAAATCCTCCATCTCCTTCAGGTCAGTGAGGCTGTCCAGCGCAACCTCCTTCACCGAACCGCCACGGCAGTGCCTGAATTCAGCCCTCCAGCCCTCAGTGATCACACGGGCATCATTGCCATCCGCAGGAAGCGGCCGCCATTCCCCCGTAACTTTTTCACGGTCAAAAGCGAAAAGAACTGATTCGGCCGGACCAAGGTCAAGGCTGAGGCCTCCCTCACGGTCCGGTATTGCTCTCATGCGATTGCCTGTTGCAGGATCCCATACTGAACACTTCTTCCTGAACGGAAGATCCCCGGTAAAGACTGATCCTTGTCCTATGCGAATCATGCAAATGAGAGTTTACAATGAAGATGTATTCTGACCCGTCATCTGCACAATACCTTGTCTGCATCAGGAAAGGGCCGGGATTTTCAATCCTGAGATAGGGTAGTATACGATACCGTTCCTGCACCGCCCTGTACCATCCTATGAAGTCATTTTCAGGCTTTTTAAGCAGGATAAACCTGTGCGGATATGCTTTCATCTTTTCAACCAGCAGGGAGACCCTCCCATCGCGCTCCTGATGGTTCAGCCAGCCAGCAGACCCTGACGGAAAGGTCTCAATACAAAAGATCCTGCCTCCTGACCGCACGAACTGAAGAAGTTTTTCCGTCACTTCAGGATCAAGGCTTTCGACCTGAACCAGAAAGAGGGTGTGGTACTTCCTCGGGCCGTAATGAATGAAGCCTCTTTCAACCCTTGCATCACCCAGTATCCGTTCTGATACATAGTCGCATCCGTTGCCGTTTTTGACCATGGCCTCCCATACCAGCGAAAGGTATTCGGCATGCAAAACCGAAGGAAACGGCTCATTCTGCATGCCGATGCGGCTCCACATGTCAGCCGTGGGAGGCAGTATCGCAATGTCTGCGAACATGTCGCAGTTCTGAAGCAAGGCAGAGAGGCGCCCCTTGTATTCGTTCAGGAGATGAAAATGTGGCCACCAGGTATTGTTCTCATTAAAGTAGCCTCCGTATCTTATCCAGCCGGGATAGAGTGCCTCCGGCGGCGAGTAATTGAACCCGTGGAAAATGGAATGTGTAACCCCTGAAATTATGCTCTGATCGCTCCCGATCTTAAGATTTTCAAGTGACGTATTGAAGACAGTGTATGTGTCGGTCATCTCCTCGCAGCTTATGAGCCTCTTTCCGCTCAGATGAGCTGCAGATGATACGTACTTGTTTACCATGGTATAGGCCCGGCCCCTTCGGTAGTCGCTCTCCGGCATCTCCTCTCCAATCCGGTGCTTAAGCCAGTTCATCGTCCACGACTCTCCCTCGGGGATGTCAACGGCCATGCTGCTCTCCAGGGGAAAGAACCCTCTTCCGTATGCCTGCATGCGTGAGCTGACCCCGAGGCCACCGCACCAGGAAGCAAAAGTCCTGAGAAACCTCTCTTCGAGCAGCTCTGCCTTCGTGGTCTCGAAATCATACCTCATGCGCCTGATCATCTCTTCATAGGCCTGACCGAAGGAGACACCATAGCCCGTTTCCGTCACATTGCCCATGGCTCCGGTGCGGAACAGCACGAAGGGAAGGAACGGAAATATGTCATATCCCCTCCTGCTGTTGAACTCACTTCTCATGTCAGCGGTCCAGTTGGCGCCCTCCAGCTCCATGCTGTCAGTGAAAAGCGCGCGCAGGTGTTCCCTGAGCGGGCCGGTGCCTGCTTCTATGGTCTCTGACATGCGCCTCAGGTACCTCTCTGCCGCCCCTTGGCTGAAATGATCGAGCACAGGGCCGCTGGCTCCGGGAGAGCCGTTTATAACCTCCATGAATCCGGTGACCTCGACAAGCGCATAGAGAGCATGATTCCCCTCCGGGATGAAGATGCTGATATACTCACTATCCGTTCTGTCCGTGAGATCTGTTATCTGCCCGGTGCTCAGCAACGGATCAGGCACCAGCGTCAGTGAAAGCAGCCGGCTTGTGCGCCCGGCCCATGGTGAACTGACAGCAGGATCAGCCTCGGCCAGGAGTTCGTCCCTTGAGACGGAGTAGTCAAGCGGACCGGTGAGCCTGGTGACGGCGACCGCCACAATCCGGGACCGCTCCTCCGGCTTGATATCCTCTGACCCGAAAGGCCACCCCGACCCGACAATCAGGTCACAGGTCATCCCGAGTGCCTTCGTCTCGTCAAAAACGACCTTCAGCATGGTTATCCACTCATCGCTCAGCCACTGCAGCGATGGTTTGCCCAGGTCATCACCTTCAAAGCGTGATGGAAACTGCACCGGGTTGATCTCAACACCGCCGATTCCTGCATCCTTCAGCAGACGGAGCTCCCTGATGAGCTCGGCGGCCTCCACCTTGTTGCCGTTCCACCACCACCTGACGAAAGGCCTGTATTTGCCCGCAGGGGTCCTGAAAACCTCATATATTCCCGATCCGCTCCTGGCTGCACTGTCACCATCGAGGGAGCCTGCACAGACAGCATACCGGCCTGCTGAAATCCAGCCGGCTGCAGCAAGTGCGCCTCCGGAAATAAACCTTCTTCTATCCATGGTTACTGAACGGAAATTCCTCCATGATGTCCCAGCTCCGGCCGTTATGCTTAAGGAGGAAGATGCTCCCCGCCTCAAATGAAGCGCTGAATTCCTCATGCTCAAATTCCGCCCAGGCTTCACTGAATGCGGCTTTTGTCAGATCCCTCGTCGCAATGGTTATATGCGGCTGAACAGACTTCATGACCTCCTCCTGCTGAAAATGAAGCTCTTCAAGCAGCACTTTCTTAAGACGTGAATGCACTCCCTGGACCGGACCAGGTTCAACAATTTTGATGAATATTACCCTTGGGGGAAACGCTCCATACCCGTTAAGATCGACTGTGAATGGCTTCTCAGTGGCGGCAAATCTTCGCAGTGCTTCCGTCATCCTGCCTTCTTCAGTTGAACTTCGTTTGAAAGGGATCTGGAGCGTTATGTGGGCAGGTGATTTAAGTGCATGACCGGCATTATAGTCAGCCTTCATTCTTTCCTTTACCGCCCTGATCTCTTCCCTTAGAGTAATGTGCGGAATGAGCGCTATGAAATAGAGGAGCTCTTCATCAGCCCTCATTGTTGAGTCTCTTTTTTACAACTTTGAAGATCTCCATCACTACCAGCAAAATCAGGGCGATGGGCAGAATATACCACCATTCACCCAGCGATATAGTGTCAGTGCCGAGAATTTTCTGCATGAACGGAAGGTTGATAGCTGTGATGTGTATCAGTTGAGCCAGCAACACACCTCCTATGATATACCAGTTTCTTGACAGAGGCACCCTGAATGCCGAGGTCTGTTCGGAACGGCAGTTGAATACATGCACGTTTTCAAGGAGAACCATCAGTGTAAACGTCAGTGAACGACTGTGCAGCTCAGAGAAGCCGAGGCTATTCAGTGTGTATGAAAAGAGCCCGAATGCCAGGAGCCCCATCGTGACACCCGAAAACATTGTCTGCTGTATCATCTGCCTGTTGAAAATCCCCTCCTTTGGATTCCTGGGTTTCCGTTTCATCAGGTCCTTCTCCGGCCCCTCAAAGGCCAGCGCCACATCCTGTATGCCGTTGGTGACAAGGTTCAGCCATAGTAGCTGTACGGCGGTCAGCGGAATAGGCTGATTTGTAAACAGTGACAGGAGAAAGAGCAGTATTTCCGCGGCACCGGTTGATATCAGCAGATAAGTAACCTTCCTGATATTATCGTAGGCATGTCGCCCGCCCTCTATTCCCTCTTCAATACTCTTGAAATTGTCATCCGTTATGATAATCTCGGCTGTCTCCTTTGCCAGGTCGGTGCCGCTGCCCATTGCTATGCCTATATTGGCCTTCTTGAGCGCCGGAACATCATTGACGCCGTCACCGGTCACAGCCACCAGGTGGCCGTTCTCGCTCAGTGCTTCAATTATCTGCATCTTCTGAAGAGGACTGACCCTGGCAAACACTGTCTTGTTCCCTATGACTGATGCCAGAGCTGAATACTCCCCTTCAGAGAGGTCCTGTACCTCAACGCCGGTGATCACATTTTCCATCGAATCGGCAATGCCGAGGTCCTTTGCTATTGACAATGCAGTAAGCGGATGATCACCTGTTACCATTGATACCTTCACCCCTGCCCTGAGGCAACTCCTGACAGACTGATAAGCCTCCGGACGTAGCGGGTCTTTTAACCCCGCCAGCCCCAGAAAATGAAGGTCTTTTATCGATTTATCGGTGTACTTATCAGCTTTTTCAACCTCGGCTGTCGCAACTGCTATGACCCTGTAACCCTCTGAGGTCAGATAGATAGCATCATCCTCCAGCTGTTTTTTCATAGCCGGATTATTCTTTTTCCCGTTTGAACAGACACACAACGGAAGAAGAGTCTCCTGTGCACCCTTGACTGCCACAAATACCTTCCCATCCTCCTCATAGAAGGTAGCTGCAAATTTCCTTTCCGATTCAAACGGTAGTTCGGCTACTATTTTATGGGTAGATTTTATCTCCGCAGGCTTCATGCCGTTCTTGTACGCCAGGGCCAGAAATGCGACGTCAACCGAGTCGCCGCTCTTTACCCACTGACCGTTCCTCTTCTCCAGCTCCGACTCATTGCATAGCACTGATGCTGCCACAAAGGCATTCATGTCATCGCGGTGGGGACTGAAGTCGGCACCGTCATAAGGCACAATCTCACCGGAGTCGTTGTATCCCTCCCCGGTAACATCCATTTTTTGTCCCGAGACAAGAATGACCTTCTTGACTGTCTGACTGTTCATGGTGAGTGTCCCCGTCTTGTCACTGGCTATCATTGTACAACTGCCCAGACCTTCAACGGCGGCAAGTTTCCTTACAATCACATTCTTTTTTGCCATCCTTGAGGTGGAGATTGACAGAGCCACCGTAATGGCAACAGGCAGACCTTCAGGGATTGCAGAGACTGCCAGAGCCACAGAGAGGAAGAATATGTCGTGCAGGGGCATCCCCTGCAAGGCGGCAACCACACCAAGGACAACCACCACAACCATAATGATATATGCGACCTGTTTGGCAAACTTCTCCATCCTGATAACCAGTGGAGGCTTAAATGATACAGTCGTTTTAAGGGTCCCTGCAATTTTACCTATTTCAGTGTAGAGCGCTGTTGAGGTTACAACCCCCATTCCACGTCCATAGAGTACAGTTGAACCGGCATATGACATGTTCTTGCGGTCACCTACCACCAGCTCACCCTCAAGCGGATCAGTCATCTTCATGATACCCTCTGATTCCCCTGTCAGAAAAGCCTCATCAATCTTGAGATCATTTGCCTCTATAAGCCTAACATCGGCAGGCACCTTATTCCCGCTCTCGAGAAATACGATATCACCTGGAACCAGTTCCTCAGAATCAATTGTGACAACGGAGCCATCCCTCCTGACCTTGGCCATCACCTTGACCAGCTGCTGCAATGCTGCAGCACTCTTTTCAGCCTTAAACTCCTGGATGGTTCCTATTACCGCATTGAGAAGCAGCACCACAGCAATGAAGATGGCATCGGTATACTCCTCAAGAACAATCGTTACCACCGAAGCAATCAGCAGAACATATATCAGGGGGTTAAGGAACTGAGCCAGGAAAATCTTGAGCAGGCCTGCCTTTTTCTGCGCAGGCATCCTGTTCATGCCACACTTCCCCTGACGTCTTTTTACCTCTTCCTCCGACAAGCCATTTCTTGTGGAATTCAGGGATTTCAGGACGCTGTCAACACTATTATTATAGTATACCATGGCAGTGGATTTTTGATTTTATTTCAGAATGGCGAACAATACTGTCCTCAGATGGTCTTCTCATCCTTGCCGGCGATTTTTGCCGCCACCTTCTCATCAAATGAACAGACCATCAGGCCGGCTTTCTTGATAAGATAATAGGCAACAGCCAGTGCAACGATGATAAATGCTATACCAATTACGGTCACCCCGTCAATTTCCTCAATCTTGAGCACAACCACCTTCCTGGCAACGGCAATAATAGCAACAAGTACAACAACCTCTACGTGAACCACATTTTCCTTCAGATAGACTTTGATTGTATCAAGCAGCTCTATGCCTATCAGCACCAGCATGAATACCCCGAAAAGATCCATGAGCTGATCAAGGTCAATAAGTGCAAAATCAGACTCGATTATACTCTTGACAAGATAATAGCCAAGCTCTACGGTGGCCAGAATGAGAACACCCGACATCAGTACTATAAGCGTATAGATGATGCCAATCTGAATAATCTTGCCTGCTTTCTTCATGGAGTTGGTTGATTAATATTCAGTTTATCAATGTGGCCTAAATATAATAAAAACTGTGGTTACGGAAAATGCCTCCCCGCTGAGAACTTAATCCCGCCCTCCGGATCCGGCAATACTGAAACCCTATGCCGCTGATAACAGGGTCTTTACGTTAGTCAAACCAGGTCTTTATGAAGACCGCACGGTCATGCTGAAGGTCAGTTGCCCTGTATGAGACAGAAGCGTCATTCTCGACGGTGTAAACCCAGTAGCCTGATACTATCCCGGGACTGTAGAAGGTCCTTCTCAGGTATAACCTGTCTCCGGCGGCAAACTCGCACTTCCGTGCCGTAAGCGGATATCTTGCCGTACACATCCTCCATTGATGTCTTGATCCAGATCATATTGGGGCCGTCATAATTTTCCGGACCGGTCTGGCGGTGCTCAATGAATTCACCCACATATTTGCGGGTAATTATAAGCTCATCTTCCTCGGGATGGTGGCAGATGATTTCCTGAGTGAACCGCAGGAAACCGTCAGACCCATTAGTATCAGAAACATTACTCTCTTCATTCCTATCATGTTTTTACCGACATGAACCATCATGTCCCTGTTAAAGGGAACCGCACCATAAAATTACTAAATAATCCGCAAAATATCAGGCTGAAAGCTCATTTTTGACCAACGTGAGAAGCCGGAGGACAAAAACACTATTATGCTGACTTATAACTTCAGGATATCCGGAAATGCAGAGAGGGATTTCTGAAAACAGCCCGGTTACAATTTTTTTATTCATATTTGCGTAAACTTTGTCAGAATAATCATTCGTTACCCGCATAAACAGGGTTCAGTAAGAATAAGTAACTGATGAAAAAGAATGAATTTCTAACCATTCCGAACCTGATCACATCCTTTCGGTTACTGGTATTTCCCCTGATCCTTTATTTTGTATTGACCGGCAATGAAAGGCTTTTTGCCATCTTCCTCATCTTAAGCCTTATCTCGGATATTATAGACGGCTTCATCGCCCGTCGGTTCCATATGGAGACAGAGATCGGGGCAAAACTTGATTCCTTTGCCGACAACCTCAATTATCTCCTTGTATTTGCCGGCCTCATCGTCTTCAAAATGGAAGAGCTGAGGCCTTATCTTTTTAGTTTCATAATCTTTATGGGAATGCTGGTACTTACGGTAATAGTATCCCTTATTAAATTCAGAAAGTTTCCCAGTTTTCACCTGTACATGACTAAAATCGGAGGGTATGTGCAGGGAGCCTTCTTTATCTGTCTGTTCACTCTTGGCTTCTATGCCCCGTTTTATTACCTGGTGATAGCATGGGGAATCATTGGAGCCATAGAACATATCGCAATACAAATGATTTTGCCTGAAATGCGATCAAACGTCAAGGGGCTCTACTGGGTCTTAAAAGAAAGAAAGGCAGCAACTGAAGAGAGATCATGATCTTCCATTCCGCATTTGAGAACAGCTATCTCTGGTATCCCCTTATAGGATTATTGGTTGGACTGATAGGCACCCTCATTGGAGGAGGAGGAGGTTTCTTTTTTATACCTGTTCTTGCGCTGCTCTTCGGCGTGCCGGCCAACATCGCAGTTGCCACCTCGCTTGCCGCCACACTCCCTATATGCATTATCGGTTCCGTTGCACACTACCGGAACGGAAACATAAAGGTTCGTACGGGACTGATCTTTGCGGCAGCAGGGGTCCTCGGAGCCTTCTCAGGAGCAAGCATCACCAGCCTGATAACTCCACAGCAGCTGAAAGTAAGCTGGGGGATCTATATCGTCTTAATTGCACTGCAGATGATTGTGAGCACCTGGAAGAAGAAAAGGGATGAGGCCAATGGAATCGTCAAGCCTGAAAGCTCACGATTGGGTAAAATCACCGCGGGGACATTCTTCGGCTTCATCGCCGGCATTATTACCGCCACCTTCGGCACCAGCGGGGCAACACCAGTGCAGGCAGGGTTGTTCGCAATGAGAATACCGGTGAAGATGGTGATAGGAACCTCTCTTATGGTGGTAATGGTAAATACTGCATCAGCCCTGGGAGCTCACTTCCTGGTTGGGGATATTGACCTGACACAGGTTTATTTTCTCACTGCCGGAACAATTATAGGCTCACTTCTGGGACCCAGGTTTCTGAACGGAATAAAGCTCGAACGCGTCGAAGGCCCCATACGCATATGGTACGCCGTCGGAATGATCGTTTTCGGCACCCTGATGATACTGAGCTGAAAAACAGAGTATAAATCTAATGACAGAATCATATGTATTGGACAATATACATTATCATCATCGCCTATTTCGTGCCTGGCACGGTGGGAATATGGTTCGTCAACAGAAACAGGGAGCCGGAAGTGATCCGAAGGAGCTGGATAAAACACCTGACCTACTTCATCATTATTAATGTCCTGTTTTTCAGCATAACCTTAAATGTCATACTGTTCCGTTACATTGCAATTGCAATAATCATTGCCGGATTCATTGAACTGATAAAACTCTTCATGGAATCCGGATATCGCCATAAGTTATTCTTCATGGCCGCCATTTTCATTCTTGCACTCCTTGCATCGGGTTTCCTCATCTTCAGCAGAATGGATCAGGGGATTATACTGTTCGCTTTTATCATACTGTGCATTTTTGACGGCTTAAGCCAGCTGACAGGCCAACTGATCGGTAAAAGGAAGCTTTTCCCGAAAATAAGCCCCAATAAAACTGTAGAGGGATTTCTCGGAGGAGCAGGCGTGGCTATACTGAGTTCCATGGTCTTCAGACAGGTAATCCCCGAATTAACCCTGCCTGAGACGCTTATCCTCTCAGGCGTTGTGGTTCTGTTTGCATTTGCCGGAGATACGGCCAAGTCAGTATACAAGAGAAAATACAATGTAAAGGACTTCTCAAGGATCATTCCCGGCCATGGCGGTGTCCTCGACAGGTTTGACAGCCTTATCGCGGGAGGGGCTGGCGTTGCTCTTCTAAGCTGGCTTGCTGGCCGACTTTGAAATAGTGATTTCCTGCCGGGTTATAGATTATGTTCAGGGCACCGGTCAACACTCCTACCTCAAAATGCTGCCCGAAATTAAGCTCCCCGTCAATATGGAACGGCATTCTCCCCGGGAAATCCAGAATCAGTTTGTCAGTCTGGTAATAGTTGACCCGCCTGTCATTGATATGAGTCCCTGACGGGACCATCAGCAGGATCTTAAGCCTCTGGAACAGGTTCAGCCTTTTAATTGCACATACGTCAAGGAGACCATCATTCACCAGGGCATTCGGCGTGAGGTAAAACGATCCGGCAAACCTCCTCCCGTTTGCCACGGTATTCATGAAACAGTCAGTCTCACGGGTCTCTCCGTTCCAGGTCATTTTCATCCTTTTCTCACGGTAGAAGAAGAGGGTTTTCAGGATGTGCCAGATATATTTGACCTTACCGCCTTGTTTCACCTCTCCTGATTCTGTATAGTTCTCCGAAGCTACCTGTGCATCGAAACCCAGACCCATGCCGTTCAAAATGATCTTTCCATTGCAGATGCCTACATCCATGGGCATCACGTTCACCCTGAAAAACACAGACCAGTCCTCTTCCCGGAAACGGTCGGGAAATCCGGTTACCTGTATGAAATCATTGCCCGTTCCACCCGCAATTAGACCTGTGACAATATCCTTGCGTTGAACCAGGGGAATCGCAATTTCATTCATGGTACCGTCACCGCCAACGCCGATGATGCAGTTGTAACCATTGGCTGCATATTGCTCCGCCAGTTCGGTGGCGTGGCCTTTCCTCTCAGTAAGGGCAATATCTGCATCCAGATTATGGAGGGCTATCATCTGCCTGATCTTCTCTATAAGTGTCTTTGCATAGCCGCTGCCGGCCACCGGGTTGACTATGAAAGCCCATTTTCTTTGATTTTCCATGGTAAGTGCCGTTGATTGTTATGATCCGTCAGATATCCTTTATCACCATTGTGCATATTGAATGCGGGAGACTTACGGTAACGACAGCCTGACCCCCGATATACATCCGGTAGCTTATCTCCTCTGCCGTTTGATTCATCACCACCACGGCGAGGGAGCCATCGGTGTTGATAAATGCCGTGGTCATCAGCTGCGCCCTGCTCGAGGAACTGATTATCCGGGTCGCTCCCGGCCTGATAAACTTTGAAAAGTGGCCGATATAATAGTACGAATTCATATAATGCAGGGTACCCTCACTGACCCTGGCGTGTACAGGTGCAAAACAGAAATTGCTTACATGGTTTGGCCCGCCGGTCTCGTCAAGAAGAATATTCCAGTCGGTCCATGCCACAGCTCCGTTGTTGAAGTCATGGATCATGTTCTCACCGTATATCTCACCCCATTTCCACTGGTCAATGGCTTCCCAGCTGAAGGGGTAATGGCATGCCTCTGTCAGAAGCAGGTTCACCTCCGGGAATGATTCAGCCACGCGCTTTACATTTTCATATTGCCTGCCCCCGGTCCATACCTCATACCAGTGGAATCCGATGCCCCACACATATTTGGCTGCCTCGGGGTCACTCAGGATTGTTGATGCCCTGTGATACATCAGATCCCTGTTATGATCCCAGGCGATAAGCTTTTTGTCTCCCAGACCATTGCCATGGAGTGTCGGGCCCAGGTAGTCCCTGATGAAATTCCGCTCCTCCTCTGCAGTATAAATGCAGCTCTCCCATGTCTGCCTGGCCATCGGCTCATTCTGTACCGTAAGTCCCCATACCGGCACCCCGCTCTGCTCGAGTGCCCTGATGTACTTAACAAAATAATCAGCCCATGACTGGTAGTATTCCGGAAGCAGTGTGCCGCCAAAAAGCATGTTGTTATTGTCCTTCATCCATGCCGGCGGACTCCAAGGGCTTATAAACAGTGGAAAGTCTGCCCCTGCCGTCTCCATAGCCTTTTTGATCAAGGGAATCTTGTACTTCTCGTCGTGGGCAATGCTGAATGTCTTAAGTTCTTTGTCACCCTCCTCAACGTAGGTGTATGTGTCGCTTGAAAAATCGCAACTGTTCATGTTTGTCCTGCCAAAAGAATAGCCAATGCCGGCTGCAGGGTCAAAATATGCATTCATCAGCTCAGCCTGCTTCTCTTCCGGCAGCTTTGACCAGGTCTCTGCTGCGGCATCGGTGAATGCTCCGCCTATACCCAGGAAGGTCTGAAACCGACGGGCCGGATCAACAAATACTGCCGGCTGCGCCTCCGATGGCTGGCTAAAGTCGCTGAATGTCAGCGTATCAGTTGCCGACAGCCTTAAAGATGTCGATTCGGCAGTGGTGTATACCACCACCTGTTTTGTTCCTGTGCTGAACTCCGGCACCTGCGATGCTGTAGATGAAGACTTGTCAGTGACCTTGTTGCCGGTGCATGCTGCCAGTAATATAACAACCGCAAGAAGTAATCCTTTTCTCATTATGTAGGTTTTTATATAAATGTTTCCGTTCCCCCGGTCTTTTTGAAACAGGGGCTCTCTTTCATACAGCGGTGCCTGGCCTTTATTTCAGCTCTTCCGTGATACTTACCCGGGCTTTCATTACTGCCCTCCCCTGAGGCGGACCCGGGCTTTTATTTCTGCCCTGCCCATTCCACCTTGCCTGACCGGTAGAATTTGATGCCCATGGCTTCCATGCGTTCACCATGCGCTGCGAGGCGAAGTTTGTATTCATCCCAGCTGCGCTGTTCGGCGGGAGTCCATCCTATCTCGGCATAACCCAGCAACCTCGGGAAAAGAAGGTATTCGGCCTCCTCGCGGTTGGAGACGGTCTCGGCCCACAGAGGGGCTTCGATTCCGATTATGTTATCCCTTTTTATCTCAGGCACCAGGCTGGCCGGGTCCCAGTTGTAACCATGATCAACCTCAATGAATCCGGCCCAGTTCAATCCGTAGATGCTGGTCGAATCATACTTCATGTCGATATATGCATATTTGGACGGCGACATCAGGACCTTTGCTCCCTGGTTCACTCCCTTGATAGCATTATCGGCCCTTGCCCAGTACTGAACAATGACGTCGGGCTTCAGTGTGGCCAGCGCAATCTCGTCCCAGCCAATCACCTGCTTGCCGTGAGCGGTGACAATATCCTGCACCCTGTTGATGAATGGAATGTAATCTTCAAGCTTCGTTACATGAGACTCGTCACCTCCGATGTGAAGGTATGGGCCGGGGGTCAGTGCGGCAAGCTCGCGGAATACGTCATCCACGAATTTGTATGTGACTTCAGACTTCGTGTCCAGGGTGCTGAAACCGACCTTGATGCCGGTATACAACTCCGTAGCCTTGCCTCCTATGTTCAACTCGGGATAGGAAGAGAGTGCGGCATTGGTATGTCCCGGCATGTCAATCTCGGGAATGATAATGATATATCTGTCCTGAGCATATTTAACAATATCAGAGTACTGTTCCTGGGTATAATAGCCACCCTCACCGCCGCCTACCTCCGTGCTTCCTCCGTGGAGGGCAAGGTTGGGCCACGACTTGATCTCAATCCTCCAGCCCTGGTCGTCGGAAAGGTGCAGGTGCAGGGCATTCATCTTAAAGGCTGCCATCTGGTCAATAAAGGTCTTTATATCATCCGGACCGAAGAAATGGCGGGCTACATCACGCATGGCGCCGCGGTATGAATAAACAGGATAATCTCGGATTGTCCCGGTTGGTATTTCCCACGGACCCTCCTGCAGAGTGGTCAGCTCCACTTTCGCGGGTAAAAGCTGCCTCACGGTCTGAACACCGTAAAACAATCCGGCAGGCTTATTTGCGGTTATCTTTAACAATTTACCGGTGACCACCATCTCATAACCTTCATCACCCAACACGGAATCGCCTGATGACAGCTCCAGCAGGATATCTCCCTTACCCGGTTTGCGGCCGTCAGAGATAACCTTCATTTCCAGTCCGGTTGAAGGATTTAACTTATCTGCCAGGTACTGCCCGATATTGAGCATCTCATCCATCCCCTCCTGAACATAAATGTCACTGTTAGGGGTCAGGGTGAATGTTTCACCCGTCGCTGTTACTGACACGGGTTTCGGGATAATGTTCGCCTTTGTCATATCTGTCGGGGTTGTGGAACAGGCCGTCATGCTCAACAATGCAAATGATGCCAGTGCGGTTGTGATAATGTCTGTTTTTTTCATGAATATTTTTTTTTATTCTGGTATCGGCTTTGAAGTCCGGTGTTGAAGGATAAATATATCTATTTTCAGCAATATTACTCTACAAAAAAAAAGGTTCGCTCCTTATCCCTCTCACCGACCCGGATATTGGCCGTAATCCTTTCATCCATCCTGCAGGAATCCCGGAATATTTATAAATTTGTGTAAATGGCTATGAAGGTTGTATACCCAGAGGACTTCGAAGCTTTATCAGGCGTTTTCAAAGGCGAAAGAGGGCACCGCCTTGCTGAATTAATCATGCGGCTACTTGCAATTGATAAGGTAAACCGGGTATATGATAATTCCGGAGCATTCACCGGAGCTGATTTTACCTCCAGGCTGCTTGATGACCTTGGCGTTAACTATATGGTAGGCAATGCATTCCGGATGAAGTCTATACCCGACGGACCCTTCATCACCGTCTCAAACCATCCCTACGGAGGCCTCGACGGTATTATGACCATTGATCTTTTTGCAAGGCTGCGACCCGACTATAAATTCATGGTCAACAGGCTGTTGTCAATGATTAAAACCCTGGATGACAATTTCATTTCGGTAGTGCCGGCAGGCAATAAGAAGACCGGTGTGAAGGCTGCCAGCCTCAGGGGAGTACGCGAAACACTGCAGCATCTACGGAATGGCCACCCTATGGGCTTCTTCCCCTCAGGTGCCGTCTCCGACTTCAGTCTGAAAGATCTCCGTGTCAGGGACAGGAAGTGGCAGAAGAGCATCCTGCATGTGATACACTCGGTCAGGGTCCCCGTCATCCCATTAAGATTCTTCGACAAAAACTCACACTTTTTTTATTTCCTCGGCCTGATCAACTGGAGAGTCCGCCTCCTGAGACTTCCTTCGGAGGTGTTCAACAAGAAAGGCCAGGAACCACGCATCGGAATTGGAAATATAATATCTGTGGAGGAACAGCAGCAGTTTGCTGATGCTGATGCTCTCGGGGCTTATTTGCGGGAGAAGGTCTATGAAATGCCCTTGCCTGAGAGTTTCATCCCCGGAAAAATGGTCATTCAGCAAACAGACAAAACCAACTGAAATGGCTGACGATAAAAAGGAGTCAAAACTCAAAAGAACGCTTAAAACCAGCGAGGTCCTGAAGTCCGTCTTCGGTGACAGAACCCGAACAAACCTGCTTAAAAAACAAGAACAACAGGCAATTGCCTGGCTCGTCCAGCGTATACCTCAATGGATCACCTCCAACTTCCTGACCGGATTGGGGTTCTTCGGATACATAATTGTGTTCGCCAGTTTTGTGCTGGCAACCTATTTCAGCCGGGCCTTCCTGCTTGTCGGGTTGGCGGGGTTCATAATAAACTGGTTCGGAGATTCTCTTGACGGAAGGCTGGCCTATTACCGCAAAAAACCAAGGAAACAATACGGCTTTACACTTGACATAACAATCGACTGGTTAAGTATTATACTGATCGGACTGGGATATATCATATATGCAGATGGCATCTGGGAGGTATTCGGTTATGGATTCGTGACAATGTATGCATGGGAAATTATACTTGCTCTGATCAGATACAGAATTACGGGAAACTATTCGATCGACTCCGGAAAATTTGGCCCCACAGAAGTAAGGATAATGGTCGGTGCCCTGATGGTGGCAGAGGTCTTTCTGCCCGGATCCATTGTATTCTCAGCTGGATTTCTGGTCATTTCCATCTTCATTGTCAATATTATCGATACGAGGAAATTGCTGCGTGTGGCTGATGAAATAGACAAAAAAGAAGCCGGAAGCAAATCATAGACTATATTTGTTCAAAGACAAAATTGCGGAAATGGGGGAAATAACAGTTAAAGAAGTCGTTACGCGGAAGGACCTGCGTGACTTTATCTATCTGCCTGAGAAGGTGCACCGGAATGAACCCGACTGGCTGCCGCCCATCTATATGGATGAGTGGGAACTGTATGACAAAAAGAAAAACAAATCATTCGGATACGCTGATGCCCTGATACTGCTTGCCTGCAGGGAAGGCAAACCGGTCGGAAGGATAATGGGTCTTATAAACCGGAGATACAATGACATTCACAATGAGCAGCACGGCCGCTTCTGTTTTATGGAATGCTACGAAGACCAGGAGGTGTTCCATACACTTATCAGCAGGGTTGAAGAGTGGGCCAGGAAAAACGGAATGACCAGAATGATCGGTCCGCTCGGCTTCTCCGACAAGGATCCGCAGGGGTTTCAGATCGAGGGGTTTGAATATCCGCAGTTCATTACCAGCGCAAACAACTCTCCCTATATGGTTAGCCTGATCGAAAATGAGGGCTATGCAAAGAAGGTTGACCTGGTTAATTATCTCGGCGATATGCCGAAGGAATTCCCGGTGGTCTATGAAAGGGTGCTTGAAAGAATAAACAGAACCGAAGACTTTACAATCACTGAATTTGCCACAAAAAAGAAACTCAGGCCATATATACTTCGGGTTCTTGAACTAATGAATGAGACATTCTCCGAGATCTACGGCTTTGTCCCTCTGAATGACAGGGAAAAATCGGATTTTGCCGCCCGGTATCTTCCCATTATCGATCCGAAGTTCATCAAGGTTGTGGAGAAGGATGGCCAGCTGATCGGGTTCGCCATAGGCATGCCGGACCTCAGCGCCGGGATAAAGGCCTGCCGGGGCCGGCTGCTGCCTTTCGGAATCCTTCAGGTGCTCAGGGAATCAAAAAGGTCGAGGAAACTGATAATGATGCTTGGCGGGGTCAAAAAGGAGTTCAGAGGCAAGGGCATCGATGTGCTGATGGGTGTCAAGATACTCCGGGATGGCATCAGCAGCAGGATGGAAAAAATCGACAGCCACCTGGTGCTTGAGGATAACGTCAGAATGAGGGGCGAGTACGAAAGGATCGGCTGCAGGGTGGTCAAGAAATTCCGCATCTACCAGAAGGACCTGTAACACCAAGAGTAAGGCAATAGGCAATAGTGGAATTTTCGATTTCAGATTTTCGATTGTCGATTTAATCAAAATTCGCAATTCGCAAATCGCAAATCGCAAATCGCAAATGATTTTTACTCCCACGTAATCACGGAAATCCTCTTCTTTCCGTCCATTTTGACCGTGAGGTTTTTCTTAAACTGAACATGTGTTACGTACTTGCCCTGTCTGATAACCTTCTGTTTTTTCAGTATTTCCCAGTCCAGAACGGAGTTCTTCTGATTATGCTGAACTGAAAAATATCCGACATTCATTGAGGTCACATTATGGAAGAAGTGTGAACCTGATGAAGCATCCAGGGGGAAATCCTCTAGACTGGTTTCAATGATTATTTTTGCATTGCATATCTGCGGCCATGTGACAGGAATGCCAATCCACCTGTCGCGCGTGCCCCATCTGCCTGGCCCCAGCAGGATATACTGACTGCCGCTTCTGATCATCTCATCATTGAATGCATCTATCTCGGCAGCAATTTCCAGGGTTTTGGATTTGTCAAACAGGTCCCTGTCAACATATATTACATCCTGAATATTGCCGATCATGCCATTCCCCATACTCTTTTCGGTATACAGCATGATGTGCGATCTGTCGATCTCATCCATATTCACATCATAGTCGAGTGATGCACCTATTATGGGCTTGATCTGCAACAGGTAAAACGATGCCTTGTAATCCCTGTCCCTTGTAAGGTCTATTGCAAACTCGATCTCCACCGGTGTGCCCAGGGCTTCCTTCACTATATCCAGAATCTCGGTCAGTGAATTGGCGAGGGGTATGTAGTCATACTTCAGAATATCGGCAAAGTTGATGATGCGGGGACCGGGCTTGTCGATCCCCGGGAAGATAGTCTTGCTCTCGGCTGAATAAACAGATGCACAGTGCCTTATGACACCGTGGCGCTCTGCATCCTCGATGCTTAACCGTACCAGCCCTGCGGTGTCGCCTTCAAGCAGGTTAAACTCCTTTTTGTCGAGATCAACGGCATAAAGTTCAACCTGGGAATTGAGAAACTGATCCTTGGGCGAATTATTTTCCAGGTTGGGGTATTTGGGCGAAAACCTGAAGGCCTTTTCACCTTCAACAACATAGGTCCCCAGCCCTACCGCAAGCACTGCAAACCCGTCCTCCGGCTGCATATGACCGTAGGGATAATAATTGTATGACTGACTGACCCCACTTATGTGCGGATAATAGGTGTTTTCATATTGCTCGCCCACTACCTCCTGGATTATGACAGCCATCTTTTCCTCTTCAATCTTGTAGTTGATGGCACTGATGTATCCCCGGGCCGTATCAGAGAAGATGGATGCATAAACCAGTTTGATGGCATCCATGAGCTGTCTGAGGCGGACTTCGACATCCTCATTGATGTTTGGCAGCAGATAGGTCTCAAAAATCCCTGCAAAAGGCTGCATCAGCGAATCCTCGAAAAGACCTGAGGAACGGACAGCCAGCGGCCTGGTAATTTTCCCGAGGATAATGCGGAGCTTGTCCGTCAATGATTGAGAGAGCTCTCCCCCTATGAACAGCTTTTTAATGGTGTCATAGTTGGTCTCGGAATAAATCCTGGCTCTCAGCTCGTTGTTATCCAGGAAATCCTCAAACTCATTGGTGCCGATTATGAAGGTGCGCGGAGCCTTGATATTGATGCCGGGAACATAATTTGAAATATCGAAATTGTATATCAGGGTATGAATGAACGCCAGCCCCCTTCCCTTACCCCCCAGAGCCCCCGGAGACAGTTGAATGATATTGCTCTCCTCGAGGATCAGCGTTTCGTCAAACTCCACAATTTTGCCCTTGTTCTTCTCGTATTTGAGCCTCCTGACCACTTCAACCAGGTAGTCTCTCAGTGATTCGGCATCCCTGAAATCGCTTATCTTCTTGGGTGCAATCTCCCTGGCAAGCTGAATTTCACCGCGCGCAGTAAGCCACAGGGAGAAATGATTCTTGCGGGCATGATACAACAGGGTCTCCGTCGGTATGGACTGAAGCTGCATCTCGAACTCATTCATGTTCTTGGCAGTGCCAATGATTCCTCCCGTCTCATCCTTGTAGATGAAATCACCAAAACCCAGATGGTAGCTGATGAAGTTTCTTATATCCTGGGCAAGTGTATCCGAGTTCTTGTAGATGAATACACAGTTAAGTTCCCTGGCCTGTCTTTCATTCTCCCTGTCAGATGACTGAATAATCGTGGGAAGATCAGGTATTTCTGATTTGATGGCGCTGACCAGCTCAAATCCCGCATTCTCATCAAACACCCCGTCCTTCTGAAACTTGACGTCGGTGATCAGGCAGAGAAAGAATTCGTTGTACTTCCTGAATATCCTGATGGCATCCTCATAATTTGAAGCCATAAGAATTTTCGGACGCACCCTCAGGCGCAGAACCTTGTACAATTCGTCCATGGTGCTGACATCCTCTATGATGCGCCTGGTCTGCTCCATCACGCAGTGATAAAGGAGCGGGATATATCGGGAGTAATACTTGGCCGAGTCTTCTACCAGCAATATTATGCGACTGTAGCCAACCTTCGTATCGTTTTCAACATTTACATAATCCTCCAGCTGCTTCACCATTGCAAAAAAGATCCGCGAATCTCCGTTCCAGACAAAAACATTATCGATAAGACTGGTGCGCTTCTGCTCGCCCTGGAAAAAGCTTATGTACTGATTATTGTTGAGCAGCAGGTAGATGGGAATATACTGATAGAGCGATTTCAGCCTCTTCGCGATATCCATCGGCGCCTTCTTGTCAACACCCACCATGATTATTATCAGGTCGAAGTGCTTCAGGTATAGCTTCTCCAAAGCCTCCTCGAATGATGACACACCCGTGATACGGGGTATGGTGGTCAGATTCAGCTGGTAATATACCCCCAGGATGTAATCCGAGAATTTGCCTTCACGTTCAAGGCTGTATGCATCATAAAGGTTGGAGATGATCAGTATCTCCTTGACCTTGAACTTCATGAGATCATGAAATATGTCGCGGTCATAATTGTTCTTCTCGAGAAAATTCTGAAGCAGCTTTCGCTTGTTAAGAAGAAAATCCTTGGCAGCCTCGAACTTCTGCTTGAGCTCTTCATCTGTCCGGTACTTCTTGATGGCAACCTCACCCTGGCGGGAGTTGAGATAGTTGCAGATCAGTGATGAGATGTTGTTGATCAGATCCCTCTCTTCCTTCATGAAGGGACCTTCATGCATATCGGGAAAGTCTTTCAGATAATATACTTCTATCTCCCCTATTTTGTCGTCGATGGTCAGAAACGGCTGCCGCTGTCTCCACTTGGTCACCATGAAGCCCGGCGATGTATACTCCTGCCCGTCATAGCTGATCCTGGCAACCGTGTGTTCAGGATACTGCCAGGCATCAGGCATGATGTAGACAATCTGCTTCAGGGCGTTTTCAAGCGATTTCTCAGCCTGCAGTATTGAAGTGGTCTGGTTGATGCATGATAATTCCTTCAGGCGCTCCGTCTTCTCATACATGATCTTTTTCATGCCCATCTCGGTGGCAATGACGGTGTCAAGCCCGTATATGAGATTGATGAACCCCGAGACAAGGAGCGCCAGGGTCTCAACGTATTGCCTCTCCTCCTCGAGGAACGGTTCCTCATCAGCAGCAGTGCCGTCACCGGAAAAATACACCTCCACCGAACCCAGCTTTGCAGAAATGGTCTTGAAATTGGCATTCAGAAATACCGGAGTCACAACCAGGCCGGCTGAGGAATACTCCTTCTCATCATATTTAATGCGGCATCTGACCTGCCCTGGATAGCGGAATGCCCCGGGTATGATTCCTACTATCTCGCTCAGCGTGCTCTCAATCGAGAGCCCTTCCCTCAGACGCTTTGAGATCTCATTGATTGAAGCAAAGATCCTTGCATTACCTCCCGCTTCGCTTGGCTGTACCTCCTCCCTTTCAGCAGGGTTTCTGATCTCGTTGCCCTTGATGATGTTTAAAAACCCGGTAATAAGGTTTGCCATATTGCTCAGCAACACGGTCTCGGATTTAAGGTAAGCCTCCTCATCTGTTACCGGGAAACCCTTCAGATAATAGAATTCAATCTTGCCAGACTTCCTGTCAATGGTGGTAAACTCCTCCCTCAGGCACCATTTATGGTCTTCAAAGCTCTTCTCCGAACTCAGGTACTCCCTTCCGCCATAAACAATCCTTGCAACAGCATATTCAGGATAGTGCCATGACCTGGGCATATTCCGGCAAATCTGCGTCAGGGTGTCATGTATATTCTTTTCTTCGTCCAGATGACGAGACTGTTCCAGCCTCAGTGCGGACTCTCCCTCAACCTCTTCCGCCCTGTCCTCTGCCAGGTTGGAATTAAGATAGTTCGAAACAATTGTTGCTATGTTCTCGAGCAACTGCCTCTCCTCATGTAAAAACGGCCCTTCATCCGCCCTCGGAAACTGCTTTGTGTAGAAAACATCTATGGCACCCCATTTCTTATCATACGTTTCAAAAATCTGTTTCTGAATCCATCGTGACTCCCTGAAATCATTGGGGCGGTATTCCCTGCCGTCATACTTTATGCGGGCATAGGCATATTCCGAGAACTGCCAGGCCTTGGGTATTTCCTTTGCAATTTCATGCAGCGTGCTTTCAACACTGCCCTTTTTACTGATTATTTTGTTGATTGTGTAAATAATGGATAAACCCTTCTGACTCTGGATTTTCTCTGCCAAAAGCTTCTGCATCTCCTTCTGCCATCTGGATATGTCTTCCATTCTCCTGTCATTACAGCCCGGGCCGCAAATATGACCCGATGCAATTTGCTTTGAAAGTTAATAATAACCCGATTATTTTTTTTAAGCGGATAGGAAATTTGGAAATTTAATTATATAAATTTGTTTGATAACATCCACTAATCCTTAAAACCTATTACTATGTCGAACCCTGTAGAAGAATTCATGGCGAAAGTTATCGCCAAAAATCCCGGTGAAATAGAATTTCACCAGGCAGTCCGTGAAGTGACGGAATCCCTTATGCCTTTTATCCTCGAAAACCCGAAGTACCGCTCCGCAAAAATCCTGGAGAGGATGGCCGAACCCGAAAGGGTCATAATTTTCAGAGTCCCGTGGATGGACGACAAGGGAGAGATACAGATCAACAGGGGTTACAGAATAGAAATGAACAGCGCAATCGGGCCCTATAAGGGCGGTTTGCGGTTCCATCCCACGGTGAACCTGGGAATCCTGAAATTCCTTGCTTTTGAACAGGTCCTTAAAAACAGTCTTACCACACTGCCAATGGGTGGCGGTAAGGGAGGCTCGGATTTTGATCCCAAAGAGAAATCTGACAATGAAGTGATGCGCTTCTGCCAGTCGTTCATGAGTGAACTCTTCAGGCACATCGGGGCAGATACTGACGTCCCGGCCGGAGATATCGGCGTCGGAGGAAGAGAAATCGGATTCCTGTTTGGCCAGTATAAGAGACTCAGGAATGAGTTCACCGGCGTGCTGACCGGAAAAGGACTCGACTGGGGCGGCAGCCTGATACGTCTCGAAGCAACAGGCTACGGCCAGGTATATTTTGCCGAAGAGATGCTCAATACAAGGGGCGACAGCCTGAAGAATAAGATCTGCACCGTTTCCGGTTCAGGCAATGTGGCTCAGTTTGCTGCCGAGAAGGCAATACAGATGGGTGCAAAAGTAGTTACATTCTCGGACTCTAATGGATATGTTTATGATCCTGAGGGTGTTACGGAGGAAAAGCTTGCATTTGTCAAGAACCTCAAAAATGTCAAGAGAGGCAGGATCAAGGAATATGCCGACAAATACAAATGCCAGTATGTAGAAGGAAAATCAACCCCATGGGAAGTACCCTGCCAGGTAGCGTTTCCTTCAGCCACCCAGAATGAAATCTCAGGAGCCGATGCTGAACTGCTCGTCAAAAACGGATGCTTCGTTGTCTCTGAAGGAGCCAACATGCCCTCCACTCCTGACGCAGTCACTGTCTTTCTTAACCACAAGATCCTGTTCGGCCCCGGGAAAGCCGCAAACGCAGGCGGCGTAGCCACCTCAGGACTCGAAATGACTCAGAACTCAATGCGTCTGTCGTGGTCAAGAGAGGAAGTTGACACCAGGCTGCACCGCATAATGAAGGATATACATGCAACCTGCGTGAAATACGGAAAAGGGAAAGATGGATACATCAACTATGTCAATGGCGCCAATATAGGCGGCTTTGTCAAGGTTGCCGAGGCCATGCTTGCCCAGGGCATTGTTTAAGCCCTGACATATGCCTGTACCTGAACCTTTGAAGCAAGGCTCAGGTACAGGCATTTTCATCTTATTAAAATCAGAAAATGTACAAGCTCAGAAAAAACATTTTCAGGGAAACCTCTTTTGAGCTTCTGATGCAGAAAAGAATTCAGTTCGTCCTCCTGATCTGCAGCAGATATGATGCTTTCATAATGGAGGAGGAGGGTAAAATCGACGAAAGGGTCTTTAATGACTATGTCTCATTCAACCTACGCTACCCTCCACGGTTTGTCCATGTGACATCCGCCGCGGAAGCTATGGAGGCACTGGGTAAAAGACAGATCGACCTGGTCATAAATATGCTTAGCATCAGCGATCAGGACCCGTTCGAACTAACCCTCAATATTAAAAAAACCTACCCTGACAAGCCTGTTGTGATTCTTGCACCCGACTCCAGGGAAACAGCCCTCAGATTAAACAGCGAGGATCTCTCTTTTATCGACTATGTTTTTACATGGCCCGGCAACACTGACATCCTGCTGCCAATTATAAGCCTGACTGAGGATAGGATGAATGTTGACGAAGACATCAAGCACGAGGGAGTGCAGTCGATTTTGCTGGTTGAAAGCTCACCAAAAATGGCTTCCGTCTCCCTGCGCCACCTCTACTCAATCATCCTGGAACAGTCACGCGAATATATGACCGAAGGGCTGAATGAGCATCAGAAAATGATGCAGATGCGGGGAAGGCCCAAGATACTGCTTGCCGCAAGCTTTGAAGAAGGAAGAGAGTTGTTCGGAAAACATAAGGAACGGCTACTGGGTGTCATCGCTGACATAGACCTTAATCGCGGCACCAATGAAGTTACTGGCATTGCAGCAGACTTCTGCAGAGAGATAAAAGAGTATGACCCTAACCTTCCGATAATAATACAATCAAACAATACTGAAAATAAAAAGTTTGCCGGAGAATACGCCGATGCATTCCTGAACAGCGGCTCCAGAACACTCCCCGCCGATCTTAAATCACTTCTGAAAAAACACTGCTCCTTCGGGGATTTCATTTTTACCAATCCGGATACCGGTCTCGAAATTGCAAGGATTTCAGATCTCCAGAATTTTCAGCGCAGGCTTTTTGATATACCTGACAACTCCTTCAGGTACCACCTGTCGAGAAACCATCTGTCAAAATGGCTTTACGCCCGTGCCCTCTTTTCACTGGCTGAGTTCATCAGGGAGGTTAGCATTGACGATTTTGCAAGCATAGACCAGGCCCGCCGCTTCATCTTTGATACCATAGCCAACTTCCGGCTTAACAAGGGACATGGCATCATTGCAGATTTTTACCGCGAGCACTTTGACGAATACCTGACATTCACAAGGATCGGCGAGGGTTCGATGGGGGGAAAGGCACGCGGACTGGCTTTCCTTGATTACCTCATAAAACAAAACCAGTATTTTGAAAGCCTGGAGGATACGATTGTTTCGATACCCCGGACCGTGGTACTGAGCACGGATATTTTTGATGAGTTCATAGCGCAGAACAATCTTTATAATATCGGACTTTCCGAAAGAAGCGACAGGGAGATACTTGACGCCTTCGTACGGGCACCGCTCCCCGTCAGAATTCATAAGGATCTGTTTGTGTTCATCTCCATAATCAATGGCCCCGTGGCGATACGCTCATCGAGCCTGCTTGAAGATTCCCATTTCCAACCCTTCGCCGGGGTCTACTCGACCTATATGATACCGAAAACCGAAGATGATATCGCCATGCTTGAGCTGCTCAGTACAGCCATTAAAAGCGTATTTGCCTCGGTCTTCTATAAGGGGAGCAAAGATTATATGAAGGCTACGGCAAACCTCATTGAGGAAGAAAAAATGGGTATCGTACTTCAGGAGGTCTGCGGACAGCAATATGGGAACCGGTTCTACCCGACAATTTCCGGAGTCGCCAGGTCAGTTAACTTCTATCCCATCGCACCTGAAAAATCTGAAGAGGGTTTTGTCAGCCTGGCCTTCGGCCTGGGAAAATATATTGTCGACGGCGGTATCTCCCTCAGGTTCTCACCAAGACACCCGGGAAAGATCATTCAGCTCTCTGACACAAAAATGGCATTGAGGGAGACCCAGCAGGAGTTCTATGCCCTCGACCTCAACCCGGCAAGCTTTGTCCCCAGCACTGATGACACAGTGAACCTTCTCAAACTGAAGATCAGCGATGCCGAAAATGACGGCTCCCTTAAATTCGTGGCATCAACATACGATTACCAGGATGATATCCTGAGAGATGACGGTGCAGAAGGCGGGAAAAAGGTGATCACCTTCTCCAATATCCTGAAATATGACCTGTTCCCGCTACCTGAAATCCTGAAGACAATTCTTGAGGTCGGACAACAGCAACTGAATAATCCGGTAGAGATAGAATTTGCAGTTAACATTGACCCGGCGAGAAAAAAGCCCAATCTTTTCAACCTATTGCAGATCAGGCCTATAGTTGAAAACTTCGAAACCGTCAAATTCAAACTGGAGAAAATCTCCCACAACGATACAATTATCTCCTCAAAATCAGCCCTCGGGAACGGGACCATCGAAGGAATACAGTGATCTGATCTATGTGCGGACCGAAAACTTCGATGCCTCAAAGAACCTGCAAATTGCATCAAAACTCAACGAATTGAATGACAGGTTCCTGAAGGAGGAAAAAAATTATATCCTGATCGGACCGGGCCGATGGGGTTCAAGCGACCCATGGCTTGGGATACCGATAAAATGGCCGCAGATCTCTGCCTCACGTCTTATAGTTGAATCAGGACTCGAGAATTACCGCATCGATCCGAGCCAGGGGACACATTTTTTTCAGAACCTCACGGCCTTCAGAGTGGGATACTTCACCGTCAATCCTTTCATGAGCGACGGATTTGTAGATTATGATTTCCTGTCGGGTGCGGAGACTGTTTATGAAGACACCTTCCTGAGGCATGTGCGATTCCCGGAGCCATTGACCATCAGAATCGACGGCCGGAAAAAACTTGGCGTCGTGATGAAACCGGCAAACAATACGGACTAAAAGTCGAAAGTCCATAAAGTCGAAAGTCCATAGAGTCAAAAGAATGAGGATTTTCGACTGCTGACTGAAGACTGCCGTCCCGACACACTTCGTGGTCGGGATTGAGACTTCTCCTTCGTCGTAGTCTCAAACTGCCGACTAATGCAGGAACGTCACATCCCCAACCATATCAAAATACTCCCCGTCGGCGTATCTGCCCGTCGCAATCCAGACATAGACACCCTGCGGTGCCAGGTTCCCGTTGCCGAAGTATCCGTCCCATCCCTTCGACAGCTCATGACTTTCATATATTAACGCCCCCCACCTGTTGAAGATCTGAAGCCGGTATTCAATCACATTTTCAAAGAATGGCCTGAACACATTGTCCATCCCGGCATAAACTCCTTCACTCCATGCCCCACCGGTAGGTCCGGTCTCATTCCACTTGAAAACATTGGGGAATTTCATGTTGCCTGTTTTCCAATCGACAACAACGGGAGTATCCATAAAGGCTGAATCAACACATCCTTCGCTGGTTTTAACAATCAGTGAAACCATATAGGTACCCGGACTTTCATACTTGTGATATGGATTCTCCTCCGTCGAGGTCTGACCGTCACCGAACCTCCATAAATAGGTATCTGCATAATATGAATAGCTGTAGAAAATCACAATCTGTTCATTATTGACAACATTGGTCGGATAAGCATCAAAAATTGCAGACGGGTTCTGATAAGTGGTTATCATTCCGTTGTGAACAGACTCTCCGGCAAGATTATAGACAGTCAGTTTCACAATGTAACTCCCCGGCACATAATAAGTATGCACCGGATTCTTCTCATCTGAGTACTGCCTGTCACCAAAATCCCACAGATAAGCTTCACCGTGAAGACTTTTGTTTATGAACTGTACCGTCAGCGGTGCGCATCCTGCCGCATCGCCTTCGAAGTCTGCCACGGGTGGCGGGGGCAGGATCACCGTAACCCGGATTGATCTGGAGGCCGCACAGCCCCAGCTGTGAGGCGGCAGCTCATAGGTGAGCTCATAGGTGCCCAGACCTGCCTCGGCAGGGTAAAAGACATTCCCTGTTATTCCCGTACCTGCCCATGTTCCTCCTGTGGGATAGGCAACCAGGGTCACCGGCGGGCCGTTGAGAAAGACAGTTCCCGGATCTGAAATAATTATAGAGGGCAGTGCCATGACAGTTATTACCGTACTGTCATTATCACTGCAATCGGTATTAAAGATGTTGTACCTGATAAGGTGATTTCCAACGCCGGCCAGGGCCGGAAGAAACTGATTTCCCACCACACCGGGGCCTGACCAGATTCCTCCCATGTCATGAGCCGTCAGAGTGACTGCCGGACTGTCCTCGCACAATGTATCTACCGGTGTAATAGTTGCATCAGGGGTTGCGACTGTAATGATTGTTTCATCAAAGTCAGTGCATCCGTTGGCATCAGTTATTGTATATGTTATTACATGATTCCCGGTGTTGGCAACAGCAGGATAGAACATATTTCCTGATACGCCCGTCCCCGACCAGACACCTCCGGGATCGCGCGCCTCCAGGACTACCACAGGGTCTGTGGAGCAGACAATCCCTCCGGTAAGAATGGTTGCATCGGGAACCGGAGCAACAGTGATCACTGTTTCATCAGCATCGCGGCACCCGTCGGCATTTACAATTTCATACCTGATGGTGTGGTTACCGGGTCCGGAAACTACCGGATCAAAGACATTCCCGGTAACGCCGCTTCCTGACCAGGTACCCCCCGGATCATGTGCTGTCAGGGTAACCGGAGGTGCATTTGCGCACATTGTGTCTACCGGTGTAATGGTCGCGTCAGGATAGGGTACAATGAGGATTATTGCAGTAGTGACTACCGGCGGATGGTCACCGTTCACCCTATCGCGCGGACCACCGGGAATTGTGGGGTCGTCATAGGGATTACAGTAGTTCCAGTTTCGAAGGGTGACCTGAAAATACTGCCCGATTAACTTATCATTGGCAACAAATATGACATCAGACCATACTCCGGAACCTGTGACCGGACCCGTAAGCGTTATGACATCATCAGTGTAGGGGAAGGTTCTGCTTCTCCCGTCAACGGTAACAGGAGCTCCTGTCATTGTGTTATCCGTTCCATAGATCCATTGTACCCACCTGGTGCTGACATTGGGATTATCCCTCTCCTGAGGAGGCACACAGTTGAACCTGGTCAGGTCCTGGAAGCGCACATTGGCGCTGTTTCCGAAACAGATGGGATAGATTTCCGGGCTGATGTGCATATGACCCCCGTTATGATCGTCATCATCCCAGACAGTGACAATCTGTTCCTGTGAAGAGGAGGTGCAGAGCACCCCGTTAACAATCAGTGTTGCCTGAGGATGATAGTTGCATATGCTGCCGGCCGATGTATAGGTCACTATGGCCGTAGCTTCAAACACTCCGGGTGCGGTACGGATGGCAGGTACCGTCTCAACCACCCCGTTATTCCAGTCATATCTGATTTGTACCGGGAAACCGGCATCATTGACACCGGTGTAGCTGACAGTCCAGGTGGCCGTGACAGGTGAACACAGCTTGTCCGGTGTTATGTTGTTTGCCTTTGAAAAAATAGTGCAATCCTGACCGTACAGACTGTGTGATAAAAACAAAGCAATAATATATAGGATCCATCTGTTCATGAACCTGTGACTACATTCCCCTCGCCTGGTTGTATAGCAATCTGTTAAACGTGGGTTATGGTCATAAGGTTACAACAGAGGTGCCCTGATTCTGGATATTGGCGGCTACATATACCTGTAACTGCCTGTATGACAACAGTAATAATAGCCAGATAAAAAAAGACTGCCCCACGTTACGCCGGGGCAGCCTCTTTATGGAATTATCTGATATTGTCAGATTCCTTTAACTACGGAGCTGGTTTGAATACCCACACCCAGCCTGTAGCCCATGCAGCATCAGGAACATAGAGTGTCAGCTTATCAGCTGTGAACTCCTTGATCTGAAATACCTTGTTGTTACCGCCACCCTCCATGGAACCAAGAATGTTGGCATTACCTTTAATGGTGAGCTTGGTATAATCGGCATTGAATCCCCAGGTACTGCCGGTAACGGGAGTTCCGGTGGATGATGCATAGTAGGTAAAGTTGGCACCTCCGTCAAGGTCGAAAACCATCTTTCCTGAAGCATCGGCAGGCGGACAGCAATCCCCTGCTGCGTTCCACCATAATTCCTGCCAGTTATACGGAGCTGCCATGTACCACCATTTTCTTCCGTCAGGTGCCGGACCCCCGTCGAAAACCCAGGTCTTTCCTTCCAGGTTATCCCCAACAAGCTTATAGTAGGCCTCCGGGAGAGGCTGATCAAGCTGGGTGATCGTTACGTCAACGCTTTTTGAATAATAAGTAGGATTCATGAGCTCCCCGTTTTCAATGTAGGGAGTTGTCACATAAAATGTAAAGGTGCTCGTCCCGGGAATAGGATAAACTACCTCCACCCTGTCTGAATACTTCTTATCAATCACATAATCCCAGTAGCCGGCAATGCCCGGCGTGTTCATCTGAATCGACAGGCCATTGCCGCCCGGTGTCGACTGCACAACTGTGAGCTCGATGTCATTCGGATCAAAGCTGTTTGAGAGAGTGTCTCGATTTTCAATCGGTTCGCATGCTGCAAAGAAAACAGTCAGCACTACGACGATCAAACTTATTAACTTTTTCATTTTCATCTCTGTACTAATTTTTTGTTTCTAGTATAACAACTACCATCCGGGGTTCTGTTCATAGACCCCGTTGGAGAGGCGAATTTCAGATTCCGGAATCGGAACCAAACCCTTTGTTTCGACGCGGTACGTATTTGTGTACACGGCGGCAACACCTGAATTCATGACATTGCAGGGGGTGCCAAAGTAGTTCTTGCCCGGGTTTTCAACATCACCCCACCTTACCAGGTCAAACCATCTCAGACCCTCAAATGCAAGCTCATAAAGTCTCTCGTTCTTGAGGTTGTCAAGAGAGTAGGTCACAGGGTCAAGGCCAACCCTGGCTCTTACTGCATTAAGGCCTGTTTCGGTCTCCGTAAGTTCAGAATGCATAAGGAGCACATCAGCATACCTCAGGTAGAAGTAATCCTGGGCAGACTCAAGCTGCATCGGATCACCATTGTTCCAGTTATAGATATAATAGAACATCCCTTTCTTGCCATCAGCACCCTCGTGCTGCAGGTGCGTATATTTCTTATTATACAAACCGGTTTCGTGGTCACCCTTGTTTGCCTGGTATCCGCCGGTGCCCTGTTCTGCATCACCCATTTCAAGCACAGAGGCGAGTTTTCTTGGATCATCATCCGACCATGAATCGAAGAAAACACTGTGGATCGGTCCCCAGCCCCAGCCTTCGCCGAAGGGCACCATTGAGTTACCCCTGATGCCGAAGAAGAGACAGATACGGTTGTTGAATTTCTGACCTTCAGTCCATCCCCAGTTTCCGAATGCATACCTGAGCGCAAACATGACCTCCTTATTTCCTGTACCAATTGTGGA
>CAWDHN010000004.1:0-23775 GCA_963802145.1 uncultured Rikenellaceae bacterium
AGCCATAATAAAAGAAGGGATCAGCCACAGGATTACTGTGAGCTGAACCCTTGATATGTGCTCTGTGATACCTGGTTGAACGGTTATTTCACAACCAGGCTGACTTCAAGCTTTATTTCATCTTTGATGGCGTTATCGCCCAGGTTGGAAAAGAATTTGCCTGAACCGAACCTCACATCATACAAGGAACGGTCGAATGTAATCGTTGCCGTATAGGTTATTACAGCGCCTGCCTTTGATTCTGTAACAGTGAACTCCACAGGATGGGTGGCTTCCTTGATTGTAAGGTTACCTTTGGCGGTAGCCTTACCGGCTGCGAATGGAGTGCTGCCAGTCAGCACCAGCCTGGAGAAAGGAAATTTCGCTACCC
Source organism: uncultured Rikenellaceae bacterium (assembly GCA_963802145.1). GTDB lineage: Bacteria > Bacteroidota > Bacteroidia > Bacteroidales > VadinHA17 > SR-FBR-E99. The sequence goes on from CAWDHN010000004.1 coordinate 371, forward strand.
CGAAAAAGTCATCGGATTTAAGATGCCCCTCAAGCTTTGCACGGCTGCCGGCATCCTTTATATCCTCATTCTTCATGCTGTTCATGTCAACGACGAACTCTCCGCCCGTGATCGATTTCCCGTCAGTTGTCAGCGTTCCCTCTTTGAGATTAATTGTGCCGTTATGACTGCTCCCGACAATCTTTTCACCTGACCACTTTATCACTGTGGCCGAAGGATCGGCTGCGTATTTCTTCTGCGCGGTCAGCTGTGTAACCGCGAAAATTGCCATTAGTGCCAATATTCCTGCTTTTTTCATTTTAATCTTTTGTTAGTGTTTATAGATAAACCAACAAAAGGTTTGTTTTGTTCAACATAAGTTGAATAAAACAGAACAAAACAAAAACCGATAAATGTAAGATACTTGTTATCAGAAGCTTTGGATGTTCATGCCGCCGCTTACCTCGAATACACTGCCGGCCGAGAATGACCAGTCGCCCCTGGCAAGAGAAGCCACGGCTTTCGCGACATCCTCCGGTGTACCCCACCGTTTCTGGGGTACCAGCCCCTCGGCGATCAGCCTGTCAAATTTATCCTTGCTCCTGGAGGTGAGCTCGGTCTGTATAAGTCCGGGCCTGATCTCATATACATTTATTCCCTCCTCCGTCAGCCTGTCGGCAAAGACGAGGGCTGCCATGCTGAGGCCGGCCTTTGAAATGCAGACATCTATCGCATGGGTAAAAGAGGTGTATGCCAGGAATGAGGTCACAAACATGATTGAGGGCTTGTAATCCTTCACCTGGTCTTTCATCCATATCATCTCCCTGGCTACCCTTCGTGCGAGGAATACCGGGCCCCGGAGATTAACTCCCAGTACGCGGTCATAGGTCTCCTCGTCGAGGTCAAGCAGGTCCATACGCTCTATCGGTGCGATGCCGGCGTTGTTTACAAGGATATCTATCCGGCCGTAACGCCCGAGAATGCTGGAGATGGCTTCATCATGCAGATTGGTGTGTGCCACGTCAAGACCCACCGGGTAGAAATCGGCTCCACACTTCTCTATCTCAGGCTGAAGTGATAGCATGCATTCGCTGTCAGAGGTGCGTGCGACAGCTGCAATATCGTATCCTTCGGAAGCAAGTGCGAGCGATATAGCCCGGCCTATACCCCTGCTGGCTCCCGTAATTATGGCTACTGGTTTTGAATTCATATCTTACCCTGTTTTCCGGCCAAAGGTTTCTTCTTCAGCCTGAGGACTACCTCGCACTCACCGCTGACATCCGCATCGGCAATCAGATAATTGCTCTGGTTGATGTTTGCCATTATATACTTCTTCTTCTTACCTCCGATGGTAAGGTCACCGGCAACATAATTGCCAGGTATCGGCAGGGATAGCTGGATATACTCATAGCTGCCCGTCAGCTTAATGGTCAGCTTGTCTCCTGCATGGCTGTAGTGATACTTTACGAAGGCACCCGAGCTCTTGTAGTCGATTTTCACCTCTGCATTCTCCACTCCGGCGGCTATCCATTTGGGGCAGATGCGCACCCTCCTGAAGAGTTTGTCTTTGTCCTGCACTCCGACAAGTCCTTCCACAAAGGCATAAAGCATTGCAGAAGATCCCCAGCCATCGGTAGGTTTGGCCTCTGGCGAGGTGCTGGTCTCCACGGTGGAGGGCTTTCCGTCAGGGAAATACCACAGGTAGGTCTCACCATTGCGTGATATCAGGTCATAATAGCGCATCAGGATGTCAATGCCATACTCCTCAAATCCGTATTCAAGTGCCGCCCTGGCCAGCTCACCGCCGGTAAGGGGCATTATGCCGCCGTTGCAGTATGCACCGCGCGACAGCTTATAATCACCGAAGATACCGGCCGGGAAGGGAGGATCGATCGAAAACCACTCCGCAAATGCGGCTGTGGTCTCGCGACGCTTCATGTATTCACTGATGATCGAAGTGGCAATGCCCGGAGAGGCTGCCCCCCTGTTTATGGCTGCAGGATTGCTCAGGCTCAGCTGCGATGCCTCATCGACACCATCTATGGTCACAGGGGTCTGCTTTACAAAATGAGTATAGAAGGAGCCATTGAAACAGTGGCTGTTCAGACTTTTACGAAGCTTAAGTGCACGGTCGCGCCACTGTGCCGACTTAACCTTGTCTCCAAACATGTTATACCAGTATGACATGAAGTGGAACGCCTCGTAATAACCGCTGTTGTCACCGTGGAAATAACCCCAGAAGGTGTTGTCATCAATCTGGAACTGAAGCCAGTCATGATGCCCTGCATGGTATGCAAAGTCCCATGTGTCAATAGTATAGGGCCTGCGGAAGAGGTATTTCTCCTTGTCAAAGTAGCGATCTCCCATGACATATGCCAGGGCCCTCTCAAAAGAGGACATCAGTTTCCTGATGAAGGCATCATCACCGGTAGCCTGCCAGGCAAGCCACGCAGCCTTGATGTATCTGAACTCGGTGTCGGCCTCTACGGGAGTCCTGACATACTTGGTCCAGTTCTCGCGCTCACAGGGAAGCTTCTCGGGGAAGGTGGTAAAATAGTCGAAGATGCGTCCGTTGCGCGCCTGGTTGTCGGCAAAATGCATTACCACGCTCTTGAGATCCGCCTCCGAATACCGGAGGGCCCTCATCATGTCGGAATAGTTCCTTATCCAGACGGACCTCGCATCAGGCGACCTGTAGCCTCTTATCTTGTCACCATCAATATTCAGTTCAAGGAGATCCTGCTCAAGGAACCTGTTGATTCGCGGTATGAGCTCATCAAAAGCGGGAGTACCAGTTCTGACGTACATTACTGGGATTTTAGGTTAGTTTTAGCGGCTTTAAAAATAATAATTAATTCTCTTGATCCGACGGTGCGGGCTCATTTTCTTCAGGTTCGTCACTCTCCTCCTCTTTTTCATAAAAGGGAACAGGCCTTTGCGGCCCTTCAGCACGGTACCATATTGCCAGCAGCAAGCCGGCAGCCGCTCCGAGCATATGGGATTCCCACGAAATATCCATCCTGAAACCCGGGAAGATTCCCCATACCATCTCTCCGTAGACAAAGGCCACAAGCAGCGAGAGCCCCATAAGGGGTATATGTCTTCTGATGATGCCGCTTACAAACAGGAAAGAGGCCAGCCCGTAGACAATGCCGCTGGCTCCGATATGCCAGGCTGGCCTTCCCGTAATCCATACGGCCAGGCCGGTAACGAGCATGATCCACAGGAGAACCCTGAATGACACCTGGGAGTAGAAGTAGAACAACGCTGTGCCCAGGATAAAAAGCGGAAGAGTGTTGTTGAAGAGGTGCCTGAACCCGGAATGGATGAAAGGAGAGGTCAATATGCCCGTAAGGGATGATAACTTCCTGGGAAAAATGCCAAGAAAGTAAAAGTCGGTCTCAAAGATCACCTCCGATACCTTTATCAGCCACATGAAACTGATAAGCAGGAACGGGATGAGCATGCTGAGCAGCATCCGTCTCTTTTCTGCCGCGGCAGAGCCATCTTCCATAATGCGAGCTCTTTCGTCAGCGCTTATCTGTCACGTCCCGGGTACCTGATACCGGTTTTCTCCCTGATCTTATCCAGCGTCCGGGCAAGAGCCAGGCTGAAGGAGAGGGGAACAACCGGGCTCTCAGTCAACCCCCTGTCGAGACAGTTCATCACCTCCACCGCCTCATACTGGTAACCCTGTGCGGGAGGGGTAAATATCCTGTCGTCAAAGTCATTCGGAAACTCCAGAAGCAGGTGCTGGTTGCGGTCACGCCCTCTTGTAAGGATCAGATTGCCCTTTTCACAGTTGAACTCTGTTGAGACACCTGCCATATTGGTGAAAGAGCAGTATGCCTCGGCCATCCTGCCGTCACTGAACTTAAAGATTACCGAGGTGCTCTCATCAGCTCCCGTGGGAGAGAGAACGGAGGCGGCAAGGATTGATTCCGGCTCTCCCATGTACCTCAGGATATCCATAACCGGATAAATGCCAATATCAAGCAGAGACCCGCCGCCCAGGTCCAGGTTATAGGTCCGGAGCACGGGATCATAAGGTGATATGAAGGCAAACTTTCCTCTCATATGGAGCAAGCTGCCCATTTTACCGCTCTTCAGCATCTCGTCTGCCTTGATATATGAGGGCTGAAACGGCGGCCACAGCGCCTCCATCAGAAAGAGACCCTGCCTCTTTGCCTCCTCAGCCATAAGCAGGACCTCTGCAGCGTTAACTGACATCGGCTTCTCACAGATGACATGCTTCCCGTTGCGCAGTGCCAGCAGCGTGTGCTCAAGATGCTCCGTGTGAGGCGAGGATATGTATACTATCTCCACCCCCGGATCGGCAACCATCTCCTCATAACTGCCGAATGACTTGCTGAATTTGAACTCGGAGGCGAACGCCGTGGCCTTTTCAGCATCGCGAGATCCAACCGCATAAAGATGCGCGTTGTCAAGCAGCATGAGCGCCCGCGTGAATTTGTGCGCTATGTTGCCTGTTCCCAGAATTCCCCAGTTGTATGCTTTCATGGTCATTTGTTTGCATAAAGTTAGTGATTCCTGCCTATCTCCGCCATCATAAAAATTAAGTTCACATGTTACAATAAAAAAATATTCTTAAATTTTTGGTTCTATGTATTGCATGGTATTATTTTTATTTTATATCTTTGCAAAGTAAAATTAATATGTATTAACAGGTACCTTATTAAAAAGACAATGAAAATTACGATTAACATTAATCTTGGAGGATACCCGTTCAATGTGGACGAGGATGCCTATGAACGTCTCCGGCAGTACATGAAAAGCCTGGAAAAGGAGTTTTCAGGCGAGTCAAGCGCTTCCGAGATAATGGCTGATATTGAGGGCAGGATAGCCGAGCTGTTCAAGATGAGGCTCAATGCCTACAAGCAGGTCATAACCATGAAGGATGTCGAAGAGGTGATGGCCATACTTGGATCACCGGAAGTCATCAGCGGCAACAGCACTTCAGACGAAAGGCCGCCGCGGTCGCAGCGCAGGATATACCGTGACCCGGACCGGCGCGTATTCGGAGGAGTCTGTGCCGGAATATCAGCTTATCTCGACTGGGATCCGCTGATCATGAGGATCATCTTTGCAATCCTGATAGTCGCAGGAGGATTCGGCCTGGCATTGTATCTCATTCTGTGGATAGTGCTGCCGGAGGCAAAGACAACGGCCCAGAAGCTAGAAATGAGGGGTGACCCGGTGACTGTTGAGAACATCAAGGACTCTGTAAAACAGGAGTTTGAGACAGTAAAGAAGAAAATGAATCTTTAATCTCCGCCTTAAGCGGAACAAGCTGATAATAATGGAATTGCTATGAATACGGACAACACAAAAGCACAAATGCGCAAGGGAATCCTGGAATACTGCATACTTGCAGTACTCTCACGGAATTCATGCTACGCCGTTGACGTCATCAATGAGCTTAAAAAAGCCGAGGTGATAGTCGTTGAAGGTACACTCTATCCCCTGCTTACCAGGCAGAAAAATGCAGGGTTGCTAAGCTACCGGTGGGAAGAATCGCCTCAGGGCCCCCCCCGTAAGTACTATGAACTCACAGAACTGGGAAAGATCTATCTCAATGAACTGGATAAGGTCTGGGAGGAGCTGGTTGAGTCGGTTAACCAGATACGCGACAAGAAATAAAGGCAGCCATGAAAAAGACAACTGACATCAATATTGCCGGGCAGCTCTTCCGTATCGACGAGGAGGCCTGGGAAATACTGAAACGCTATCTTGAACATGTCTCCGCCAGGTTCACCACTGAACAGGGAGGCGATGAAACCGTGGCGGATATAGAGGCGCGCATAGCCGAAATCTTCGGCGGCGGCAATGAACCGCCCACCCTCGTCTCAAAGCAGATGGTGAATGACATGATCAACATCATGGGCGCTCCCGAGGATTACTACGACGACAACACCGTGCCGGCCGGCAGCGGGGTCTACAGCCGCAAATCGATGTACGATCCCAACAGCCCTTCGGCGCGTGTCGGCAAGGCTCTGTCGGAGTTTTTCAGGGCATTCGGCAGGGTCATGTCGGCAATATTCAGGGTGGTTGCCATTTTTTTCGGATCGGTCTTCACCATTGTGGGCTTCACCCTGCTCTTCTCCTTCGGCGTACTGATCTTCTTCAGCAACGCACCATTCCTTACAGCGGTGATTGAGCCGGAGATGACAAATATCCATACTCTTCTGTCCATAGTGCTGAACAGCAACATGGTATGGCCTGTGCTCATTCTCACCGCACTGGTCGTTCTGATTCCCCTGGCAGCTCTCACCTGGCTGGGAATCAAGATGATCTTCCGCATCAGGGAAAAGTTCCGGGTAATGAATATCGTGCTTTTCGTCATATGGATTGCTTCGCTTTGCGCAATTGGAGTGTTCCTTGGCCTGCAGCTCTCAGTCTATTCAAACAGGGAGTTTGTTGAAAAGAGAGTGACTCTTGACCCTGCCCCTGAAACACTGTGGATTGCATCCGGGGCTGCTGTGGAGGAGATATTTTATGACGAAACAGCCTCTGTTGACCACTTTACATTCTACCTCAATAACCAAAGCGACAGGCTTCATGGTACTCCCGAGCTGAATATTTACGGCAGCGAAAACGGTTCAGGATTTATCTCTGTAGATAAACGCGCCTGCAGTAACTCTGACATTGAGGCCCGTGACAATGCCAGGAAGATCGGATACAACTGGAGGCTCTCCGGTGACACGCTTTACCTTGATGAGTACTTCTCACTGCCTGCAGGCAGCAGGTGGAACGGCTCCCTCGTTGACATAGATGTCAGCCTTCCCGAAGGAACAGAGGTGCGATGCGTTCCGGGGACATCTCTCTCCACATGGCTGCTGCGGAAGAATTATCCCGAAGTAACCGCCTGGCGTGTTGTGGATGGAAGTCTGGAGGAACTGGACGACTAAACAGGTGTAATATTTCTGCACCCGCGTTGTTTTACTCTTCATTTTCCCGGTCTGAACAGCCGGGATTTTTTTTTGTACGGCAGCCCCTAATTTCTATCTTTAGGGCCTAAACCTGCCGGCAGGTGACAGTAACACTTGAAAATATCCTTCTGATAGGCTCAGTACTGATTTTCATCAGCGTACTGGCCGGCAAGACCTCGTTAAGGATAGGCGTTCCCACCCTCATACTATTCCTTGTGATAGGTATGCTGGCCGGGTCGGAAGGAATAGCAGGCATTCATTTTGACAAGCCGGGTGTTGCCCAGTTCATCGGCATAGTAGCACTGAACTTCATCCTTTTTTCCGGTGGTTTCGAGACTGACTGGCATTCAGTCAGGCCTGTCCTCTGGCAGGGCGTAACCCTTTCAATCATGGGTGTGCTTCTCACAACCCTTGCCGTAGGACTGTTCGTATGGTGGATAACCGACTTCTCCATCTATGAGGGGCTGCTTCTCGGAGCAATAGTCTCATCAACCGATGCGGCTGCCGTCTTTTCTATTCTCAGGTCGAAAAGCCTCGCACTCAAGGGACACATACGCCCCACGCTGGAATTCGAGAGCGGCAGCAATGACCCGATGGCCTATATCCTCACCATCGTCTTCATCGGATTGATACAGAACGGGGACAAGGCCATCTGGTCGGTCCTGCCCATGTTCTTCCTGCAGCTTGCCCTCGGAGGCGGACTGGGATACCTGTTCGGGCTGGGGAGCAAATATGTGATCAATAATATCAGGCTTGATTATGAGGGACTGTATCCGGTACTCTCGATAACACTGATGTTCATGACCTACTCTGTCACCACTGCAGTGGGAGGCAACGGCTTCCTGGCCGTGTACATTGCCGCACTTTACCTCGGTAACCAGGACCTGCTTCACAAAAAAACCATCATGAAGATGTTTGATGGCCTTGCCTGGCTTATGCAGATTATTCTCTTCGTGGCGCTCGGACTGCTGGTCTTCCCCAGTGAGATTGTTCCGGTCATCGGCATCGGAATGCTGATCTCGGGATTCCTGATATTCGTCGCCCGGCCTGTCAGCGTATTCCTTACCCTGGCCCCGTTCAGGATCAATACCCGGACAAAGGCCTTCATATCATGGGTCGGACTGCGCGGGGCCGTGCCTATTGTCTTCGCCACTTTCCCCCTGATGGCCGGACTGGCAAAGGCGGATATGATCTTCAATATCGTTTTCTTTATCTCATTGACCTCCGTTTTATTGCAGGGCACCACCATACCGGTGGTGGCAAAATGGCTCCACGTGTCACTTCCTTCACGGGTCAAAACAGTTACTCCGGCAGACATCCTGCTCTCCGAATCAATTAATTCCGAGATGGTTGAGTTCACCATAGCGCCTGACAGCAATGTTGCCGGCATGAAGATAGTCGATCTCGGATTCCCGCAAAATGCGCGCATAGCCCTGATAAAGAGAGACAACAGGTACATGATACCTCACGGCATGACGGTTCTGGAAACAGGCGACATTCTTATTGTGCTGGCGGGCAACAAGAATATCCTTGCGGCAGTGACCGAATGCCTACTGGCAGAAAAGCCTGTATGCACTGAAAAAAATCCTTCCTGAAAAACTGCGGGATTTCATATCTTTAGTGCCATAACAGCACTGACAACATGGAACTGGGTGTCCTGAAGGATATAGTCATCATCTTTGCACTGTCCACCTTTGTGAATTTTATTTTTACCCGGATAAAGGTCCCTGCAATCATCGGGTATCTGATCACCGGCGTTATTGCAGGGCCTCATCTGCTGGGGCTCATAAGCTCTCCGGACAATGTCGAGGTGATGGCTGAAATAGGCGTGATCCTCCTCATGTTCACCATCGGACTGGAGTTTTCGCTGAACCATCTCCTGAATATACGCAGGATAGTATTTTTAGGAGGATTCATGCAACTGCTGCTCACTGCGGGGGTTACACTTCTCGTTGCCAAAGCCTATGACTTCGGATGGACCGAGGCTGTGTTTGTCGGTTTCCTTACTGCCCTCAGCAGTACGGCTGTGGTCCTGAAACTGCTTCAGGAGAGGTCGGAACTGACCACGCACTACGGAAAGACGATTGTAGGAATCCTGATCTTCCAGGATATTATCCTGATACCGCTGCTGCTCTTCACTCCAATGCTGGGAGGGGAAACCGGCGAGGTGGGAAATGAGTTGCTGATGCTTATGCTAAAGGCTGTCGGCATAATTATATTCATCTGGGTCGGCAACAAGTGGCTCATGCCCTGGTTGCTGCACATAATAGCAATGACCCACAGCCAGGAGCTCTTCATGATGAGCCTGCTGCTCATCTGCCTGGCCGTGGCGATGCTGACCAATGAGCTTGGCATGTCGCTGGCCTTCGGTGCGTTCCTGGCAGGACTGATGATCTCTGACTCAGAGTACAGCCACAGCGCCTTCGGCAACCTGATACCATTCAAGGATGTCTTTACCAGTTTCTTCTTCGTCTCAATAGGGATGCTTCTTGACCTCGGCTTTGTAGCCGATCATCCCTGGCTTGTTCTTGCCACTGTGATTCTGGTGATTCTGATTAAAACGAGTATAGCAGGATTTACGGCTTTTACCCTGGGACATACTTTCTTCGGAACCGTGGTTGTAGGATTGTCCCTTGCACAGGTTGGTGAATTCTCCTTCATCCTGGCCCGTGTGGGTCTGACCAATGAAATCATCACCCCCTCCCACTATCAGCTCTTCCTTGCAGTAGCCATCACCTCCATGGCTCTCTCTCCCCTGCTGATACAGGTTTCCAAACCGCTGGCCAGCCTGATACTCAAGCTACCCCTCCCGCCTTTTCTCGTTAACGGCCTATTCCCGCTGAGACAGGTTGAAATTCCGGAGATCAGTCAACATATCGTTCTGATTGGCAAGGACTCCAGGGCAATCAACCTGGCTGCCATGATCAGAACAATGGGGCTGCCGTTCACCTCAATAATATTTGATCCTGACCGTGCCCGCAAAGAGATGGAGAAAGGAAATATGGTCGTTTTCGGCGATGCAACCTATGAACCGGTTCTTCGGCAGGCATACGTCCACACGGCTGAGATGGTGGTACTTTCAGTGGGGGACCTCATAACGGCAATGTCGGTTGTGGAGCATATCAGGACAATGAACAAACACGCACACATAATTGTCCGGACCAGGCATATCACTGATATCGAGGAGCTTTACCGCCTCGGCGCGAACCAGGTAATCCCCGAGGAGTTCGAAACGGCGATCGACTTCTTTGAAAGGATACTGGGGAAATATCTCATCCCCAGGATGGATATTGAACGTGCGATAGCGCGAACCAGGGAAGACAACTACGGCATATTCAGAGATAAGGGCAAAGTGGGCGGATACTCTCTGCTCAAGGATATACCAGAAATTGAAATTGCAGCCGTAAAGGTTGGTGAAAAATCGGTCTTCGCAGGGAAAACAATAGCCCAGACAGCTCTAAGGAAAACATGCGGTGTCACGATGGTGGCAATCAGACAAGGTGATAAAACCATTCCTAATCCGGAACCATCGACCGTTATCTATGGCAATGACATCGCCTATCTGCTCGGGAAGCCGGAGATGATAGCCATTGCAACTGATCTCCTGTCAAAGGAGATCCAGCAGCAGTGATTAATTTGACCATGCTTATTCGTTGCCACCGGCCGGGCCATCCGGAACAATACTGACAGGATATTTGTTGCTTTCTCAGACGATGCCGGAATCAGAATTGGTTTCTGGCTGGGTCCTGTAAATTACTTCACAAAGAAATAGAATACTGTAATGAATAATGCTATTTACTCAATTCACAGACCTGAGAATGAACCTGTTCTGACCTATGCACCAGGCACCCCAGAACGTTACGGACTTGAAAAGGAACTAAAGCGGATATCGTCCGAAACCGTGGAGATACCTCTCATCATAGGAGGCAAGCCTGTAAAGACAGGTGTGACAGGAAGTGTAGTCATGCCGCATGACCACGGGCATCTTCTGGCCACCTACCACATGGCCGGCGAGAAGGAAACCGCTGATGCCATCGAGGCTGCCCTGAAGGCCAAAGAGGAGTGGATGACGCTTTCGTGGATCGAAAGGGCTTCGATAATGCTAAAGGCGGCCGAGCTACTGTCAAGGAAATACCGTTATACAATCGTTGCTGCAACGATGCTCGGACAGAGCAAAACGGTGCACCAGGCAGAGGTTGAGGCGGCATGCGAGACGATCGATTTCCTCAGGTTCAACGCCCATTTTGCCGGGCAGATATACCAGGAGCAGCCCCGTTCGGGCAATGACCAGCTCAACAGGGTCGAATACCGGCCGCTTGAGGGTTTTGTATACACCATCACCCCGTTCAACTTCACAGCCATCGCATCCAACCTCAACATGGCGGTTGCCCTGATGGGAAACACCACTGTCTGGAAGCCCGCAACATCTTCACTGCTCTCCAGCTGGATCCTGATGAAGGTGTTCATGGAGGCCGGTGTGCCAGCCGGGGTCATCAACTTCCTGCCAGGGCAGGGGTCGGTGATCAGTTCCGTGGTGATGAACCATCACGATCTCGGAGGCATACATTTCACCGGTTCCAACGGCACATTCAACTCGCTCTGGAAGACCGCGGCAGCTAACCTTGACAAATACAGGTCGTATCCCAGGATAGTGGGTGAGACCGGCGGCAAGGATTTCATCGTGATACACAGTTCGGCTGCCCCGCTGGAGGCGGCAACTGCCATCATCAGGGGCTCGTTCGAATACCAGGGACAGAAATGCTCGGCATCCTCGCGGGTCTATATCCCTCGGTCGCTGTGGCCGGAGATTTCAGGTCACCTCAGGAGGCAGACCTCTGAGATAAGGGTGGGTGACCCGGCCGATTTCAGCAACTTCATGAATGCGGTGATTGATGAGAAGTCGTTTGACAACGTAATGAGATATATCGGACTGGCTAAGTCTTCTCCCGTATGTGAGATATTTCACGGAGGCAACGGTGATAAAAGCAGGGGGTATTTCATCGAACCTACTATCATTTTGACTACAGATCCGGGCTTCATTACTATGAAGGAGGAGATCTTCGGTCCGGTGGTGACCCTGTACGTCTACGAGGACGAAAAGTACGAGGAGACTCTTCATCTCTGCAATGAGACCTCGCCCTATGGTCTGACAGGCTCCATTTTTTCAAATGACAGGCCGGCGACGGTCAAAGCCTGCCAGGTTCTTCGGTTTGCAGCGGGCAACTTCTATATCAATGACAAGCCAACGGGCGCCATGGTCGGGCTTCAGCCCTTCGGCGGCGCAAGGGCGTCGGGCACCAATGACAAGGCCGGCGGCCGGCTCAACCTGATCAGGTGGACCTCACCGCGGACGATCAAGGAGACCTTCCTCCCGGCAACGGACTTCAGATATCCGTATATGGACTAAAGTTCACCGTTCCGGGTCCCGTGAGGTTTATATTTCGTTTGTTCACATAGTTTTGGGAGCTGTTTATAAATTTGTTTAACATTTGTTAATCCAGATCTCATGATTTAAGTAAATTGGACGTCAGTTAACCCCTTTTAACTTAAACCTGATCTTAAATGAAAAGACTGTTTCTATGTGTTGCAGCAGCAGCCATGCTGCTCGGAGCATGCGAGAGAGCTCCCGAAAACCTTGTCCAGGAAGATGATTACATCAAAACCTCCCTTGAGGTTATCCCCGGCCAGTATGTTGTTCTGCTGAAGGGCGACTTTGGCTATGTCAAGTCAGATCTGATGAGCTATGATGATGCCCAGATTGCCATGACCGGCATTACTAAAAACCTCCTTGCCAAGGCTGGAATTTATGACCGTGAACCGCTGAATGTCTATTCAGCCGGGATCCCGGGCTTCGCCGTAAAACTGAACGACAGTGAGGTTGCAGCTCTTGAAAAGAACCCCAATGTCAGGGGCATATGGCCTGACATGATGTTCATCCTTGCCAAGCCGGCACCAGCCCCGGTACCCCTGCCGGCGGAAGTAACCCCTCCCGGAATAACGAGGGTAGGTGGTGGTGCGACATATACGGGCACCAAAAAGGCATGGATCATTGATACGGGCATAGATCTTGATCACGCAGATCTGAGTGTTGATGCTGCAAGCGGAAAAACATTTGTTACCCGCACAACAACGCCTAATGATGATAACGGCCATGGCACACACTGCGCAGGTATCGTTGCCGCAATTGACAATACCGTTGGCGTTGTGGGTGTTGCAGCCGGCGCCAAGGTTGTTCCTGTCAAAGTACTTGACAAGCGCGGATCGGGCGCTATGTCTGTCATAATTGCGGGTGTCGACTGGGTCACAGCCAATGGTGTTGCTGGTGATGCTGCCAACATGAGTCTTGGCGGTGGTATTTATGAGCCTCTTGACCTTGAAGTTATCGCAGATGGGAGCAAAAGGCATCTTTGTTGCACTGGCCGCAGGTAATGAAAGTGATGATGCAAACAATCACTCACCGGCAAGGGCCAATGGCCTCAATGTGTATACCATTTCCGCATGCGCCGTAGGTGATCTGTGGGCCTCATTTTCAAACTATGGCAACCCACCCATTGACTATTGCGCTCCCGGTGTCAATATTCTTTCAACTTACAATAACGGCGGACTTGCATCAATGAGCGGCACCTCAATGGCAGCACCGCACGCCTGCGGAGTACTCCTGCTTACCAATGGCAATCCTGATGCGGACGGTACTGTTATTGGCGACCCTGACGGCAATCCCGACCTGATAATTCACAATTAACAAACCTAATTTTAAGAAATTAAGACCCTTCGGCTTTGCCGGGGGTCTTTTTTCTTAGGATATTATAGGCGCACAGGTAGCCTCCGTAGATGGCTCCGGAGAAACCACCGCCCGTCTTGCCCCAGGCAGAGGCAAAGTGAAGATTCTCAACGGACTTAAGCGCATCAACGCCCTTTTTTGAAGGGGTCTGGGCGAATCCGTAGACAGCTCCTCCCGGATTCAGGGTATACCTTTTCACTGTGGCGGGAGTTCCCACCTCATAGTACTCAATGGTCTGGCTGATTCCGGGAATCATCTTTTCAAGCCTCCCTATAAAAATCCGGGCCACAAGCTCCTTCTTTTCCCTGTACTCTTTCCTTCCCAGGCTTTCCCAGTCAGCCAGGTAATCAATGCAGCAGATGGCTCCCACACTCTTGCCGGCGGGCGCCAGACCTGAATCAACCTGTCCGTAATCAACAAAAGTGAAGCTGCGACGTGAGAAGTCATCCCTGTTGTTGTGCACGATGTCTGCCTGAGTTCTTACAGAGCCGCCATACACAAATGTCGAATAGTAACTGTGTCCCAGCTCGGACAGGGGACGGTTGAATCCCAGGTATAAGGTAAGCAGTGAAGCACCTGCCCTGAGAGCGCTGTATTCATTCCTGAGCTCGTTTCCCGGACCCTCTGGCAGCAACTCCGACACATTAGGAATTGCATTGCCTGCAATGACCTCATCTGCATCCACTCTCAACGGCTCATGGCTGCGACTTCCCGGCACAGGTCACTCCTGTAGCCCTGCCATCAGTGACACTGATGCCTGTAACCTTATGGCCGAGCAGGACCTCTCCACCATGATCCCGGATAAAACCCGCCAGGTGATCGGAGAGCCTCTGTGAACCTCCCTTTATAAAACTCGCTCCGCCTGAATAGTAACTGCCCTGGGCAATGGAATAATAGGCCAGTGAGAGTGTGTAGGGATCATCATGAAAATACCCGAGGTTGCCAAGCAGAATGAGTTTCAGGTCATCATTCTTAATGATTGAGTCAAGGAATTCACCCACACTGATATCCCTGGTCTCATTTTCAGCAGGTTTCTTTCTGGTGAGTATCTGCTCGAAATAGGCTTTGATCCCTGCGGCCTCATCAGGAAACAGTTCAGAAAGCCGTTCCGATGCAAGCGAAGGGTCATGTGGTATCGTAACCTCAATGCGGTCGTTTATGAACCTGTAAAACTCGGGCACCGGAATAAGCTCAATATTACTGAATACATCCAGGTCATTGAATATCCGGGTTTTCATGTCGCGCGGAGCGGGGCCGTCCATCTCGTGCAACCCTACTTCCAGTGTGAAATCGCCGCGCTGAAATGTTGTGGCACAACCTCCCGGCTGGCTATGCTGCTCCAGGATGAGAACCGTTTTCCCCTCCTTTGCAAGTTTCGCCCCGGCGGTAAGACCTCCCAGTCCTGCCCCGATTATAACAACATCATATTTCATTTGGTTTCCGGTATTGGATAGCGCTTGAACTCTTTTGTCCTGTCAAACAGGTATCTGTAAGTGATATAGTTCTTTGCAGGCACACTGCCTACTGATATGAATATCTTTCGCATCTTGGGATTGAAATCCGCCACCCATGAGAACTCGATCTCAGTGTAATGCGGTTTTCGCCTGAAAACATCTATCAGCTTATAGATGAACGCCGATTCCAGCCCCAGTCCCTGGTAGCGGGGTATAACCCCCATCAGCAGTCCTTTCGCCCTGGTCATTGCCTTCCTGTTCTTCAGCCAGACAAATTTCAGCATGGCGACCGGAGTCAGTTTGCCCTTCAGGTGCTTCAGGATCATGTTGAGATCCGGGAACATCAGGTAAATTGCCACCGGCTTATCTTCAAAATAGGCGAGCCAGATGAACTCCTCATCAAGAATCGGCTTTGCCTTTTTCAGCACCTCCTTTATGTATGCTGCCTCGAGTGGTTCAAAATTGATTTTGAATGAGGCCCAGGCCTCGTTAAACACTTCGGCAAAATCTGTGACAAACTTATCCTGCTCCTTCCAGCTGAAATGCCTGAAGCTGTATCCCGGTTTATTTGCAACCCACTCCGCAATTTTCAGAAACCGTTCAGGGATAGGCTCGGTGAGGCTGAGATGGAAGCCTTCCATTTTGTAATAAGCACGGAACCCGTACTCTTCGAACAGCTTCTGATAGTATGGATGATTGTACGGCACATCAAATGAGGGATGGGTGAAGCCTCCTACAAGCAAACCCCAGTATTTGTCAGTCTCCCCGAAATTTATCGGTCCGTCCATGGCCTCCATCCCCTTCTCCTTCAGCCACTCTCTTGCAGTATCGAACAGGAGCGTGGCAGCCTGCCGGTCATCAATGCATTCAAAGAAACCCATCCCTCCCGTGGGCTGATCATACGTACCCGCCAGATTGAAATCCACGAACGCCGCTATCCTTCCGATCAGCTTCCCGTGACCGTCTGTGAGGACCCATCTGTCAGCAGCGCCGTGTTTGTAGTACGGGTTTCCCCGGGGATCGAAAATTGCCTTTATATCATTGTCAAACGGGCATACCCAGACCCTGTCATTTTTGTAGATGACCCTTGCGGTATCAAGAAACATCTTCTCCGTTTTACGGTCAGTGACCTTAACCAATTCCATCGCAGGGTCTTATCTTTTTAACAGCAATTTTATTTCATGTAGATCTGGTCAACAAGCGACCTGTACTTTTCATGGACATATTGCCTCCGGAGCTTCAGTGTGGGAGAGAGTTCACCTGTTTCAGGACTCCATGCATCCTTGACAAGCCTGAACCTGTTGATCCCTTCAAAGGAACTCAGGCGTTTGTTCAGCTTGCTTATCTCCGATGTGAAGAATGACAGTACCTCGGGAAGCTGAATGAGCTCTTCGGTGGATGAGAAGGACACCCGGTTGACTTTCTTCCAGTCATCGAAATATTTGAAATTCGGCGAGATGAGAGCACTCGCAAATTTCTCATGTTCGCCAATAACCATTATCTGATCAATTATGGGAGATTCCTTGAAGACATTTTCAATTATCTGCGGTGCTATGAATTTCCCGTTGGAGAGTTTGAAAATCTCCTTTTTCCTGTCGGTGACCATCAGGAACCCGTCATTGTCTATGTGGCCGATATCACCTGTCCGGAACCATCCCTCGCTGTCAAAGGCTGATTTTGTCAGCTCCGGATCATTGTAATAACCCATCATTACATTAGGCCCTTTGCACAGGATTTCGCCGTCATCGGCTATTTTCACCTCTACTCCCCCGATGGGCAGGCCCACTGACCCCAGTTTCACCCTGCCCTTCTCGGTTCTGTTGATTGTAATGACGGGCGAGGTCTCGGTGAGGCCGTACATATTAACGATTTTTATCCCTGCTGCCCAGAAGACTCTTTCAAGCCGTGGCTGAAGGCTTGCACCCCCGCACCCGACAATCTTCACATTACCGCCCAGGGCCTGACGCCATTTGCTGAAGATAAGCTTGTCTGCAATCCTGTGCCTTCTTTCATACAACCATCCGTTCTCACCGAAAGGATTATACTTCAACCCAAGGTTCACTGCCCAAAAAAACAGGGTTTTCTTTATCCCGGTGAGTTCCCTGCCTTTGGAGATTATCACATCATAAAATTTCTCGAGCACTCTCGGAACCGCATCAAAGCCGTCAGGTTTTATCTCCTTCATGTTTGCAGCTATCGTGCCCATACTTTCAGCGTAGTATATGCTGCTGCCGCTGTACTGTGTCTGGTAATTCCCCATTCGTCCGCCCACATGGCATAACGGCAATATGCTGAGATATTTGTCGGAAGGCTTCAGGTTGAATACCGAGGCGGCTGAAATGAAATTGCTGACCAGGTTACGCTGGCTCAGCATAACTCCTTTGGGCGTGCCGGTTGTTCCAGAAGTGTAGATCAGTGTCGCAAAGTCTTCAGGTGTTATCCCCTCCTTCTCTTGTTCAACCGCCCGCCTGGTCATTTCCGTGCACTGTTTTCCCTTCTCTACAATCTCAAGCCAGTTCCGGGCACCCGGGATCTCATCAAATGTAAAGACCCTGGCAGTGATTGTGCTGTCTGACAATACCGGGGCAATCGTTTTGTAAAGCTTTTTGTCAGAGATAATTACCATCCTCGCCCCGGAGTTCCGGATGATATAGTCATATTCAGCGGTCGAGAGGGATGTGAAGACAGGCACGTGCACAACGCCGATCATTGACATCCCCATATCGACAAAGTTCCACTCGGGCCTGTTGGCTGAAACCGTTATGATTTTGTCTCCCTTCCTGTAACCCGAATCGTAAAGGCCGTAGGAGAAATTATAGGAATACTCAATGTACTCCCTGGTGCTGAATTTTGTCCAGACGCCATTCTGTTTGAAACAGAGGGCATCATCCTTGTCATACAACTCCCTGTATCTCTCCAGGAGATCAAAAGTGCGTGAAACAGTCATAAATCCGTTTTTTTATCTCCGGCGGAGACAATGTTACTTTTGGCAATATAAAGAATATGTTGTGAAAGGCTGAGGTTACCCTGATAATTTTGACGGATGGCAAATAGTGTTCACCCGGGATACTGCCTGATATAATTATGTCTTAATTCATTAATGTTCACCAGGTTATCTCCTCGCTTCACATACCAGAAGTCCCATCCGTTCTGTTTCTCCTTTCCGGAGACCAGGGAACCGACACTGTGGATTGAACCTGAATTCCCTTCCCACCGGATAGAGGCATCTGCCTGTACCTCGGCAGCATATTTCATGTCTGCCGACCACAGGAATTCCCCTGCAATGATAAATCCTGACTCCAGCAGGTTCCCGAATGGCACCCGCGGGATGCGTCGCTCAGTACGGTATTCAAGCAGCGGCCTGTTCAGCGGTATGATGGCTGCTATCCTTTCCCTGGCAAGGCTGACATATGATAACTCGCGCTCAAAAGCAATAAAATTCCTTCCCAGCCTCTTTGCCACCGAAGCCGTTGTGCCGGTGCCGGCGAATGGGTCAAGCACCATTTCACCGGGATTGGTTGTTGCCATTACTATCCTGTACAGAAGCTCTTCCGGCTTCTGTGTCGGATGCGCCTTCTTCCCCTCCTCCCTGATCCTCTCCGGACCCTTGCATAACGGAATCAGCCAGTCGCTCCGCATCTGAAGATCATCATTGAATCCCTTCAATGCCTGATAATGAAATGTGTATTTCGAGTTCTTTGATTTCGACGCCCATATCATCGTCTCATGTGCATTGGCAAACCTGGTTCCCATGAAATTGGGCGTCGGATTGGTCTTGATCCAGATGATGTCATTGAGTATCCAGAATCCCGTATCCTGTATCATGGCCCCGATCCTGTAGATATTATGATAGGTTCCTATCACCCAGATGCTGCCGCTGTCCTTCATCACCCTCCTGCACTCCAGCAGCCATCTTTCCGTGAAATCATCATAAGCCCTGAAGGAGTCAAATTTGTCCCACCCGTCGTCAACCGCACCGACAATAGACCTGTCAGGCCGAAAGAGATCCCTGTTGAGCTGCAGGTTATATGGCGGATCGGCAAAGATCAGGTCAACGGAACAGTCAGGCAACTGCTGCAGCAACTCCAGGCAGTCGCCGTGATGGATCTCGTTTATTTCAAGACCGCCGGTATTCATGGGCCATTTTCATCAAATTTACCGTATTAATTCATACGCTTATCTCAAAATTGGGCGTGATGATCAAAAGAACTCTTTCAGGCATGTATTATTTTTTATCTTTGATTATCACAGACAGTGAGCAGGGCCCGGGAATTATGATGCAGAGCAGGATTTTATCACTGTCGGAGCATCCTTAAAGTATCGGACCGTTATGAAAACGCTCATTTCATTTTCCATTTTTCTATTGTTGATTGCAACATCCGTGACACTCGATGCCCAGAAGACATACAAGGCAGTGTGTGACAAGAGTGACGGCACAGTTAAGATTGTTGACGGTGAGGACCGTTCCCCAAACCTTGTCCCGCTCAAGGGCGGCTTCCCCTTTTACCAGGTGGCCGAAAACTGGGTGAAGGAGAATTTTCCAAACGGCAAATGCGATCCTGCAGCTGCACAGAAGCAAAATCAGGCAGCCGCTGATGCTGTGGCACAGCAGGCAACTGCAGGGCAACCTTCAGCACCCACCCAGTCAAAACCTTCGACGGACCAGAACGCCTTCTTTGGTGTCTCTCCGGGCCCGACGCCCGTTCTCGCCCCTGCTTTCCGCTATAATAACACTTCTGTCTTCTTTTCCCTGGCGTTCTCTAACCTCGGCAAGGTCTACAGCCTTGACCCCCCGATGATTCCCGGCATGAATTTCGGGATTGAACAGCTGTTCGGCACAAAATTCTATGGCGGCACCGGCATTCATATCAATACCCTTATTGGAAAGACCGATGAAGATGCAGGAGTAAGTTCGTTTTACTTTTTCAGGATACCCCTGTTTGCGGGTTACCGGCAGGTCAACGGCAACCGGTATTGGGGGGTGGATCTGGGCCTGGCCGCGAACACCATGCTGCGCCCGTTGACAGCCGAATCAGACCTTTCCGGTGAGTACGCTGCCGACTACTCCCTGAACACCATAACCCGCGTGAGGGTTGGAAATGAGAGTTCCGCTTTTGAGTTTGGAGTCGATGTATGGCTGAATGACATTCTCTCTTCCTATGAGGGTTTCCAGATGACGGTATTATCCGTTGGCTACCGCTATTCATTCTGAAAAATAGCTGCTTATGAATCTGCAATTTCTGAGGGCTCTTGCCCTGACCTTTACCATCCTTACACTTGCCAGCCTTTCGGCATGGGGTCAGCCACTTTCAGTACAGGAGCAGGAGAGACTGAAAAAGGCATACGAGCTCACCAACCGGACCTGGAGCCTCTCTGCCGATATAATGCAGAAAGTGTATGACGATGATGACTTAATAAAAGATGCAATAGGTGATGTGTCCGATATCTTTTCGGTAATTGATGTACTGGCCAAAATCAGTGAAGCAAGGGACTTTGAGGCGTTTGAGGCGATAGTCCTGTTCATTGAAGATAAATTATTAAAGGATAGGTTCGTGAAGCTTCTTCCGAACGCTGCCTCAGCCCTGAACTGGGCAGGCAAAGCCAGGGCGATGATGCAGCTCCTTATTGATTTCGTCATAAACCCTGCTCTTCTTGACAATGAGACAGACCAGTACATCGCACGCCGCGAAATACCTCTTGATCCGGATGATGCGGTAGCAGGCATCAGAAGCTGGGGTAACATTAAACAGCAGCTTCTGGGCGAGTTCCGTAAACAGTACGGTGACCTTCCCTTCAAAGAGATAAAACCGTCAGGGATGGTACTATTGCCTTCGTGGGACAGGAAGTTTGACGACTATGTCACCGGTTGGTTCGAGGAAAAGTACCAGGAACATAAGGTAAAGGAGTTCAATGCCATCGCCCGCAGGGAGCTGGCCGCCAGAAAGGCTGAAATGGAGGATAAGATAGTATGGCTTGAGTATCTGCTGGAGAAAGAGATGGAGTCAACAGAGAACCTTTACATTGAGCCGTCAGCAGTCACTGTAAGAATTAATTCGTCTGTAACATTCGCCGTTACGGCAGTGAACTATAAGGGCGAAGCAAAGGATGTGACTGCCATAGCCCTGACTGACCCGGTATTTGTTGCCGTTACCCCGGGGATACATACAGTACTGGCACAGTATGACGGTAAGGATGCCCTGTCAAGGATCACCGTGGAAGATGAGATCGCTGCACCCACACCTGATTACCCGGACAGCCCTCCCCCTCCACCTGATAACCTGTGTGACGGATTTACAAACACCGAACCCTTCTGGGATCCTGGACGTGAAGAGTATTACTGCGACTGTCTTCCGGGTTACCTGTGGAGACCGGATCTTAAGGGATGCGAGGAGACCGGCAGGCTGCTTGCCTCACAGGCTGACTGCTCCGGCTATCCCAATACTCAACCCGTCTGGGATGATGTAAACAAAATTGTGATATGCGACTGCCTGCCAGGGTACGTCTGGGACCAGAACTTCACACAGTGCTACCCTCAGTCGGTGGCACAGCTTAACAGTATCAACTGTGACGCATTGCCAAATACAATGGCAATGTGGGATCCGGTGCGGGAGGAGCCCTATTGCGACTGTCTTCCGGGTTACAAGTGGCGCGATGACCTCAGCGGCTGTGACCAGATAACCGCTACCCAGATAGTCCATGCCGATTGTTCGCATATCCCTAATTCGCACCAGGTATATGACCCGGCAAGTGACATGATGTATTGCGACTGTATGCCGGGATTTGTATGGAACAGCTCACTGACCGCCTGTGAGCCGGAGAGAAAGAGGCCCTCCATAGATATGAATACCCTGATGAACTTCATGGCAATCCTCTCAGGTGCGATGAACAACAACATATCCGGCGCCACATCTCCGGGAAACATACCAGCCAGCCAGCAACCGGCCGTTGTACGCCAGAGCCGCTGCAATGATACACAGAAGGCCGGCGGCGATGCACCTGAGGTTCACCAGATTGACCTGGGAGCGACCAGCGGCGTGTTCCGTTTTGACTACCAGACATTTGACGTTAAAGACCAGATAATAATCTCGCATGGAGGAATGACTATATTCAACAGCGGCTGTGTTGGAGAAAGCCGGTCAGTACAGGTACAGTTCAGCGGTTACAGTACCGTTATTGAAGTAAGGGTAAACCCGAACTGCGCCGGATCAACCAGCACGGCCTGGAATTTCACCGTACACTGCCCGGGTTACTGAAAAATTAAACTTACCAAAACAAGCAATAAATGAAAAAGAAACTTCAGTACGGGATTGTAATCGTTACGGTTGCAATCCTGTCAGCGACCGGCTGCAGCCTCTTCCCGGATGAGGATGACAAATGCCTGAAAGACAACTGGGATACCCCCGAAGAGCCTATAATATTTATCAGGCTTACATCCCAGGTAACTACATTTCAGTCTGATTTTGTGACGTATGACCTTTCGATGGCAAGCTCAATCGCTGTTTCAGGAACAATACACAAAATATACTGCACCGGTAAATTAAGCGGTATGTTCGAATTTGACAGTAATCTCTATCCGAGCAGCGGAGCCATTCCACTGGTCAATGTACGAGTGGGCGGACCATTCCAGTATAAGTTTCAGAATGACGAAGACCACGTTTCAGTCTCACTTACCCTCAAGGCTACTTTCCCGGACGGTAAAGTCTTTGAGTCCGTAAGACAGGGGAATGACTTCTATTACAACAACATTAAGTTTCAGGCCAATGACCTGGAGTACTATGTACTGCTTGTCACATCTCCCAACATGACATTCACGAAGGTCAGCGGCTGAGCATTATCATGACAGGTGTTAATTGTTAAGGCTGACCATAATTACAATAATTCCTCGATGTTCAGGATTCCCGGGGGGGGGAGGACCTCCGGGAATTTTTCATTCATGAATAATCCTTTTGTAAAAGTCAGAACTCTTCCTCAACTTTACATCCCTGCAAACATCAGGACATAATTCTTTTTTAATGCATAACCGTTTTGTCGTTTTAGCTTCAGTAATACTGTTTCCCGTCTGTTCCGCCGGGCAGGTCATAAATGACCAGGTAAAAGAGACCCTGATCAGCAATACCGTTGAACAGATAGTGCTCTTCCCTCAGGAGAAGATCCATATCCAGACAGACAAACCGGTCTACATCGCCGGGGAGACGGTCTGGTTCCGGGCACATGTGGCAGAGGCTGTCCTGCACACCCCGG
>CAWDHN010000005.1:0-298806 GCA_963802145.1 uncultured Rikenellaceae bacterium
ACTTTTTTGTGGTTTAATGACAAGGAATCGACTTCGGGGTCGACGGCACCATTCGCCATATGTTGCGCGTCAATAGCCGCATATTTCGTCAATAGTTGCGCAATCTCCTTCCGCCCGCCATTTTCCGCCCGCCTTTCTCTTTTTTTAAGTTTAACACTTACAACCAGTTGAACCAAAAGTGGGTTTCCGCCGGGGCGCCTGGCATAGGTGCTGCTAAAAAGTATCGTTACAACGTCACGGCATGAGGTCCTTGATACCTCAAGGGGCCACTTTTCGGCCCACTTCCCTTCTTCTTGAATTCGGATCCTCATCCGTCTTACCCGATACGCCTCTGACCCGTTGCCTGCCGGGGCTGTCAACTATCAGCCCAATCCACCGTACCTTTACGTTGGGCCTTGTAACTACACGAAAGGAAAGCATCATGGCTAATATAACGGTGTTACAGGTTACCGAACTATCAGATACGAAGCTTCAGAAGATCGCCGAGCGTATCGCTCTGGAAGCAGAGCTTGCCGTAGAGAAAGTTGCGGCATCTTTTACACAACCGTCCGAGTATCCCCTTACGTCTGATGCGAAGTCTATTGAGCGAATCCTTGAATCTCACTTCAATACACTTCCTCAGACAACCAAGGAGGCAGCTGCGGCAACAGCCATCAACCGTATCAATGCCCCTGCGGCTGAAAGGGCAGCCCGTTATGGCAATCTTGCAAGCGTAAATTTGACCAATGCCAAGGCAATTGACACGCAAGTACAAGAACTTCCGTTTTCCGAAGATTTGAAACTGCCTCCAGACCACCCCATTATTATTTTCAATCTCCGTCGCCAAGAGCGGGTTCCTGCTGTAGTGCTTCGCCAGCAAACTACCAACAAACTTGAGCTTCGCATTCACAAGGTAAAATGCCTGGATGAAATCAGCCGGCGTTTTCGGGACTGAAGCGGGCGAAGATGAAATATATCTCGGTGGAACCACGGTGGACGAAAGCGGGGATGCAGAGAAGGTAGATCCGTTCCTGGTTAGAGATGATTTCGAGGATGGGAAGGAGCAGACATACTTGCCGCCAAAGCAGTTCACTTCATTTGACTTAACTGAAGGAACAGATTTTCCCAAGTCATACTTTGTGACCTTGGTACTAGCCGAGGTGGACAACGGGGGATTGCCTGAGGTCTTGCACAACCTTTTGATGTGGGTAAAAGAGAAAGTTACAACCGCTCTCACTGCCGCCATAGTAGGTGGAGTTATAGGTGCCAGTGGCGGGCCTGTTGGGGCAGCTATCGGTGCAGCCGTGGGAGCAGCAGTGGGATTGATCGTCGAATTTATCAAGGACATTTGGGAGGACGACGCTTTCAAACCAGCTACTCTCCGGGTCGACATTCCGTCGCTTTCTGCTGGTGATATGACCGACACCCCCGAAAGTCTGATTACCTATCGTGGGCATGGCGGGGAATACCAAGTTACTTATGATTGGCGCATATTTGGCCCGCCAGTCCCGGTTGCTCAGGGCATCATCTACGCCATCGAGCCCACCGGAATAGACCTGGTGACTGGCCGGCGAAGGGACGATCACCTGCTGTGGTACCGCCACGATGGGATAGGTGACGGTAGTTTTACCTGGGCGCAAGGTTCGGGGAACAAGGTGGGCAATGGTTGGAGCAACTTCAAGCAGGTGTTCTCTGGCGGTGATGGTGTCATCTATGCCATCCAAAACACCGAGATAGACCTAAGAACTGGTCGGCGAACGGGTGGCCACCTTTTATGGTACCGTCACGATGGGCGAGGTGACGGCAGTTTCACTTGGGCGCCAGGTTCGGGGAATAAGGTGGGCAATGGTTGGAACAACTTCAAGCAGGTGTTCTCCGGCGGTGACGGCGTCATCTACGCCATTCGAGACAATGGCGACCTGCTGTGGTACCGCCACGATGGGATAGGTGACGGTAGTTTTACCTGGGCGCAAGGCTCTGGGAATCAGGTGGGAAATGGCTGGAATTTCTGGCAGGTGTTCTCTGGCGGTGATGGTGTCATCTATGCCATTCAAAACACCGAGATAGACCTAAGAACTGGTCGGCGAACGGGTGGCCACCTTTTATGGTATCGGCACGATGGGCGAGGTGACGGCAGTTTCACTTGGGGGCCAGATTCTGGGAATCAGGTGGGCAGTGGCTGGAGAGGCTTCAAACAGGTGTTCGCCGGCGGTGACGGTGTGATCTACGCCATTCAGAACAATGGCGATCTGCTGTGGTACCGCCACGATGGGCGGGGCAACGGCAGCAACACGTGGACCGAGGGTTCGGGGAAGAAGGTGGTAGGCAGTGGCTGGAATTTTTTGCACGTGTTCTCTGGGTAGTGGGCTTAGGCCCAACGAACAAGGTGCTGCACCGGAGGGCTTCCCCTCGTCGCGACCGGTGAGCTGATGCGTTGGTTACCTTCACATAGATCGACGAGTGAAGGACTGTTCGACCGCCCACGATAGAGGCGAAACTTGATAACAAAGGAGAGAAATCATGGCTAAGCTAAAGCTCAAAGGCAAGGTAACCTATCCTCCCGGGCCTTGGGGAAACAATAAGCCGGTAAAGGGTGCGAAGATTAAGATTACCGACATCGACGCCCCAGGCAGGACCAACGACGTGATATGGGAAGGTACAACGGAAAATGATGGGGTCTTTCAAGGTACGTCCAAAGAATGGCAAGACCGGATTCACTCCCCTGATGGAAAAATGATTGCATTTAACAATTTTATAAATGGTAAAGCTGACATATTAATAATGAACATTGATGGATCGGATATTACAGCCTTAACTAATGACACATTAGATAACCGTTGGCCAAGATTTACACCAGATGGTAAATTCATAGCTTATACCAGGGTTGCAGGAAGAAACTCAGATATATGGATAATGGATAATAACGGAAATAATAAAAAAGAGTTCATTACCTCTCCACAACGAGATGAAATTCTGGAACTTAGACCAATAAATAAATAAATTTACTGTTGCTAACACGGACAATATGGGTAAGTTGTTTGTCACGGTTTTTGCTTTTACTCCTGCTCCCTAGACAGATTTGTAATGGCTCTTGCACCCGGACACGCGCATCTGTCCGCAATTATAATCCTGCACCGTGACAGTTTTCTGGCTTCGAGACAGTTTGTACCGCGACACTGCGCCAGTGCACCCAACAAAAATCCTGTATCGTGATAGTTTACCGGCTCCGATCAAACTTGTACCGCGACACGCGTAATGCTCAATAAAATTTGTACCCGGACGGCAAAAACACGCGCCATACCCTCCTTGCACCGTGACAGCTTTGTGGCTAAAGTACCAGGATCGTGATCGGATGCGGCGTCGGGTAACACAACCTCCCCATATTGCCGGGCCGTTGTGCAACATATTATCCAACATAAAATGAACAGAGCCCTTTTCCTGTCAATGCTTCTATTGACCATTTTAATTAGATTGTCTGCACAATCAATAATCGATGATCGTGCTGGTATCTCATATTTTGAGTCGGGTACCCAATTATTAAAAAGTGGTAATTTCAAAGCATCTGATTCACTTCTAACCCTAGCACTATGTAGTTATAAGAATGAGAATGTTTACATTAATCGAGGAATTGCCAGAATGTATTATAATGACACCATTGGCTCTTGTGAGGACTTTGGAATAGCAGCTTTCAAGTACTTAGACCTCGAAGCATCAAAACTCTATAATAGTTTGTGCTGTAGTAAAGTAGACACAATTTACTATGACAAAGACTTCACGCCTGTATCAAATTCTAAATTCAAGTACTATGAAGTTATTAGTCAAAAAAAACATACAAAAGAAACAATTGGTATAATTCATCAAAAAGGGGCCAAATTCGAGAAAGTAGTCCTTGATTATGGTTGTAATAATTACCTCTCTGGTTTAGGATTCCTAACAACCGATATTATAGCAATTTATGAGTTGGTTGATACCGTCAAATATTTCTCAAAAACCACAACACCTATAAAGATCTTTAATTTAAGACAGTATCAATATGTAAAGGAAAATGCCGGTAATGATATTCGTATAAAATACGCTAAAATTAAACCTATTCTGAATACAGAAAGACATGAGGTGTTCTTTACTTTAACATGTTCAAAATCTGGAGAAATAATTGAGCTCAAGTATCTAGGCATCTTCCCTTTGGTTGATATAGAAGACATTAAAGTGGAGTTAGAAAAGGATTTATTATTACAAGTACAAAATTACCCGAAGATTTCTCCAGCATCTTTTATGAAAGAAAATGTGTATTTCAAAGCTATTGACTCATTTTCACTATAATACGTTGCACAACAGGTCGGTATATGCAATTGGCTTCTGCACCGCGAGAATCTTCTGATCAAAATGAATGACCTTCAATGGCGGTGCAGGCCGCCCCGGCTCCCGCCGGGGTCTCCCTCCTGGTGTCACGGTTTTTGCCAACGCGAGAATAAAGTAATAACCGCATAACCCTGCAGCGCACCACGAGTGCAAAAACACGCGCCACCGCGACTCTGCGCCAACTGCACATACCGCCGAACGTTAGCATTAATGGTTAAAACGTATACATATGTTTGATGAGTTAAGAAAATACAAACAGACAGGCCATTTTTTCTTTAAACCAACAGATAGCTTAAAGGATAAATGCAACGCCCCTGCCGACAAATGTGGAGTGTATGTAATCTTCGCACTAAAAGGTGGTCGTATTGAACTAGTTAGGATCTCCAGTACAAATTTGGATGAGAACCTATTGGATCAAATAATAAAAGAACAACTACTCCTGAAGTCAAAGCTCCAACAAGAGAAAATTGAGGCATTGGATATATATTGGTATGTAACCCAAACTAATAAAGTGGTGGATGATCCCCACAAGGTTATGGATAAAGTGGTAAAAACTCATACCATGATTAACGGAAAAGCCCCAAGATGGAATTAGGCAAATGAAAACCACTAATGCTAACAGGTCGGTATATGCAATTGGCTTCTGCACCGCGACAATATTGTAGTTAAGATGCAAGACTTTCAATGGGCGGTGCAGGCCGCCCCGGCACCGCCGGGGGCTCCCGCCGGTGTCACGGTTTTTGCCACCGCGAGAATTAAGTAATAACCATCATAATCCTGCATCGCACCACGAGTGCAAAAACACGCGCCACCGCGACTCTGCGCCAACTGCACATACCGCCGAACGTTACCGCCAAGCATAAGAACTCAGCAAAATATGAAAGTTGCAGCTATTAAAATAATTGTCTTATCTGTGATCTTACTGTTTTCTACCTCAACTTCTGCTCAAGAATTATGCAATTTCATTTTGCGCGTTCAAGACTACCAAGACTCGGTAAAAATTAAATTCAATGGTGAAGAGGATCAAATTGACAGCAATACCTTCAATTTAAAAACTTACTTAAACTACTTTGATAAGCTGATTCTACCGGTAGACTTGAAAATTGGTATTTATTATTTCGACAACTTCTTAGATGGCAAACCTTACCTATATGCCATGAAGAAATCACAATCCTTTGAAAGAGTAATTGATAGCCTTACTTCACAAAAAGTAGTTATTGATAATCGTAGAGTTAAGTTGAAGAAAGACAATGCAATTTTGTGGTTTATCAATAGTGAAAAGGCCAAGAATGTTGTAATTCCCGAAGACTCTGACCTCGGATTCCTTCAGTACTTGTTCTTCAATGTTATGGGTGAACAATTTGCTTTAAAATGGCACTCAAATTATGATGAAAAGTACATTATTTGTAATCATGATCAATTGATTAATCTAAGCTACAAGTTTGGTATTCAAAAGTCATACTCAGAAATGAAGAGAAGCGATCAAGAAACCGAAATCGAGCTAGAACCTTTTACCATTGATAAAACCGACCTAGAAAGTCTGATTGAGCATCCATCCCAGATTAAGATAACCTATAATCCAGACTTCTACTACATTACATGGCTTGAAAACAGAACTCATTCCGGCATATTTGAATGCACCTATAAAATTGAAAGGCATATACCATATAAAATTGAGTCCATTTCTGAAAACCTCCTGCTTCATATCTACATGAATTTTATCTACTAAGATGCCTGGCGGTAACAGGTCGGTATATGCAATTGGCGCTCCGCACCGCGAGAACTTTCTGGCTAAAGAGGACCGCTGAGTGGTCGGCGGTGCGGCCTGCCCCGGCTCCCGCCGGGGACTCCCTACTGGTGTCACGGTTTTTGCCAACGCGAGAATAAACAAACAACATCATATACCTACATCGCACCACGAGTGCAAAAACACGCGCCACCGCGACTCTGCGCCAACATGCACATACCGCCGAACGTTAGGGTGCATTATAAGTTAACTTTATGAAATACGGCCGAATTAATCTACTAATAGTATTTCTATTTCTACAAGCCTATTACTGTTTCAGCCAAAACCTTGAAGGCAAATCCATAAATAGGATAGATTCTAATGGATTAAAACAAGGAATCTGGGTAAAACATATTACTCCAAAAATTATCGATACAATGTTCTACCGCGATAATCTATTAAATGGCCCATATAAATCCTATTTTTTGAAATCTGGGAATTTGCGCCACTCAGGTGAATATTCAATGGGAGAAATAGTTGGTGTTTGGAGATACTTCAATTTAGGCAAATTACGGGCTGAAGAAGTTGAAAGGGGGAAAAATCAGGATAGTGTTAAAGACATAAATGGTAAAATGATACTACCTCCATCCTATTCAATTGTAAAGTTATATGATAAAGAAGAAGGATACTTAAAAAGTAAGGGCAGGATTTTATATTTTGATTCTTGGCAAAGTGATTTTAGTAATGAACATGGATGGTGGATCTATTACAATTCAGATGGAGATACATTATATACTAGACTATATGATAATGGCAGAATTATAAAAAATAACGCACCCTAACAGGTCGGTATATGTCATTGCCTTTCCGTACCGCGAGAATTTTCTGACTAAAAGAGGACCGTTAAGTGGCTGGCGGTACGGGCCGCCCCGGCACCGCCGGGGGCTCCCTCCTGGTGTCACGGTTTTTGCCAACGCGAGAATAAACTACTAACTGCATAACCCTGCACCGCACCACGAGTGCAAAAACACGCGCCACCGCGACTCTGCGGCAACGCCACATACCGCCGAACGTTAGGGCCAATAGTGGCGTTAGCGAGCCAGATAGATATAGAGCATCATCACTTCGTCACGCTGCGGGCCTTCTCCCCTCCCGCCTTGACCTAGAAAACTAAGTGCATGAGGAGAATAACAAACCGTCTATCACGACTAGGCTATTTCATGCAACAGGAGACATTGGTCCTCCGCTCAAGAGTCAGTAACCCGGGTGATTAATGATTGAATTTCGTTCGCTACAACATTTTGGTATGACAACAATAACTGCATCACGAGAAATTCATACGCCACTACAATCCCTAACAGGTCGGTATAGGTCATTGCCTTCCGGCCAGCACACCCAATGATAATTGAAACCTCCTTCCGAAAGCTAAGCTGGCCGGGCTGCCCCGGCACCGCCGGGGGACTCCCTTCATGGTGTCATGGTTTTTGCACAGTAATTAATCCGCCAGCCGCTCAGAAAAATGTACCATAAAATTAATCCCTGCTCGCCGCGTCTGGCTGCATATTAAATCAATATGGAGTCACTAAATTCTAGCTCGAGGGCAAAAACCCATGCCACCGCGATGCTGCGGCAACAGACCCATACCGCCGAACGTTAGGGCCAATAGTGGCGTTAGCGAGCCAGATAGATATAGAGCATCATCACTTCGTCACGCTGCGGACCTTCTCCCCTCCCGCCTTGACCTAGAATACTAAGTGTATGAGGAGAATAACGAACCTTCTATCACGACTAGGCTATTTCATGCAACAGGAGACATTGGTCCTCCGCTCAAGAGTCAGTAACCCGGGTGATTAATGATTGAATTTCGTTCGCTACAACATTTTGGTATGACAACAATAACTGCATCACGAGAAATTCATACGCCACTACAATCCCTAACAGGTCGGTATAGGTCATTGCCTTCCGGCCAGCACACCCAATGATAATTGAAACCTCCTTCCGAAAGCTAAGCTGGCCGGGCTGCCCCCGGCACCGCCGGGGGACTCCCTTCATGGTGTCATGGTTTTTGCACAGTAATTAATCCGCCAGCCGCTCAGAAAAATGTACCATAAAATTAATCCCTGCTCGCCGCGTCTGGCTGCATCTTGACTCAATATGGGGTCACTAAATTCTAGCTCGAGGGCAAAAACCCATGCCACCGCGATGCTACGGCAACAGACCCATACCGCCGAACGTTAGGGCCAATAGTGGCGTTAGCGAGCCAGATAGATATAGAGCATCATCACTTCGTCACGCTGCGGGCCTTCTCCCCTCCCGCCTTGACCTAGAAAACTAAGTGTATGAGGAGAATAACAAACCTTCTATCACGACTCTGGCTATTTCACGCAACAGGAGACATGGGTCCTCCGCTCAAGAGGCAGTAACGCGTGTGATTAACAATTGAATTTCGTTCGCTTCAACATTTTGGTATGACAACAATAACTGCACCGCGAGAAATCCTTACGCCACTACAATCCCTAACAGGTCGGTATATGGCATTGCCTTCTGTGCCGCGAGAACTTTCTGGCTAAAGAGGACAGTAAAGTGCCGTGCGGCACAGGCCGCCCCGGCACCGCCGGGGGCTCCCTCCTGGTGTCACGGTTTTTGCCAACGCGAGAATAAAGTAATAACCGCATAACCCTGCACCGCACCACGAGTGCAAAAACACGCGCCACCGCGACTCTGCGGCAACGCCACATACCGCCGAACGTTAGCCGCAAGCATGAGACAATACGATGGACAATGAAATAAAAAATTGAATTAAAACATAAAAAATAAGAAGGAAATCGCATGCAGAAAAAGTCTTTAGTGGTAATTGATATTCAAAATGACATTACCAAAAACTACAAAGAAATCATTGGCAATGTTAACCGGTCAATAGACTGGGCAGTGGAAAATGAAATTCATGTCGTTTACATAAAGCATTATAACTTATCTGACGGTACAAGGACTTTCAAACCTAATACTCGTGGGTCTGAATTAGTTTCGGATATGAAAATGGTTTCCAAAAACATTTTTGAAAAATCCAAAGGCAACGTATTGACCAGCGAAGATTTTGCTGACTTCATCAAGAAAAATGAAATAAGCGAATTTTACATTACAGGAGCAGATGCCACTGCCTGCGTGAAATCAACAGTATTTAATATGTGCAAGGGAAACTACAAGGTTACAGTCTTATCAGATTGTATTACAAGTTATGATAAAAGGAAAATTGACGAATTGCTGAAGTATTACGAAAAAAATGGCAGTAAAATTATTAAGCTGAATGACTTGTTAGAATCCAAGTAATTATGCCAGCGGCTAACAGGTCGGTATATGCAATTGCCGCTCCGTGTCGCGACAATTGAGTAACTAAAGAGGCGGTTTTGTGGCTGGCGCCACGGCCCGCCCCGGCTCCCGCCGGGGTCTCCCTCCTGGTGTCACGGTTTTTGCACGGTGACGTGAACGCCAGCCGAACAAAAACCGGTTGGTGGTTTAAGATCCTGTAATGCGGCTGGCGGCCGCAGTTTGAATGGATACTTTCTGCCCTCTATCTCGATGGCAAAAACGCGTGCCACCCCGACTCTGCGCCAACAACACATACCGCCGAACGTTGTGCTGAATGCCAAAACGCACCTGATAAATATTATTAAAATATACTTGCAGTATATACATATTATATATACCTTTGTAGAATAATTTTAATGCCATGAAAACAGTATCATTAAAAATTGACGACTCGATCTTCGGAGAAACGGAAAATATCCTCTCCAAGATTAAGAAACCTAGAAATAGGTATATAAATGAGGCTCTCGAATATTATAATAAAATTCAGAGACTTAAAATCTTAGAATCGAAACTCAAGAAAGAATCTTCACTAGTAAAAGACGAGTCTCTTTCTGTCCTTAATGAATTTGAGGAGATTGATTATGCAAGTTAAAAGATTTGAAATCTGGGTGGCTGATTTAAACCCTCAAATAGGTACAGAGCCAGGTAAGACAAGGCCTGTTCTTGTGGTACAAACAAATCTTTTAAATAAGATACCTCACCCTTCAACGATAATATGCCCTCTGACGACAAATATTCAGAAAGAATCGGAAATCTTAAGAGTTCATATTAAAAAGGGTACCGCAAATCTTAACGAGAACTGTGACATTATGATTGATCAAGTGCGAGCAATTGACAATAAAAGGTTACTTAAAAAGCTTGGTGAATTACCTGAAAGTCTTTCTAATAAAGTCAAAGAAAACCTAGCAATCGTTCTAGATATGAACTAAAGCACTCAGCACAACAGGTCGGTATATGTCATTGCCTCTCCGTGGCGCGACAATTGGGTGACTAAAGAGGACGGTTTTGTGGCTGGCGGCACGGCCCGCCCCGGCTCCCGCCGGGGACTCCCTCCTGGTGTCACGGTTTTTGCCAACGCGAGAATAAACAAATCAACATCATAATCCTGTATCGCACCACGAGTGCAAAAACACGCGCCACCGCGACTCTGAGGCAACGCCACATACCGCCGAACGTTAGCCTTAATGTTGAAGAACTGTTTCAAAAGCAAGGTGGCTTAAAATGCAATAAGAATTAGCTATGAACCTTAAAATAAAAACCTTAATCCTAAGCTTCTCTTTGCTCATTTCCTTTAACACTATTGTTCAGTCGCAGAATGACACTATTATCCAAGACACCGTATTCTTCCCACTTGTTATAACCAACAATCAAGGTCTCTGGATTGAATATGACATAATGCCTGAATTCCCAGGTGGTGAAAATGCCCTGAAAAACTATATCATTTCACATACAATCTACCCTCCATCCGCAATAGAAGACAGAATATCAGGAACAGTAAACCTTTCATTTGTTGTAGATACAAATGGGTCTATAGATAAAATAATGTTTCTCCAGGGCGTAAGAGAAGATATAAACAATGAATGCATCAGAGTGCTCAAAGAAATGCCTAAATGGAAACCTGGATCAACTGTGGCGCTAGCAAAAAAAGGCTATTATAGAAAAGTCATACCAGTATATTACTTTATGCGACTTAATTTTACTTTAAGTAATATTGAAAAGAATAATGCTATCAATATAGTCCCCAAGTAAATGAGGATTAAATAGTAAAAACACTAAGGCTAACAGGTCGGTATATGTCATTGGCTTCTGTGCCGCGAGAATCTTCTGATCAAAATGCCAGACCGTTAATGGCGGCACAGGCTGCCCTGGCTCCCGCCGGGGACCCCCACTGGTGTCACGGTTTTTGCCAACGCGAGAATAAAGTAATAACCGCATATCCCTGAATCGCACCACGAGTGCAAAAACACGCGCCACCGCGACTCTGCGCCAACGCCACATACCGCCGAACGTTACAAGCCATTTCGGAAACCAGGAAAAATAAATACTTATGACAACTGAAATATTAATTGACGAGCTATTCGATCGTCTTGATGAATGGAGAGGACTCCCATCCTACCAACTAGAAAGAAGAACAGATATCTTTTTCGCGATTTATTTGAAAGATATTATCAGAAAGAAATATAATCAGACTGTTGATTATATCATTCCTGAATTCCCTCTAAGGATTGGAAATATCTACTCGGATTTCAAATTGTCGAATCCTAATCTCTCTTTCAAAATTGACTATTTAGTCGTCTGCAATTCTACTCGAAAGGTATTTCTGGTTGAACTAAAAACAGATTCTAACTCGAGAAGAGAGAAACAGGATAAGTACTTGACCACCGCAAAAAAGCTCAACATAAAAAACTTAGTGGATGGAGTCCTGAAAATTTATGAAGCAACCAGTTCAAAAAAGAAATATGAAAACCTCTTAAATATCTTATCAAGAGTTGGTTGGTTGAATACGGAAACCATGTCAAATATTAGCACTGATTATGAAGTCTCTATACTATATATTCAGCCAAATCCGGGCAAGGAGACCGAGGATGTAATCACATTCACGGATCTAATCAAGTACCTGTCATCAAATAATGACAAGTTAACAACTCGTTTTATCAAGTCCTTGAAAGAATGGACAAAGAATCCAAATGATTAAACAAACGGCTTGTAACAGGTCGGTATATGTCATTGCCTCTCCGTACCGCGAGAATTTTCTGGCTAAAGAGGATCGCTAAGTAGTCGGCGGTACGGCCCGCCCCGGCTCCCGCCGGGGACCCCCCCTGGTGTCACGGTTTTTGCCAACGCGAGAACAAACAAAACAACATCATAACTCTGCATCGCACCACGAGTGCAAAAACGCGCGCCACCGCGACTCTGCGGTAACGCCACATACCGCCGAACGTTATGTGCAACCAATCTACTGACAACATGAAACGTATATTATCCTCCATCATAATTATTCTAGTGATCCCTATCTCCTGTACCAACTCAATAGAACAAGACCAGGATCTCAGTTCCGCATTTTTTAATCTTCTTAATTCAAGTAATTACACCTCAATTGATTTTAGAGAACTACCTATTAAGGATTGGGATATTATGGTGGTTCTTACTCCATATACGAATCCTCGAATTTTAAAAGACAACATTAGAGTAAAAATTCCTCGAGAAGTTAAGCGTATAGGGCTTCAGTACTCGGAAACCATATCTTTGATTCTGTTTATTAAGGATAATTCAATAGTATCTTATTTCACTTGCCCTACCACCATAGATTTCTCAAAGGTAAATCAGTTGACAGGACACAAATTCAATGAAGCCAAGTTCATGATTGAGAAAACTGAGAGGAAAACTATAGGTGGGGATCAAATTTATATTCTCAAATAATTGGCAGCACATAACAGGTCGGTATATGTCATTGGCGCGGCTGGTTTTTGCGCGCCGGTCCGACAGACTGGCACACCAAAACCAGTTGGTGCTTTATCGGCCCGGCTTTGCGGCTGAAGCCGCCGGGCAAAAACCAGCCCGCCGGCCCCGCTCCCGCGGGGCACTCCCCCTGGTGTCACGGTTTTTGCCAACGCGAGAATAAACAAAACAACATCATATCACTGCATCGCACCACGAGTGCAAAAACACGCGCCACCGCGACTCTGCGCCAACGCCACATACCGCCGAACGTTGGCAACCATAATACAACATCCCCAAAATAGAAAAAATGAAACCTCTGCTCCTTAGAACGGTAATGCCCCTATTCATATTAAGCAGCCTTCTTTCAGAGAAAGCAATAGCCACAGGGCAAATGGCTGATTATTTGATAATTGAACGTGATACATTTAGTTTATTCTCAAACCCGCTGGAACCATACTTGCAATTTAAGAATGAAAGAAGCATCAATGGTGTGACTCTGGGAATGACCAGCACCGCGTGTTGGAGAGGGTACATAGCTACGTGGAGAATTCAAAATGATAGCTTGTTTTTGATTCGGTTGATTCGTGGAATAGAGCTAGATTCCACAATCGTATTTAATCTTAAAGAAGAATTCGGAAAAGACAAAGTTTATGCCAGTTGGTATACAGGTACTATTATGAGTCCCAGAGGAGTTCTGTTGCAATATATCCATAGTGGGTATTCATCAATCCATGAAACAGAGATGTATTATAGGATCTGGAATGGTAAAATTGAAGCAACTCAAACAATAAGCAATCTATTCTATGATAAGCAATTGCTACTTCCAGGTGAGGATTTTCTTTATGACACAATTAAGTACCTGATTATTAATTCATTTACCCAAGATATGCTCGATCAAATTCCGGATTCAACAGCATGTTTCTTACAGGTGCAATTCAATGAAAATGGCAATGTTGGGAAAATTGAAGTTGTCAATGAGAAAGTGAAAAACACATATTTTGGTACGACACTAGTAAAAATAGGTTGGGAGGAGCTTACCAAGTTGCCTCCTCTTATGAAAGTAACCCATAAATTCTATCGTCCACCATATCTTGAAATTGGATTTAACACGCATTGCTTAAAATATCCATGGGACAAAGAGTATGGGTGCAAACAGTATTAATATTTACGGTTGCCAACAGGTCGGTATATGTCATTGGCTTTTCCGTACCGCGAGAATCTTCTGGCTAAAGAGGAACACTTAGTGGTCAGCGGTACGGCCTGCCCCGGCTCCCGCCGGGGACCCCCTCCTAGTGTCACGGTTTTTGCCAACGCGAGAATAAACAAACCAACATCATAACTCTGCATCGCACCACGAGTGCAAAAACACGCGCCACCGCGACTCTGCGCCAACGCCACATACCGCCGAACGTTAGAGGCAATGCGCAAACAGAAATGACAATATGATGATTTCACGGTGATTACTTATTTGATATCTTTGTACTAGATGGAGACAAATCGTGAGATATTAGAACTTATTAAAGCAACTGCATGCAAATTTTTGCCTGATGCTGAAGTAATGCTATTCGGTTCTCGCGCGAGAAGAGAAGCTACCTCTGACAGTGATTTTGATGTTCTTGTAGTTACTTCCTTAGACCTGACTCCCAAGCAGAAGCTGCCTCTTAAAACAAATATCAGAAAAGCGCTCCTCAAAGAGGGGATCAGATCAGATATCCTAATTCAAAGTAAAAAAGAGGTTAAGAAGAAGAGAAAGTTGCCTGGTCATATTATTAAGAACATTCTCAATGATGCAATTCTGCTATGACCAAGGACAAGGCTGAATATATTAAGAACTGGTTATTCAGGGCAAATGAGGATATTGCCGTAATAAAAAGCCTTGTTAATGCAGGTGCTGAATATTACACTAGTAGTATCTGCTTTCATGCTCAGCAAGCATCAGAGAAGTTCCTTAAGGCATACCTGGCTTATCATGATGTAGACTTTCCAAGAACACACGATTTAGACTTTCTCCTGCTTGAATGTCAGAAAATAGATAAAGAAGCTTTTCAGATAGATTTTAAAAGCCTTACAGATTTCGGAGTTAGTGTAAGATATCCTGACGACTTTTACATCCCAGATGAAAAAGAAGCTCTGGAGTATTGTGACACTGCTATTTCGGTTAAAGAAATCGTCGAAAGATTAATCAAATAAGCAGCACTGCCTCTAACAGGTCGGTATATGTCATTGGCTTTCCGCACCGCGAGAACTTTCTGGCTAAAGAGGACCGTTAAGTGGTCGGCGGTGCGGCCTGCCCCGGCTCCCGCCGGGGACTCCCTCTTGGTGTCACGGTTTTTGCCAACGCGAGAATAAAGTATTAACCGCATAATTCTGTACCGCACCACGAGTGCAAAAACACGCGCCACCGCGATTCTGCGCCAACGCCACATACCGCCGAACGTTAGGCTGCATGTCGACAAATCCTGTTTGCATAGTTAAAAAATAGTACTTACCTTTGTCGTTAGTAACGCAAAACGTTAATGATAACATCATTTGGATCAAAGGAGACTGAGAAAATTTGGAATGGTGAACGTGTTAGAAACATGCCTCCAGAAATCCAATTGGTCGGAAGGAGAAAACTAAGAATGTTAAATAACTCTCAAAACCTTAACGATCTTAGGATCCCTCCTTCAAACAAGCTTGAGAAGTTAAGTGGCAAAGTAAATAACCTCTATAGCATCCGAATTAATGACCAATGGAGAATAACGTTCCGTTGGGATGACGGGTTGGCAACAGAAGTAACAATTATTGATTATCATAAATGACAGTCATGGAAAGATTACAAAATATACACCCAGGTGAAGTGCTTCTTGAAGAATTCCTGAAGCCCATGAACATTTCTGCTTACCGGCTCTCAAAAGATATTGGCATTCC
The DNA here is from genome assembly GCA_963802145.1 of uncultured Rikenellaceae bacterium. GTDB lineage: Bacteria > Bacteroidota > Bacteroidia > Bacteroidales > VadinHA17 > SR-FBR-E99. The sequence continues at coordinate 15,782 of CAWDHN010000005.1, forward strand.
ACAGACCAGAACTTCCGAGATTATTAAGGGATTCAGAAGAATAACTGCAGATACTGCTCTCAGGCTCAGTTACTATTTTGGAAATTCAGCCAAATTCTGGCTTGGGCTTCAGAATGATTATGATATAGAAGAAGAAAAAAGGGTCAAAAAAGAGGAATTCAAAAGCATCAAAAAGGCCAAACAACACGCAGCCTAACAGGTCGGTATATGTCATTGGCGTTCCGCACCGCGAGAATTTTCTGGCTAAAGAGGACCGTTTAGTGGTCGGCGGTGCGGCCGGCCCCGGCTCCCGCCGGGGACTCCCTCCTGGTGTCACGGTTTTTGCCAACGCGAGAATAAACAAACCAACATCATAACCCTGCATCGCACCACGAGTGCAAAAACACGCGCCACCGCGACTCTGCGCCAACTGCACATACCGCCGAACGTTGTGTGCCATGGCAAAACGACTATTGAATTTTCAATTGGCTTAAATTTTGTACCTTTGTAACAAAGAAGTAAAGATGACTACTTCAGATATTAAACTTAGATTATTACGTCAGATAGACTCGCTCGAGAAGAGCAAGTTAGAGGAATTATACGGTGTTGTCGTCAACTTCATAAATGGCCAGAAGGAGCTGACGGATTGGGATTCACTCTCTGACTCTCAGAAAAATGGCATTTTTGATGCAATTCAAGAAATTGATAAGGGTAAGGGTATACCGCATCAAAATGTAGTGTCAAAATATCGTAATAAATATTCCCGTGCCTAAAAGCATTATCTGGGCTCCTCTATCAGAAAAAGACTACGACCAAATCCTTGACTTTCTAAACATTAACTGGGATGCAAACGTAGTTACGGAATTTATGGATATGACTGAACATCTTATCAATCAGATATCAGAAAATCCAAAGCAATTTCCGCTTATAAATAAAAAGCATAGAATTAGAAAGGCGGTGTTGACAAAGCATAATTCCGTATTCTACAGAGAGAGTAGGAATCATGTTGATATCCTGAGAATTTACGACACTCGTCAGGATCCTCAAAATTTAAGCTTTAAATAACCACAGCACACAACAGGTCGGCATATGTCATTGGCTTTCCGCTCCGCGAGAACTTTCTGGCTAAAGAGGACTGTTAAGTGGTCTGCGGTGCGGCCTGCCCCGGCTCCCGCCGGGGACTCCCTCCTGGTGTCACGGTTTTTGCCAACGCGAGAATAAAGTAATTACCGCATAACCCTGCACCGCAACACGAGTGCAAAAATACGCGCCACCGCGACTCTGCGCCAACGCCACATACCGCCGAACGTTGTGCTTAATACAACAGACACCTCCGAATTTACAGTTCTTAAATAAGAAATTGATTAAAGCATGAAATTTACTAAAACAGATATCACAGATACAATTAATAGTTTAAGGTCTCAGCTGTATCAAGAATTGACAGCTCCCATTGATGCAATGTGGGAAATACTCTACATCGGCTCATCTCAACATTATCTTATTGAGGACGACAATAGAACAATAGGATATTGTTGTATAAACGAAGAGAAATGCCTGACTCAGATATTTATTATTAAAGACTATCTTGCATTGATGGAAAAGGTAATTAAGGAATTAATATCAACAGATATAATTAAATCGGCAAGTTTAAGTTCAAATGAACCAGTTGCTTTTAACTCATGTTTGTTTCACTCAAAATCAGTGAAGACAAATACATTTTGTTTTGAGCATTTGAACCAAAAAATTGAAGTAGATACCAACATAAATATTGAATTAGTTGCTACAGATGATATTCCTTCAGTAAAGGAATTCCTTAAAGAACAGGTTGATATGGACGACACATTTGGTTATACCGAAAACCTTGTAGCACGAAAAGAAATTTTTATGCTTAAAGAGTCAAATATAATCATAGCAACAACTGAGTGTAGGATGAGTGATTCCCAGCCTGAAATTGCAGACTTAGGTATTATTGTAAATCGTGATTTTCAAGGTAAAGGACTTGCAACACAAATCATGAAAATGCAAGTAAACAGAGTGTTGGAAGCTGGTAGAAAACCAATTTGTTCAACGACTTTAGATAATATTGCGTCAAGAAAAGCAATTGAAAAATCAGGATTTTATTGTTCTAATATCATTTTTGACATTACCTTTAAAGACTTGTAAATAAGTACTAAGCACAACATTTTGTATAAGTAATGGCAGGCAAAGTGGTAAATATCAAGTTTTGCAGCCCGCTCAAACTGCGTAGCGGTTTTACAGGAAAGTGCCACGCAATCTGCCACTACTCATACAATTTACCGTTACCAGCAATTTTGGAAAATCTCCCAAAAATATTTGTTTCCTAATATGGAAACTATTATCTTTGCACAAAATAGCAAACTGTGACTGAAAGATTTAAAGTCCGTTTCTTAGAAGAGGCTGCAGAATTTCTTGACGGTCTTGATAGTAAAGCCAGGGAGAAAATCATTTACAACGTCCGTAAAGCACAAGTAATAAATGATAAATCACTCTTCCGAAAGCTTTCTGGTGAAACATGGGAATTCAGGACTTTATTCAATCAAACACATTATAGACTATTTGCTTTCTGGGACAAATCTGACAAACCCGATACCATAGTAATATCAACTCACGGGATCGTTAAGAAAACAGATAAAACTCCCAAAAAAGAGATTGAAAAGGCAGAAAAATTGAGATTACAATACTTTGAACAAAAAACTCAAAAGCGATGAAAAAGGGAGAAATGAAGACATACAGCCTTGAGGAGATTACTGATAAGCATATCGGTAAGCGTGGTACTCCTAATAGAGAAGCATTAGAGAATGAACTTCGTCTTGACTTACTTGGAGAAGCTATTAAAAAAGCTAGAAAAGAACGTAATCTGACACAAGAAGAGCTCGGAAAGCTTGTCGGTGTTCAGAAAGCTCAAATCTCAAAGCTTGAAAACAGCTTGACCGATGCCAGGGTTGAAACTATATTGAAAGTGTTCAAGGCTTTAAATGCTAAGATCAACTTCAATATAGAGTTGTTGGACCAAACGGTAAGAATAGCCTAGAAAAAAAACTGCTGGTAACAGGTCGGTATATGTCATTGCCTCTCCGTACCGCGACTGGTTTTTGCGCGATGATCCGACAGATCAGCACACCAAAACCAGTTGGTGCTTTATCGGCCCGGCTTTGCGGCTAAAGCCGCCGGGCAAAAACCATCCCGCCGGCCCCGCTCCCGCGGGGCACTCCCTCCTGGTGTCACGGCCTGTCCCGATGTATCGGGGGTTTTTGCCAACGCGAGAATAAACAAATAACATCATAACCCTGCTGCGCGCCACGAGTGCAAAAACACCCCGACCTTCACTACGTTCAGTACGGGGCACGGCGCGCCACCGCGACTCTGCGCCAACGCCACATACCGCCGAACGTTGGGCAACATTTGAGAAAATCAGATCTTAAACTCAGCGACAATAAAAACAACTAGTGAACCCCATGAAAACAAAGTGGATATTTTCATTCTTATTATTAGTGTGTTCCTTATCATACTCCCAGGACTTTGATAAAGTATACTACAATTCGAAATGGGAAATCACTTCGATGAAAGATGCCACTTATTATCGTATCTCTGGGTTCAATCCTGATCAGATGAAGTTTGACAGCACAGTTGTTGATCATTACATGAATAATAAAGTCGAAATGATTGGGCAATATCTCAATGGTATCAAAGAAGGAGATTTTATTTATTACTATCCAGATCAGACTGTGAGGCTTACTAGCTCATACGTAAATAATAAACGGGCAGGCAAATGGGTAGAATATTATCAAAATGGTCAGGTATTTAAAGAGGTCGAATATGATAATGGCAAAGAAAAATTGATTCAGTATAATAATTCAAACGGCACCAGCAACCTTAAGAACCGATCGGGCAGATTTGAGATGGTTTATTATTATGATGTCCACTTTGATGTTTATGCTGCACACAAACTAGATTCAACGAATGAAGTCTATTTACTTTCTGGTAACATAGAGAATGGTCTCAAAGATGGCAAATGGACTCTTAAACGTGGCCTTAAGAAAATTTGCCACTTGAACTACGAAGAAGGAAATTTCATTCAGGGTATGTACTTCATCAATAATACTAAGCAGATTATCAAAGATGATATTTTTTCTTATCTCATTCTTGAACCAGAGAAACTTGAAATTACGGCAAAATTTTGCGCTGAACCAGGGCAGATGATTAAGGAGAATTACTTGATAAGATACATTCAGCTGGCTCGCGACCGTAAACAGCGCAAGATTGAATTCCAAAATGAAGATAGTTTTGTTAACTTCTTTGAAAAGCAATATTCAGTTTACGTTAAGAATTGGGTTGACACATTTAGAATTAAGGTCAATCTTAGAATTGACGCTGATGGTAAACTCTCAATAACATCTGTATCTCCTAATGCTTCCAGTGCTCATAACAAAGAAATTGAAAGAATCGTTAACACAGTACAAAGAATCAAGTCGCCAAGTAAAGACAGTATAGAAATCAATCATCGCGTCGTATGTCTTGATGAACTAAGTTTTAAGAAATAAACGTTGCCCAACAGGTCGGTATATGCAATTGGCTTTCCGCACCGCGATAATCTTCCGGCTAAAGATGACCGTTAAGTGGCCGGCGGTAAGGGCCGCCCCCGGCACCGCCGGGGTCTCCCTTCTGGTGTCACGGCCTGTCCCGATGTATCGGGGGTTTTTGCCAACGCGAGAATGAACAAAATAACATTATAACCCTGCATCGCGCCACGAGTGCAAAAACACCCCGACCTTCACTGCGTTCGATACGGGGCACGGCGCGCCACCGGAGCGATTCATCATGACGCCAGCGCCACATACCGCCGACCGTTGTGACTAATGTGAAAACATCAACTTACATAAGATAGAATGACTAAAAAAAACTCAAAACGAATAATTAGAATTTTATTGCTCTTGGGAACAATAATCTCTTTGTATTTTGTTCCGTGGCCTATTGTAAAAGCTTGGATTGTGCCACTTCCAACTAGCGTCCAGGAACAAGTTGATAAAGCGGCGGATTACGGATTTGATGGTATAATTGTTTGTGTAAACAAAAAAGGGAATCAATCAGAATTTTATACTTCGGGCTATAAAAACAGAGAAAACAAAATTCCAGCCGACCCCCATGCATTATTTAAAATTGCCAGCGTAAGCAAATTGTATTATGCCGTTGCCGTTACAAAACTGGTTTCAGATGGAAAGTTATCATTAGACAAAACACTCGCAGATTATTTGCCCGAATTGAAAGGCAGAATAGAATATGCTGATAAAATCACTTTACGAATGTTGGTTCAGCATAGAAGTGGTATACCAGACTTTACAGACACATATATGTATTGGGCAGCTCCAAAAGAGACGGCAGATGAAAACCTTGCTTTGGTTTTGGATTTACCTGCCAACTTTAAACCTGATGAAGATTATGAATATTCCAACACCAATTACTTATTACTTGGCAGAATAATGAACCGAGTCCTTGGATATAGTACATTCCTATACATTCAAGAAGAAATTTTAAACCCATTGAACCTTAAACACACTTTTGGCTCAATTCAAGATGTAAACTTAGATGACGTGATGAGCGGTTACTATGCAGGCTATGATACGGATCTAAAAACGGATAATGTAGGTTCAATATTGGCAACAGCAGAAGACTTGGGCAAATTTATCCGAGCTTTAAATGATAGCTCTGTTTTTAGAGATAAAAAAGAACAAGAAATCTATTCCTCTATTTATAAGTATGAGCACACAGGCTTGATACCGGGATACCAAACTATTGCCAAATACCATGAGGATATAGATGCTGCCGTCATACAATTTACAAACACGGTAAACTTCGATGGTTATAATTGGAATATGTCAGAAATAATGTATAATCGAGTTGTAAAAATATTGAGAAAGTAAACCAGTCACAACATTTTGTATAAGTAATCCAGGTAAAGTGCTAAATATCAATGTTTGCAACCCGCTCAAACTGCGTAGCGGTTTGACAGGAAAGTGCCACGCAATCTGCCTCTGCTCATACAATTTGCCGTTAACACAAATATGTTTGTATGTGACTATAAGGCCTACGCGCTGTTTCCTTTAAGTTTCATCTTGATATTACACTTACTGCACTTTTACCGGGACCTGTCATCGTATTACGAATTATACTTGTGCAAGAAGAATAAACGACTTGCAACTAACACGATGACTTGATTACAAATTAACAATATGACAGGATATTTGTTAGTATGTAAAATCAGATCGAAAGATGGAAATAGAAACCCCCAATGAGAAGTTATTCAAAATACTAATTGAAGAAGGGTTCAGCAAAGGCGATGTGACTGTATTTGATAAACACACTTCACAAGATTTTGTAGAACATCAATATGGATTTTCCCCTGCAAATGTTGAGGGAGTAAAAAAAGCTATCAATAGTCTTCACCAAGCATTTACAGATTTTTCTATGGTTATTGAAGATTTGGCAGTTAAGGACAATAAAGTATGGGGACGAATGACAGCTCGTGGAACACAGGTCGGACAGTTTGGTCCCATGCCACCAACTGGTAAGAAAATCGAAATCACTGTCATAGATATTATGCACTTCAAGGACGGCAAACTTATTGAGCATTGGGGTGTTCCTGATCGTTTTGCATTAATGGAACAACTTGGAATGAAACCTCCACCAAAATTCATAATGAAGCTAATGAATCTAATTCGGTGATTAAACCTCTAGTTTAAAATCTCTGACAAAGTCTAAATAAGAGATAAATCAAGTAATTATAAAACAAATATCAACCGGACATAACCTCCAAACTTTTAATAAGATAATTGTCCTAACAGGTCGGTATATGTCATTGGCTTTTCTGCACCGCGAGAATCTTCTGGTCAAAAGGAAAGATCTTCAATGGCGGTGCAAGCTGCCCCAGCTCCCCACCTCCCCGCCGGAGACTCCCTCCTGGTGTCACAATCTGGCCCGATATATCAGGTTTTTTTCCAACGTGAGAATAATCTAATAAAAGCATAACCCTGCATCTCACCACCAGTGCAAAATCACGAAGATCTTCACTGCATTCGGTACGGGGCGTAGCGTGCCACCGTCCGCCAGCTGGCGGACCAACTGCACATACCGCCGAACGTTACCTGCAATTAATACTAAAAATAAAATTAAAGATGTCGAACTTACTTAAATCAATTATTTTAATCAGTTTAATCACAACACTAAGCAGTTGTTCTTCGGAAAAACTGACTTATTTCGTTATTAAAAAACAGATTAGTGATAGTGCTGATGATGAGCGGTACACAGACAATACGGAGGGGATAACTGTTGTCACAGTTGGAACAGGAAGTCCTTTGCCAGGTGATAGAGCACAGACGGCCACGGCAGTATTTGTAAATGGTCATTTTTTCATGTTTGATGTTGGTGCCGGGGCTGTTCAAAAATCAGAGAAATTTGGTCTTCCTTTAGATAAATTGGACGCAATATTCCTCACGCATTATCACTCCGATCACTTTATGGATCTGCCAAATATGATAAGTCGTTCATGGCAACGTGGCAGAGCCGCAGACTTAAATATCTATGGACCTCAAGGTCTGAATCAGCTGATTTCCTCAGTAGACAGGTTTCTCGAGATTGATAATTCTTATCGTATAGCACATCATGGAATTGAGGTAATGGATACGGCTTATGCAAAAGGAATTGCAAATGAATTTATTCTGGTAGCAAGATTCATATCAAATTATTTATGAGAAGGATGGAATCAGGATTACGGCATTTGATGTCACACATGAACCTGTTGAGCCAGCAGTTGGCTACAAAATCGAATTCAATGGCAAGAAAGTAGTAATCAGCGGAGATACTAAAAAGAACGCCTTATTAACTGAGATGGCTCAGAATAGTGATTTATTGATTCACGAAGCTATGCTGATGACATTTCAGAAAATGCTGGCTAAAGCAAATAAGGAAGCAGGACTTGATCGAAATGCACATATCATCACTGACATTCAAGATTATCACACAAGCCCTGGAGAAGCGGCTGAAACAGCAAAAGAGGCGAATGTAAAGAGCTTAGTTTTAAACCATTTAGCTCCTGCACCAGATAAAAGAATGCTGAAAAGAATGTATCTGAAACAAATGGAGGCTTTTGAAGGGCAAAAACAGCTGGCCAATGACGGGGATGTATTTTATGTTCAATAATTAAGAAAAAAGGTGCTAACAAAGCGTATAGTGCATACCCTTCGGGATACGGACCGTACACAAACCGTTAGCGGTAATAATATAACAATCACCAATTGAAATAGGAATGAAAACAAGGAAAGGCTTTCTGATCGGGATATCTGCAATTTGCATCATAATGATAAATGGGTGCGTAACTTATTATATCCCGGTTCAAAGTTTCCAGGAACAATTTCAAGGAATAAACGAATCAAATCTCAGAACTGTTAAGGTTCAGGGGCACGGAGCGCTACCGTGAATCTGCGGCAAAGCCTCAGACCACCAGAGGTTGGCAACAATTTAAAATCTGCAACAGTAATTGCTTATAAAGTGGAACTAAAAATTAATTGCGATTTTTAAAATGAATTAAACTCCCAAACACAAGAGAAATGAAAAGCAAAATCATAGTATTTATTGCATTATCAACTATTTTCCTGACTTTCACAAGTAACGCTACGGATAAAACAACGCAACAAGCAAAACGCTTTAATGCTGAAACAGACCTGTTGTTGGCACAATTTGATTGCAAAACTGATGTAGATGACCTTCATTCTGTTGCAGCTTTTGCTACTTTGCTGTCTGGAACAGAATTTTCAAAAATACGTTATCATGCTGTTGCCGGGACTTACGGTATTCAGCAAGGACTATATGTTCCGCCAAATGATTTATTTCAGCTCGCCTTTGGAAGTAACTGGACAGACGCTGATGAGAATCTCAAAGGTGCAGTTGAACAAGTCAAAGCTATTGTTAAATCAACTCTGGTAAACGAAGGACATATCTGGATTGCAGAAGCTGGTCAATCTGATTTTACCGCCGAACTGATAAAAGCTATACAGGCTGAATTGCATGATATAAATACTTCCCAGCGTATTCATGTGGTTCAACATAGTGATTGGAATGAAGAAGTTACATCACCCAGCAGCCTGGATTTCGTGAAAAAAAACGCCGATTATCAGAAAATACCAGATGGTAACTCAATTGGAAATGGAACACCTGGATTTCGATCCCCTGAATATACTCAATGGAAAAATAAAATTGCGAATCCTAAATTGATCGAAATATGGCAGCTTGCTATTGATTTAGCAAACAAGTATAATGGGAAAGAGGGGCGTTACAAAAATGAGGCGATCCTGGCAGGTGGGTTGGACTTCTCAGACCTTTCGGAGGTTTGTTGGATTTTAGGAATACAAGATATTAAAGATGCTGAACATTTTTTTAATCTTTATTCAAATTAAAACCACTTGTCAGATATTAAGTCCTGAATAAAATGGACATGCCACCGAAAGTTGTACAGAATTCAAAACAGATAATGAATTAAAAAAACATACCATGAAACACTTTCTTAGAATTATCTTATTGGTATTATATTTAGTTAGTTCACAGCTTTCTGCACAACAGGTAACAGAAATCAATCCCGAACTGCTACGCAAACCCTGGACTGCAAAATGGATTTCATTTCCTGATAATTCAAATTCGGTATATGGAGTATATCTATTCAGAAAAGAGATCTTCATTAATTCAAAACCTGACAAATTTATTATTCATGTGTCGGCCGACAATCGCTACAAGCTATACATAAATGGTGTATACGTTTGTAATGGCCCCGCCACAAGTTACCTGTTAAAATGGAATTTCGAAAGCCTGGATATTTCCACATATCTGCATTCCGGCACCAACATCATCTCTTCAATAGTATGGAATTTTGCCGAACATCGTCCTCTGGCCCAGATTTCAGGGCAAACAGGATTTATTATTCAGGGAAACACGAAGGATGAAAGCATAATTAACTCAGATACAAGCTGGGTTGTCATAAAGGATTTGGCATATAAACCTATTCCAGTAATTATGGATCAATTCTATGCTGCGGGGGCCGGTGAGGAGTTTAATTGTGAAAAACATCCATGGAACTGGATGGATAAGGATTTCAAAACCTCCGGATGGAAACATGCCCGGGAAGTTGAAACAGGTAAACCTGTCGCATGTATGGGTGAATGGGGAAACACATCTTTGCATTTACTTTCACAGAGAGAAATACCTTTAATGGAACAAAAAGAACAGCGATTCTCCGAAATCCGTCGTACTGACATAAACACTAATACCGAAGGATTTCTCGAAGGTGTCAACCCGGTCAAAATCGCGCCAAACAGTAAAATCAAAATACTAATTGACCAAAACGTGTTAACAACTGCCTATCCTGTTCTTATTTTTTCAAAAGGAAAAAACAGCTCAATAAAACTTACTTATGCAGAAAGTCTATTTGATAGTGATGGGAAAAAGGGCAACCGGAATGAAATTGAAAATAAACAAATAACAGGCAATACAGATGTTATAATTTGTGATGGTGGCGATAACCGTATGTTCCAGACCCTATGGTGGAGGACTTTCAGATATATTGAGATGGATATTGAGACAAAAGACGAATCGCTTGTCTTAACTGATTTCTACAGCATTTTTACTGCATATCCTTTGGAACAGAAGGCTTCATTTACCTGCGACAATCCTCTCTTCAACAATATCTGGAATGTTGGCTGGAGGACACAACGCTTATGTGCAAATGAGACTTTTTATGATTGCCCGTACTACGAACAACTTCAATATATTGGGGATGCGAGAATTCAGGCATTGGTTTCAACCTATGTTTCAGGAGATTCCAGATTAACCAGAAATGCAATATCTGCATTGCATGCTTCACAATTACCTGCCGGGATAACCCAAAGCAGATTCCCAAGTAATCAGACCCAAATTATTCCAACTTTTTCATTAGTCTGGGTTACAATGATTTATGATTACTGGATGCTGAACAGTGATTCTGTTTTTATTAAATCAATGATTCCCGGTATGCAAGAAACACTCAACTGGTTCAGCAACCGTATTGACTCAAGTGGAATGCTGGGTCCTCTCGTGTGGTGGCATTTTGCAGATTGGGTTGATTCGGAAGGGTGGGAAAGCGGTGCCCCGCCGGCTGCGCACAGTGGCAATTCCTCCATCCTGAGTTTGCAATATGTTTACACTCTGGAAAAAGCATCAGAGGTTTTCGAGGCTTACAGGATGAATGATATTGCTGTTGTGTACAGAAATCTGGCAGATGAAATTAAAAAATCAGTATATCAAAGATGTTATGATCCAGACAGAGGATTAATTGCCGATTCCCCCGAAAAGAATACATTTAGTCAGCACGCCAACGTTTTAGCTATTTTAACCAATACATTTCCTGAAACAGCCGATAAAATCAAAATAATTAATAAGCTTCTCAATGACAAAGAGTTGGCCCAATGTACATTGTATTTCAGTTTTTATTTATTCGAAGCACTTGAAAAAGTGGGGCAGGCTAACCGGTTTACATCATCATTAACTCCCTGGAAACAAATGTTGGATGCAGGTTTGACCACATTTGCAGAGATTCCGGGTAACGCGCGTTCTGATTGTCATGCATGGAGTGCTTCACCGGTTTATTACTTCCTGTCACTGGTATCTGGTATTAAACCTGCCTCTCCTGGCTTTGAATCTGTAAGGATAGAACCTAATCCCGGTAGTCTGAAAAATATTGATGCAACAATGCCGCATAAGCTTGGTGCTATTCACGTTAAATTACAAAAAGATAAGGATCATCTTAGTGGTGAAATTACCTTACCAATGCACCTGGATGGGGTTTTCATCTGGAATGGAGTGCAAAGACCCTTGCAAGGTGGAATAAACAAGATTGATTAAATAAACTATTTAGTGTCGGAGGCCAGATAATACGTAATACAGACTAATAGTCAACAAGTAATAGCAGCGCTCAAAAGGCTGGCAGGGGCCATCCAGGCAGAAAGCAGACTACATCATGCCAGCCTGCTTATTATAATAATTAGTGCTTTCAAATATCTTGTCGGCGTTGGCAGCAATAAATCCTGAATACTGTTTGCCGTCGGGCTGGTTGTACCGAAGGGTAAATTCATAGAAGCACGATGGTATCTCATATACCCCGTCAGTAAATGCAACAGGCTGAATCTCAGCCATTGTTGCAGACTGCTCCAGCAACTCTTCAGGTGTTCCATAGATCTCTCCGCCGACAGTTGTCATGAGGTAACCGTTTCCTTTGATGAATTCATTGACCTCCTGCAGGGTTGAGAAGTGCTTCAGCTCATTAACCTTAACGGCAAAATGGTTGGCGCGGTAACCATATACAAGCAGCCACGCTGCATATTCCGATTCTTCTCGAAGCCGGTTGTAGGTTGCAAACGGAATCTTACCCCATACGCTTCCTCCGTAAACCAGGTCCGGGTCAGCATAGGCGCTGTCGTCCAGCCTGTTCAGGTAACCCCGGATGGTTGTCTTCAAAAAATCGCTGAACTGATCTGTCATAAGCTCACTGATAAAGACCTTGGGTGCCTTCGGGTCGCTCTTATGCTCAAAATGCATCCCTCTCAGCTTTTTGGCCTTAAACTCGTAGTTTCCCCTTGCTTCATAACCATTTTCAATAAATAACCGCGAGACTATATCTATATTCATTCTGGGGTCATCGAATGTTCGCAGGGCTATATGGTCATGAACAACCTGCTCACCCCTGGCCGTATAAAGATCAAAAATCCTTTTCGCATGCGGATTCTCTGTAGAAAAGCGATTCCAGAACCGATCAAAAATCATTGCTGTTTCCATATCTAATAGCTATTTGCCAACCAATACCGCAAATCTAAGTCAATTCCGCAAAACCGGTATGCATGCATGATTATTATTGTATCTCCGTAAAGCACCGGCCTAATTCAATGCGCGATGGCATTATATTTGTGGCAAAATAAATGACCCGAACCTAATTCAATGAAACGCTTACAACCGCTGGTCATACTCGCACTGATAAGTGTGATGTCATGTGAAAACAATGATCCTGTAAACTTTGATAATCCCATTCTCAAAGTTGGCGACAATGCAGAGTTCAATTATAGCGATTTCGAGATGTATGACTCTTCCGCGAAGGTTTTATACTTCAAGTCATCCCATCCTGAATTCGTTGACTATAAAGGATCGGAGTTCTCCTTTTATGCTGATGCAGTGCTTATCTATAAGGGTTACTTCTGGTCAAGCTATTCTTCATCTTTCCCATCCACCCCCTATGTTACATCCGATCCATTCTTCTATCAATACCATGCCCTCGGATTCGAATACACAAACCAGAATCAGCCGGATCCCAGAAATGACAGCAGGCTGATGTCTGCATTCAAGGAAAAAGACCTTTTGCACTCCGGCTTATCAGTGTCAAGTGAATCAGTCATTGTAAATGGAACACAGGTTACCTTTTCATGCATGATAACCAATCGCGACGAGGATGGCCTTTATCTCCTTGACTTTGATAAAATGGGAACAAACCTGTTTCATTACTATACAAACGGATTGATCTTCGTCAATGAGACTCAGCCAGAGATCATCTATTGCATTACCGATCCACAGGGCCCCATTCCGTATAACAGCTGGAAAATGGAATGGCTTTCACTTGTGAGATCCGGTGAATCTATTCAATTGGATATTAATTATAGCCTGGAGAGCCCATTGAAAAAGGGAACCTACACTGCATATTTCAGCTACCCGGGATTTACCTATCAGATTTCAAAGGATGACCTCATCCAGGGAAATGGCAGAATCTGGTTAGGAGAAGTGACAGGAAGCAAGAAAATAATAATCCAGTGAAGTCTTTGACAAAGAGGCAGAACGGGTGGTAAAATCCATTCCAAAATGGGATGTCCTATACAGGCATGGTGAAATGGTGAAGGGGTTAACCTGGTCGATTCCGGAAAAGTTTGAATGGGACAAAAAACAGTAAATTCTTCCTGCATAAACAAGGCCTGTCATCAAGGGCTTAAAACCTATAAATGATATTATGAGAAACCTGATCCTTATTCCGCTGTTCTTTTTTACATTTTGTTCCCTCTCCGGACAGACGGAGCAGAATAACAGAGTTATCATCCTGACCGACATCGAGGCCGACCCCGATGACACGCAATCATTGGTTCGCCTGCTGCTTTACACCAATGAAATTGATGTAAAAGGTATTGTCGCCACAACCTCATGCTGGCATAAGACAATGGTTAATCCGGAATCGATCAGGAAAGTGGTCCGGGCTTACGAAAAGGTTCAACCCAATCTTGCAAAGCATGATGCAGCTTATCCAAAAGCCGAGACACTATATCCACTCATAAAAAGTGGCCTGCCCGAGTATGGAATGCAGGGTGTTGGCAAGGAGAAGGATTCGGAGGGTTCCGATTGGATTATCAGGGAGCTTGAAAGCAGCGACGATCGTCCCTTATGGATTTCGGTCTGGGGAGGCTCCAATACACTGGCACAGGCACTCTATAAAATTAAAAACACAAAACCCGAAACGGAGTTGAAAACACTGGTTGCAAAACTCAGGGTTTATGCCATCTCCGACCAGGATGACAGCGGCATATGGATCAGGAACAATTTCCCGGACCTGTTTTATATTGTAAGTCCGGGAGATGACTATGGAAGTGCAACATGGTCTTCCATCAACACATACGTTCAGGGGATAAACAATGGAAAAATCAGCAACACCTGGCTGGCTCAGAATATTCAGCAGGGCCACGGGTCACTCGGAGCGGCTTATCCCGATGTGGCATGGGGAATGGAAGGTGATACACCGTCGTTTTTGTCTTTGATAATGAATGGATTACATAACCCGGAACATCCTGAGTGGGGCGGCTGGGGTGGCAGATATGAGCTTTATAAGCCAGACTTTTCCACACGGAAAAAAGGGGATTCAGGGGTGCCTTTTGAACCCGAAACAAGAGCAATATGGACAGACGCTGCGGATAGACTTATACCGTATATCTCAAGCGAATACGGAAGAGCAGTGAAAGCGGATACCATGACTTTTACGGATAATAAAGTATCATTATGGCGCTGGAGGGATGATTTTCAGAATGATTTTGCTGCACGGATGGACTGGTGCATTAAATCTTTTGAAGAGGCCAACCACCATCCAGTTGTTGTTTTAAGCCATTCTGAACTGATTACAGTCAAATCAGGCCAGGGCTTCGGATTGGATGCCTTTGACAGCACCGACCCAGATGGTGATAGTTTCAGTTTCCTGTGGTTCAATTATCCCGAAGCCGGCACGTATAAGAAGCCAATAAAAATCGAGGGGGCCGAGAATTCGCATGGAGCTTATGTAATTGCCCCTGCGGTTGACAGAGAAGAGACTGCTCATTTTATTTTACGGGTGACCGACAGAGGCGAACCTCAGTTAACAAGTTATAAGAGAATAATAGTCACGATTAAGCCTTAAGAAACACCTCCGCTGAATTGGTTAAGAAAACAATGGTGCCGTGCCGGGTGTTTTAAGAATATATCGAGTGCCGCCATTTGTGTAGACGGATTTTTACGAAGTACACATTCCGCCTTTTTTTAATGCAGTTATCTGATAGCGATTATTGCACCAAGTATATCAAAGAGATGAAGCACATATTGATTCTATTCATTTTTGGGCTTTCAGCCATCGACGGTTCCGGTCAGGGACCCACCGGAAAAAACGCTTTGTCATTGCATTTCGGGCCAGCCTTTGTTGCGCGGCAGGATTTGGTTTTCTCCCCATTTATCCATGATGACTTTTCCTTTCTGAACATTGGGGCAGGCTACACAAGGAGGGCAAAGCTGTTCCAGAAGGTCAGCCTTCGTTTTGCCAATTTTAACCCTATGGTGGCCGAGCCATATGAATTCGCTGTTCATGGAGAGTTATATACTGCATATCCTCACAGTTTCAGCTTAATTGACCTGGATTACCAGATAGGCAAAAGGATATCTGAAAGTCAAAGATCAGTGATTACTGCCGGCGGGCTATATTCAACTGATATTCAAGCTCTGAACTATGTGTATGGCAGGATTGGCAGTTTCGGGTATTATTCGGCCCTTGGGCTCGGCATCTTTGGCACGTACGAAAGAGCAGTCAGTGAAAAAACCCACCTGGCGGCAACCCTGCAACTGCCTTTGATAGCCTGGCTTGCACGGTCGCCTTATCTGGTCAATGATGATGAATTCATCGAGAACATCAGTTCTCACTCCGGGTTGAAAACCTTTATGGCTTTTATCGGGGATGGAGAAATGGTTACCTGGAACAAAATGCAAACGCTTGACCTGGAGTTAAAATATGAATATAGCTTAAATGAAAGATGGGGATTGAGCGCTGCCTTTCAGTTTGACTTTGTACATGTGAGCCAGCCCAGAAACCTGCTTTCTTTCCGTAATTCCCTGGATTTTTCTGCCTGCTATAAATTTTGAACTGATGAAACCCACATGATTGACCACAATCACAAACACGATAAGAATATAATTTTCAATCATGTGCGGTTCCATCATACCATTAAAATCAAAATTATACTATGATGAAACGAATCATAAAATTGCTGGCAACAACCCTCCTGATACTTTTAACTATCAGCTGCGAAAACATATTTGTTGAACCACCGGCCAACCATCCTGAGGCTATTTTTGAAAACCTGTGGACCACCTTTAATGAAGAGTATGCTCCGTTCGAGGAGAGAAATATAGACTGGCAGGCGCAATATGACCAGTTCCGTCCGCTGGTAAATGCCAGTACCACTGATGAAGAACTCTTTTCTGCCATTTCTCAGATGCTGGGCCAACTGGATGACGGACATGTCAGCCTTACAGCTCCGGGAAGAGATGTGTTCTTTTCAAATAAGATAAGGAATGAACTCATTGATGACGAACTCTTCAGTATTCCTGTGGTCAAGACTTATCTCGACCCGGGGTACAGGGAAGGAGATGAAAACAGCTACATCTACGGTAAAATAAAAAACGAGAATGTGGCTTACATCTGGTTTGATTATGTGGGTGAAAACTTTTTTATACTGAAGGATTTTCTGAACGACTTCAGTAATGTCAATGGGTATATCATTGACATGCGCCACAACCAGGGAGGCGATTTTACCTATTGCTTTTCAGAGATTGGCCGTCTGACAAATCAATCGCGTTACGTCTTCAGGAGCAAAACCAAAAATGGGAAGGGACATGATGATTATACCGACTGGCATGAATGGTATATTCATCCCGAAGGCGAATATATATCCAAGCCTATTATAGTGCTAACCGACCGGTACACAATCAGCGCAGGAGAGCGTGCTGTAATGGCATTCATGACGTTACCCAATGTAACGCTTATGGGTGACACAACGAACGGGGCCCATGGCACCATGATAGGAAGAGAACTGGCAAATGGCTGGTTCTATTCGCTGGTGCCGCAGAAAGTTGAATTGTTCGATGGCAATACGTATGAGGGCACAGGGCTGGTGCCAGACGTTTATAGTAAAAATGCCATGACGGAAATCAACAGCGGAATTGATAAGACATTGCAAAAAGCTATAGATGAATTGAACCAATGAAGGTTATTAATCGGATACTTTTGCCGGACAGCCGGCCAAATACCATGACACGGAGGTGACCCTGGGATGTGGTTCAGGTATTGTTCAGCAAAACAAATGAAACCATCACAAGGTAAAATAACAATTAGCTTTATTGCTACTTTCATCCCGCTCAATGAATGAACCTTATAGGAATCAGCTGACATAACAGTGAATAATATAGATTATACGCACGCCAGTCCTCCCTCCTTTGAATCAAAACTGCTACAGGCCATCATGGGCCTGTCAGGGATGAAAAAGAGAACGGAAGAGAAAATGATTAAAGACAGATTTGCTAGAGACCCGGCAAAGCTTCCGAAATCATTACTGAAGAACTTTGATATCCGGGAAACTGAACAGACCGGCAGGAAGGTATGGAAAATTGCTCCAAAGGGTTATAAATCTGAGGCTGTCATTTTATATCTCCATGGTGGTGCATACATGGGTAATATCCTCAGGCTGCACTGGGACTTAATCTATGAATTAGTTAAAAAGACAGGTGCAACAATAGTTGTTCCCGACTATCCACTGGCACCGGATGCAACATACAGGGAGGCTTATGATTTTGTCGGAGATTTATATGCAGGACTGATAACTGATTATCCCGCAGAGCGCATTGTTTTCATGGGTGACTCCGCGGGCGGAGGTTTGGCCATGGGGTTTGCACAACACTTAAGAAACGAGAAAAAGAGGCTGCCGGATCAGTTAATTGTTTTTTCTCCCTGGTTCGATGTCTCGATGACCGATGCCAGGATAAGCTTAATTGATAAAGAGGATAAGCTGTTAAGTATAAAAGGTCTTAAGAGTGCGGGGCAAAAATATTCCGGAGACCTCGACCCGAAAGACTACAGGGTAAGCCCGCTGTACGGCTCCTTTACCGGGTTGTGCAGACTATCAATTTTTACCGGCACAAATGATATACTGAATGCAGATGCTCAGAAATGCAGGCAGCTGATGAGAGACCAGCAAATCAGTTTCAACTATTTCGGGTACCCGAAGATGTTTCATGACTGGGTGTTAATAACCCGCCTGAAGGAATCAAGGGATGTGGTTGACAAAGTCTATAAGCTTCTGACTGAAAACCCTGTCAATCCGGAAACTTAGATCATCATTGGCGGGTTAATGCTTTTTATTCATCGGATTCCCTTAACTTTAGTCTTTGATCATGATCTTGAAAGAGCTAACCAATACCAATAAATCTATGAGAAACCTGGGACTTCTTCTGCTTTTCGGACTTATGGCAGTTTCGTGCAACAGGCCCTCTGGCCAGCTAACAGTTGCTGCAGGCAACGGTGAGACAGCCAGGGATGGGGTGTTTATCCACATAACTGAATGCTATGATGACCCCCACAGGGTGCTGATGCCGCTAAAAATGGCGACCATGATGGCTGCCGACAAGGATGTACTGGTTTATATGGACATCCATTCCGTTCACCTCCTGGTGAAGGGTGCTGAGGACATCAATTTTGCAGATTTCGAATCAGCACACACCTACATCAAAAAACTGATTGATTTGAAAGTGGGCGTGTATGCATGCCCCACCTGCCTCAAGGTAGCAGGATATACGCCTGATGATCTTATGGATGGCGTGCAGGTGGCAAACAAGGACAGGTTTTTTGACTTCACTAAAGGAAGGATCATTACCCTGGACTACTAAAGGAGGGGGCTGAAATCAGCAAGGACAAGACCCCGGCCTCCTTTGTCGCAGGAAATATTAGCAGGGAAACAGTCAGTTAAAGGAATATTAAATCAGGACAGCCTCCGAGGAGGACTTTCCATCAATACTCTCACTTATTTAGGAGCTAGCCGCATACGAGAGAGCGCCAGGAAAGGTGAACAACAGCGTGGAGGATGAAGATGGCAAAGAGGTGGATGTCTCTTCGTCAGTTGACACTCTGCCCCCATCCGGCATGACAGACGCCACAGGATACAATGTCAGTTATGATACTGACAGGAAGAAACTGTATCACAACCATATAGTTTATAATGACACTGCACTTGCCATCAACAGCTTAAGCACAAGGCAGGCGTACTGGTTCACAATTGAATCATTCAATGAAAACGGGATACCTGTCAGCGGAAAAACAATCAAGGTTGATTGAATGATGACGGAATTTTAATATTTTGCCCGGGTTGTCTAAATTGCAAAAACGATGGCAAAAGGATTTGAAAACTTCAGCAATAAGTTCATTGGTGCGATAGAGCGCGGCGGGAATGCACTCCCCCACCCTGCAGCCCTGTTCGGGATTTTCGGGCTAATTACGATACTGGTATCCGGTCTCGGACATTTACTGGGCTGGCACGGGGTTAATCCCGCAAACGGGGAAACAGTAAGTGTAATCAATCTTGTATCAAAGGACGGGCTGCACCGGATCATTCTCGGGATGGTTGACAGTTACACGGGCTTTGCTCCGCTGGGGATTGTGATGGTAGCCCTTCTAGGAATAGGTGTTGCAGAGAGCAGCGGCCTGATAAAGACGGCCATTAATGCAGTTATACAGCGGGCTCCGGCGAAGTCGATCACTTTCATCATTGTCTTTTCAGGCATCCTTTCCAATGTAGCCTCAGACCTGGGTTATATTCTCATAATACCTCTTTCAGGAGTTGTTTTCCATACACTCGGGAGGCACCCGGTAGCAGGTATGTCGGCTGCCTTTGCCGGTGTCAGCGGCGGTTTCAGCGCCAACCTGCTCATAGGAACGATAGACCCTCTGCTGGCAGGGCTCTCTACCGAGGCGGCCCGAATCATTGACCCGGAATATTATGTGATGCCAACAGCCAATTACTATTTCATGGTTGTGTCCACCTTAGTAATCTCCCTGGCAGGCACCTGGGTCACTCACGCATGGGTCGAACCCCGGCTCGGGAAATACACCGGCGACGTTCCGATTGAACAGGTAACGAGGCTCTCAGCCAGGGAGAAGAAGGGACTCGTCTGGGTACTGATAGTCTTTTTAGCATGGATTGCGATCTTTGCCGCAGGACTTATTCCGGACAACGGCTTCCTGAGAGGGCCCGATAATACGGTCCTCCACTCTCCCATTCTCAAAGGATTTATTGCAGTGTTGTTCATTGTGGCATCAAGTCTGGGTATGGTATACGGCTTCATCTCGGGGACTTTCAGGAATCACACTGATGTCATAAACGGAATGAGCAGCAGTTTCAAGGGTCTCGTATCCTTCCTGGTGCTGGTGTTCTTTGCATCGCAGTTTGTGGCATGGTTCAAGTGGAGCAACCTGGGGCTTATCCTTGCCATAAAAGGGGCCGCGGTACTGCAGGCCATGGACATAGGACTTATACCTCTGGTGATCCTGTTTGTGCTCTTCTCAGGCTTCATAAACCTTTTCATGGGGAGCGCATCGGCGAAGTGGGCCATAATGGGCCCGGTATTCATCCCGATGTTCATGTTGCTGGGCTATTCGCCGGAGCTGTCGCAGGCAGTCTTCAGGGTTGGCGACAGTGTGACGAATGTAATATCGCCGATGATGAGCTTCTTCGCACTGATAATTGTCTATTACCAGAAGTACGATTCCAAATCGGGACTGGGAACCCTGATAGGAACGATGCTGCCATACTCAATCGTATTTTTCATCGTTTGGACCCTCCTGCTGATTGCATGGATAGTTACAGGCCTGCCACTGGGTCCGGAGGCCGGGCTCTATTATACCGGTCAGCATTAATGACCGGACTGGCAATCAAACGGCATCCGGAAGATGGGAGGAATGCAGAGACAGGTGGCCGTTAATGATGTCCAGGCCATAATGAGGCTGTAACAATGACAACCAGGACTTTGGAAATTAACGTCAGACAGGCCACCGAAGAAGGTTTCCCGGAAGCACATTCATTTTAAACTGATAACCAGGATTATGGAAATTAACATAAGAAAAGCCACCGAAGAGGATTTCCCGGCCATACTATCACTTATCAGGGAGCTTGCCGCCTATGAGAGAGCGCCAGGCAAGGTGACCAACAGCGTGGAGCAGATGAGGGAGGAGAAGGATCTCTTCAGATGCTTCGTTGCAGAGACGGGGGAAGGTGAGATTATAGGGATGGCGCTATATTTCATGGCCTATTTCACCTGGGTGGGCAAGTCGCTTTACCTCGAGGACATTTATGTACAGGAGCCTTTCAGGCAGCACAGGGTAGGCTCAGCGCTGCTCAGGAAGGTATTTGAGGTTGCCAGGGCGGAGAGATGCAAACGGATCAGGTGGCAGGTTCTCGAATGGAATGAACCGGCCATTGCCTTCTACAGGAAGTGCGGTGCCGAGCTGGATGGAGAATGGATAAACTGTAACTTTGATGAAAAGGGTATAGCCAGTTTCAACATATAACCACCTGCAGGGTAATCATATAACTTCCACAAGAGTGATATTGATAGCCTCCAATTTAAACTGTTATATAAATCAATAGCAGAACTAATTATGTTCATTTAGCTCCATGATCAGTAAGGGAGACAAGAAGAGTAACCGCCTCGAAGCGGTGCCGGGCATAGGAAAGAGCCTGGCGAAGGATCTGAGGGATCTCGAAATCAATACGGTGTCTGATCTGAGAGGCCTTGACCCGGAGGTAATGTACAACGACCTTTGCAGAAAGCGCGGAGCGCACCAGGACCGCTGCGTATTGTATGCGTTTCGTTCAGCGGTCTATTTTGCCGGGACTGACAATCCGGATCCGGAGCTTGTCAAATGGTGGAACTGGAAAGATCGCCGATGACGACGATTTTTAACTATTGTGCAACATGCATGAGTAATCCCGGGTTCAACAGCCCGGGATTTTTCTTAACTTGTGATCCATAACCGGAAAAACTATCAGACGGTTCAACCGGTTTGGCCAGGTATGCACCGACAACAGTGCAGACAGACTTGAGAACAATGATTTTATGAAGCAGACAGCAGACCACACTCCCCATATCCACTCCTACCTCTCACTGCGGAAATCAGTCGGGTGGATAGGCATTCTCCTGCCCTTTGTGCTGGTTTCTGGCCACACAATAATCTTCGGGGGAGACCGGCTCCTGAACAATCTCAGCGTCTATTATCACACCGGCATGCGTGATTTATTCGTGGGTGCCATATGCGCGATAGCTCTCTTCCTTTTCTTTTACAGGGGATATGACAGGTGGGACAACATCTCTGCAAATGTGGCAGGTTTTTTTGCACTCGGCATCGCCTTTTTCCCAACCGTGAAGGATGGTCCCTGGGATTGGGTGGCATGGGTCCATTTCTATTCTGCCGCCTGTTTTTTCGTAATCCTTGCGCTTATCTCACTCTTTCTGTTTACCAGGGGTGAAAAGAGGCCGACCGGCAGGAAACTGAGAAGGAATCTTGTCTACAGGGTATGCGGAATAATCATGCTTGTGACGCTGGGTGCCATGCAGATCTTCTTTCTCTTCTTTTATGAGAACCATGCGGACTCCAGGTTTGTTATCATTGCAGAGACGGTTACTCTGATGGCATTCGGCATCTCGTGGCTGACAAAGGGAGGAACCCTTTATCCCGATAAACCAAAAAAAACAGATACAATGGAAAAAGAAGAAAATCTCATCAAAGTATTCTCCGGTCCGGAACCGACTGCCCTCCTGCTTCTGAAGATGCTTGAGGAATCGGGGATCAAGGGGCTTGTCAAGAATGACTCGGGACTGGGATACCTGGGAGGTGTCCCTTCAGCGCTCGACCTTTACATCTTTGAGGCTGACAAGGAGAAGGCCATGCCTCTTGTCACGGAGTTCAGGGAGACGCATAACCCGGAATAGAAACTCAGATAAACAATCCCTATATGAAGAAAACTTATTTGCTTGCGCTCATCGCCATTTCGGTGATGACCGTTTCATGCAACAATTCAAAACCAACAGCTGATATGATTATTACCAATGCCAGGATCTGGACCGGGAATGCTGAGCAGCCCTTCGCCGGGGCTATGGCTGTTTCAGGCGACACAATCGTAGCCGTTGGCGGCAAGGGTGAGGTGATGAAGCACAGGTCCGCTGAAAGCACGGTTATTGACCTCGGTGGCAGATTCGTCGCCCCTGGTTTCATTGATTCACACCTTCATCTGCTGCAGGGAGGATCGAACCTCGCCTCGGTGCAGCTGAGAGATGCCTCCACTCCCGGGGAGTTCATCAAACGGATAAAGGAGTTTGCCGCCACACAGAAGCCCGGGACATGGATTCTCGGGGGCGACTGGGACGGTATGGGCTGGGAGAGTCTTCCCCGCAGGGAATGGATCGACTCCGTCACCCCGGATAATCCGGTCTTCGTCTCGCGTCTCGACGGCCACATGGCACTTGCCAACACACTGGCCCTTAAGCTCGCCGGCGTTGACCGCAGAGTTAAGGATGTTTCCGGCGGCACTATAGAGAGAGACGGACGGGGTGAGCTGACCGGCATTTTCAAGGATAACGCCATGGATCTCATCTCTTTCAAAATCCCGGAGCAGTCAGAGGAGGAGGTTGACCGGGCCCTTGTGGCAGCAATGAATTACCTTGCTTCCAACGGGGTCACATCAGCGCATGCAGTTGATGCAGCCAGTTATGCCGATGGCCTGGCACGGGTGCGCGCCAGGGGCGGACAGATCACCCGGATCTATTATCTGCAGACCATCAGCAGGTGGAAGGATATGAATGATCAGGTGGAAAAGGAGGGCCGCGGAGACAGATGGATCAGTACCGGGGGTGTGAAGGGGTTTGTTGACGGCTCACTGGGCTCGCACACTGCCGCCTTCATTGAACCTTATACTGACCTGCAGACTGATACAGGCCTGTTCGTGAACAGTGAGGAGGATCTTTACAACTGGATATCGGAATCCGACAAGGCCGGCCTGCAGGTGGTGATACATGCAATAGGCGACAGAGCCATAAATTCCCTGCTTAATATCTATGAGAGGGTAGCCATGGAGAACGGGGAACGCGACAGGAGGTTCAGGATTGAACATTCCCAGCATCTTGCCCCCGGTGACATAAAGAGATATGGCGAGCTGAAGGTAATAGCCAGCATGCAGCCCTACCATGCCATTGATGACGGCCGGTGGGCTGAGGAATATATCGGCCCGGAGCGGGTTAAGACAACCTATGCCTTCAGGTCGTTGCTCGACAGCGGGGCGACACTGGCCTTCGGGAGCGACTGGTTCGTGGCACCGGCAACACCACTGGAAGGAATATACGCTGCCGTGACGCGCAGGACACTTGACGGGAAGAACCCCGAAGGGTGGGTCCCGGAGCAGAAGATCACAGTTGAGGAGGCGCTGAAAGCATATACAATAAATGCCGCCTACGCCTCCTTCGAAGAGGATCTGAAAGGCACTCTTGAGCCCGGAAAGCTGGCTGACTTCGTGGTGCTTGACCGTGACATCACCGCCATCGACCCTGCGGAGATATGGAATGTGAAGGCACAGCAGACCTGGGTGGGCGGGAAAAAGGTGTTTGACCGTACAGAAAACCAATAGCTGGACGGACCGTGAAGAGAAGCAAGACTTTTAAAGAGACGCAATAACTTACTCGTAAAGAGATTCAAGAACTTACTCGTGAAGAGAATCAATAACATACTGAGGGCAGTGTTCCTTTTTGTGCTTGTGCTGCCGGCATTTAACTGTCAAACTACAGATGCTCAGATGAAGAGAGCCAGAGACTACGGAATAGAGATAGGCATACTGCGTACCGGCAGTCACAATGCCATTACGGATGTGCCCGGCGTGAAGGTGGGCCAGGTCACACTTGTGGAGGGCGACTCTGTAAAAACGGGAGTCACAGCAATCCTTCCCCATGACGGAAATATTTTCCAGCAGAAGGTCCCTGCGGGGATCTTCGTGGGTAACGGGTTCGGCAAGCTGGCCGGATACACGCAGGTGGAAGAGCTGGGCAACCTGGAGACCCCGGTGGTGCTGACCAACACCCTGAGTGTGTCAACAGCCGTGGCTGCGGTTATTGAGCATACCCTCTCGCAACCCGGTAATGAGGGGGTGACGAGCGTCAATGCAGTGGTTGGTGAGACCAATGACGCCAGGATCAATGATATCAGGGGAAGGCATGTCACCACGGAACATGTCCTGGAGGCGATACAAGTTGCTGCCGGAGGACCGGTTGCCGAGGGCAATGTCGGTGCGGGCACCGGCACCGTCTGCTTCGGGTTCAAGGGCGGGATAGGCACATCGTCTCGTGTGCTGCCCTCCACCAGGGGAGGTTATACCGTAGGTGTGCTCGTTCAGACAAACTACGGTGGCATCCTGCAGATCAACGGCGTGCCCGTCGGACAGGAACTCGGGCGTTACAGCTTCAGGACCACGGTGAATGAGTACAAGGAGGACGGGTCTTGCATGATTGTGGTGATGACTGATGCGCCGCTGACGTCAAGGAACCTGAAGAGGCTTGCCTCCAGGGCTTTTGCCGGCATGATGCGGACAGGAGCATCGGGATCCAACGGCAGCGGGGATTATATAATTGCCGTGTCTACTGCTGAGGATCTGCGTATCCCCTACTCCAGCGAATCAATGTACGAGGAGTGGAGGGAGATACGGAATGATGAGATGGATCTGCTCTTCCAGGCTGTTGCCGAGGCAACCGAGGAGGCCATCATCAACTCGCTCTTTGCTGCTGAGACAACAAAGGCCAGAAACGGCATGACCGTAGAGGCGCTGCCAGTGGAGAAGACGCTGGAAGTACTACGGAAATACAACAGGCTCAGGGACAAATGATTTCACAGGTTGGTCAGAGACGCTCAAGGCTGATAGCTATCCCGGTAAAGGCATTTGTCGCGGCCTGAACCAAATGCTTAAAATAAAGTACGATGAGAACAGCATTCATCATGTCAGTCTGCCTGCTTCTGGCATCATGTTCAACAAAACAATCGGGAACGACCATGTTAAAAGGACTTGATTCATTACTTACAGCCGAATTCCGTGCAGGTGAGCCCGGAGGGGCGGTCCTCGTCATGAAAGGAGACAGCATCGTTTTCATGAAATGTATCGGACTGGCCGACCTGGTGACCAGGGAGGAGATCACCCCGGCAACCCTGTTCAACCTCGGTTCCATCTCAAAGACCTTTGTGGCCAACGGGATTCTTATCCTGGAAGAGAACGGAAAACTAACAGTCTCTGACCCGCTGAGCAAATATTTTCCTGAATTCATAAGCAAAGAGATAGCTGATGCGGTGACTATCACTCATCTCCTCTCGCATACTTCAGGGTTGCCAGACAACAGGCCTGTCAGTGAGAATCCTGAATTCTTCATTACCGCAAAGGACTATGAGAATTTTGCACCGGTGATGCAAGCCGGGAAGCTCAACTTTTCACCCGGAGAAAAGTATGAATACTCCAATCCGGCCTTCAATGGCCTGGCGCTGATAATTGAGAAGGTGAGTGGCGTGAAGTGGCAGCAGTTCATTGCCGGGGAGATCTTCTCTCCTGCCGGTATGGTCACCAGCACCATTACTGACGGTCCGCACCCCGAGGAGGGTGTGTCTCACGGATATGAGCTGGCGGACGGCAAGTGGGTGGAGTCCGACTACGGTGAGTTTCCAACTTTTCCCGCTGCCGGCAACGGGGGAGTATGGAGTTCAGTCACAGAACTGGCTCTTTATGAGAAAGCCATCAGGCAAAACGACTTCCTCGGAAAGGCGCTCACGGACAGGTCGAGGAGCATATACCGTCCTGAGGCATGGACTGAAACCAGGCTTCCCTTCATCGGTTACAGCTGGTTCATCGGCGAGGAGGAGATCCTTGAGGAAAGAAACGACTTTGGCGTCAGGTTTATTTATCACACCGGCGACCAGGGAGGTTTCAGGGCATTTTATTTTGCTGTTCCGGAGAAGGACATTTTATATGTCGGTCTCTTTAACCGGCCTCCGGAGGATCTGAACAGGATTATTTTCACGGGGCTCGCCCAGATGAAGGAGAGCAACTGGTTCGAGTAACGGGCAGCGAATTCCAAATAGTTACAATTAGACCAATTTCAATTCGCAGTGCTATATTTGCCGCTTAATTCAGGTATCCGATTTTAGATGACAACACAGATAATATTCCTTATAGTTGGCCTGGCTCTGCTGATTGTCAGCGCCGAATGGCTGGTAGGCGGGGCCACCTCCCTGGCGCGAAGATTTAAAATCTCTGACCTGACGATAGGCCTTACTGTAGTCGCCTTCGGCACCTCAGCCCCGGAACTGGTTGTAAACCTGT
Organism: uncultured Rikenellaceae bacterium; assembly: GCA_963802145.1. Lineage (GTDB taxonomy): Bacteria > Bacteroidota > Bacteroidia > Bacteroidales > VadinHA17 > SR-FBR-E99. The sequence continues at coordinate 43,564 of CAWDHN010000005.1, forward strand.
TTGCCTCAACAACCTCGCACCAGGATATTGTCTTCGGGAATATCCTCGGGAGCAACAACTTCAACCTCTTTATAATCCTTGGAATTGCCGGTATAGTCCTTCCTCTGAAGGTGCATGTCAGCACGGTATGGAAGGAGATTCCCATGTCACTTGCCGCACTGATTGTATTCTTTCTCATGGTGAACATCCCCTCCGGAGGAGCAAGGGTTCTGGGCAGGATTGACGGACTCATTCTGCTGACACTTTTTGTATTGTTTCAATACTACGTTTACCGGCAGATAAAGAACTACGAACCTGAACACGAAGAGCATAAGAAGCCTGGCAGTATGTACAAGATCGTGGCATTCATTGTGATCGGGCTGGTCGGCCTGGTAATCGGCGGCAAGATGGTTGTTGCGAATGCGGTGATAATTGCCAAGGCAATGGGTGTAAGTGAAAAGGTCATCGGGCTGACAATTATTGCAGCCGGCACCTCGCTGCCTGAACTGGCCACCTCACTTGTTGCAGCCTACAGGAAAAATGCAGATATTGCAGTTGGAAACATAGTGGGCTCAAACATCTTCAACATACTGCTCATAGGCGGCATGGTGTCAGTGATAAGGCCGGTAGCTTACAATCCGGTATTCAATATCGATTTCTACATTCTCGCAGCCGGCACCGTTCTGCTGTTTATAACGATGTTCACCTCAAAGAGGCACAAGCTTGACCGGTGGGAAGCAGCAATGCTGCTCATATTATACGTTTCCTATACCACCTGGCTGATCATGAAGGAGTTATAGCCTAAAGTCGAAGTGAAGGGTTTTCACCTCTGCATCGGGTAGGCTCCCGGGTAGGGTTGTGTTTTCCTGTTCAGTTTCAGTAGTGCACTTATGTCGGCAGGCAGCACGGAGGCTGCCTTGTTTCCCGCGAATGCGGGCAGGGTCCTGTAATTTCTCAGTTCGGGGCTCATGAAGACGGCCTGATCAGTGAGAATCATGCTTTCTCCTTCAAACGCGGGGTATATTAAATTTAGTGCGGCTGGTGAATCAATGGCTGTGATGCAGTTCTCGGCGGCGGCGGGACTCCAGAGTATCAGGGGTATTTTCTGGCGGTCGCTGCTCTGCACATACACGTTGTTGTTCAGATGCGACAGCTGGGGATCCTTCAGCCGGTCACAAAGGATATTCCTCTGCCAGACGAAGAGGTGCGGCCTGTTCAGGCTGGCATCGGCAACCATCAGGTTGTTCACGAAAATATGTCCGTCGCGCTCATCCACACCGGGCCCAGTGGCAGGGTGCCACCCGAAGTGATCGCCCTCGGCGCTGCGTTCGCTGCGGCTGACACATGCCGTGCTGTTGACAAGAGTGTTGTTGTACATCCGTACATCACAGCTGTTGAGGATGTGAATTCCGAGTTCACAGTTCACAAAGACATTTCCGGCGCAGACGGCCCCTTTTGAAATCTCAAAAAAGAAACCGCTCTCGCTGGGCCATGTCTGCAGGTACGAAACAGGCCTGTCAATAAGTCCCACTCCCTCAACCCAGTTATTGATAAAGAGACCGTCAATATTGCCGACATCATACCAGATACCGTTTGAGAAGGGAAGGTCTGTGACCAGGTTGTCAATGCATGACACGCGGTAGCACTGGTTGAATATCTTAACGGCTGCCGGATAGTAACCGGATATACGTTCTATGTTATTCCTGGTGAAGATGTTTTTTTCAAGCAGCACGTCTGATGAACTGAGTATATAAATGCCCTCAGTGCTGGTATCACTTACCCTGCAGTTCCTGATGGTAAGTCCATCGCCCCTGAGATAGGCTGCAACACGTGAGCAGAATGAGATAGTACAGTGTTCAAGGGTTGTGCCAACCACATCCTTGCCGTGCTGGCTCTCAGGCGATATTCCTTCCGGGTCAGGGCCGTCGACTTCCAGCGCCCGGTATGCGTACTGGGTGAATGTTATGCCCCTTATGACAGAGCCTTTCCGGTCCGATGCCCTGCCATGGCATTCACCTGTTATGCGGTGCAGTCCCACGTTAAACGCGGTGATTTCAACGAGTTTGTCCTTTGGGTCGGTCCCTATGTATACCATTCCGGTCTCATAATCAATGAAGAAGGTATTTTCATTGACTTCTCCCTCGTATCCGGCAGTCTGCAGGAATTTACCGTTTACGAAGACCATATCGTCATTGAAACGGTGCAGGGGTGTATCCTTTCCGCTCCTGTTCCGCTGCCACCAGTCTGCCGGTTTTGACGGAAACAGGTGATCCCATTTTGTAACCCACAGTCCGTTTCTCAGGTCCATCCATTTGTCGGCAACATAGGTTCCCCTGAACACGGGCATCTCATCACCGTAGGGCTGTATTGTAATTCCCTGGTTAAGGATCAGGTTGCCTGTGCGGTATGTTCCTCCCCTCATAATGATGACATCACCGGTCACAACCTTTTCAATGGCTGTCTCGATGGTAGTGGGTGCAGCAATACTCTCACCGGTTGCTTCCCTGGTACCATCAGGGGCCACATAGTATACCCGGCCGTTTGTCTGAGGCACCTGCCACGACTGCCTTACAGGTCCGTAGGGTCCTCCGGAGGGCTGGGCCGTCATTGGCACCGATGTGGCAAGTATGACGGTGACAACTGCTGCCATCCGGAAAAAAGCTGTTAACTTTAATGAGCGATCTGTGTTCATATTATATATGTTAATGATGAAACCGATTGCATAAAGTTATTAAAGTTTGGAGGACTGAGAAATAAATCCGGCATGAAAAGGAAGATACTGATAATTAGCTTATTGCTGGGGTCATTCTGCATATCTAGCCAGGCAGGGATTGATTCGCCGGCCGTGTCGGGTTCGGCGGCAGAAGCGGGTTCTCCGGCCGTGCCAGATTCTGTGGCGGAGTCTGGTTCGGCGACAGAAGCGGGTCTGTTAGGAGGGCCTGATTCACTGACAATGCCGGTGATTGACTGGGAATGCCGGACAATATCGGAGGGCATTACCCTCAGATCAGCCGTAACCACTCTTTTCAATTCAGCCCAGGCGGTTTACGTTTTGGAGATTGACACGGCAGGAGGGACATTCGAGCTCGGTGTGGCAGTAGCAGGGCCGCCCCTGGCAACCAGTGCCTTCGCCATGCAGGAAGAGGCCATTGTGGCTGTCAACGCGACCTTCTTCAACATGAAGGAAGGTTACAATGTGCATTATGTAAAGGTTGACGACAGTATTGTTGCCACAACCGACGAAAAGGAGTTCGGCATACGGGCTACGGGGCTTTTCACTGCTGAGGGGGAAGCAGCAGATATCTCCCAATGGGGTCCGGAGAGAGAAGATGCCGGTGTAATCACCGCCGGGGATGCCATTGTCAGCGGTCCCCTGCTGATAGATGACCGGATTGATATGCCTCTTGACAGCATAAGCTTCAACACCAATCGTCATCCCCGCACAATGGTCGGGATCACCGGCAGCGGACATCTCCTGTTCGTGGTCGTTGACGGCAGGCAGCCCGGTTATGCCGAGGGGATGAGCCTCTTTGAGCTCCGTGACCTGGCCCGCAGCCTGGGATGCACCGACGCACTCAACCTTGACGGAGGTGGATCTACGACAATGGTGGTCACCGGTGAAAGCGGCAGCGCTGTTTTGAACAAACCTTCGGGAAAGGTAGAGAGGCCTGTTCCGAGCATTCTTTTTGTCAGATACGAAAACAAAAATTAAATACAAGCAGACAGATATGAGCTATACACTTCAGCCAGGCCGGAAGGCCCCGGATTTCAGGCTCCCCTCCACTGAGGGAAGGGATTACAGCCTGTCAGACTTCAATGACCACCCATACCTTGTGATATTCTTCACCTGCAACCATTGTCCCTATGTCATAGGCTCCGACGAGGTTACCAGGGTCACTGCGGAGAAATTCCGTGATTCGGGTGTTGCTTTCGTGGGAATCAACTCCAACAGCGAGAAGACGTACGAAGAAGACAGCTTCCCGAACATGATAAAGCGGATGAAGGAACACCGGTTCCCGTGGAAATACCTGTATGACAGGGAACAGAAGGTTGTTCAGGCATACGGGGCGCTGAAGACACCTCACTTTTTTGTCTTCAATGAGGAGAGGGTACTGGTTTATACCGGCAGGGGTGTCGACTCACCCCGTGATACCTCACGAATGACCGTCAATGACCTTGACAGGGCCCTGGAGGAGCTTACCTCCGGGAGGGAGATCACCGTGCCGGTGACGAATCCCATCGGCTGCAATATCAAGTGGGAAGGCAGGGATGCCAAGTGGATGCCCCCGGAAGCGTGCGACCTTATATGAGCAACCCGGTAATTGACATAACCGGCCTTACAAAGAGCTATGGCAGGGAGAGGGGAATTGAGGATGTCAGCCTTCAGGTTGAGGAGGGTGAAATATTCGGCTTTATCGGCCCCAACGGAGCAGGCAAATCGACCACGATCAGGGTGTTGCTGAACCTGCTGTTTCCCACTTCCGGAAAAGCACAGATAATGGGTATGGATGTGGTCAGCGATTCAAAAAAGATCAAGTATCATACCGGTTACGTTCCATCGGATGCAAATGCTTACATGCATATGGAGACCGGTGAGTTTTTGAGGTACTGCGGCAGGTTTTTCAGATCAGATGGCTGTGAGGGGAGAATCCGTGAACTGACAGAGCTGTTCGATATTGACAGTAATCGAAAGATATCAGACCTTTCAATGGGGAACCGAAAAAAAATATCCATTATCCAGAGCCTTCTGCATGAACCGAAACTCCTGATCGTTGATGAACCAACCATGGGCCTTGATCCGCTGATGCAGGCCAGGTTCTTTGAGCTGCTGAGATCAGAGAACCGAAAGGGAATGACTGTATTCTATTCGTCCCACACCCTGAGTGACGTACAGATGCTGTGTAAACGGGTGGCAATAATAAGGGAGGGAAGAATCATCAAGGTGGAAGAGATAGAAACACTCAGAAAGAGGCAGTTGAAAAAGATCTATATCGAATACAATGGTCAGATTGACAATACTTTATTAAACCTGCCCGGAATTGAGGATACCCCTCTGGTTTCAGACAGAACCGTGAAGTTCCTCTACTCCGGAGATATCAACATGCTCCTTTCAACCCTGAGTGAATGGAAGATTACCGATATGACAATTGAGGAGCCTTCCCTGGAAGAGATCTTCATGCATTACTATAACTAATCTCCGGCCAGTAAGATGAACAGCACGCTATTTTTCAGGGAATTAAGGAGCAACGCGCCAAGCCTGCTGATATGGACTGTCGTAATAACTGTTCTTACTTCGCTGACAATGTCATTCTACGGGGTTTTCCTTGAAAACAACCAGAAGATTCTGGCCATGGTAAGCATTCTTCCTGAGGGGGCTCTTCAGTTCAAGGGTATCTCGGATGTTAACGACCTGTTTTCAGTACTGGGATTTTATTCCGCCAACAATGTGATATATATGCTTGTACTGGGCAGTGTATATTCGATCGTGCTCTCTTCAGGCATCCTGCTCAGGGAGGAATACGGCAAGACAGCTGAATTCCTTCTGTCATGGCCCCTGACACGCGGCGAAGTCTTCTTCAGCAAAGCGATAGTTGTAATTCTGAATGTACTGGTAATAAACATTGTTATCGCTGTTGCGGGATACATTACACTCGAGGCTGTCAAGAGGGAGCCCTTCAGTACGGATGCATTTCTCATCATGTCGGTTTATACCCTGCTGCTCAACCTGTTTTTCGCATCACTGGGACTCTTAATGTCAACACTTGTCAAGAGAGCGAGACCGATTACCACCCTGAGCATCGGCCTGGTATTGATCCTTTATTTCATATTTACAATCTCAAACATCACGGAAGGCCTTTCAGGTATGGGTTATATAAGTCCTTACAAATTTGTCGACCTTGATACTCTTAACCCGGAGTACAGGATTGAGATCATTTCCGTACTCTATTTCATTGGGCTATCGGTGCTTATGACAACAGTCTCTTTCAGAATATACAGGCGAAAAGATATTTATCTATAGACCTTATCAACAACAAGATGAAATCAACCAAATACATAATTACAGTGCTGACAGCATCTCTTTTAGCGGCTAATGTGTCACCGGCCCAGGATTATTCTGCGAATATCTTTGACGGTCATGATGATGTAGGATTGTGCAACCTGAGGGGTGACCTGCATTTCATGCCTGCCACCCAGGAATATGTGATCACAGGGTCAGGTGATAACATCTGGTTCGGTGAGGACCAGTTTCATTTTGCATGGAAGAAGCTCACGGGGGACTTCATTCTCCGGGCTGACCTCAGGTTCATCGGGGAGGGCAGCCATGAGCACCGGAAGGCAGGATGGATGATTCGCAGCGACCTTGAGACAGGTTCACCTCACGTGAGTGCCACGGTGCACGGTGACGGACTGACATCATTGCAGTACCGGACTGCGCCAGGTGCCGAAACCTCCGAGCGCAGGTCATCCGTGTCAGCCCCTGATGTGATCCAGCTTGAAAGGAGAGGTGACCTGTTCATTCTCTCGGTTGCAGTCAGGGGTAATCCTCTTGACACCCTTGCGGTCACGCAAAGCTCATTGACCGGTGAGGTCTATGCAGGTCTCTTTATCTGTTCGCATGACAACAATGTCTCAGAGAGCGCAAGGTTCAGCAATGTGCGCATCATAAGGCCGGCGAAGGAGGATTTTGTACCCTATCGCGACTACCTGGGAAGCAATCTTGAGATCATGGATGTGGAGACAGGTCACCGCAGGGTCATATTCCAGGCACCCAACTCGATCCAGGCACCCAACTGGACTCCTGACGGTAAATATCTGATTTACAACAGTGAAGGACGACTTTACAGGTTTGACCTTGCCACCGGCAAGCCAGAGGTGATCAATTCAGGTTTTGCCACGAGCAACAACAATGATCACGTTCTCTCATTCGACGGGAAGATGCTTGGCATCAGCCATCACGTGGCTGAGGAGGGCGGTAAATCAATCATCTTCATCATGCCTTCCGGCGGGGGAACTCCCACACGTATAACAGAACAGGGTCCCTCCTATCTCCACGGCTGGTCGCCTGACGGCAGATTTCTGACCTATACTGCGGAGCGCGAAGGAAACTATGATATCTACAAAATCTCAGTAATAAAGAAAAAGGAGATCAGGCTAACAGATGCGCCGGGACTGGATGACGGATCGGAGTATTCGCCTGACGGCCGGTATATCTATTTCAACTCAGCCCGCACAGGCACAATGCAGCTGTGGAGAATGAAACCCGATGGCACAGGGCAGGAGCAGCTTACCTTTGACAAGTACAACGACTGGTTCCCGCACATCTCACCGGACGGGAAAACCATAGTATTCCTCTCTTTCCTGCCCGAGGTTAAGGCTGACGATCATCCCTTTTACAAACATGTGTATATCAGAATTATGCCGGCAGAAGGAGGCACACCGGAAGTAATCGCATACCTGTATGGTGGCCAGGGTTCCATAAATGTCCCGAGCTGGTCGCCCGACGGAAAGCAGATAGCATTTGTTAGCAACTCCGGTCCGATCAAATAACTGTATGATCAGAATTAGAAAAATAACCAATCCCTTTCTCGAGGCCAACGTCAGGAAGATAGAGGCCGTGAAGGAGATTGTCAGGAAACAGTTCCCGGCCATCAGTGAGAAGAAGATCGGCGAGCTTGACACGCAGTTTGTGGATCCCCTCAGGCACAGATACCAGTCATCTCTTTTCGTTGCGGAGGACATTCACGAGACGGTGAAGGCTTTTGCTGTTCTGCTTCACATGCCTGACCTGCAGTTCTGTTATCTCGATTACATTGCCGCATCGCCTGACAGCTCCTCCTCCGGGCTGGGTGGGGCCCTCTATGACCGTGCCAGGGAAGAGGCTGTCTCACTTGATGCCATCGGGCTTTTCTTCGAGTGTCTTCCTGACGATCCGGCGCTTTGCAGAGATCCGCAGATCCTGGAGCAGAATCGCAAGAGGCTTGCCTTTTATGAGCGGTTCGGTGCCAGGCCGATTGCCAACACCCTTTACGCCACTCCCGTCAAGCCTGAAGACGACTGTCCACCCTACCTGGTCTATGACGGACTTGGCCTGCGTGAGACAGTGACAGCCAGGGAAGCCCGAGGGGTAGTGAGGGCTGTACTTGAAAGGAAATACGGCGATTATTCAGGCGCAGATTACAATAAGATGGTTATTGATAGCATAAAGGATGATCCCGTAGTCATAAGGGCACCGCGCTACACGCGCAGGAAGGCAATGCCGGAGGGACCATCGGATCTGCCCGAAAAGAAAAAGATATGGCTTGCGGTAAACGACCGCCATTCGATTCACCATGTGCGGGAGCGGGGGTATGTAGAGTCGCCCGTAAGGGTTAAGAGCATTCTCAGGGAACTCGACAAGAGCGGGCTGTTCAGAACCGGGAAGGTCAGGGAGTATCATGACAGGCATATCCTTGAGGTCCATGACCGCAACTACTTCAATTATTTCAGGAATGTAAGCAGGAGCATACCCAAAGGCCAGTCGGTCTATCCCTATGTCTTTCCACTCAGGTATGCCACAAGGGCTCCAAAGGACCTCTCAGTCAGGGCCGGCTACTATTGCTTTGACACCTTTACCCCTCTCAATCAGGACGCTTTTCTCGCGGCACGGTGGGGGGTAAACTGCGCCCTGAGTGCTGCTGACCAACTCCTGGCCGGTACGCGTTACGCCTATGTTCTCACACGGCCGCCGGGGCACCATACCGAGAGATCGGTGTTCGGGGGCTTCTGTTACTTCAACAACTGCGCCATAGCAGCCCATTACCTTGGCAAGCACGGCAGGGTGGCTATCCTGGATATCGACTATCATCACGGCAATGGCCAGCAGCAGATCTTCTACGGAAGGGATGATGTGCTTACTCTTTCAATTCACGGTCATCCCTCATTCGCCTATCCATATTTTTCGGGGTTTGAGGAGGAAAAGGGCGAAGGACCCGGTGTAGGATACAACTACAATTTCCCGCTGCCGGAGAAGGTCAGATATGAACAGTATAACAGGGTCTTGACCAGGGCGCTGAGTATTATCAGGAAATACAAACCGGACTACCTGATAGTTGCACTCGGCCTTGATCCGGCCAAGGGTGACCCCACAGGTACCTGGAGTTTCGGACACACCGATTTCGCATCCAACGGGGCGATGATTGGCAGGCTTAAGCTCCCGACAATGGTTGTTCAGGAAGGCGGATACAGGAACCAGTCGCTGGGCGTAAATGCCAGGGCTTTTTTCACTGGCTTCCATCGTGCCTGGAACGGAACGGAGTGAGCCCCATTCATTACTCTTTAGAGATCGTCAGGCCCTTAAACACTTAAACTAAAAGGTATATTTGCATTCGTTAAGTAACCAGAGGAACCAGATTTTCGGAATAATACCGGTTAATTGAACAGACTGTTTCATTTTTTAACAAACCATAGGAAAACATCAATCCTGACAAGCTGCAGGAACATAAAAAACTTAGTAGCCATGAGTAAATATAAATACATGCAAACCATTGCCCTGTTTGGCTTGATGGCGTTATTGCTTTATGGCTGCGATCGCAGCGGAAGGAAACATAAAGAGTATCTCCTCTGGTATGATAAACCTGCTGCAGAGTGGACAGAAGCGCTTCCCGTGGGGAATGGGCGACTGGGCGGAATGCTGTTCGGCAATCCCTCGGTTGAACGGCTGCAGGTGAACGAGGAGTCGCTCTGGGGAGGGATCAACGTTCCCAATAACAATCCCGGCGCATTGGAAAACCTTCCGCAGATAAGGAAGCTTATCCTTGAGGGAAAGATCCCTGAGGCATATGAACTGGCCGGGAAGCATCTTGAAGGCATACCGGGCAAGTTAAGATCATACCAGACTCTTGGAGATATTTACTTTCAGTTCACTGACACCATATCGGAGCTGACAAATTACCGGCGGGAGCTGGATCTTGAGACAGGCATAGCCCGGGTTAGCTTCGAGCGGGGCGGTGGCAAGGTTGAGTATGAGGTTTATTCATCAGCCCCTGATAATATCATGGTCATCTCGATGAAATCAGAGGAAGAGGGCGGACTTGACATGTCACTTTCGCTGCGGCGGCCTCAGGATGCAGTTATCACCGTTAATGAGAACCGGATTGACATGGAGGGGCAGATAGTTGACCCCGAGGAGCCCGATATGGGTCCTGCAGGTGATCATATGAAGTTTTTCGCCTCGCTGATGGTGATGAGCTGTGACGGCACCCTGACACCCGCCGGCAGTGTCATGCAATACACCGGTGGCACCGAGATGGTATTGTTCTTCAATGCCTGCACCGACTACAACATTGACGGCCTTGACCTTGACCGCTCAGTTGACCCCCGCAAAAACTGTATGGAAGCAATCAGCGCTGCCTCGTGGAAATCATTCAAGCTGCTGCGGGAGTCGCACATCACAGAACACGGCAGCATGTTTAACCGGGTGAGTCTGTCACTTGGAGGAGACCCTTCTGCTGACTCCATACCCACTGATGAACGGCTCAGGAGGTTCAGGGACGGAGCTGATGATCCGGGCCTCATAGCAACGTATTTTCAATACGGCCGATACCTGCTGATGGGTTCATCACGTGCCCCGGCGCAGTTGCCTGCCAACCTCCAGGGAATATGGAACAAGGATCTCTTTGCACCCTGGGGCTCCGACTACCACACCAACATTAACCTGCAGATGAACTACTGGCCTGCGGAAGTGTGCAATCTGACCGAAACAGCAGAGCCGTTGATCCGTTTTATGGAGGAACTGACCGTTCCGGGAAGTGTCACTGCACGTGATACTTATGGTGCGAAGGGGTGGACAATGCATCATACAACGGATGTCTTCGGCAAGACTGCGGTGATTGACGGAGTATACTGGGGCATGTTCCCTCTTGGCGGAGCCTGGATGACCCTTCCGCTGTGGGAACATTATGAATTCACCAATGACACTGCCTATCTTCGTGAGAGGGCTTACCCCGTCATGAAGGGTGCCGCGGAGTTCATCAGTGGATTCCTTGTGGAAGACGCGGAAGGTAATCTTGTCACCGTTCCCTCCTACTCGCCTGAGAACAGTTACATTGATCCCCTGACAGGAAAGGAATTTCTGCTGACATATGGTCCGACGATGGACAACCAGATCATCCGGGAGGTGCTTGGCAACTGCCAGAAAGCCGCTAATATTCTTGGCACTGACGCTGAGTGGGCATCGGGTCTGGATAGCATACTTGACAGGCTGCCGCCTGACCGGGTTGCCACGAACGGAACCATAATGGAGTGGATCAGGGAGTATGAAGAGGCGGAGCCGGGACACAGGCACATGTCGCACCTGTTCGGACTTCACCCGGGTACTCAGATAACCCCTGAGACGCCTGAACTGTTTGCTGCAGCACGCAAGACACTTGAGAGACGACTGGCGAGCGGAGGCGGACATACCGGATGGAGCAGGGCATGGATCATCAATTTTTACGCCCGGCTGCTGGACGGCAACGAGAGCTACAGGCACCTGAGACAGCTGCTTGAGAAATCGACTCTCCCGAACCTGTTTGACAATCATCCTCCCTTCCAGATCGATGGCAACTTCGGGGGTACGGCGGGTATCGCGGAGATGCTGCTGCAGAGTCACAACGGGGTAGTACAGATACTCCCGGCCCTGCCGGATGCATGGCCTGAAGGGATGGTTTCGGGCCTGAAAGCAAGGGGTAACTTCGAGATCGGCATAGAGTGGAGTGAAGGTGTAGCCGGCCTGATCACGGTGAAGTCGTTTTCCGGTGCACCATTGAACCTGGCCTACCGTGGTAACAGTGTTTCAATGGAAACTGAAAAAGGAGCTTCCTACAGGTTTGACAGCCATCTGAAATGGATAAAGTAATTCTCTTCATTGCGCTGAGTCTTCCGGTGATTTTCTTTTCGAGGCAGAGTCTGTTTGAGCCGCATAGTCACGGGTTCACCAGGTTTTGGAGCTGGGAGTGCATCCTTGCACTTTTTGTCATCAATTATGAAAAATGGTTCAAGGATCCGTTTTCGGCAAAACAGGTTATGTCATGGCTCTTACTGATAGTTTCAGCCTGGTTTGTAACCGAGGCAGTGATCAGGCTGAGGCGGGCAACCAAGCCCGGCGTTACCAGGGTTGATGAGAAGCTCTTCAGGTTTGAAAAGACCACCGAGCTGGTTACCTCAGGCATTTACAGGTATATCCGGCACCCGATGTATTCTTCATTGCTGCTGCTGGCATGGGGAATCTGGTTCAAGCAGCCTCTTGCAGCAACCCTGCCAGTTGCGCTGCTTGCATCATGGCTGCTGTGGCTCACAGCCAGGCGCGACGAGCGCGAGTGCCTGGCATATTTCGGTGACAGCTACAGGGAGTACATGACCCGGACGAAGAGGCTCATCCCCTTCGTTATCTGAGACTACCGGTTAATTTTTACTTCCAGTTTTCTATACGATCCAGCGGATACACCGGCCGGGGTATATTCACATAGTTAAGCGCAAAGGGGTCAGTATTGCTAAGTCCGGGTGAGATGACATTGACCGTTTTCCTGTTGTAGAGGAGATAGTTATACCGGAACGGAAACAGGTTTTTGACCACCACTATGTCTGCCTTCCATATTGAGAGTCCAAGCTCCCTGAAATCAGCAGGTGTTCTTGATGCCATCGGCAGCTCGGAAAGGATGAGGTGGATGCCTTGATGCTTTAAGATGACGGTTTTTCCGTAGGAGGTCTCCTGCTTCATGTCAACCAGGCCGGTAAAGGCAAGGGGTGCATTGTATACCGTGTCTAGCTTACCCCCCAATGTGAGGGTGATCTCATCGCCGATGTTGTGTTCCCACGCCTGGCGGGCGGCCTCACCGTCGCGCAGCGTTATATAGGAGGTAAGTTCGCTCCCCTCTTCCACCAGTGCCTTCAGTATCCATGTGCTCTCTCCCGGCGTGCCTGTACCCACAGCGTCAGATACATCACAGAAGACAAGAGTGCCCAGTGCGCGCGCAATCTTTTTGTCGCGTGCTATGGCCACTGCCTCTTCGGGTGTGTTCCCTTCAGGCTGAGGCACATCGCGCACGGCCCATGCCATCTCCGAGATCTCATCAGCCAGCCTGGCGGCAAGAGCCGGGTTGCCATCCGTAATGCCGATAGTGCTGTATCCCAGTTCCGGCTCATCTATCCAGATATGGACCGGAAAGAAGGAGACTGAGAGCACATCCTCCTGCTTCTCCATCTTCTTCATTGTGGCAAATATCTTCCTGAAAGGAGGCAGGAAGTCGATGTTGATGCCACCGCCCTTCAGCAGTTTCATCTTGTTGACCGCCATAACCGGGTCGATCTCCCCGAGCACCGCACGTATCAGGAGGTCGCCTGCGCGGAAGGCTGTTTTGAAATGATCGCGGTGCGGATTGGTATGGTAACCCACTATTATGTTCGCATTCTCAGCCCGGCGTCTGGTTACGTTGGCATGGAGATCAAAGGTCACGGCAATTACCGTTTCCGGACCGGTGAGATCCCTGAGCGATTTGATCAGGTCGCCCTCGGGATCAAACATGCCCTGTACTCCCATCGCGCCATGCAATGAGAGGTATATGCCATCGACACTCTCCTGCTTCGTCACCTCATCAATGATCAGGTTTTTGATTTTGGAGTAAAAGAGGCTGTCTACCGGGCCGCCTGACATCGACTTCGCCTGGACGATGGGTATCGCCCTTATTCTTCCCCTGCCGCTCTTTTCAACCGCCTCAAGGAATCCTGCAAGCTGCTTGTCCTCTTCGATGGCCGGGGCTATCACATCGTCACCATAGAAAAGATGGTCTGCCCTGAAATTAATCTCGGTGGTGATGATTGGCGAGAAACTGTTCACCTCATGCATGAATTCGGCATATAGTATTGTCTTGGGCTCCGCCGACTCTTTCGGATCTCCGGATGGTGAGCAGGCTGAGATCAGGATCATCAGAACCAGTCCGAAACCAACCATAATGGATCGGAAGCGATAGTTTTCTTTAATCATATTTTATTATATTTAGAACAAAAATAGGAAAATAGAGATACTTCGGTTAATAATTGAGTTTCATTTTTAAACCAGCTAAACGGGCTTATTAAACTAAAGGCACAGGATGAAAGAAGCTCTCTCCGGGTGCAGCTAAATTCCAAAAAATCTCCTTTCACATACCTATATGTTTGAGTGGGTCAGGCACTGGCGATACGGCAACCAGTACGGTTATGAAAAGTACTTCAGGCAACAGGACAGAAAGCCTGTTGGAAAACCCGGTATAATACTGGCTGAGCTGGGGATGCCTGAGGATTTTGATCCGGGATTCTATACCAAATTCATGGATCATGTTTTCGTATATTCACTTCCCGGGTTCATTCAGCCCCTTGTTCTCGCAGACAGAGGTATCGCTCTTATCGACCCTGCGAATCCACTGGCAAGGGAAGAATTCAAACCTGCCGGGCTGGTTGATATGCACGGCTCGTCTGCAAACAAAAGAGGAAGGCCATATATTGAATGTGAAGTCTCCTGGCGTCCACCCGGCATGAAAAGGAATCCCTATGATCACGGATATTTCCTTTACACCGGTGACGGCAAGGGAGGGGCGCCCGATATATGCCAGAAGACCGCAGCGAAGGTAGCGGGGTGGTATTACGGTCACCTGTTGCCGGAGAAAAAGGTAGCATGGGAATATCAGTGCAGGAAGATATACGAGGAGTCAGCAGCGGCTTTAAAAGCCAGGTACCCTGATGCAGTCTTCCGTTACGCCAGGTACATGTACCGGGAATCGTTAAGCCAGGCTGTTGAAGCCCTTCTGGCTGACGGATGTGAAACAATCATATACCAGTGTTTCTGCAATCCTGTTTATTCCGATTTTGAAGATTACGCCATGGCTGTTCCCATGGTTCACGAGTCTGGTTAACGGGAGAGCAAAAGTCATCTGTGCAGACCAGCCCGGCAACCAGCCCGCACTGCGGGAAGCCTTTGCCAGGCTGGCACTGGATAACCTTTCCCGGATCCCTTCTGAAGCCAGCCTGCTCCTGATTCTCTCAAGACACGGACATCCTTTCAAAAAGGAGACACAGGATCAGAGGGGGCACGAGTACAGGCTGCCGCTGGAGAGAGCAATGCGGGAGGTGATGAAGAACTGGAACGGTAAATGGGACCTGGTCTGGAGCGATGATGAATATGCGGATGAATACTGGGATCCGCGGAACAAAAAGTTCTCCACATATGCCGCGTACCGGAAAGCCATTGAAGAGGGATACGACTACGCACTGGAATTACCTACGGACTTTATTGCAGAGAATACTGACCTGATGTTTTTTCACGCAATCAAAAAATTCAGGGCATTTAAGGAGTTCAATCCTTATATGCCTGTTCCGTATCCCGACTGGGATAAACCACTTGTCAGGATATTCAAAGAAGGCAGAACAACCGGGATTTACGCCGGTTGCCCCGTAGGGCCATACCGTCCTCTCGTGGCCGAGGCAGTGGCAGCATCAGTCTCTGAAATACTTGAAAATCATGAATAACCCTCACACGTCTGACTTATGGGCTTGCGTTTTAATCTATAGTAAAGGAATGCGGGAATGAAGATACTGCTTACCGGTGCAACCGGTTATATAGCCAAGAGACTCCTTCCGGCGCTGCTTGCAGAGGGGCATGAAGTGGTATGCTGCGTTCGTGATGCCAGCAGGTTTGACATATCGAGGTTCGGGACCGATCATCTGAGCGTGATCACCGCCAATTTCCTTGACATAGGTTCTCTTGCCTCAATCCCTGACGATATTGATGCAGCCTACTATCTCATTCACTCCATGTCATCTTCCGTCGGCGATTTTGAGGCAATGGAGAGAGAGTCAGCGATTAATTTCAGGGAGAGGCTGAGCGCGACCCGGGCAAGGCAGGTCATCTATCTCAGCGGAATAGTGAACGAAGAGAAACTTTCAAAACACCTCGGATCACGCAAGACTGTGGAGGAGGAACTGGCCAAAGGCTCCTATCATCTGACCACTCTCCGGGCAGGTATCATCCTTGGTTCAGGTAGCGCATCGTTTGAGATAATGCGTGACCTTGTGGAGAAGCTTCCGGTGATGGTGGCGCCACGCTGGCTCAATACAAAATCACAGCCAATAGCAGTCCGCAACGTGGTTGAATACCTCAGCGGGGTGCTGATGAGAGAAGATACTTTCGACAGTAACTTTGACATTGGCGGGCCGGATATCCTGACCTACAGGGAGATGCTTCTCAGGTTCGCCGCCGTCAGGAAGCTTAAGCGCAAGATATGGGTTGTGCCGGTCATGACGCCCAAGCTCTCCTCCTACTGGCTCTACTTTGTCACCTCGACATCATACAAGCTGGCCGTCAACCTTGTTGACAGCATGAAGGTTGAGGTGATCTGCAGGGAGAATGACCTGCATCTCAGGCTTGGCATCAGTTTGCTCAGCTTTGACGAGGCAGTCAGTAGTGCTTTTGACAGGATTGAGCACCATGAGGTCTGGTCAAGCTGGACCGATGCACTTTCGGGGCCGTTGCTCGAGAGGGGACTCTCTGACCTGGTTAAGGTTCCAACATTCGGATGCTTCAATGACATAAGGAGAAGAAAGGTTACCGACGAGACGACAGTATTGAACAGGTTATGGGCGATAGGCGGCAGAACAGGCTGGTACTATGCCAACTGGCTCTGGGGAATGAGGGGATTCCTTGACAAGCTGTCAGGCGGAGTGGGTCTCCGAAGAGGCAGGAAGGACAACAATGAGATCTCTCCGGGCGATTCGCTCGACTTCTGGCGCGTGCTGTATGCTGACAAGAAGGAGAAGCGACTGCTGCTGTATGCTGAGATGAAACTGCCCGGAGAAGCATGGCTTGAATTCAGGATTGAAAATGACACCCTGGTACAGACGGCTACCTTCAGACCGCTGGGCTTAAAGGGAAGGTTATACTGGTACTCTGTCATGCCTTTCCATGAGCTGGTTTTCAGGGGTATGATAAACCGTATCACCGCCTGATTATAACAATCGCCAAATGAAGCAACAACCGTTGATAAAGAAACTGAGGGCAGGGCTCAAGGCAGACGAGACCGGCAACAAGGCCAACTCACTTATTTTCCTTCACCATTACGGGTTCAATATCCCCCTGACCTATCTGGTAACCACCAACGCTCATGCAATGTACCTCGCAAAGGAGTCATCATTGCTTGAGAACCTGCGAAGGGAACTGGAAACCCTGCCTGAAACGACATGGGCGGTGCGATCATCAACCACAGCCGAGGACTCAAGTGAGTTCAGCTTTGCAGGGCAGTTTCAGACCTTTATCAATGTAACCGGCAAGGAGAAGATACTTGATGCGGTGGTTAAAGTCTGGGAGTCGGCCTCGATGCTGAACATCAATGACTACGTATTAAAAGCGGGAGTGTCAGGCGTCAGGTGCGGGGTGATAATCCAGGAGATGATCCCGGCAGAGCTCGCCGGGGTAAGCTTCAGCAGGAATCCCGTGACCAACCAGAATGAGACAGTCATTGAAGCTGTTGAGGGAGCCGGGGAAGAGCTGGTACAGAAAGGGATCACCCCCATGCGATGGAGGATATGGAAAGATACCGTTTCAGAGGGGAACGAGCATTACAGGCTGTTTCATGTAATCAGGAAAGTGGCTGCCGATACGGTCAGGCTAAGGCGCTATTACGGCCAGCACATTGATATTGAATGGGTCTACGACGGCAACCAGCTCTACTATCTCCAGTTAAGGCAAATAACGGCACGAAGGGATATCCAGATTTATTCCAGCAAGATGGCCAAAGAGATGTTGCCCGGTCAGGTCAAGCCACTGGTCTGGTCTGTGAATATACCGATGGTTAACAGCACCTGGATAGGCCTGCTGGAAGAGATAACCGGTCCGCTTGACACCAGGCCTGAAGATCTGGCCAAACCTTTTTATTACCAGGCATATTTTAATATGGCGGCGCTGGGAAAGATTCTCACACAGTTCGGGATGCCACCCGACAGTCTTGAAAAATTCATGACCGGCAATGAGAGCGGCGGCCACTCATTCAGACCAGGACTCAGGACCCTCAGGCACACTTTCAGGATCATCAGGTTCCTGGGATCGAAGATGGCCTTTGAGAAGACCTTCCTAAGGGAGTATGAACCGCTGAAAACTCACTGTCGCGGT
Source organism: uncultured Rikenellaceae bacterium (assembly GCA_963802145.1). Classification (GTDB taxonomy): domain Bacteria; phylum Bacteroidota; class Bacteroidia; order Bacteroidales; family VadinHA17; genus SR-FBR-E99. The sequence continues at coordinate 61,694 of CAWDHN010000005.1, forward strand.
TATGCCCGCAAAATAGAAGAGGAATTCAGCGTTGACACCTATGACACTCTTTTCTCCGGACTGTTTGAAACCGGACGCAGGCTTGCATATCTGAATATTGTCACACCAATGCTGATGACAATGTATCACAAGGGTCTCAGGAAGAAACTAAAGAAGGCAGGGATCGATTATGATTTTCTGGATTTCAGGAAGGATTTCCCGCAGCTGAGGGATTATGAACCGCTCCCTCTTCTTCAGGAGATGAAGGAAGCGATAGAGGCATTGCCAACGGAAGCAAGGGCGAAATGTGTCTCCATGGCAGACCTGAGAAAACTCCCTGAGGCACAAGAGATCAGCAGGAAGATCGATCATTTCATGGAGCTCTTCGGTCATCTCAGCGAGAGCGGCACTGACCTCTCCTACACCAAATGGGAGGAAGATCCGGAGGCTCTGTTCAGGATGATAATTGCCACTGATGGAGAGACAAGGAGCCGTGAACTCTATTCTATTGACGGGTTCAGGGAGAGAGGTGCCAGGGTACCCCGGTCACTGAGAAAGGCTTATCTCAGGGCAGGAAGGTTCAAGGTCTACCGTGAGCAGATAAGCTCTCTGTACATCTACGGATACGGATTATTCCGCAGGTTGTTCCTGCTGACCGGGAAGGAGATGGTAACAAGAGACATACTTGACAAAGCTGATGATATCTTTTATCTGACCAGCGACGAGATCAAAGTGATCCTTGACTCGCGCAACAGTGACATAGCCTGTGACTACCGGTCTCTTGCCGCAAGCCGGAAGCGCGAGATGGAAGAGACGAAGGATATTGTCCTTCCCGTTGTAATCTACGGCGAAGAGGCTCCGTTGCCCGAGACGGGAAGGAGCAGGAATCAATCCGGCACCGGCACATCACAGGGCAGCTACACAGGTGTCACGAGGGTTGTGAAGAACGTGCAGGATTTTGAAGGAGTGAAACGCGGAGATGTGGTACTTATTCCCTTCTCGGATGTGAGCTGGACTCCGGTTCTTGCCAAGGCAGGAGCTATTGTGTCAGAGACAGGAGGAATGCTGTCACACTGTTCCATCATCGCCAGGGAGATGGGTATTCCCGCCATGGTTTCGGTGCCAAATGCCTGCGCCATTGGCAGCGGTCACAGAGTAACGGTTAACGGATCAAACGGAATTCTAACAGTTCACGACTATGAATGAGGCAATTTTTTACCTTGAGAGTCATCCTCTTCTCACTTCGGTGATCTGTTCGGTTGCGGGGTACCTTATAGGATCATTGTCATCGGCAAGGATAGTCTGGTTCCTGGCTACCGGCAGCAGGAAAATTGAGCCGTTTGCAGAGCCTGTGCCACACTCTGATGAAACATTTGAATCTGATCTTGTCAGCGCCACTCTCATAACAAAAAAGCTAGGAGCCAGGTTCGGATGCATCACTTCGGTTACTGACATGCTGAAAGCTGCAATCCCGACGCTGCTTGCAAAAATGGTCCTAACAACAGAGCCATGGTATCTGCTGGTAGCTCTCTTTGTAGTCATTGGTCATAATCTGCCGTTATATTACAGGTTTCATGGTGGCCGTGGTGAGTCACCCATAATAGGATCACTGTTCGTGATCAACTGGTTTGGACTGATTATAACAAACCTGGGGGCCTTCCTGTTGAGCTTCATCACGGGGAGTGTGCTGGTGATGCGCTGGGGAGCATACGTGCTGATGATCTTCTGGCTCTGGTACTATTTTCACGACTGGCGGTACGGTCTTTTTATGACAATAGTAAATTTCTTTTTCTGGTTTTCGCAACGCAATGACCTCATGCGCTTCAGTGACCTGAAGAAGAATAAAGGTCTGGAGTTCTCCGAGGAAGATGTTTCGGAGTTCATTCTTATGGGGAAGGCTCCCGGACGAATGCTTGACAGGTACAGCCTGCCCGCATTTTTTAAGAGGATGTCAGACAGAAACAAAAAACCCGGAAAATGAAATCTCTGGCAAGAGCTGCCTTTACACTGATCCCGATGATGATCACCGGGGTTATCTGTGCACAAAATGCAGGCATCTCGCTTAGCAACCAGGCAAGCACCTGGTTCGGGATGAACTTCCCTGACGAGGTTGCATGGCAGGCCGGGGCGAGATATATCCCGACGCTGAGTCCCTGGGTCAGGGCAGGATCAGGAGGAAGGATAGACGCGGAAGCTTCAGTCAATGCTTACGGAACTCTCTGGTTCACAGGTAATGAATATGACTCAACGACGTATGATATAAAGACATATCGTCTCTGGCTCAGGTATTCAAATTCGCGTTTCGAGATAAGGGCCGGCCTTCAGAAAATAAATTTCGGATCGTCGAACATACTCCGGCCACTGATGTGGTTTGACAAGATGGACTTCAGGGACCCGCTGATGCTTACCGACGGAGTATACGCGCTGCTTGGCCGCTACTATTTCGTCAACAATGCAAATCTTTGGCTCTGGACCCTTTATGGCAATGATAAGCCAAAAGGATGGGAGACGGTGCCGTCGGTGAAGAATATCCCGGAGTACGGGGGAAGGCTTCAGTTGCCGGTCCCCAGGGGGGAGTTCGCCCTTAGCTACCACCACCGCGCCGCTGATTACTCCGCTCCTCTGGCAACCATTCCGGGGGTGACTGAAACGACATTTACCGAACAGCTGTTTGCCGCTGACGGCAAATGGGACCTGGGTCCGGGTCTCTGGTTTGAGGTGGTGCAGAAACTGAACGAGGAGGGTAATCCCCTGACAACGAGATGGGAAAGCTGGTACAGCCTTGGGATAGATTATACCTTCGGACTGGGAAACGGCCTCAATGTCTCATCGGAGTACTTCAGGTACGCCACACAGACCGACGATGAATTACTGGAAAGAAAGAGCAATTACTCCACGCTGTCTATCAGCTATCCCCTGCATCTTTCGCATAATATTTCAGCCCTGGTATACTATGACTGGGATCAGAAAGAGTGGTACCGGTTCCTCAACCTGCAACTGAAATATGATTACTTTAGCTTTTATATTATGACTTTCTGGAATCCTGATGAACTTTTATTTTACAGCAGCAATGAGAGCAGCAGTTCTTTTGCAGGAAAAGGATTTCAGATAATGTTTGTACTTGACATCTGAAACCAAATAAGAGATTAATGGAAAACGGGACAATAATAAGCATAGAAGGCCTCAAGAAGCATTTCCCCATGGGTTCGGGGCGGTTCACTGCCCTGAACGGCATAGACCTAACCTTCGGGAAGGGGGAGTTTGCCGGTATCATCGGGCCGAGCGGCTCGGGTAAGACAACCCTGCTGAACATCATAGGTACCCTTGACAACCCGTCTGAGGGCAGAGCCGTAATCCTGGGCCATTCCGTAGGTGAGCTCAGTGCGGCGGAGTCGGCTTCGCTTCGTAAGTCAAAGCTGGGATTCATCTTTCAGAGCTATAACCTGTTCCAGGTGCACACGGTCTTTGAGAACGTGGAATTTCCGCTGCTCCTGCAAAAAATTGAGAGCAGCCAGAGAAGGCAGATGGTTCTTGACGCACTTGAGTGGGTTGGTCTGACGGATAAGATAAACTCCCGTCCTGCGCAATTGTCGGGCGGAGAGAGTCAGCGGGTGGCGATTGCCAGGGCGATGGTCAAGAGGCCGGCCATTGTGCTTGCAGATGAGCCAACGGCGAATCTGGATGCGGCCAACTCCCACAATATCCTCCAGACGATGGAGAAGCTTAACCGCGAACTGCAGACCACATTTCTGTTTGCCACTCATGACGAAAAGGTAATCGGGTATGTGAGACGGAAGATATGGCTTGCTGACGGAAGGGTGGCCAAAGATGAGATTATTGACAGAAACTGAACGGAGGAGGATGCCATGCTTGCTTTCAAACTTGCATTGAGAAATCTGCTGGGAGCGGGTCTGCGGACCTGGCTCAATGTCATTGTACTTTCCTTTTCCTTTATAATCATCATCTGGACAAAGGGATTGCTCGAGGGATGGGACCGGCAGGCGAAGAACGACATGATAGAATGGGAAGTGGGTCAGGGTCAGTACTGGCACAAAAACTATGATCCTTATGATCCCTTCACCCTGAACGACAGTCACGGAATAATTCCCGATCCGTACAGTAAATCAGCTGATCAGAATATGCTTGTACCGGTTCTAATCACCCAGGGTACGATTTACCCGCAGGGCAGGATGCAATCGGTGCTCATAAAGGGAATACCTCCGGGTCAGCAGTTGCTGAAGCTGCCGGCGGGACTGCTCATCTCGTCAGACGGTGACCTGCCTGGCCTCATCGGAAAATCAATGGCAGAGAGCACGGGACTGCGTGAGGGTGATTACGTCACTGTCAGATGGAGAGACATAAACGGCACCTTCGATGCTACGGAAGTTAAGATTACAGGAATATTTGAAACGACAGTCCCTTCAGTAGATGTAGGGCAGCTGTGGCTTCCGCTGGAAAATCTTCAGAAGATGATGCTGATGCCAGGTGAGGCTACTATTATGGTAAAGGGTAATGCACCGGAGCCTCTGCCTGAAGATGAAGGATGGATAATGAAAGAGCAGAAGGAGCTTCTGGCTGACATCGATAATATCATTAAAGCCAAGGGAATGATAGGGGTAATAATCTGGGGCATATTGCTTATGATGGCAATGCTTGCCGTGTTTGACACGCAGGTGCTCTCGATCTTCAGGAGACAGAAGGAGATTGGGACCTACATTGCTCTCGGGATGACCAGGCGGCAGGTTGTGGGGCTGTTCACCACAGAGGGTGCCATGCATTCGGTGCTGGCAGCTGTGGTGGGCGCACTGTACGGCATACCGTTGCTTACGATGCAGGCAATAAAGGGCATTTCGATACCGGTCAGCAGCAGCGATTTCGGAATTGCCATGGCTGAGAAGCTTTACCCGGTCTACAGTCTTTCTCTGATTGCCGGCACTGTACTTATTGTTATGATTGTGACGACGATTGTCAGCTACTGGCCCTCGAGGAAGATAGCGAAGCTCAATCCGACCGACGCATTAAGAGGGAGGATGCAATGATAAGCTTTCTCTTCAAAGGACTTATAAGGGACAGGAACAAGAGTCTCCTTCCCTTTCTGGTGACCACTATCGGAGTAATGCTTACGGTAGTCTTCCATGCATGGATCACAGGAGTTATAAATAACAGCATTGAATTCAGCGCCAGGTTTTCTTCAGGGCATGTCAAGATAATGACAAGGGCCTATGCTGAAAACCCTGCTCAGTCGCCCAATGACCTCGCCATTCTTGGTGCCGACACTCTGCTGGAGGCGGTCTCTGCTGCTTATCCTGAGATGGATTTTGCAAGCAGGATCTATTTTGCAGGCCTGATAGATGTCCCCGACAGCACAGGTGAGACAAGGGCACAGGGACCTGCCATGGGAATTGCCATTGACCTGCTCTCAGGCAATAATGAAGAGAGAGAGAGGCTGAACATCCCCTCCTCGCTAAGGAGTGGCAGGCTGCCTTCAACAGGAAAGGAGGCGCTTTTAAGCAGTGAATTTGCCGGAAAGCTTGGATTAAAGCCGGGTGATACCTTTACCCTTGTAGGGACAAGCATGCTGGGAGAGTTAACGATGTACAACTTTATCCTAAGCGGCACGGTTGAGTTCGGGACAACGGCCCTTGACAGGGGTACTCTTATAGCTGACCTCAGTGATGCCAGGGAAGCCCTGAACATGGCTGATGCTGCCGGCGAGATACTCGGGTTTTTCAGCTCCGGTGTCTATTCTGACGAGGCGGCGGCTGATGTAAGCAAACGGTTCAATGCCCGGTACTTTTCCGAAGAGGATGAGTTTTCTCCTGTCATGAAGGCCCTCTCGGAGCAGAACAACATGGGTTTCCTTGTTGAGTACTCCGGAAAGCTGCAGAGCATACTCATTGCCGTTTTCATTCTGGCCATGTCACTTATACTGTGGAATGCCGGTCTCCTCGGAGGACTGAGAAGGTACGGCGAGTTCGGCATGAGACTTGCAATAGGCGAAGAGAAAAGTCACGTCTATAAAACCATGCTTCTTGAATCGCTCATTATCGGGTTCTTCGCTTCCGTCACCGGACTTGTCTTCGGGTTGCTGATAGCCTTTTACCTCCAGGAGAAAGGGGTTGACCTTGGAATGATGATGAAGAACGCTTCAATCATGATGCCAAGGGTATTCAGGGCGCAGATCACACCCTGGACTTGGGTGGCAGGCTTCATCCCCGGTTTTATTTCAACACAGATTGGCACCATGCTTGCAGGAGCAGGCATTTATAAGAGACAGACGGCACAACTTTTCAAAGAACTTGAATCATGAAGAGACTTATAACGACTTTACTGCTTGGAGGAAGCCTGATGACGGTTTCGGCACAGTTTCCCGACGGGAAGGAGCTGCTGCAGAGAATTGACGGGAACATGTCTTCCGAGAACAGGATTTTCACCTCCTCGATGATTATCAACGGCCGGAGGAGCACCCATACGGTGAAGATGAAGACATGGACTGCCGGTGAGAAGAAGTCGTTCACAGAATACCTTTTCCCGGCACGTGAGCAGGGAACGAAGATGCTCAAGCTTGAGGAGCAGCTCTGGATCTATTCACCTTCCACGGACCGGATAATACAGATTGCAGGTCATATGCTGCGCCAGTCTGTTATGGGTTCCGATCTTTCCTACGAGGATCTTATGGAGGACAACAGCCTCACAAAGCAGTACAATGCAAATGTAACCGGTACGGAAACGGTAGACGGCCGTCAGTGCTGGGTGGTTGAACTAAAGGCAGTTGTGCCTGACATAGCCTACCAGGGAATGAAGTTGTGGGTTGACCGGGAACGGAACATTCCCCTCAGGGAGGAGATGTATGCAAAGAGCGGCACGCTGCTGAAGAGAACAGAGCTCTCGAACGTCGAAAAGATAGGTAACAGGTGGTATCCCCGTAAGATACTGTTCCGTGACATGCTCAGGGACGGGAAGGGAACTGAATTCATAATCGAGGAGATTGAATTCAATGTCCCGATACCGGAGCACATTTTCTCGAAGGCAAGCCTGAAGAAGTAGCCTGGAGCGGAGAGCGCAAAGCGAAAAGCGACGGGCTCAGAGCTCAGAGCGTAAAGAAGAGAGTTCAGGGCGCAGGGAGGTTGGAAGCCAGCGGCCTCGACTGCAGCCATGTCACGGCCTCGTCCGCAATAAGGGTCGTGTTGAAAACGCATCCCTGGTCTATGTCTCCCTTCAGGAAGAAATCGAGCCAGGGAACAATGTACCTTGCAAGCACCGCCGTCTGCTCAGCAGAGGTAAGGCCGGGTTCACAACCCACCAGTTTCTCAGCTTTGATACATTTTCTGCTTTCTCCCATACTGCAATGGGTGCCTCCTTTTATCTGAATGTAGGTTTTATCGAAGGCAGATGAATTTTCATACAATGGAAGATGATGTTTTTCAGCAGGGGTAATGCAGTCGTTGGTGCCTGATATCACCAGCGTGGGGGCCTTCACAGTGGCGGCGGCATCAATAGCTGACGGCCTTGTGTCATATGGTGTCAGGGCAATCAGAACATCAATGGTACTGTTGTCAGCGGCAGCGTGAAACATAGCTCCGCCGCCCATGCTGTGCCCCATCAGGCAGAGGAGGGTATCAACCATTCCGAATAAGGGTGACAATGAGTCATTGCCCAGACTGGCTGCCGCATCAGCCAGGAACCGAAGGTCATCAGCATACCTTCTGTGTGATGGGAATGGTCCTTCAGAGGTAGTCAGGCTGAGGAGAATATAACCCCGGGGCACCAGTATCCCTGTAAGGTTCCCGTAACCGTCACCCGGATGCTGGTATCCATGAGCAAAACATACCACAGGATACTTTCCAATCACTTTTTCCCCCTCGGACAGTTCTCCTTCTGACAGGCTTACCGGATAGTAAGCCTCAAAAGTCACCTTCCTGTTCCCTCTCTCCAAATCATTCAGCATCATCGAAGCATTTCCGACGCCGTACTGACCTGATGCTGACATACAGAATAAAAGTGTTGCCGCGGCGATCAGATTTCGTTTCAGGGATAACATTTTTAACCGATTGCTTTCATTCACAGCCATAAGCCTGCTTAGGAAGGCTAAAGTACCTAATCTTTCCTTTCGGGCAAAGGGTGCGCCGGGTAATGATTAGATTGTGTCAAAAGTAATACTATTTTTACGTGAGCCTGAAGGCCGTATTCACAGCTTAAGGGCCTGAAGGACCGACATAGTATATCGTATGGACAAAACTGCCTTTGATCTCCTTGTATGGCTATGGACCGCCATTGCACTTATTATCTTCGTTGTGCTTCTGTTTGTCACTGCTCCCTTCGGACGGCACTCCAAAAGAACATGGGGCCCGACAATACCCGACAGACTGGGCTGGATTATAATGGAAATTCCAGCCCCTGTGATCTTCCTGCTGCTGGTTGTCACCGGGGATGCGCCGAAGAGCGTCACTGTATGGATCGTAACCGGGCTGTACCTGCTGCACTATATCAACCGTGCAATCGTTTACCCGCTGAGGATCAGAACCACAGGCAAGGTGATGCCGCTGGCGGTAGCCCTGATGGCCGTCTTCTTCAATTTTGTGAATGCGGGGTTCCTGGGTTATTACACCGGGTCATTGCATACCCACTTCAGCAACGACTGGCTTACCGATCCGCGGTTCATAGCAGGCCTGGCAGTCTTTATCACCGGCATGGCCATCAATCTGACCTCTGATGAGAAGCTTATCCACCTGAGGCAGAGAAAAGTCCGCGACGGTTACCAGATACCGCGCGGGGGGTTGTTTGAAAAAGTCTCCTGCCCCAATTTCCTGGGCGAAATAGTGGAGTGGGGCGGCTATGCCCTCCTCTGCTGGTCGCTGCCTGCTTTTTCCTTCTTCGTCTGGACCTTCTGCAACCTCGTCCCCAGGGCCCTCTCCCACAACAAGTGGTACAGAAGCTATTTCCCGGAATATCCCCGGGAAAGGAAAGCAGTATTTCCTTATATTTTGTAATTTTCCGCTGCAAATGACCCATAAGTGAACGACAAGTACCTTAACTACCGTCTCCGGTTCTTCTGGCTGGCAGTTTTCGCTGTTGCAATGGGATTCCTTGAAGCCATTGTGGTTGTCTATCTCAGGGAGCTATATTACCCTGAGGGGTTTGATTTCCCGCTGAAACTCATGTCGCCTGAGCTGGTTACAATTGAATGGATCAGGGAGATTGCCACCCTTGTCATGCTGGCCGGTGTGGGTATCCTCACGGGGAGAAACGGAATCCAGAGGCTCCTGTACGCACTTTTTGCCTTTGGCATCTGGGATATCTTCTATTACGTTGCGCTTAAGCTCCTCATAGGCTGGCCTGCCTCCCTCCTCACCTGGGATCTGCTGTTCCTGATACCGGTATCATGGCTGGGACCGGTGCTGGCTCCGGTACTGAACTCCGTGACAATGATCCTTATGGCATTGCTCCTGGTCGTCAGGCAGGAAAGAGGCTACAGCATCAGATTCAGCCTGCCCGACTGGATCCTGATCTTCGGCGGAGCATTAATCATCCTGTACACATACCTGGTTGACTATACCAGGCTGCTCACTGATAGCGGGGCACTTGCCTCAAAAAGCTCACCGGAAGGCGCAGAGCGTTTAATTACTATGATAACAAGCTATATACCTGAAAGTTACAAGTGGCCATTGTTTATCCTCGGCGAATTGCTGATACTGGCCGCCATAGCCAATATATTAATCAAAAGTCATAAATACAAAAGAGATGAAGCATTTAACTAACCTAACCTTATTTATTATGCTGTTATTGATTTTGCCGGGGTGCGGCGAAAAGAAAAACAAAGTTGCAGATGGCGATGATCCGTACCTGTGGCTTGAGGAGGTTGAGAGTGAGAAGGCTCTCGACTGGGTAAGGGCACAGAACAAAATATCTGACGAGGCGCTGGCTTCGCAGCCTCTGTTCACGGAGCTGAGGGACAAGTTCCTCGGTGTCTTCAATGACAAGGAAAGGCTGATCTATCCCGATATGGTTGGCAACACGGTGTATAACCTGTGGCAGGACGAGCAGAATGAGAGAGGGTTGTGGAGAAGGATGTCAATGGAGGAGTTCCTGGCAGGCAGGATTGAATGGGAGCCGGTGCTTGATCTTGACCAGCTTTCCGTGGCGGAGAACAGGAAATGGGTCTTAGGGGGCGCCAGGTGGCTCGGACCGGAGAATCGTTTTTGCCTTCTTTCCCTCTCCGACGGAGGAAAGGATGAAAGTATCGTCAGGGAGTTCGATGCCGTTAAACGTTCCTTCGTCGAGGGCGGGTTCTCAATAGAGGAGAGCAAGGGAAGTGCTGCCTGGGTTGACAAGGATCATATCATCGTGGCAACAAACTACGGTCCCGGCACCATGACAGCCTCGGGCTACCCGGCGGTGGCGAAGCTGTGGACCCGAGGTGCTGACCCTGCCGACGCAATAACAATTCACCGGACAGACACAGCAAACATGGGTGTTTTTGTCAGCGGAATCAATGTTGCCGGGAAACAACATGTCTTCGTAAATGAGAACATGGGCTTCTATGAGTCGGTCATGTATCTTTACACTCCTGAGGGACTGAAGGAGGTTGCGGTACCCCGTGACGTGGAGTTTCAGGGTTTTTCGGGAGATAAGCTGATACTCTATCTGCAGTCGGAATGGAATGTGGGTCAGGAGACCTTCATGTCAGGGTCTCTTGTCAGCTTCGATCTTCCTGCTTTCCTGTCAGGCACCCCATCTGTACAGACTATCTGGCTGCCTGATGAGCGCTCGAGTTTCTCATCGGTTCTGACAACGAGGGATTTCATTGTGATATCCACACTGGAGAATGTTCAGAGCAAGCTGCATATCTTCCGCTTCAGCGGATCAGGGTGGAGCGGGGAGTCAGTGCCTGTTCCCGGATTCGGGACGGTGGGACTTGTCAGTTCAGATGATCAGGCCAATGATTATTTCTTCTCTTTCAGCAATCCTGTTACCCCCTCAACACTCTATCACGGAGACGGTAAAACAATCACTCCCATCAGGAAGCAGAAGGATTATTTTGATGCTTCCGGGATGGTAGTGAATCAATTTGAAGCAATATCCAGGGACGGAACAAAAGTCCCCTACTTCATTGTTCATCCCGCCGACATGGCCTTTGATGGAACCAATCCTGTCCTCATATACGGATACGGGGGCTTCAACAGCTCCACACGTCCGGGATACAGTTCCGTTACCGGCATAGGCTGGCTTGCTCAGGGTGGTGTCTATGTGATCGCGAATATCCGCGGAGGAGGAGAATTCGGCCCTTCGTGGCACCATGCCGCCCTTAAGGAAAAGCGGCAGAATGCCTATGACGATTTCTTTGCGGTGGCTGAAGACCTGATCACCAGGAAGATTTCGACACCCGACTACATGAGTGCATACGGATGGAGTAACGGCGGACTGCTTGCCGGGGTGGCTCTCACCCAGAGGCCTGACCTCTATAAGGCTGTAATTATCGGGGCTCCACTGCTTGATATGAAGCGGTATTCAAAGCTGCTTGCAGGAGCAAGCTGGATGGATGAATACGGGAATCCTGACAAGCCTGAAGAGTGGGCTTATATCAGCAAGTACTCGCCGTATCAGAACATAGGAACAAAGAAGGAGTATCCCGAGCCTCTCTTCATCACCTCCACCAAGGACGACAGGGTGCACCCCGGTCATGCCCGCAAGATGGCAGCAAGGATGCTTGAGATGGGGCACCCGCTCTATTATCATGAGACGATTGAGGGCGGCCACGGAGCCGCATCTACCAATGCCCAGGAGGCTGAGATGTATGCCCTGATGTACACCTATCTGAATGTCAAGCTGATGGGCAACAAGTAGATTCTCTGACGGCGGATGGCACCTTTCAGGGTGTTCGGTTTTGACCCGCACCGGTCTTGCATCAGCCGGATGGATATCGTAAGAAGAAGGAAGACTGCCGGGTTGGGGTGCCGGCAGTCTTCGCAGCATTAAAACGGACTTATGGAAAGAAAGAAAGAAGGTATATCCGCTTTTCAGTGAATGGGAAAGTTAAAAAATGAATTATGAAGTTTTGATGAAGATTGGGTTTAAAGTGATGCCGGTCAGAACCGGGGTTTTTGATGCGGTAGTCAGGGGTTTTAATCCGGCCAGAACACGGTTCCTGTGCCGGTCCCGGGTTTTCCGGGAATTTATTACCATGAATAGTGATATTTATTTCATAGCACACGGTTGGTATAATATTTTATATATTTATAGAGCCTGATTTAACATATGACTAACCTAACCAGAGCTGATATGACAAGATCAAAACTTTCATTATGGATCCTTCTGTGTCTCATGCTGTTCTCAGTATCATGCGGTGGCGGCAAGAGCCCGAAAGCCGCGGAGACACCTGCTGCAACAGCAACGATTGACCTCTCAATCGAAGGAATGACCTGCACCGGATGCGAGAACACCATCTGCAGCAATATCGAAAAGATACCGGGAGTCAAATCCGTAACCGCATCACACACCCAGGGCAATGCCATCATCGAGTTTGAGCCGGGCAAGGTTGACACTGCCAGGTTCCGGGAGACAGTTGACGGACTGGGGTACAAGGCCATGAAGATAAGTCCTGTTGAGACCGGCGGGAACGAATAAATTCTATTGGCCATCTAAATCTTTTTATTTCAAGCTGAAACCCATGTCTAAAGAAAAGAAGGAAGAGGGCAATGGCAAACCGGACCTTGATAAGGTAGTTGACAACTCAAGACGGGACTTCCTGAAGAAGGTGACCCTTGCAGGAGCTGTTACCGTTACCGGAGGTGCGGCCGTTTACTCGGGACACCGTTTTGAGAAAGCCAAGCACCGTGAGGGCATGGTGAGGGTGCTCACAGAAGACAACCGGCTTGTAGAGATACCTGTTGAGCAGATGCGCGATTTCAAGCCTGACCTGAAGATGCTTCAGTCCAGGGGCAGGGAGGGCATTGCCGGCAAGAGATGGGTCATGGTGATCGATCTCTCGCGATGCCGCAATGCGAGGAAGTGTGTTGAGGCATGTCAGAGCGCACATCACCTGAGGCCCTACGAGTATCACATCAACACACTCGTGATGCAGGAGTCAGTGAACACTCCGGCCTTCTATATGCCAAAGCCATGCCAGCACTGTGACAATCCTCCGTGTGTCTCCGTCTGCCCCGTTGATGCAACCTACAAGAGACAGGACGGGATTGTACTCATCGACAATGAAAGGTGTATCGGATGCCGGTTCTGCATGGCAGCCTGTCCCTACTCCGCGAGGATGTTCCACTGGCAGGAGCCTCAGCAGGCTGAAGCCGACAAAGAGAAGGAATATGACGTAGAGCTGAACGTGCCCCAAAAGAAGGGAACAATTTCCAAATGTCTCTTCAGTGCTGACAGACTCAGGGAGGGGATGCTTCCGTACTGTGTTTCGGCATGTCCCAACGGTGTATTCTACTTCGGAGACGAAAACGAAGATGCCGTCACCAACGGCACCACGAAAGTGACTGTCAGGCTGAGCGAACTGCTTGAGAAGAACGGGGCTTACCGCCTTATGCCTGAGCTCGGCACCAAACCAAGGGTCTACTACCTGCCCCCGAAGAACAGGCTGTTCGAATTCGAGGAGGGTGAAAAGGTGGATTACAAAGAAGATAAAGCATAAACAAGCATCGATATGGATGACACCCGTTTCAATACACCCGGGGAACAGCGAAAGATCGATTCCATTGCCGCGGATATTCTGAGGAATGTAAGAATCAACAGGAGTTTCATCCTGTGGATGGGGTTCCTGTCAGCCCTCCTGGTCGTCTGCCTGGCTGCATACGTCACCCAGCTCCGCCAGGGTCTGGGTGTGACCGGCCTGCGCGATTTCACCAGCTGGGGAATGTACATCGCCAACTTCGTTTTCTTTGTCGCCACCAGCCTTGTAGGCATGCTGATCAGCTCAGTTCTTGGACTTATCGGATTTCAATGGGTCAAGCCCATATCAAGGATAGCTGAGATAATTGCAATCGCTTTTGCAGCCGTGGCCGGACTGGTTATCATCTCCGACATGGGCCGTCCTGACCGGCTGCCCTATGTCTTCATGTACGGCCGGGTGCAGTCGCCTATACTATGGGACGTGACAGTGGTGACGACATATTTTGTCCTGAGCCTGCTGCTATGGTTCTTCCCGCTGATACCAGACCTTGCCATCTCCAAAGGCAGACTGGAAGGCCGGCCTGCATTCCTGGTAAAGGCCTATGAATTCCTGTCGTTCAGGTGGGAGCATCATGAGGTGCAGTACAGGATCATGAACCAGGCAATACGTATCCTGCTGATCCTCATCATCCCGACAGCCTTTGCGATACATACGGTGACGAGCTGGCTCTTCGCCGTCACCCCGAGAACCGGCTGGGACAGCACGATCTTCGGACCTTACTTTATCTCCGGCGCCTTTGTTTCAGGAACGGCAGCACTGATCATTGCCATGTATTTCTTCCGCGTGAACTACAAACTGGAAAAATACCTTACCGATTATCACTTCGAGAAGATTGCGAGGGTTCTGGTCCTGGTATCGATAGTCTATTTCTATTTCAACCTGAACGAGTTCCTGGTGCCGGGATACAAGCTAAAGACCGGTGACGCCATCCACCTCCGCGAGCTCTTCACCGGGCATTATGCAATGTTATTCTGGGGCATACAGTTGCTGGGTCTCATCATTCCTGCAATACTGCTGCTAATCAAACAGATGAGAAGGCCGCTGCCCATGCTGATAATTTCGATCTTCATGCTTCTCGGTGCATGGTTCAAAAGGTATATAATTGTTGTCCCTCCGCAGGGGCATCCAAACCTGCCGATACAGAACGTGCCGGTGGAATGGATCGTTTACAGACCGACGCTGATTGAGACTGCCGTGACGGTCGCATCGATAGTTCTTGTACTTATAATTATCACTGTTCTGTCAAAGCTCTTTCCGGTGATCCCGATCTGGGAGATGGCTGAGGAGGAGACCGGCAGAGAGAAAAAACATGAAAAACAGTAAAATATCCGGCTTATGAAATATACTGTTCCCCTCATACTGTGCATGTTGATAATGCCTTCCCTGCTAAGGGGTCAGGACTGGGTTGTACCGGATGACCGGAAAGGCAGGCTGAGCACTTTTCCCTTCACTGATGAAACCAGGAAAGAGGGTGAGAGGTTATACAATATCAATTGCCTCTCCTGCCACGGAACCCCCGGAAAGAACAATTACATTGCGCTTGTGCCGGTACCGGGCGACCCTGCTACGGAAAAGATACAGAGAAACAGTGACGGTGAGATCTTCCACAAGGTCGCTGTCGGAAGAGGTCAGATGCCTTCATTCCGCAGTGTGCTTGACCACTGATGAAATATGGAAGGTTGTCTCCTACCTGCGAAGCTTTAACAGAAGCTATATTCAGAAAGTGATGCCGGTCATCACCTCGTCTGCCTATCCCGGAGCAGTCATCAGCCTGACACTTGCCTACAGTGATGCCGCGCGTCTTCTGACAGTAAGGGCACTGGCCACTGACGAGGTGAAGAGCGTTCCGGTCACGAATGCCGGGGTGAGACTCTTCGCCGCGCGCTATTTCGGGATGCTCGCTATTGATGAGGAGAAGCTCACCGGCAACGATGGTACTGCTGTTTTCGCCATCCCCGATGGCTTGCCCGGAGACACGGCAGGAAATGTCAGCTTCAGTGCAAAGTTCACTGACGAGGATGTGTTCGGGGCTGTGTCAAAAGACACCGTCATCAAGGCCGGAGTGGTAACTACACCAGTCAGCCTTGTGGCGCAGAGGGCCATGTGGAACAATGTAAGGAAAGCGCCTGTATGGGTTATCCTCTCATACGGACTGGGTGTGCTTGCTGTATGGGGCTTTATCTTCCTGGTGATGATGAAGCTGCGTGATATTTATACCGTTGGCAGCGCCCTTCAGGGTAAGCTGCAGACATTTCCGGAACATGAAACAACCAATAAACAGGAAGAAATATGAAAAACCTGGCACCTGTCGGCAGGATACTGTTTGCCCTGCCATTCGCATTTTTCGGGATTAACCATATTCTGATGATGGATTACTACCTCGGAATGCTGACATCGTTCGTCCCTCTCGGGGGATACACAATCATCCTTACAGGATTGATCATGATAGGTGTCAGTATCAGCATCATCACCAAAAAGTTCATCAAGGTGTCGACGCTGATCCTCGCCGGCTTGTTGTTTATTTTTATCATCACCATCCATATACCTCACCTTATGGACGGGTCGGACAGAACCTCCATTCTTATTGCGCTGCTCAAGGATATCTCCCTGATGGGTGGTTCGCTGATGATCGCCGGTTATTGCTGGGAAAGTGAAACAAAAAACGTAAGCAAATGAATATCAGGCATTTTTTAATACCAGTTCTCCTGTTTATCTGCCTTCCTCTGGTCAACGCACAGGAGCTGAAAACAGCAGGATACAAACAGAAGGAACCAGAGGTAGGTGTTGTTGAGCACCTCGGAGACACCATCCCTCTCGATCTCTGGTTTTATAACGAGAACAGTGAGAAGGTCACTCTCCGTTCTCTGATTGACAGGCCAACAATAATGAGCTTTGTCTATTTTGACTGTCCCAACCTGTGCAGTCCTCTGATGGATGGCATCGCAGATGTGGTGGGCAAGATGGACATGACACTGGGTAATGAATACAAGGTGATAACCATCAGCTTCAATACAAGTGACACCCCGGAGAAGGCAAGGGAGAAGAAGCAGAACTTTGTTCAGAGGATCAGCAAGGAGA
Organism: uncultured Rikenellaceae bacterium; assembly: GCA_963802145.1. GTDB lineage: Bacteria > Bacteroidota > Bacteroidia > Bacteroidales > VadinHA17 > SR-FBR-E99. The sequence continues at coordinate 78,435 of CAWDHN010000005.1, forward strand.
ACCAGAAGGACTGGATCTATCTCACAGGCACAGAGGAGAATATAAGCGCCATTACTGCTGCAGCCGGATATAAGTACACTCCGCAGGGTCTTGATTTTGCGCATCCTTCCGTGATAATGGTTGTGAGTCCTGCCGGTAAGATCACCCGTTACCTGTACGGGCTGACCTACCTGCCCTTCGACCTGAAGATGGCCGTTATTGAGGCACAGAAAGGTATAGCCAGGCCCACGGCCAACCGTATCCTTGAATACTGTTTTGCATATAATCCGGCCAGTCAGACCTACACGCTGCAGGTAACAAGAATAGTCGGGATCATTACAATCTTCTTCCTGGTGCTGATCATGATCATCCTGCTTGTCAGAAGGAGAAAAAAATAAATCGGGTTGATTATGGGAAACGAAGCAGAGGTAAGTTACCTCGAATACCAGGGCAGGCACAAAGGGATATGGTCATGGCTACTGAGCACTGACCACAAGCGGATCGGTCTGCTGTACCTGTATGCTGTAATATTTTTCTTTTTTGTTGCAGCAACGCTGGGTCTGCTGATGCGCATCGAGCTGATAGCTCCGGGGCGCACGATCATGGAGCCGCAGACCTATAACGGGATGTTTACGATTCACGGGATCATCATGATCTTTGTGATTGTAATACCGGGGCTGGCAGCAGTATTCGGCAACTTTTTCCTGCCGATACTTATCGGTGCGAAGGATGTGGCCTTCCCGAAGCTGAATCTCTTTTCATGGTATCTGTACATGACCGGAGCGCTCCTGGGGGTTGCCTCACAGTTCTTCGGAAGCGGTCCACCCGATACTGGCTGGACCTTCTATGTGCCTTACAGCGTGGAGTCGGCCACCAGTGTCATCTGGGCCCTCACGGCTGCATTCATCCTGGGATTCTCATCCATTCTCACAGGACTGAACTTTATTGTTACTATCCACAGGATGAGAGCACCGGGGATGAAATGGATGAGGATGCCTCTTTTCCCGTGGGCACTTTATGCGACCGCCTGGATACAGGTTCTCGCTACTCCAATTGTTGGTATTACCCTACTTATGGTAATAGCTGAGAGGGTGCTGAACATCGGCTTCTTTGATCCTGCTCTTGGTGGCGACCCGGTTCTGTTCCAGCATCTCTTCTGGATCTACTCGCACCCGGCTGTCTATATTATGATACTGCCTGCAATGGGTGTTGTCACGGAAATCTTTCCCACCTTCAGCCAGAAGCCTGTCTTCGGTTACGGTGCCATAGTTATCTCAAGCCTTGCCATAGCCTTTGTCGGTTATTTCGTCTGGGGGCACCATATGTTCACCTCAGGCATGAGTTATTATGCCCGGTGGTTCTTCTCATTCCTGACATTCATTGTTGCCATTCCCAGCGCCATTAAGGTATTTAACTGGATATCGACAATGTATGGCGGATCCATTGACATGAAGCCTCCGCTGCTCTATGCAATTTCATTTATTTTTCTCTTCCTCATAGGTGGTTTCACAGGCCTGGTTCTTGGTGCACTGGCCACGAACGTTCAGACGCATGACACTGCGTTTGTAGTAGCCCACTTCCATTACATTATCTTCGGAGGCATGGGATTCTCATTCTTCGCGGCGATCCACTACTGGTTCCCGAAGATGTACGGAAGGATGTACAACAACAGGGTTGCAAACATTGCATGGGGCTTCAACTTCGTGGGCTTCAACCTTCTCTACTTCCCGCAGTTCATCATCGGTATACAGGGGATGCCGAGGCGCTCGTACGATTACCTGCCCCAGTTTGAAACGGGACACCTCCTTTCTACAATCGGGGCCTTCATTCTCATTACCGGGCTGATACTCATGGTAATTAATCTCATGGTTGCAGCAAGACGCGGGGCGAAGGCACCGGCCAATCCCTGGCACGGCGTCACACTCGAGTGGAAGATACCCTCTCCCCCGCCCCACGAGAACTTTGAAGAGATTCCCGAGATAACCACGAAGCCCTATTTCTTCGGCACAAAGGACAAGAACAAAGAGTAAGCTATCCATGGCAGATAATCATACCCATACAGAGCATCTTGACAGCGAGACAGGGAAACTGGGAATGTGGATATTCCTCTTCACGGAGCTCTTCCTGTTTGGCGGCCTGTTCCTCGTCTATGCCATCTTCAGGGCAAAGTACTCAGCTGATTTTCATATTGCTGCTGCGGAGCTTAACGCATTCATCGGCACCATCAATACCGTCTTCCTGCTTGTCAGCAGTATGACTGTGGCAATGTCGCTAACGGCAATACAGAAGGGTGACAAAAGGCTGACCCTGTTGTTGCTGCTGGTGACCATACTTCTGGCAGCGCTGTTTATGCTGAACAAATACTTCGAGTGGTCACACAAGTTTGAATACGGCATTTACCCAGGTTCCCCGGTTCTCAGGAACATGTCGCACGGCGAGCTCCTGTTTTTCGGTCTGTACTACATGATGACGGGGCTGCATGCACTCCATGTGCTGATCGGAATGATCCTGCTCTCAATCAACGTGGTGAAAGTAAAAACAGGTGCCGTTAACAGCGGCAGGTTCCTGATGCTTGAGAACAGTGCCCTCTACTGGCACCTTGTTGACCTGATCTGGATCTTCCTCTTCCCTCTTCTTTACCTTATAACCTGAGAAAGACATGAACAACGACGAAAAACATATTTCATCATACCAGTCTCTAATAGTTGTACTTGTAATACTTCTGTTTCTTACCACAATCTCGGTACTGGTCACCGGATTTCACCTTGGAGCCCTGACTGTTGCCGTGGCCCTGCTGATAGCGAGCGTCAAGGTTTTCATTGTACTCACCCAGTTCATGCATCTGAAGTTTGAGAACCGCTTTCTCCGCTTTGCCGTAGCCGGTGTGTTTGCGCTGTTTGCAGTAGTGACAATAATAACATTCATTGATTATTATTTCAGATAAAAAGTACGGATATGTTCAATGGGGCATCAAATCTTGCTGAAGGAGTAGACAAGGCATTCCTGTTCATTTTTATCATCGCCTTCATTTTCATTGTGGGGATAACAGCCTTCATGATCTGGACCGTGATTCATTTCTCCCGGAAGAAGGGCAAAGAAGCGCAGCAGTTCGAAGGCAGCATGAAGCTTGAGGTTTTGTGGACGGTAGTGCCACTGATACTTGTGATGCTGATGTTCTGGATCGGGTGGAAGGGCTTTGCTCCCGATGCGCAAGGTGCCGGCTGATGCGATGGTCATCACTGCCATCGGCAGGATGTGGGAGTGGGAATTCATCTACAGTGACAGTCTTAAGTCCAGGGAGCTGGTATTGCCCATCAACAAGCCGGTCAAGCTGGAGCTGGTGTCGGAGGATGTCAACCACAGCCTCTTCATCCCGGCCTTCAGGGTCAAGGAGGATGTGATCCCGGGCTATGACAACTATTTGTGGTTCACCCCCAACTATATCGGTGACTACGAGATTCTGTGCACAGAGTATTGCGGGCTGTTGCATTCGGCCATGGTGTCGAAGACGCGCATCCTGGAACAGGAGGAGTTCGACGCCTGGTACGCCGAGCTGATCACTGCCTCCTTCGTCCCGGAGCCTGAAGGGCTGAAACTTCTCCGGGGTACAGGGTGCCTTGCATGTCACTCCCTTGACGGTGCCAAACTGGTAGGACCGTCATTTGCGGGGTTGTATGGCTCGGTGCGAACGGTTAATGAGGGAGGTACTCAAAAGACCGTAACGGCAGACGACGAGTACATCATCAGTTCGATATATGACCCGAACAAAGAGATTGCTGAAGGGTATGCCAGGAACCTTATGCAGTCATACCGTGAGCTGCTCACGCTCGAGCAGATTGCCGTGATGACCGAGTATCTCAAGACATTAAGCAAGGATGGCAGCTAAAGGCTCTTACACTGCCATGGTTGCTGAGCTCACACGGTGGAAGCTCTCACTGGCAGTGGCATTCTCAGCCCTGACGGGTTATCTTATCTTTGCCGGAGATGTTCATGGCAGCCTGCTGCCGGTGGCCGCCGGTGTCTTTCTGCTTTCGGCAGGAGCCTCCGCCCTCAACCAGTACACCGAGAGAAAGAGTGATGCCCTCATGGGGAGGACTGCAGGCAGACCGCTGCCCTCCGGGCGGATGAATCCGGTGACGGCTGCCGGAATGGCATTTTTGCTGATTGTTTCCGGATCCATTCTGCTCGGTATCAACGGTCTTTTACCTGTGATGCTCGGGCTGGTCAATGTGCTTCTCTATAATATTGTCTATACGGGCCTGAAGAAGGCGACTCCTCTTGCCATCATCCCGGGGGCGCTCGTGGGAGCTGTGCCGCCGCTTATAGGATATACGGCAGCAGGCGGCATGGTGACAGACACAATTATTATCCTGTTTGCCCTCTTCATGTTCCTCTGGCAGATGCCCCATTTCTGGCTGCTTCTGGCACGGTATGGCAGTGAATATGAAAAAGCAGGCATCAAAACAGTCTACAGTTCGATGAACTCCGATCAGATCAGGCGACTGGTGATGGTGTGGATCATCGGGTCATCGCTGCTGCTATGGATCCTTACAGCCATTTCCCTCCCCTTCCCGGTACCGGTTGCAGTCCTGTTGCTGGTACTGAATATTGTCTTTATCCTTCTGTTCCGTCGGATAATACAGGCGCCTGAAGCAGAGCAAAGGTCAAAAAATGCATTTATCCTGATAAACTCATTCTCACTGCTGGTGATGATTATTCTTATTGCAATGTCATGACACCGGCATCCTTCATTAATTCAAATCACACTTTTCGGAAAATGAAAATCAAAGTATTTATAGCAGCGATACTGCTCCTTGCCTTTTCAGAGGGTCAGTCGCATTCACAGGAGCTCCTCTCTGAGAGTCTGACCAGGGGACCCGAGTCAGGCACACTTGTCATTGCCGGTGGCGGGAGACTGTCGGATGCCATCATCGATCGTTTTATTGAGCTTGCCGGCGGGGCTGACGCCAGGATAGTGGTTGTTCCCACTGCTGCCGGGGCAGAGAGCTATGATGACAGTGCCGGAGAGATGTTCAGGTCGAGGGGAGCTGGGAATGTCACAGTGATGCACACTGATGACAGGGACACGGCTGACAGCAGGTTTTTCACAAGGCCACTTGAAGAGGCAACAGGGGTATGGTTCGGCGGCGGGCGGCAGTGGCGGCTGGCAGACTCATACAAGGGTACCCGCAGCGAAGAGATGTTCAGGCAGGTCCTCGACCGCGGCGGGGTTATCGGAGGATCCTCTGCCGGTGCAACAATACAGGGGTCATTCCTTGCAAGGGGAGACACAAAGAATAACCAGGAAATGATGGGAGATCACCAGGAAGGATTCGGATACATCAGTAACATCGCGATAGATCAGCACGTGCTTGCCAGGAACAGGCAGTTCGACATGTACGGCATCCTCCGTGAGCATCCGGAGCTGCTTGGGATAGGGATAGATGAGAACACGGCTGTGGTCGTGCAGCGTGACACCATGGAGGTTATCGGGGCCAGTTATGTGCTTGTGTATGACGGTTCCTTCTGGTCACGCGAAGGCAGCGAACTGAAGATCCTGCCGGAGAAAGATTTCCTCTTCTATTTTCTGAGGTCCGGCGACAGGTATAATCTGCGCCAGAGGCAAATAATTGATTAGAACTACCGTAAAAAAATATCACAGACTATGAAAAAGACTCTTTCCCTTTTGCTGTTGCTTTTTATATTCATCACAGCATGGTCACAACCACTGACTCCGGATCAGATAGACAAGCTTGCAGAGCAAACGATGAAGACCTTCAATGTACCGGGCATCGCCGTTGCGGTGGTCAGGGATGACATGGTGGTTCATATGAAGGGATACGGCGTCACCTCCATCATCACCGGCAGGAAGACGGATGAGAACACCCTGTTCGCCATTGCCTCCAATTCAAAGGCCTTCACAGCTGCAGCCCTGGGGATTCTTGTTGACGAGGGAAAGATTACCTGGGAAACCAAGGTCATTGACATCATCCCGGAGTTCAGGCTGTATAACGCATACGTCACAGAAGACTTTAACATAAAGGATCTCCTGACCCATCGCAGCGGTATGGGGCTGGGGGCGGGTGATCTGATGCTGTGGCCTGACTCCTCAACATTCACCAGGGAAGAAATCATTCATAACCTGAGATACCTGAAGCAGACCTCCTCCTTCCGGACGAAGTACGACTATGACAACCTGCTCTACCTGGTGGCCGGAGAGGTTGTGGCGAGGGTCTCCGGGCAGAGCTGGGAGCAGTTCATCGGGGAGCGCATCATGCAGCCGCTGGGGATGGACCGGTCTTCGCCTTCACCAGGCATGACAAGGGACAGATCGAATATGATCGATGCCCATGTGCCGGTCGACGGGGTGCTTCAGGTGGTGCCAATATATGAAAGTGACCTGCTTAATCCGGCCGGAGGCATCATCAGCAGCGTGGCTGACATGACAAAATGGGTGATGATGCACCTCAACCATGGTAAATACGGTGAGAACAACGGCAGTCAGCTGCTGCAGGAAAGAACCCACCGGGAGATGTGGACACCTCAGACCATCATTCCGGTAAGAGGGAGCAGCCCCTATAAGAGCCATTTTGCAGCCTATGGCCTGGGATGGGGCCTCACTGACGTGGGTGGTTACCTGCAGGCATCGCATACAGGTGGCCTTGCAGGCATTGTGACACAGGTCACGATGATCCCGGAACTGAAGCTGGGAATCATCGTCTTCACAAACCAGCAGGAGGGCTCAGCCTTCTCAGCCATCAGCAATACCATCAAGGACGGCTATCTGGGAATAACTGGCAATGACTGGGTCAAGACCCTCAAGGAGAATGTTGAGAGAAACTCGGCCTCGGCCAGAAAGATAACCGATGATATATGGGCAAAGGTTGAGGCAAACCGTTCAAAGACAGGAGCAGCCGACAGATCATTCAGTATACGCAGGCACCTACAGTGACAAATGGTTCGGTGATATAGTAATCTCTGAAGAGGGAGGCAATCTGCGATTCAGGTCTGTCAGATCGCCCAGACTGCGGGGAGAGATGCTCTTCTACACCGGCAACACCTTTATTGTCAGGTGGGATGACAGATCAATGGATGCGGATGCATTTGCGGTCTTCACCCTTGACAAAGACGGAAAACCTTCTTCATTTTCCATGGAGGCAATCTCGCCTTTGACAGATTTCAGCTATGACTTCCACGACCTCTTTCTTATAAGAAAGTCAAACTGACACCAGAGTGTCTGATCACCAATGAAAAAACTGCTCGTCACCTGCCTGCTGATACCGTTCTTTCTCACAGTACTCTCGCAGCCTCTCTCTCCAAAAAGGATTGACAGACTCACGGAGAAGGTTATGAGGGAATTCAATGTCCCGGGCATTGCCGTGGCTGTGATCAAGGATGACAGGGTGGTCCACATGAAAGGTTACGGAGTCAGCTCCATCGCAACCGGTCAGGAGACGGACGAGCGCACACTGTTCGCGATTGCATCGAACACGAAAGCCTTTACCGTCGCAGCTCTGGGTATCCTGATTGATGAAGGGAAACTCACCTGGGAGACGAAGGTCATTGACATCATCCCGGAATTCAGGCTCTACGATGCTTATGTCACGGAGGATTTCAATATAAAGGACCTGCTGTCACACCGGAGCGGCCTGGGTGAAGGTGCCGGAGATCTGATGTCATGGCCTGATTCAGCCATGTTCACCACTGCCGAGATCATCCACAACCTGAGATACCTGAAACAGGCGTCATCATTCAGAACGAAGTATGACTATGATAACCTGCTCTACATTGTTGCAGGTGAGGTGGTTGCGCGAGTATCGGGAATGAGCTGGGAGGAATTCGTGGAGTCACGCATCATGGAGCCGCTCGGAATGTCAGGGTCATCAGCATCATTTAAAAGACTGAATGACAAAAGGAACATCATCGATGCCCATGTGCCCGTGGACGGGAAACTGCAGGTGGTGGCAAAACAGGAAGGGAAGATTCACAATTCGGTGGGCGGCATCTACAGCAATATCACAGATTTGAGCAAATGGGTCATGCTTCAGATGAATCATGGCAGGTATGGACAAAACCTTGAAAAGCAGATCTTTTCTGAAGAGGTGCACAGGGAGATGTGGACGCCTCAGACCATAAGGCGGGTCAGCGATGACACCCCGTACAGGACTAATTTCGCAGCTTACGGCCTCGGGTGGAACCTGACGGACATCAACGGTCACCTGCAGGTTTATCACACCGGAACCCATTCCGGGATAGTGACCAGGGTAACGATGCTGCCGGAGCTCAGGCTTGGCATCATTGTTCTCACCAACCAGCAGGAGGAGGCAGCACATAAGGCAATCACCAATACGATAATGGACGGTTACCTGGATATCAGGGGCAATGACTGGGTCGGGATGTTCAGTCAGAAGATGCAGAAAGATAAGGCAGATGCAAGGGAGATCACTGACAGGGTTTGGGCAGCCATTGAGGCCGGTACAAAGGAATCGTTCGCGGAGACCGACCATCTGGCTATCACCGGAACCTATAGCGATGCATGGTTCGGCGATGTAGTCATCAGTGAAGAAAACGGCAAGCTCAGGTTCAGGGCTGTGAAGTCACCGAAAATGAGGGGTGAAATGTTCCACTACACCGCAAACACGTTCATCATCAGGTGGGATGACAGGTCAATGGATGCAGACGCCTTTGCGGTCTTCTCCCTGGACAAGCACGGAAAACCACACCTGATAAGGATGGAAGCAATATCACCCCTGACGGATTTCAGCTATGATTTTCATGACCTGAACCTGGTAAGAAAAAAGGAAGACTGATTAAAATCTATCGTTCTGAAAAAGGCTGCGAAAGAGATACGACAGGTTTGCGGGCAGTTTCCCCTGCCACTGAGAAAACCTCCCGGCGGAGAGGGTTATGATATCTATCCTGCCTTCAATGTCGGAGAAGAGAGGATTTTTGAAGGATTCTCGTCCCTGGCGCCACTTATGATTAACCGCAAAACAATAACTATTGACGGTTACAACGGTGTGTACTGGGACCAGCTCAGCAGGCAGGTCATTGAGGCGATAAGCGGGTCAGGCATCAGTGTCAGGTGCATCTTCACCATTGATTTCATGAAGTCGGAGAAGGAGATTGAAGAGATGACTTCACCCTATTCCGGCGGCAGTGATCCGCTGTTCGGAACGAGATGCAGCCTTCCGCTCGAGAGCTTCTTCAGGATGCCGGAACTTAAGGTTCTCCGTCCTGACCCGGATTATGATGTAAACATTATTATCGGCCCCGGTGCCTCCCTGGCCGGTTGGGAGGGTCTGACGGTCTATGCTGATCTGCCAAAAAATGAACAGCAGTACAGGGCGCGTGCGGGCAGCATTTCCAATCTGGGCCTTTCCCGTCCGGCTGATGCCGGAACAATGTATAAACGTTCATATTTCATCGACTGGCCAGTGCTTAACCTGCACAAACGGGAGATTTTGCCCTTCACTGACATTGTTGTGGACGCCCAGAGACCCGATGAGCCGGTATGGATGGAAGGCAGGGTGCTGAGGGAAGCTCTGACAGAGATGAGCCGTAACCTGTTCAGGGTAAGGCCATGGTTTGAACCGGGTCCCTGGGGCGGCACGTGGATAAAGGAAAATATCAGCGGACTGAATCGCGACGTTCCCAACTACGCCTGGTCATTTGAGCTTATTTCCCCTGAGAACGGGCTTCTGCTTGAAAGCTCCTCCCTCCTGCTCGAGGTATCATTTGACACTCTGATGTATATAGGCGCAAAAGAGGTGCTGGGCGATTGCCATGAGCGGTTCGGCACTGAGTTTCCGATAAGGTTCGACTTTCTCGACACTTTTAACGGCGGCCCTCTCTCCGTGCAGTGCCATCCGCGGCCTGATTATGCCAGAAAACATTTCGGGGAGAATTTTACTCAGGAAGAGGCTTATTATATCGTTGATACAAAAGATGACGCGGTTGTTTACCTGGGATTCCAGGATGATATCGATCCAGGTGATTTTATTACTGCCCTGAAGGTGAGCGCTGAGAACAATAAGCCTCTTGATGTTGACATGTACGTACAGAAACAGAGAGCTGGCAAACATGATCTCTTCCTGATCCCTTCCGGCACGATCCACGGCTCGGGAAAGAACAACATGGTGCTTGAGATAAGCTCAACACCCTATATTTTTACATTCAAGATGTATGACTGGCTGAGGATGGACCTGAACGGCAGGCCAAGAAACCTTAATATCGACAGGGCAAGTGAAAATCTCTTTTACAACAGGAAGGGTGAATATGTAAGCGAACAGCTGAAATCAAAGCCGGTCATGTTAAGCGAAGGGGAAGGCTGGAGCCGGTGGCACCTGCCAACGCATGAGACGCATCTTTATGATGTGATGCGATACAGCATCAGGTCATCCGTCGACATCCGTACCGGAAACAAATGCCTGGTGATGAACCTCGTGGAGGGTCAGAGTGTCAATGTGGAAACACAGAGAGGCATGAAGCAGAAGATAAGTTACGCCGAGACTTTTGTTGTCACGGCAGCGGCAGAAACTGTCAGAATTACTAATATAGCAGGCGATGAAGCCATTATAGTGATGGCCTTCGTGAAATAACAAACAGGAAAAATGAAAAAGATAATCCTTGCATTGGCAGCTTTACTGTCCGTCTCATCGGCAAATGTGACCAGCCAGTCATTCATCAATCCTGATGACCATATCCTGAACGGGTTTTCGGCAAAGATTTCCGGACTTGACTTCGAGTACCATTCATGTATTCCCGGCCTTCGTGAGAGCATCCTGATAAGGGCGAACGGCGGCAAGGAATTCCTGGAGTGGGAAACATCGCCGGTACCGGAAAAGATAGCAGAGAAATATGCTGCCTTTGTCTGGGTGGCAGCCCTTGGCTCCAGTCCCGGCAATGCGCGGATGGACCTGGCAACAGGAGGAGGAGATCATTTCTCATTTTTTACTGACGGACGGAAGTCGTGGGATATTGAGGGAGACAACGGATCATCACTGAGCTTCAGGGCTATTATGACGGACCAGTTTGGAGACCATCACGGTTACATGATACTGCGGGTGCCCTCCGGTACTGTGGCTAAAGGGAGGCCTCTGAAAATCAGGGTCACCGGCAGTGAGGCAAACCTCACTTCCTGGTATATGACATTCAGGAAACCAGTAGAAACGGGTGTGACATTGAATGCCTTCCCCGCCATACTTAAAAACGACGGTAATCCCCTGCAGCTTGTCGAAGCAGGTATTTTCTACTTCGGCGACCAGGCAGATGCCCGGATCTTTGCAAACGGGAAACTGATTGAGAATACTACTCTTAACTTCGGGTATAATGCCGTTAACCTCGGGCTTCCGGCTGTCAAAAAACCTACAAGGATTTCCCTGAAGGTTGTCGCCGGTGATTTCACCGTGACAAGGAACGTCACCCTTGAACCGGTAAGGAAGTGGACAATCAGTTTTATCCAGCATGCTCATACAGACATAGGTTACACCCGCTCCCAGACAGAGATACTGGCAGAGCACCTGCGATACATCGACTATGCGCTGGATTACTGTGATGCCACTGACAATTTTCCCGAAAATGCAAAATTCCGCTGGACCTGTGAAGCCTCCTGGCCGGTTGACGAGTACCTGAAATGCAGGCCGCAGGAGCAGTGCGACAGGCTTATCAGGCGCATTAAGGAAGGGAGGATCGAGGTGACGGGCATGTATTTCAATTTTGATGAGATACCTGATGAACAGATACTTGCAGCCTCACTGCAGGCTGTCGGCAGGATCAGGGAACATGGGATTCCCGTCACCATGGCGATGCAGAATGATGTCAACGGCATCGGGTGGTGCCTTAATGACTATTTTGACAGGCTGGGAATAAAATACCTCAACATGGGGACTCACGGCCACCGGGCTCTCATCTGTTTTGACAGGCCAACGATGTTCTGGTGGGAGTCTCCCTCAGGCAAACGGGTGCTGACCTTCAGGGCGGAGCATTACATGACCGGCAATACCTTGCTGGAAGTGCAGACGGGTGATATTGACAAGTTTAAGAACAACCTGTTAAACTACCTCATCAGTCTCGGTTCAAAAGGCTATCAGTATGATGAGATGGCGATCCAGCACTCAGGTTACCTGACTGACAACTCACCCCCCTCGACAAGCATGAGTGAGATGATCATCAGATGGAATGAGTTATTCGCGTGGCCGGTACTGACCACCTCAACCACCGGATCATTCTTTGAAGCGATGGAGGGTGAGCACGGCAGTGAGTTTCCTGTTATCCGGGGAGCATGGCCTGACTGGTGGACTGACGGTTTCGGAGCCTCAGCGCGGGAGGTTGCCGCAACCCGGACCGCATCGGCGTCGCTGCTGGCAAACACCGGAGGGCTTTCCATGGCTGCCGTAGCCGGGATAAGGCTGCCGGACAGAACCCCCGGTGACATAGACCTGACCAACGAAGCCCTGCTTTTCTATACCGAGCATACCACAGGATATTCTGAAAGCGTTCGGGAACCTTACAGCCAGCCCACCATGGAGCAGCGGGCCCTGAAAGAATCGTATGCGTGGGAGGCCACGCGAAGGACCGCCTCCCTGGGGGAGGTGGCAATGGGACTGTTACAGGACTTTGTAAGGAATGAGGCGGAGCCTTCGCTGGTTGTGTTCAACACGCTGAACTGGAGCAGGTCAGGCCTGGCAACGGTCTATATTGATCATCAGATTGTACCGCGGGGCATGAAAGCCGGTGTTTACGATCATGATGGCAACCGGCTGTCAACACAACCCCTTTCATCCAGGTCTGACGGTACCTACTGGGCAATCTGGTTCAATGAGATCCCGGCCTTCGGGTTTAAAAAGTACCTTATTAAGCCGGAGGCCGGTGAGAGTATGCGGGCAGTGCCACTGGCAGCGGAAACACTTGAGAACGAATGGTACAGGATTGAAACCGACTTTGATTCCGGGATAATCAGTTCGCTTTATGACAAGGAGCTGTCACTTGAACTTGTTGATAAAAAAGCGGAGCATAAAATGGGTGAGTTCATTTTAGAGCAGCTTGGCAACCGGTCGCAGATGGAGGGCAGGATGCTGAATGATTTCACAAGGAAACCGCTTGACACGGTATGGTTTGAATCTGCAACCGAAGGTGAGATATGGAACAGCATCAGGTTCTGCGGAGAGACTGAGACAGCAATCGGTCCGCGTGGTTTCACATTTGAAATCAGGGCCTTCAACAATGCCAAGCGGATAGATATGGCATATTCGATTGTCAAGAAAAGCATTACGGATCCCGAAAGCTTCTACATCGCATTTCCCTTTGCCGCGGAGAACGGGAGGCATTTTACCGAAGTAGCGGGTGGTGTGATTGAGACCGGCAGGGATCAGATCAGGGGATCGTCGAACGACTGGTATACGGTACAAAATTTCACCGCGGTACGCAATGATGCGATGCAGATTGTGCTGGGCAGCAACGAGATGCCCCTGATGCAGTTCGGTGCAATCAATACCGGGAGGTACGAGGCAGGGGCTCTGCCCCAGACACCACATGTCTATTCATGGCCAATGAACAACTACTGGGTGACCAACTTCAATGCCGACCAGAGAGGAGGACACACCTGGACCTACTACCTGACATCGTCGGCTGACAGGGGAAACGACTTTGCCACTCGCTTCGGGTGGGGCGCGAGGGTGCCCCTGCTGACACGGATATTGCCTGGTGGCGGATCCGGTGATGAACTCAGGGAGGGGTCATTTATCACCGGATGGCCCACAAATGTCATCCTCATTAGTGCCAGGCCTGATGACGGAACCGGGAAATCCCTCATCATCCACCTGAGGGAGACAGGAGGCCGGGAAACCGAATTGAATCTTGCAAACGGCCTGACTGGTCAGTCTCTGAACATCACTGAAGTTGATGTCACAGGTCGTCAGGCAGAAAATCCTTCAACAAAGATTTTACCTATGGAGAATAAATTCTTTAAAATTATACTACCTTGACCCTAAGGTAAGCAAGAGTGATTGACAATGCGCGAGGGAAATATGAATTCGATGAACAGGCCTGAAGCAACAACCGGGCAGACAGCTTTTTTCAATGCACTCTTTTTCACCGGGACGGAGCTTGTGAGTGACAAGGTGCTTCTGACTGAAGGAAATCTGATTGCCGGTTTTATCGATCCGGCCTCAGTACCTGCCGGAGCGCAGCAGGTTGATTGCCATGGGATGCTTGTAACGGCAGGCCTGATCGATCTGCAGATAGCCGGAAGCGGTGGGTATCTCTTCTCTTCCAATCCGACTCCGGAAGCCCTTGCTGTCATAACCGGGTCAATACTGGCCACCGGCACCACAGGTTTTCTCATTGCGCTGCCGACGAATACCATGGAGGTATACCATGATGCCTTCCGGGCTGTCAGGGAGCACCCTCATCCCGCAGTACTGGGGTTACACCTTGAAGGGCCCTTCATCAGCCATGCAAAGAGGGGGGCTCACGCGAAGGAGCTTATCCGGGTGCCGGCGACAGAGATCGTGCACGATCTTCTCGCTGAGGCAGGAGGCACGATAAGGATGATGACGGTAGCGCCGGAGGTATGCACCCCTGAAGTAATACAGGTTCTTAAAGATCATGGCATAACCGTCTCTGCGGGCCACAGCAACGCCACCTTCGTGGAAGCTTCCGAAGGCTTTGCTGCGGGCATTGAGACAACAACACATCTCTTCAATGCGATGTCTCCCATTCATCACCGTGACCCCGGGCTGCCGGGCGCGGTGTTCAATTCTGACACTGCCCGGGCCAGCATCATTGCGGACGGGATACATGTCGACTACACCATGCTGGCAATAGCAAAGAAGATAATGAGGGAGAGGCTCCTGCTGGTATCAGACGCCGTTGAAGAGAATGACCTGGGCGCCTACCGGCATGTCCTGCAGCCTGACCGTTACACGCTGCCTGACGGGACTCTCTCAGGCGCGAAGCTTACTATGCTTGATGCCGTGAAAAACTGTGTCCGTCATGCGGGCATTGATCTTTACGAAGCCATACGAATGGCCTCGCTCTACCCGGCGCAGCTGATCAGGGCATCAGAGAGGGGTCGGATTGCACCGGGAGCCAGGGCTGATCTTATAATGACTGACAGCAACATGGATTTAAAGGGACTGTTTTTTAACGGTAAGATGGAATTTCAAAACTGATATTATGGCACTGCTGGGAATAGATCTGGGAGGAACCAAGGTTGCTTTTGCACGGTTTGACCGTGATGGCAACATAAGGGACAAGGAGACACTGGCCATTGACAATCGCAGAGGCACAGAGGTGGGTAACCTTATAACGGTCACTGCGGCACTGATGCTGGCCAGGGCGGCCCGTGAGGGAGACACTGTGGAAGCCATTGGGCTTTCCGTGCCCGGGATCAGCCGCCGGGAAAGAGGAACGGTATGGGCGCCCAACATCCCGGGCTGGGATGATTATCCCCTGCTTAAGGAGGTAATGACCATCGCAGAGGGGATACCTGTCTTCATAGAGAGTGACAGGTCATGCTATATCTCAGGTGAGATATGGAAAGGCAATGCCCGTGACTGCAGGGATGCCATCTACCTTGCCATAGGCACTGGGATAGGTGCCGGCATCACCGTGAACGGCAATATCCTCCGCGGAGCCCATGATATTGCAGGTGCAATAGGATGGATGGCACTGGCAAGACCGTTTAAAAGCAGGTATGCCATCTGCGGCAACTTTGAGTACTATGCATCAGGCGGAGGCATAGCACGGCAGGCTGCCGAGTTCCTCGACAAACATGAGGAGTATGAGGGTGAATTGAGAAAAACGGTGTCGGAGAAGATCACCGCGCAGGATGTGTTCAATGCCTGGCGCAAGGGAGACCCCCATGCCACAGAAATAATCGAGCAGGCTGTCGAATTCTGGGGCATGGCCGCCGCGAACCTGGTAAGCCTTTTCAATCCTGAAAAGATCATCTTCGGCGGGGGTGTCTTCGGGCCGGCGCTGGAGCTCATACCTGCCATAAAGCAGGAGGCGGAGAAATGGGCCCAGCCTATCAGCATCAGGCAGGTGAGCTTTGAGCCCTCGGCACTGGCCGGCGATGCCGGTGTTTACGGTGCAGGTTTCCTGGCCATGAAAAACCTTGAGGAACAAAGAGGCAACTCATGAGCGGAACCTACAACAGACGACTCGTTTTCTGGTCGGCATGCCTCGGCATGCTGTTATTCGGAATAGGACTTATAACACTGGGAGCAATACTGCCAGACCTGAGGATAAGACACTCTCTCAGCGCCGTTGAGGCCGGGACTCTCTTTTCAATACTCCCCATAGGAATTATAGCCGGGTCCCTCCTGTTCGGTCCGGTTTGTGACCGCTACGGCTACCGGGTGCTGCTTGCAATCTCCTCAGTGCTCATGTTTGCAGGCTTTGAGGGGCTTGCCTTCACGCATACGGCATGGATACTGACCCTTTCGGTATTTCTCATTGGCATCGGTGGCGGTGCAGTCAACGGTGCCACCAATGCCGTGGTTGCTGATATCAGCACCACAGGCAAGGGAGCTGACCTGAGTCTCCTGGGTGTCTTCTTCGGCATTGGTGCGTTGGGCATGCCCCTGCTGCTGAGTGTTCTGAAGCAATCATTTGACTTTCAGGTCATCGTTGCTGCCACGGGATTTATAGCGCTGGCTGCAACGGTCCTTTTCCTTATCGTAAGGTTCCCGCCTGCAAAACAGGCAGAAGGACTCTCAATGAAACAGATCGGGCTCATGATGAAGGACCTCACCCTGCTGATGATCGCTTTCTTCCTCTTTTTCCAGAGTGCCTTCGAGGGACTGATAAACAACTGGACCACCACTTACCTGATGGAACGGGTGGCGGCGCCGCAGAGTGCCGCATTGATGGGGCTGTCAGCATACATCGCAGGCATGACTGTCATGAGGCTGCTCATAGGCAGCATCTTCAGGAAGATGCCCGCAAGGACCCTACTCTATACATCCTTTGCCATAACGTTTGTCGCACTCATGCTGTTCAGACTGAGCGGATCAATGATTCCTGCGGCAGCCGGCTTATTTCTCATTGGCGCGGGCGTCGCAGCCGGGTTTCCCACCATGCTCGGGTTTGTCGGCAACAGGTATCCCCACATTTCAGGCACCGCCTTCAGCTTCGTCCTTGTCATCGCCCTGCTGGGAAATATGCTGGTCAACTATTCGATGGGACTGGTTGCGGAGAATTACGGGATAAAACATCTGACAACCTTTACTTTCGCTGAGCTGATCATCCTGGTTGCAATTGCTGCCGTCATTTTCAGAAGATTAAAACAAAACAAATAACCACTTTATAAAACTTGAGACTATGCTTGCACAGGAATGGCTGAAAAACGCCAGGGATGTAATGTCCCGCATTGAAGAGACACAGATGGATAATATCCGCAAGGCAGCGGAAACCATGGCTGACACCATTGAATCAGGTCGCTGGGTTCACACATTCGGGTGCGGCCATGCCACGCTGCCAATAGAGGAGATGTATCCGAGGATCGGAGGCTTTGTAGGGTTCCATCCCATGATTGAGATCCCCCTGAGTTTCTTCACTCACATCACCGGCGAGATGGGAGTGCACCAGTTCGTCTTCCTTGAGAGGGTTGAGGGATACGGAGTTGAGATAATGAAAGGATATACCTTCGATCAGCGTGACACGATGTGGCTCTTCTCCCACTCGGGCATCAACAATGTCAACATCGACATCGCCCTTGAGTCAAAGAAAAGGGGAATGAAGGTCGTTGTCTTCGGTTCGGCGGCTGCAGCCATGGGAAAGAAGACCCGGCACACCTCGGGAAAGACCATCTTTGACATAGCCGATATCGTAGTGGATACCTGTGCTCCGCTCGAGGATGCCTCCGTCACGCTTAAGAACCATTATGACAAGATCGGTCCGGTTTCAACCATGGCCTTTGTCACATGTGTCTGGATGACCATCACCACAGTGGCTGAGATACTCGCTGACAGGGGAGTGAAGTTATACATTCATCCGAGTCATAACGTTCCGGGTGACAATACAGCGAGGGAGAGGCTTGACGAGGCCCTGGCGGAATACAAGCGCCGGGTAGCCGGAGTCTGATAAAAGCATACCGGAATGAACTCATTTGAAAGAACTGTCGGATTCATAGAGGGCAGAAGCACTGACAGGGTCCCCTTCCACCCTATCCTGATGCGTTTTGCAGCGCGATATGCCGGGGTAAGGTACAGGGATTTCTGTCTCAGTGCCGCCCACAAATGCATGGCAAACATCAGGTGTGCAACCGACTTCGGGTCCGACTGGGTCAACACGATGTCAGACCCTTATGCCGAGGCCGAGGCCTACGGCACCATACTCTCATATCCTGACGATGACCTTCCCAAGGTAATCAGTTATGCCATTGAGGAGCCGGGAGATATCGACCGGATGAGGGTGCTGAGGACAGAGGATCACCCTCGCATGAGGGAGCGACTCTTCGAGATCAGGGAATACGTCAGACAGAGATCAGGTAACTTTTTCATCGCCGGTTGGGTAGAGGGACCGCTGGCGGAGTACTGTGACATAAGGGACATCAACCTTGCAATGACAGATCTTTATGAGTACCCTGAGAGGGTGCACAAAGCTCTCGATATCATCACCGAAAGCGCGATGGAGTTCATCACCCTCCAGGTAAGTGCCGGAGCTCACTGCATAGGCATCGGCGACTCCGTCTGCTCACTCATTTCTCCCGAGCTGTACAATGAGTTTTGTTTTGAGCGTGAGAAAGCCCTTGCAGACCATATTCACTCGCTTGGAGCTTATGCCAAAATACATATATGCGGAAACATATCGGCCATACTGCCTGACGTGATCAGGACCGGTGCCGACATAATTGATATCGATCACCGTACAGGGCCTGTGACGGAGGCGGTAAAGATGCTCTCGGCAAGACAGGTCTTTTCAGGCAAGAGTGATCCCGTATCGGTGATACAGGATGGCAATCAGGAAGAGATACGTGAAAGTACCATCTCATTTTTCAGGGAGGCTGCAGGCAGGTCAATACTTTCTGCCGGCTGTGAGGTTACTCCGGGGACGAAGAATGAAAACCTCATGTTCTTCGGCAGCCTGTCAGAAGAGCTTGTCAATAAAAAACAGATTAAGTAACAGAAGCATGGAAAAAAACGTTGCACTGGTTCTCTCCAGCGGCGGGGCAAGGGGTTTTGCCCATATTGGAGCTATAAATGTACTTGAGCGCGAAGGTTATAAGATCACCTCCGTGGCCGGCACATCCATGGGTGCCCTCGTCGGCGGCATCTACGCCTCGGGCCAGCTGAAGGAGTTTGAGGAGTGGGTGGCCACTCTTGACGTCATGGAGGTGCTGAAGCTGACTGACATCAGCATCAGCGGCAAAGGCTTTGTCAAGGGAAACAAGATCATTGACCGGATAAAGGAGATTGTTCCCGACAGGAACATAGAGGATCTTCTGATACCCTATTGTGCTGTTGCAACCGATTTTATCAGGGGGAAAGAAAAGGTTTTCACCAGCGGCAACCTGTTCGATGCCATAAGGGCTTCCATATCTATACCTACGGTTTTCCAGCCGTTCCTGATAGGCGGAGATTATTATGTCGATGGCGGGCTTGTCAATCCTATTCCGATCAACAGGGTGAAGAGGAATGAAGGCGACCTTCTCGCCGTAGTCGACGTCAATGCCGACATACCCCACGACATGCCGGAAAAAACTGAAGAAACAATCAGTGATAACAGGTATCTGAAAAGAATAAAAAGCATAATGCATAAGGCAGACAAACCGATTCCCAAAAATAAAAAGGACGAGATCGGCCTCTTCAATCTCAATACCCGAAGCATAAGCATAATGCTAAATCAGATAGGCGCCCTCACCCTGAAGAATCACCCCATAGAGATTATGGTTCATGTATCAAGGGAAGCTTACGGAATATACGACTTTTACAAGGCGGCCGAGATCATCAGGGAGGGGGAAAGGGCCACTTCCAGAGCGCTCGGCCTGGCGGGATATGAAGAGTGATGCTCCCGTACTGATTTTTGCCATTTATACTTGTAGATTTTCTGAAAAAAAACTACCTTTATGGGTTGACCTAAATTAAATGCATGATGAAAAATTCTACCCTGATTTCCCTTCTGTTACTGATGTTGACGGTCCCTGCGATGAATGCGCAGAAGCCCATCCTTGTGCTCGAGGACAGCATCCGGTTAGGCAACTACCTCTATCCGGGTTTCAATGTGACCATTCCGGAAGCCAATTTTGACAATACTCTCAAAAACTGGGTGAAGCTGCAGGAGACCGGGACCAAGTCGAAGGTGCAGACGGAAGACGGCGAGATGACGATCTTCGGAGCGATCGTAAAGGAGGTCTCCTCCGCCCCTGTCAACATCTACAGCCGGCTCCTGAACGAAGACACGCTGAGCAGGCTCCTGGTAACCATTGAGCTGAAGAAAGACCAGTACATAGAGCCTGCTGCAGGAGACATCAAGCTTACGGCTGCAAGGAATTACCTCAAAGATTTTGCCAGGTCTGAGTATATTGAAGTCATCAAGGGTCAGCTCGAGGCCGAGGAGAAGAAACTGCGCGATCTCGAAAAGGAGCTGGGCAGCCTGGAGAACAACAAGGTACGCACCGAGAAGAAGGCAAAAACCAACAGGACAACCATTAGTGACGAACAGGACAGACTCGTTGTAAAACACAATGAACTGAGTCAGCTCTCCGGTGAGATCATGAGAAAAAATACCGAGATGCTTGCCATGCCGGTGGGCGCGGGCAGGGATGCCGCATCGGCCCAGGTCAAAGAGCTCGAAAAGAGACGCAAGAAGCTGCAGAAAGAGATCAACAAGAGCGAAAACAGGATCAAAAAGGCAAAATCGGATATTGACCAGGCTGACAGGGCAATCCCGGTGAATGAGCAGGAACAGGCCGCGATGAGGACAAAGATAGACGAACAACAGGCTGTGGTGCAGACTTACGTTGATAAGCTGAACACCGTTAAACTGTATTAGGCCTTATCTTCAGGTGAACGCAGATTAATAACCTCTTAACAATATTTATTATGGAAAATCAGGAACAAAAAGAAAACTACCAGCGCAAAATCGAATCTCAGCTGGATGAATGGAGAGCTGATATTGACAGGCTCAAAGAGAAAGCAAAGAATGCCACCTCGGAGGCAAAACTGAAATACCAGGATAACATTGACAAACTTGAGCTCAAAATGGATGAGGGCAAGTCAAAGCTGAAGGACCTCAAGGAGTCGGGTGGTGAAGCCTGGGATGCCGTGAAGGAGGGCGCCGACTCAATCTGGGACACCATGAAGGCCACCTTTGCCGAAGTAAAGGAAAGACTAAAGGATAAGGATGACGATAATGAAAAAAGCGCTTAGGATAATTCTCGTACTGGTGGTGATTGTTGGTGCCGGGCTTTTCTGGTGGCGTCATTACTTTGTATTCGGTGAGGGAGTCAAGGCGGGCGACCTCAACTATCTTGTCAGAAAAGGTTACATCTTCAAGACCTGGGAGGGGAGGCTTATTCAGACCGGGTTCAAAACACCTGCACCCGGAGCGATACAGAGCAACGAATTTGAATTCAGCATCACAAATGACAGCCTCGCCCAGGTCCTCGAGAGAGCCAGCGGAAAGTTCGTCGAGCTCCGCTATAAGGAGTACATAAAACCACTTCCGTGGAGAGGCATGAGCCAGTATGTTGTGATAGAGGTACTCGAAATCAGGGAAACTGAGGGAGAGACACAGACACTTATCCCATACCAGGCAATCTGACGATGCGAATCCCGGATGCCTTTACCCTGAAACACAGGGTCGCAGCGCTGTTTCTGTCCCTGTTCCTTTTAACAGGTTGTGCGGAGCTGATGAACATTCTGCAGACGACCTCTGCAGTGCAGGAGCTCACTGAGGGTGATATTATCAGCGGCCTGAAGGAGGCACTGAAGGTGGGCGCAGGGAATGCCGCTGACAGGCTTTCTTCGGAGGATGGCTATTACGGTGACCTTTCCGTGAAGATACCCCTGCCGGATGAGGCCAGGGTGATCGTGGAGAACATCGGAAGGATACCCGGCGGTGAACAGCTCATTGAGAATGTCATTCTCAGCATCAACAGGGCGGCAGAGGATGCCGCCCGTGAGGTAGCCCCCATCTTTGCCGGTTCAGTGACGCAGATGACCATAGCTGACGGTTACAATATCCTTCACGGCGCAGACAACGCGGCAACGGAATACCTCAGAAAAACAACCTGGAACGAACTTTACTCCCTTTACGGACCAAAGATATCCGCCTCTACAAACAAGGAGATAATCGGGGGGATATCCGCTCAGGAGTCATGGACGACCCTGATTGAAAAATGGAATATTGTGGCGAACAGCATTGCCGGCAGGCTGGCAGGCTTCAAGCCTGTCACCACCGACCTTGACAACTTCCTGACCAGCAAGGCCCTCGAGGGGATGTTCCTCAAGCTGGAGGGTGAAGAGCTGAAGATCAGGAAAGAGGTCTCGGCCAGGGTGACGCCCATTCTCCGCAAGGTCTTCGGGACCCTTGACAGCAAATAAAACCGGGTGGAGCCGTGCAATGACATGGCTGATCCATGTCAAATAACTTTAAGCACAATTGCATAAAAACATATCGAAATGAAAAGAACGATCATTGCATTATCATCATTAATAATGCTTGCCGGAATGAATTTAACTGCGCTGGGCCAGGAGGCAGACACGGTTAGGTACTGGCAGAACAGCGGCGTACTATCCCTGAACATGGCTCAGAGCTCATTCACCAACTGGGCGGCAGGCGGACAGAACTCCGTTGCGCTGAACGGTCTGTTAAGCCTTGGAGCGAATTATAAAAAGGACAAATCGGCATGGGATAATGCCCTGACCATAGGCTACGGGAAGATGGTGCAGCAAGGCAGTGACCTCGGTTGGGTCAAGACCGATGACAGGATCGACTTCCAGTCGAAATATGGCAGGCAGGGGTCCGGGAAGTGGTTCTATTCAGCACTGATGAGCTTCAAGACACAGATGACTCCCGGGTACAACTATCCAAACACTGAAGATAAGATTTCCGATCTCCTGGCTCCGGCCTATCTGCTCTTCTCGCTTGGTATGGACTATAAGCCGACACCGGAGTTTTCCCTCTTTCTTTCGCCCCTGACCTCCAAGAATACCTTTGTCAATGACGATCTGCTGTCAGCTGCGGGTGCTTTCGGCGTTGAACCGGGCAAGAAGTTCAGGGCGGAGCTTGGCGCCTATCTCAATGCGGCATACAAGAAGGATGAGATACTGAAGAACGTCAACTTCCTTACCAAACTCGACCTCTTCTCGAATTACCTCAACAATCCCCAGAACATTGATGTGAGCTGGGAAATGCTGATAGTGCTGAAAGTCAATGAATTCATCTCAGCCACCGTGAATACGCACCTGCTCTATGATGACGATATTCTGATCAAGGTTGACGAAGGCTCCGGGGGTGAGGCTATTATGGGCAAACGAACCCAGTTCAAGGAAGTTATTGGTGTGGGACTTACCTATAAGTTCATCAAGTAGTCCACAGCAGCCAGTGCAAAGGCTGAATGAAAATCATAAAACCAGAAGCCGGACGATGCTCAAGCTTATAAATCATCCCCTGATAACACACAAGCTGTCGCTTATCAGGAGGAAGGAGACCGGGACCCGCGATTTCAGGCAGAACATCAATGAGATCGCAGGGCTTATGGCCTATGAGATCACCAGGGACCTTCCCCTGAGGGAGGTTATCATTGACACCCCCATCTCCTCGTGCGTCACCTCGGAGCTTTCCAGGGAGATCATCCTGGTACCCGTGCTCAGGGCAGGGCTTGGCATGGTTGACGGAATCACCAGCCTGATCACTACTGCCAGGGTCGGACATATAGGACTGGTACGTGATCATGAGACGCTGGCGCCAACCGAGTATTATGCCAAATTCCCTGCTGATATTTCTGATGCGGTAGTCATGGTGCTTGATCCGATGCTGGCCACGGGTGGCAGCGCCAGCGCTGCCATCGGAGCAGTAAAGAAGAGAGGGGCGGTTACCATAAGGCTGGTATGCATCGTGGGGGCACCCGAGGGGGTACAACGCGTGGAGATGGAACATCCCGATGTGGATATCTACCTCGCGGCACTCGACAGCCATCTCAACGAGAAGGGATACATCGTGCCGGGGCTCGGTGATGCAGGTGACAGGCTCTTCGGTACAGGCTGACAGATGACGCTTTGCTGATATGATCCCTTTTTGTTAAAATTCTCACGGCACCGTCGGGCTGAAAAGAATACCTTGCTATATTCGCAGATTAACCAATCCAGATAATATAAGGCTATGGGACTAAAGCAGCGGCTTATCATTATGAACTTCCTCCAGTTTTTTATGTGGGGGGCTTGGATGATGACACTGGGTCATTACGGGTTCGTGGAGAAACAATGGAACGGCGCTGAGTTTGGCCTGGTATTCTCAACCATGGGATTCGCGTCACTTGTCATGCCTACACTGTTCGGTATTGTCGCCGATAAATGGAAGGCAAATTACGTCTTCGCGATACTTCACCTGATGTTCGGGGCAACAATGCTCTTCCTGCCGCTGATTGAGGCACCGCTGCCCTTCTTCTGGCTTCTGCTTCTTGCGATGTGCTTCTATATGCCGACCATCGGCCTGAACAACTCCATCGGTTTCAGGCTGCTGAAAAGCGAAGGTAAAGAGCCCACTGAGTACTTCCCGCCGATCAGGGTGTGGGGTACGGTAGGCTTTATCATGGCAATGTGGGTGACAAACTTCTTCACCAAACCCTGGGGCCTGGGATACAGCATCAGGGTCTCATTCATTATAGCAGCAGTTTCCGCATTCTGCCTGGCTCTCTTTTCATTCTTCATGTTGCCGGCAGTAAATAAAGTAGAAAGCGATTCAACGGAAAAGAAGACCCTGGTTGAGAGACTGGGGTTAAACGCATTTGTGCTGTTCCGGCAAAAGAAGATGCTGTTGTTTTTTATCTTCAGCATGCTGCTGGGCGGTGCCCTTCAGCTGACCAATGCCTACGGCGACAGTTTTCTGCAGGATGCCACTGTTTTCCCGAAAGGCGGGCTCATCAATAACTTCTCCACTATAATACTCTCAATATCACAAATATCCGAAACCCTGTTTATCCTCTCGATTCCATTTTTCCTGAGATATTTCGGCATTAAGAAAGTGATGCTCTTCAGTATGGCAGCATGGGTATTGCGTTTCGGTCTGTTCGGCCTGGCCGGCAATACCGTCACAGGTTTCATACTGATAATCACCTCCTGCATTGTTTACGGAATGGCATTTGATTTCTTCAACATATCGGGAGCCCTGTTTGTGGAAAAAAACACTGACTCAAAGATCACTGCTTCGGCACAGGGTGTTTTTATGCTGATGACCAACGGGATAGGCGCCGTGCTTGGAAATCTTATTGCCGGGCAGGTTATTCAGAAGTGGTTTGAAGACCCGGTAAGTCTTGTCAAAGACTGGCCGGGTATCTGGTTTTCCTTTGCCGGGTATTCCCTCGTGGTTGCGATCCTGTTCGCCATTCTTTTCAGGCATAGGCATGTGCCTGAAGAAACTGCCCATATAAGTCACTGACATTCAAGGAAATATTATCTTGTTAAAGTGCCCTGGCTGGCAGAGGGCCAGGAGCCGGCGGGCCTTATTGCGGATGCCGGCCGGGCTGTGCGGGCTGGCGGCATGCATACTGATATGCTCGATGCGTGCCGGGCGGCAGTTAACCGAGAAGGATAATGCTCAGCCCTATCACAACCATCCCGCTGATAAGGCCGTAGATAGCAACGTGATGTTTCCCGTACTTGTGCGCGGCGGGCAAAAGCTCGTCAAAGGAGATATATACCATTATGCCTGCCACCATACCGAAAACATATCCGAGGCTTATGTCACTGTTGAAAAGAGTCAGAATGAAATAACCTGCAATGGCTCCTATCGGTTCAGAGAATCCTGACATCACGGACCAGAGCAGGGCCTTTCTTTTCGATCCCGTTGCATAAAATACCGGCACCGATACCGCTATTCCCTCAGGTATATTGTGAATTGCCACGGCTACTGCAATGCTTATCCCGACAGTCACATCAGACATAGCGGACATGAATGTGGCTATCCCCTCGGGGAAGTTATGCACCCCTATGGCAATGGCAGTGAACATGCCGATTCTCATAAGCTTCGGGTCTCTCGGGCCGGTCCTGCCGTAGCGCTGTTGTTTCCTGCCCTGGCATTCGGGTTTGTCAGGGTCTCTCGTCCCGGGATTCATCTGCTCCACCCTCTTCAGCTCGTGAGGGTTGCCCTCGGAGGGAAGTATCTTGTCAATGACCGCGGAAAGCCCAATACCGACGACAAAAGAGAGGAAGGTCAGCCACGCGGCCGTATCGGCGTTGTAGTTGAGCCTCATGATGTTGCCCGATTCGGTAAGTATTTCGGTAAACGAGATGAAGATCATCACCCCGGCAGAGAATCCCAGTGAAAAAGCAAGAAAGGTTGTCTTGGTTCTCCTGGCAAAGAATGCAATCAGTCCCCCTATCCCGGTGGCAAGCCCAGCAAAAAGAGTGATACTAAAGGCAAAAAGAATCCGGGAGCTATCCATCAGGATGGTTATTTAGAATCAGTTTAAATTGCAAATTTATAAGAAACAACGAAAAAACAAGCGATGCAGATATTCGACGGATAAAAAAAAGCTCTTATTTAGTGACACCTTAAGGAAAATGAATCTCTGGGATTATTATAGGCTGCTTGGATTAAGGCAGGGTGCTTCCGACGATGAGATCAGAAAGGCATACCGCCGGAAGGCCATGGAATATCATCCTGACAGGAATCATTCTGTGGATGCGCCGGAGATGTTCATCAAAATCACAGAGGCTTATGAGTATCTCACGAGCCATCCACACGGGCGCAATATAACGGAAGAGGAGGCACGAAAGAACTACCAGGCATGGGTTGATTACAGGCAGGCGGAAGCGAGGAAGAGGGCTGAGGCATATGCAAGGACGACCTACTCCGCCTTCAAAAAGAGTCCTATTTACCAGAGCACCACCGTCATTGACGGCACAATTGTGTTCCTCGGACTGGCGCTGGCTATAATTGTCATCTGCATGACAATCTTCGGCTACAGCTACCGCATGAAGATGGCATATACCCCCAGGGAGGAGCCCTCGCTGCCGCTGGCCCTGGTCACGCTCACCATCGGGGTGTTTTACCTGGCAATATCCTTACTTTACCTGAGCGCATGGATGGCACAGCAAAAAAGAAAGAAGCAACGTAAAAATGACAGGGAGAAAAAAAATCAGGAATCCGTTTGATGCGGATATGTACCACTGTTTCGGATGCAGTCCCGGGAATCCCATCGGGCTCAAGCTCACCTTTGAGGAGGAGGATGGAAAGCTCATAGCTTACTGGGATCCGCTGCCCCATTTCCAGGGGTACATGAATGTGCTGCACGGCGGCATCATAGCAACCCTGCTTGACGAAGCGGGGGCCTGGTGTATATACGTGACGGCAGAAACCTCGGGAGTGACCTCGTCAATGACCGTACGATACCTTAAACCGGTTTATATCAGCAAGGGCACGGTGAGGATTGAGGCCGAGCTGGTCACACTTCAGGAGAAGAGCGGGATGTACAGGTGCAATCTCTACGACGGTGAGGGGAGACACTGTGCCGAAGCCGATATTGAATATTTTCTCTATCCTGAAAATATTGCGCGTAAACGCTTTCACTTTCCCGGCCGGGAGGCCTTTTATCACGACTGACAGTTCCGGAGTGACTATTCAGAAATCGATGCGTGCCTGAGGGGTTACGCTGTGATCCGTGAATTCCTTCCTGAGATATTTATAGTAGCCGGTTATCCCGATCATTGCCGCATTGTCTGTTGTGTACCGGAACTCGGGCAGGAACAGGTTCCATCCCCGTTTCTGAGCCTCCCTCCCTGCCGCGTTCCTGAGGCCTGAGTTAGCCGAGACACCTCCTGCGATGCCAATCTCGGTAATGCCTGTCTCCTTTGAGGCACGTACCAGCTTCCCGATAAGTATTTCGATTATTGTTCGCTGCAGCGATGCTGCAAGATCATTGAGGTTTTTGGAGATAAAATCCGGATCCTCGCCTACCCTGTCGCGCAGAAAATAGAGGAAGCTGGTCTTGAGTCCTGAGAAACTGAAGTTCAGTCCCTGTATCCTCGGTTTTGCAAAGCGGAAGGCTTCCGGGTTGCCCTCAGCAGCCAGTCGGTCTATGACCGGGCCGCCGGGATACGGCAGTCCCATCACCTTGGCGCACTTGTCGAAAGCCTCCCCGGCAGCGTCATCAATGGTATTGCCAATAAGCTCCATCGAAAAGTGGTCACGCATGACTATGAGTTGTGTGTGTCCGCCCGACACCAGAAGACAAAGGAAGGGGAATCGGGGTACACGATTCTCTCTCCCCTGCTCCATGGCAAAATGAGACATCACGTGTGCCTGGAGGTGGTTAACCTCTATCAGAGGTATGTTTCGCACAAGGGCAAATCCTTTGGCGAACGATGTGCCCACCAGCAGTGAGCCAAGCAGTCCCGGGCCCCTGGTGAAGGCCACGGCGCTTATCTCGTCGGCTCTCTTGCCTGCGACAGAGAGCGCCTGGTGCACAACCGGGACGATGTTTGCCTGGTGTGCCCTGGAGGCCAGTTCGGGCACCACACCACCGTAAGCCTTGTGGATAGCCTGGTTGGCAATCAGGTTTGAAAGCACGTAACCATTGCTGATGACCGCAGCCGAAGTATCGTCGCAGGATGATTCTATGGCAAGGATCGTTATCTCTGGCGTCATATTTGTATCACTCTTTTTTAGTACCTTCGCCTGCGGCGGGAATTCTATCATGAATGGCCAAAATTATTAAAAAAATCGTAAGGGTCCTTCTTGTCATAACAGCGGTGCTTGTTGTGGTGCCGCTTATTGTGTTCATTCTGCTTCAGACCCCTGCCTTTCAAACCTTCTCGGTTAACCGGCTTACGCATGTCATAACGCAAAAGACAGGCGCGGAGATTACCATAGGAGAGGTCAGGTACAGAATGTTTCGTAAACTAATGCTGGGCGATGTGCTCTTCTCCGACCAAAACGGGGATACGCTTCTGGCAGTCAGAAGAGTAGATCTGAGAGTACGCGGGTTCAACCCGTCGGAGAAGGACTTCAGGTTCGGCAGGGCCAGGCTGCTCGAACCCGACTTCAGGATTATCACCGACACTTCAGGTGTGACGAACCTGACACAGTACATAAATATCCTCAGGGGAGATGCCGAAAAGGACACAACCAGGGGCATCCATATAAGCTTCACTGATATTGACATATCTGACGGGGCCTTCTCGCTTGTCAGCAGGCTTGATACTTCCGGCATACAGAGGGGCAGTGTCAACTTCAGAAACATGAGACTCGGTTCCATCGATGCAAGATTAAGGGATCTCACCATTATTCCGGACTCCGTAAGCATGGTCATCAGGGGGCTCGACTTCACTGAGGCAGGCGGTTTTAATATACTGAGCCTTGACATGAATGCTGCCATTGGCCGGGAAGGATTGTTCTTCCGGGAGGTTGACCTTATCACCGATTCAAGTGCCGTCTCAGCGGGGAAGATTCTTCTTATGCCACAGGATACGGCGGCCTGGTCAGATTTCATCAACAGGGTCAAAATGGATCTGCAGTTCAATAACTCATTTGTGGATCTCTCTGACCTCTCCTACTTTGTCAGGCCCCTTGGAGGCATAAGTGAGAACATCACTCTGTCAGGCAGGGTCAGCGGTACCGTGGCGGAACTTAAGGGGAGGAATATCAGGATCGATTATGCAGCGTCAACCAGGCTGAGGTTTGATTTTGACGTCTCGGGGCTCCCGTCAGTAAATGACAGTTATCTCTACATAGATTTCACCGACATGAGAACCAGCGCCAGGGATATTGAGTTATTCTCAATCCCCGGCAAAGCGCCTTTAAAGCTTCCCATGGTAGCTCATGACCTGGGGCTCATTTCATACAAGGGCAGTTTTACCGGGTTCACCACCGATTTCGTTTCATTCGGAAAGCTTTCTACCGAAAGAGGCACTTTCTCTACAGACCTGTCATTAAGGCCTGACGGCAGGAACACGTTCAGTTTCAAGGGTTTTCTCAGAACCAGTGCCGTAGACCTGGGATATGTCACCAGGAACAGTGAGATGTTCGGAGGTCTCTGGATGCATGCTGACATTGACGGGTCAATGCAGTCATTCAGGCATCTTTCGGCAAATATCAGCGGTATGATCGACAGTGTTGAGATAAACCAGTACCTCTACCGCAATGTCGAGGTGGAGGGGAGATATGCCGACAGTATATGGGATGGCACCGTAGCGGTCAGGGACAGGAACATTAACATGGATTTGATGGGGAGGTTTGATCTTGAGAAGAGTATGCCGGAGTTTGATTTCACAATGAACCTCGCCCATGCTGATCTTCACAAGCTAAACCTTATCAAAGAGGATTCGGTCTTTACGGCCTCTGCACTTGTCACTGCCTCCTTCAAGGGTAACGGTGCGGATAACCTCGAAGGTGATCTGAGGCTTATAAACTCCATTCTTACTAATTCCAGGGGCCGGCTGAGCATTTACGATTTCTTTGTCACCTCGGGCAAAGTCAACGGCGAACCGCTGCTGACCCTCAGATCTGACTTCGCCGATGCGGAGATAAGGGGCCCGTATAACTTTGACGCCATAAGGTCAACTGTCGGCACGATGCTGTTCAGGTTGTTTCCTTCGAGGTTCAGGGCACCGCAATCAGGCAGCGGCGAAGAGGCGGTAAAGGCAATGTTCACACTTAATGCCCGCGTCAAGAGGGTTGACAAGCTGAATGAATTCCTGGGGACAGGAGTAACAATCTCCGAGGGTAGCCTGGTGACGGGCCGGTTCATGTCTGACCGGTCAGAGATGGCTGCCGGGCTGAAGTCTGATGCCATAACCTATGCAGGAACAAGACTGGGCAAGATGAACCTGTCAGGCTCAGTGAACGGGGGCAAGATGGTTGTTGAGCTGAATGCTGACACCATAGTGCTGCCCGACAAGTCAGAACTGGGCAATTTCATACTCGAGGCAAACAGCAACACTGACACTATAGATCTGGGGATCAGGTGGGATAACCAGGACGGCGGCAAAACGGTAGGCGAGGTAAAAGCCAGGGGCTTCTTCAGCCTTAACAACACGAACAGGTCTGTCCTGACAGTAGGTATCCTGCCATCAAATTTCACAGTCAACCACACACAATGGAATATCAGTCCCGCCAGGGTGGTAATTGATTCCACCAGTGCTCTGTTTGACAACATCCTGCTCAACAGCCGGACAAACTACATCAGGCTTGACGGCAAGCTATCATCAGCACCGGAAGACAGGCTCGCACTTAGTTTTGAGGGGCTCAACCTTTCATATCTCAATAACCTTAAGCGTGATAAGCCCGCAGGGCAGGAAGAATCGACCGAGATGCTGTTCGGCGGCATTATGGAAGGCAACATTACGCTCTCTGACGTCTATGACAATCTGCTCTTTGAGAGCAACGTGCAGGTCAGCGACTTCATGCTGAACAACAAGGGATACGGTCTGTTGACCGTAAAGAGCGATTGGGACCCACGGAAGAAGGTTGCTGACATACAGGTCTTCAATGATTTTGAAGGAACCAGGTTCTTTGATATCAGCGGCAGTTACACACCCTCGACAAAGAATGCCGACATAACGGTATCTGCCTATGATATGCCGCTTGACATCATCAACCCATTCGTAAAATCATTTGCCTCCGGCCTCAGTGGAGTCGGAACAGGCAGAGTGAGACTGCATGGGAAGCTCAGTCAATTCGTCCTGACCGGCTCCGTGATGGCGCAGAATGCCTCGATGAAGGTCGATTTCCTTCAGACAAGGTACAGCTTCTCTGACAGCATCCGGTTCACCCCGCAGGGTATCGCATTCCGCAACATCAGGATCTACGATGAAAGTAAAAACCAGGGGACCGTAAACGGGATGCTGTCACACCGGTCATTCAAGGATATGGGCATCAGTTTTGACATTAGCATGGAGAAGATGCTTGTTCTTAATACACGGCCAAAGGATAATGAAAGCTTCTACGGCACTGCTTATGCATCTGGTTATGCAGGCATCAGGGGTAATGAAGAAAAACTTGTTTTCAACATCTCAGCCAGGACGGAATCCAACACTGAGTTTTTTGTCCCTTTGAACTCATCTGCCACTGTTAACGACTATCCTTATATAATTTTCATTGATCCGAACCAGAAAAAGGCAGAGGATAAGGAGGACGGGAGTAATTTTGTCAGACAGGAAAACAACAGCAATATAGAGCTTAACTTTGACCTGGACGTCACGCCTGAGGCAGAGGTACAGCTGATAATGGATGCCACTACCGGCGGTGTAATAAGAGGAAAGGGGGAAGGAAAGCTGAACATAAACCTAAGCTCAAGGGGGGATATTCGCATGGTGGGTGATTATGTAATCAGGGATGGTGATTATCTCTTCACCCTGGGCAATATCCTCAACAAGCGGTTCACGGTGGAGAATGGCGGAACCGTTTCATGGAACGGCGCCATTGATGATGCCAACCTGAATATAAGGGCGCTTTACAGGACCAAGGCATCGCTCTCAGACATTTACGGCAGCCAGGAGCTGAAGCTTACGGAAAGGCTTCCGGTGGAGTGTGTTCTCAGCCTCAGCAACAAGCTGATGAATCCCGCAATCAAGTTTGACATACTCCTTCCCACTGCCGACGAGCAGACGAGGGAGTACCTCAGGGTGGCCACCGACACTGAGGAGAGGCTCAGCAGGCAGTTTGTATATCTCCTGGTGATGAACAGCTTCTACCCTGATCCGACACTCTACAGCGGATCCGCTTCAGGTTCCGGAGGCCAGGTGTCGCAGACCACAGCGCCGGGGGCCGAGTTTCTGGGTGTCACCACCACTACCGAGATGCTTTCAAACCAGCTCAGCAACTGGCTGTCGCAGATCAGCAATGACTTTGACATAGGTTTCAACTACAGGCCGGGGAATGAGATCACTGACCAGGAGGTGGAGGTGGCCCTCTCAACGCAGCTGCTGAACAACAAAGTGACCATTAACGGCAACGTAGACGTAGGAGGCAACCAGTATAACACCAAAGCCAGTGCAATCAGCGGGGAGTTCACTATTGAGGTGAAGCTGACGGAGATGCTGCGGTTCAAGGTCTTTAACAGGTCAAACAATAACCTTTACTACCAGGTGAATCCCTATACCCAGGGCGTCGGCATCTTTTACAGGCGCGATTTCGATACTTTCAAAAACCTCTTCATCAAACCTGAAGACCGCAGAAAAAGGAAAGTTGAACCAGGTGAAACGGCCAGCGGGCAATAACCTTTCAACAACCGCTCTATTTTTTGAACATAACCATAATTAGGAACCATATTGGCCGTTTTTTTAATATATTCGCGCGATGATATAAAATAGTAAGTCAAACAGTTAACAATTAAACCGAGGACAATGATATTAGCTAACATTTTATTACAGGGTACAGCGGCCACACCGGCCGGCGAAGAGGCAACAATGTCACTGGCTGATCTTTACCTGGCCGGGGGATGGGTGATGATCATCATCACTCTGCTCTCATTTGTTGCATTGTATATTTTTGTCGAGAGGTACCTTGTCATCAAGAAGGCAACACGGATTGATGCAAACTTCATGAACCGCATCAAGGATTACATGTATGAAGGGAAGGTTGATGCGGCTCTGCAGCTATGCAGGAAAACCGTTTCACCCCAGGCACGGATGGTTGAGAAGGGCATAACCCGTCTCGGAAGGCCTCTGGCCGATGTGACTGCCGCCATTGAGAATGTAGGCAGGATGGAGATTCACAAGCTTGAGAAGCGGTTTCCCACGCTGGCAACGATAGCCGGGGCAGCCCCTCTGCTGGGCTTTTTCGGGACCGTCATTGGCATGGTCCAGGCCTTCTATGAGATGTCGCTCGCAGGCAACAGCCTTGACATAAGTATCCTCAGCGGCGGTATATATACTGCACTCATAACCACTGTCGGCGGTCTTATCCTTGGCATTCTTGCCTATTTCGGATACAATACCCTTGTTGTCAAGGTTGAGAACGTGGTATTCCAGCTGGAGACCACCTCCACCGAATTCCTTGATATCCTTAACGAACCTGTAAAATAGCATCCGATGGCAATCACCTCAAAAAATAAGGTCAGTGTCAACTTCAGCAGTGCAGGCATGTCTGATATTGTATTCCTGCTTCTGTTGTTCTTCATGCTGACCTCCACCCTGGTGCATCCTACAGCGCTCAAGCTGCTGCTGCCCAAGGGTACAACACAGTCCTCAGCCCGTCCGTTGACCACTGTATCAATCACTAAGGATCTTCAGTATTTCATTGAAGATCAGCCCATAGATATTGAATACCTCGAGGCTGCGTTGCAGTCGAGGGTTCAGGACAGTCCCGAGATATACATCTCCGTACATGCTGACAGGAGTGTTCCTGTCGAATATGTAGTCAATGTCATGAATATTGCAGCTAAAAACCAGTATAAGCTAATCCTTGCCACAACTCCAAAATAGCAGCAGAGAGCCTCTCACCAGGGAAAGGAAGCAGGGACTGGCCATCAGTGCCGTGGTACACATTCTGCTTGCCGTTCTTATCCTGTTGGTAACCTTCAAGGTAAAGATTCCAGAGCCCACCGAGGAGGGCTTGCTGGTCAATTTTGGTTTTGACGAGACCGGAAGCGGGTTGTATGAACCTGCACCCGAGCCGGTATCTCCTCCTCCTCCCCCGCCATCGGCAGGTGCTGATGCCGCCGAAGAGGCAATATTGACGCAGGATTTTGAGGAGGCTGTTGAGGTTAAAAAGAAGGAGCCGAGCCCTGAAGAGCTTCGGAAGCAGGCTGAAGCGCGTGCCGCTGAGGCAAAGAGGCGCGAAGAGGCTGAAGCCGAGAGAAAGAGGATTGAGCAGGAGACAGCAGAGAGGCTCAAGCGGGAGGAGGAGCAGCGTCGCATTGATCAGGCCAACGCCAGGGCCAGGGGCGCCTTCAGCAACACCGGTAACGTAGGCACTGCAGGCCAGAGCCAGGGGGTCGCAGGCGGTCAGGGAAACCAGGGCGTTGAGTCAGGCACCCCTGATGCACCCAATTACGGGCCGGGAGGTGGTTCGGGAACCCAGGGAATATCTTTTGACCTCGGCGGAAGGAAGGCTCAGTCACTATTCAAACCTCCATATGATATCCAGGAAGACGGAACAGTAGTTGTTGCAATTACAGTTGACCGTTCGGGAAGGGTCACCGAGGCAACTCCAGGCATTAAGGGATCGACAACCCTTAATGAAAATCTCCTTAAGCTGGCAAAGGAAGCGGCGCTGAAGACCACCTTTGAAAAAAGCAATGATGCCCCTATCATTCAGAAAGGAACCATCACCTATATTTTCAAACTTAGCAGATAATTATGCCTGTCTTAGAGGCTGACCCCGGGGAGTCTGAGGCGTCTCCCGCGGTATTGTGGTTTCTCAGAAGAGACCTGTTGCCGGGTCATGGCGGTTTCCCTTCTGCACATGCAGGTCTCAGAACAGACTTATCATCAGGTCAAACACCCCTGTAAGCTTCAGTGCTGACGCCAGTATTGCCACCAGCAGGATTATGCGCACCACTTTAGGGCCCCAGCTCACTGCCACCTTTGAAGCGAGCCATCCGCCCACGCCCTGGCCGGCAGCCAGGACAATGCCGTAGAGCCAGAAGACCTGGTCACTGATGATAAAGACCACCAGTGCTATAGAGGTCATTGCAGCCACAATGAAAACCTTGTGGGCATTTGCCTTTGTTAGGCCCATTCCGGCCCCCAGCACCAGGGCACCAAGCAGAAAGAACCCGACACCGGCCTGAATGAAACCGCCGTATATGCCAATAAGGAAGAAGATAACCGGCACCCACCAGCGCCGCCGCATGGAGGCTGAAAGAGCATGTTCACGAACCCACTGCTCAGGCTTGTAAAGTATGATGAAGAACATGACTATCAGCAGGCCTCCTATCAGGAGCTCCATAATCCGCTCGTTGATCCTTACTGCAACCAGTGATCCCAGCAGGGCTCCGGCCAGGGCGGGAATGGACATCCACAGTCCCTCATGTACGGTATAGAGTTTTTGCCTTTTGAAGCTGGCACTGCTCACAAGGCTCTGTACAAGAACGCCAATCCGGTTGGTTCCGTTGGCTACATTGGCCGGCAGGCCCAGGAACATAAGAAGGGGCAATGTGATCAGCGATCCGCTGCCGGCCAGCGTATTGACAAAACCTGCAAAGAGACCGGCGGCTATGACAGCCAGGTACATATACCATTCCATAAGCGGGGGGTACTATCTCTCGAGGACCTCCTTGACTGCCATCTGCAGGTTATCTATCAGGTCTGTATCCTTGATTACATAATCAGCAATTCCCTTGCGTGCGAACTCAAGCACAACCGCTCCCTTCTCCTGGGCTGAGAGCATTATGACCGGTATCTCAGGAGCCAGCCTGGAGATCTCATCATACGCCTCCATGCCATTCATCGGCACTTCCCCCTGCTTCAGAAAATAAAAATCGAGAATGATAAGATCCGGTTTTTCATCAAGGGCTGCAATGCAATCCTCTCCATAGGCGAACGATCTGACCCTGTAACCGGCGCTCTCAAGACGGGCAGAGACCAGGCTTGTGATAACAGGATCATCATCAACCACATATATCAGACTGTCGGTTTCGGGTCTTATTTTTTCCATGACATCAAAAATACAAAAGCATTTAATAATATCCTACATGGCAAAAAGCGGGTAGTCCTTCATCATTTTCACCACCCTTTCGCCAACGGATGTGATGACGGTCTCATTTTCTATATTGACCAGCACCTCATCAAAAAGCTGCACTATTTTTCCCATGTCGCTCTCTTTCAGACCCCGTGTCGTTACAGCAGGGGTGCCAACCCTTATTCCTGATGTCAGGAAGGGGGAACGCGAGTCAAACGGCACCATGTTTTTATTTACTGTTATATGAGCTTTAACGAGTGTATTTTCGACCTTCTTCCCTGAAATTTCCGGGAAACGGGTCCGGAGGTCGATGAGCATTGAGTGGTTGTCTGTTCCTCCGGAGATGACCTTGTAACCCAGCGTCATAAAGGCCTCAGCCATCACCGCGGCATTCTTCTTAACCTGCTGCTGATAAGTCCGGAACGCTGGTGTCAGCGCCTCGGCGAATGAAACGGCCTTTGAAGCAATGACATGTTCAAGAGGCCCGCCCTGAATGCCTGGAAAGACTGCAGAGTTAAGCATCGCCGACATCATCTTAACCTCACCCTTGGGCGTGGTCACACCCCACGGGTTGGGGAAGTCGCTGCCCATGAGTATGATGCCCCCCCGCGGGCCCCTGAGGGTCTTGTGTGTGGTCGATGTAACTATATGGGCATATTTCAGGGGATTGTCAAGCAGTCCCGCTGCGATCAGCCCTGCCGGATGAGCCATGTCGATCATGAGCATTGCCCCGGTTTTGTCAGCTATCTCACGCATCCTGGCATAGTCCCATTCCCTTGAATATGCCGAAGCGCCACCAACTATCAGTTTAGGTTTCTCCCTGAGAGCCACCTCCTCCATCATGTCATAGTCAACCCTTCCCGTCTCCTCCTTTACGCCGTAGGAGACCGGCCTGTAGAGAATGCCCGAGGAGTTTACCGGTGATCCGTGAGAAAGGTGTCCGCCATGTGAAAGGTCAAGTCCGAGGAATGTGTCACCCGGTTTAAGCACTGTGAGAAAGACAGCCATGTTGGCCTGGGCGCCGGAATGGGGCTGCACATTGGCGTAAGCGGCGTTAAAGAGCTGTTTGAGCCTGTCAATGGCCAGCTGTTCAACCTCGTCAACCACTTCGCATCCTCCGTAATATCTTGCCCCTGGATACCCCTCCGCATACTTGTTCGTGAGTACCGAACCCATTGATTCAAGTACCTGGGGACTGACGAAGTTCTCCGATGCTATCAGTTCAATCCCTTCAGTCTGACGTCTGCGTTCGCGATCAATCAGATCAAATATGACTTTGTCTCTTTCCATAATTATTATCTGGGTTTATTTCACATCCTGCCGGCTTCCGTAACGGTAATCACGGCCAGGCATGCAGCAAATATACATTTTAATATTAGTTTTTTTCATGAGACCTGTATGCTCGTTTCAGTCAATTATCATGACCATATCAGGGTGCAAGCCAGGGAGAACCAGGGATCACTCCTCCGAGAACTGCCTGAGCAGTTCACGGTATGCTGAGAAGATTCTCGACTTTGATATGAAGCCTACGTACTGTCCCTTATCCAGGACCGGAAGATTCCATGCACCTGTGCGTTCAAAGGCATCAAGCACTGCATCTCCCCTCTCGCTTATATCAATATATGAGGGCGGCAATATCATCAGGTCCCTTACGGTGACCTTTTCGTAAAGCTCCTGGTTGAACATCTTGTCTCGCACATCGTCAAGGAGAACCACCCCCTCAAGAATATTGAACTCATCAACCACAGGGAAGATGTTGCGGTTTGACAGTGATATCTGCTTCACAAGGTCACCAAGGTTGTCATCAGGATTTACTGTCAGGAGATCTTTCTCCACCTCCTTTGACCAGTCGAGCAGTATCATCACGGCCTTGTCCTTGTCATGGGTTATCAGTTCACCGCTGGCTGCCAGCTGCTCAGTGTAGATAGAGTGCTTCTGGAAGCTTCTGGCGGTGACAAAACCTATCGTGGATGTCATGATGAGCGGTATCAGCAGTCCGTACCCTCCCGTTATCTCAGCGATGAGAAATATCGCCGTCAGTGGCGCGTGGAGGACAGCGGCAAAGACACCTGCCATGGCTGTCAGGGTGAAGCTGCTCTCAACCAGAGACAGCCCGAAGAGATGGTTCATGAGACTGCTTAAAAAATAGCCTGCCACACCACCGGTGAAGAGAACCGGTGCGACTATGCCTCCGACACCTCCGGCACCGTTGGTGGAGGCTGTGGCGACGACCTTGATCAGGATAAGGGCCGCCATCATCAGGGCAAACACCCAGAAGGAGGAGGCCGTTTCGCCGAACATGACGGTGCCCGGTTCCATTCCAGTCTCAGCCTTAAGGAGAAGCATCACTGTCTCATAACCTTCGCCGTACAGGGCAGGCAGGAAATATATAATGCCACCGAGGATCAATCCCCCCACTACCATCCTGACCCATGCGTTCCTTATCTTTTTAAACAGTTTCTCAATCCCGATGGTGGCCCTGGTGAAATAGAGGCCGACGAACCCGCAGAAGACACCCAGGATAAGATAATAAGGCAGCTCGGCGAGAAGAAAACTATGACTTACCTGGAAAGAGAACAGCACATTGTCACCCATGAAGAAGAAGGCCACTGTGGCGGCGGTGACGGAGGCAATCAGCAGCGGGACAATTGATGACATGGTCAGGTCAAGCATGAGCACCTCCAGGGTGAAAAGGATCCCGCCGATGGGTGCCTTAAAGATACCTGAGATGGCTCCCGCTGCCCCGCAACCAAGCAGCAGCGTCACGTTCTTGTAGTTCAGGTTGAAGTAACGTCCTATGGTTGAGCCAATAGATGCCCCGGTGAGGGCTATGGGGGCCTCCGCTCCCACTGATCCGCCGAAACCTATGGTAAGCGAACTGGCAAGGATGGATGACCAGTTGTTGTGCCTCCTGATATAGCTTTTGCGTCTTGAGATGGCATACAGTACCCGGCTGACGCCGTGAGAAATGCTGTCTCGCACCACGTATTTCACCAGCAGCACAGTCAGGGCGATCCCGAAGAGCGGATAGACGATGGAAAGGATTCCTCCGGCTCCCTTCATTACTCCCTGGGTGAACAGCTCGTGCGTGTAGTGGATGGTGTTTTTCATCACCACCGCTGCAAGAGCACTGACGAGGCCCACCACGAAACTGAGCAGATAGATAAGTGTCTGCTGGTCTTTAAAAAAAGATTTTACCTGTCTTATTTTCCTTATTAACAGAGTGTTCAAGCTTACCCGAATAAATAAAAAGTACTATACCAGTCACAAATATAGAATAAAATGAAGAGCAGGTATTAATTTTGGTAAGTTTGAAATATTTTGCCTGCATGATCAGATTTGAAAAGCATACGCTTGGTAACGGGCTGAGGGTGATTGCACACTATGACAGGGGCACACCCATGGTCACATCGAATATCCTTTATGATACCGGATCCCGGGATGAGGATCCCGGAGCAACGGGTTTTGCGCATCTCTTTGAGCACCTGATGTTTGAAGGCACAAGCAACATTCCTGTCTTTGATGCTCCCGTGATGATGGCGGGAGGAGAGAACAATGCGTTCACCAATAATGACCTTACGAACTATTATATCACTCTGCCGTCGAACAACCTGGAGACAGCTCTCTGGCTGGAGTCGGACAGGATGACGGGACTTGACCTCTCGGAGGGCAGGCTGATGACGCAGAAAAGCGTGGTTACGGAGGAGTTCCGGCAGCGTTACCTCAACCAGCCTTACGGGGACATACTGCTGCTGCTCAGGCCTCTCGCCTATAAGGTTCACCCGTACCGCTGGTCTGCCATAGGGATGGATATAAGTCACATTGAGAGGGCTGACAGCGGATCGCTGAGGCGGTTCTACAACAGGTATTACAACCCTTCCAACGCCATCCTCAGCGTCGCCGGTAGTGTCAGTCCTGACGAGGTCTTTATGCTGGCTGACAAATGGTTCGGGAACATTCCCGCAGGGGAGGGCAACGGCCGTTTGCTGCCCGCGGAGCCTCAGCAGGATGAGCGTCGTGAAATAACGGTACACAGGCCTGTGCCGGCAGCACACCTGGTTATGGCATTTCATACTGACGGAAGGAACAGCCGCGAGTTTTACATTCTTGACCTGGTCACGGATATTCTTGCCGGCTGTGACTCGGGCCGTTTCCCCGATCAGCTGGTCAGAAGCCGCGAATTGTTCAGCGAGGCGGATATGTATCTTTCCGGTGAGATCGATCCCGGACTTGCAATCTTCAGCGGCAGGCTGAAGGAGGGCGTTGACATCGGAAAAGCTGAGGAGGCGGTGACCGAAGAGCTGGGCAGGCTGGCATCCGGGCCGGTCACAGCAGCCGAGCTTGAGAAAGCGCGTAACCGCTATGAGTCACACAGGCTGATGTCATATCTCAGCGCTTCGAACAAAGCCTTCAGTCTTGCATTTCATGAGCTTCTCGGTGATGCCGTGGGAATAAACACCGAGACAGAGAAGTACATGAGTGTTACTGCAGAGGAGATCCGAGAGGCTTCATCACGCGTCTTCAGGCCTGCAAACTGCAGCGTAATTTATTATCTTCCCGAAAAGAGATGAAACCATCCGACATAAAAACAGCACCTGCCATCATTACCCCTTCTCCGGGTGACACCTCCTTCCCTGAGATGACCAGGCTTGCCAACGGGGTGCCGGTCTACCTGCTCGGGAACGGAGCCGTGGACCTTCTCCGGATCGAGTTCGTGTTCAATGCCGGGCAGCTGGTTGAGGATGTTCACCTGGCAGCATCGGCTACCAACGCCATGCTCACCGAGGGAACCATCGATCATGACGCTGTCTCTCTCAATGACCTTATAGACAGGACAGGTGCCGTCTTCAACCATACGGCTGACAAGGACAGCGCCGGACTGGTGACAGTCACCCTGACGAGAAAACTTGAGGAGGTGATGACACTGGCAGAGGAGGTGCTCTTTCATCCCTCCTTCCCTGAAAAGGAATTCAGGATGCTGACGGAGAAACGACTGCAGGCCTTTCTTACAGGGAGGCAAAAGACCTCAGTGATAGCGAGGGAGGCATTCTACCAGGCTCTTTGCGGCGAGAGGAATCACTACGGCCGGATAACCACTGCTGACAACTACACGGCGCTGACCACTGCAGACCTGAAAGAGTTCCACTCGCGGCACTACAGGCCTGACAATATGTATATAACTGTTGCCGGTCGCAATCCGGAGCAGGCCCTTCAGGTGCTTCAGAGACATTTCGCAGGGGCAGGAACGGGCGAGTGGCAGAAGCCGGTCATCCCGGAACTGATATTTGAGAGTGCCGGCCCGGGAATGATCTTCCGCGAGGTCGGCAACTCGGTTCAGAGCACTGTGCGCATGGGCTGGAAAGGGATCACGCGTGATCACCCCGATTACAAGGGGTTGCAGGTGGCCACCATGATTCTGGGGGGTTACTTCGGTTCAAGACTGATGCGCAACATCCGTGAAGAGAAGGGTTACACCTACGGCATCCACGCCGTGGCAGGGGCCTTTCACGGGATAGGTTTCATTGCAATAATGACTGACGTGGCAAACAGCTACCGCGATGAAACGATAAAGGAGATAAAGAAGGAGATCAGGGAGCTGTGCATAAATGAGGTATCCGGTGACGAGATGACCCTTGTCAGAAACCATCTCATGGGGGAGCTTGCCAGGATGTTTGACGGGCCCTTCGCCATGGCTGAGGCAATACGAGGGGTCATAGAGTACGATGCCGGTGCCGACTATTTTACACGCTTTGCCGATACCGTGCGAACGATCACACCGGGCAAAATAAAAGAGCTCTTCAATACGTACTTTAACATTGAAAATGCGTTTGAGATCATAGCAGGGGCAAAATGAAGCCAGCAAGGTTCATAGCAGGTCACACTTCTTTTTCTCATCCTCATGCCCCCGGTTGCCGGGCAGGATGAGACGCAACCCTTATCGCCGCAACTTGACATGGTCACAGTTGACCCTCTGACGGGTTTTGCCTCTCTCACGTGGATTTTGTCAGCCTCACCCGATGTGGCGGGCTATGTAATCTACACATTCAACGGTGGCACTGCCAACGCCATTGACACTGTCAGGTCTCCCTCTGCAACAATGTACATTCATACACTGTCAGTGGCAAGATACATGAGTGTGGCCTATGTCGTAGCAGCAATTGACTCCTCCTTTAATATCAGTCCCCTCAGCAACAGCCTCAGCACCATTTATCTTTCTTCCGTCAATGATACCTGCAACAACAGGATCATTCTTTCATGGACACCGTTTTCCAACTCATCGCACCCTGCTGACAGTTATGAGGTTCGCGTGGCCACCGGGAACGGACCTGCGGTGCTGCTGGAGACCGTGCCTTTAGACGAGACGGCATTTACTTACACTGACTACGATACAGAAACTGGTTATTGTTTCCATATTACCGCCAGCGCCAGTGGCACCGCGCTCTCATCATCCAACAGGGTTTGCGTAACTACAGGGAGCGAGACGGCTCCTTCGTGGGTAGATGCTGATGCAGTGGCAGTGGCAGATCAGGCCATGATATTCAGCGGCAGCTATGACCAGGCCACCAGTGTCAGGAATTTTGTGTTGCAGAAGTATGTTACTTCGAATTCTGCATGGGAGACCGCCGCCAGCGCCACGGGATCAGCTGGCACAGTCATCTTTACCGTTCAGGGAGCTGATACCTCCAATATAAACCTGTACCGCATAACAGCCCTCAATAACTGCAATGTTCCCGTCGCTTCATCAGGCAGCGTCCGGAATATGGTGCTGCTCTCCGCCATCACCGGAACGCTCATTGACCTGAGGTGGAACAACCCCCTCCCTGCCGTGGAATCACTCTTCATTGTATGGCGTGAGACGGGTCAGGGTTGGGAGGAGGTGGCTTCCGGTCTCTCAGACACCACATGGTCAGATGATTTTACACTCTTTGCTGCAGAGGTCTCAGTAGCGGAGGTGGCATACCAGGTCACTGCCCTGGCGACGGATGCTCCGGCAGGGGCTACTCCTCATCGCTCGTCAGTCACTACGGTACAAGTCACGGAGAATATCTTCGTACCGAATGCCTTTACCCCTGACCGTGGCATAGAGAACGCCATCTTCAGACCTGAATTTTCATTTGTGCCGGCGGATTATGAATTCAGGATCTACTCCAGGACCGGAGCCTTGCTGTTCCAGACCAGCGACTACGCAACCGGATGGGACGGGCGCCACAGCGGATCATTGCTTCCGGCAGGTGTTTACCTGTGGAGTCTCAGGCTTACCACTCCTTCAGGCAGCAATGAGGTCATGACCGGAACGGTAACCATACTGCCATAATCATCGCAGAATAAATGACCCGATTTTCGTATCTTTGCTCTTCCTTTGCGCACAATTACTGATGGGTAAGACCAGGACAAAAATATTCACTTCTGATGATGTCAGTCGTATCGAGACCGAGTACAAATTACTCAGGGACAA
This sequence comes from uncultured Rikenellaceae bacterium, assembly GCA_963802145.1. Lineage (GTDB taxonomy): Bacteria > Bacteroidota > Bacteroidia > Bacteroidales > VadinHA17 > SR-FBR-E99. The sequence goes on from CAWDHN010000005.1 coordinate 122,665, forward strand.
CCTCTACAGGTGTGACAAGCCGGGTGACATTGAGCTGATTGACAAGGCCTTCAGGTTCGCCAATGAGGCTCACCGCGATATGTACCGCAACTCAGGCGAGCCGTATATCATACACCCGATCAATGTAGCCCGCATAGTGAACCAGGAGGTAGGGCTTGGCGCACGGTCAGTTGCGGCGGCGCTGCTGCACGATGTGGTTGAAGACACCGGTGTTCCCCTCGAGGAGATCACGAAGGAGTTCGGACCGAAGATAGCCACGCTGATTGACGGGCTGACAAAGATATCAGGCACATACAACAAGGAGACCCATTCGCTTCAGGCTGAGAACTTCCGCAAGATGCTGATGACTCTCTCTGATGACATCAGGGTTATTCTCGTCAAGATCGCTGACAGGCTTCACAACATGCGAACGCTGGATTCCATGCCCGAGCACAAGCGGATGAAGGTAGCCGGCGAGACTGTCTATCTCTATGCTCCGCTGGCACACCGCCTGGGGTTGTTTGCCATCAAGACCGAGCTGGAGGATCTCAGTTTCAAGTTCAGGCATCCGCGGATCTATGATGAGATTGCCCGCAAGGTCAAGATGGATGAGAAGAAGAACCTCGCCCTCATCAACAGGTTCAGTCTGCCGATCATTGAGGAGCTGAATGAAAACAACATCATCTTTGACATATCCGGGAGGTTCAAGTCGATCTACTCGATATGGAAGAAGATGCAGTCAAAGAATATCCCGTTTGAGGAGGTTTATGACCTGCTGGCAGTCAGGATCGTTTTCGAGCCCGGTCCGGAGATGAGTGAGAGGGCTCAGTGCTGGCAGATATATTCGCTCATCACGGATATCTACACTCCCAAGCCTGACAGGCTGCGCGACTGGGTGAGCAGGCCGAAGTCGAACGGATATGAGGCACTTCACCTCACGGTGATGGGGCCCGAGGGGCGGTGGGTGGAGGTGCAGATACGCAGCCAGCGCATGGATGACATCGCTGAACGCGGGTTTGCCGCACACTGGAAGTACAAGGGAGACACCTCCCTGTCGGAGAACGAGCTTGACAAGTGGCTCAAGCACATTCGTGAGATGCTTGCCAACCCGATGTCTGACCCGCTTACCTTCCTTGATGAGTTCAAGATGAGCCTCTTCTCCTCAGAGATCATGGTCTTTACACCAAAGGGACTGCTGGTCAATCTGCCCAAAGGGGCTTCGGCGCTCGATTTTGCATACGAGATACACACTGACATAGGCAATAAGGCCATCGGAGCGAAAGTCAATTACAAGCTTTCACCTCTCTCAACAACCCTTCAGAGCGGCGACCAGGTGGAGATCATCACCTCAAATATCGCCAAGCCTGAGAAGGAATGGCTTGAATATGCGCATACGGCCAAGGCGAAGACTGCGATCAAGGACGCCCTGAAGGATGAATCGACAGACCGCATACAGAAGGGCGTGGAGATGCTCGAGACCAGGCTGAGTGAGCTGGGCATACTGCCTAACTCGGATATAATAAAGAAGCTGCTCGACTATTATGAACTTCTCAATAAGGATGAGCTCTATTCGCACATAGGACTGGGCCTTATCAATCTCGATGAGTTACGCAAGGTTCTTAAGAAGGCTCCTGAAGGAAGTCTCATGAAATACTGGAAGCTGGCTATCGGGGGAGTGACCAGGAAGAGTCAGGGTGAAAAGGGGAGTCCACCCTCGCCCGGCACCATTGACAAAAGCCATCCCTACCTGCTCAGGGAGAATGTTGACAATACCGGCAACTCATACGTTATAGCCGGGTGCTGTAATCCCATTCCCGGGGATGAGGTGGTAGGCTATGTTGATCCCGCCAACTCCATCATCGTTCACAAACCCAAATGCCCTTCAGCCGTCAAGCTCATGTCAAGCGAGGGCAACCGGATCATTCCCGTCAGATGGACGATACACAAGCTGGCCTCGTTCCTTGCCAGGATAAGCATCAACGGGATAGACCGGATAGGTCTTATCAATGAAGTGACCAATGTCATTTCCACAGAGCTTAATGTCAACATCCGCAATATCAACGTTTCAGTCTACGACGGCATATTTGAGGGGACCATTGACCTGTATGTGCACCATACGCGTGACCTCAACAACCTCATCCTTCAGCTGTCAAATGTGAAGGGTATTGCCAGTGTCAAGAGAGTGGAAGAATTCATCGAGTAAAATTGATTAAAAGAAGTGTCTTACGTAAAACAGCATGGTGCAATGTCAAACGAAGATGCCAGATCGGTGGTGAACCAGATTTTTACCGAATACCTCGGGACCCATTCTTTCCGGAAGACGCCGGAGCGGTTTGCAATACTGGATGAGATATACTCGCGTGATGGCCATTTCGACATCGAGTCGCTCTTCAACTTCATGAAAGACAAGAACTATCGTGTCTCCCGGGCCACCCTGTACAACACCATCGATCTGTTAATCGACTGCAGGCTGGTGACAAAGCACAAGTTTGGCCGCAGCCAGGCGCAGTATGAAAAGACCTACCAGGCCGGACAGCATGATCACCTTATCGACACTGAAACCGGGGCACTGGTGGAGTTTCATGACCCCAGAATCAACGAGATAATAAAAAGCGCCTGTGCAGAGAATGATTTCATACCCCATCATTACTCACTTTATATTTACGGGAAACCTTCCCGCAGGTGACCTTCATCCTGTTGATATTTTAGCCCCAGAAATGCCTGATAGTTAATAATATTTCCTATCCGTTTACGTTTTTTGAATATCTTCCACCGTGACAGGTCAGAAACTAAAATGTAACTATCATGAAGACAACAGCAATTATTTTCGTGTCACTAACGGCGCTTTTAACCGGGTGTTTTGCGCCTATCAACCTCACATACGAAAGCGCGAGGATGCTTGATGAAGGACAGGTAAGCCTTCAGGGCTCCTACTCCAGGTATTCCCTGATAAACGGAGACTCTGTCGGAACGGCCAACCTCAATAATAACTTCGGTTTTGCATTGGGGTATGGGGTAAGTGAAAAATATTCACTGGGAATAAGATATGAGCATATGAACATTTCGTCTGATTTCAATACGATCTTCGGTGAGGATATTGACTGGGGTGACCTGGAAAAAATGGACTTCTTCGAGTTCAATAACCGTATCAGGCTGAAAGAGGATGTCCTGGCCCTGAGCATTCCGCTGGGTTTCTATCTTTATACCAGTTTTGACACTGAGAATCCGTCAGGTTTTGGATATATGTCTATCGACCCGAGGCTTTACATTACACTGTTCGGCTCGTCAGATATTTTTGAACTGACAATTATACCGAAAATACACCTGCTTGTTGGTGGTTGGGGCGGCATGGCTGCGTTCCCGGGTATAGCGCTGGGCATCGGGTTAAGCAGCGACCTTGACAAATGGGCGATCAGGCCCGAGATAGGGTATGACAGCTTCCTCTCCTTCGGTGTGGGGGTAAATTTTAATTTCAACACCGTAAAAAAAGAATAACCAGCAAGTTACCCTTTTAACGGATTACTTATTAACCAACCACAAAGTTGGGTGTTTCACTTTAAAAATTTCGTAAATTGTCACCTGTTTTTCAAACAGGCGAGGACAGGTTATTATGAAGATTGACATATTGTTGGGTCTCCAGTGGGGAGATGAAGGCAAGGGAAAGATTGTTGATGCCTTAACTCCTGATTATGATATTGTTGCGAGGTTCCAGGGCGGCCCCAACGCCGGACACACCATTGAGTTCAACGGAGTCAAGCATGTGCTTCATCTTATCCCCTCCGGGATCTTTCATGACGGCAAGATAAACATAATCGGCAACGGACTGGTGATTGATCCTGTGGTGTTTCGCCATGAGGTTGAGAGTCTTGGCCTTGACGTTGAAAGGGTTCGTGAGAGGCTGCTCATTTCACTGAAGGCTCATCTTATTCTTCCCACGCACAAGCTGCTTGATGCAGCTCATGAAGCATCACTCGGCGAATCTAAGATAGGGTCTACGCTCCGGGGCATAGGGCCCGCTTATACTGACAAGGCTTCGCGCAGCGGGGTGAGGGTGGGAGATCTCTTCCGGAACGACTTCCGGGAAATATACAGCGCAAGTGTCGCCGGGCATCTCCGGATGCTTAAAGGTTACGGTTTGAGCAATGATCTGAGGGAGCTGGAGGACGAGTGGTTTGACTCCGTCGGGTTCCTCAGGCAGTTCACGACGGTTAATGCCGACTACCATATTGACCGAAGCCTGCGGGAAGGAAAGCGCGTTCTTGCCGAGGGTGCCCAGGGAACAATGCTTGACATCGATTTCGGGACATATCCGTTTGTCACCTCTTCAAACACAGTTGCCGCGGGTGCATGCACCGGCCTTGGCATTGCCCCGGCGCGGACAGGGGAGGTCTTCGGCATCTTCAAGGCATACTGCACCAGGGTAGGCAGCGGTCCGTTCCCAACCGAGCTGGATGATGCTGACGGTCAGATGATGCGTGACCGCGGCAATGAATACGGATCAACTACCGGCAGACCGCGCCGATGCGGCTGGCTTGACCTGCCTGCGCTGAAATATGCGATTATGGTCAACGGAGTGACCCGTCTCTTCATGATGAAAGCCGATGTCCTGTCGGGATTCAGTGAGATAAAGGTTTGCCATTCCTATACGGTCGGCGGCCGGGAGGTAAGTGAACTCCCCTATTGCCTCAATGATATCGAAAAGCTCAACTACCGGACGCTGCCAGGTTGGCAGGGTGATATAAGCGGATGCCTGATGTGGAACGAACTCCCCGCTGAGCTGAAAGAATACATTGAATATATTGAGAAGGAGACGGGTGTACCGGTGACAATAGTCTCCGTAGGGCCTGACAGGTCGGCCACCATCTACAGGAAGTGATCACTGCTTCCTGTAAACCCAGGCTTCACTGTTGATGTTATCCTGTATACTGCCAAGGGCATTCCATGCACCATGCAGGTCGGGGAACGATCTGGCGGAAACAAGCTGCCATTTTCCTCCGTTCATATCCACGATCCTGGCGTCATATCCAAATCCCTTAATATGCTCGAGCCATGCGTCTGCATAGGCAGGGGTCAGGAAACTCCCGACAATCACATGGTAACCTGAAACTGCCTGAACGGCCTCCTCCGCTGCCCTGGCAAGCTCGGCCTGCCGCAGACGCTCAGCCTCAGCCTTGCTTTCATTGACGACACGGATGGAGTCGGCAATGCGAAATGCCTCCTGCTGTTGCCTAAGGGCTTCAGCCTCTCTTGCTTTCTTTCCGAAAGGATTGATGCTTTTCATGAAATCACATGAAGGGGTCAGCAGCAGTATCCCCGCAAGCAGCAATAAGGATAGTTTCTTCATAAATGACAGTTTTGCGTGGTAATAAAGGATAAAGGTATGGATATTAGCTTAAAAATGCAATGAAAATAGATGAAAGGTGCCGGTACTCCCCATTTCTTTTCTATATTAGAATGCGATTTTAAAACCCATCAACAACAAGCTAAAGATGAAATCACTGATTCGGTTTTTTGAAGAAAATGTTGAAAAGTTTGCATCCAATATTTACCTGTGGGAGAAGCTCCAGGATAAATATGAGGGCACCACTTACCAGGAGACCAAACGCCAGGTTCAGGAGTTCGGTGCAGGGCTGATGCAGCTGGGCATAAAAAAGGGTGATCGTGTCAGCATGCTTGCTGATGGCCGCAACAGCTGGGTCATTGGAGAACTGGGCATACTTTATGCCGGCGGAGTGAATGTACCCCTGTCTATTAAGCTTAACCCCGAGGAGATCAGGTTCCGCCTCAACCATTCCGGATCAAAAATGGTTATTACCTCGAGCACCCAGGCTCCGAAGATCCTTGAGATCATAGAGAGGTGTCCCGATATCGTGAAAGTGATTTTCATGGATCCCCGGGAAGAGTATTCCGATGGACAGGTTCACTTCAACGAGGTCAGGAAGACAGGGCGTGAGTGGCTTGAGAATCCTGCCAACAGGAAGTCATTCGAGGAGTTCACCGCATCGATCACCGCCTCTGATTTTGCCAATATCTGTTACACGTCCGGAACGACGGCAGATCCAAAAGGTATCATTCTGACCCACGGCAACTATGTGACAAACGTATACCAGTCATACAGCCTGATGGATATTCCGCAGTACTACAAGACGCTCCTCATTCTGCCATGGGACCACTCATTTGCCCATACGGCGGGTATCTACGCTTTCATGGGCAAGGGAGCAAGCATTGCCTCGGTGAAGGTGGGCAAGACGCCGATGGAGACGTTGCGCAACATTCCGGTATGCATGAAGGAGATCAAGCCCAACCTGATAATGAGTGTGCCTGCCCTTGCCAAGAACTTCCGCAAGTCAATCGAGAAGGCCATAAAGGAGAAGGGCAAAATGAGCGAAGCCCTCTTCAACTTTGCACTGAAGATGGCATATGCTTACAATAAGGAGGGATACAACAAGGGCCAGGGGATTCAGAAGGCCAAAAAACCCCTTCTCAATCTGTTTGACAGGATTCTCTTCACCAAAGTGCGTGAGGCATTCGGAGGCGAGCTCGATTTCTTCATCGGAGGAGGAGCCCTGCTCGATATTGAACTGCAGCGCTTCTTCTACGCCATTGGCACACCCATGTACCAGGGTTACGGACTCTCGGAAGCCTCTCCCATAATCTCGTCAAACTCTGCAAAGAAGCACAAGCTGGGATCATCAGGCTTCCTTGTGAACAACATGGAACTGAAAATATCCGATGACAACGGCAATGAGCAGCCGGCAGGGCAAAAGGGTGAGATAGTCATCAGGGGCGGAAACGTCATGTACGGATACTGGCAGAATGAGACTGCCACCAGGGAAGCCCTGCGCGACGGATGGCTGTACACGGGTGACATGGGATACATGGATAAGGACGGCTTCCTGTATGTGATGGGGCGTTTCAAGAGTCTCCTCATTGCCGATGACGGAGAAAAATTCAGTCCCGAAGGAATAGAAGAGGCAATAAGCGAGCAATCGAAATACATTGATCAGTGCATGCTCTACAACAACCAGAAACCATATACGGTGGCGCTGATTGTGCCAAACCAGCATACCCTGAAAATATATCTTGAGGACCGCAACCTGTCAGCCACAACGGAGGAGGGTAAGCGCGCCGTGCTCAATCTGATTGAGAGCGAGGTCAACGAATACCGTATCAATGGCAAGTACGGCCACATGTTCCCGCACCGCTGGCTGCCCGTAGCCATTGGTATCCTCAACGACAGCTTCAATGAAGAGAATGGCATGATGAACTCCACCATGAAGATCGTAAGGGGAAAGATAACAGAGAGATACAGTGACCTGATCGACTGGTTATATACACCTATGGGCAAAATCTCATACAACGAACGCAACATGGAAGAGGTCGAGAAGATGAAACTCGGCTGATCCTTAAAGACAATTCTGTAATGAAGCTGAAATTAATAATTGCTCTTGCTTTTTCGGCAGGAATGCTGACTTTTTGTACAGGCGATAAAAGCCCGGCATGGCAGCCTGCCGGAAATCCGCTTTTCACCGCCTGGGGTGAAAATATTGATCCTGCCGCTCCGTGGCCTGAATACCCGAGGCCGGGACTTGTGAGGGGCGACTGGATGAGTCTCAACGGATTGTGGGACTATGCCATCTGTGGCAAGGAAGAAGAACGTCCTTCTCCCCAGGGCAGGATACTGGTCCCCTACCCTGTCGAATCCGCCCTGTCCGGTGTAAGGCTCAGGATGACTGACTCGCTGGCAATATGGTATTCGAGAGAGTTTACCGTTCCACGGAACTGGGAGGGTAAGCAACTTATTCTCAATTTTGAGGCATCAGACTGGGAGACGAAAGTATGGATTGATGACAATTTTGCCATCAGCCATCAGGGAGGGTATGATCCCTTCTCGTGCAACATAACTCCATTCCTCACGGGAAGCAGAAAGCACAAGGTGGTTGTCAGCGTCACCGACCCCACTGACAGGGGCAGGCAGCCGAGGGGTAAGCAGGTGAAGGCCCCGGGTGGTATATGGTACACACCCTCCAGCGGCATCTGGCAAAGCGTCTGGATTGAGCCGGTTGATAAAACATGGATCGGCGATCTGCGCATTGTTCCGGATATTGACAACAGCACGCTGACCGTTACCGTCATGGAAGAGCGATGCCATGGTCCGGAGGGGTGCCCGCCAGTAGACATGGCGCCCTCACTTGCAGAGGTGACAGTCAGGTCAGAAGGGAAAACGATAGCGGTGTCATCAGGCATAACCGGGACACCGATAACAATGAGTATACCTGATGCAAGGCTTTGGAGCCCTGACAACCCCCACCTGTATGATCTGACTGTCAGGCTCATCACCGGCGGTATGGTTACCGACGTGGTGGAATCATATGCCGGGATGCGAAAGATCTCTTTAGGCATTACGGAGGACGGGTTTACGCGAATCTTCCTCAATAACCTGTTTGTCTGGCAGAACGGGCCGCTTGACCAGGGATTCTGGCCGGACGGACTGTATACTCCACCGTCAGATGAGGCAATGAAGTATGATATTGAGATGCTGAAGAAGATGGGGTTCAATATGATGCGCAAGCATGTCAAGGTGGAGAACAGGAGGTTCTATTACCACACTGACCGTCTGGGGATGCTGGTATGGCAGGACATGCCCAGCGGTGATGATTATATCTGGGGAGAGAAGCCTGACATAACCAAAAGTGCTGCCGATTCTGCCATTTTCATGACGGAGCTTTCCCGGATGATTGATACCAAGTTCAACTACCCTTCCATCATTATGTGGGTCATCTACAATGAGGGCTGGGGACAGTATAACACTGCAGCAGTGACAGACTATGTCTCGGCATATGACACAACACGGCTGGTAAACAGCGCTTCAGGCTGGACTGACCGCGGGACCGGCGATGTGATGGATGTTCATAACTATCCGGAGCCGGTAGCGCCTCCTGCCGAAAAAGGGAGAGCCATTGTGCTGGGTGAGTTCGGAGGCCTGGGTCTTCCGGTGCAGGGCCACACCTGGGAACAGAAGAACTGGGGCTACGAAAAAATGAGTGACAGCACCGGCCTGCTGAGAAAATACGAACAGTTCTATTCCGTTGTCAGGCAACTGGTGGCGGAAAAGGGACTGAGCGCATCGGTATATACTCAGACCACTGATGTGGAGACCGAGACCAACGGTCTGATGACCTATGACCGCAAGGTTGACAAAATGGGCTTTGAAAACGTGCGGAAGGCGATGGCAGTCGGCAGTCGAAAATCAGCCGGCAGTCAGCGGTAGCCAGTCGGCAGTCGAAAATCAGCCGGCAGTCAGCCAGTCGCGCAGTCGGCAGTCGAAAATCAGCCGCCAGTCACGTAAGTCACTCATTTACTGAAGACTGAAGACTGATGACTGAAGACTGATGACTGAAGACTGAGGACTGAAGACTGAAAAGCAGACTGATCAAATTATCAGTCTGCTTTTGAACGGCAGAAATGTCATGAAGTCAGCGTGATGGACAATATATGCTTCAGTGGTGCGCTTAACGAGGTCACCCTCATGAGCGTGGGCTGCGATGATGTGGCAAACCTCAGGCGGCACACCGCACTCCTCTGCCAGGCTTACTCCTGAAAAGGGATGCCTCAGGTACTGGCCATATTTACCCTGTACGGCCTTACCCTGTGCATCCAGTTCGTATTCAAGCATTTTGCCAACATCGGCCAGGATTGCGCCTGAGATCAGGACATCCATATTCACAGGCAGGTCATCCCTGAAGAAGCTGTTCATTTTTTCCCCGGACTCCCTGGCGATATGCACCACGCATCTCTTGTGATCCATGAAGGTGACCTTCAGGTCAGGTCCGCACAGCAGGGTGAAGGGAATACGGTTCAGGTCGTCCGCGGTGAGAACGCTCCGTTCCAGCGCCACCTCCCATGTTCGCGCAGTCTTCTCGCGTAACCCCGGGTCACTGATCCACTCGAGCTCGGGCCACAGTTTCTTTATCTCTTCGTTCATGGCAGGTTATTTTAGTTTTGCAATGATGGCATCAGTCATCCGGACAGTAGATGCTGCTCCCATGTCAATCACCTCCTGTTTTCCGGTAAGCTTCATCATATCATAGGTCTTCACCTTTCCCTCCTCTATCACTTCGGCAACAGACTGACGTATCCGGGTGGCTATGGGCTTCTCGTCAATATAGTCAAGCATCATGCATGCTGACTCTATCATGGCTATCGGGTTCACAATGGAGGTGCTGAAGCCTGCATATTTGGGTGCAGATCCGTGTGTCGGTTCGAACACGCCGACACCCTCTTCCGAGAATTGGGCGCTGCATGCAAACCCCAGGCCTCCTATCAGCCCGGCAAAGGCATCGGAGACGATGTCACCGAACATGTTGCCGGCTACGATCACTCCATAGTCTTCAGGATTCTTTGTCAGCCACATCATCTGTGCATCGATATTCGTGTTCCAGAGCTGTATGCCCGGGAACTCATTCTTCTGCATCTCCTTGGCTATCTTCCACATGAGTCCTGACGTTTCCCTGATGACATTCGGCTTCTCACAGACAGTCACTGACTTATATCCGAATTTAACGGCATGTTCAAAGGCAGCCCTGACAATGCGCTCTGTATATTTTTTTGTAAAGATCCTGGTTGAGACAGCCAGTTCGTCCTTCGGACACCATCCGAAATTCTCACGGAACTTGGGGTGGGTCATCAGGGCGTCATAGACCTGCTGTGGCGGATTTGACCACTCAACGCCTCCGTAGAGACCTTCGGTATTCTGCCTGAATATCACCACATCTACCAATGGTTCTTCAGGGTTGCCGTCCTTGCCCCGGCGGATGAAGTTAAGGGGGTTGCCCTTATAGCTGCGGCACGGCCTGACGCAAATGTCGAGTCCGAAGTGCTGCCTGAGGCCAACTATCGGGCTGCTGTAGACGAACCCCTTGCCCTGAAGTGCGGGTGAGAGCTCGGCTGCAGCATCGTCCTTGGGTTTTGATGTGATAGCACCGAAGAGTGCGATCTTATGCTTATCTATAAGGTCAATGGTACGCTGGGGAAGGGGGTTACCCTCACTGCACCAGAAATCCCATCCGATATCACCATAAACATAATCAGCTTCAAATCCTGCCGCATCAAGAACGCGGAGGGCCTCTTTAAGAACCACGGCACCTATGCCATCACCCGGCAGTGCCACAATAGTACGCTTTGCCATAACTTTTATCAGTTTATTGTTTTTCGTTTCCGGTAAAAATATAGTTTTTATTGCGTTAAAAAAAAGAGTTTCAGCAGTTAAAATTCATGATCGTTGCAATGGAAAAAAACTATATTTGCCGCTTAACCTATTGAACATAGTATTAATTCAGTATGAGTATGGGGGAATTGGGGGAGATAAAACCCAGGAGGGTATGGAGCTACTTTGAAGAGATCTGCAGGATACCCAGATTATCAAAGAATGAGGGGCGCATCAGGGAGTATCTGCTTGATTTTGCGCACAAGAACAACCTTGATGCCAGGGAAGATGGTGTCGGGAATATTCTCATAATAAGAGAAGCTGCACCGGGGAAGGAAAAGGTCAGTACAGTGGTACTCCAGAGCCATCTCGACATGGTTGGGGAGAAGAATGCATCGCATCCCCACAACTGGGATACGGATCCTATCATCCCGGTCATTGACGGGAAGTGGGTCACAGCCAGCGGAACGACCCTGGGAGCAGATGACGGCATAGGCATTGCCGCGCAGATGGCAGTTCTGACTGATCCCTGGCTGCAGTGCGGACGCATTGAATGTCTCTTCACAGTTGATGAAGAGTCAGGAATGACGGGAGCAATAAACCTTAAGCCTGATTTCTTCTCAGGGCGTATGTTGCTGAACCTTGACTCTGAAGATGAAGGAATACTTTTCATCGGATGTGCGGGGGGCATAGATACCCAGGCTATACTTCCCTATACACCTGAAAAAGTTACCGAAGGCCAAAGGGCAATGAACATTTCCGTTACCGGTCTGCATGGAGGCCATTCAGGCGATGAGATACACAAGGGATACGGCAACTCTATCAAGATCATCTCGAGGTTTCTCCAGGATCTCGAAAAGAAGTACGGTATACTTCTGAGCAACTTCTCGGGAGGCAATCTACGCAATGCCATTCCGAGGGAGGCTTTTGTGACCGTAACCTTCAATCCGGCCCATGAGGAGCAGATCCTTGCCGATACTGCCTCCTACAATCTTCTTGTCAGGGAAGAGTACGGCTCACTTGAACCTGACCTCAAGGTGTCGGCCACACCGGCCGACCTGCCGAAGACTGTTATTGACGCGCATACCCAGCACAGGCTTCTCGGTGCGCTGAGCATAGTGCCTCACGGAGTGCTCGGGTGGTCAAAGGAGATACCTGACCTGGTTGAGACATCCAGCAACCTGGCTACGATACGGCTTACAGAAGACAACATGATCCATGTGGTCACTACGCAGAGGAGTTCCTCGGATGAAGCCAAGCATTATGCAGCCATGAAAGCTGAGGCAAGCTTCGACCTGGCCGGGGCCAAAGTGACCCATTCTGACGGCTACCCCGGCTGGAAACCGAACATGAATTCGGCTATCCTGAGGATGATGATTGATTCATACCGCAAGCTCTTCGGTAAGGTGCCGCAGGTAAAGGCCATTCATGCGGGGCTTGAATGCGGACTGATACTTGAGAAGTACAGGGGCATTGACATGATATCGTTCGGACCCACGATCAGGGGTGCTCATACCCCTGAAGAGAGGATAGAAATAGAGACCGTGCAGATGTTCTGGGATCTGCTCATCGATGTGCTGAAGCACATCCCCGAGGAAAAATCCTAATCGTACTCCTCAAACTCATCGGCAGGCGCGCCGCAGACAGGGCATGACCATCCCGGGGGCAGGTCTTCAAAGGGCGTACCCGGTTCAACGTCATTATTTGGATCTCCCATCTCGGGATCATAGATAAATCCGCAAACCGGACACCTGTACCTCTTCATCATTGAAATCTTTTTGTTTACCTTTTTACCTTCCGGACAGCATCTATCACAGTGCCGTCAACCCATTTGATGGCTGCCACCACTCTTTCATCAACGGTTGCTTTCTCCGGCTTGCCGCAGATCTTTTCGGCAGTCTCCTTCAGCTCTTCGATGGTCACCAGCGGCAGTCCCTTGCCCCGGACCGAATCTATCAGGTCCTGTCGTGCGGGTTGATGGCTATTCCTCTCTCGGTTATGATCACGTCAATGAGTTCACCCGGCCCGCAGAGGGTTGTAACCCTGTCAACGATCACCGGTATCCTGTCGCGGAACAGCGGCACGGGAATGATGACATTACGGGCATGGAGGCAGTTCTGCCACCCTCCTATCCCATGCAGGAGGAGGCCGTCAGAGTGTGTCACCACGTTGCCGTTGAAGCCTGTGTCAATCTCGGTGGCTCCAAGGATCATGATATCCATCATTGTGGTCAGGTTGCCCTTGGAATGATAGTTGTATGCATTGAATACCGGGTAAGGTATGTGGTTCAGGTTCTGTTCCACAGACTTAACGGCATCAAGGTCAAATGCCTGGGCATCAAGAATGTACCCCATCTGGCCCTCTTCCAGCATCTGCACCATGTATTTGGTGCTGCCGCCGAAACCGAAACTGCACCTCCATCCCTTTTTCCTGAGCATCTCATGCACAAAGACAGCAATGGCAAGGCTGGTGCCTCCCGCTCCTGCCTGCATCGTAACTCCGTTGCGCAGCAGGCCCGACTTTTCGAGGAACGATGCTGTCAGCTCTGCTATCAGCAGCCTGTCGGGGCTCTTTGTGATCTGCGTCGTTCCGGATACTATCTTCTCAGGTATTCCGATCTTGTCAACCACAACAACACAGTCGACGTAGTTGCCCTCTATCTCCATCGGAAAACATGGGAGGTCAATGAGGTTGTCCGTCACCACTATTACCCTGTCGGCGTATAGGTAGTCAGCTTTGGCATAGCCCAGAACACCTGTAGCCGAGGGTCCTCCGGTACCTTTGGCGTTGCCGAAGGCGTCCGCTGCAGGGGCTGCCAGCACGGCGATATCTATTTTCACCTCCCCGTCCTGGATGGCCTGCACCCTTCCTCCGTGAGACCTGAGAACAGCCATTCCCTTCATCCTCCCTTCCGAGACGAACATACCGAGAGGGCCGTTCATGCTTCCCTCAATGCGATTGATGGTTCCGTTTTCCAGATATTCTATCACCGGGTCATTGCAGGGGAAGGATGCTGAAGGCAGCCAGACAAGATCCTTAATTCCCTTTTCGGAGGCGATCTTAAAGATCTGGTTGCTTACCAGGTCTCCGTCGCGAAGGTGATGATGCGTTGAAATAGTCATCCCGTCCTTCAGTCCGCAGCGTTCCAGGGCTTCCCGCAGTGAGGAGACCACCTTGTTGTTGTCCTCCGGGTAATCGATGCATGTAGGTATGGGAGGCGCGTATTTCCTTCCTTCGGGGCGGTGCTTGCCGACACCCTTGAAGGGGACGGCCTCTTTGCCGTTTATCTCATCCGGCACCATGCGGCCGGCAGCGTTGTTTACCATCTTCATGACGAGATATGCGTAAATGTTATTGCTTAGCCTCTGTTTCCGCCCAGTCTTCAGGCAGGAGTCCCAGCCTTACGGCAAGGGTTATAGTCTTCTCTGCGCGTGCCACCACCGGCGGGTCAATCATCTTTGAACCCAGGGCCACTACTCCCAGTCCCTTCTTCAGGGCGTCGCGGTAGGCCACGACAATCTTTTTCGCTCTATCCGTCTCATCATCTGACGGTGAGAATCCCTGCCTGATCACGGCGATCTGGCGCGGGTGTATGCAGCCCATGCCTTCAAAGCCCATAGCCTTTGATGAACGGACATTATCAAGCAGCCCCTCCATGTCGGCTACATCCGAGAAGACTGAGTCAATGGGTTGTATGCCTGCGGCTTTTGCGGCCACCACAATACGGTTCCTGGCATAGAGTGATTCACTGCCCTCTTTTGTGCGCTGCACCCCGAGGTCAGCGGTGTAGTCTTCCAGGCCTATGGCCAGCGCCACCACTGATGGCGAGGCGGTGGCTATTTCAAACGCGCGCTCCACGCCTCCGGCACTCTCAATTATGGGCATGAGAAACACCGTGTCATTCTGGCCCGCTCCCGCTTTGATCTGCCTGATCCGCTCATCCACCTGCCTGACCGTGGCCGCGTTTTCGCATTTGGGAATAAGCACGAGATGGACATTATGGGGGATCACATACCCGAGGTCTTCAAGGCCGCGCTCTCCCTGGTTGATACGCACCATACGCTCGGCACCGTAGAAGTTTACGGCCCGGAGTGCATTACGCACCAGTATCCTTGCCTCATCCTTCCTGTCGGGTGCAACGGAATCCTCGAGGTCAAGGATTATTCCGTCAGGTGAATGAAGACCGGCATTGAGAAACATTCCCGGGTTGTTTCCCGGAAGGTATAATCTTGAGAAGCGGAATCTCTCCCTCGAGCTGGAGTAGTTGTTCTCCTCCATCATCTCCGGCAGGAATGAGGTTTGTGTACCGGTCAGGGCTTTCACTGCGGCCTCCACGCGTGCGGCAATGACAAAGGGAAGTGCTCCGGAATCATTGACGGTCAGTTTTGCGTTTCTGACGTCAAAGAGGTCGAGCAACTCCCGGCACTGCTTTTCGATTGCGATGCCATACATGCTTTTGACTCTCGATTTGATATCAAGATTGATGCCTCCCTCCTCTGTGAGCATGAGAGTCACTTCGATGTCAGACCTGACTTTTGGTCCTGCATTTCCGGTGGTAGCCTGTTTCATAACCCCTCTGATGGTGATTTAATAACAAACTTAATCAATTATCCCAGATAGCTGAGAAGTATCCCTGCCGCTATTGCGGAACCGATCACGCCTGCGACGTTGGGTCCCATGGCGTGCATAAGAAGATGGTTGGTCTTGTCGGCTTTGAGTCCCTCCATCTCGGAGACACGTGCACTGTCAGGCACTGCCGACACTCCCGAGTTTCCGATAAGCGGGTTGATCTTGTCACCTTCCGGGAGGAAGAGGTTCATACCCTTGGCGAAGAGTACGCCTGACATGGTGGCCACTGCGAAAGCTGCGGCTCCGAGGCCGAATATGAGCACCGATTCCTTTGTCAGGAAGACGTCTGCCTGGGTAGAGGCTCCCACGGTAAGGCCTATCATTATGGTCACTATATCGATCAGTGAGGTACGTGCCGTCTCAGCAAGTCTCTTGGTGACCCCTGATTCCTTCAGGATATTTCCGAAGAAGAGCATTCCGAGGAGCGGCAGGGCGCTTGGAGAGATGAAGCAGGTAAGAAGCAGGCCGAATATCGGGAAGAGTATCTTTTCCGTTTTGGTGACGGCGCGCGGTGGTTTCATGCGGATCAGTCTCTCTTTCTTGCTTGTGAGCAATCGCATGATCGGAGGCTGTATCACCGGAACGAGGGCCATGTATGAGTATGCCGCTATGGCGATAGGACCTATCAGGTTCTTCACCATCGTGCCGTCAGACAGCATATTGACGCCGTTGGCGAGCCGTGATGAGAGGAAAATGGCCGTCGGGCCGTCAGCGCCGCCTATGATGCCGATGGCACCGGCCTCCGGCATGTTGAACCCAACCAGCAGAGCCCCGATGAAGGTAACGAAGATACCCACCTGTGCAGCAGCGCCAAGCATCAGTAGTCGCGGGTTTGAGATCAGCGATGAGAAATCGGTCATGGCACCTATACCGAGGAAGATCAGGGGCGGGTAGATGCCCTTAAGCACTCCGAAATAGAGATAATTGAGTACACTCCCCTGCTGGTATATTCCAACCTGGAGGTTCATCCCGCCGTCAGTGAAGAAGGGAATGTTTCCGATCAGGATACCTGTCCCGATGGGCACAAGAAGCAGCGGCTCGTACTCATACCTGATTGCCAGGAAGATAAAGACCAGGCCTATCACAATCATTATAAAATGCCCGGTAGTTGCATTCCTGAAACCGGTGAAGGCCCAGAACTGCTTCAGGCCATCGAGAAACTGAGGTTCTTCCTGGTCGGCAGGCTGGTAATAATTGACATATGTATCGGCTATAAGGCCGCTGTCTGCCAGGGCCTTCTCTCTTTCGTGCTCAGGCTTGACAAATGCCATCCATGCCAGTGAGACTATCACCAGCATGCCAAGCATGGTCCACATTTTTCTCTTTGCCATCACTGGTTGATTACGATTAGTACCTCATCCTGCAGTACCGACTGCCCGGGGGCGATATTGACAGCCGTTACCTTGCCGCCGCTGTCTGCCTTGATGGCATTTTCCATCTTCATTGTCTCAAGGGTGCAAACCGTCTGTCCGGCGTTCACCTCATCGCCAGGTCTCACCAGCACCTGCAGGATCACTCCCGGCAGAGGAGCCCTGACCTCTGCAGCTTTGCCCGTTCCGGCACTCTTTTCCGCTACCGTTTTTGTCTCCTTCACCACCTTGGCCTGCACCGGTGGCTGAACAACAGGCTTGATCTTCGGTATCTCACGCTGCATCTCCACCTCGTAGAGAGTGCCGTTCACCTCGATCTTTGCCATGTTCCCGTCCACGTCGAGAACCTCAACCTCGTACTGGTTTCCGTTTATCCTGAATTTGTAGTTTTTCATCTCGCTATCGGGTTATTCTGATCTTATAGGTTATTCATGTTATACAGCTTGGAACTCCAGGGAGAGTAATTTTTGGAGACACGCCTGATTGTTATCACGCCGCTCTCAACGTCATGCAGTTCATTGAAGTATGAATAGAGAGCCATGGCGATGGCGGCATTCACTTCCCCTGACTGTATTGTTTTGGCTGTATGCATCTCTGCAGGATCGATTCCTTTTTTACGGGCGAAGCTTCGGAACCTGAAGTTAAGGATGTAGGTAAGCAGATACCTGAAGAACAGGTAGACCAGCAGGAGAGCGATGAACACTATCCCGATTCCCACTATTACGATGGTCCAGGTAATTGGCTCAAGCTCTGCCGCGGCTGCTGAAATTAATATCTGATGTGTCATATGTTCCTCGTTAAAGCGGTATGTTGCCGTGTTTTTTCATTGGCCCCGGGTCCTTCTTGGTCGAGAGTGTCCTGAGAGCCCTTATAACCCTGAACCTGGTGTTTCGGGGTTCAATCACATCATCGAGATAGCCAAATTTTGCTGCCTCATAGGGGGTAGCGAATTTAGCGCGGTATTCTTCCTCTTTACGGGCAACAAATTCCTTGCGTTCAGCCAGGTCTTTAATCTCGCTGATCTCCCTGCCGTCGAGTATTTCGATTGCTCCCTGCGGTCCCATAACTGCTATTTCTGCAGTCGGCCATGCGTAGTTAAGGTCGCCCCTGAGCTGTTTCGACGACATTACGCAATGTGCTCCGCCGTATGATTTGCGCAGTGTCACGGTGATCTTCGGAACGCTGGCTTCGCCGTAGGCGTACATCAGTTTGGCACCGTGAATAATTATGCCACCGTACTCCTGTGTTGACCCGGGAAGGAATCCCGGCACATCAACAAATGTCACAATAGGGATATTGAAGGCATCGCAGAACCGGATGAAGCGTGCAGCCTTGCGTGATGCCTCAATGTCAAGGACACCGGCGAGGTAGGCTGGCTGGTTGGCGACGATACCTACGGGCATGCCGTCAAACTTTGCAAACCCGACTACTATATTCTTTGCATAGGCCTGATGCACCTCCGTAAAATCGCTGTAGTCGACCACCCTTGTGATGACGTCCTTAACGTCATAGGGCTGGTTGGGGCTTTCGGGGATGATATCATTCAGTTCATCCTCCAGCCTGTCAATAGGGTCATCACACTCTGTCTGCGGCGGTTCCTCGAGGTTGTTCTGCGGCATATAACTGAGGAGCTTTCTGATCAGGTCAAGACCCTCCTGTTCCTCTTCCACGGTAAAATGGGCCACGCCTGACTTGGTGGCATGCACGCCTGCTCCACCGAGATCATCTATGGTGATGTCTTCTCCGGTGACAGCCTTTGCTACCTTTGGCCCTGTAACGAACATATAACTGCTCTTGCGGCTCATCACTATGAAGTCAGTGAGTGCCGGCGAATAGACGGCTCCTCCCGCACAGGGTCCGAAGATGGCTGATATCTGGGGTATCACTCCCGAGGCACGTATATTCCGCTCAAAGATCTCGGCATAGCCTGCAAGGCTTCTTACGCCCTCCTGTATGCGTGCACCGCCGGAGTCATTGATGCCAATGACAGGTGCACCCACCTGCATGGCCTGATCCATGATCTTGCATATCTTTTGCGCAAAGGTTTCCGAGAGAGAGCCTCCGAAGACCGTGAAGTCCTGTGCAAAGACATATACCACCCTGCCGTCAATCGTACCATGACCGGTGATCACACCGTCAGAGAGGTACTTCTTGTCTGCAAGCCCGAAGTCCTCGGTCCGGTGAGTGACAAACATATCGTACTCCTCAAAGCTGCCTTCATCAACGAGCATGGTTATGCGTTCCCTTGCCGTCAGCTTACCCTTTGAGTGCTGGTCTTCAATGCGTTTGTCTCCTCCGCCCTGACGCGCTTTTACCCTGAAATCAAGGAGTTGTTTAATTCTTTCCTGACTGTTCATCGAACCTGTTTATTTATTTGTTTTCTATCTTCTTGTCTTCGCAAAATTCTGTAAGAACACCCAGTGTGGATTTAGGATGAAGGAAGGCAATGCTCAGTCCTTCAGCCCCGCGACGGGGTGCAGTGTCAATGAGCCTTACCCCTGCTGCTTCCGCCTCACGGAGCCTCTCCTCGATGTTTTCAACGGCAAATGCAATGTGGTGGATCCCCTCTCCCCTCTTTTCAAGAAATTTGCCAATAGGGCCTTCGGGATCTGTTGATTCGAGAAGCTCGATCTTGGTCTGTCCGACCATGAAAAAGGCAGTCTTCACCTTCTGGTCAGCTACCTCTTCAATGGCGTAGCATTTCAGGCCAAGGACCTTCTCATAGAACGGAATCGCATCGTCTATTGAGTTTACAGCAATCCCAATATGCTCAATATGTGTGGGTTTCATAAAAAATGAAGTTAAATTTTCGTAAAAAAAAGATAGCGCAAATTAATGGAATTAACCTCCGTCTTACAGGACAATTATCATGTTTTCGAATTATTTGGCCTGCAGTTCAAACTTCTGGCCTGTAGAGAACTGCGAAGGCCGGAGCCGGGTCTTGTCAGAAGGGGAAATCGCCCGGAACGGTTTCAAGTTCCTTCGCTTCGGGCTTGAGGGCTGCTTCATGTATGGGGTTGCCGTCAACGAAGATCGCCTTGTATGGCCTGGTCGGGCATGCATATTCACAGGCACCGCATCCGATGCAAATGTCATCCTTCACTTCCGGAATCAGGAGGTTTCCTTCAAAGGGAACCATGTGACACGCCTTTGTGGGGCAGTGTTCCGAACAGGCGCCGCAAGCCGTCTTCTCTGTACTGACAATGCAGTTATCCTTAATGAATACAGCCTTACCCAGCTGTGTCAGCTGCTTGGCTTCCATCATAAGGGGCATGATGGCACCCGAGGGGCACACATCGGTACAGCGATTGCAGTCATAGTTGCAGAACCCCCGGTGGAAGTCCATCCTGGGCTGCATGATACCGGCAAAGCCATATTCACTCACCGAGGGCTGAATTACACTGGTAGGACACGAGGTGACGCAGAGCGAGCAGGCCGTGCATCTTGAGGTAAACGATGCTATTCCTATCGACCCGGGAGGTGATACAGGGTATAGCCTGTCTTCCTTCACCGTTGAGTCTTTTGTGGGTGTAGGCACAGTGTTCTGTGCGCGGACAATCTGTGACCCGCCCGCCAGCAGGACCAGTGAGCCGGCTATGAAGTTGCGCCTTGAGGCGTCGGCAGCGGTTTCAGCCGCGCTGCTGCGTTTGAGTCTCACGAGACCGTATGACATGCCGTTCTCCTTGCATGAATCTATACAGTTGAAACAGTTGACACACCTGCTTACGTCGATATGCTTGTTAAGGAAGTCAATGCATGACGACTTGCATGACATGGCACACCTGCCGCAGCGGGTGCATTTGGCTTCATCAAACCTGACCCGGAAGAGAGAGAGCTTGCTCAGGAGCCCGAGGAAGGTTCCAACCGGGCATACGGTGTTGCAATAGAGTCTCCCGTACCTGAATGCGAGGAACCCGATGAGAAGAAGGAATGCTACCGGGATAATATATGCGGCCAGCTCATAGGCCTTGATGTCAACCCTGTACAGGAAATAAATGTCAAACTTCCCGAGAAGTGATGCGAGCAGGTTATTCACAAAGAGAACCACCGGTTTGGCAAAATAGGTCATGAACCGGCCAAAGGTGCTGTAGGGGTCAAGTATGGTCAGTACATAGACCCCGCCGAGAAGAAGTATTCCGGCAGTCAGAAAAAGGATGAAGTAGCGGAGGATGGTATAGGGTTTCTTGTATCCGTACTTGCGGAAGCGCCGCTTGACCATGCCTCCTGCACGGCTGATGCCATCCTGAAAGATACCGAGCGGACAGAGAAAGCTGCAATAAGTTCTTCCGGTAAGCAGCGTAAGGACTATCACCACTATGAATCCTGTTGCCGTTGCGACCCCTGCAATAAAAAACTTGAGAAGTGAAGGTGCGAACTGAAGGTATTGTACCGGCCCAAATACCTTTTCGCCGGTTATACCCCTGAAATCAATGAATAGAAATGCGAACAGAAGGAGAACGAGAGCAGAAAAAACAGTCCGTATGTGTTTCAGTGCAGATGACTTCATTGACACCTACATTTTCATCCTGTGAATGTTCATGGTAGCCAGGTCCATCTTTCCGATACCCATTCCGGCTGCCAGGGCAATGTGTTCGATTGAAGCCGGTTCCTTCCCCATCATTTTTGCGCCTGCGGCATCAATTGCGACCCAATCGGTTGAGATCATCAGCGACTTCATGTTCGACAGGTCCTCCTTTGACACTCCGCGCGGTCCGTTGCGCATCATCACGTTATAGGCATCCATCACGTTCAGCGACGGTTTCTTAGGGTAGAGTGCATAATCAGCAATGCACTGGTTAAGATTATTCTTGTGCCAGTAACCGCGATCCCAGATCACTCCCATCATATTCTTGAGCGCCCCGGTCATTCTTGCGGAGCTGTGGTTCTTAAGCACCGGAACATTGATAAAAACGTCGCTGCTGAGCACCAGCTCATGGACCTTGGTCTTTGTCAGCTTCTTGGCGTTGGGGATGGTCACCTCCTGATAGTAGCTCTCGGAATTGCCTGGCACCATTTTGCCTCCGGCATCTTTTACTGCCTGTTCAATGCCAGAGTTCTTGTAGCATTTGATCCAGTTATCGCATGTATTATCGAAGACATAGACCTCTTTGGCTCCGGCCCTGATGCAGTGTTCTATTATCCGCTTTACGAGGGCGGGGTGGGTATTGGCTCCCTTTTCAGGAATGACATCCCAGCCTATATTGGGTTTGACCAGCACCTTCTGTCCCTTTGCAACGAATGTTCCCATTCCGCCCAGTGCCTGGATTCCCATGTCAAACATGGCAGCAGGCTCTCCGCCCATAATAGCAACAAGATCATAGGTAGCTCCTTCAGGCAGCGGTTTCCCGGCCAGAACCTTCTCATAACGGCCAAAGCTCATCAACGCTCCTGCCGCCAGTCCGGCACCCACCGAACTGCGTAAAAAATTTCGTCTCTTCATTCCCTGAAATCTCTAATATTACCCCAAAATGAGAAGATGCAAAGTAAACAATTTTTTTAATATATCGGCTCCGTATTCTTATATTAGCAGCCTGAGAAGGCGGGCTTGCGCAGCAGGGTGAGGGGCTCGCCAAGTGTTAAAAAAACTAAACGATAAATGAAAATACTGTACTATGACTGTTTTTCCGGGATAAGCGGTGACATGAACCTGGGGGCCATGCTTGACCTTGGTGTCAGCCGTGATACCCTGATCAACGGTCTTCAGAAACTTAATATAGAGGGATGGAAACTTGAAATTACGCGCGATCAGCGTCACGGCATTTCAGGCACCAGGGTTACTGTGGTGACTGATGATCCGGAGAGTTCCGGGAATGACCATGACCATATGCATGATCACGGGAATGACCATGTGCATAATCATGATCACGGGCATGACCATATGCATGATCACGGACAAGATCACGGGCATGACCATGAGCATAATCATGTGCATGACCACCATACCGGGCACAGGAACCTGGCAGACATAGAGAAGATAATAAACGGCAGTTCCCTTCCTGAAAGGGTCACCGGGCTGGCGATGAAGATTTTCAGCCGGATAGCGGTGGCGGAGGCCGCCGTGCATGACAAGCCGGTTAATGAGATCACCTTTCATGAGGTGGGTGCCATTGATTCAATCGTGGATATAGTTGGCGCTGCCATATGCTATGATGCCCTCGGCGTTGACAGGGCTTATGTCTCTGAGATAGAGCTGGGCAGCGGTATGGTCAGGTGTGAGCACGGTCTCCTGCCGGTCCCGGCGCCGGCAACGGCCCGTATCATAACCGGCTTCCCGGTGCACACAGGAGGGGTTGACTTTGAGGCAACCACGCCGACGGGAGCCGCTATCGTTACCGCCCTTGCCGGGCCGCTGCCGGCGGGAATGAACTTCACCATCAGCGCCACAGGCTATGGCATAGGCCAGAAGAACAATCCCTCACGTCCGAATATTCTCAGGGTCTGGCTCGCCGAGACGGAGCAGGGTAAAGAGAAGGGACACGAGGCTTTCCTCGTGGAGTGCAATGTTGACGATATGAATCCCGAATTATCGGATTACATCACCGCAAGGCTCTTTGCAGCCGGAGCAGGCGATGTCTGGTTCACCCCGGTGATAATGAAAAAGGGAAGACCGGCCTTCACCGTCAGCGTAATCTGCGAGGAGGAACAGAAGGATACCGTAAGGGAGATACTCTTTACAGAATCAACCACCATCGGTCTCAGGGTGACACCCTTCATCAAGGAGACGCTTCACAGAGAGTTTGAGGAGATAGAGACGCACTTCGGAAAGGTTGTCATTAAAAAGTCATTCTTCAACAACCGGCTTGTCTCCGTAAAGCCTGAGGCTGACAGGTGTGCAGCCATTGCATCGGAGACCGGCCTGCCCATGAAGCAGGTCATTCAGGAGATAACCGCGCTGGCACTGAAATGACCATGAAAGAAACCGGTAAAGCAGACAGTCTGAGGGCTATCCTTGCCGATGCAGGGTCAGCCGTCATAGCTCTTTCCGGCGGAACCGACAGCACCCTTCTGGTTAGCATTGCCGCCGGTATCAGCGGGCTAAGGGTGCTTGCAGTGACTGTCCGTACGCCCTATATGTTCTCCTCCGAGGTGAATGAGGCTAAAGTATTCTGTGAGAGTGTTGGTGTTGAACACAGGGAGATAGGCATGGATATGCCGCTGACAGTCAGCTCCAACCCTCCTGACAGGTGCTATCTTTGCAAGAGGGAGGTGATGAAGGCAGTCACGGAGACAGCCCGGGAAGGTGGATTTGCCTTTGTTTTTGACGGTACCAATGCCGATGACCTTCTTGATTACCGGCCCGGGATGAAGGCGCTCAGGGAGATGAATATAAGAAGCCCTCTTGCTGAAGCGGGACTTACCAAGGCGGAGATCAGGGGGCTGGCTCGCGAGGCAGGGCTGGAGGTAAGCGACAAGCCGTCGAACACATGCCTGCTTACGCGCTTCCCGCATGATACTGTAATGACGGCTGAGAACCTTCGAAGAGCGGAGGAGGCTCAGATCATTGTCACAGAGATGGGTTTCCCGGGCTCACGGGTAAGGATCCATGGCGAACTGGTCAGGATAGAGTGCAGGGGTGAACACTTTGCCGGCATAATTAAGGAAGAGGTAAGGGAGAAGTTATCTTCCGCCCTCAAAAAACTGGGATACAAATATATAACTATAGATGCGGAGGGTTACCGCAGCGGAAGCATGAACAAAACCATTTAACTATATGAACGCAGGTGAACTTGAAAAAATTCTGAAAGCGATCAGCAACGGGTCGGTGAGCGTGGATGAAGCCCTGGAGAAGCTGCGCGATTTCCCGTATACCGACCTCGGCTTTGCACGGATAGACCATCACCGGGAGCTGAGGACCGGATATCCCGAGATAGTCTACTGCGCCGGTAAGACCAACGAACAGGTCAGGGCCATTTTCGGTGCGATGGAAGGACATGGCAACAATATAATAGGTACCAGGGCCGGGAAGGAGATGTTCGATTATATCAGTCCCTTCTTTCCTGATGCTGTCTATTTTGAAACTGCCCGTATCATCAGTATCAGGAAAAGGGAGATTGTTCCTCCTGATGCAAAAATAGCCGTCATCACAGCGGGTACCTCCGATATACCGGTGGCGGAGGAGGCTGCCGTCACAGCCGAACTGCTGGGAAACAATGTTGTCAGGATCTATGATGCAGGTGTGGCGGGCATACACAGGCTCGTTGACAAGCTTCCGGAGATACGCGGATGCAGGGTGGCTATCGTCATCGCAGGGATGGAAGGAGCTCTCGCCAGTGTCGTGGGAGGGCTGGTCAGCATGCCGGTCATAGCAGTGCCTACGAGCGTGGGATACGGAGCTTCGTTCGGGGGCCTGTCGGCCCTGCTGGCAATGCTCACCAGCTGCGCAGCAGGCGTGACAGTGGTGAATATTGACAACGGATTCGGAGCCGGCTTCTCAGCCAGCAGGATAAACAGGCTCTAGAGGGAGATGGGCGAGGAGGTACTTCTGTCCACTGCCTACTTTCCACCGGCTGAATACTTCAGCCTGGTTGCCCGCAGCCGGAAGGTCATTATTGAAACCCACGAGAATTACCTCAAACAGACATACCGGAACAGGTGCATGATACTGGGTGCCAACGGGCCTCTTGCACTTATCGTTCCTGTCATGCGGGGCTCATTTCACAAGACGGCGCTTAAGGAGCTTAAGATTGACAACGGAAGGAGATGGCGCGAGCTTCATCTCAGGGGGATCACCTCTGCATATGCTGCCGCTCCCTACTTCGAATACTATTATGATGTCATCAGCCAGGTCATCTCCAGGCCCTTTACCTACCTTCTTGACCTCAATACCGAGGCCCTTAAAGCTGTCTGCGAAGCCGCCGGACTGACCCCGGCAATATCATTCACCGGGGAATTCCTACCTGAAAAAAAACGGAATGACGACTACAGGTATTCAATATCGCCAAAAAGCCCGACTGCTGTAAGAGGGTATTCCCAGATCCCTTACACCCAGGTCTTCGGAGAAAAGTACGGATTTACCGGGAGATTGAGTATTATTGACCTGCTGCTTAATAACGGACCAGGGACCGGAGCATTGCTGCTGGGGTCCCTGGATGCCTTCAACCGTTAACCAACTTTCAGAACTTAAAACCGGCTGTAAACGAAAGGTACTTGTCCTTCGTATATATATTGGCAGGATGGCTGTTATATACAGGG
This sequence comes from uncultured Rikenellaceae bacterium, assembly GCA_963802145.1. Lineage (GTDB taxonomy): Bacteria > Bacteroidota > Bacteroidia > Bacteroidales > VadinHA17 > SR-FBR-E99. The sequence continues at coordinate 149,041 of CAWDHN010000005.1, forward strand.
TTGCTCCTCGGATCATCGGGATACATCATGTAGGCTTCGTAACTGTTCAGCCATACCATTGACATATCAACAAAGAAGTTGTTTTGCCTGTAACCGATCCCGGCGCTGTAGCCGTTGGAGTCTGCTCCCTCGTTCAGGGTTCCATCCCGGAATGCTGAGCCTATATAGCTGTAACCTCCTCTGAGATAGAGTCCTTTCATACGAAACTCGGCCCCGAGCCTAAGGGTGCCGGTGCTGCCCAGTTCGCTGACCAGATCTTCGTTTTCATTGTAGAAGTCGTAACCGTCAGAGCCATCTTTCAGCCTGGCAGACCCGTAATCGATGAATTCGTAGTCAGCACTGAGGAGGGCGACGTTGCCAATCTGGTAGGCAATCCCTGTATTGAAATGCCAGGGAGTGGCAAGACGGTAGCGATAACTCATGTCATCCTGGTTTATGACAGGGCTGGCGTCGTCGCCCGTGCTGGGCGTATCATTGTCGAGATATGCGCTAAGGTTGGAATAAAATACCTCATCAATGGTGTAATATGTAGGTATGGTAATACCAACTCCTATACGCAATGATTCGACAGGCCTTGCAATTGCTCCGAACTTGAAGTTCCAGCCTGAACCAATGGCATTGAAATGATCGGTATAGGTAAAGTTCACGAAGTCGTACACATTCTCTGCCTCATCTATCTCCCTGTGAACATAATGTCCTGAGTATGATATACTTGTTATTCCAAACCCTATCCCAAGATAAAGTTTGTCACTCACATTTCCACCAAGGGCAATAGTATGTTCATTACTGTATCCCGCATTGTCGATGGTCCTCTTTACCTGCTGCCCGTAGGTTGGAAATCCGTCACCGTAATAGGAGAATATTGATGCATACTCGTCAAGATAGTTGGAGAGTGTGTCTATAAGGTATGCTTCATAAGCCATCCATGGAGCACCTGACAGTTCACCTGTTCTGAAACCGCTGCCCTGGAGGGCCCAGAAATCAGCCATGGAGCCGTCGTCGTTAATACCGTCAATTACGGCATTCCGGTAGTAAGCGTTTGTCCGGTTGAATGTGTAAGCCAGGCTCAGGTTTGACAGTCCCGAGCTGCCTCCCGTGTTGAATGATGTTACCACCCCTATCTGTCCCAGGTAGAAGCCTGAGTTGCTGTCATAGTTGCCGTATCCGTTATATTCGGTTTCCAGGTCACGGAAAAGGACGACGGGTGTGACGGTGAATTCCGTGGAGCGGAAGACCCCTGCTGCTGCCGGGTTAAGGGCTATGGACGAGATGTCGCCCCCGAGTGCCGTGAAGGCTCCGCTCATGCCGTTAAACCGGGCTGTACCCTGATAAAAGACCTTTGAATATCTCAGTGCATCATCGAGGGTCTGACCGCTGACCCATATGGGGAGCAGCAGAGCTATTGTGGCTGTCAGAAATATTTTTCTTTTCATTTCCTGTTTTTTTTGTATACGATCCCTTTTGCTCCTGCATATTGCGGAACATGAACATAATCTATCAGCTTGTTAAATTATCTCCTTCTGCTTCCTCCGGATGAAGACGATGAGGATGATGAGGATGAGGACGAGCCAGAGGATGAGCCAGAGCTATAGCTGCTTCCCGATGATGAATTCGAGCTTCCTGAGCTGTAGCTGCTGCTTCTGCCTCCCGAGTATGACGATGATCCGCTGCTGCTGCTCCTGTTATAGCTTGGTGATGATGAGCTGCTGCGTGAAGGAGTTGAGTACTGCACTGAAGGTGATGATGACCTTGAGGGCGAGTAACCCGATGAGCTGCTGCTGCGCGAGGGTGTGCTCCTGTTGTAGACCGTGCCGCTGCTCTGTGGTGTTGAGGTGCTGCGGGTGGTATTATATGATGGTCTTGAGCTGACCCTCGGGGTGTTGTAACTCGGGGTGTAAGTCCTCTCAGTACTCTGGTACTGGGGTCTGTTCACACTCTGTGACTGTGTCTGTGTTCTGACCGGAGTCTGCGACTGCGACTGGGTCTGTGTTCTGACCGGAGTCTGAGTCTGCGTCTGTGACTGTGTTCTGACCGGAGTCTGCGACTGTGACTGCGTCCTCGTCTGGGACTGGGTCTGGGTCTCAGGCGGCCTTACCTGTGACTGAGTTCTGGTCTGTGACTGTACAGCGGTGCCGGTTGCTTCACGGCGGGTATATTCAGGTCTGGTTGCAGCTTCACCTGAAGATGTTGTGCCTGCCTTTGAAGTTGTACCAGTCTCCTGGACTGTTCTGCGGGTGCCGGTGGCAGCAGTCCCTGAAGGCACGGTGGTACCGGCAGCGGTGGAGGTGGTTCTCCTGCTGTTGTATGTTCCTGACGGTGGTGCGTAGCCTGACTTGCTCCTGGTATCAGAGCTCGTGTAGGAGCCTGTTGCCATGGTGCTGTATCCGCCCCTTCGACCCATGTTTGTGTAGTAATCGTCGCTCCCGTAGTATGGAGGATAATAGCCTGCACCGTAGTAGGGAGGATAATATCCACCGCAACATCCATAACCATAATACGGGTAGTAGGGATAGCCGTAGCCGTAGCCGTAGTAGGGACTGTAGAAGGGCGAGTACCAGTCGTAATAGTAGGGATAGTATCCGTATGAAGGATATCCGAAGCCGTATCCGAAGCCAAAGCTAAGGCTTAATGAGAAGGGTGAATAATAATAGGGATCTCTCCAGTAAGGATAGAAGTAATCATCATTGAAGAGGTAAATACTTTCTGCGGCGCTGGTGCCATAGTAGTTGTTTACCACAGCGGCCTCCGGGCCGGAGTTGTAAGCCAGGTATTCGTTGTCTGGTATATATTCGTCAGCGATAAGGGTATCGGCGGCAAAGATATTATCATAGTAAGCCTGGTCAGCGCTTTTGGTCTGGACGGACTGGGTTGCGGTAGCCGGTTTCTCCGACGGCCTGTAATACAGGTCGTCATTGGAAGCCCCTGTGTAGCTCGTTGATGTGCATGAGCTTGCTGTCACAAGTATTGCCGGAATTATGTACCAAAATTGTTTCATTTTACCCTCCTGTTGTTATCTACCTCAAATTTATACAAATTTCGTACCAATTATGTCCGGCAAGGTATACAATTATCGTTTCCTCTGTGAAGTAGTGGTGCTTTTTTTGGTTTCCTTGACTGTGGAGGTTGCCTCAGAGGACTTTTCAGTCTTCTCCGTGCTGCCCTGCTTAACTGATTTGTCACTTTGTGCCGAGGTTCCTGAAGGGGTTCCCTGGCGTATAGCCGACTCTCTTCTTTGCGTTGCGGTCTTCACCATGGTCTGCACCTGCGATTTGGGCATTGTTCTTGCCGGTGCACGGTCTGACGTTACCTGCTGACCTGTGGTGCCCTGCGATGTGCCGGACTGCTGTTTTCCGTTATTCTGTGCAGGCGCGCCTGGCTGATTATAGCTGCCCTGAGTATTCCGGGGCGGCTGTTTTCCGTTATTCTGTGCAGGAGCGGTCTGCTGGCCTCTGTTGCCGCGTGTTGCGTTGTCATTTTCCTTTCCCGGATCAGTCCGGTCATCAACATTAGGGTTATTGGTACGGGGAAGGCCATTGTCTCCGGGTTCAGCGGGTTCGGCAACTCCCCTCCTGTACTGTCCCATCCTCAGCCCATTGTTGTTTTTTTCCTTGTCTCCGGAAGATTGGCTGCCGGCTTCATTACCAGACTGTGTCTGACCCTGATTTCCTGACTGGCCCTGACCCTGACCCTGACCCTGATTTCCTGACTGGCCCTGACCCTGCCCTGACCCTGATTTCCTGACTGGTTCTGGCTCCGGGTGCCCGACTGGGAGCTGCTCCGGGTGCCCGACTGAGACCGGCTCTGAGTGCCGGACTGCGTGCCGTCGCTACCGGCCGGTGCCGGAGTATTGCCTGAAGCCGAACTCCTGCCCCCGGTGCTGGTATATCCGGCCCGGCGTACAGAATTGTTGGGATTTGAAGGATTGTAGCCGGAGGTGCCGCCCTGGGAGCTGTTCCTCTTTTCAGACCCGTAATAGTAGTTGTAGGTGTTATTATTGATTACAGTGACATTACTGTTGTAGTTCCGGTACTGATGGTTGTTCCAGCTGTTATAGGCCACCGGATAATGATAGTGTGGCCTGCCGAGGTAATAATTAACGCTGTAGCTCATTCCCGTGCCGTACCACGAATTCCACCCGTAACCCATCCACCGGTCATATCCCCGCCATGGTTCATATCCCCACCAGTAAGAGCCACCGTATCCGCTTCTCCATGCCTGCTGCGAAACACCCGCACTGTAATAATACCAGTCGTCATAGATTGACACACCCCATGAGTATGGTGTGTACCTGTACCAGTATATCTCGGTGAACATCGGCGAGTAGAAGTCGAACGTCACATAGGAAGCATGAAACCGGCTGATTCTTGTAGCGTATTCATAACCGCTGACATGGTAATAGTTGCTCACAACTACCTGCTGGCTTCCGCTCCCGGAACCCCTGCCTCCATCCGGAGGGGGTCCGTCAGGTGAGGCGGACAGTGTTATCGCTGCCGCAAATAATATGGCTATGAGGATTTTTTTCTTCTTCATGATGTGGTGACTTTTAGGTTCGCAAGTTTTGTCTATTTTTACGCAATCTTTTTTGCTGATTAACAATTATTCAAATACTATAACTGAGGAATGGCCAAGTTTCTTGCTAACAGGGAGGAAAATTATTCACAATGGTACAATGATCTGGTGATAAAAGCCGATCTGGCCGAGAACTCGGCTGTGCGTGGATGCATGGTAATAAAACCCTACGGCTACGCCATATGGGAGAAGGTCCAGGCAGAGCTCGACAGGAAGTTCAAGGCCACCGGGCATGTTAATGCCTACTTCCCGCTCTTCATCCCCAAATCTTTTTTCAGCAGGGAAGCTGCTCATGTTGAAGGATTTGCGAAGGAGTGCGCCGTTGTGACGCATTATCGCCTTATGAACTCCCCTGACGGGAAGGGCATTGTTGTCGATCCGGATGCCAAACTGGAAGAAGAGCTCATAGTCAGGCCAACTTCAGAGACGATCATCTGGAACACCTACAAGGACTGGATACAGTCATACCGTGACCTTCCCCTTCTGATAAACCAGTGGGCCAACGTGGTGAGATGGGAGATGCGCACAAGACTCTTCCTGCGCACTACGGAGTTCCTGTGGCAGGAAGGCCATACGGCTCATGCCACACGCGAGGAGGCGCAGGAGGAGGCCATGAAGATCCTGGGATTATACTCTGATTTCGTGGAAAACTATATGGCTGTGCCTGTGGTAAAAGGCGTCAAGACCGAAAGTGAGAAGTTTGCAGGAGCCATCGAAACATATACCATAGAGATGCTGATGCAGGACGGCAAGGCACTGCAGGGAGGGACGAGTCACTTCCTCGGGCAGAATTTTGCAAAGGCGTTCGATGTCCAGTTCACCAACCGTGAAGGGAAACTCGACTATGTATGGGCCACTTCGTGGGGTGTGACCACAAGGCTTATCGGAGCGCTTGTCATGGCTCATGCAGATAACAACGGACTGGTGCTGCCACCGAAGCTTGCTCCGATCCAGGTGGTTATTGTTCCTATCTACAAGGGGAATGACCAGCTTGACGGAATCTCGGCGATAGCCCTTGACCTTAAGGAAAAGCTTGAAAAGGCAGGACTGACCGTTAAGTATGACGACCGTGATACGCAGAAGCCGGGGTTCAAATTTGCCGAGTACGAACTGAAGGGGGTACCGGTGAGGCTTGCCATCGGTCCTCGCGACGCCCTCGAAGGAACCGTAGAGGTGGCCCGCCGTGATACACTTACCAAGGAGACCATCAGTCGTGAAAATATTGTCGGGCATGTGACGGCCCTCATGGATGACATACAGGCAAACATCTACAGGAAAGCCTCCGAATTCAGGGACAGGAATACATACAAGGCAGACACCTGGGAGGAGTTCCTCGACATCATTGAAAACAAGGGAGGATTTGTTTTGGCACACTGGGACGGCACGCCGGAGACCGAAGAGGAGATAAAAAACCTGACCAAAGCCACTATAAGAGCGATACCGTTCAATTATCCCGACGAAGAGGGCAGGTGCATCCTGTCAGGAAAGCCCTCCGGGAAAAGGGTGCTCTTCGCCAGGGCATATTAATTCGGCTCTGCAGAGACAAATATTAAATAAAACATTAATTTAGTCGGTTGAGTAAACAGCATTATCATGGCGGATGACACAACCCGGAGAAAGGAAATGATTGTTGAGACCCTGAAGAATAAGTCCGTACTTAAACAGAAGGTTTTTGACAATACCGGAACGGCTTTCATGCTGGTCAAGGAGATCCTCAAGAACCTGGCTAAGGAGGTGAACAACAACCTTGGCGGGGTGGATTCCAGGATACGCATGGAGTATACTGACAGGAGTACTTTTGACGCACAGCTGATGGTTGCCGCCGACATGCTTCTCTTCAGCATGCATTCGAATATTTTCCAGTTTGACCGTGAACATCCTGCCTGGAAAACGGCATATATCCAGAAAAACAAGTTCAATGCCTACAGCGGCATAATAAACATATACAACTTCCTGGCCGATTCATTCAAGTATTCCAGGCTCGATGACCTCGGATATCTCATCGCCCGTATTTTCATCAACCATGAGAACCAGTACTTTGTCGAAGGCAAGAGACAGATGGGGATGCTTTTCACCAACTACGGAAATGAGGCCTTCAGCGTTGAATCACTGCAGAAAGTCGTTTATACCGCCATCAACTATTCTCTTGAATTTGATCTCCTGGTTCCCCCTTATGACACAGTTAAGATCGCCTCTGTAGGTCAGGCAGAATCAAAGATTCAGCACTCAAGGCTGATCACCGGGAAAAGGCTGGGGTTCCAGTTTAACTCTGACGATGTTCTGGATGCCAATTCAAAGACACAGTGAAGCCATGCGTCAATAAATCGATTCTTACCGCATCATTTTTCATTCTCTGCCTCTCAATACTTTCTCCCGGCTCCGTTTTGAAAGCCCAGGAGGTGCCCCCGGCAGATACCCTGTCAAAAGCGTTTTACGACTCGCTGAGGGTAAGGGCTGAGAAAAAGAGGATTACCAGCATGCTTTATGACATGATCATCGTCGGGCCCGTGCCCAGGGGCTCTGCGAGGGAAAACCTGAGAAATACCTCAGCGTTTGATAAGTATGAAGGCATGGTAATCAGGAACGTGGAGGTCATCAGACTTAATGCCTTCGGCACAAACATCGATAACCCGGCGGAGGATGATCCTTCAAAAGCTGAGAAGCTTCTTAATTCAACTTACACCAAGACAAAGAAGTTTATCCTTAACAGGTACCTGCTGTTCAGTGAGGGAGATACGATATCACCCCTGGAGATGGCAGATAATGAACGGCTTATGAGAGAGCTGCCATTCGTTGACGATGCCCGGATCACGATTGTAGCCGCAGACGGCAACTATGCGGATGTCGCCATTATCGTCCGGGAAAAATATCCTTATGGAGCCAGCGTCAGGATCGACGATGTCGAGAGTGGCCTGATCAGGGCTTACGACAGGAACTTTGCCGGACTGGGTCATGAACTGACACTGGCAATGCCCTATGACTTCAGCGAATACCCGTATCCCGGGTTCGGGATAAACTATTCAGCCAGAAACATTGCGGGTTCCTTCTCTGATCTTGACCTGGAATTCGCTGACGGCCTGGGAAAAACTGTGATCGGAGGGGTTTACAGCCGCGACTTCATCACCTCGGAGACAAAGTATGCATGGTCGGCATCAATTGTGGTCACCTATACCACTGAGGATCTGGATACCATGCTGATACCTGTCCCTCTCAGGTTCTCATTGCAGGATTACTGGGCAGCACGGTCGTTCATGCTTGACCGGACAACCGTTACACGTCTTATATTCAGCGGCAGGTACATTCATAACAATGTCTTCAGAAGACCTGAGATAGATGACAACTCCTACTACCGGCTACAGAGCTACAAGCTGGTGACGGGCAGCCTGGCACTCTCCTCCCAGAGGTTTATAAACACCTCTCTCATATACAGTTACGGCCGAACAGAAGATATCCCATATGGCTATATGGTTGAGTTGATGGGCGGCAGGGAGAATAATGAATTCAAATGGAGGACTTATGGCGGGCTTAGGATATCATACGGGAATATCTTCACCAGGATTGGCTACATCTATGGCGGCGCCTCCGTTTCGGCATTTTTTAATGACGGAAGATCGGAACAGGGGATGGTTAACGGCAGTTTAAGGTATTTCACCCCGCTGATGCAGGTAGGCAGGTCAAAGGCAAGGACTTTCGTGAATTTCTATTACACGAGGGGTATAAACCGCTATACCGATGAGCTTCTCTTCCTGAAAAACGATGCATTTGTGAGGGGCTTCAGAAACGATTCGATAAGCGGAGACACCCGGCTGGCATTCTCTCTGGAACCGGTCATACTTATCAGAAAGCCCCTTATCGGCTTCAGGTTCGCCCTTTTTGCGTTTGCGGATCTTGGAGTTCTGATAAGTGACGGATTCCCGGATGGCGGCTACTATACCGTGCCATCAATCGGTGCCGGCGTCCGAATCAGGAATGATCAGCTCGTACTGAACACCCTGCAGATCAGGTTCGCCTGGTATCCGAACACCCCTCCCTACTCAGAACAGTCATGGTTCAATGTCTCCGGCGTACAAAAGCTGAAGCCTCCGGACTTTGAGCCTGACCCGCCCGGAGTGATTCCCTTCCGTTGACGACGCCTTGCCGGAGTCTCTTTTTGCATAAGGAAGATGACATTCTTCTTAATGATGATTAACTTTGTACAAAGCGAACAGGCATGCTTCAGAGGTTTCTGAATTTTTCCGGAGAGCAAAGGCTTTTCAGCAGTGGCAGCAGGGTGCTGCTTGCCGTCAGCGGAGGCGTTGATTCGATGGTTATGGCGCATCTCTTCAGCGAGGCGGGAACGGATCATGCGATAGCACACTGCAACTTCTCACTAAGAGGCGAGGAATCTGACGGTGACGAGGAGTTCGTTGCCGCTTATGCCGGTGAGCGTCACATCCCCTTTTACAAAATGAGGTTTGACACCCTGGCTCATGCCGCCACGAAAAAAATCTCCGTCCAGATGGCTGCCCGCGAACTGCGTTACGAATGGTTCAGCTCTCTTGTCAGCCGCGAGGGATTTGATTGTGTGGCTGTTGCCCATAACCTGAATGACAATGCCGAAACCTTTTTGATCAACCTGCTGAGAGGCACCGGACTCACCGGACTCACCGGGATGAGCCAGCACCATAACGGCATTATCAGGCCTCTCCTTTTTGCCACAAGGAATGAGATCGCAACCTTTGCGGCAGAAAAAAATATAAGCTACCGAGAAGACAGCTCAAACGCACAGGTAAAATACACCCGTAACAGGATCAGGCACATGGTTATCCCGGAGATGGAGAAGGTGAATCCGGGGGTCCTCAGTGCCATAACCGATACCATGAACCACCTGGCCTCCTCATCAGCCATTGTTGATGTCTACACGGAGGGGCTACGTGAGTATCTTTTCAAAAGCACCAGGGGAAATATTTCTGAAGCCGATATAAAGGGCCTCCTGGCCCTTAAGCCCCTCGCTCCGCATATCTATGAGCTGTTCAGAAAGTACGGCATCTCCCCGCGGCAGACTGAGGAGGTGATCTCACTGCTCGGGTCACAGACCGGAAAGTATCTTTACACCTCAACCCACCGCCTTCTCAATGACAGAGGCCGGATAATCATAACACCCAGAGGTGAGGAGGAGGAGGAGGAGTCTGACTACATCTTCTCTTCATTGGATGAGATGCGTATGTCAGGGCTCTTTGCCGAGCTCCGAATCACTGATCCTGCCGATGGTCCGCTTCCGGTAAGTCCGCTCACGGCCTGTCTCGATCTTGACCGGGTCTCCTTCCCTGTTAAGGTGAGGAACTGGGAGCCGGGCGACAGGTTCATGCCTCTGGGCATGAAACAGATGAAAAAGATAAGTGATTTCCTGATTGACCTGAAGATCCCCGTGACGGAAAAGGAGAAGGTTCTGCTGCTTATATCGGGAGATGATGTGATGTGGGTTATGGGATACAGGATCGATGACCGGTTCAGGGTGACCGCTCATTCGGGAAAGATCCTCGTCCTGACTGTCTGACGGGCTACCTCTAAAATGTTGCTGCTGCAGTGCTCCCCTACCGCTCCCTCAGGGAGTTTATCGCCCTGTCGATCATAAGCAGGTCTGCAAGTCCGATAGCCACCGCAGATTCAAGAATCACCGGAATACGTCTGGCAATGCATGCATCATGTCTTCCGGTTACCTCCAGTTCGGTCATCTCGCCCTTTTCCGTGTCAAAAGTCTTCTGAGGCACCCCGGTGCTGGCGGCCGGCTTTACAGATACCCTCATTATCAGGTCATTGCCGTTTGTTATCCCACCGTTGATACCTCCTGAATTATTGGTGGAGGTCTTCCCTCGAGCGTCAACGAAGGGGTCGTTATTCAATGAACCGTAGCTTCTTGATGATGCAAATCCGGCCCCGAACTCGACACCGTTGACGGCTGGTATCCCGAAGGCAATCATCCCGAGGGCAGCCTCGACGGAGAGGAATGACGGTTCACCCAGGCCTTTCGGCACATTCCTTGCCACGCACTCCACTACTCCGCCTACCGTGTCATTTGTCTCCAGTGCCTTTGCAATGGCAGCTGCAGTCTCTTTCTCACCTCCTGCCTCAACAAGGCTTGCAGTGATGATTGCCGGTGAGAGTATCTGCCTGGCAAAGTATCCGGCCGCAACAAGTCCCCATGTCAGGCGGCCGGAGAAATGACCTCCGCCCCTCATATCGCTGAAGCCCTTGTATTTAAACCCTGCAGTAAAATCGGCATGACCCGGACGCGGTATGCTGGAGAACTGCTCGTAGTCGCCGGGCCGGAAGTCGTTGTTCCTGGTGCATAAGACCAGCGGTCCTCCCGTGGTAAAATTATTGTAGATGCCGCTGATCACCTCAGGCTCATCACTCTCCCGGCGCGTGGTTGTTCCCGGCAACAGTCCCTTGCGTCTTGACAGGTCAGCCATCAGCTCCTCCCGCCAGTAGGGCAGTCCGGCAGGGCAGCCATCGATAACCACTCCCACCGCCGGTCCGTGAGATTCCCCGAATATTGATACCCTGAAAACAGTGCCAAGTGTGTTCATTTTCCCTCCTTATACTGATTGACTTCTCTCTTTGCTTTCGCGGTAATAATTAACAAAGGCTTCCAGCTCCGTCATGGAGATCCGCCTGACCACAGCCTTCCCCACCGATCTCAGGAGAACGAAATTCAGGGAGCCTGATTCACTCTTCTTGTCCCTTGATATGAGACTTACAATATTGGCAGGGAGCTCATAATCATACTTCATACCCGTCCCGGCCAGTGCCACCTCGAGCAGTTTGAGCTCGGCGTGTGGCATATCACCGGTCCATACCGACAGTTCCGCTGCTATAAGCATTCCTTGCATAACTGCCACTCCGTGAGGGATCCGGTAAAATGTCTCCAGGACATGGCCGAACGTATGACCGAAGTTGAGTATCCTCCTCACGCCTTTTTCGAGCGGGTCACGCCTTACAACGGCAGCCTTGATCTTCACTGCCCGGGCAATAAAGTCTCCGAGCACTGAAGGATCACGCTCAAGGAGCCTGTCGAGTGTAGCCGTGATGTCAAAGAAGAGGTTCCTGTCTCTTATAACTGCATGTTTTATCAGTTCGCCCATCCCCGACCGGAACTCCTCGTCAGTAAGAGTGGAGAGCATCGTGTGGTCACACAGCACAAACTCTGGCTGTCTGAACGTCCCGATAATATTCTTATACTCTCCCAGGTTGACACCTGTTTTCCCTCCTATGCTTGCGTCGACCTGTGAGAGGAGTGTTGTGGAGACAAAGGCATGCCTCACCCCTCTCATGTATATTGAAGCAACCATCCCCGCAACGTCACAAACAACCCCTCCGCCAAAACCCAGTATGAATGACGACCGGTCGGCCCCTGCCTCCAGCAGTCTACTGCAGAGGTCGCCTGCCACCGCCAGGGTCTTGCTCTTCTCACCGGGCTCTGTCTCCAGCACCATTCCCTCCGGGAAGAGGCTGCCATAGAGTCTCCTCACATTCGTGTCAGTGATGATGAACAAACCCCTGTCAGGGATCAGGCTCCTGATGTCATTCAGGTCTCCGGCAAGTATTAGCAATGACCTCCCCTGTGTCGTGCTTATCCTGATATTCTGCATCGTGGCGAAAAATAGCAAACTGAACAAATAATTACCATGATATTATTCACATATTATAACCTTGTGGTGAAGAAAGTAAAAAAATATTACTTTCATCCCTTAAAATCATACAGGGCAGTGAAGATCAGTGACAGGTACAAGGGAGTTATGGGATGGTTTGCTGTCAATATGCCTGTTGCAGAGACAGAGCTCAGTTACAGTGATCCCTTTCAGCTTATAGTGGCTGTGATCCTTTCGGCGCAATGCACTGACAAACGCGTCAACATGATCACTCCCGCCCTTTTTGGTCGGTTCCCTGATGCGCGGTCCATGGCACAGGCATCACAGGAGGAGATCTTCGATCTCATCAGAAGCTGCTCGTACCCGAACAGCAAGGCAAAGCATCTGAGGGGCATGGCGGATATGATAGTAAACCGTTTCGGGGGGGTGATGCCATCAGACAGGGATGAGCTTACGCAACTCCCGGGTGTGGGAAGGAAGACCGCCAATGTAATTACTTCAGTCGTCTGGAAAAACCCTGTGATTGCAGTCGATACCCATGTCTTCAGGGTTGCACGGCGTATCGGGCTTACCCCCGGCGCAAAGAACCCGTTGCAGACAGAGATGAGGCTTACGAAAGAGATACCTGTGGAGCAGAGGGCGCAGGCACATCACTGGTTGCTGCTGCACGGACGATACACCTGCACAGCCCGCAAACCTGCATGCAAAAATTGCGGAATAGCACAGTGGTGCGCATTTTATCAGAAGGAGACAACGACCAGGGCATAATATTGCCGGACGAATAGCGTTTTTAGGGTTAGATAACTATTTTTGCCACAGTCAACCCGCACTTCCGATACGATTATTGATTCAAGAGAGGCACTCAGATGGAAAACCGCAAAGAGAAACCCAGAAAATCTGATTCGTCACCATCATTTACAGCCTCTTTGAAACATCTTGCAGACATACCTGAACTGGCATTCAATTCCACCAACCAGCTGATCACGCTGAGCAACCTGGAGACTCAGCAATATATCGAAGTAAACCAGGCATTTCTTGACACCACCGGTTACACCAAGGAGGAGATCGTGGGCAAGACATCGGAGGATATCCAGCTCTATGTAGACCTTATTCAGAGCCGCAAGTACATGAGGCTCCTCTCGCGCATGAAGCGCGTCAGCGACCTTGAGATCAGGCTTCGGATGAGGTCGGGCGAGGAACGCACATTCCTCTTCAGCGCCCGCACATTCTTCTTCGGCGAAGATATCTTCCTGATCACCTATTACAATGACATAAGTACCCTGAACAACGGATATGCCCGGGCAGAGTCGGAAAAGATCCTCAAGGAGATATTCGACTCCATGAGCAGCTATGCGATGATACTCAGGCGTGAGAATGACAACAGGTATTTCATCATCGACTTCAATTACAGGGCTGAGGACGTCGAACAGCTCGAAAGCAGGGAGATACTGGGAAAGGAGATCGGAGAGACACCCTTTGCCGCGAACGTCGCTTTTCTTTCACTGCTCGAAAATATCGAGGCTAAAAGGAGTCCATTCAAGATACCTGTCTCACCCGACGGAACCGATGAGGAGGGATACTACATCGGGCTGCTGCTCTCCTCAGGAGACATCGTTGTCACCTGGGAGGCAGGAAAGCATCAGAAAGAGAGGGAGAGCGAGATACTGAAGCAGGGTATCGTGTTTGAGACCTTTGCAGAACTCCTGCCCGAGATGATCATGGAGATTGATACCAGGGGAAACGTAACCTTCATGAATACACAGGGAATGATGACGCTTGGGTTTGACAATAATGATCTTACCCACGGTGTTTCCCTGCCGGAGCTATTCATGCCGGAGGACCTTGACCGGCTCATGAAGGAGCTCTCCGACCTGACGAAACCGGGGCAGATCACCTTTGATGAATATGTCCTGGTCAATAAGCAGAAACGTAATGTATCGGTGCTGTTTCATGCCGGTCCCATAATCATAAGGAACAGGGTCACGGGGTACAGGTGTGTACTTACAGACGTAAGCAGGCACAAGGATTATGAGCGGAAGCTATCCAACGAGAAGGCGATGCTCGAACATCTCATCGACGCCGCTCCTGAGGCTATCGTCCTCACAGATTTCGACGGGCGCATAATCAGGATCAACAGGGGCTTCACCAAGCTCTTCGGTTATGAGCCTGAGGAGGCAGATAACAGGATGATTGACGACCTGGTTGTTCCTGACGAGCTCCGTGAGGAGGCCATAAAGATAGATGAAGAGGCTCTTGCCAACGGCACCGGTGCCCTGGAGACAATAAGGAGAGACAAGCAGGGAAACAGAATAAATGTCTCACTGATAGCCTCTTCCGTCATATCCAATGACAAGACTATAGCTTTCCTTGGCATCTACCGTGATATCAGCCGCGAGATCAAGAGCCGCCTGATGCAGGAGATACAGTACAACATTTCAACTGTGGCCCTTCAGGATTCTGATATTTTTGACATCTACCCGACTATTGTTCAGGAGATAGGCAAGCTATGGAATGTGAATAACTTCTTCATTGCCCTCTACAACCGCGAGAAGGACACACTTACCTTCCCATTCTTTGCCGATGAGCGTGACCACTTCCAGGAGACAGCTGCGAAAAACACCCTGACAGGGTGGGTCATAAGGAACAACAAGGCGGTTCTGCTCGATGAGTTGGACATCCTGAAAATAGAAAAGACCGGTGCCATCAGCCTCGTGGGTTCACCCTGCAAGATATGGATGGGCGTTCCGCTGAAGATGGATGACGAGGTTATCGGCGCGATATGCCTGCAGGACTATAAGGCGATTGATGCATTCAACAATGACGACCTCCAGGTGTTTGAGTTCATTGCCAACCAGATTGTGCTCACGCTGCAGCGGCGCAGGATGCTTGACAACCTGATCACCGCCCGGAAGAGAGCCGAAGAGGCTGCCTTCTCCAAGCAGCAGTTCATGTCAACCATGAGCCATGAGATCAGAACCCCTCTCAATGAAGTGATTGGCATAACCAACCTGCTCTATCAGAGCAATCCCAGGGAGGACCAGATGGAGTACATCAAGACTCTCCGTTTCTCCGCCAACCATCTTCTCACGCTTGTCAATGATATCCTTGACTACAACAAGATGGAAGCCGGCAAGATTGTCTTCGAGAAGACCGAGTTTGACCTTCCGAGCATGCTTGATGACATGAAGCGGTCTTACAGCCACCGGGCCCAGGAGAAAGGAATCTCCTTCACCGTTGATAAGCCGGCCGATCTGCCCTCGACGCTTATTGGTGATCCTATCAGGCTTAACCAGATTTTGTCAAACCTGCTCTCCAATGCAATCAAGTTCACCTCCGAGGGTGGTGTCACTCTGAAGGCTTCTGTCAGGGAGCAACAGGAGGGGCGGGTGCTGCTTGAGTTCTCGGTGGCCGATACCGGCATCGGGATAGCCATGGAGAAGCTTGAGGTGATCTTCGAGAGTTATGCCCAGGCCTCTGATGACACCACCCGCAAGTACGGAGGTACGGGACTGGGACTGGCTATCTGCAAGCGCCTGGTTGATCTGCAGGGCGGAAAGATCACTGTGGCCAGCGAACCGGACAGGGGATCTGTCTTCACCTTCACAATTGAATACAGTGTACCGGCCACTGAAGCCAGGGCTGCAGACCAGGGCGCTGCAGACACAATGAAGAAACTTGCAGGAAAGCGTATCCTCGTTGCTGAAGACAACAAGATCAACTTCTTCGTCGCGAACAAATTCCTTGAGAGCTGGGGTGTGATAGTGACCCATGTGGAGAACGGGAGCCTTGCTCTTGATGAGATCGGCAGACAGGAGTTCGATCTTATCCTTATGGATCTTCACATGCCTGTGATGGATGGCATTGAAGCTACGCGCATAATACGCAGCTCGTCAGACACCAAAATCAGCCAGATACCGATTGTAGCGCTTACTGCCGCGGTCATGTCCGAAGCAAATGACAAGATCGACAACCTCTCTATCAATGACTATGTGCTTAAGCCCTTTAAGCCCAAAGACCTGTATGACAGGATAGCAAAGAATGTAAGGTAGATACTCCCCCTGCCCCGGCAGCGTTATTTGATGCAGTATCTTGACAGGTACTGGGTTGCATTCTTTTCCCCGAGTTTTTTGGCCTTGCGGAGGTAATGGCAGGCATCGGCAGCCCTGCCGCTGTTTATCAGCGCGATTCCCATATTCAGGTTCACCCCTGCATTTTCAGGGTCAAGGTCAAGGCTCATGGTATAATCTTCTGCCGCCCTCTCCCATGTGCGTGCCGCCATCCATGCGTCACCGCGGAGGCTGAATGCTTCCGGTTCGCCGGGATGCTTTTCAATATTTGCATTCAGGTATGGAAGCGCCTCGTATATGGCACCCTCCTCGGCATAAGTCTTGCCCATCAGGCCAAGTGCCCCGGTGTCATCCGGATCAATGGTCATGTACCTTTCCAGGTCACGTTTTGCCGATTCCCTGTCGCCTGCCTTTATCAGCATCCGGGAGCGCTGCAGGATCAGCTGCGGGTCAGGATGGCCGGCATCGATGAGCCTGGTGTATGCGGTGGCGGAGGCATACCAGCTGCCCTCGCCGGCAAGCGCTTCGGCAAGGGCATAGAGCCATTCCGCAGGCGCCTCTCTGGAAACAGTCAGCCGGGCCAGGATTTCGGATGCCTCCCGGTATCTGCCCCTGCTCATCATAATACGTGACTGGCAGTATTCCGTTACCGGCATATCCGGATAGAGGGCCGAAAGCTCTCCCCAGGCCTCTTCGGCCAGGTCTGTTCTACCAGACTTGATATAATAATCTATCTCCCAGCTCTTTCTCTCGTATCCTTTGTACCAGTCTTTTTTCCAGAGGGCTTTCCATTCCGGCGAGGATGCTATTGACCTGAAGGAGTCATCCAGCAGGATTACCGGTTCATTCTTCCTGTACTTTGATCTCAGGTGAGCTTCCATATAAGAGACGGCTGCCCTTGCATCTCCGTCGGCTGCTGCGCACCGGGCCAGGCCGTACATGCCTGATCCCTGGTTCAGGTTCTCAGCCGCCATAAAGTCCCTCCTTGCCTCCTTCTGCCTACCGGCCCCGAGGAAGATATCACCCCTGACAGGCAACATGTCAGCGCTGATGGCCGTCTCTCCCATTGCTTCAAGAATGGTGGCTGCCTCGTCAGCATGACCTCTTTCAGACAGTGACACCGCCCTGAGGATTGTTTCATAGCTCTCCTGGCCCTTTACCAGCTGAGAGGCCAGCACTATCGTCAGGCACAGAAGTATCTTCTTTGTCTCTTTCATTCCTTTCATTTTTTACCCTCCACCGTTGCGGGCCCTGCTCCCTTTTCCGTGATAACATGAACAAAACCGTTGAGGTGGAACTGTTCCAGTCCGCTTATCCTTCGTTCAAACACTTCGCAATCGTAGTAATAGACCCCTGTCGGTACTACCTTGCCCTTGTATGTGCCGTCCCAGTTGAGCCTTGGTTCCTCAGTGCTGAATACCAGCACGCCTGCCCTGTTGAACAGCCGGAACTCCACCCTTTCAACCAGCGACGAGGTTTTGGCTACAAGCCAGTCGTTGAAATCGTCACCGTTGGGGGTGAATACGTTTGGTATCTCGTAAGAGTTGCATGAATCAACGCACACCATCATGGACCGTTCGCTCTCGTTCCCGTTATCGTCGAATGTAGAAATGGCATAGCATCCGGCAACGTAATCGGGCAGCGAGTGAATGTATTTCTGAACCGTCCTGTCATTGAAGGTTATCAGCAGACCCAGCTCCTCCTCTGTCGTCTGTTTGTACCAGAGATTATATCCGGCCACATCTTCATAGCAGAGCGGGTCATCGATGCTCCAGCGGACCGTATTGTAAAGGCTGTCGCACTGTGATGATACGGTTAGGTCAGGAATGCATGGGGGTTCATTATCGACCGGTGTGGCACAGGTGCGCTGTGAAAAGTTGATAAGGCCCGTTGGTGTGCCTGCACCCTGGTAGCCGCCGGTGGAGACGGCGTAGTAACAGTACTCCACACCGTTGACAAGGTTTTCATCAACAAATGTGAGCTGATTTGTTGATCCGACAGACTGCCATGTGGTGCCGTTAAACCTGAAGAAATTGTATGAGGTGTTTATCCACGGAACATTGCGGGTCAGCGTGAACCTCACCTTTCTGTCGCCAGGGGCTGCCACGAGAAACAGAGACGAGGCAATGCCGGGATCACCGATAAGGAAGCGGTTGCCGGGAGCGTTGTTGTACAGCTCAATCTTGTAAACCCAGCCTTTGTCAAGGGTATTGATGAGCGTATCAATATAAACTGTATCATTCAGATCGGCCGTGGGCAGCGTATGAATGAGCTGGTAACCTGTGCCTGTTATCCCTTCAGCCCTGTATATCAGGTATTCATACGGCCCTGTGGCAGGGATGGTGTCGAGCTGGCGTGGCTTCTGCCATGCCAGCGTCAGGGAGCCGTTTACGGGGTGGGTATTGCGGATTGATACATTGGTTATCAGCGGTATCCCCGTTATCAGCGAGGTGACTATCTCATTGGATGGCTTGCTCTCCGTGCCATTGGGATATACTGCCACTATCCTGTATGCATACTCGGTGCCCCCATCGAGGCCGTTGCCGTTGTCCGTGTCAGTAAAGGTGAGGGTGTTGTAACCTGAGACATATCCAACCTTGACAAATCCCGCCGAAGGCGGTATGCCGTCATAACAGGTGTCAGCCACAAGCGACGAGGCCCCTTCGCGCCTGTAGATGCTGAAGCCGGCTATCTCCTGGGTGCCGTAGGAGGCCCAGGAGAGCTGCACGAACTTGCCCTGGGGTACGGCTGCGGTAAGGAGAGGCGACGGTCCGAGCACCTTAATGCTCATATTGTCAATATCTACCAGCTGCAGCTCATCATTGGAGTCTTCAGCCTTGATGATGATATCATAGGGCTGATGCCTGACACTGCCGTGACAGGGCACCCAGGTGAGTCTTGCCGTCGTCAGTCCGGGTATTGAGCTGATTGTTGTAAAGGTGGCAGGACATGTGGAGGTGAATATACCCGAGGTGGCGATAAGGGAGACCGAGTCGCCGTCAATGTCGGTGGCTGTAATATCAAATGAGACAGTCTCACCCACCTCCACGCAGAGGTCGGTGAGCGGGGAGGTGACGGGCGGATTGTTGTCCGTCTCATAGACCTCTATCTGCATGTCTCTTACAACCACGCCTATCTTAATGCCGCCGCGCCACTCCTGTATCTCCATCGCAACATTATAAATGCCAATGGCTGTCGGTGTGTCCCATACCAGATCGCCAGAGATGGAGTCAACGTAGAATCTGTTGGAAGCGGGTGGCAGAGTATAATTGGAAATAGGATTGCCGTCTTCCTTGGTACAGACCGTCAGCTTGTATGACAGGCTGTCGCCGTCGGGGTCGAAGGCGGCAGGGTTATGTATGAACACCTGTCCAAGCGCGGCCTTGTCATATGGAGGGTTGAGGAGCACGGGGGTGCTGTTGCGCCCTATGGCAGTATTGACAATAAGTATGGTGGAGATGGAAAAGACGACGTTGACCGAATTGGGGATGTTTTCAACCCCGAGATTCCTGTTGGGATCCTGCACGATTATCCTGTAGACACCGGGACCGGGATAGGTGTGCTGTGAGACATATACGTTCTTTTTATAGTCGTTTGGCAGGAAGGTCTCCGATATCCTTGCCACATTGGTTAAGGAGTTGTCGCCCCATTCAACGTCGAGCGAGGGCCGGTCAGCCTTGCTGAGGGTATATGTGAATGTTGTTACGGTCACCTCAAAGGTGAGATCCGACAACTGCCTGTAGGTTATCTCCCCGGCACGGTTATGGGTGGCCATGGCGGATGAGATCATCACTATCAGGAAAATAAAAAGTGCAGTTACTCTCTTTGTCATTTCAGTCGCTTTCATTTGACTTTGTAAACCTTCATTGTGTCAGAGGCAGTGAACCTGTATCCGTCTTCTATGCCGTCAAAGCTGAAGAGAAGCATGTTTGCCTGATCGTCATAAAGCCTGGTCATAATCCTGTTTACCACAGTCACGTTACTGACCCTCCTGCCGCCTGCCGCCTCGAGCCTGAACCGGTGTTCCAGTCCGTCAGACTCAGTGTTCAGCAGCTTCAACTCCAGCAGCCTGCCATCTTCCATTATATTAATCCTGTCGGCAATATATTGAGAATATCTCTCCGTCACACCACCAATAATCTCTCCTCCGCCAGCCTTTCCAAGGCTCATGTCTGACTCGAGGTCATCGCTGTAGACTTTAACAAAGACCGAGTAGACCCTGTTCATGCTGTCATATTCAATTCCGGTGAGTGACACATGAACGGGATGGAGCAGGAGCAATATATAAAACAGTAATATTTTCATGCCGGCACTCCGGATTTACATCAAAAATCAAGCCATCAGGTCATCTTCACTGAGACGGACCCTCTCCTTGAGATATTCAACGGTACCGACCTCAATGAACGAGAAGCCTGAACCTCTTGAGAAGTTCCCGGCCAGTACCACTACAATATCTTCATCCTTAAGGTCATACTGTTTCAGAAGGTCTTTCAGTGAGACGTGTATAAACTCATCAACAGACATTTTCTTTTCAATAAAGACGGGCACCACGCCGTATGAAAGTGCCAGTTCCCTCATTGTACGGTAAGTATAGCACTGCGCAATGATAGGGTTAAATCCCCTGAAGCCTGCCATATTCCTTATGGCAGTTCCCCTGACGGTATCTGCCAGTATGGCTTTTGCGTTGATCCTGATTGACGTTTTAACGGCTACTTTTGCCAGGTAAGCCGATACTTCGCCGCTGAATGATCCGGCTGGCATCTCGATGTACTTATCCTTCTCAAGCTCTATCTCACTGGCAATGCGGGCCATCGTACGGACAGACTCAAGGGGGTACCTGCCCGCTGCCGTTTCGCCGCTGAGCATCAGGGCGTCAGTCTGGCTGTAAACGGCGTTGGCCACATCACTAACCTCAGCCCGTGTGGGGCGCGGACTGACAATCATTGAATGAAGCATCTGTGTGGCTACAATGACCGGTTTGCGCTTTTCAATGCACTTCTCTATGATCATTCGCTGAATTCCGGGGATCTTCTCAAACGGTACCTCAATGGCCAGGTCACCCCTGGCAACCATGATTCCGTAAGAGTGCTCCATTATCTCCTCAAGATTGTCAACACCCTGCTGGTTTTCGATCTTGGCGATGATCTTGATCTTGCTTGAATGTTTGTCGAGCAAATCCTGAACCGCGGTCACATCCTCCCTGTTCCTCACAAAAGAGTGGGCAATGAATTCAATATCCAGCTTCACCGCCAGGTCAATAAAGGTTATGTCACGCTTGCTCACAGAGGGGAGACTAATTCTTACCTGGGGTATGTTGACCGTTTTTCTTGAACCGAGGGTGCCGTCATTCTCCATTCTGCCAATCAGGGTATCGCCATCCCTCTTAATGATTTTGATCTCTATCTCGCCATCATCGATAAGTATATGTGACCCTTCAGGAACAGACTTTGCTATATCGCGGTAGTTGACGTTAATGACCGTATGTGAAGTCTTCTCTGTCGCATTGCCGGCTATGACCACGCTCTCTCCTCCTTTGAACCTGATGGGTTCGTCACATATGGTGGTTCTTATCTCGGGTCCCTTGGTGTCAAGGAGGATGGCTATTTTGTCAGAGACACTTCTGACATTTGCCACAATCTTCTTCACTCCTTCGGGATCAAGGTGAGCAGAGTTGATCCTGACAACGTCCATCCCTGCCTCATAGAGGCTGCGGATAAAGCCAGGCTCACAGTTCTTGTCAGAGATTGTCGCAACGATCTTGGTTCTCTTGTTTATGATACTCTTTGCCATGTCTCGAGTCTATTTCCCGGAAAGACCTATAAGTGCCTCAACGGCAAGCCGGTAACCGTCAATACCCAGTCCCATCACCGTTCCCCTGCAGTAACGCCCCGTGAGGCTTTTGTGCCTGAACTCCTCCCTTGACAGAAGGTTTGAGATGTGCACCTCTATGACAGGGATCCCGATTGCTGCGATTGCATCAGCTATTGCCACCGATGTGTGGGTATACCCGCCCGGATTAATTATAACACCGTCTGCGCCGGCACCAGCGGCTTGCAGCATGTTCACCAGCTCACCCTCAACATTCGACTGTGAATGGGTGATTTTAATATCGGGGTAGCGAGCCTGAAGAGCATTCAGGGCTGTCTCAAATCCTTCGTTTCCGTATATCTCAGGCTCTCTCTTCCCGAGAAGGTTGAGATTAGGCCCGTTGATGATCTCTATTTTCATCCGTATATAATTTTGATTTTAAAGGTCGGATGGAACCGCACATGATTGAATATTTTATTCATAAGTGTTTGTGATTGTGGTCAATCATGTGGGTTTCATAATTAGCATTAAGGGTGACGGTGATCGCCGGCAGTACAAAAATAAAGAAATGAGCGGATTTTTGGCGGTTATATACTATAACTTTGAACCTGAAGCGTCGACCTTATGACAATAACATGGACAGAAGCGGTGAAGGGTTTCGGGAGATACCTCAGGATTGAGCGGTCGCTCTCCCCAAACAGCGTAGCCGCTTATCTCAATGATGTCAGCAAGCTGATGGACTATGTGGTTGAACATATGGAAGGGAGGTTACCTTCAGACCTCACGTACGGTGATCTGAGTGCTTTCATTGCCTTCACCTCAGAGAGCGATGATGCGGCGCGGACCCAGGCGAGGATGATATCGGGGATCAGGTCATTCTGCCGCTATATGCTCATTGAAAATATCATTGCCGTTGACCCCTCTGCCCTTCTTGAATCACCCAGGACGGGTATGAAACTGCCGGAGGTACTGTCTGTCGCTGAGATCGACAGGATGGTGGGTTCCATTGACCTTAGCACACCGGAAGGGCACAGGAACAGGGCTATCATTGAGACGATGTACGGATGCGGGCTCAGGGTCTCGGAGCTGGTGAACATGCGTCTGACAGACATCCACCGCAGCGAAGGGTTCGTCAGTGTCACAGGCAAGGGCAACAAACAGCGGCTGGTACCGCTGGGATCAGTAGCGCTGAAAGAGATTGACAACTACATGGATCGAAGGATGATGATGCCCGTCATCACCGACCAGAACGTACTCTTTCTCAACCGGCGAGGGAAGAGACTCACCAGGGTGATGGTATTCACCATCATCAAAAAGACAGCCGAAGCAGCCGGCATAAGCAAGAACATCAGTCCGCACACCCTCCGCCACTCTTTCGCAACCCACCTAGTTGAGGGGGGTGCTGACCTGAGAGCGGTGCAGGAGATGCTGGGGCATGAGTCGATAACCACCACCGAAATCTACACCCATATTGACCGAAGCTATCTGAGAGATACCATGCTCATGTACCACCCGAGGGCCCGTCACCGGTAGATTTTACAGCCGGGGCATGTAAAATCAGGCACTGGAGCAGACAGAAAAAAGGGTATTTCATATTATCCGTCTTTTTATTACCTTTGCGGATCGAAAAAAAGAGATTCATTAATAAATAATCAGATTACGTATGTCAAAAGTAAAACGCGTTTATTCCTTCGGCAACAGGACAGCCGATGGCAAGGCAGATATGAAGAATCTGCTTGGCGGCAAGGGAGCCAATCTGGCTGAGATGTGCCTCCTTGGCCTGCCGGTACCGGCCGGTTTCACCATCACCACCGATGTATGCACAGAGTATTACCAGAACAACCATCAGTTGCCCGCAGAGCTCATGCCTGAGGTATGGGAAGCGATGAAGAAGGCTGAAGAGGCCATGGGCATGAAGTACGGCGACAAGGAGAATGCTCTCCTGGTATCATGCCGTTCGGGTGCCCGCAGTTCCATGCCCGGAATGATGGATACTGTTCTCAATATAGGTCTCTGCTCGGAGACGATACCCGGCCTCATCAAGAAGACCGGCAATCCCAGATTCGTATGGGACTCATACCGTCGCCTGGTGATGATGTATGCCGACGTCGTGATGGAGAAGGCTGAAGGACTTGAGCCTGCTGACGGCAAAGGCATCCGCAAGCAGCTCGACGAGATGCTTGATGAGTTCAAGCACAGCAAGGGATACAAGTCTGACACTGACCTCACGGCAGATGAGCTGAAGGATCTTGCTGAGGCTTTCAAAAAGAGAATCAGGCAGTCGCTCGGAAAAGAGTTTCCGGATGACGCACGCGAGCAGCTTGAAGGCGGCATCAAGGCAGTATTCAAGAGCTGGAACGGCAAGAAAGCCGTCTCATACCGCCGCATTGAGGGTATTCCCGACGAGTGGGGCACAGCCGTCAACGTCCAGGCAATGGTATTCGGTAACATGGGCGACTCATCTGCAACAGGCGTGGCATTCACACGCAACCCGGCCACCGGTGACAACCTCTTCTACGGTGAATGGCTTGTAAATGCGCAGGGCGAAGACGTGGTGGCTGGTATCCGCACCCCCAACCCCCTCAATGACGACACCAAGAACGAACAGAACAAGCACCTGCACAGCATGCAGGAGTCGATGCCCGGAACCTACAGGGAACTGGTTGACATCAGGAACATCCTTGAGAAGTCGTTCCATGACATGCTCGACATCGAATTCACCATCCAGGAGGGTAAGCTGTTCATGCTTCAGTGCCGTGCCGGCAAGCGTACCGGTACCGCTGCCCTGAACATGGCAATGGATATGCTCCAGGAAGGTCTCATTGACGAGAAGACCGCTGTAATGCGTGTTGACCCGGAACAGCTTGACGAACTTCTTCACCCCATATGCGATCCGGCAGCAGAAAAGAAAGTCACACCTCTTGTGAAGGGACTTCCTGCAGGTCCGGGTGCCGCCGTTGGCAAGATCGTCTTCACCGCTGAAGACGCCGTGGCATGGTTCCGCAGGGGTGAGAAGGTGATCCTCGTACGTGAGGAGACAAACCCCGAAGACGTTGAAGGCATGCGCGCAGCAGAAGGCATTCTAACAGCACGCGGAGGCATGACCTCCCACGCTGCCCTCGTGGCACGCGGCTGGGGCAAGTGCTGCATCGTCGGCGCAGGCGGAATGCACGTTGATGCTTCCCGCAAGACGGCTAAGGTGGCAGGATCGGATATCGTTCTTAAGGAAGGTGATGTCATCACCCTCAACGGTACGAGAGGAAATGTCTACCAGGGCGCGATAGCACTGATGGATGCCACGGAGAACCCGAGGTTCCAGACCTTCATGAAGCTGGTTGACAAGAGCCGCACCATGGGCGTGCGCACCAACTGTGACACCCCTGATGATGCAAAGATAGCCCGTGAATTCGGTGCTGAAGGCATCGGCCTCTTCCGTACGGAGCATATGTTCTACGGTAAAGGCGCCGAGCAGCCTCTCTTCCTCCTTCGCAAGATGATCCTCAGCAGTAACGTTGCCGAACGCGTCAGTGCCCTCAATGAGCTCTTCCCCTTTGTCAAGAAGGACATGAAGGGTACCCTGGCGGCCATGGACGGACTGCCCGTAACCTTCCGTCTCCTTGACCCGCCGCTGCATGAGTTCGTTCCGCAGGGCGCCGAGAAGCAGGCTGAACTGGCGAAGGCGCTGGGCATATCCGCTGAAGCAATAGCCAAACGCGGTGAGGCCCTCCACGAATCGAACCCGATGATGGGACACCGCGGTGTCCGTCTTGGAATAACCTATCCGGAAGTTACCGAGATGCAGATAAGGGCTATGTTCGAAGCTGCAGCCGAGCTGCTTAAGGAAGGCAAGAACCCGATACCCGAACTGATGGTTCCTGTGACCTGCGATGTGTCAGAGCTGGATGTCACGAAGAAGATCTTTGACAGGGTCTATGAAGAGGTGTGCAAAAAGTTCGGTCTCAGCAAGATCGGTTACAAGTACGGCACCATGATCGAGATTCCCCGTGCTACCCTCCTCGCCGACCGTATGGCGAAGACAGCCGAGTTCTTCTCGTTCGGGACCAATGACCTGACGCAGATGACCTTCGGCTTCAGCCGCGACGATATTGGTGGCTTCCTGCATAACTATCTTGACAACAAGATGCTTGCAGCCGACCCGTTCCAGACAATTGATCAGGACGGCGTGGGACAGCTCATAACAATGTCAGTGCAGAAGGGACGTGCTACGCGTCCTGACCTGAAGATAGGTATCTGCGGCGAACAGGGTGGTGACCCGGCGTCAGTTGAGTTCTGTTTCAGGAACGGACTGAACTATGTCAGCTGCTCACCGTTCAGGGTGCCCATAGCCAGGCTCGCCGCAGCACAGGCAGCCATTAAGGCAACCAGGAAATAATCTCTCATATAGTGCATTGAAAAAAGGAGGCCGCGCTGCGAGCCTCCTTTTTATTTGCGATTTGTGATTTTCGATTTTCGATTTAATCTGAAATCGCAAATCGCAAATCGACAATTCTATTTAATTACTACCCACCTTCTTGCCGTGTGCTGCCACCCCTCCGTGCCCTCCCTGCGGAGGCTGATCCTGATGGTATAGACGCCCGGGGGCATTGCAGCCGGCGGGTTCCACTCAACCGTCTGAGGACCTGATCCGCAGTAGCCGCTGAAGAGGTTCGCCGCCAGGCTGCCGTCAGAGGAGTAAATGTTGAGCTCGGCCTGAGAGGGCGACTGCAGGAAGAAGGTCACCCTCCCCTGCGAAATTACCGGGTTGGGATAGATGAGCAGGTCAGGACCGGCGTCCATGGGATCATCAATGCCTGTTGGCAAGAAGACCATCGCATCATCAAAATACATGGTGCCGCTCTTTGACCCGTCCGTCGACTGCCTGACGACAATGCTGTGATACTGCCACTCCCCGCTTCCCCCTATGCTGCTGACAGGGATTGCTATCTGGTCCCATCCTGCCCAGTTGATGGTTGCGGCCGCCACAATCTGATTGACGGAACCCGGGGAGTAAAACCAGTACTCGAGATAATTGTTACTGAGATCCCCGTATACCCACATGGCGAATTGCTGGTTCGTGTTGCTGCCTATACCCGGCTTGGAGGTGTCGAAGACCCTGCAGACCCCGCCATCATCGCCCGTAAAGACATAGGTGAGCTTTCCTGATGGCGCACCGGTTCTGAAAATATCCTGTGATGCCGTGAAGGTGGTCAGCGGGTTGTCTGTCCCGATGGTGCTCCCGCTGGCCTCAGGATCCCAGAAGGCCGAAATGTTGTCAAATGACTCCACTACGTTTCCGGTCTGGTACGCATTTGTGCGGGTGGTAAATGATATCTCGGAGGTGGTTCCGAGAGTGACACCGGCCAGATCCTTCACTCCGGCATCCATGACAATGCGGTAAGTACTGTTACGCTGAAGGGCTTCCGACAGTTCGAAGCTGTAAGCTCCCTTGCCTTCCGCAGCGGTAAAAATCTCACGGACCTTTGCGATGGCAACAGACTGACTGTTCAGAAGCCTGATCCCGTCAGTGGCGGAGGTCTGATCGACAGGAGCGTCAAAAAGCACTGTAATCCTCGGATAGAGGGTCACCCCGGCCATCAGCGGGGAGGGCCATACCTTCTCTGTCACAAGCCTTGCACGCGATCTGGTCACAAAACTGACCTGGTACTCTGACGGCAGCGGCACATACCATTGTGAACAAGCGACTGTCGTCAGCTTCATTAAATAGGATGTCTTGCCGGTAAAGCCTGTCGCAGGCCGTACTGTCAGCATCTTTCCCTTGTCGCTCCATTCGAAGAGGAGATTCACCGCAGGTTCAGAAATGAACGCTTTCTGAACCGAATCCCTGTCCATGGGGATATTAAAGGTAAAGGTGAATGCCTGGTTGAAAGAGAGGCTGTCGGCGGTCGATGGCATAAAGCCTGTCACCACGGGAGCCTTTGTGGTGTCAAAGGAGGGCAGGAAATCTGCCAGGGTGGTTTTGCCGGCATTGACCGTGGCAGTTATGGTGTCATTGAAGAAGTCGGGGATGCCGCTGCAGATGAGTTCATAACTTCCCGGAGCAAGGGAATCAAACATGAAGAATCCGTTATTCAGGTTGTCGAGGGTAACTGAGATGCCTCCCGGGTTGAGAGTAACCACGGCACCGTTTATCGGGATTGCCTCATCCTTTGTTCCCGGTCTGAAATAGTATTCAGGGGATGTCAATTTGTCTCGTACTGTGCCGGCTATTATCCCGGTTGGTTCCGGGTTTACATTTTCATACTGGGCCAGGGCACGGAGCATAGACCACGCCTCATGATGAAGGTGGTTGTTGTTGCGCAGTCTCCATCCCTCCGGCACATAATCATGGAAGGAGCCCTCGGAAAGAACACCCGGCATCGTGAGTCCCCTCAGGACGCCAAGGCCTGCATTGTTCCACTCGGGATAAAAGGTAAAATCGCCCTTCACCCACCTGGATGTGTGCGTCCAGCAGTTGCTCTTTTCGAACAGCTTGTCCCAAAGGACTTCAGCCAGCACTTTTGCCCCTGCAATTTCCGGCTGGTCATCATAGCCGCGGAAGAGCACAAGTGGCTGGTTGCGTGTGCCGTCAAAACCGTTGCTGTGGATCGAAAGGAAGACATCGGCATTGGAAGTGTTGGCCAACGCCACAATGGATGAGAGCGCGAGATCATCAGAAGTAAAGTTTGTTGTCCGCGACATGTATACAGTGGCATGACGGGCTTCAAGCAGGCTCCTGAGAAAAAGTCCCTTCTCAAGGTTTCCTTCCGACTCCCAGAAATCGGTTGCCAGCATGTGCCTGTCGTTATCATCATTGCCGCCGTGTCCGGGATTAATGAACACCCTGATCCCGGTGAAGTCTGCCTTCTGGCCACTCAAAGCCGAAGGGAATAAAAGCAGGAGGGCCAGAAGCCCTGTCAGGCAACAATGTCTCATCTGACCTTTATTTTCATTACGAAGATCTCCCCCTTGTCTGTGGAGAAGGCAATCTTCCTGCCTCCGCCGAACGGGAAGGGGAACATCTCAGACCTGTTTTCAGTGTCAGTAAGTTCCATCCTCTTTTTCCCGGCAAGCGAATAGTAAACCAGTTCCGAGGAGGTGATCATGTGTCCGTCATCCCTGTCATCCATTCCCACAACAATGGTGTTGCCCAGCCACTTCGGGGCGTTGATACGGCCCAGTTCATGCAATACCTTGCCTGAGGTATCACATATCCAGGTACCTCTTCCCTGGTAATTATAAAGTATCATTGATCCGTCAGGGGAGAGCGAAGCCCAGATATAAAATCCGTCACCGTTGGGCATGAGTGGTTTCCTCTCTTCGCCGCGATAGAGGACGGGCATCATCTCCTCGATGACCAGGAAGGTCTCACCACCTGTTCCCTTGAGCAGCACATTGCCTGACTGCTCCACCCGCATCTTTTCGTCAGATTTGAGAAGGATGGCATCACCCGAAACGGCCGGAGGCAGAACACCCCTCTCCCTCTCTACCAGGAGCTGTTTTGCGCCCGACCCGGTATCAAAGCTGTAGACCGATGTGTACCTCCTGTTGTTTTCAAAGCTGTCCGACCTGTATAACACCTTTCTGCCGTCGGTTGTCACTGCCGGCTCATAACCGGCTCCCGGATCACTGCTGACAGTCCTTATCGTGCCCCTGCGCGTGTCAAGTATCGACAGTCCCGTGTATCCTGCGCCTGCAACAAGAAGATAGCGTGAGCCCGGCATGACACCGGCCAGAAGGTATGATCCGTCATCCTCAGGCCTTACCCTGGCCACTCCCTTTACCCTGATCTCCTGCGCAGTAACTGTGAGCGAGAGTACCAGGAATGTTAACAGTACTGTGGTCCTCATTTCGTTATGTATTGCCATTTAAAGATAACTAATATGTGCGTATTGCAACCAGGATTTTTTGTGTCTCTTCAGGTCTGATAATTATCAGGGTGTTGTAATACTTAATATTATTAACTTTGATGGACATCCATACCACCAAAACCATGATGTCAGAAGAAATCTTAAAGCAATACGGTATCACCGGGGTTAAGGGATTAGTTTATAATCCATCATATGACAGTTTGTATAATGATGAGCTTTCCCCCGGCCTGGAAGGTTTTGAACGTGGGATACTTACTGACACTGGTGCTGTGGCTGTAGATACCGGGGTCTTCACCGGCAGGTCGCCCAAGGACAAGTATATAGTCCGTGACAGCAAGACCGAGAATACCGTATGGTGGAAGTCGGAGACATCCACTGTCTCCGACAACAAGCCGCTCAGTGCTGAGGCATGGGAGCACTGCAGGGACATAGCCGTCAGGCAGCTCTCAGGGAAAAAACTATATGTGGTTGACTGTTACAGCGGAGCCAATGCCGACACCCGTATCAATGTCAGGTTCATCATGGAAGTTGCCTGGCAGGCTCATTTTGTGAAGAACATGTTCATCAGGCCCCCGGAGGAGGAGCTTGACGATTTCAAGCCCGGTTTCGTGGTGCTGATGGCATCAAAGGCCGTGAACCCGGAGTGGCAGCGGTTCGGGATGCATTCGGAGAACTTTGTCCTCTTCAACATGACGGAAAACATGGCTGTTGTAGGTGGCACATGGTACGGAGGAGAGATGAAGAAAGGCATCTTTTCGGTAATGAATTACTACCTGCCTCTGAAGGGCGTAGCTGCCATGCACTGTTCGGCCAATGTAGGGAAGAAGGGTGATGTGGCCATCTTCTTCGGGCTCTCAGGCACAGGCAAGACCACGCTTTCAACAGACCATGACAGGGCTCTGATAGGCGACGATGAGCATGGCTGGGATAACGACGGGGTCTTTAACTTCGAGGGAGGCTGTTATGCCAAGTGCATCAACCTGAGCAGGGAGAACGAACCTGATATATACAGGGCCATCAGGCGCGATGCCCTCCTTGAGAATGTGGTGGTTGGCCCGGAGGGGAAAATTGACTTCTCCAGTGCAGCAAGGACTGAGAACACAAGGGTCTCCTACCCCATCTACCATATTGACAATATTGTCAGGCCGGTATCCAGGGCAGGCCATGCAAAGACTGTCATCTTCCTCTCGGCGGATGCCTTTGGTGTGCTTCCTCCCGTAGCCAGACTCACCGAGGAGCAGACACAGTACTATTTCCTGAGCGGCTACACCGCCAAGCTGGCGGGTACCGAGCGTGGCATCATTGAGCCACAGCCCTCTTTCTCGGCCTGTTTCGGGGCGGCCTTCCTGCTGCTCGATCCCCTGATCTATGCCCGCGAGCTCACACGCAAGATGAGGGCTCACGGCGCAGAGGCATGGCTGGTCAACACCGGCTGGAACGGCGGACCATACGGAACCGGAAAGCGTATCGACCTACCCTCCACCAGGAACATCATCAATGCCATACTGAACAGGTCACTCGTGAATACAGAGTTCGTCACCCTCCCGGTATTCAATCTCGAGATACCTGTGGCAGTGCCCGGTGTCTCACCCGGACTGCTTGATCCGCGTCGCTCATGGGAGAGCAGCGATGCATGGGACAAATCAGCCAGGTCACTGGCAGAGAAATTTTTAAAAAACTTCAGCAGGTTCACATCGAACACGGAAACGGCAAAACTCGTATCTTCGGGTCCTAAGCCGTAACATGACACAGATGGTTATAACCTTATCACTGCTGGCATTCGTGCTGGCTTACCTTGCCGGCTCCATACCCAGTGCCGTATGGGCAGGAAAACTTTTTCACGGTATTGACGTCAGGGAGCATGGCAGCGGCAATGCCGGAGCCACCAACACCGTGAGGGTTCTCGGATGGAAGACAGGTATCCCGGTGCTGTTGTTTGATCTCTTCAAGGGATGGCTGGCAGCGTCGCTCCCCAGGTTCCTCGATGCAGCCCCTGACGGGTCTGAACAGATGATGGTGCTGCAGATAGCCTGCGGCATGGCTGCGATTCTCGGGCACGTCTTCCCGCTCTTCGCGGGGTTCCGCGGAGGCAAAGGTGTTGCAACGACCTTCGGAGTGCTGCTGGCACTGCAGCCCTGGCTGACGCTTACCTGTGCAGGCATCTTCCTCGTGGTGCTGCTGATCTCAGGTTATGTGTCACTTGGCTCCATGATCTCGGTTATCATGTTTCCGGTGCTGCTGATGACCCTCTTCCCTACCCCGTCGGTGCTGTTTAAGATCTTTGCCGTGGTGGTTGCCATAGCCGTTGTGCTGACCCACTCCAAAAACATCTCCAGGCTGATGAAAGGTGAAGAGAAAAAGTTTTTGAAAAGAAAAAAGAGCTGATCATTAAGCTCCGGCCCCGTCAGCTCCCGCATCTCAAAGAATTATGCTAATTTTAGCGCAGCTTAACCATAAATAATCTAAACATTCAGAAATGAAAGGTATAAAAGGAACCCGCACGGAGAAGAATCTCCTCAAGGCATTTGCCGGTGAATCACAGGCAAAGAACCGTTATGAATTTGCAGCCAAGGTGGCAAAGGAAGAGGGCTACGAGCAGATAGCCGCCATCTTCCTTGAGACAGCGTTGCAGGAGCAGCAGCATGCCAAGCGTTTCTTCGGTTATCTCGAGGGAGGAATGGTTGAGATCACCGCTGCCTACCCGGCTGGCAAGACCTCTACCACCAGCGAGAACCTCGAGGCGGCAGCTGACGGAGAGCATGAGGAGTGGTCTGATCTCTATCCGGCATTTGCCAAAGTGGCGGAGGAGGAGGGCTT
The DNA here is from genome assembly GCA_963802145.1 of uncultured Rikenellaceae bacterium. Classification (GTDB taxonomy): domain Bacteria; phylum Bacteroidota; class Bacteroidia; order Bacteroidales; family VadinHA17; genus SR-FBR-E99. Next base: position 181,801 of record CAWDHN010000005.1, read on the forward strand.
CAAGGAGATTGCAACCTGCTTCAAGGCTATCTCGGCTGCCGAGAAGGTGCATGAAGAGCGTTACAGGAAGCTTCTTGCCAACGTCATGGGAAACAAGGTGTTCGAGCGTGAGGAGAAGATCTTCTGGTACTGCCGCAAATGCGGTTATGTGCATTTCGGGACCAAGCCCCTGAAAAACTGCCCGGCATGCCTGCACCCCTTCAACTACTTCGAGGTATTTGCCCAGAACTATTAATCAGTCTTTTTCTTAAATGATTGACAGCATAGCGATGCTCAGCCTGTTTAAGAGCAGGCAGAGTGACAGGAAATATCTTGACCTGCCTGTTGAGAGGGAGAAGATTGAGAGGATAACTGAAGCAGGCAGGCTCTCACCGTCTGCCTGCAACGGTCAGCCCTGGAGGTTTATCGTTGTTGACGAACCCGGCCTTCGCCAGGCTGTCGCCTCCGCAACGGAGTCGGAGATTCTGCGGATGAATACCTTTGTTCAGCAGGCGCCTGTTCTGATAGTGATTGTAAGGGAGAAATCCAACTTCACCTCCCGCGCAGGCGACCTGATCAAGAAGAGGGATTATTCCCTGATTGACATAGGTATTGCAACTGCATCGATAGTAATACAGGCCGCGGCTGAAGGACTGGGAACCTGCATCATCGGGTGGTTTGACGAAAAGAGAATCAAAAAGGTGTTGGGCATACCTGCATCGAAGAAGGTTGAGCTGGTCATCTCCGTCGGTTACACTGATACCCGGCAGAGGGATAAATCGCGCAAGCCGCCTGAAGAGGTTACAACATTCAACAGGTATTGAAACTGGCAGAGCCGCATACGGGATGCGGCTCTGCTGTATTAATTAAGCTATCTGCTGCCATGGACAGACAGCCTTTCAGGATACCTGTCAGGCGAGTTTTGCCAGCGCCTCCTTTATGCGGCGCACGGCTTCTGTTATCCGGTCGTCGGAGGTGGCGTAGGAGATCCTGATGCAGTTTGTCGCCCCGAAGGCGCTTCCGCTCACCATGGCCACCCTTGCTTCAGCAAGCAGGAAGAAGGTGAGGTCATCGGCATCCTTAATTACCTGGCCGCTATAGCTCTTACCGATGAAAGAGCTTATATCAGGCATGACATAGAACGCACCCTGCGGCACCCTGACCTTCAGTCCGGGAATATCGCCCAGCAGGCTGCAAATCAGGTCCCTGCGGCGAAGAAAGGCCTCGCGCATCCTCTCTTTTGAGTCGCTCTTCGAGGTGACAGCTGCCAGTGCTGCCCTCTGGGCTATTGAGCTGACCCCAGAGGTAAACTGGCCCTGCAGCTTGTTGCAAGCCTTCGACAGCCACAGCGGAGCTCCCATGTAGCCAATCCTCCAGCCTGTCATGGCGTATCCCTTCGAGACCCCGTTGACTGTCACGACCCTGTCGGCGATCGAACTGAATGTGGCAAGGCTGATGTGCTTGCCGGTGAAGGTGATATGCTCGTAAATCTCGTCGGAGACAATGATGACCTGGGGAAATTTCTCAAGCACCTTCACCAGGCCGGCCATCTCCTCGCGCGTATATACCATCCCGGTGGGATTTGAGGGCGAGTTGAAGATCAGGAGCCGCGTATTCGGGGTGAGAGCCGCCTCAAGCTGCCCGGGGGTGACCTTGAAGTCGCTGTCAATGGTTGTCTGTATTATCACCGGAATGCCCTCGGCAAAGGTGATATGATCAAGGTAACTGACCCAGTATGGTGCGAGCAGTATCACCTCCTCGCCGGGATCAACCACCGAGAGCATTATGTTGATGAGGGTGTGCTTCCCTCCTGCCGATACAATAATCTGTTCCGGTGAATAGTCGAGACCGTTTTCCTCTTTGAATTTCCTGGAGATTGCCTGCCGCAGGTCGGCGTAGCCGGGCACGGGCGGATAAAACGAGAAGTTGTCGTCTATTGCCTTCTTCGCTGCCTCCTTGATGTCGTCCGGTGTGTTGAAATCAGGCTCGCCGAGGCTGAGGCTGATTACGTCTATACCCTGTTCCTTCAGTTCGCGGCTCTTCTGCGCCATGGCCAGAGTCTGGGATACCGAGAGTGACTGGACTCTCCTGCTGACATGCTCCATCGTTGTTGAATTAGTTAAGTTTCGGGTTGTGCAAGGGCCAAATGTAATTGTTAAAAGTGAAAAAGAAAAGGAGTTTCAGCAGCCTTCGGCCGGTTTATCGGCCTTCAATAAAAATGATTAATTTGCATGCCGTATTATCAACTAATCGTCCCTTACATGGAAACCCTCCTTGAGATACTTAAGATTATTCTCCCGGCAGTGCTGGTGATGATCACTGCCTGGCTGGTGATAAGGAATATGCTGCGTGATGACCAGGACCGCCGGCGGCAGGATCTTCTCCTTCAGACGGTAAAGACCATCACCCCGGTTAAATTGCAGGCCTATGAGAGGGTAGTGCTGTTTCTTGAGCGCATCTCACCCGAGTCGCTCATCATGCGGACAGCCAAACCTGAGATGACAGCCCAGCAGCTCCACTCAGCCCTTGTCAGCAACGTGAGGAGCGAGTACGAACACAACCTCTCGCAGCAGATCTACATGAGCAATGAAGCATGGGAGATGGTGAAGAATGCGCGAGGAACGGTTGTCAGGCTGATTAACAGTGTTGCCACGCAGCTGCCTCCTGCCGCATCGGGAGAGGAGCTCTCACGTCTTCTGCTTGAGGAGATGATGGAGATGGAGACCGAACCCTGCCGGACGGCCATCAACTACATCAAGTCCGAGCTTGCCCGGATAATGGGATAAAGGTAAATTGCCCGGACCGGATACTGACCATGCCGGAAATATAAAAGACGCCCTTTCGGGGCGTCCCTTAATCAAATCGTATATATAATGTCAGGCTTCTAGAGGAGGCTGATGCTGCGCTTGACGAAGCTGCTAAGCGCCTCTCCCTTAAGCATATTGTTGGCCAGCATGGCGAGGTCTATCAGCTGCCTGACAGCCTGGTGTTCCCCTCCGAACCCGGCAAGGATCGTCTTTCTCTTCTCCTCGAGCTGCTTCAGTTCGCCCCTGAGTCTCTCAAGGTCATCCTTTTCGACTGTCGGGATCTCCTCAGGCTTCTTCTTGCCGTGCTCCTTCTCCATGAATTCTATCTCAACCTTTGTCTTTTCCATGCCTGCACCATTCTTCTTCAGTTCTTCGGTATGCTCCTTGTCGAGCTCCCCTGCCAGTTCGATAACCAGCGGATGGTTGGTGTTCAGTACGAGGTCAAAACTGTCGGGCATCTCACCGTAGAAGGAGTATCCTCCTCCGAACTGGGCCATATCCTTCATCCTGCGCATGAATTCGCTCTGCGTGATGACCAGCGGAAGGTCATTCTCGCCAAGGCTCTCAGCCCTCACCTGGAAGCGGGCCTTGTCACTGTCTGCAACCTGGCCGCGGAACACCTGGGTGAGATCATCAGACTGAGTCCTGGTGAGCTTCGAGTCATGGCTCTCCTCCTTTTTTATCAGGTTCTCAATCACGTCACTGTCGACCCTCACGAACCTCGAACCCTGATCCTTTGATTCCAGGGCATTTATCAGGTGGGTGTCAAGCTGTCCGTCAAGCACCAGTACATCGTACCCCTTCTCCCCGGCCCTGGCAACATATGTGTGCTGCGCCACGGGATCAGTGGTGTAGAGATGAATCAGGGCCTTGTCCTTGTCTGTCTGGTTCTCCTTGATGATCTTGTCATACTCCTCGAGTGTAAAGTACTTGCCGGCAGTGTTTTTGTACAGGGCAAACTTCGATACCTTCTCATAGAACTTCTCCTCGGTGATCATTCCGTACTCAATAAAGAGCTTGAGATCATCCCACTTCTTTTCAAAGTTCTCCCTGTCCTTCTTGAATATGTCAGCCAGGCGGTCTGCAACCTTTTTGGTTATATGGCTTGAAATCTTCTTCACGTTTGAATCGCTCTGAAGGTAGCTCCTTGATACATTGAGCGGTATATCCGGTGAGTCGATGACGCCGTGAAGCAGCGTAAGGAAATCCGGAACTATTCCTTCTACAGAGTCGGTGACAAAGACCTGGTTGCAATAGAGCTGGATCTTGTTCTTCTGGATCTCGAAGTTATTCCTGATCTTCGGGAAATAGAGTATCCCCGTAAGCTTAAAGGGATAGTCAACATTGAGGTGAATGTTGAAGAGCGGATCCTCGCCCATGGGATATAGCTCGTGATAGAATTTGTTATAATCCTCATCGTTCAGCTCTGACGGCTTGATAGTCCAGGCAGGACGGGGGTTGTTGATCACCTTCGGTTTTCCCGTATCGACCATCTTTCCGTCTTTCCACTCCTTTTCGTTGCCGAAATGCACCGGCACCGGCAGGAAGCTGCAGTATTTCTTCAGAAGTTTCTCCAGCCTCTGTTCATCGAGGAACTCCTTGGAGTCCTTATCGATATGCAAAATCACATCGGTGCCTCGTTCTTTCCTGTCAGTCTCCGTGATGGTATACTCAGGACTGCCGTCGCAGGTCCATTTCACTGCAGGCGCATCCTCGCGGTACGACTTCGATATAACCTCCACCTTGTCGGAGACCATGAATGACGAATAGAATCCCAGACCGAACTGCCCAATGATGGCGCTCGCCTGATCCTTGTATTTGTCAAGGAACTCATTGGCGCTTGAGAATGCGATCTGGTTCAGGAATTTGTCAATCTCCTCGCCGCTCATCCCAATTCCGTTATCCGAAACGGTGATGGTCTTTTTCTTTGGGTCGAAGCTGACGCTGACCCTCAATTCACCTATTTCGCCCTTGAAGTCGCCGGCTGAAGCCAGTGTTTTGAGCTTCTGTGTGGCGTCAGTTGCGTTTGACACGAGCTCTCTCAGGAAGATCTCATGGTCTGAATAGAGGAATTTCTTGATGATTGGAAAAATGTTCTCTGTAGTAACTCCAATTTTACCCTTTTCCATATGATATAGTTTTCGTGATTATCCTGCCCCTGATATTCAAAGTGCGTGCCGCAGGGAGGAAGTATGACAGAGTGTCAGTCTGCCTTAGGCAGGTCTGAAAGTCTGCAATGTCGAAAGTCTGTAAAGTTAGTAAAGTCGAAAGTCCGTAAAGTCTATAAAGTCAGAGGTCAGAAGTCAAAAGTCTGAAGGATTGGCGATTTGCGATTAATGCGATCAATCGACAAATCGCAAATCGCAAATCGCCAATTCTCAATTGCCTTTTATGACACAGTCTCTGTCAGTACTTTGAGCCGCTGGCACGCCAGGTGTATCTCGTCAGGCGATATTGTCAGCGGAGGTGCTATGCGGAACGCCTCATCGCAGAAAAGAAAATAGTCGAGCAACAATCCATGCTCGGGAGCCCGTGCCACAAGAGCCGGAATAATACTCTTATCCGCAGGCACCACTGCAAGCAGGAGTCCTTCGCCCCTTATCTCCCTGAACGGCATGGCTGCAAGTTCCTTCCGGAGCATCTGTTCTTTCTCTATGGCCTTTTCTGCCAGGTTGCCATTCACGATCACCTCCAGGGATGCCATTCCTGCAGCGCAGCACACCGGATGGCCTCCGAATGTGGTTATATGGCCCAGGATCGGGTCGTGAGAAAGAGATGACATTATCTCCTGCGAGGCGATAAAGGCTCCCAGTGGCATTCCGCCGCCAAGGGCCTTGGCCAGGACGAGGATATCGGGGGTTACATTATATCTGTACAGTGAGAAGAGACTGCCGGTGCGTCCGAATCCTGTCTGCACCTCGTCGAAGATGAGCAAGGCGCCGTGGCTGTCGCATGCGCTTCGCAGGTCTGCGAGGAAACTGCCGGAGGGCTGTATCACACCCGCCTCAGCCTGCACCGGTTCAACAATCACGGCGGCGGTGCTTCTGCTTACCATCTCAGCCGCCTGCGGGGAGTTGAACTCAGCCATTGTTGTAGAGGGCATCAGCGGCCTGAAGGCGTTGCGGTAGAGCTCTGAGCCCTGCACGCTCAGGGCGCCGGTGGTTGAACCGTGGTAGGCGTTTCTGAAGTATATGATCTCGTTCCGTCCGGTATATCTGCGTGCCAGTTTCAGGGCGCCCTCAATCGCTTCGCTGCCGGAGTTGACAAAGTAGACCGACTGCAGTGACGGGGGCAGAAGGGAGGCGAGGCGTGCGGCATACTGCACCTGAGGGCTCTGTATCACCTCGCCGTATACCATAAGGTGCATATAACGGTCGGCCTGTTCCTTCACGGCAGCTACCACTGCCGGGTGGCGGTGACCGGTATTACTGACCGAGACACCGGAGATAAGATCAAGGTAATCCCTGCCGTCACTGTCATACAGGAACGAGCCCTCGGCCCTCTCGATCTCAAGCATAAGGGGTGTTGGAGAGGTTTTTCCGAGATGATCAAGGAAGAGCTGCCTCAGCGACGGCATCTAACGCGTCATTATGTTGATATAGTTCATTATCCCGTCACGGTACGATTTTCCGACGGGCAGGATCTTGGGGTTGCTTCCAACGAAGATGGTCAGGCTGTTCTCACTTATAGACCTGATCACGCTCTTGTTAACGAGGTACGACCGGTGTATCCTCACGAAGAGGCCCGATGGAAGCTGCTGCTCTATGGCCCTCATGGTGAAGTGAATGGTATACTTCTCGTCGCGCGTGATTACACTGACATAGTTTTCCAGTGCCTCTACATAGAGTATCTCCTTGAGCTTGAGGCGGACGAGTGATGATGCCTTCTTGATGAAGATCTCCTCCTCGCCCACGGCTGATGGTGCCTGGCGGGGAGCATAGTATTTCATGATCTTCTCAACGGCCCTGCAGAAGCGGGGATAGGTGATTGGTTTGAGAAGATAATCGATGCCGTTGTAGTTGAAAGCCTTGTATGCATGCTCCTCGCTCCCTGATACAAATATTATAAGGGGAGGATTCTCAAGGCTTGAAAGGAAATCAAAACCGTCCATCTCCGGCATCTGGATGTCGAGGAATATCAGCTCTATGTCCCTGCGTGACATCAGGAGGTTCCGGGCCGACAGTGACTCGGTGAAGCTTCCGATCAGGGAGAGGGATGCCGATTTGCCCACGAACTCCTCAAGGGTTCTGAGCCAGACGGGGTCATCATCAACGATAATGCAATTCATTACGGGCCTTTGCGGTTGCGTTAAAAGCGTGGTTAACAAATATACTAAAAATAATAAGAATCAAAAACCGGCCTGAAATTTCAAATTCACAAAAAAATAAATGCCGTGCGTGACGGCATCTGTTTTTACAAATAAAAAAGGGGTGCTGGTGCACCCCTGAGACTTTTACTTCAGACCTTTTGTAAGAGCCGGAGCAGCTTTGAATTTAACGACCTTTTTGGCCGGTACATTCAGTTTGGCACCTGTGCGCGGGTTGCGGACTACTCTTGCGCTTCTCTTCTCAACTTTGAAAGTACCCATTGAGGGGAGCTGGAGCCTCTGGCCTTTTTTCATGGCGTCACCAAATGAACCTACGAAAGCGTTCAAAGCGATGTTAGCATCTTTAAGTGAAAGACCTGCTTTTTTTGCAATGCTGCCTACTAATTCTTTTTTTGTCATAGTAAATACAATTTTAGGGTTAGACGAAATCTCTAATTGCATACAAATTTATTTCATTCTTTTTCAAATGCAAGTGTTTTGACTCTTTTTTACGCTGAGATGCCGATTTTTATTAGAAATGAGCGTTTCAAGGGGCAAAAAAGCCTTAATTTGTGACATAAGCCGCATTCGTACCGCTGTCAAAGGCCCATCCACGGGGAACTTCAGACGTGTGAAAAAAAGGTAAAAAGCCATAATTTCGCGCTTCAGGGAGGGAATACAAAAAAACATTATATTTGCACCCGCTGACTATTTTGGTGGCGACTCCTTAGAGGACTTCGGTGTTTTGGGGGCCGGCAGCCGGGAAGTGTCAGGGGAGAAATGGCAGAGTGGTCGATTGCGGCGGTCTTGAAAACCGTTGTCCGGGCGACTGGACCGGGGGTTCGAATCCCTCTTTCTCCGCAGACCATAGCACTCCTGTTCCGTGAATGACGGAACAGGTTTTTTATTTTACGGCATTCCGAACCGGGCTTGCCCGGGTGAGGGGTGACGGAAAATAAAAAGAGACTCATGCACCGGGGTGCATGAGTAAGTGCTATGGTCTGCAGGTTCCCCTGCAAGGGATCTCGAGCGAATGAAATGAGCGAGTAATCCCTCACAAGTCCCGAAGGGGCATTTAAGCTCTGAAGGTCCCCCGGTAAGGGATCACCGAAGGTAATCCCTCCTTGACACCCCGCTGCATGAGTGAGTGCTATGGTCTGCAGGTTCCCCTGCAAGGGATCTCGAGCGAATGAAATGAGCGAGTAATCCCTCCGCCCCTATAAGATTGCTCATGAGGAGAAGAAAGGTGTGCAGCCACATGAAAAATAATTCCGTGAAAAGACTAACACTGAATTCAAAATGTCAATAATTTTACCCACCCTTAATAGTATATGTCTACTCTTAAAACCCCTGATTTATGACCCCCCTGATCAAAGCGTTCCTCATTAAGAACGGTAAGCGGCTGCTTTTGATGGCCTTCATCCTTGTTGCCCCGGTTTATCTTTTTGCTGCGGGAGGTGAGATGCCTTCCATCGGACCTGTTCGTGTTGAATTTATCATATTCGGACTGATCCTTCTGGGAGTGGCACTATTCCACAAACAGACATTCTGGGTGGCTGTAATAGGATTAACGGTGCTGCTGACATTCAAGCTCATTGTTGATCCCGGGTTTAACCTCCTTGAACATTTCTTTGGCACCACTCCCATGGGCGAACAGATAATGGATAAGGACTTACGGCAGGGTGAATGGGGAATCATCCTGAACCTGCTGGGATTACTGCTTGGATTTGCAGTACTTTCGAAAATTTTCGAAGAATCCGGGGTGCCTGACGTACTCCCTAAGTACCTGCCGGATGACTGGAAAGGTCCTTTCCTGCTGCTCATTTTCGTTTTCATACTGTCATCATTTCTTGACAATATAGCTGCCGCACTGATTGGCGGCACAATTGCACTTGTTGTTTTTAAAAACCGGGTGCATATCGGCTATATTGCTGCAATGGTGGCAGCAAGCAACGCAGGAGGATCAGGAAGCGTGGTTGGAGATACCACCACCACAATGATGTGGATTGACGGTGTCGCCGCATTCAATGTTCTCCATGCATATGTCGCGGCAGTTGTGGCTCTGCTCTTCTTTTCATGGTTTGCAGCTCACCAGCAGGACAAATATCAGCCGATCCAGAGGGATGCCGATCCGAATGTGAAAATTGACTGGGTAAAATTATTCAGTGTGGCCCTGATCCTGGCAGGTGCCATCATTTCCAATATTCTCTATGATATGCCTGCATTGGGGGTCTGGATTGCCATCGTCATCGGCGCCTTCCTTCGCAAAATGCCTTGGAAAGAAGTTCCCGGGGCCCTCAAGGGGACCATCTTCCTGCTCAGCCTCGTCACATGCGCCTCAATGATGCCTGTTGAAGAACTTCCGGGTGCCTCCTGGGTTACCGCATTCTCCCTGGGATTCCTTTCAGCTGTATTTGATAACATCCCATTGACCAAGCTATGCCTGGAGCAGGGACATTTTGACTGGGGCATGCTTGCATACACTGTCGGTTTCGGCGGATCAATGATCTGGTTCGGATCATCAGCCGGTGTGGCCATAACCAACAAATTCCCCGAGGCCCGCAATGTGGTCCTATGGGTAAAAAAAGGATGGTATGTCGCCGTGGCCTATGTCATTGGCTTCTTCGCGCTTTTACTGATCATGGGTTGGGAACCTGCTGATACCGGCAGGCATAAAATCGAGAACTGCCCGGTTCCGGGTTGCCCGGCTGCCGGGAATACCGAGACAGGAAAACCGGAGGCAGAACGGGAACCCGCATCAATAAGTTTCCCTGGGGAAGGACAATATTGACTTTTTCAACCTCGCAGAGGAGATGCTTCGCCCTCTCCTGCCTATCACAGACTTGAATCCGGCTGTTGAGCTTTTCCGGCGTTGACCGCAATGCCAGCCTTTCGCTTAATGCCAATTGGGAAATGACCCATGCCATGAACATTAATAATTGCCTGGACACTGAGACAAGACTATTATGAAAAGCCCCACTCAGAAAGATAAAAGGCCAGCAGAAACAGCATGTTATTCAGATAACAGAAGAGAGTCCATTTCGCTCAGAAGTCGTTTTACTTTTATTCCCTGTAGAGATAATTTCACTCCGATTTTGAGTATCATAAACTCTACTTTATATCTACATACCTAATATAATTGGCTTTACTACCTCTACATTAATATCATTTCCCCTTTTCTATATAGTTATTATTCAATTATCTATGTATTTCATATAACTCTACATAATAGTAGTTACAATTCTATCTAAACTATATGAAAATAAAAACCCTCTGTTAAGTATATGGTTTATATTTGAAGGCTAAATAATAAGGTTTTGCAATGGCTTTATTCAAGAATGCAAACAAGGTCGTCGATACTATTGAAAGATTTTTCAATACTATTGATCAGGGAGTTCTGGTTTTCAAGGAGGGGGTCAGCAACTATCTGCACGGCAATCAGGAAGCGTTTACAAACAATATTGCCAGCCTGGCAAAGCTTGAAGCAGAGGCTGACACTCTGAGGCGTGACATAGAGAACAAACTCTACACTCATTCCCTGATGCCCCAGGTCAGAGGTGATATGTTAAGGCTTCTTGAGGAGATGGACAATATAATTGATACGGCAAAAAAGAATCTCTTTCAGTTTGATGTTGAGACACCGAAGATCCCGGCAGAGCTTAATCAGGACCTGATACTCCTCACTGACATGTGTGTCTCATCGGTGGCTTCTGTAATCCCTGCCGCGAGAGCCTACTTCAGGTCGCCCGAGACGGTTAAGGATCAGATACACAGGGTCTATTTTTACGAGAAGGAAGCCGATAAGCTTGCAGAGGGAATTAAAAGAAAAGTGTTCAGGCAGATGCCGGGACTGAGATTAAGCGAGAAGTTTCATCTGAGGTACTTCACCCTTCACATCGAGACGGTTTCTGATACGGCTGAAAAGGTTGCAGATCTGCTTTCAATTATGGCTATAAAAAGAACTATATAAGATAACAGGTGTTTTTCCTCTTTCTTACCAGCGGACTTTTTCTGGGGTGGTCATTGGGTGCCAATGATGCCGCCAATATATTTGGCACGGCGGTAGGGTCAAAAATGATCAGCTTCAAAAGGGCCGCTATAATTGCAAGTATTTTTGTCATTATAGGCGCAACTGCCCAGGGAAGCGGCACAACAACAACTCTCAGCAAACTCGGGTCTGTGGACGCCCTCGCCGGAGCCTTTACCGTGGCGCTGTCAGCAGCCATTGTGATTTTTACCATGACCAAATACCTGATCCCGGTCTCAACCACACAGGCGATCGTGGGTGCTATAATAGGGTGGAATTTCTTTACCGGGCACAAAACAGATGCCGGCCTCCTTAGCACAATAGTTACCACATGGATTGCGGGACCATTGCTTGGGGTAGCTTTTTCAGCGGTATTGTATATTCTTTTCCGAAAGCTTCTTATGCGTCTGCAGGTTCACCTGCTGATTCTTGATGCCTACATCAAATGGGGATTGATTATTGTCGGAGCCTTCGGGGCTTACAGCCTCGGGGCAAATAATATTGCCAATGTAATGGGTGTTTTCGTCGGCTCAGCTCCAGATATCATCATTGATCTGGGGCTCTTTACACTGGACGGTCCCCAGGTATTGTTTCTCCTCGGAGGAATTGCAATTGCCATAGGCATTATGACATACAGCAAGAACCTTATGATTGAGGTTGGCAACGGAATAATGGCTCTTACAGCCGAAGCTGCAATAGTTGTTGTACTTTCCCAGGCGATAGTTCTTTTCCTGTTCTCTTCAACCTCATTTTCGAACCTGCTGGCTGGCATAGGCCTGCCTCGCATCCCCCTCGTTCCTGTATCCTCCTCCCAGGTTATCGTAGGTTCGATAATCGGAATAGGACTGGTTAAGGGTGTTAATGAAATAAAATTCAGTACCATAAGGGGAATTGCCGGTGGCTGGGTTCTGACACCTGTACTTGCAGGCCTGCTCTCATTTTTTGCCCTTTTCTTTGTAAAGAATATTTTCGGACTAAACGTGGGAAGTGAAGTAAAAAGCAGCAATGCCGTTCAGGAGGTCCCTGCAGGGATTATCGAAACTTTGCCTGAAACAGGCAGGTACATTAATTTGATATGGCCGGGAATTTCAGTGCTGGTACTTGTGGTTTTCGCCGCAGTTATCATTTATTCCCTTAACCAGCAAAAAAGAAGGCTTGCAGTAGAAAAGGAACTCCTGGAAAAAGAAAAGGAATACAACAATACCCAGAAGGCTCTTACCGATGCAGAGATTAAAGCAATTCACCTCGAGAACTCTTTCCTTCACAGTGAAATAGAAGCAAAGCGTAAGGAACTTATTGAGTATGCACTCAGCATCGTGGAGCAGAAGGAGTATTTTGAAAAGATCAGTGGTGACCTCAGATCTCTGCTTGATGACAGGAAACCGGAGGTCAGGGATGAAAAAATCAGGAAGCTGGAGGTGAATATAAGGCAAAGAATGAGCTTTGACGACAAGGTCGAGGATTTCAACCTCCGCACTGAAAAAATGCACAGGGATTTTATCGGCAGGCTTACGCAGTTGTTCCCGGATCTTTCGTCAAATGAGAAGAAACTTGCGGTATTTCTCAGGCTGGGCATTTCATCGAAAGAGATAGCCACCCTGTTGAACATCTCGCCCAAAAGTGTGGAGATCAACAGGTACAGATTAAGAAAAAAACTTGGACTTGGCAAGGGAGCCAACCTTATTCAGTTTATAAACAACATCTAATCAATTAATTATGAAAAAACCACAACTATTAAGTTTCATGCTGCTGGTCGTTTTTATGATAACCACCGGCGGTGCAGTAATGGCACAGGATCCTGATTCTGTACGTTACAACCAGTATGGCGTGCCCGTAAATCGGACAAAGCTGAACGTAGAATTACGAGGCGGATCACTTGTCTTTGAAACAGATGACCAGTCGACAAGGATATGGACAGATGTCCGTGTTCAGGCTGACGGTGCAGTATTTTTCGGCGAGCCTCTGAATCCGATAGGGAACGGTACATCTATCCGCAGGGCCCGTTTTGGGATCAAGACCTACTTCCTGAACCATTGGTACGGTGAGTTTGATATGGATATTTCAAACTCAGAGCTTGAGGTCAAGGATGCCTATCTCGAGTACAACTTCAAGAAGTACTCTGAAAACGGTGGTCTTCAACTGAGGGTTGGGAACTTCAAGGAGCCATTCTCACTTGAGATGAATACCACTTCAAGGTATCTGACCTTTATCGAGAGAGCCAATGTGGTCGCTATTTTTGCACCTTCCCGCCATATCGGGACGATGGCTTCTTACCAGAAAAACTGGTTCGTAGGTTATGCCGGCATTCATTTCCAGGATATTGGCGGTCTTGAGGAGAGAACATTCTCCGAGGATAACAATAAAGACTACGGGATGGATGAGGGCTATTCATTCACGGGCAGGATGGCGCTAATGCCCTTCTACAACAATCCTGATTACGGAATCCATCTTGGCGCTGCGGCCTCCTACCGCACTCCCACCACTGAACAGGAGATCCCCGGCACTATAAGATACAGCACCAGGTCTCTGACATCGATCAACAGAAAGAAATATATTGATTCTGATGATATTGCAAATGTTGATCATGCACTTCTGGGTGGACTTGAGTTCGCTGCCTATTACAAGGGACTAAGGTTTCAGGGTGAATATATAATGAACAATGTGACAATAAAGAATGACGGAGGAACTGAAAAATTCAGCGGATTTTATGTTTTTGGAAGCTGGATTCTCTTCGGAGGGAAGCATCAGTACAACACTAACGACGGCGAGTTCACACAGGTCGGCAGAGGAAAAAAATGGGGCGATATTGAACTTGCATTCAGATACGACTACCTCACTCTCAACAGCAGAATGGAAGGCATCATGGGCGGCGCAGGCGATGGGTACACCTTCGGAATAAACTATCATGCCAATGACAATGTCAAGATAATGTTAAACTATGCTTTGCTTAATCATGACAGGTATGCGAATGGCAGAGGAAAACTCTTTGTTGGTCACGACATTGACGGCAACCTGACAAAGAATCCCGCAACAGTAGTTGATGACGCAGGTACTGCCGGTAATGATTACAGTTTCCTGGGCGTGCGGTTTGAGGTCGATTTCTAGCATTCATTGCGCAAATAGCTGAGTAACATCAAAAATTTAAAAATCAATAGCGATATGAAAACCAAATATTTGTTTCTGTTTCTTGCCTCACTTGTAGTCGTTTTAAACGGTTGCGTTGAAGATGAGGTATTTGTAGGTCCTCCCACAATTTCAAATATGAGTATAGCACCGCAGGCACCTTCTACAACTGATGAGGTTACGGTCTCAGTAAAGGTCACTGACCTGAAAGGCGTCTCCGAAGTCAAACTCTTGTATAAAGTCGGCGACGGCGCATATGTAAGTGTCACCATGACTGCCGGATCCAACTATACTTATACAGGTAAAATACCTCCCCAGGCACCTTCGTCAGTAGTGCAGTATTATGTCTCGGCCACCAATGTTTCAGATTTAACAGGAACTCTTCCCGAGACTGCGCCAGCTGCGACAGCAGCATTTACTGTCGGAGCGCCGTCAATAGTCATAAATGAGGCCTATTCACGAGGGGCAGATCTGGAACTTGACTGGATTGAAGTATACAACAACTCTGACATTGCGGTAAATATCGGCGGCTATAAAATATATGACAATGGCGGTCAGGCCGGCACCAAACCCAAAATGGAATTTCCCGCAGGCACAACACTTCCTGCAAGAGGATTTTATGCCATAGTGGTCGATGATGCAGCTACGGCATTACCGACAGGATCAAACTTCGGTCTTGGCTCAGGCGGCGATGAGGTCTGGCTTGAGAGCCCGCAGGGTTTCGTCATTGACAATATGGTCATCCCGGCACTGGCTGCGGGCCAGTCATTCGGCAGCAAACCTGACGGATCAGCAACCAGGTTCATCCTGCTTGAGAGAACAAAGGCAGCCTCGAACAACAATTCACCTACCCTGTAGGTAACCATGGTATTGGGTAATCAACGGCAGAACGCCGTTGATTACCTTTATCCTAAGCATGATTTCAAGGGTGATTGCCTTGAGCAGTTAATTTTTTTATTCTGATAATTACATATTTAATAAAGGAAAAATGTCAAAAGAAGAATTAAAAATCGGAGAGATTTCCAAACCGAGGTTTGAGTTCCGGTCATTCGGACAGGATTTTGAAAATGCTGCCAGAAGGATGGCCAGGTTTTCACTCCCCGTTCCCGAAAAGGTATGGGAGAGATACTCAGATGAGATTTACATACTCTCACGCACGAACGATGTCAACAACACCAAGATACGTGACGGCAAGATGGACATTAAGACATACGTTCAGACTGTTGACGGTCTGGAACAGTGGAACCCGCTCATGAAGGGTGAGTTCCCTATTCAGGCCTCTGTTCTGAAGAACGAGGTTTTTCCTGCGTTTCAGGTAAAGATGCCGGAACTCACAAAAGATGTATATACATTTGAAGAGTTCATGGACATGGTAAAAAACCATCCTGATCTGGCTGCGGTTAAGGTTCACAAGCAGAGATTCGGCTATATGGTCAATAATACAATATGTGAATTCGGGGCCGTGCTGATTAACGGTGCTAAGGTTTTCACCATAAATTCAGAGTCGACGGAAGTTGAGGACATTAAGAAAACCATAAAGGATATTGGTCTTGAGGGTGTTGAAAACATCAACTATCTTCAGGCAATCAAGAGAGTTATAGGAATGATTAACAAGCCTCTGGCTAATTAAATCGTAAGATATGGCACAGGAAATTGAAAGAAAATTCCTCGTTAAGGGGGAATTCAAGCAGCAATCGATAAAAGCGACCAGGATTACCCAGGGTTATCTCAGCTCAGTACCGGAGCGCACGGTAAGGGTAAGGATCAAGGGTGACAAGGGGTTCATCACAATTAAAGGGATAGGCAGCGCCTCAGGAGCATCACGTTATGAATGGGAGAAAGAGATCCCCTTAAGTGAGGTTGAACAGCTTCTGGCAATATGTGAGCCGGGCGTCATTGACAAAACACGTTATCTTGTAAAGTCAGGCGATCACACATTTGAGGTTGATGAGTTCTATGGAGAAAACGAAGGCCTCGTCGTGGCTGAAATAGAGCTCGCATCTGAGGGCGAAGCCTTCATAAAGCCTGAGTGGCTTGGAGTTGAAGTTACAGGAGACGCCAGGTATTACAACTCAATGCTGATGAAGAATCCCTTTAAAAGCTGGTAAGGAAACCTGGATCATGAATACGTCCGCAGATAACAACACTCAGCGCCGGGAGGGTTTTGACCCGCTCGACATGAATAATTACAGAATTGAGAAACTGCCCAAGAGGGCAAAAGGACCTGTTGAAAGATGGCTTGCCATCCTGGGCATACCAATGGCAATCATCAGTTTTGTCCTTATTGCTTTCATTGTCAATATCCCCTTCCTGAGTGACATAGATCCTGAGAAACTGGTGTCAACAGCCGCTAAAAAAGCGTATGATTCTCTGGGCGCTGAGGGTTTTATGCGGACGAATATCATGATGCTTGCAATTTTTGCTGCTGCCCTGATTCTCTGGATCACCGAGGCGCTACCCAATTATCTCACATCCCTGATTATAATTATAAGCCTGGTCCTGAGCGGGGTGTTGCCTGAGAAAGAGGCTTATGCACAGCTGGGCCATCCGGTGATGTGGCTGAATATCATGTCGTTTGTGCTGGCCAGCATGCTCGTGGCAACAGGAGTGGCAAAGAGGTTTGCATTGTGGTTCATCATAAAGTTCGGTAAGAACGCAGGTTCGATATTTGTAAGTTTCATAATTATCAACCTCATTCTTTCGGCATTCATTTCAGCAACCACGGCAAAGGCAGCAATTCTGTTGCCGGTATTCATGGTCATCGCCTCCATTTACGGGGCTCATACGGGAAACAAAAACAATTTCGGACGCAGTATCGTGCTGCAGAACCTCCTTAACATCAATCTCGGCGCAGGCGCATTTGTAACAGGCTCCGGAGCCAATCTGCTTGCAGCTGCCCTTATTGGAGGTGCTATCGGAGGCAAAGTGTTTTTCGGCGACTGGATGATGGCAATGTTCCCGATAATGCTCGGACTGATGTTTGTTGGCTATTTCATAGCTATGAAAATCTACTTTCCCCTTGCTCCCGAGGAGAGACTTCCTCAGATCGAAGGGGGGATGGATAGATTGCGGCAGGAGTATCAAAAACTGGGAAAGATTGACAAGCAGGAGGTTAAGGCAATCATTCTCTTTCTGTTCATTCTGGGTTTCTGGGCCACAGACCGCATCCACGGGATCAGCGCAACCTCAGTTGCCTTCGTGGGTGCCATTATCGCCCTGCTGCCCCGGGTTGGTATCGTGAAGTGGAATGATGTCGATATCCCCTGGCACCTGATGCTCTTCTCCGCAGGGGCCTATACCCTGGGTTCCGGACTTGACTTTACCGATCTGCCCTCCCTCAGCGTCAATGCCATTTTTGACCATCTGGGGATCGGAAACAGTACACCCTTCTGGCTGCTTTACATCCTCCTGACCGGTGTCATGGTATTCAGCGCTCTTCTGTTCCAGTCAAAGACAATGAGGGCAATGGTATTTATCCCCATTGCAATAGGTGTTGCCAACAGGTTCGGATTCAGCATCATAAGCCTTGCACTTCCGGTCGCATTCATGATTGAGCATGTCTATGTGCTTCCCTTTAACAGCAAACCTGCAGCCCTGCTTTATGAAACTGACCAGTACAGTCTTTCAGATGCATTCAAATTCGGGATAACGATGATGGTCATTTCCTGGCTGATAATAATTATTGCGGGCGAAACCTGGTTCAGGGTTCTGGGAATAACACCCAATGGGGTTTTTGGAATATTCTGATTGAGAAAAGGTGATTGAAAAATCTGTCAAGATACATGACCAGTTTTCGCTGGAGCTTAAGTTCGGATATGCCACGCGGCGAAAGCAGAAGGTAAATATGTTTGAGGTGAATACCTGGATATTCATCCCTAACAGCCTTGACATAAACAGACTGACCTATGACAAGAGTGACTTCTATAAAGACCTGAAGTCAAATATCCGGTTAATCACGCCGGCATTTCTTCTCAGGGACATAGCCGATCCAAAGAAGCCACCCTTCGTACATCTGGAGAATTCATTTATGACTCTGGCGGGTAATCCTGTCAGGACAAACATCAGGGAATATGAACATCAGCTCAAGATGTTCCACTCCATACTGAAATCATCACTCCGGGAACACAGGGAACATATAATCAGGAACATCCTCACGGAGGACCGGGAATACCTTATTTCCTCCTATCTTCTTAATACCAGGAGTATTATGTCCAACTACAGGGGGTTGAGGCATATTATTTCAGTTCCCACTGTCAGCAAGGAGCAGTTCAATATCTTCCTTTTAGGGGATGAATTTATGAGCAATCTCATTGAACAGCACACCTTTATCCTGGCAGATGACCTGGATAAGGGATATCCGGATGTATATGCGGAGGCCGGAAGCAGCCTGCTTGAACTGATAAGGTCAGAGAATGACTACCGGCGAACAAAGGGATTTCCCGTACCCGGGGTTGGAAATCCGGACCAGAACATGGAGCTGATTTACCGGCGCGGTGTGCTGAAGAAATTGTTTGAGAGTCAGCTTTTTCTCTCAACCCGTAAGAAAAAGGACGGACTCATTTTTGAACAGCTTATCTACAGTGCAGCTGCCGGACTGGCTATGATCTTCGCCACGGGCATTGCTTTCGCTTTCCAGAGGAAGTATGGTAATTTTACCACCCCCCTGTTTTTCGCGCTGGTGGTAAGCTATATGTTCAAGGACCGGTTGAAGGATCTTATGAGGTTCTACTTTGCCGGTAAGCTAAAAAAGGTCTTCTTCGACCACAAGACAAAGATCATGGTTCGGAATGATCAGCCAATAGGATGGTGCAAGGAGAGCTTCGACTTTGTCTCTGAAGAAAAGATTCCGGCAGAGATTAAAAGCAAGCGTAAAAATTCAGTCCTGATGGAGTCGGAGTGTGCGGAAGGCTGGGAGAAGGTGATACTCTACCGGAAACTGATGCGGCTCGACCGTCCTTCACTTGATAATGTCTTCACTGACTTCACAATCACGGGGGTGAATGACATCATCAGGTTCAATGTGTCTAACTATATCCAGAACATGGATAATCCCGAGATACCGGTGAGGCATCTCACAGAATCGGGTTATGATGTGATAAGCGGCCCTAAAGTCTACTTCCTTACTTTGATCATTAACATCAATCATGACGGTGAAGTCCATAACAATGCATACAGGGTCACCTTTAACAGGTCCGGAATCCGGAAGGTAGAATCCCTCTGATGAACTTCCGTGAGCTTCAGTGTCCAGGGGTCTGTGCCATTCACATTAATGCTAACTTTGCCCCTGAAACATCACGATCATGAAAAGCGATACCTCCCACACTGTCTCCGAAGCAACCACACTCATGCCTTTCCTCCTCGGGTCGCTGAAGAACAAGAGCCGTGACAACATAAAGTCGCTGCTTCGCAACAAGCAGGTCCTTGTTAACGGAGATCCGGTGACACAGTTCAACCATGAGCTGAACCCGGGAGACCAGGTGGGCGTCCGTGGAGAAAGACAGGCTGACGGTATCGTGGCACGCAACATGCGCATCGTCTTCGAGGATGAACACATTATTGTCATCGACAAGAACGCCGGACTCCTCTCAATGGCATCAGACAACGAGAAGTACCTGACGGCATACAATATCCTCAGCAACTACGTCAAACAGCAGAAACCGTCAAACAGGATCTTCATCGTACACCGGTTGGACCGTGACACCTCCGGTCTGATGATGTTCGCCCGAAGCGAGAAGGTGCAGAGCCTGCTGCAGCGCGACTGGAAGCACAACGTCACAGCACGGACATACATGGCCCTGGTGGAGGGCGAGGTAGCCGAGCCGGAGGGGGTGATCAAATCCTACATCTATGAGAGCAAGGCGCTGATAATGCATTCAACGCGTAATCCTGATAAGGGCGATCTGGCCATCACCCGCTTCAGGAAAGTGAAGGGCAACAAGGATTATTCACTGCTGGAGGTGATGCTTGAGACAGGGAAAAAGAACCAGATAAGATTGCACATGCAGGAGCTGGGACACAGCATAGCGGGGGATAAAAAATACGGGGCCACCTCGAGTCCCATCGGCAGGCTTGGGCTTCATGCCAGCGTACTGGCATTCATCCATCCCGTCACCGGGAAGGAGATGCGCTTCGAATCGAAAGTCCCGGCCAAATTCCGGCGACTGGTCTGACTTCCCCTCTAGAAAGGCCAGAAGTTATTGTCATACCACACCTGCTCCCTGAGGTCCTTGTCGATCCTCATCAGCCACTTGTGGTGCCCCCTCTCCCACTCGGCAAGCATGCCGTAGAGCTCCTTTTCATGGGGATCAGCAGCCGACACCGCGCGTGACGTGTAGAGTTCAACGGCTTTCGCCTCAAAATCCATGGCGGCGCTGATGGCTGCGGCTTCAAATCCTGCAGCGCTGATCTGGCTCATCATCTCATCAGAGAGAACCTTCCTTGCCACCTCATCAGGAGCTATTCCGGCCTGCAATGTGACATCCATGAAGAAACTGTGCTTCTGGTAATGCCTGTACTGGTCCGACAGAAAGCGGATGTGCTGCTCTTCCTCATCAGCGATCATTGTAAAAATCCTCTTTACGGCGTCGCTCTGAGTCTGGGCTGCAATATTGGCATAAAAGGCCCTGCCTCGCTGCTCGAGCAGTATAGCCTCTTTCAGAATGTCAGTGGTGCTTTTGGTCTCCATCATTTTTCAGTTTATGCGGTATAATCTACGGTTTAACAACTCCATGAAGTTTTTGTTTTTACGGTGGTCTACAATACTTAATGGTCTACGACCAAATTTAACTTTCAGGATCCTGATCTACAATACCTAATGGTCTACGACCAAATTTAACTTTCAGGATCCTGATCTACAATACCTAATGGTCTACGACCAAAACTTTTTCTCATCTTCAATCTGGTTATTTCTCCGCCAGTTGACAGTTTGGCTCTACTGCCGACTGCCGACTGATTAGAACGTCTGCATCGCATACAGCTTCCTGTAGATGCCATCAGGATTAGCTATCAGCTCCTCGTGGGTGCCGCACTCCTCTATGCGGCCGTCTTCAACCACCACTATCAGATCAGCATGCTGCACGGTGGAGAGCCGGTGGGCAATGACAACCGACGTGCGGTTCTCCATCAGCTTCAGCATGGCATCCTGCACCAGCCGCTCCGACTCGGTGTCGAGGGCGGAGGTGGCTTCGTCAAGAATAAGTATCGGCGGATTGGCCATGATGGCCCTGGCAATGCTTATCCTCTGCCTCTGTCCGCCGCTGAGCTTGTTTCCGCCTTCACCAACGGTGTTCTGATAACCCTCAGCCGTCTCCATGATGAACTCATTGGCATTGGCAATCGTTGCCGCCCTTGTCACACTCTCCCCGTCTGCCTCCTCATTCAGGGCAAAAGAGATATTGTTATAGAAGGTATCATTGAACAGTATGGCCTGCTGACTCACTATCCCCATCAGGTGCCGAAGGTCCCTGATGCTGACGTCGCGCAGGTCATGCCCGTCAATGAACACCGCACCCTTCTCCGGATCGATGAAACGGGGGATGAGGTCAGCGAGTGTCGACTTGCCGCCACCGGAGCGGCCCACCACGGCAACAGTCTGACCCTTTTTGATTGTGAGGGAGACATCCTTTAGCACCGGCTCATGTCCATAGGAGAACCAGACATTCCTGAACTCGATGCTCTCCCGGAATCCGGTCAGTCTCACTGCATCAGGCTTCTCCCTAATTGTCTCCTCGGCTTCGATGACCTGGTTGATACGGTCAATCGAGGCCATCCCTTTCTGAATATTGAACCAGGCACTGGAGATCGCCTTTGCGGGCTGGATGATCTGTGAAAAGACCACAACGAAGGCAATGAGCTTGTCGGGCGACATGTTGCCTGTACCCTTCAGGGCCAGCATACCCCCGTACCAGATCACTATCAGCAGCACTATTGTCGAGAGGAACTCGCTGACAGGATGAGCCAGGTAAGCCTTGCGTGCCACCCTCCGGAAGATCTTTGTGTACTTCTCATTTGCACTGTTGAACTGTGATGACATCTTCTCCTCCGCATTGAAGCCCTTGATGATACGCAGGCCGGTCAGAGTCTCCTCAAGCACTGAGAGCAGCCTGCCCAGAGCCTGCTGCCCCACAAAGGAGGCACTCTTGAGAGTGCGGCTGATGCGTGCAATGGCCCACCCGCTGAACGGCAGCATCACAAGGGCGAAGAGGGTGAGCTGCGGACTGGTGACAACGAGATAGGTAACGAAGATAATTATAGTGAAGGGGTCGCGAAACATCATCGACAGGGATGACACCACCGATATCTCAATCTCCTGGACGTCATTTGACACCCTGGTCATAAGGTCGCCCTTGCGGGCCTCCGAGAAATACGAGAGAGGCAGCCTGAGTATCTTGTCATAGATCTTTTTCCTGACATCCCTGATAGTGCTGGCCCTCAGGCTTGCCATGCAGTTGTTGGCGAGGAAGACCAGCAGGTTCTTCATGAAACTGGTGATGGCGAAGATGATGACCACTATCAGGAGTGTTCTCATCTCACCGTTTTTAGCTATCTGTGAAGCGAAGAACCAGTTCGCCCACTCGCTGACATACTTCATTGAAAGGGTAAACGACCCCGGATGGGCAACCTCTCCTATCCTGCTGAAGAGAATCTGCAGAAAGGGTACAATGAGGGTAAAGGTAAAGAGAGCAAAAAAGGCGCTCAGGATATTGAATGTCATATTCTGCGCCGCAAGCCATTTATATGGCCTGAGGTACTGCAGAAGGATCTTAATGCTCTTCATGCTTTCTGATCAGAAACCTGTATAATTGAACGGGGTGACAGCCTTCATCTCATCCCTGACCGCATCGCTTACATCAAGAGCATCAATGAATTTGCGTATCGCCTCTCCCGTGATCTTTTCATTGGTCCTGGTAAGTGCCATCAGCGCCTCATACGGTTTGGGGAAGCCTTCCCTCCGCAGAATTGTCTGCAGCGCTTCGGCAACCACCACCCAGTTTTCTTCCAGATCGCTCCTGATTTTATCATGGTTGACGATGAGCTTTGCCAGTCCTTTTTTAACAGACTTCCAGGCTATGAGCGAGTGTGCCATTGCCACGCCTGTATTGCGTATCACCGTCGAATCGGTCAGGTCGCGCTGCAACCTTGATACCGGCAGCTTTGACGAGAGATGCCCCAGGAGCGCGTTGGCCACACCCAGGTTTCCCTCACCGTTTTCAAAGTCGATGGGATTAACCTTATGTGGCATGGCTGACGACCCGATCTCGCCCTTCACTATCGTCTGCTTGAAATAGTCGAGTGAGATATAGCTCCACACGTCCCTGCAGAGGTCGGTGATGATGGTGTTGATCCGGCTGATATTGTCAAACAGCGCTGCCAGTCCGTCATAGTGTTCTATCTGTGTCGTCGTCTGCTGCCTCTCGAGTCCCAGCTGCTCATTCAGCAGCCTGTTGGCAAACTCCACCCAGTTGACAGACGGGTATGCCACCTTGTGTGCATTGAGGTTTCCTGTTGCGCCGCCGAACTTGCCGCTGTATTTTGTCATCATCAGGGTCATAAGCTCAGCATCGAGTCTCTCGCTGAAGACCGCCAGCTCCTTCCCCAGCCTGGTGGGCGTCGCCGGCTGACCGTGCGTGCGGGCCAGCATGGGCATGTCAGCCCACTCCTCTGCCATGGCTTCCAGAGCTTCGCGCAGCGAGACCAGCATGGGTATAATGACCTCCCTGACAGAGTCCCTGATGGCCATCGGGATGGCAGTGTTGTTGATATCCTGGGAGGTAAGGCCGAAATGGACAAACTCACTCCATCTGCCAAGACCCAGCGCCGAGGTCTTCTCCTTCACGAAGTACTCCACAGCCTTGACGTCATGGTTGGTGACAGCCTCCTTCTGCTTGATGAATTCGGCATCGGCCATGGAGAATTCGCGGTAAACGGATCTCAGCTCCTGCTCCTTCCCTTCCGGAAAGCCTGCAAACTGCTGCAGGCGGGCCTGAGAGAGGGCAATGAAGTACTCCGTCTCCACGAGCACACGGTAGCGCATCAGTCCAAATTCCGAATAATACGGGATAAGTTCCGTCACCCGCTCACCGTAGCGGCCGTCGACCGGTGAAATTGCCTTTAAACGGTCCATGGTATTATTTCCTCACCGTGATTTAATCAATGAATCAAAAAACAAAAATACTATTTTGTACTGGTGTAAAAAAATTGAACCTTTGCATTTATCTGCATGAGGAGCAAATGAGATGGAAAAGATAAGGGTTTCAGCAGTCAAATACATTAACAGTTACCCGTTCATGATAGGCCTTCGCGACGGTGAGGTGGCACGGATGATAGATCTCGAGGTCTGCCATCCCTCTGAATGTGCTGACAGGCTTATCGCAGGCCGGACGGATATCGGGCTGATACCTGTTGCCACGATTGCTTCAATGAAGGAGTATCATATTGTGAGCGACTACTGTCTGAGCTCCGACGGCGAAGTGCGGACCGTTCTGCTCGTCAGCAACACTCCCTTTGAAGAGATTACGAAGATTTACCTCGACTACCGCTCGAGGAGCTCGGTGGCACTTTGCAGGATCCTGGCGGCAAAGGCCTGGAAGCGTGATTTTGAATGGCTCCCGGCTTCGGAGACGTTTGACATCACGGCCATGAAACAGGGCGAAGCGGCTGTCATGATAGGAGACCGCTGCTTTGAGTATGCACATCTGTTCTCATTCAGGCTCGATCTGGGTCTGGAGTGGAAAAACTTCACCGGCCTGCCGTTTGTCTTCGCATGCTGGGTCTCAACAAAGGCCCTTCCGGAGGAGTTTACGTCACTCTTCAACAAGGCACTTGGTGAAGGCCTCGACAGAAGGAATGAGGCGGTGGCGCTTCTTAAGGAGGACGCAGCAGCCACACCGGAAGAGGTCATCCGGTACCTGAACCACAACATCGACTTTTATCTTGACGACCGTAAAAGGGAGGCTCTGACAAAATTCATTAACTATATCAACGAACTAAAAATAACTCCATGAATAAGCTCTTTATCCAACTCATAACATTGCTCTTCATCGTCTCCGTCACTATCCAGGGAGCAAAGGCTCAGTCGGGCCCCGACACCACGACGCTGGTGTACAAGGTGAAGATAGACAAGATGATAGCGGCGCCGCTGTGGCGCAGCGTGAAAAAGAGTTTCGTCGATGCCGACTCGGTGAACGCCGATTTTATGCTGATACACATGAACACCTACGGCGGACAGGTGGATATTGCAGACTCGATGCGCACCCTCATCCTGAACCACAACATCCCCGTCCTGGTTTTCATAGACAACCAGGCCATCTCTGCAGGTGCCCTGATAGCGATCTCTGCTGACAGCATATACATGCGGCCCGGCGCCAGCATCGGCGCCGCCACCGTGGTTGACCAGGCCGGGACAAAGATGCCTGACAAGTACCAGTCGTTCATGCGGGGCATGATGAGAGCCACGGCGGAAGCCCACGGCAAAAAGCCAGTGGTGAAGGACGGCGACACAACATGGGTATGGCACCGAGATCCGGAGATAGCCCAGGCGATGGTTGACCCGTCAATAGTGTTAAAAGGTATCGTAGACACCGGCCAGGTGCTGACGCTGACAACCCTTGAAGCCATCAAATACGGTTTCTGCGAGGGAGAAGCGGAGACAGTCGAAGATGTGATTGCGCAGGCCGGCATAAAGAATTACACTATCAGGGAGCTGAAGCTCTCAGGAGCTGACAGGATAATCATGTTCCTCGTCAATCCCGTTGTCTCAGGACTTGCTTATTATGCTGATCATCGGTGGCATATACTTCGAGCTGCAGTCGCCCGGTGTGGGATTCCCCCTGGCAGCTGCTGTAGTGGCGGCGCTGCTCTACTTTGCACCGCTGTATCTTGAAGGTGTTGCCGCCAACTGGCACCTCATGATCTTCATCGTGGGGATAATCCTTGTGGCGGTAGAGATCTTTGCCATACCCGGCTTCGGTGTCACAGGCGTTTTGGGCGTTATAGGCATTGTGACCGGACTGGCCTTTGTCATGATTGATAAGATCGTGTTCAGGTTCGGCCCCTCGGGTGACGGTGTCAGGGAGGTGGTAGGAGCATTTTCAATTGTGGCGGTGGCCGCTGTCCTTTCATTCGGCCTGTCGCTCTGGCTCTCAAGCAAACTGTTTGCCCCGAACCGCCTCTTCGGAAGCCTGGCGCTTGAGACATCGGTGAACCAGGCTGACGGCTTTGTCAGCTTTGACATGGAGAAACTGACTGCCCTTGTCGGCAGCACAGGCACGGCACACACTGTCCTGCGTCCGTCCGGCAAGGTGATGATCGGCGGAGAGGTCTATTCTGCCGTGGCCGAAACCGGCTTCATCGCCAGGGGCACAGAGATCATTGTAAGAAGGGAGGAACAGGGTCAGCTCTATGTGGTGGAAGCCGGCAAGGCATGAGAGGAGATGAGTCAGATAACCGTCAGACATTATTCAGCGGGCGACTTCCCGGGCATTATGGAGCTCTGGACAGCCACCGGCCTGAGCAGACCCGAGAGAGGCGATGATGAGGAGACGGTTGAACGGAGCATAGCAATGGGAGGAGCCATGCTTGTCATGTGCGACGCGAACACCGGCGGCAGCATAATCGGCACATCCTGGATGACCTTCGACGGCAGACGCATCCATATGCATCACTTCGGGATAACCCCGGCATACCAGGGAAGAGGCCTCTCAGGAATGCTGCTGAAGGAATCACTGAGGTTCGTCAGGGAAAAGGGATACCAGGTAAAACTAGAGGTTCACAGAACAAACAAAAAGGCATTGCAACTCTATAAAAAAGCTGGATTTGAATATCTTGGCGACTACGACATATATATCATCAGGGATATTCAATCGATTGAAATCTAAAATGTTAAAATAACCTTAAAGAGATTTTTTTATTTCCCTAATCAAGAATTATTCAGTATATTTGAAGAAATATATCCATTAGAAATCATGGCACGAACAATCACTTTTGCAGATCTGAGAAAGATCAAGGACCAGCTTCCTGACGGGAGCATAAGGAAGATAGCCGATGAGCTTGATATGTCTGAGGAAACCGTCAGGAATTATTTCGGAGGCTGGAACTTTGATCGTGGGCTGAGTGCCGGGATCCACATAGAGAAAGGACCCGAAGGGGGCATAGTCACAATAGAAGATACTACAGTCCTGGACCTTGCTGAAACTATGCTGCCACGCTAATTCATACCCCAACAGGTGATAAAAAGCAAAAGTCCTTACTTTTGCTTTTTTCATGTCCATAATGCCACACCACTTTATAGCCAATGCAGAGAACAGGTACAGGAGCATCCTCACAGAGGAGTGCAGGAGGCTCTTTGCCGGTACCCGCATGCCATCGCATGACCTGCATCACCATGAGCGGGTATGGGATAACGCATCCCTACTGCTGCAGCGTCTTTACGACTCCGGTGAGGCGGATGACCCGCGGCTGGCAGAGAAGGCCATCATCGCGGCCTTCTTTCATGACACCGGACTCACTGTGAACCATGGTCCGGATCACGGTCGCGAGAGCCGGGAAATATGCGCAGCTTTCCTCGTAAACAGTGACTTCAGTCCTGAAGAGCGCCAGGAGATACTCAATGCGGTGGAACGGCATGACGACAAGTATTATCAATCCACCTCCGATCCCTCCTCCCTCGCAGCCATAATTTCGGTTGCTGATGACATGGATGCCTTCGGACAGACAGGCATCGGGCGCTATACCGAGATCTATTCGATGCGGGGCACCACTGCTGAGGAGATGCCGCAGCTGATCATCCCCAATGTCATGTCACGGCTGAGACATCTTGAGGAGACCTTCCGTATGTTCCCTGATATTGTCGCGGAACAGAGAATGAGAGCCGCAGAAGTAACCGACTACTTTACAACCAATACAAAATGAAAAAGTACCTCCTGACATTCCTGTTTGCAGTAATTATAACCCTGAGTATCACGGCACAGGAGAAGAGTAAAACTCCTGTTCTCAGGTATGATGAGAACCACAGCCTCACCTGGGAGGAGGCAATCAGCTTCTATGCCGACCTTGACAAGAGATACCCTGAGGCCAGGCTCATAGAGATGGGCATGACCGATGCCGGCAGGCCGCTTCACCTCTTCATCATCTCAGGTGACGGGGAGTTTGAGCCGGAGACTATCCGCACCAAGGGCAAAGCCATCGTGCTCATCAACAACGGTATACACCCGGGCGAGCCTGAAGGCATCGATGCCAGCGCACTTTTTGCAGCTGACCTTCTCGAAAACAAGGACGGGATGAAGAAATACCTCCGCAACACCGTGGTGGCGATCATCCCGGTATATAATATAGGCGGAGCCCTGACCCGGAGCCAGTACTGGCGGATAAACCAGAACGGTCCCGATGAGAAGGGTGCCCGGCGCAACACCAGGTTCCTGGACCTGAACCGCGACTTCGTCAAGCAGGATTCGCGTGATGCGCGGGCCTTCGCCGCGATTTACAGTTACCTCGATCCGGATGTTTTTCTTGATACGCACACCACCAACGGTTCTGACCACCAGTTTACGGTCACACTCATTGCTACCCAGCCCGAGAAGATGCACCCTGAGATGCAGGAGTTCTTCCGCGGCAGTATGCTCCCCGAACTCTACAACCGCATGAAATCGGCACATAAGAATGAGATGGTACCGTATGTCCAGTACACTGACAGGGGCGAGATCAAGGCTATTATCGGCTTCGAGGAGCATGCATACTACTCAACCGGATACTCCGCTCTCTTCAACTCCTTCGGCTTCATGACCGAGACACTGGTATACAAGCCTTACCCGGAACGCGTTGAGGGGACCATGCAGTTTATCACCGAGCTTGTGCGCTACACCTCCATGAACCATAAGGAGATCCTCAGGCTGAGGGCTGAAGCCAACAGGCAGACTGTCAACGCACACGAGTATGTGCTGGACTGGGAACAGGACACTACCCGGTGGGACCTGGTGGAATACCACGGGTACCGGTATGAAGAGACGACCACACCCATCACAGGCAGGAAATCGGGTTTTTATAATCGTGACAGGCCATACACTGATACCATCAGGTACTACAACTACTTCAACCCATCCCTCACCGTGACCGTCCCTGCGGCTTACATCGTGCCTTTCGCGTGGGAGGAGGTCATTGAAAGGCTGCAGGCTAACGGCGTGGTGATGCATCAGCTTCAGAGTGACACGACCATGACGGTTGAAGCCTATTACATTGACAGCTTCGAACCGGCAAAAAGGGCCACCCAGGGCCATTACTTCAACAGCAGGGTTCAGATGCGTGCCGTGACCCGGGAGGTTGACTACCTGAAGGGAGACTATGTGATTCCCATGAACCAGAGGGCGAACAAATATATTGTCACCATGCTTGAGCCGCAGAGCGAATCGGGCTTCTTTGCCTGGAACTTCTTCGACTCGTTCCTCGAGGGGCAGGACTGGTATTCCGTTTGGGGGTTTGAGAGCCATCTTAAGGAGCTTCTCGACCACGACCCGGTACTCAGGGCTGCCTTTGACGAAGCCCGCAGCGAAGACGAACGGATGGCCGCCGACCCCGTGGTGCAGCTTCAGTGGCTATATCAGAACACCCCGTTATCCGAGATGGAGAACCGTACAAGGTTATATCCCGTGGGCAGGATCATGCGGGAAGGACATTTGTTAAACGGCAGTAAGTGATCGTTTATGACAGCCAGTGATCTTAATCACACATATGACAGTGAAGAGTTCCGAAGTCAGGGGCATGAACTCATAGATATTCTTGCCGACTATCTGCGTGAGGCTGCCTCGCGAAGCGATATGCCGGTGCTGCGGGATGTTGAGCCTGACGATCTGGTGAGGGAGTTCGCCTTTGACAATCCCGCCAACAGGGATCTGCCGCTGAGCAGTTTCATCCGGAAGGTCATCGCAAACATGAACCACATGCATCATCCGCGCTTTGTGGGGCATCAGAACACACCTCCGCTGACGGCGGGAATAATTGCGCAGATGTGCACCACCCTGCTGAACAATGGCGTTGCCGTTTACGAGATGGGACCGGCATCGATGGCTGCTGAGCGTAATGTCGTCAGGTATATGGCACGGCTCATCGGCTTCAACGAAGCGGCTGACGGCATCTTCACCCATGGAGGGAGCGCAGGCAACCTGACAGCACTGCTTGCAGCACGTCAGGCCATGAGCGACTACAACATCTGGGAGGAGGGCGTGAGACATGACAGGCCGGTGGGGATAATCATCTCCGACCAGTCGCATTACAGTGTCTCCCGCAATGCCAGGGTGATAGGCCTGGGCGGAGGATCGGTAATCAGGATACCCTATGACAGCCGTTATGCCATGCAGACACGGCTCCTGAGGGAGACAATGGCAAAGGCGGAGGAGAAAGGGATAAGGGTGATATGCGTGGCTGCCAATGCCTGTTCAACAGCTACCGGGACCTATGACAACCTGGAGGAGATTGGTGCTTTCTGCCGTGAAAACAACCTCTGGTTCCATGTTGACGGCGCACACGGACTGGGAGTGCTGTTCTCTGACAAATACCGTCACCTTGTCAGAGGCATTGAACATGCTGACTCGGTGGTGCTCGACTTCCACAAGATGCTGCTAACGCCCGGACTGAATACCATGGTGCTTTTCCGTGACGGACAGCGATCATATGAGACCTTTGCCCAGAAAGCAGGGTACCTGTTTGACAGACAGGACGAAAATGAGTGGTACAACGGGGCCAAAAGAACACTGGAGTGCACAAAGAGCGCGCTGGGGATAGTGGCATGGGCAGTGATCAGGTACTATGGTGAGGAGGCTCTCGGAAAGTATGTTGAAAGCCGTTACGACATTGCCTCACGGTTCGCGGATGCAATCAGGGCCGAAGATGGGATGGAGCTGGCAGTAACCCCTGAATCAAATATAGTTTGTTTCAGGTATGCACCTGCCGGGTGCAGCAGCGGGAGGTTGAACGAACTCAACAGGATGATCAGAAAGAAGATAGTCAGGAGCGGTGAGTTCTACCTCGTCCAGACAGAGCTTGACGGCACAATATGGCTGCGTACTGCACTGATGAACGCCATGACTGATGACAATGACCTCGCCAGGCTGATCAGTGCAATAAGGAGACATGGGGCGGAGCTTGCAATCGGAACTCCTTGATAAGCTAATCAGCGAGTTAAATAACGCAAAGGGATTTCGGAATGGTATCAGGGAGCCTCGCAGCAGTAGCGAGTCCCTCGAATAGATTTCAGGCAGGGCCACACCGGTTAGCTACCTGACGAAGAAATCGAGCACGGTCTCACCTTCGAGCCGTGCCACAAGGTTATCACCCTGACTGACAGGCCCAACACCTGAGGGAGTCCCGGTAAAGATCAGATCGCCGGTCTTCAGGGTATAATACCTGGAAACGTATGCAATTATATCGTTGAATGAGAAGATGAGATCGGAGGTGTTGCCACTTTGTTTCCTGGCGCCGTTAATGTCAAGGGTGAAATTTATGTCTGCCATATCAGCAAACTTTTCCTTCGCGATGAAGGTGCCGAGAGGCGCCGATCCGTCGAAGGTCTTGGAGAGCTCCCACGGGTGGCCGGCTGCCGAGAATTTACGCTGCAGGTCGCGGGCAGTGAAGTCTATTCCCACAGTCAGTGCATCAAAATAGCGGGAGGCATACCTGGCCGCAATGCCTTTGCCCAGCTTAGAAATGCGAAGCACTATCTCTGCCTCGTACTGAAGGTCTTCAGAAAAGTCAGGGAGGAAGAAGGGCTTGTTCTTTTTAAGGATTGCCGAATCAGGCTTGAGGAATATCATAGGCTCAGCCGGCACAGGGCGGTTCATCTCTGCCGCATGCTTCCGGTAGTTCAGGCCAACACATATTATTTTCATGATGCTGTCAGGCTTTCCCGAACGAACGCAGCTTAATGGCAGTGAGCACCTGTTTGGTGTTCAGCGGGAAGTCGCCGTTCATCATCCATGAATAGTACGAAGGTTCCTCCTTGAAGACCATCTCCACAGGCTTGCCCTTGTGCTTGCCGAAGTTGAAGACCTCCACACCCTGCTCGTTGAAGACGATTCGGCCGGCAAGGTCAGCATTGTTGTTGAAAGCGCTGAAGGATGACAGTTTTTCGATATCATTCTCAAGGTCGGGATACCTGTCGAGCTGGGCTTTCAGTATTTCATATGTGGCTGCCGTATCTGCCTGTGCACTGTGGGCGTTCTCCAGCTCCCTCTGGCAGTAGAACTTATATGCGGCGCTGAGGGTTCTCTGCTCCTTCTTATGAAAGATGACCTGCACGTCGACATACCTGTGGCGTGCCGGGTTGAAATCGACATTCACCCTCAGGAACTCCTCACAGAGGATGGGAATATCAAATTTCATCGAGTTGAAACCTGCCAGGTCGCAGCCTTCCAGGAAAGCCGCGATCTTCCTTGCAACATCCTTAAAGTGAGGCTCATTGGCTACATCCGCATCAGTAATTCCGTGTATGCGCGTTGCCTCGGGTGAGATCGGAATGCCCGGGTTGATCCTCAGGGTAAGCCACTCCTCAGCTCCTCCCGGCGTCACCTTAAGGGCGGAGAATTCCACGATTCGGTCAGAAGCGATGCTTACCCCCGTAGTCTCAAGATCAAGGATGACCAGGGGTTTTTTCAGGTTAAGCTCCATATCTTCAGGGATCTCAGGTGTTGATCATCATCGGCATGAGAAGCATAAGGAGGTCCTCCTCCTCATTGGCAGCCTCGGCAGGAAGGAAGAGACCTGCCCTTGTGGGATCTGCCAGCTCGATGATAACATCCTGTGATGCTATATTGGAGAGAATCTCAATAAGGAAGACCGACTTGAACCCTATCTCCATGTCGTCACCCTCATAGAGGCACTTGTGACGTTCATAGGCCGAGATGGAGAAATCGACATCCTGTGCTGAGACGGTTATCTGGTTGGGGGTGAACTGCAGCTTGACGAGATTGCTGGCCTGGTTCGAGAAGACGGAGACCCTGCGGAGGATATTATACAACTCCAGCCTGTCTATACGCACCTTCCGGGGGTTGTTCTTCGGGATCACCGAATTGTAGTTCGGGTAGTTGCCCTCCACAAGACGGCACACAACTTTGTAGTCAGCGAGATTGAAGAATGCATTCCTGTCATCGAACTCCACCGACACCATGCCGCTCTCCCTGGGGAGGATGTTCTTAAGGAGCGAGGCGGGTTTCTTGGGGAGAATGAAGGAAGCATTGTCATCAGCCTTTGCGTCACTCCTCTGGTATCTCACCAGCTTGTGGGCATCGGATGCCACGAAGGTCAGCTTCTCGGTGGAGGCCTCAACAAGAATGCCACCCATGACCGGGCGGAGCTCATCGTCAGCAGTGGCGAACAGTGTCCTGGTTATGCCTGACAGCAGTACATCTGCAGGGACATTGAAGCCAAAACGCTTCTCCTTCTTGATGACAGGCAGCACCGGGAAATCGATCCCGTTCTGGCCTACGATGCTGAAGCGGCCGTTCTCCGAGTTGATGACCACGGCCATCGTATCGGGATTGATATCAAAGGTCAGGGGCTGTTCGGAGAACTCCTTCAGGGTATCAAGCAGTATCCTGGCAGGCATTGCGATGGTCCCGCTGCCCGTGATATTGTCAAGCCGCATGCGGGTGATAAGAGTCGACTCAAGGTCGGAAGCCGTTATCTCCAGTTCATTGCCGCTGATGTTAAACAGGAAATTGTCAAGGATCGGAAGGGTATTCTTCGAACTGATCACCCTGCTTATCGCCTGAAGATGACCCAGCAGGTCTGTACTTGATACAACAAATTTCATATTGTCATTATTTTAAGTTATCCCGAATTATGTCCATTATAACCGCCAACTCATTGATTTAGTGAATTGTCTGCTTTAAAAGCCGGTTTATCAATATTACAAAAAAATATCATACCCTCAAAGAAATTTATTTCACTGAAATATAATGCCTTCGCCTGAGGCTGTAATAGGCCACTCCGGCAAGGATGATAAGGACCACCGGCACCAGGGTGTTCACAAGCTGCCACATGGTCCGCTGACTCTTTATCCTGGCCTGATCGAGGAGCCTGGGTTTGATCTCCCGCGAACGCATCTCAATGAGTCCGTTGTCATTTACGAGGTAATTGACACAGTTCACAAGGAAGTCCTTGTTGCCGAAGGTCTGCATGGTATACCTGTCGAGGCCGAGGGTAAGCGGTTCGGCAACACCCCCTGACCAGCTCACCTCGTTCCTGATGATATCTCCGTCAGCGACGACGATCATCTTAGTAGGCTTGCTCTCAGTCACAATCTCCCTGCCTGCGTCGCCCATGATGCTCTCCGTCATCCTGTTAGTGAATACTGACCGGAAGGTACCCTCGAGCAGCACTGCCACCGGCAGCGCACCGGCGGTGAACATCTCCTCGGGGAGCATCTCCTCGGCCTCATCGAGCGATATCACCACCGGCGGGGACACTGTGCGCGTCTGGCCTGAGGTTGTAAGCAGGATACTCTTTTTTATGCCGGGGTCACGTCCAACGGTGTCAACGGTGCCGGCAAACTCCGCCTTGACCCTGTTGAGATTTCGCGTCAGCGGATGCCCTTCCGAGGGCCGCAATAAAGGGTAGTAAATCCACGGTGAAGGCATATACTGAGCCTCACCCCCGGGGTTGGTCACTTTCAGCGGGATGAGCAGGCATTCTGCATCCTGGACGATGACAGGGTTGATCCTGGCCCCGTACCTGAAGAGCATGTCGCTGAAGGTCAGGGGCGCATAGAGTGCCACCGTCGATCCGGCGGTGAGGCTGTCGGCGTTCACTGCCACCTCCTCGGCCAGCCATAGCACCCGGCCTCCGTTCATGATGTACTGGTCTATGATAAACTTATCCTTCTCATCAAACGGCTTGTCCGGTGCTGCAATGATGATGGCCGCATAATGATCTATGATGCCCGGCCTGCCTCCTATGACCCCCCGGTCGATGTTGAAGAATTTTGCCAGTTCAAGGGTAAGGTCGGCAACATAGACCTCCTCAAGCTCGCCATGGCCCTCGATGAATGCCACCGTATGTATTGTGTCAGC
Source organism: uncultured Rikenellaceae bacterium (assembly GCA_963802145.1). Classification (GTDB taxonomy): domain Bacteria; phylum Bacteroidota; class Bacteroidia; order Bacteroidales; family VadinHA17; genus SR-FBR-E99. The sequence continues at coordinate 217,096 of CAWDHN010000005.1, forward strand.
CGTTGCCGTGGCAATGGCCTGTATGATCTCATATTCAAGCCCTTCCGTTGAATGGAGGAGGTTGGTCTCTGCAGGCAGTGACGGGTTGTTCCTCAGGAAATTGACAGGTATGACCGTCTCGCCGCTGGTGACGGTGAGCGACGGGAAGATGCGTTTCTGTGTTCTGCCTCCCTCGCCGTCGGAAGCCATGACATTGACCGGCATCAGTCCTCGGCTCACGAGGTCGCTGTGAAACTTCTCCCGTTCAGCGCGGTCAGATGACCCTGAGGGGTTGATAAAGTCGTACGAGATCTTCCTGCCGGAGATGATGCGGAACTCATCAAGATACTGTCCGGCGCTGCGTCGCAGCTTCCTGAAGCCGACGGGCATCTCGCCGTCGAGGAAAACATCCACCTGAACATCCCTGTCCAGTTCCTTCAATATCTTCCTTGTGGGTTCAGCAAGGGTGAAACGCCTGTCTTCAGTGAGATCGATCCTGATATGGAAGAGAGAGATGATTATGGTGGCGGCTGCCACGGCAGCTATTACTGAGAGCGGTTTCTTCAGGGAGCTGCGGCGGAGTGATATCCGTGCTGCCTCGTTGAAGAGCACCGTCACAAATATGAAATAGGCCACGTCGCGTATGTCGAGCACTCCCCTGCTGATCGACTTGTAATGCTCGTTGATACCCATCGCGGATACCTCCTCACCTATTGACGACAGGCCCGGCAGCAGGGAGAGAGAGTCAAACCCGGTGAACATTATGAATGAGATCACGGCAGCCAGGATAAAGGCAATTACCTGGTTGCCCGTCAGTGACGAGGCAAAGAGGCCGATGGCGGAATAGACGGCTGCCAGCATCATCAGTCCGATGAATGATCCTGCGGTGCCTCCCCTGTCGAGATTGCCGGGTGTCTCTCCCAGGATCCATACGGAGATGACGAACACGATGCACGGCAAAAGCGCAAGAGCGACCAGTGCCACTGAAGAGAGGAACTTACCGTAGATAACGGCACCGTCGCTCACCGGGCGCGACCATAGCAGTTCCATGGTCCCCGACCGTCGCTCTTCCGAAAAAAGCCTCATGGTGACGGCAGGCACAAGGAAGAGAAATATCCAGGGGGAGAGGACAAACAGCGTGTCGAGACCTGCATACCCGCTGTCGAGCAGGTTCCACTGGCCGGGCATGATCCACATGATCAGGCTGTTTGCCAGGAGGAAGACGATCATGACAATGTAGCCTGTGAGCGAGCTGAAAAATCCTGCTACCTCTTTTCGTAAGAGAGTGAACATATATTCAAGTTTGTGTAAAAATATCCAAAAGTTTCAAGGCCTCACCGGCCTGCGTGCATTTTTGATGTCAGTTATCGTGGTTCCCGGATAATAAAATCCGGTAATGTTTTCATAGGTGACCTTCTTCTCCGCCATGGCCTTCGCGCCATCCTGGCACAGTCCCACTCCATGCCCGTATCCCCTTCCGTTTACCGTCAGGCTATCGCCCGCCGGGGTGAGGGTAAAGTATGCCGACCGGAGCCCGAAGCGCACCCTTATCTCCTCGCTGGTTATCGTTTTCCCCGGGACCGGGCGGTTCATCATCCTGACCGGCTTGCTTCCGGAGGGCACATATAGTGCAGCCTCCGCTCCGGGTGCGATGCCCTTGGACTTCAGAAAAGCGTTCCATTCTTCCATCGACAGGTTCTTCTTCCACACTGACGATGCCGAGTATCCGCACCACGGGTCAGTGACGCTGACAAGGTAGGGGTATCCTGCCAGCCATACATCAGCCGATGAGGCGGTCACACCGCCGCAGTTGCCGTGAAACGCCGCCACAATGAGCATGCTGTCGCGGTCAATGACCACCTGCCCTGCCGTTGAATGGCAGGCATCGATAATCGGCATCTCGCTGATAATTCCTGGATAGACCTGGCAGTGGATGTCATCACAGAGATTGTAGCCGTCGAGCTCATGCCTGTCTATATTCCGGTACACATATGAGCGTGCAACCACAGCCTGAGCACGGAAGTAATCCGGCGGACCGTATTTTCCTGCCTCGGCCCGCACAACACCGGGCAGATAGCTCTCTATTGAGGTGAGGTTGAGTATCTGCAGTGATCCGGGGAACGACTTAACCTTCAGCACGCCGTCAAGGGTCTTTACGGCCTCGTCTCTTCCCGGCGCCCGTACCCTGAAGAGGGACTTGTCATCGACAGGCGTAAATGTAAGTGAGTCAGCCACACCCGATCTGCCGGAGAGGGTCATGTACATCACCCTCCCGTCATGGCGTGTGACGGCAACGGTTTCGCCGGCAACCACTCTTATATTTCCTGACAAACCGTCGCTTAGACAGGTATTCTCCCCGGTCAGGGGTAAACACCACGGTAAGGGGCCTGGTACGGGCAAATATCCGTATTGAGACCTCACTACTGGCACTCAGGGGAATAAGCGCAATCAATATGGTTATGAATGCCTTTATTATCATTTTGCCTGCGGTTCCTTCAGGTTCCTTACCATATCCTCTGCAACCCTCGACGAGGCTCCCCTGCCACCCAGAATGCCGCGGAGCTCATGGTAGTCTCTCCTGATTATTTCATGCCTGTACCCGGTTACGATTATCTCCAGGAGCTCAGAGTGAAGCCTGGCCTGGTTCAGGTCGTCCTGTATCAGTTCCCTGACAACCTCCCTGTCCATTATCAGGTTGACAAGGGAGAGAAACCGCACCCTTACAAATCGTTTCGCAAGCGTATATGTCAGTGAGCTGGTCCTGTAGCATACCACCTGCGGCACATCGAAAAGTGCGGCCTCGAGGGTGGCTGTGCCTGACGTCACCAGCGCTGCCTCCGCAACTGACAGGAGATCGTATGTTTTCCCGTTAATCACCCTGACAGGATCCGATCCGATTATTTCCTTATACAACCCTGCAGGCAGGTGATCCATCGCCGCAACCACGAACTGGTAATCAGGAAAGCCTCCCGCCACACTGACCATCGGCGGCAGTATCTTACTGACCTCCTGGAGCCTGCTTCCCGCCAGGAGGGCGATAACAGGCCTTTTGTCAAGGCCGAGAGAGGCTTTGACGGTATCACGGCCCGGAGCAGAACTGCGCCATGCCTCAACATGGTCCAGGAGCGGGTTTCCGAGGTAGGTGACACCGTAATCGTGACGCTTGTAGAACTCCTGTTCAAAAGGGAAGATCACATACAGTCTGTCGACGAAACTCTTTATCTGGCTGACCCTCCCCTCACGCCATGCCCATAGTTTCGGCGATATATAATAGAATACCCTGATACCCAGTTGTTTCGCCCAACGGGCTATCCTCAGGTTAAAACCGGGGTAATCGATAAGGATCACCACATCGGGTCTCATCTCTGCAATCTGACTGTGGCACTCGCGGAAGTTGGCTTTTATCCGGCGGATATTCACAAGCACCTCCCAGCCCCCCATGAAGGCCGTCTCGCGGTAGTGCTTCAGCAGCCTGCCTCCCGCCTCTCTCATGAGGTCACCCCCCCAGCATGCTATGTCGGCTGCCGGGTCAGCCATGATCAGGTTTCTGACGAGGTTCGAACCGTGAAGATCGCCTGACGGCTCTCCGGCTATGATAAAATACTTCATCCTAGAGCAGCTTTATGCCGAAAACGACGAAGGCCCAGACAATGGTAACGCCCAGTACGCCTTTGGAGGCCCTCAGCATATCAAAACGATTGAACAGAAGGAAAATCAAAATGTTGGCAAAGACTGAGACACTCATTACCTCGGTTACATTATCAGCTTCGATCATCCTGCGGATGTAAGGTTCCAGGGTCAGGCCGTGCCTGGTCACAAGGAAGAAGATGAAAAAGGCCGCCACCGGGATAACGATGCCCGAGATGACTCCTGTCAGGGCGTTATTGTACTTTTGTCTGAAATCCATTTCAGAATTTCGTTTTGAGAATGCCGATGAAATTGTGGGCAGTCATGTCAGTGGTAACCGGCACAACGGAGACATAGCCATTATGGATTGCCCATTCATCGGTATCAGTCGATTCCGGCTCATGGTTTATAAATCTGCCCGTCAGCCAGTAGTAAGTCTTGCCTGCCGGGTCTTTTCTCTTCTCGAACTCCTCCTGCCAGCTACCCATTGCCTGGCGTGCCACCACCATTCCTTTTATCTCACGTGCGGTCAGTGCCGGGATGTTGACGTTCAGGCATATACCGTCAGGGAGAGGCTCGCGAAGGAGCTGGCTGCACACTTTCCGTATGTACTCTTCGCATACCGAGAAATCGGCTGTTGCTGAGTAACTGTTAAGGGAGAACCCCACCGAGGTGATTTTGTAGAGGCACCCCTCCAGGGCTGCTGCCATTGTTCCCGAATAGAGAACGCTGGCGGAGGCATTTGACCCGTGGTTAATGCCCGAGACTATCAGGTCAGGCCTGCGTTCCAGGAGCTGGTTTACGGCCAGTTTCACTCCGTCAGTGGGTGTGCCGCTGCATGCATAGACGCGCTTCTCTTCATCCTCCTCAAGCAGCTTGACCCTCAGGGGATGCTTGACGGTGAGTGCCTGTGACATCCCGCTCCGGCTCTCCGTGGCCGATATGACCACCAGCTTACCGAACTCCTTCATTATGCTGATGAGCGTCCTGAGGCCGGCAGCATACAGGCCGTCGTCATTGGTTATGAGTATCAGCTTGTCTTTATCCTCTACTTTCATGTGGCAATTTGTTGACGTGCAAATATAACGATAATGATCATCCGATTAATAAAGCGGGTATGATGCCTCTAACCTTTTTTCCTTACTTTTGCATGTTATAAAAAACAGATAATTATACCACGATGAAGATTTCTTATAACTGGCTCAGGGAGTATCTTAACTTCGATGCGGGAGTTGAGGAGTTGTCGGCAATACTTACGGGCCTGGGACTGGAGGTGGAGGGTGTTGAGGAGTGGGTCTCCGTCAGGGGAGGCATGAAGGGTATTGTTGTCGGCAGGGTTCTCACATGTGAACGCCACCCTGATGCGGACAGGCTGAGTGTCACCACCGTTGACGCCGGGGGGACCGAACCGCTGCATATCGTCTGCGGTGCTCCCAATGTTGCTGCCGGGCAGCTTGTTCCGGTTGCGCTACCGGGCACGATGGTCTTCCATGGCACAGAACAGTTCGAGATAAAGCGCTCAAAGATCCGCGGTCAGCTCTCGGAGGGAATGATCCTTGCTGAGGATGAGCTGGGCATCGGCACCGACCATGAGGGTATCATCGTCCTCGACAGCTCGGCCAGGGTCGGGTCACCTGCCTCAGAATACTTCGGAGTGACCAGTGATACAGTCTTCGAGATAGGGCTGACACCCAACCGCATAGACTGCAGCTCGCATTACGGCGTAGCCCGTGACCTGGCAGCATTCTTCAACCTGCAGAAACCGGTCAGGGCAACTCTCCCCCCGGTAACATCCTTCAAAAAGGAGAGGGCTGACGGAGCCATCAGCGTCACCGTTGAGGCGGAGGATGCCTGCATAAGATACTCAGGCCTGACAATAAGGGGAATAACCGTGGGCCCATCGCCTGCCTGGCTGCAGAACAGGCTCAGGGCAATCGGACTGAATCCCATCAACAATGTAGTTGATATAACCAACTTCGTTCTGCATGAGACGGGACAGCCGCTGCATGCCTTCGATGCTGCAGCCATCACCGGCAACAGGGTGATCATAAGGAGGCTTCCTGAGAAGACGAAATTTGTAACCCTCGACGGCGTTGAGCGAGAGCTCTCCTCCTCAGACCTGATGATCTGCAATGAGAAGGAAGGGATGTGCATCGCCGGTGTTTTCGGCGGACTGAGTTCAGGCGTAACGGGCTCCACCACCGATCTCTTCCTCGAGAGCGCCACCTTCAGCCCGGTGTCAGTGCGTCGTACGTCGCGCCGGCATGACCTGCACACTGATGCCTCGTACAGGTTCGAGAGAGGCACTGATCCGGAGATGACAATCTATGCCCTCAGGAGGGCAGCCCTGCTGGTCAGGGAACTGGCCGGAGGTGAGATAACCGGCGATATAATGGATGTTTATCCTGCACCGGTCGGCAAAGCAGTGGTCAGATATTCGCTTGACCGGATGGCCCGGCTTATCGGAAAGGATATACCTGTCGAAACGGTAAAGACCATCCTCTACAGCCTCGACATACAGATCACCGACGAGACACCTGACCTCCTGACCCTCGCCATCCCCTCCTACAGGGTTGATGTGACACGCGAAGCTGACGTCACGGAGGAGGTTCTCAGGATCTATGGTTATGACAATATAGGCATCAGCAGCGAAATGCATTCAATGCTTTCACACCCTGACAAGCCGGACCGCGAGAAGGTGGAGGCCAATATGGCAGAACTGCTTACCGGGAACGGATTCTCAGAAATAATGTGCAACTCGCTGGTACCGGCAGCATGGTTTGAGACCACCGGCGATTTTGACGCTGGGTCAATGGTGAGGCTGGCCAACCCCCTGAGCAGCGACCTCAATGTCATGCGAATGTCACTCCTGCCAGGCATGCTGAGCACCATATCCAGGAACATAAACAGGCAGAACGGCGACCTGAGGTTGTTTGAGCTCGGTTATTCCTACAGCAGAAAACCCGGCAGGGGAACGATGGAGATCACTGACAACTACAGCGAGAGGCCGTTCCTTGCGCTGGCCGTTACAGGCAACATCAACGAAAAGAGATGGAATGCAGCGGAGACCCCGTCAGGTTTCTTTCACATAAAGGGATATACCGAACTCGTTCTCTCCCGCTTCGGCATAAATGGGAGGGAGATCACATCAGCCCCTGAGAGCGCAGGATGGTTCGCTGAAGGGATGAGGTACAGTGCAGGAGGATCAGATGTGGCATCATTCGGCCGGGTCTCGAAGAAATACCTTGCTATGTTCGACATTAAGCAGGAGGTGTGGTACGGTGAGATCAACCGGGAAAACATCATACGAATAATCAAGGAGAGAAAGATCCGGTTCAGCGAGCTGCCGAAGTACCCATGGGTACGCCGCGATCTCGCGCTCCTGCTCGATAAATCAGTAATGTTCAGCCAGATACGTGATATCGCCTTTAAGACTGAACGTCATATTCTGAAGGAGGTCGACCTCTTTGACGTTTATGAAAGTGAGGCTATGGGCAAGGATAAAAAGTCATACGCCGTGAGCTTCATACTGATGGATGAGAGGCAGACCCTCACCGAGAAGAACATTGAAAAGGTAATGGGTGCTTTCATTAAAGCCTTTGAGCGGGAGCTCGGGGCAACTCTGAGATGAAGAAGCTGTTTGACAGTGCAGGCAAATACCTCTCGCTTGTCAGGTTCAGTCACACTGTCTTCGCGATGCCGTTCGCCCTTGTGGGTTATTTCCTCGGTGCCACCAATCCCGGTCTCGGTTTCAGTTTGAGGACATTCCTTCTTATGCTCGCCTGCATGGTTTTTGCGCGCAGTGCAGCCATGGCCTTCAACAGGTATGCCGACGTACGCTTTGACAGCCTTAACCCCAGAACCGCAGGACGGGAGATACCGTCAGGAAAGATATCGCAGCGCAACGCCCTGGCTTTTGTCATAGCGAGTTCACTGCTTTTCATGGCAGCAGCAGCCTTCCTGAACAGGCTGACCCTCATCCTCTCGCCTCTGGCGCTGATCATCATACTCGGCTACAGTTACACCAAGAGGTTTACCCCCCTCTGTCACCTGGTGCTGGGTCTGGGGCTGAGTCTTGCCCCCATAGGAGCCTATATTGCCGTCACCGGCACATTCGCACTCCTCCCGCTGATCTATTCGTTTATAGTGCTTACCTGGGTCAGCGGGTTTGACATCATCTACGCACTTCAGGATGATCAGTTCGACCGTGATGCCGGACTCTATTCCATCCCCGCGGTGATGTCAAGGAAAGAAGCCCTGGCGGTCTCGGTGGCGCTGCATGCGGTCTCGTTCATGCTCGTGTCAGCGGCAGGGATCATAGGGCAGTCGGGCCTCATTTACTGGGCCGGTGCGCTGATATTTACAGGAATGCTGACATACCAGCACATGATTGTGAAGCCGGATGATCTCAGCAGGGTAAATATGGCCTTCGGAACCACAAACGGGGTGGCGGGCGTAATCTTCGGACTGGCAGTTATACTGGATATTCTGCTCTTCTAGAACTTAAAGATAAAAGAGAGACCGAGGAGCTCCTTGAACTGCAACATGGGAGCCTTCTTCTGTTTTCCGTCAGTACCGAGGACCGGTTCGCCGTCCTCAAAAACAGGCAGCATAGTGTCGTCATCATAAATGAGATGCACATTAAGCCTCAGGTCAGTGAACCAGTTGAGGCTGGTGGTGGCAATCATCTCCCACTCCACATCAACATTCTGAGGATTTGAAAGGAAGTTGCTGAACAACTGTATCCTGTTGACCATATTCACCTTCTCAAACAGCACAAGCCTGCTGTTAAGTGTCAGGTAGGCTCCAAGTTCGTTCTTCGACGTTTTATCGGCCGCAATACCGTACTTCGTCTGATTGATATTGGCAGTGTCAGGCACAAAGGTTCCCTTGTACGATAACGGCGAAAAGCTGATGGAGGTGTTCTTGTCAGGCTTGTATTCAAGGCCGTAGCCAAAGAGAAAGGTAGCAGGGTTGAAGAACTTCGAGACTTTAACCGAATCATTGGGGTAGTTGTACCCGGGCAGGAACTGTGTCTTGAACTGGAAGATGCCGGAGAGGTCAAATTTACCGAAAGCCTTGTGGTTGACTTTTGAGTTTATCTCCAGAATATCAAGGTTTTTCCTGATATAGCTCTGGCCTCCTGACGCCTGCAGGCCAAGGGCAAACCTGCCCCAGGTGGAGGAATTGACTTTTGTGGCCTTGTTATTGTAATTCATGGCGGAGGTAATGTCAAGGACCGATGAAATGTTGTTCTCTCCTCCTTTTGCCCAGTTCGATACCACCCCCTGGGAAAGCAGGTAGGAAATATCAGTCCTGAACTTCCAGTAATCAGGTTTGATCTTGCTCAGGGCCACCCTCCGGAGCTCCTCTTCCTGCGCCGTGGTGACGTTCACACGTGTATCCACATAGGTGTCGTGCCATAGTTGCTTTTTAAACAACACCCCCGCTTCGGCTCTCAGCGAAACGGCGTTTCTCCCGGGACTGCCGAGCCAGACGGTCACCGAATCACCTTCACCGTCAGGCAGCCAGAACCTGACAAGATTGTCGGACAGGCTGTTGAGCCACATGTCGGTGCCCCTGCCGGTCTCCCCGGTGAACCTTAAAAGAGTGGAGTCGCGGGTCTCAAGATACCCTATAAGCGAGCTGACGGCTGCCTCAAGCGAGTCGGCCACATATGGATTCCTCAGATACCGGAAGGGGAAATCACTCCGGTTCAGTGATGCCTCGGGCAGAGTGTCGGTTATCACCAGCACTATCGTGTCATTGGTATGGTGCGGCAGCTGTGCCGGGATAAAATCCTTCATCAGGATGTAAACTGAATCATTTAGCCTCAGCGTGTCATTGTGCGTGACCGGCTTCGAATCTGCCGACAGTTTGACCTTTTGCAGATTCTTCCCGGCCTCGATGAACATCTCCCCTGCCCCGTCAATTACGGCAGCGCTGTCAGTGGAGGAGGAGTCAGGCTGGATGACCGGGAGGATAATCCGGATGGAATCGAACAGATAATATTTTTCAACGGGCACCCTGATATTGTCAAAGCCATACCCTGAAAGGTAACTCATAAGGGAGTCAGCAGGGGGCCTCGAAGCAATCCAGATCAGGTTCCTGATTGCCTCGCGCAGAGGATCATTGTTCTTCTTCCACATCGGGGCCGAGGAATAGATCTTTTCAAGAAACCTAAGTGAGGCATCCCGGTCAAGGTGTATATCCTGGGGGCCGCCGATGGCCGGCACCGGCGTTCCCCTGACCGGTTTCAGGTAAGATGCCGTGGCCTCAAGGGTGTCAGCAGCCACTACCGGCAAGGTCACCGGTGCGTCAACAACCTGTGCCTCGAGAATCAGGCCTGCAGACATGCAAAGAAAGAACAGAAGAATCTTTATGGTTCTCAATCTCATTTCTTAATGTTTAAACAATTCCGGATTGTACCCCAAACATAAAAAGTTATCTTTGTAAAAATAGCCTATTCGGATGATTTTTCATTTTCAAACGGTAATAAACCGGAAGCTGATATACATGAACATCAAGAACAGGGACGCATTCTGAACCCCGGGGGTTGCATATCTTCATGCCCTTTCACCCCCTCCCCCCTCACAACTGTTAAATATTCTTAATCGAAAATCGCAAATCGAAAATCGCAAATATTATGACTTTGCCATACTGTGAACCCTTCAAGATAAAGATGGTTGAATCTGTCCGTCAGAGCACCCTCGCCGAGCGTCAGGAGTGGATAAAAACAGCTTCATACAATCTCTTTAACCTGCGTTCAGAGCAGGTATTCATTGACCTCCTCACCGACTCCGGCACCGGGGCGATGAGTGACAGGCAATGGGGTGCCATCATGACCGGCGATGAAAGCTATGCCGGAGCATCATCATACTTTAACCTGAAGGAAGCCATCAGGGATATCACCGGATTTGAATATTTCCTCCCCACGCACCAGGGCAGGGCTGCGGAGAATGTTCTCTTCTCCGTGCTTGTCAGGGAGGGTGACGTCATCCCCGGTAACGCCCACTTCGACACCACCAAGGGGCACATTGAGTTCCGCAAGGCCAGGGCGGTCGACTGTACAGTATCATACGCGATGGATCTGAGCAACCTCGATCCCTTCAAGGGCAATGTCGATCATGAGAGGCTTGAGCAGGTGCTGAAAGAGACGCCCCGTGAGAAGCTGGGGTGCATAATAATGACCGTCACCAACAATACGGCAGGCGGGCAGCCTGTCAGCATGGCTAACCTGCGGGGCGTAAGGCAGCTGGCCGACAGGTACGGCGTGCCTGTGATAATAGACTCTGCACGCTTTGCGGAAAACGCTTATTTCATTAAGACACGCGAAGAGGGATACGCAGACAGGAGCATAAGGGAAATTGCCCGCGAGATGTTCTCCTATGCCGACGGCATGACAATGAGCTCCAAGAAGGACGCCATCGTCAACATAGGAGGGTTCATCGGGTTCAGGGACAAGGAGCTGTTTCGCAAGGCTTCGACCTTCAACATCATGTTCGAGGGGTTCGTCACCTACGGAGGGATGGCGGGGCGTGACATGAACGCCCTCGCACAGGGTCTCTGCGAAGGTACTGAGTTCGACTATCTGGAGTCGCGCATCCGGCAGGTGGCGAGGCTGGGTGAAAAGATCAGGGCTGCAGGCGTGCCTGTGCAGGTACCCTTTGGCGGACATGCCATCTTCATCGATGCCGGAAAATTCCTTTCGCAGGTCCCAACCGCGGAATTCCCTGCCCAGAGACTGGCGGTGGAGCTGTACCTTGAAGGAGGCGTCCGGGGCACTGAGATAGGTACACTGATGGCTGACCGCGATCCTGTCACACGCATGAACAGGCACCCTGAGCTGGAACTGGTCCGCCTGGCCATACCAAGGAGGGTATATACAGACAACCACATCGATTACGTGGCCGCGGCGGTATGCAACGTATGGGACAGACGGCACCAGATCACAAGGGGACTGGCCATCAGATGGGAAGCTCCGATAATGAGGCACTTCACCGTGGAGCTCGACCTTCTCTCCTGACATAAAAAACCTATCTTTGCCATTGGCATAACTGAATCACAATGATTAGATCAATGACCGGCTATGGCAAAGCCATGCTGGAGACACCCCACCGTAAGATCACTGTTGAAGTCAAATCGCTCAACAGCAAACAGGCAGATATCAATACGAAGATGCCATGGATCTATAAGGAGAAGGAACTGGAGATAAGAAACATGGTCATCAGAAGGCTGGAGAGAGGCAAGATCGATCTGATGATCTCCTTTGACGCCATGGGTGACGAACCTGCTCCGGTGATAAGCAAAAGTATCGTGAGGGACTACTACAATCAGCTCAGGGAGATAAGTAACGAGCTGGGCATCAAAAGTGACAGTGAGCTGCTGGGAATTGTTATGCGGCTGCCCGAGACTCTCAGGACCGAGAGGCCGGAGCTGACGGAGGAGGAATGGAGCAGGGTTTCAAAGCTTATTGACGATGCCCTTTCAATGACCGACCTGTACCGCCTGGAGGAGGGCAGGGCAATGGAGGCCGACCTTACCAAGTCAGTAGCCGGCATCCAGCGATACCTTGAGAACATCAGCAGCGTCGAAGGCGACCGTCTGACGCGCATGCGCGACAAGCTTACAGCATCACTCAAGGAGACCGTCGGAACGGAAAACATCGACCAGAACCGCTTTGAGCAGGAACTGATCTTCTACCTCGAAAAGCTTGACATCAATGAGGAAAAGGTGCGCCTGAAGAAACACTGCGACTACTTCATAGAGACAATGAACGGCAGCGGTCAGAACGGCAAGATGCTCAACTTCATCTCGCAGGAGATGGGACGCGAGATAAACACTATCGGTTCGAAAGCCAATGACGCCTCGATGCAGAAGATGGTGGTGATGATGAAAGACGAGCTGGAAAGGATAAAGGAACTGTCACTGAATGTGCTTTAAACCCATGAAGAGAAGGACGGACACGAGAGTACTGATCATTTCCGCTCCCTCCGGAGCCGGCAAATCAACTCTTGTCAACCATCTTCTCAGTGCCGGCCTCCCCCTCCTCTTCTCGGTGTCGGCAACCAGCCGGAGACCGAGAGGTTGCGAGACCGATGGCAGGGAATACTATTTCATAACGTCGGCAGAGTTCAGGAAGAGGATAAGGAAGGGGGAATTCATAGAATGGCAGGAGGTGTACAAGGATCATTATTACGGCACTCTCAGTAGCGAGATTGAACGGATCACCGGGGAAGGAAAGACACCTCTCTTTGATGTTGACGTGCAGGGCGGCATTAACCTGAAGAAGATCTTCGGCGAAAAGGCACTGGCCATCTTCATCATGCCTCCCTCGGTGGAGGAATTGCGGGCAAGGCTGGTGAAGCGCGGAACCGACTCGCCGGAAAAGATCGAAATGAGGGTGGAGAAGGCAGCTTCAGAGATCCTGCTGGCCGACAGGTTTGACCGCGTGATTGTGAATGACGATTTGGAGAGGGCCTGCAGCGAGATAATGACTGAGGTTACGGGTTTCATTAAGCAAGGGTGATGGAGACAGGACTCTTTTTCGGATCATTCAACCCGGTGCACATAGGGCATATGGCAATTGCCAATTATATTGCCGAATACTCCGCACTGAAGGAGATATGGTTTGTTGTCAGTCCTCATAACCCGCTTAAAACCAAGGAGTCGCTCTTAAAGGACCGCGACAGGCTTTACATGACTGAGCTTGCCATAGGAGATGATCCGCGGTTCAGGGTATCGGATGTTGAGTTCACACTGCCGCAGCCCTCATACACGATTGACACGCTGGCCTGGCTGACTGAAAAGCACCCTTCGCGCCGCTTCACGCTGATCATGGGCGAGGATAACCTGACCACGCTTCACAAGTGGAAGAACGCCGAATTACTGGTGAAGCAATACCCGATTGTAGTTTATCCGCGTCTCTACCCGGGCAGCAGCAGCAGCAAGAGACTTCATGAGATTTTAGCGCAGGCATCGGTTCAGATGATCGAAGCACCGGTGATGGAGATCTCCGGCACATTCATCCGCGGTGCGATAAAAGAGGGAAAGGATGTCTCGTGGTTTGTACCGGCACCCACCTGGCGGTACATACGGGAGATGCACTTCTATGAATAATTTGCGATGTGCGATTGTCGATTGTCGATTTAAAGGCCTCCTCAATCGCAAATCGCAAATCGCAAATCGCAAATCGCAAATCAAGAGACTTGTTTAATCAAATCCATCCCCCTGTTGATCGCTTCCTCATTCATGGGAATAAGATGATGGTAGCGGTCAGGGAGTGATTTTTTAAGTCCCTTTATAACATATTCGGTCTTGAGTATGGGTTTGACCTTCATGAAGCCGCCCATGACAAACATATTGAAGACCTTCTGCATCTTCATTTTCGAAGCCTCTTCAGCCGCATCTATACGGTAGATGGTAATGTCCTTCCTCTCCGGGTGCCTTGTTATTCCGTTGCCGTCATAAATAAGCGTGCCTCCGGGCTTGACGGAATGCTCGAACTTGTCCATGCTCTGCTGGTTCAGGATGATGGCCGTATCAAAGCTCCTCAGGATGGGCGAGCTGATCCTCTCGTCGCTGAGTATAACATTCACGTTTGCTGTTCCGCCTCTCATCTCAGGACCGTATGAAGGCATCCAGCTAACCTCCATCTCCTGCATCATTCCTGAATAGGCCATTATCTTACCCATTGAGAGCACGCCCTGTCCGCCGAAGCCTGCTATAATTATCTCTTCTGTCATGATCTAACGCATTAATTAAAAATCATTTGTGCCATTTCGCGAGGGCGCAGCACGCTGCGTCTCCCCTTTAATTATTTTTCGGCCGGAACCTTTATGTCGCCGAGGGGATAGAACGGGAACATGTTCTCCTCCATCCACTTGTTTGATTCCACCGGTGTCATCTTCCATCCCGAGGGGCAGTTTGAGACCACCTCGATGAAGCAGGTGCCTCTCTTCTCGTTCTGGTACTGTACTGCTTTTTTAAGGGCTCTCTTCAGCTTTCTCGCTCCTCCGGCGGTGTTGACGCTCTGGCGCGTGACATAGCAGGTACCGGGCAGCAATGCTACGATGTCGGCCATCTTGATGGGGGAACCCATTGAAGAAATATCGCGGCCGTAGGGTGATGTTGATGATTTCATCCCTTCGAGTGTTGTCGGTGCCATCTGTCCGCCGGTCATGCCGTAGATACCGTTATTGACGAACAGGATGAGGATATTTTCTCCCCTGTTGCATGTGTGAATGGTCTCTGCCGTTCCGATGGCAGCCAGGTCACCGTCGCCCTGATATGTAAATACGAACTTGTCGGGCATGAGCCTTTTGACAGCGGTGGCCAGTGCAGGAGCCCTTCCGTGAGCAGCCTCCTGGAAGTCGATATCAATATAGTTGTACATCAGCACTGAGCAGCCGACAGGGGTGATGCCTACGGTTCTTTCCTGCAGGTTCTCCTCCTCCAGCACCTCTGCCAGCACCTGGTGAGCAGTTCCGTGTCCACAGCCCGGGCAGTAGTGCATGACATTGTCCGTCATCAGCTTAGACCTGGTATAAGCCAGGTTCTCCGGCTTAATTATATCATTGAATGTAATCTCTGCCATCTCTCTTATCCTTTAATAAATGACTTCATGTTTTCAAGCACCTCTTCGGGGGTGGGTATCATGCCGCCCATCCTTCCGTAGTGGCTGACACGTGTTTTCCCGTTTACCGAGAGCATCACGTCCTCCACCATCTGTCCGGCGCTCATCTCCACTGCAAGCATGCCTTTCACTTTGTCAGCCAGCTCGTTCAGTCTTTTCGTCGGATAGGGAAAAAGTGTTATCGGCCTCAGCAACCCGGCCTTGATTCCCTCAGCCCTTGCCAGTTGCAGTGCCTTCTGGCAAATTCTTGCGCTGGTGCCGTAGGCGACGAAGAGGTATTCGGCGTCATCGGTCATGAACTCCTCGAAACGCACCTCATTCTCCTTCATCTCGCGGTACTTGGCGATAAGTTTGAGGTTGAACTTCTCCTGGCGCTCTGAATCGAGGTCCAGCGATGTGATGATATTTCTCGGGCGGGAGGCCGGTTTACCTGTAGTTGCCCATGGAAGAATCTCTTCCGATCTCTTCTTCTGAGGCTTAAGCCAGACTTTTTCCATCATCTGCCCGATAGCGCCGTCAGAAAGGATCATAACAGGATTCCTGTATTTGAATGCCAGGTCGAAGCCCAGCTCCACGAAGTCAGCCATCTCCTGAACTGATGCAGGTGCCAGGACAAGAAGGTGGTAGTCGCCGTGTCCGCCTCCCTTGGTAGCCTGAAAATAGTCGCTCTGTGCCGGTTGGATGGTGCCGAGGCCAGGACCGCCGCGGACCACGTTGACGATAAGGCAGGGCAGCTCGGCACCTGCTATATATGTTATTCCCTCCTGCTTGAGGCTTATTCCCGGTGATGATGATGACGTCATTACCTTTTTGCCGCACCCTGCTCCGCCGTAAACCATGTTTATGGCAGCAACCTCGCTCTCTGCCTGCAGCACCACCATCCCGGTGGTTGCCTCGGGATTGGCCTCCATAAGATATTCAAGTATCTCGCTCTGCGGAGTGATGGGATACCCGAAATAACCATCGGCACCGGCGCGTATCGCCGCCTCGGCGATAGCTTCGTTGCCCTTCATCAGTCTCAGTTCCTTTTCCATTAAATTATTGTTTTCATATTCCTGTTATCCCACTTTTACCTTGTAAACGGTGATAACGCCGTCAGGGCATACCACCGCGCAGTTGGAGCAACCGATACATGCATCGGGGTTAGCGGCGTAAGAGTAATGATACCCCTTGGCATTAACCTCAACTGCCAGAGCCAGTGTCTCGGTAGGGCACGTCACCACGCACACCTCGCACCCCTTGCACTTCTCCCTGTCTATAACAACAGCACCTTTTATCTTAGCCATCTCTTTTGTATTTATACCGTGATAAAAATATATGATTTACTCGATTGTGGGATTGTTTTCCCTGAATAGTTTCAGCCGCTCTTCCAGCAGCGGCAGCTGTTTTTTTCTTATCTGCGAGACGCAGGCCCTGAGTCCTTCATGCCTTTCGCTGCCACAGATGTTAAGCGTGATGGCAGCTATGCCATGAGCCATGAGCTCCTGCAGCAGCTCACCGCCGCTCATCCCGGGGTATGAAATCGTGAAATAAAAACCGTCAGCAACAGGCCTGTCAATGTCCATGTCATAGACTATCCTGAATCCGTTGCTGATAAACATCTCCTTCATTCTTGCCGCCTTCTCGCCATAGACCCGGGTGTTGTCCACAAAATTATACAAACCGTCGTTCACAGCCTTGAGAATGGCGGTGAATCCGTACTGGGCCGAATGGGCCACGCCGGAAGAGAGGGCATACAGAGCCCCGAAAATCATGGCCCTCCCGAAGATGTCGGTGGAATAATACCTGAGAAGGTCGGGATAACGGCGGTTGTAGAGGTGGTCAGACATCACCAGGAGTCCGATCCTCTGGCCTGCATAACTGAAAATCTTGGAGCTGGATATGAGCAGGATATAGTCATCGCAGTATCTGGCCACGGTGGGCTGGAACGGGGGCACCCCCGGAACGGAATAATTCTCCCGGAAATCCATCCCGAAATATGCCAGGTCCTCAATCACAATGGCATCGTATTTACGTGCCAGGGTCCCGATGGTGCGTAGCTCATCTTCCGTAAGGCATATCCATGAGGGGTTGTTGGGGTTGGAATAGAGTATAGTTGAGACTTTTCCGCACTGCAGGATTGACTCAAGCTTGGGACCCATTTTATCTCCCCTGTAATTGTAAACATCAAACGACCGGTAATCCTGTCCCAGGATCCTGGTCTGCGTCTTCTGAACCGGGAATCCGGGGTCAATGAAGAGTGTCCCTTCCTTTGTCCTGTCATTCCTGTTGGCCACCATGAAGCTGGCCATCCCTCCCATCATTGCTCCGCCGGTTGGAACGCAGCAATCAGGCTGCACCTCAACGTCAAGGAAGTTCTTTACAAAGCGCGCTGCCTCGGTCTTCATCTCCGGCAGCCCTTCTATGTCAGGATATTTTGATGCGACACCCTGTTTTAGCGCCTCTATCTCAGCTTTTATCCCGACCTCCGCCGACGGTAGTCCCGGCACACCCATCTCCATCCTGATGAATTCAACGCCGGTTTCCTTTACCAGGACATTTACCAGCTTGACTATCTCGCGTATGCTCGCATAACCCAGATCGGTGATGCCGCTCGAAGTTATTGCCCTGCTTACTGTTTCACGATTTATGGGGGTATTTTTCATAAATTTTTCATTTAGAGCCCGCATCTGTGGCTCTAAGATAGAAATTTATAAGAGAACGATTGCTGCTATTTGTCATATTAAATAGGTGAAAGTCGAAAGTCTGTAAAGTCTCGAAAATTTGCGATTTGCGATTTGCGATTTGCGAATTTGGATAAAATCGAAAATCGAAAATCTGAAATCTGAAATTCTTCTATTGCCTCTTAGCAGATCCTGCAGCCAACGCGAGAATGACCCCAAGCACGGTGCTGTAAAGTGCCGCTACCAGTATCCTGAACTCCTCCGGCAGCAGGAAATTGATTGTCTGTGCCGGAATCCAGAAGATGGGGATGCTCTTTTTCAGTACGATACCCCACATGCTGTTCCAGTCGATCGATGCCAGGAGCCTTGTCACATCGGGGACTGTCATCAGTTTACGCCGGTCGCCTGCTGCCGCAGCAATATGAAGATCGCTCACCCTGTGTGTCACCATCAGTAAGGGAGCGTAAAAGATATTGAGGAAGGCGCTTATGGCAAAGGCCAGCAATACCCTGGCGCCGGTCACCGGGCCGGCCATTACCGCTGCCGGACTCTCCATGCCAAAGTGGGAAGCTATCAGGGGCACGCCGCCGCCGAAGATCATAAAGGCAGCCTTGACGGTCATCCCGAGGAATCCCCATATGACAGCGCGGTACAACAGTGCAAAGCCTTTCGGCAGGTAGACGCCTGTCCTGATCCTGCTGCCGAGCATCTCTCCCATTGTTGCCAGCAGTGCAAATTTGATGAAGCTGGCAGTGAAGGCCCAGTCAGTGCTGAACCAGAGAAAAAACTCATACAGCTTGTCAGACAGAAAAAACGGAACAAATAATCCGACAAAAACAATTATGAAAACTATATCAGAACGATTCATGGGGATTTGCGATTTGCGATTTGCGATTTGCGAATTTCGATTTTTGGCCGGGTAAGGTCTGGTTTTAATCCTTTTTTTACAATACTTAAAGGCCTACGGCCTATTTTTAAACTTTGCTCTACAATACTTAAAGGCCTACGGCCTATTTTCAGACTTTGCTCTACAATACATAAAGGCCTATTTTTGAACTCTGAGCTACAATACATAAAGGCCTATGGCCTATTCTTGAACTCTGCGCTACAATCCTTAAAGGTCTATTAATGAATGCCTACTGAAGGCTGGAGACTGGAGACTCTTATCCTTGCATCTACCGCAACTATCTTATCCGGCGTTCCCAGCAGAGGATTAATATCCATCTCGACTATCTCAGGTGCTGTTTCGAGCAGCGCTGACAGTGAGGTGATCACCCTGGCAAATGCTTCCTCGCTGACTCCTGCGGCTCCGCGGATGCCCTTTATGATCTTATACGATTTCAATGACCCTATCATTGACCTGGCCTCCTGGTCAGAGACAGGCACCAGTGCCGTGGCGACATCCCTGAAGACCTCGATGAAGATGCCACCCATGCCTGCCATGACAAGGTGACCGAACCTCCCCTCCCGCTTAGCGCCGCAGAAGAGCTCCATACCACTGATCATCTTCTGCACCAGCACTGCGGTTACACCCGGCAGCTTCATCATCCTTCCGTACTCTGCACTGACCTCTGCTGCGCTGTTAACGTTCAGCGTCACACCGCCGATGTCTGATTTATGTACCGGCCCCACGACCTTCATCACCACCGGGTATCCCATCTTTTCCGCCGCCTTCACGGCTTCTTCGGATGAAATGGCAACACTCTCGGGAACAGTGGGGATACCTGCAGCATCAAGCAGGATGTTCACTTTTTCGGGAGCAAGGTATCCCTCCCCGGCATTGTCAATCACGGCCCTTATGACTTTAGTGCCGGTACTGGCAATAAAGGCATCCGTATCTGACGGTGGCGGTGTTGCATTCACCCTGCAGAGAGCCCTGCCGAAAAGTACCTCGTCGGTGAATATCGCATTCCCGTGGGCAATGAAGTCTGCTATCTCCCTCTTGACATTTATGACGGAAGGCAGTATCGGGTATATCGGTTTCCGGCAACTGCGTATCTTGTCATGCAACAGGCTGTAGACGTCATCCACCGGAAAGAGTCCGGGACTGCCGAATATGACTGCCATGGCATCAATCTCATCAAAGTCATTCTCGCATGCATCGAGGATAAAACCGAGCTGTTCAGCGGTGCCGGTAGCCAGGAAGTCGATCGGGTTCGCCACCGAGGAACCCGGGAAGAGTTTCTCCAGAAGGCTGTCAGCTGACTTTCCTGAGAGACGCGGTATCTCCATGCCTCCCTCGCTGAGGGCATCAGTAAGCATCACCGCCGGTCCGCCGGCATGCGTGACAATCGCTATTCTTTTTCCGCTCAGCTGTCTATAGGTAAAGAGTGCGGCCACATATGCGAGCTCTGTGCGGTTGTGGCATCTGACTATCCCTGCCTTCC
Source organism: uncultured Rikenellaceae bacterium (assembly GCA_963802145.1). Lineage (GTDB taxonomy): Bacteria > Bacteroidota > Bacteroidia > Bacteroidales > VadinHA17 > SR-FBR-E99. Next base: position 237,387 of record CAWDHN010000005.1, read on the forward strand.
GGAACAGCGCCTCAACGGCTGTGTCAGGCGATGCCATCGCACCAGTATGCGATGAGGCTGCACGCGAGCCTGCCTCGGAGGTGCCGGCCTTGATGGCGGCAATGCGGCACCCTTTTCTGATGAGTGAAGCAGAGTGCTTCAGGAATCTGGCAGGATCTGCAATATTCTCAATGTACAATAACTTAATTTTCGAACTCGTTTCGCGATCGTAGGTTTGATCGAAATGTTCCAGCACATCCTCAACACCGATCTGGGCACTGTTTCCCACCGACCATACGCTTGAGAAGGGCAGGCCGCTGGTGATGGCAGCTTCGAGAATAAATACGGCAGTCGCACCGGATCCTGAGATGAAGTCTATGCCCCCGGCTGACAGTCTTGGTATCGGGGATGTAAAAACCCCGTGATAGTTATTGTTAAGAAAACCAATGCAGTTTGGACCGATGAGCGAACCTCCCGTCTGCCTGACGGTCTCGACTATCGACCTCTCGAGAGCGGCGCCCTGCTCATCTTCCTCGCTGAAGCCGGCTGAGAGTATAATGAAGCCCCCTGTCTTCTTTTCATACGCCAGGGTTTTCACTATGGCCGGGCAGTGACGCGCTGCCACAGCAAGTATTGCCATGTCTGTCTCCGGTAGCAGTGACACATCTGCAAAGGTCGGAATACCCTGTACTACAGATGCTTTGGGATTGACGACATAAATCTCTCCACTGAAGCCACCGGACAGAAGGTTCAGGAGGACCTTCCCTCCGGCTTTGGTGATGTCATCGGAGCCGCCAATTACAGCAATATTTTTGGGATTCAATAACTTAGCACTGATCATAATCCGGAGTTGAGTTCTTCTCGAAAGTTAGAAACATTTTGAAATATAACAAATGATTGTAACCGTATCGCAGATTGCAGGTTATCATGATAAGAGTCGGCAGCCGGCACAATCAGTCGCCAGTCGGCAATCGGCACAATCAGTCGCCAGTCGGCAATCGGCAGCCAAAATCAGTCCAAAGTCGGCAATCGGCAGCCGGCAGTCGGCAATCGGCAGTCAAAATCAGTCCACAGTCGGCAGTCCACAGTCGGCAGTCAAAATCAGTCCACAGTCGGCAGTCCACAGCGGCAGTCTTAACTAATTGATTTATTGATGCTTGGAAACTGAAGACTGAAGACTGAGGACTAAAGACTGATAATATGTTGCATAATATTATCTTTGGTGACCTGAATTCAGCCCATCGGGTTATTTTTGCTACCAAACAACTAAAGTATGACAAGTAATACCAGAATCTCAGCTGCAAGAGCAGGACTCATTCTCCTCATGGCAATATTCCCGCTGCTTGCCGGCGGACAGACTACAAGAGATATTGATCCCGACGGCCCGGGGTATGCAGAAAACTGTACAAGCATCATGGTTGGCAGGCTGGCCTCCACCGACGGGTCGGTGATGACCTCGCATACATGTGACGGAAGATACCGCACCTGGCTTGAGGTTGTTCCCGCCATGAAGTTCGCAAGAGATACTGTACATCATGTCTACTGGGGCACCTTGCAGACCGAGGCCGCCTGGGATATGACCAACGTGACGCACAAGGGTGAGATCCCGGAAGTCAAATCAACATATGCCTTTCTCAGCACCGCCTATCCCTGCCTTAATGAAAAGCAGCTGGCAATTGGCGAGACAACCATCTACGGGCGCAGGGAACTGATCAATACAGACGGCCTTTTTCTCATCGAGGAGCTTGAAAAGATCGCCCTGCAGAGATGCACCACGGCACGGCAGGCAATTGCCCTGATAGGATCGCTGGCTGAGCAGTACGGTTACGGCGACATGGCAGAGTGCATCACCATAGCAGACCCTAAAGAGGTCTGGCAGCTAGAGATAGCCGGATCGGGACCGGGCAAACCATCGTCACTGTGGGTCGCCCAGAGGATTCCCGATGACCATGTGGGCATCGCCGCCAACATACCGAGAATCTCCGACGTGAAGTTCAATGACCCTGACCAATTCATGACCTCAGGGGACCTGCGCAAGAAGGCAAAGGATCTGGGCTACTGGGACGGTAAGGAACCCTTCAAATTCTATAAAGTAATCGGCACAGGAAAGCCCTACGCAATCAGGGAGTTCTACGTACTGAATAAACTGGCACCGGGACTGAACCTGACGATGGAGATGGAGGAGCTGCCCTTCTCTGTAAAACCAGACAGTAAACTATCAGTAAGCGATGTGATGGCTCTCTTCCGTGAGACCTACGAGGGCACCCCATGGGACATGACGAAGAACCTGATGATCACTGTAAAGAAAAAGGATGAAGCCGGCAACGAGATAACTGAGACGGTGAAGTCGCCTGCCTTCAATAACTGGATGAACAACGACATCCGCACCCTGGTCAATGAGCTGAAACCAGGCACCATTGAGAGGCAGAGGACCATCGCCATTGCAGGGTGCTCCTACTCGCATGTCATACAGTGCCGCGAATGGCTCCCCGATGAGGTGGGAGCCGTGGCATGGTTCTCGTTTGACAACCCGGGCCAGAGTCCTCGGATTCCAATATTCTCGGGCACCATGTCTCTTCCCGAGAGTTTCAGGATATGCGGGCAGCACCGTTACCGCGAGGATGCAGCCATATGGTCATTTCGCGAGGCCAACAGGCTCTCAACGGTGAACTGGGAACGCGGCCGCAAGCTCATCGAGCCGGCCGTGGCAGAGATGGAACAGAAAGCGTTGAGCGAGATGCCTGCACTGGAAGAGAAAGTTAAATCTCTTGTGAAGGAAGGTAAAAATGAAGAGGCCAGGAAAGTTGTAACGGAATATACCAACTCCTTCGCCTTTGCCTCCATGACCCGCTGGCAGGAGATGAAAAGGACCCTCTGGCAGATGTTCGGAAGGGGGTTCTGAAAAAAAATCAGTCAGGGCATGAACAATCCGGCTAAAAGTATGTTATTGTTGCAAGGTTAATTGTTGTCATGGCTTCAGGACTTTCGGTAATACTCGACAAAAACAATTACGACAGGTCAGACATTCTGGCCTTGCTGCAGTGCGGTGAGGAAGATGCACCTCAGCTCTATCGCAGGGCTGCTGCCGTAAGAGACATGCACATTGGAAACAATGTCTATCTCAGGGGGCTCATAGAATACTCGAACATATGCGGCAAGAACTGTCTCTACTGCGGCATAAGGCGTGAAAATCACCACATCGACCGATACACAATGACCAACGACGAGGTCATTGAGGCAGCCATGACAGCCTACAGGCTCAACTACGGATCAATAGCCATCCAGTCGGGCGAAAACCAGTCGAAGGCATTTGTTGACAACATCGAGGAACTTGTACGGACCATCAGGCAACTGACCGGAGGGAGACTGGGAATAACCCTTTCCCTCGGGGAGCAGTCCCGGGAGACCTACCAGCGGTGGTACGATGCAGGTGCTCACCGGTACCTTCTGCGTGTTGAGGCTGCGAGCGAGGCCCTCTACCGCAAGGTGCACCCTGATGACGACATGCACAGGTACAACAGGCGAATAGAGTGTCTCAGGACAATACAGGAGACAGGTTACCAGACGGGTTCAGGGGTTATGGTAGGGTTGCCATACCAGACTATGAGCCACCTTGCAGATGATATTATTTTCATGCGCGATTTTGACATTGACATGTGCGGCATGGGGCCCTTTATTGAACACTCTGACACCCCGCTGGGCGCAAGGGGAACTGACAACCTCTTCATCAAGGAACGCTTTAATCTGACTCTCAGGATGATCGCCATTATCAGGATCATCATGAAGGATATCAACATCGTCGCCTCCACTGCCATGCAGACCATTGACCCTTCCGGCCGCGAGAAGGCAATTGCCTGCGGGGCAAATGTGGTGATGCCCAACCTCACCCCGGCGCGTTACAGGCCAGGCTATCAGATCTATGAGGGCAAGCCCGGCTTCAGTGAAATAAATGAAACCAACATCAGTGGCCTTAACTTTAGCCTCATCCCGGGAATAACCCTCGGCCTTGGAATATGGGGCGATACTCCCCACTTCAACAGAAGGCAGGCCAGGCAGTGAATATGTTGCAGAACTAATCTGCGTTGTAACAACCGATCTCATTTTTTCCGAAATTGCCGGACAATCTCAAACCTGACCTGATGAAAAAGATACTCCTTTCATCTCTGATGCTGCTTGTATCACTGATGATGAATGCCCAGACCGGATTAAGCTATTACCTGCCGGCAAATGCGGATTACAACAATGATGTGCCCGCTCCTTCATCATTTATAGGGCATGAAGTGGGCGAGTGGCACGTGACCCATGACAAGCTGGTTGGGTATATGAAACTTCTTGATGCCATATCGGGAAGGGCACTCTGGGAAGAATATGGTAAGAGCTGGGAAGGCAGACCCCTGGGGCAGCTGATTGTCACATCGGAGGAGAATATGGGCAGGCTTGAGGAGATACGCCTTGAGCACCTCAGGCTCTCTGACCCTGCAGTCTCAAAATCGGTTACGACAGACAATATGCCCGTCATCATCAAGCTGGGATACGGGGTGCACGGCAATGAGTCCAGCGCACAGAACGCTTCCCTGCTCACTGCCTATTATCTTGTCGCCGGAGAAGGCGCTGAGATTGACAAAATATTGGCCAACGCAGTTATCCTGATTGACCCGGCACTGAATCCTGACGGCCTGCAGCGTCACTCGACGTGGGTCAATATGTACCGTGGCACGACCCTCACCACCGATCCGGCCGGCAGGGAGTTCAATGAGGCGTGGCCAGGCGGCAGGACAAATCACTACTGGTTTGACCTGAACCGCGATTACCTCATGCTGCAACAACCTGAGTCGGTGGGCCGTGTCCAGGCCTTCTTCCGCTGGATGCCCAACATTAACAACGATCACCACGAGATGGGCGCCAACTCTACCTTCTTCTTTCAGCCAGGCGTACAGTCGAGAAACAATCCCGTCGTTCCGCCGGAAAACCAGAAGTTAACGGCTGAGATCGGAAAATACCATGCAAGTCATCTTGACTCCATCGGAAGCCTTTACTATACTGAAGAGAGCTTTGATGACTATTACCTCGGCAAGGGATCATCCTATCCCGATGTCCATGGCTCTGTCGGCATCCTCTATGAGCAGGCCGGAGTGAAAGGACATCTGCGTGATGTCCCCGGAGGAGTGCTCTCATTTCCATTCGCCATACGAAACCAGTTCACGGTGACCCTTTCTACAATCGAGGCCGGTATTGCGATGAGAACCAAGCTCCTGAACATGCAGCGCGACTTCTATCTCTCGGCAATAAAAGAGGCGGAGGCCTTCCCGGTGAAAGGCTACATCTTCAATGCAGGGGATGACAGGAGTGCCGCCGGCAAGTTCATCGAGAACCTTCTGAGGCACAGGATTGAGGTTTACAGGTGCGGAAAGAACATAACCAAAAGCGGGGTAAGCTACACCACTGCCGACAGCTGGTTCGTCCCGATGAACCAAAAGGAGTTCCGGTTTGTCAGAAGCCTCTTTGAACCTGTCTTCACTTTTGCAGACACGGTCTTTTATGACATATCCACCTGGGTCATGCCCATGGCCTTCAACCTGAGCTATACTGCACTTAACGGCGGTGAGGCTACCGGAATGACCGGAGAGAGAGTGACTGAGGCGCCCATGCCGGAGGGACGGATGGCAGGTGTTGAAAATCCTTATGCATGGCTCTTCGAATGGACCGACTCCTATTCACCGAAGGCACTCTATAAGATACAGCAGGCCGGAATTACGGCCCGGGTTTCGGCCAGACCATTCACTGCCACAACGGAAGGGAAAGAGAAGAAGTTCGGTTACGGTACTATAATGGTCCATTCAGGTGAGAATCTCCTTTCATCTGAGGAGATGAAGGCCTTTATGGCCAATGTGGCAAAAGAGTGCGGCATAACCGTCTACGGTGTCTCCACCGGCCTCACTCCTTCAGGCATTGACCTGGGCAGCAATGATTTCGTTGTCCTCTCGAAGCCTTCGGTGCTGCTTCTGACAGATGAGGGCATCCCCAGCGATGATGCCGGCGAGATCTGGCAACTCCTGGATGTGCGTTACGGCATGCAGGTCACCCTGATGCCTGCCTCAAGGATGTCGTCGGCCGCCCTGGCGAAGTATAATGTGATAATCATCGCAGGAAATCCTTCCATGCCTCAGGCAACCGTTGACCGGATCAGGGAGTGGAACCGTGGCGGAGGCACCATCCTGGCCTATAAGGGTGGCAACAGGTGGGTAGCCGGTAACGGTTTCGCCGACATAAGTTATATAGATAATGCAGCGGTTCCGGCCACTGTGGAGCGCAGTTATGCCAACAGGTCTGCAGACAGGGCCCTGCATACGATCCCGGGCTCTATATTCAGGACAAAACTGGACCTGACGCACCCTCTCTGTTACGGATACACAACAGAGTATCTGCCGGTGTTCAAGAGCGAGTCCACGGCAGTGAAGATGACCGGCAACACCTGGAACAACCCGGTAAGATATACCTCCGATCCGCTGACTGAGCGGATTTTCCTCAAAGGAAAACACTGAGAGGATAAGCAACAGTGTCTTTGCCTGCGTGCACCAGGGGTCAGGCAGGGTGATATCGATATATGACGACACCAACTTCCGGGCTATATGGTTCGGTACGCAAAGGATATTTGCCAACGCTGTTTTCTTCGGGCAGACGCTCAGGCAGGGAAGCAGATACGACCAATAGCTATATCCTCGATCTCACGCAGGGCTTTCTCAAGGGAGACAAACTGTGTCCTGTCGCCTGCCAGCTCAAGAAGTATCAGTCCGGCGGGCTCGCCGAAATATACTTCATTCACACCCAGCCTGGTCCTGATGACACATCCGAAAGTGGTAAGCAGCTTCTGAACCTGTATCCCAAGGTCGTCACGCCGTGGCACAAGGGCGCCGAGCAACGTGATGCCGTCACATTCCACCGGCGCATCAGAGGGGCCGTGAGAGAAGGCCATCTCATCCACGGAGATGCCCTCCATCTTTTGCAGTTTTGCAGCCAGCTCTTCACAGTCGTCAGCGAGGCCTGCAAGGTGTATGACCATATACCCTTCGCGGCTGCACCGCTCTTCGCTCAGCTCGTGAAAACCAAGGCGTGTGCTGATGACGCCGGCGTGATCAGACAGGGCTTTCTGAACCAGCCCTGCCTCCTTGATCCTGTCGGTGATCTTGATTCCGATTATCCTGACCATAGTACAATTATTTAGTAGTAAAGGTCCCGCTCACCGTTCCTGATGCGGTCAATCTTCTTCCTGATACTCTCCTTCATTCCCTCGTCGAGGTCTGCCATATTCTTCTCTATGGCCTTCCATCCCTTCTCGGCCAGGGCGGGGGAGGCATAGTCAACGATATATTCTGACAGTGTCAGTATGGCGTTGGGGGTGCAGTAACGCTTGATGAATCCCGGGACGGAGAACTCCATGAAATGTTCGCCGGTGCGTCCGAGCCTGTAGCAGGCGGTGCAGAACGATGGGATATAATCATTGTCGATGAGCTCGTCAATTACATCGGCAAGCGATCTTTCGTCATTGATCTTGAACTGCTCGCGGTTGAGGTTCTGCTGCTCGTTCCTTGAGGCGGAGTAACCGCCGAGCTCCAGCTTTGTACCTCCGTCTATCTGCGACACTCCGAAAGCCATGGCCTCCGCCCTGACATCAGGCGTCTCACGTGCTGTGAGAATCAGTCCTGTATAGGGAACTGCAAGACGCAGTATGGCAATCAGCTTCTTGAAATTGTCGTCGCTGACATAATATTTGCCGTTCAGGTTCAGCATGGATGCATCCTTGATCCTTGGAAACGAGATGGTGTGCGGTCCGACATTATAACAGGCCTCGAGGTGGTTGGTATGCCTCACCAGTCCCAGGACCTCGAACCTCCAGTCGTACAGTCCGAACAGCGCCCCGATGCCCACATCGTCAATGCCGGCCTCCTGGGCCCTGTCAAGGGCAGTGAGCCTCCAGTTGTAATCACTCTTCTTACCTCCAAGGTGATAAAGCTTGTATGCATCCGGGTCATAAGTCTCCTGGAAGATCTGGTAGGTGCCTATGCCTGAACGGCCAACAGTCCGGAAGCCGTCAATGTCTAGAGGTGCGGCATTGATATTGACCCTTCTTATCTCCCCTCTGCCTTTTCTGATACTGTAAACAAGCTTTACTGTATGGGCAATGAATTCCGGATCATACTCAGGATGCTCGCCGTAAACCAGTATAAGTCTCTTCTGGCCGTTATCCTCGAGTGCCTCCACCTCAGCAGTTATCTCCTGGTCGCTGAGGGTCTTGCGTCTTGCCTCCTTGTTGGTCACCCTGAATCCGCAATACTGGCAGTTGTTGCTGCACTTGTTACCTATGTAGAGTGGGGCAAAGAGCACTATCCTGTTGCCATATACCTTTTTCTTAAGTTCGCGTGCCCCGGCCTTGATCTCCTCAACCAGTTCGCCTTCAGCGTTGATAAGGGATGCCGTCTCGGCAAGGGTGAGACGCTCCTTCGACAGTGATTTTGCGATCAGTTCCCTGACCCTTGCCTTATCAGCCTTTGCATTGTTTATTATCGACCACAGCTCGGCGGGATCAATGAAAGATTCCATCCGCCGGTCCGGTATACTCAGTTTTTCAGGATTAAATTTCATCTTCTCATCTATTGAATTCTTCCCCCTCGGATTAACACGCAAAGATACTCTTTTTCAGGCCAGGTTGCTCCCTGACAGATCAGAATATCAGCTCCTGCACCTCCATTACGCCTTCCGCAAGAAGCTTGTCTGCCGGCATGTCAGCATTGGAAGCATCAAGCCGTTTATGAAAGAAAAGGGTCATTCGTTTCCCCGGTATATCATCCTCATAATTCTCAAGATGCAGGTATATGTCAGGCAACAGTGAACCATTACCGGGTATGTAGACCATACCCCTTGAAAAAAATGTCTCCGCCGCACATGAGACTGCATAAAGTCCCGGTGGGGGGACCAGCTTTGTCCGCTCAGTAACAGGTATCTTAATAAGGGGCACGACGGGTGTTATGCCGGGGTCCTCTTTCACAGCCGTACCGATGATAAGGTAGTAATGATCGAGGTACGCATTGGCGCGTTGTATATAGCCTGCAGAGAGAGCCTCTCTTATGCGTGTTGAGCTGACGGTCTCGTTCTGTACCTCCTGCATGGGTATCTCCTCGGCTTCAAAACCGTATTTGCCTCTCCACTCCCACAATGTCCGGTAATCGCCCTCCTGGTTATACCCGAAGTGGTGATTATGGCCCACCACAATCACTTTTGCCTTCAGTATACCACAAAGGATATCCCTGACAAACTCTTCGCTGGTGATGCGCGAGAACTCATGTGTGAACCCGATTATTATGACATTGTCGAGTCCGGCCTTACGCAGCATTTCGATCTTCTCCTCTCCGGAACAGATCAGTTTCAGTCCCTTCCCGGCGCTCTCGGGATAGAGCACCACCCTGGGGTGAGGATCGAATGTAATCAGGACGCTTTCACCGCCGGCATCTGCTGCCAGTTTCTTAAGGCGTCTTATGATGGTTTTGTGCCCGATATGGACTCCGTCGAAAGTGCCTGTCGTGACAACAGGTGAACTGATCACCGCTGCCTCCTCAAAGCTTCTGAAAATTCTCATTGAGCTGGCGGCTACCTCTTTTCCTTGACAAAATAGGCCACCTTCTCTATGGAGGTGATCATGTCAAACTCCTCGAGCCAGACATTGTCAGGCACATTCAGCGGGACGGTGGTGAAGTTCATTATCCCCTTGATACCGTTGCTCACAAGCATTGCCGTCACCGTCACTGCCTGGTCCGGGGGAACGGTCAGCACCGCAATCGTAATATCCAGCTCGCTCTTGAGCTTCTTCATCTGGTCAAGGTGGTAGCACTTAACCCCCGCAACCACCTTGTCAACCTTCTGAGGGTCGACGTCAAGGGCAGCAACCACGTTCATGTTGGTGCGCTTTCCCCTGAAGTACCCTGTTATGGCCCGGCCCAGGTTGCCCATGCCTATTATTGCCACGTTCAGTCCGCTGGGAGCGTCGATTATTGACCCGATTGTTTTTATCAGTTCCCTCACGTCATATCCCTTGCGCATCACGCTGCCATACCCGATAAGCATCAGATCGCGCCTGACCTGCACGGCTGTTATGTGAAGCATGGCTGCAAGCTCGTGTGAAAAAACATAATTGCGGTTCACCGCAAGCGAGGATATCAGTGCCCGTCTGTACTGACTGAGGCGTTCGACTGTCTTTCCCGGTAGTGTCTTCATAATTCTGCCTTTAGGTTGGTGACCTGTGATTTTGGAATTATAACCTTAAAAACTGACCCCTTGTCAGGGATGCTCTCCACGTCAATGACCCCGTGGTACAGCTCCACCACCTTTTTGACGATGGAGAGTCCGAGGCCGCTGCCGCTGATATTACGTGTCTTGTCATTCTTTATGCGTGAAAACTCTTCGAAGAGTATGTCGCGCTCATCGGCATTCATTCCTATTCCGGTATCCGCCACCGAGAATATGAACTCACTGTCATTGCAGTCGACCGTAATAGTCACCGTTCCTCCTGTCCTGTTGTACTTAACTGCATTTGACACAAGATTGTTCATAATGATCTCAAAATCATTCGGATCAGCCCATATGGTCTCACATCCCCTTATGTCAGTCACGAAGTGGATATCCTTGTGTATCGCATATGGACTGACGGTCACCACTGCCATCGAGACCAGGTCCTTCAGGTTTACATTCTGCAACTTCTCGAGCTGGCGCTCGAAACTCACCTTGGTAAAGTCGAGGAGGTCCATGATCAGGTTACGCATGCTGTCAATGCGCTGCAGCGATCTCTCTATGGCAGATGCATACTCGTCAAGGGAGTCGCCCATCTGCCTCTCCTGCATCATCTTCAGGTAACCCTCTATGGCATTCAGCGGCGCCTTCAGCTCATGTGAGAGTACTGAGAGGAACTGGAACCTCACCTTTCTTCCCTCCACCTTGAGCTTGTGGGTTATCCTCCTCAGGTACTGCTGCTTGGTGATCTGTTCTATCGAGGCCTTGAGCTCCTGCGGGGTAAATGGTTTGGGGATGAAGTCAATGGCACCGTCATTGTGTGCCCTGACCGCTACATCAATCGAAGCGTATGACGTTATCATCGCCACCACGATATCATAGTTCTTCTTCCTCACGTACTCGAGGACCTCCACACCCTGAATGCCGGGGAGCTTGTTGTCAAGCAGCAGGATATCAGGCATCTCGCGGTCTATGATCTCAATACCCTCTTCACCGGTAGCCGCTTCCAGGATATTAAAAGTGTAGTCTTCGTCCATGAATGGATAGGTGACATGGAAGTTGCCAAGGATCCTGGTCACGCCTGACCTGATGCCGGGTTCATCATCCACCACAAGTATTTTTAGCTGTGCCATTTCAGATCTTCAGTAGTTTTTTGATTTCAAGGTCAAGCTGTTCGGGTCTCACCCCCTTTTCCAGGTAGAGGTCTGCCCTGATCCACTCGCGGTCCTGGCCGCTGTTCAGTCCAAAAGTTATCCCGGTCTCCCTTGAGACTGCCGTGGCCAGTATTACAGGCACCTCCGGGTATTTTCTCTTAAGCTTGTAACAGAGGATAAAGCCGCTGTCATCACTCTCCATCATCAGGTCGAAGACAGCGATATCAGGTTTCATCTTTGCGATCACCTGCTCAGCCTCCGCCTGGCTCTCCACAGCCACCACCTCATAGCCTGCCCTGCGAAGGTGAAAGGCTACCTGGAAGAGGTAGTCGGGGTCATCATCGGCAAGCAGGACTGTATATATTTTACTGCTCATTATATGTGTAAGTTATCGTTATTTCATTTAATATAAACCAGGCGAGCCGGTATCTCTACTCAGGCCTCCTGGGAAGTATTATCTTAAAGGTTGTGCCCGTGGGTCCTTTTGACGGTTCATTGTTTGTCTCAACGGTGATCTGTCCCTTGTGCATCTTCACTATTCCATAGGTGGTGGCCAGTCCCAGACCCGTTCCCTTGCCAAGGCCCTTGGTGGTAAAGAAGGGTTCGAATATCTTCGGTTTATCCTCCTCCCTTATGCCGGTTCCTGTGTCAGAGACGATAAAAATAACGTCGCTGACCGTATCCTCAAGGCATATCTTAAGCGTTCCGCCGTCAGGCATTGCGTCGATGGCGTTCCTGAACAGGTTGGTGAGCACCTGGGTCATCTGTTCAGAGTCTATGGCAGCGTCAGGGCTTGTGGTGCGGTCTTCAATTACAGTACTGATATTTTCCGGGAACACCACTCCGGCAACACTGCTCTCAGTCAGTTTTCTTATGTCAATAACCTGGTGGTTAACCTGGTTCTTGCGGGCAAAGTTAAGCAGTCCGCCCACGATCTTCTTGCAGCGTGCCGCCTGTTCAACGATAAGCTGGATATCATCGCGCAACGGATCCTCCGGTTTGACCTCATCGAGGAGTATGTTGCTGTACATGATCACCACTCCCAGGGGGTTATTGAGTTCGTGTGCTATGCCTGCAGATAGCTGCCCCATGTGTGCAAGCTTCTCCGACTGTTTGAGGGCGTTCTGCATGGTTGTCAGTTTGGCGTTGGAGAGTGCCAGGTCCTGCACTGACCTGTGCAGCTTCTCAATGGTATATGGCAGGCACATCTCCTCCTCGGCCAGTCCCTTGACAATTGCCAGGGCATGGTCATAGCAGGTGTCATAGCCGCATGCGCCGCAGTTCAGATGGTCTTTGGGCGTCAGCTTTCCCATGGAGGCGAGAACCTTAATCACCTCTCCCTCTTCACCGATCATCTGGCGCTTATCTTCCGGCTTAAAGCGCACAGAAAGGTCAAGCTTGTCATAGGTCTCCAGGTTTTTGCTCCAGTCATCCATGTCGAGGCTGGTCATCTTCTGCTGTGCATAGGTGCTTACCAGTGCCCTCCTGTTGTACTGTTTGCCTCCCTTGCTCATGCCGGGGCCCATTATGCATCCTTCACAACATAGCAGTTCGAGGTGCTGTCCGCCTATCATCCCCTCCTCAAATTCCTTTATGGCCTCCTGGAAGTCAATCCTTCCTTCGGCAGCTATAATGTTTCCGGTAATGGCGTCATCATTCACGCCGGCTGTCTGAAGGAGTCCTCTCGTCACCGGGAAGATGGCTCCGCGTCCTCCCAGCGGCGGGTCGAACTCTGAAGGAGCCACCGTTTCAGGAGTGATACCGGCTGTTTCAAACATCTCGCGCAGCTCGAGGAATGTAATGGCGACGTCGACCTCAGTGTTCTCGGCTTTCTTTGCCACGCAGGGCCCGATGAATACAACAGGCAGGTCCTCTCCGTGTTTTTCCCGCATCACCCTTGTCATAGCCACCATGGGCGAGACAACCGGGATGAGGTTCTGAGTGAGGTCAGGGTGGTAGAACCTGATAAAGGAGACGATGGCGGGGCAGTCTGATGAGATATAGTTTTCCGCTCCGGCCTCGCTGATCAGGTTGCGGTAGCGGTGTGCCACCAGATCGGCGCCGAAGGAGACCTCGACGACATAATCAAAGCCGAGGGCCCTGATCATGCCAACCACCTTCTGATGGTCAGTCACGTCATGGAACTCTGCCGGAAAGCTGGGTGCCACCAGTGCCGCCTTCCTGCCGGGTTTCTCAAGTACCTTGGTCACCATTTCAACGGTGTTCACGAACACCTTGGCGCCCTGGCTGCACACCTTCGTGCAGTTGCCGCATGCCACGCACCTCTCGGTGATCACCTCCGCCTGTCCGCCTACAATGCGTATGGCACGCGCCGGGCACTCCCTCACGCAGGTGTAACAGGTACGGCATAATTCTTTTATGGTATATACTAACATTATCCTTTCACTTAAAGCAGTACATCGCGTTTGCTGAAATGTGTATGGAACAGCGTCTTATCAGCAAGCTCGGAGCACTGTTCAAATACCTTGCCATAGAGGTCCGAAACCGAGGCAGACTGTTCAGGACCGCGCACCGCCTCCTGGTCGTCGGTCTGCCATATGAATCTCGATCGCAGGCGTACGGCCTCCTTCGAGCCTGCAGGGAGCATTCCTCCCCCGTTTACGCAACCGCCGGGGCATGCCATCACCTCCACAAGGTCATAATGTGTTCCACCGTCAAGCATCTGCCTCAGCTTCTCCAGTCCCTTCAGTCCGTCCACCACGGCTACGGTATAGGTTACCCCACCGGCGGTAACCATGGCTTCCCTGAAGCTGCCGTTATTGCGCAGCTTTTTGACGGCCGGTTTGTCAGCCTCCTTCTCTCCTGCCCTGACAGCGATGGAACGGAGGACAGACTCGGTGATGCCTCCTGCGGCTTCGGCAAGCAGTGAGGCTGAGCTGCGGAGAGCCATGGGTTCGTCTGCAGGCTCGGGATCGATGTTTGTTATGTCGATACCATACAGGATGATCAGCCTGGCCAGCTCCCTGACAGTAAGAACGGTGTCAATGTCACTGATGCCCTTCCTGGTCATGCTGTCACGGCGCGCCTCGAACTTCATCGCTGTGCAGGGTGTGACCGAAACGGTGTATACCCTCGATTTATCAGCCGTTGCCGGGACAACTGACTTAATGATTGCGCCTGAGATCTGCTGCGGCGTCTTCAGCGTTGACAGCAGCGGCAGCAGCTCCGGGGTGAACTGTTCGCAGTATTTGACCCATGCCGGACATGCCGAGACAACAAGTGGCTTTTTGTCAGCCCTGTCACGAGAGCTGATAAGGGCATCTGCCAGCTCGGTGATGAGGATGTCGGTACCTGTGCCTGAGAGGAACACCCTGTCGAAGCCTGTCTTCCGGAGGGCTGCATTCATTATCCTGTCGAAGTCGCGGTGGTATTTCACCCCCAGCTCACCCGCAAGGGCGTATGGCACCAGTGGCGAGTACTGTATCACCCTTGTCACCTCGCTCTTGCTGAGCTGTTCCTGTACTTCGGAGAGATAGTGTTTCTCATGGAGGGCGCCCGTGGGGCATACCAGCACGCACTGTCCGCAGTGGATGCAGCTCGAGAAGTTGAAGTCGCGGTCCATCGCCGGTCCCACATGGGTGTACCGGCCTCTGCCGATGAAGTCAATGGATGTGGCGGTGACCACCTCCTCGCATACCCTCAGGCAGCGGCCGCAGAGGATGCATTTTGAGAGCTCGCGCACTATGGCAGGACTCGACTGGTCGCGGCGGGGCTTGATCTTGCTTCCGCGTATGCGCCTCTCCCGCACCTGCATCTGGTCCGAGAGCCGCTGCAGCTCGCAGTCGAGGTTGCGGTCACAGTAGAGACAATCGTCAGGATGGTTTGAGAGAAGAAGCTCCACTATTGTTTTCCTGGCCCTGATCACCCTGGGCGAATGTGTCTGTATCTTCATCCACTCCTCAACAGGTGCCGAACAGGCGGTGACAAGCCTGTCGCGGCCCTCCACCTCCACCACGCACATGCGGCAGGCGCCAGTGGGCGTGAACTCTGCCATCCTGCACAGCGTGGGGATCATGATGCCGTTGCGGTTAAGGGCTGAGAGAATGGTCTCTCCCTTCTCGGCCTTTATGCTTTTGTTATTGACTTCTATTGTGAACTGCATGGCTTATTTTACTGTTACGGCACTGAACTTGCAAACATCATAACAAATTCCGCAGCCGATACATTTATCGTCTACGATGAAGAAGGGCTGCAGCCTGGTTCCATAGATGGCATTTACCGGGCATTTGGCCGCACAGACCGTACAACCGGTGCATTTCTCCACATCGATGCTGAATGTCCTCAGCCCGCGGCACACATTGGCACGGCAGCGCCTGTCGAAGATATGCTCCTCGAACTCCTCACGGTAGCTTGCCATGGCGCTGGTGAACGGATTAGGCGCCGTCTGACCCAGTCCGCACAGCGAAGTGTCTTTCATCACGGAGGCTATCGTCTCGAGCTGCATCACTCCCTTGAACCTCTCGAGGGTGGCGTTGGAGTCCTCTGTATTGGGCTTGCGGATGATATTCTCGAGTATCTCAAGCATGCGGCCGGTGCCCTCGCGGCAGGGGATGCACTTGCCACAGCTCTCCTTGTGGATGAATTCCATGTAATACCTCACGAAATCGACCATGCATGTGGTCTCGTCGATAATTATGAGTCCGCCTGACCCCATTCCAATGCCATTCTCCCTCAGCACCTCATAGTCGACCTGCAGTTCAAGGTGCTGCTCTGTGATAAAGGTTCCCGAGGGCCCTCCGATCTGCAGTGCCTTGAATTTTTTCCCGTCCCTGATGCCGTCAGCGATACCCTCCACTATTGTCCGGAACGGAGTGCCCATTTCCACCTCTATCAGTCCTGTAAAGCGACCCCTGCCTCCCAGGGAGAAGAGCTTGGTGCCCTTGCTGCCGGCGGTGCCCATGGTGCGGAACCACTCGGGACCGTGTGACATGATGAGAGGGACGTTCATCAGTGTTTCGACGTTGTTTATTACCGTCGGCTTCCCGTATAGGCCGCTGGTGGTGGGATACGGAGGCTTGAGCTCCGGCATGCCGCGCTTGCCTTCGAGACTGCCTATCAGGGCCGTCTCCTCGCCGCAGACAAACGCTCCGGCCTCCTCCCTGACCACAATGTCAAGGTTGAACCCGCTTGAGAGGATGTTATGGCCGATGATCCCGTAGTTGCGGGCAGCCTCGAGGGCCTTTCTCAGCCTGGCAAGAGGATGGGGCGAGCCGGTCTTGAGATAGATAACCGCGTTTGAAGCACCTATGGCATAGGAGGCGATGCATATCCCCTCTATCAGACGGTGTGGGTCTCCCTCGAGCACCGAACGGTCGGCATAGGAACCCGGATCACTCTCCTTGGCATTACAGATAAGATACCTGTTGTCAGAAGAGGAGTTAAGTGCATACTTCCATTTCAGGCCGGTGATGAACCCTCCTCCGCTGCGTCCGCGCAGCCCGCTCCGCTCAACGATGTCACAGACCTCCTCATGGGTGTAGTTGCGTATTGTCTTCAGGAAAGTGCGGTAGCCTCCCCGGGCTATATACTCTTCAATGCTTTCCGGGTCATAGCACCCGCAGTTGCCCAGCACCACCCTCTTCTGCAACCTGAAAAAGGGGATCTCCTCCATGAAGGGAATATCATGCCAGGCCTCAAAACCGGTGGTCCCTTTCTGAGCGACGAGGTCTTCTTCAGGCATGTCGTTATGGAATACGCCATTGAGGAGCGATTCAATCTTATCCTCGGTTATATTCCTGAATATCAGATTATTTTTCCCGGGCAGATGAACACATACCATCGGCTCGAAGGCAGCGGGTCCGTGACAGCCCGTCTTCACCACGATGCCGCGGATACCCATTTCATTCAGGTAGAGTTCTGCTGCCGCAGCGCTCTTCAGACTGCCTGCGATGATTGCTGCAGAGCCCGAGGCGACGTATATTACGGGCACCGAAGGCTTGTCGCGGCGTATCTCAGCAAGTCTCTTCCCGGTAGCCGGGGGCAGGGTGTCAGAGGCATGCATCAGGACCTCCCTGACCAGGAATTCCCTGGTGTCGTTTTCTCCGTTCTCTTTCATTTCAGTTCAGCCAGTGCTTTGAGTTTTGATATCATTGCGGGGATATCCTCGGAACGGACATGAGTATAGTAGTTATCGTCAGTGCAGATCACCGGACCCTCATTGCATCCGCCCATACAGGCCGTGAGCTCGTAGCTGAACCTGCCGTCACGTGTGGTCTGACCGGGCTCAACTCCGAGTTCCTCGCGAACGGCATTTATCACGGATGTCGCGCCGTTGATGAAGCAGGATGTTCCGTTACAGATCCTCAGATGGACCTTCCCGCATGGGAAGAACCTGAACCGGTCATAGAATGTTGCCAGTCCGTAGATCTTTGTAGTGGACATACGAAGGAAGCTTCCAATCTGAACTATCGCATTTTCAGAGAGATAACCCTCCACCTCCTGTACATCCTGGAGTATGGGTATGAGGCTCTCGTGGCTTCCCTCCCTGTAACGACTCAGTATATCATCTATCTTGCTCATTATATTGATTTATACCGCGTAGCGGTTAAAGTATTGCAGGTCAAAGTTATCAGTCATTTCATACCGCGTAGCGGTTAAAGTATTGTAGGTCAAAGTTATCAGTCATTTCATACCGCGTAGCGGTTAAAGTATTGTAGGTCAAAGTTATCAGTCATTTCATACCGCGTAGCGGTTAAAGTATTGTAGATCAAAGTTATCAGTCATTTCATACCGCGTAGCGGTTAAAGTATTGTAGCCGCCGTACCATTACAAAATTACTCATTTAGATTGTTATCTCAAAAACATTGTTATTTTATTAACAACTAACGACTGAAATTGATTGTTTTATGTTATTGGCGAATGAAATTTATTGTACTTTTGATTGAATATGAAATAATAAGAGGCAGTTGGGACAATCATACGAAATCGAGATATGCCTTGGAAGTTCTTGTTTCTCACGAGGTAACAGGGAGGTGGTACAGATTATCAGGGACTTTCTGAGGAAGAATCACCTTGATGACAAGGTGGTTCTCCGCGGGGCACGCTGCATGAACCGTTGCAGCGAGGGGCCTTCTGTTATCATCAATGGAAAGACCTTTGCAGGGATAGGCGTAACGGATATTGAAAAGATTCTGGAGAAGGAGCTGGTGCAGGCCGGCAGCATAAATTAATGCAATGACTATGAACATCCCCGATCAGGTAATTTACATCAATGAGGATAAGTGCCGCAACTCTTATTCCTGTGTCAGGGCATGCCCGGTGAATGCCATCGAGGTAAGGCCCGAGCGAAGGCACCCGGTAATCATCGCTGACAGGTGCATCGGTTGCGGTCTCTGTTTTCTCGCCTGCTCACCTAAAGCGATAGATTACAGGGACTCGATCACTGCTGTCAAGGAGTTGCTGGCTTCGGGCCGCAAAACGGCGGCACTGATTGCCCCCTCCATCGCCTCGGAGTTTGACGACATCACCGACTACCGCAAGTTTGTCGGCATGATCCGGAAACTTGGCTTCACATATGTTCATGAGGTCTCCTTCGGGGTCGACCTGGTGGCCTACGCCTACAAGAGGCTCTTCGAGGAGTCGAGCGGCAAATACTACATCACATCCAACTGCCCCTCCATTGTTGAGATGATTGAAAAGTACCATCCTCACCTGGTCTCCAACCTGGCACCCCTGGTGTCTCCGATGGTTGCCTCGGCCATGGTCACGCGTGACCTGTACGGTGCAGAGGTCGCCAATGTATTCATCGGACCCTGTATTGACTCAAAGGAAGAGACGAAACTCTACGCCGGCAAGAAGCTGATAGAGGGGGTCCTGACCTTTATCGAGATAAGAGATCTTTTTGAGGAGAACGGGATACAGGAAAAAGGGGTCAAGATGGCCGAGTTTGATCCTCCCTTTGGCAACTGGGGAGCCCTCTACCCCTACCCTGCAGGCATATTGCAGGCTGCCGGCATCAAGCGCGACCTGGTATCGAGCCATGTCATCACCGCCTCAGGGGCTGAAGACGTCAGGGAGGCAATCAATGACTTCGACCATCATATTGACACCATCAGGCATCACTTCAACCTCTTCTTCTGCCCCGGGTGCATGCTGGGTCCGGGAATGATAAGGCATGACGAGCGTTTCAGGCGGCGGTCGCTCGTCAAGCAGTACGCTGAAAAACGCGTCGAGGCCCTCGACAAGAAGCAGTGGCAGAAGGATATGGAACGCTGGTCGTCGCTCGATCTCACGCGCACCTTCAGGGTCAATGACCAGCGTATACCGGAGCCTTCCGCCGAGGCGGTCAATGAGGTCATGAAGATAATCGGCAAGGAGAGGAGCACAGAGGAGATCAACTGCAACGCCTGCGGATATGGCTCATGCCGCGAGTTCGCCTCCACGGTGGCAAAGGGACTGGCGGTGCCGGAGATGTGCCACACCTACAACCTGCGTAACAAGCAGGAGTATATTGAGACCCTGCGGCAGACCAACAAGAAACTCTCCGAGACAAAGAAAGCCCTGAAGGAGTCGGAGGAGCAGGCAATGAGGGAAAAGGATGCTGCGCAGGATGCCTCTGACACGATGAACAGCATGCTCAATAAGCTGCCCAACGGGGTGGTCATTGTTGACAACGAGCTGAAAATCCTGCACTCAAACGAGAGCTTCCTGGATATCATTGGCGAAGATGCAAAGGCCATCGCCGAGATAATTCCCGGGCTGAAGGGTGCCGATCTGAAGACTCTTCTGCCTTTCAATGTCTACAACATCTTCTCCTTCGTGCTTCGTGAGAACGAATCGGTCATCAGCCGCGATGTGCAATTGGAGGACCGCATGTTCAACGTCTCCATCTTCCCCATCAGGCAGAACAGGATAGCCGGTGCCGTCATACGCGATCTCTTCTCGCCGGAGGTGCAGCGTGAGGAGGTGATAACCAGGGTCTCTGATGTCATCGACAAGAACCTGGAGATGGTGCAGAAGATAGGCTTCCTCCTTGGTGAGGGCGCATCCGATACCGAGAAGATGCTAAATTCCATTGTTGAATCGTTCCGCCAGAAAAAGAATGAGCCCGGAAAATAGCCAGGTGCCAGGCATGGAGAGGGAGTTCTTCATCGAGGTCAACAGCCAGCAGCGCAACCATTACGGCGAGCGGATCTGCGGCGATGTCTTCCTCTCGGAGAACGTGCGTGAGGAGAACCGCATCATCACCGTCCTCTCCGATGGCATGGGTCATGGTGTCAAGGCCAATATACTGGCAACCCTCACCTCAACCATGTCTCTCAACTTCACTCGTGAGCACAAGGAGCCCGACCGCATTGCCGAGATCATAATGAACACTCTCCCCATCTGCAGCGAGAGGAAGATCAGCTATGCCACCTTCTCGATAGTGGACATAGAGAGCGACGGCCGCGCCAACATACTCGAGTATGACAATCCCCGGTGCATCATCCTGCGGGGCAGTCAGCCCTTCGAGCCCGACTGGAAGGATGTGATACTCGACAAGGGCCGGAATGCCGGCAAGCGGCTGCGCAAATGCACCTTCTATCCCGCCAAGGAAGACCGCATCATACTCCTCTCTGACGGCGTGGCTCAGAGCGGCATGGGAAGCAACGCCTGGCCCCTGGGCTGGGAACGCGACAACGTCCAGCAATACGCAGCCTCACTTGTAGCCAGCGAGCCCTCAATCTCAGCCACCACCCTTGCAGGCAAGATAGTGACAATGGCCTATAAGTATGATAACTACGAAGCCAAGGATGACATCTCGTGTGCGATACTCTATTTCAGGGAGCCGCGCAAACTGCTGATCTGTACCGGTCCGCCCTACGACGAGGAGAAGGACAGGGAGCTGGCCGCCAGGGTCACCGCCTATAACGGGAAGGTGATAATCTGCGGCGGCACAACGGCTGACATTGTTGCGCGTGAGCTCAACCGCAAGATAGTTGACGAACTGATCTTCGAAGATCCTGACCTTCCTCCCGAGAGCTTCATGGAGGGAGTTGACCTGGTGACCGAGGGCATCCTCACCCTGCAGAAGGTCAATGAGCTGGTCAAGGGTTACAAGAACAGCGTCAAGCTCGGCAAGGGGCCGGCAGACAAGATCGTAAAACTGATCATGGAGAGTGACGAGATCAACTTCCTGGTAGGGACCCGCATCAACGTGGCGCACCAGGATCCCACTCTCCCGGTTGACCTCGAGATACGCCGGACAGTGGTCAAACGCATTGCCCGGATACTGGAAGACAAATGGCTGAAGCTGGTCAGCATCGACTATATTTAGACTGTTTTGCAAAGGATAGCTGATGAAGAGT
This sequence comes from uncultured Rikenellaceae bacterium, assembly GCA_963802145.1. Taxonomy (GTDB): domain Bacteria; phylum Bacteroidota; class Bacteroidia; order Bacteroidales; family VadinHA17; genus SR-FBR-E99. The sequence goes on from CAWDHN010000005.1 coordinate 259,105, forward strand.
CTTCAGCCTGCAGTCCTAGTCTTTCAAGTCTAACAATCTGATCAATAAGTTGCGACTGATGACTGCCGACTGCCGGCTGCCGACTGAAGACTAACACCCCTTGCCGGCAGCATATTGCCTTGCAACCCTGAAGAGGAACGTCATCACCTCTGGCAGGGAGAGATTGCGGGGCAGGCGCCTGAAGACCCTCACCCCCTCTATTTCAGCAGTGTCGATGATGTCACCCAGGGTCTCAACCTCGGCATAGAAGAGCCTTCCATTCTGTTTTCCCGTGCCGCTGTCTACTGAGTAGAATGTTACCGGCTCCATTGCAAAACCGATGGCACCTGTCTCCTCCGTCAGCTCCCTTACAGCCGCCTCAACGGCATCCTCTCCGGCATCGGGATGACCCGCAGGCAGCTCGTAGCCTCCCCTCCTGCGATGTTTCACAAAGAGCCAGCCACCGTTGTACCTTGCTGCAATAACCACATATGAAACCTTTAACGGCTCTTTCTCCGGGGATATCAGCACAACTGTCACCATCAGGTAAAAATAACTCAAAAACCAACAATGTGCGCAGTATGTTGTTTAATAGTAAATTTGTCCAAAACCTTATTGATGGCGCTTTATTTAATCCCGTTACTCTCCGACATATGGCTCTGGTACGCCCTTGTAACTGACCTCAGGGACCGTAACCAGACACTCAGGGCCGTTGTGCTTGCAGTCAAGGCTGCACTGTCGGTGGCGCTGCTCTATATTATGATAAGGGTACTGCTCTACGGCGGAGAATTTGCCGATCCTGCCAACGCCTACAGGCAGATTGTGTTCGGTGCTCTTTCAGCCCTTCATGAATTAGCAGCTTTGGTCTACCTGGTAATGGCCCTCTTAACCTGGCTTCCGGGCAGGCTGATGAAACGCAGGTTTAAGGCAGCCGGAACATTGAACATAATCATCTTCCTCCAGTTTGTGATACTCTTTGCCGACGGCTATTTCCGGCAGAGGTTCGATTTAAGGGTCACAAGGCAAGAGATAGCCATAAAAGGGCTGGACCCCTCGCTGAACGGCCTGAAGATAGTACTGACAGGCGACCTCCATATCTCATCATGGCACGGGCATTATGACAAGCTTGAAGAAATCATGACAGCCATTAACCAGGAGGAGCCTGACCTGCTGGTAAATACCGGCGATTTTATCACATTCGGATGGCAGGAATTCGGAGAAGTTGACACCATCCTGCGTAAAGCAAGCGCAAAGAATGGTGCATTCGCCGTAATAGGCAACCACGACGACGGAACCTATCACCCCCGATATGATGAGAGTTACGGTAAGGAATGCAGTGAAATGATAAGGAGCAAAATAACGGCATCAGGGTATCACCTGCTCTCAGACACGGTAGTGATAACAAGCCACAACGGCGCGAATATCGCCGTTGGAGGTGTGGTCACCCACGGTCACAGGCTTGATATCAGATACGGCGACTTTGAGAAGGTTCTCAGGCAGATCCCCGACAGCACGTTCACCGTGATGCTGCTCCATGATCCTGCCGGATGGCTGCTGACTGCGGTTACCGGCCGTATGCCGGAGATCACCCTCGCAGGCCATACCCATGGCATGCAGGCAGGTTTGCCTGGCGGGAATCGTTCACCTGCGGAGCAATTCCATGAGCGATGGAAAGGTCTGTACTCCCTTGCCGGAAGTCACCTCTATGTAACCACCGGCCTCGGCACCATGGGCATGGCCGTCAGGATCTTCATGCCTCCTGAAATAGTCGTTATCACGGTGACATCCGAATAGACTATTTCATACCTTTGCCTATTGAATTATTTTGATTCGTAGATGAAACTTAAACCTCTGATCGTAGCAGCCGCTCTGATTGCGGCCATCCCGGCATATTCCCAGGAGAAATCTCTTCGGGTTATCACCCGCGGGGAATCTGAAAAACACATGAAATACCTCTCCTCCGACAACCTTGAAGGAAGGAGAACAGGCAGTGAGGGGAGCAGTGCTGCAGCTGAATATATCAGTTCCACAGCCCTGAGGATGGGCCTCAAACCCCTTCCGGGTCAGGATGATCTCTTCCAGCCACTCGAGTACCTGAGAGTCACCCCTGTGCCGGGTGAATCCATCATGACCCTGAAAGATTCAACAGGCACCATCCTCCACTCAGCCGGGGTGACGCCCCTTATGCCGCCCAATGACAATGTCAGCCTGAACGGTGAGATCGTCTTCGGCGGATACGGCTATATGAACAGCGAGGAGAAGTACAACGATTTTGCAGGGATAAGCGTTAATGACCGGATCGTTATCATTATGACCAGGAGTCCTGAACTGCGCGGAACTGGTTTACCGGCGTCTGCAACAGGCATCAATGAAATGGTGGAGGTGCGCAAGCTGCCGATGATCATGCTTCAGAAAGCCAGGGCGGTATTTTTTGTTGCAGACCCTGCCATGGGGACTGACATCTCTGCAGACCTTCTGTCGATGGGCAGCTCCTATCAGCTTATTCCCCTGTTCAAACAACAGATATTCAATTTCACGCTGAATGCTTATGCCATCTCAATGGAGACGGCTGACATCCTGCTTAGCCGGTCAGGGGTTACACTGAAACAGATGCAGGACAGCATTGCGAAATCGAGAAAACCGGCATCGTTCATTGTTCCCGGTGTGCAGGCCGGTATTCAGATCAATGTAACCAGGGATACTGTAATAAGCCCAAATATAATAGGTTATATTGAAGGATCGGATCCGGTGCTGAAGGATGAGGCCGTCATGTACACAGCGCACTATGACCACGTGGGCAGGGATATTTCAGGTAATATCTACAACGGAGCCAACGATAATGCCTCCGGAAGCGTAGGACTGCTGAATATTGCATCTGCCTTTGCAGCCCTTGACAGGAAGCCGGCAAGAAGCGTGATCTTCTTCTGGACGACGGGCGAGGAAGAGGGGCTGCACGGATCAACCTATTATACCGAGAACCCTGTCTGGCCTCTTGAAAAGACTGTCGCCGCCATCAATTTCGACATGATCGGCCGGTCAAGAAGCGATACTGACACAGGGGCTTCGCTGAACGGCCAGTATGATATCACCGGTCGGGATACAATAAAAGTCATCTCCGGGGCCGATTGCCGGGAGCTCGTCTCACTTGCCGGTGATGCATGCACTGAATCGGGAATATATATGATTGATGAAGGGAAGGGAACGCATTTCAGCGGATCGGATCACTACCCCTTCTTCCGCAAAGGCATCCCGGTGCTCTTCTTCTTCACAGGGCTGCACAGGGATTACCACAAGCCTTCGGACGACTTCGAATTCATTGATTTTGACAAGTTGCTGAAGGTTTCACAGGCAGGATTCCTTACCGGTTATGATGTTGCCGTCAGTCCTCAGAGGCTGGAGAAAGACAAGAAGGAGCAGCAATAGCCTGAGTTCATCTCATGAAGAAAAGAACTGTCACCATCCCTTCCGGGGAGGTTGACCTTGACATTGTCAGGTCGTCACGGCGGACGGTGGCTCTCTATGTGAAGCCGGGAGGCACACTGCTTGTACGGGCTCCCTGGTATGTGCCGGTCCCGGTACTGATGCAGTTTGTACGTCAGAAGACGGAATGGATTGAGCGTCAGATTAAGAGGCTGAAGGATGTGAAGCCTGTCGGGGAGACAACACCGGTAGATGACGGAAGTGTGATTCCCCTCATGGGCAGGCAGTTAACCGTCAGGGTTACCGCGGGCAGCAGGAACAAAGCCCGTATTGATGAAGACAACCTGCTTCTAACCATTACCGGAGAAATCTCTTCCGAAAGGATCACCGCCCTGACGGGGGCCTGGTATCTGATAAGAGCCAGGGAGCATTTCACCGCCCGCACAGCTGAGCTGGCAGCCCTGCATTCAAACCTGCTTCCGGCACCCGGACCGGTAAATGTGCGCAGGATGAAGCGTCGCTGGGGAACCTGCCATTCCAGCGGAGCCATCTGGTTCAACAGCGAGCTGATAAAGAAGGATAGGGAGCTGATTGATTACGTCATCATTCATGAACTATGCCACCTGGTTCATCATAACCACGGAAGGGAGTATTATGAACTGCTCGGAAGTATAGTTCCGAACTTCCGCGAGCTGAAGAAGAGGCTGCAGCAGTGATTCAAGGCAATAGATAAATTTGCGATTTCAGATTTTCGATTGTCGATTTAATCCAAATTCGCAAATCGCAAATCGCAAATCGCAAATCCTTCAGAGTTTACAGACTTTAGGCTATATTGGTATAAACCGCCTGTATGTCTTCGTCATCCTCGAGGCGGTCGATCATTTTTTCCAGATCGGCCATCTGCTCTTCAGTGAGGGTGACAGGATTGAGCGCGATGCGCTGCAGGGAGCCTTTTGTGATTTCTATCCCCTTCTCTTCCAGTGCCTTTGAGAGAGATCCGAAATTGGTATAGTCGCCGGAGACGTACCATGTCTCTTCATACTCTTCAATTGACTCCAGTCCTGCCTCAATCAGATCAAGCTCCAGGTCATCACGCGAGATATTCTCCGGAGCCTCAAACTCAAAGACAGCCTTGCGTGAAAACATGAACTCCAGTGACCCTGTCGGCACAAGCATGCCTCCGTTCTTGTTGAAGTATGCCTTGACATTGGCAACGGTACGGGTGTTATTGTCCGTGGCAGCCTCGGCCATGATGAGCACCCCGTGAGGCCCCTTGCCCTCGTAGGTGATCTCGGTATAGTTTGCGGTATCTTTCCCGGAGGCCCGTTCAATGGCGGCCTTGATGTTATCCTTGGGCATATTCTGCGCCTTGGCGTTCATGATGGCCGTACGGAGACGGGCGTTCATCTCGGGATCGGCTCCTCCCTCCTTTGCTGCCATGGTTATTGCCTTGGCAAGCTTGGGGAAAAGCTTCGACATCTTGTCCCATCTCGCCTCCTTGGAGGCCCTGCGATATTCAAATGCGCGTCCCATTATAATAAGGATAAAGGTTAAAGGATAAAGATTAATGTAAGGTGCGGCAAAAATACAATATGGCCGGGAAATTCTGACCGGGGCCCGAAAGAATTTTTCTGTCTCAGGCGAAGAAGAGGTAAGCTATGAAGATAGCCGTAATGGTACCGACTATATCGGCTGTCAGTCCGCATATAACCGCATACCTTGTGTTCTTGATCCCAACCGATCCGAAGTAGACGGCAAGGACATAAAAGACGGTGTCTGTGGAGCCCTGCAGGCAGCATGCCAGCCGTCCCACGAATGAATCGGCGCCGTGGATGGTCATGGCATCGATCATCATTCCCCTCGAGCCGCTGCCGCTGAGGGGCTTCATCAATGCCGTGGGCAGGGCTTCGGTAAAGGAGGTGTCGAGCCCCATCCATGCTACCGCGGCAGTTATGCCGTCAACAAGCAGGTCCATCGCGCCCGATGCCCTGAAAACACCAATGGCAACAAGTATGGCAACGAGATATGGTATAATGGTTATGGCGGTCTTGAAACCATCCTTTGCTCCCTCAATGAATGACTCGTATACATTTACCTTCTTCACCATGGCCATCACAATGAATGAGATGATTATGCCAAAGAGGATGAAGTTGGCAGCAAAGGTGGAGACAGTGTTGATCGTCTCCTGGGGCAGGGTGCTGAAGTACCACACTATCCCGGCGATGATGGCGGTAAGTCCGCCCAGGTAAGCCAGCACCACCCTGTTGAGAAGGTTAATTTTCTGGGCGATGGCAACGCTTATCAGGCCTGCCAGCGTGGCCACAAAAGTTGATATAAGTATGGGAATGAACACGTCGGCCGGATTGGCGGCTCCGAGCTGCGCCCTGTAGACCATGATCGTCACGGGAATTAGACAGAGCCCTGATGCATTAAGCACGAGAAACATTATCATGGGGTCAGAGGCCACCTCCTTGTCGGTGTTGTGTTCCTGCATCTCCTTCATGGCCTTCAGACCCATCGGGGTGGCGGCATTATCGAGGCCGAGCATGTTGGCTGCCACATTGAGCATCATCGAGCCGTTGGCCGGGCTGTCGGCAGGAAGTTTGGGAAAGAGCTTCCTGAAGAACGGACCGATAGCGCGCGACAGCAGCCTGACCGCGCCCCCTTTTTCTCCTACCCGCATGAGTCCCATCCACAGGGTAAGAACACCGGTGAGTCCGAGAGATATCTCAAAACCTGTTTTCGCGCTGGAGAAGGTGGAGTCGACCATTCTGTTGAATATCTCCGTGTCCCCGTTGAAAATGAGCTGTGCGAGGGCAAAGACAAACCCAATCAGAAAAAAGGCGATCCAGATATAATTCAAAGCCATCCCGGAATAATTCTCAGAATCTAAAAATAGAGAAAATTTCTTACAGTGGTGTTAAAAGCAAAAATTCAGAGTTCCTCCACCTTGATAATTTCAAAAGGCACCTGCAGCATGGCCTTGAAGTCCTTGCCGGCATCATGCATGTTCTCATCGCCGTTCTCGCAGAACCAGCGTATAAGCACATCACTGTTACCCATGTATATCTTCTCAAACCGCTTGAAGAGAGAGTGAATCCTGTTGGACGAGCTGGTGTTGAAAAACTCGAATTTGACATTCAGAACCGTTTGTTGTGCCGGATTGGTGCTGTAGTTTTCGAGGAACTCGAAAAGGGGACCGTAGAATCCGGTGGAGTTTTCAGGTATCGATTTTCCCTTTATCTCAAAAAGGCCATGCTCGGGATCAAAACTTACCGAGGGTGTTTTCGAGGTCTCTTTGATAATAAATTTCTCCATAGTCAAGAAATTGCAGCAGAGTATAAATGTAAAATTTTCCGCTTAAAAAGACAAATCAAACAGGGGTGTGGAAAAAGAATTAATAAATTAAAAGAGCTTTTTGCTACATTTGGGCGTAATCATCACAAAGCAATATTAAATATTTTAGCGGAATGATCAGAAGGAACAGGATTGCCGGCCGGATTGCAACAGTCTTTATCTTCACGCTGTCAATGCTTCAGGCAGCCTCCGCTGACGATTTCACAGTGACCGGCACCGTGTCTGACGAGAGTGGCGGCCTGGTAATGAATGCGAACGTCTCATTCTTCCTCAACACCAGGGAATACAGGGTTCTGACAGGTACTGACGGACGCTATTCAGTGAATATAACAGGGTTGTACAGCGATGTCGCCGGTCAGTTCCAGACAGGCATCCCCTATCCCAATCCCTTTAACAACAGCGTCAATATTCCATTTGTTATCAACATTGCGGGTGACGTGATGCTCAATATCTATAACCTCGCTGGCGAAAAGGTCAGGGTCATGGTCTTTCCGGATGTCGTTCCGGGAAGCTATAACGTTGTCTGGGACGGCTGCGGAAGCGACAATGCGCCGATGAGCGCCGGATTGTACATCTATGCCCTCACCTTCAAGGGAAGGACCTACAGCGGCAGGCTGGTAAAGGCAACCGGCGGTTCTTCAATCTCAACCGGCAGCGGGCTTGAGCCGGTGATGATGCCCCCCGCAACAATCCCGTCCGAACCATCATACCGTTACCCTGTAACAGCCGAAGTATCAGGCTCAGGATATTATCCTGTCAGGCTTACCGACATCACCATTGCCCGTGATACCGTTATTGACTTTATCCTCACGCCCCGTAGTTCGATGCCGTTTAAAGTCATGGGAAACCATATTGCCAGGAATATATCCGATGATTACAAATCAATGATACTCAAAGGCATAAACCTCGGGTCATCGCCTCCCGGATATTTCCCGGGCGAGATCGCCTACGCAATCGGGCCGGAGATGTACGAGAAATGGATCAGTCGCATGGCTGAAGCCGGGTTCAACTCACTGAGGGTTTATACTCTTCATCCTCCGGTCTTTTACGAGAAGCTTGCCGAATACAATCAGAGGCACCCCGACAATCCCCTGCTGCTCTTTCAGGGCATCTGGCTTGAGGAGATTGAAGACGCTTCGGACCCCGCCTCATATGATCTCATTAACCGTCGTTCAGCCTTCAGCGCAGAGATTGCCGAGGTTATCGACTGCATCAACGGTAATGGTGACATTGCCTTCCGCTACGGAAAGGCATACGGCATCTACAAGACCGACGTTTCGCGCTGGACGGCAGGATACATCATTGGCAGGGAGGTGGCACCCCAGGAGGTTGATACCACCAACAAGTTCCATCCGGGTATCAGCTCCTATTCGGGTACTCATTTCAGCCTCTCCGGCGGCACCGCCACGGAGGCCTTTATAGCCGAGATGCTTGACAGGGTGGTAGTGGTTGAGGAGTCGGAATACTCGGTCAGCAGGCCGGTCAGTTTCTCAAGCTGGCCCACTCTTGACCCTCTTGAGCACCCCACTGAGATATACACCGATGAGGATGTGGCCTCATTCGATATAACAAAGATCAGCGGGGCCGGCAACCCTCCCGGGTTGTTCGCCAGCTATCACGCATACCCCTACTATCCGAACTTCATCAGTCAGGAGCCCTCCTATCTTGGCTACAGTGACAGCGAGGGGCCCAACAGTTACCTGGGTTACCTCAATGACATGAAGGATCACTATGGCAGCATGCCCCTGGTGATAGCCGAGTTCGGCGTACCCTCCAGCTGGGGCAGCGCCCATCAGTCATACAGCGAGATGCACCACGGAGGATACTCGGAGACCCAGCAGGGCGAGAAAAACATGCGCATGATGAACAACATGATCGATGCAGGCTGTGCCGGCGGATTCATGTTCGCATGGATGGATGAGTGGTTCAAGCGCACATGGATAGTGCTTTACCTGGAGGCCTACGGGCTGGAAGGGGGATCGGAGACCATCCCCACACGGCAGCTTTGGCATAACGAAACCTCCCCCGAGCAGTGCTTCGGACTGCTTGCCTTTGACCAGGATGATGTTCCTGAACTCGTATCCTATGCCACTGATTCACCATCGGGTACTGTCAGCTCTGTAAGGGCTACACATGATGAGGGCTTCCTTTACCTGGAGATAAACACCGTGTCTGACCTGAACCCCTCAGATGAGTTTATGGTAGCTTTTGACACCTATCTCGGAAACACCGGTGAATCGACTCTTCCCGGGGGCACGACGGTAGCCAACAGGGCTGAGTTTCTTCTCACTTTCGGACTCGATGATGATACGGCACTCCATCATGTGACTCAGGCATATGACATGAACGGGCTGACGGTGCGTTTCAACCTCTCCGACCCTGACGTGCAGAAATACCGCAGCACAACCACTGACGGGGCTCCTTGGAATGTGATGAGATGGACCAATGACGGCTTTGAGCTCACTTATCATGACATAGGCAAGGTACCCCTCGAGCATTCTGCATCATTCACTGACGGCAACAGGGCTGCGGTGGCGTGGAACGGCAGGAAGATAAGCATCAGGCTGCCGTGGACCATGCTCCATTTCTTTGACCCCACGCAGATGAAGGTCAATGACGGTGCCATATCCTATGATGGTGGTTATAACTTCGAGATCATAACAAGGGCATCCGACGGTATAGCCGTCTCTGTGTACCACAACGGCACGGTCACAAACACCGTCAACAGGTACAGCTGGCCGAAGTGGCTCGTGGTGCCGGCGACGGCAGAGAGAGAAAAAGCCTCGCTTCATGTGATTGAAGAAGGCCTCGCTTTAATTCCGGATTATGTGGATTGATTTCAAAGGTCCCTGGTTCTGTCGCCTGAGTTTGTCTTAAGGGCTCAAGGTCTCATGTCTGAAGGTCGTGTGTTATTTTCTCCAGACCTCTTGACCCTCAGACTTCAGACCTACTGACCCTTAGACTTCTTCTTACCCTGGAACCCGCTTCTCTCCGCCTTGCCCCATCCTTTCTTTCCGCGCAAGGCCTCCAGGTTACCCCTGACGGCAAAGTAGGTGTGCACCGGGTAGAAGAAAGGCTCAAGCATGGCTGTTCCGATAAGCCTGATTACATCCCTTTTTCTGCGATACTTGTGGAAGGTTATCTCCTCAAAGAGAATCGCCCAGGTGGTTAAGCTGACGGCAAAGCTGTAAACGAAGAGGAACAGCAGCAGGAAGAACGGAAGGTTCAGTGAGCCGGTTATTGTCAGGTAAACGGTATAGATCATCCCCATGAAGGCAATCAATGGTGCAGCCCACTCGAACATAAGCCAGTACGGGTAACCAAGCCATCCCAGACGGCCGTAGTTGCTGTTCAGCATCATCTTGCGGTGAGACCATAGTGATTCGATCAGACCCCTGGTCCAGCGGGTCCGCTGCTTGCGCATCGACCTGAGGTCCGAGGGCACCTCGGTCCAGCATAGCGGATCGGGGATGTATGTTACCTCGTAGTTCTCCTTGTGCTCTGCCATGTAACGCCTCATCCTCAGCACCAGCTCCATATCCTCTCCCACCGTCTTTACATTGTAGCCGCCGGCCCTGATGACCGTCTCACGGTCGAACATTCCCATGGCGCCAGAGATCAGCATCAGTCCGTCGAGATGACTCCATGCCATGCGGCCGAGAAGGAACGCACGCGTATAATCCAGTACCTGCAGCCGCGGGAGGAACTTCTTCGGCAGGTTGATCTGCTGAATATGACCACGCTCAATATCGCATGAGTTGACAATGCGGATGACGCCACCGGTACCGATGACCTTCTTCTCCTTCTCTTCGAGGAAGGGCTTGACAAGCTTCAGTATGGAGTCCGGTTCTATGATCGAGTCAGCATCAATGGTCACGATAAGGTTGCTGCGGCTGATGTTGATACCTGCATTGAGCGAGTCAGCCTTGCCCCCGTTGTTCTTATCGATGACGGTGAGACGGTTGTAGGCCGGATCTTTCGACTTGTAAACGCCCCTGATCCTCTCGCATGGTATCCGATAGTCAAAATAATAGTTGACCCTGACAAGCTCATAGGCCTCCCTTATCTTCTCAAATGAGTTGTCGGTGGAACCGTCATTGACTATGATTACCTCGAAGTTATTGTAATATAAAGAGAGCAGGGTGCGGATGTTGTCAATGATGGTCTTGCTCTCGTTGAAGGCGGGGGCGATGATCGTGATGCGCGGACTCAGCGGGGAGAGCACCAGCGAGTTGTAGTTGACATAACTGTTCTTGCGCAGGTACTTCCTGAGTGCAAGCGCGGAGTGAATGCCGAGCAGCAGGTAAGACCCGAAGAGAACAAGGGTCAGCCAGAATATCAGATGTGCAAAGATAAATCCCATGGTATTCAGTATATCCTGCGGTCAAGCACGTGCCTGACTATAATGTTATAGTTCTTATACTCCGATTTCATAACCTTGACCAGAGCCTGAACCCCCACCTCACCCATATTCTCAATGGCTTTTACGGCCTCGATCTGCAGCTGCACGTCGTCTTCCTTGTCAAGCACCAGTTTGAGGAAGCCAAGCATTGACTGCTCGGGCATCTTGCCCATCGATTTTACAATCTCGAGACAGTTGTTGTATTCCTGAAACTTATACATGCGTTTCATGGTATCAAGCGTGGTCCTCATGTCAAGGTCACCTGCCACCTCCACGGCCAGCCTGCTGACCCTCTGGTCACGGTGCAGAAGGGATTTCCTGATCTCAGGCTCAGCATGCCTCTGTTTGAATTCCCTGATCATCCTGAGGGCGAACATCACCACCGTGGGGTTAGCTGAGTTGAGCCAGTTCTGGAAATCAGGAACAGGTATCTCATGCTGAATGATAAGATCATGAAGGGTGATCTGCTCCCATAGTGAGAATGGTTTCTTCAATTGTGACAGGAAATCAAAGTGATTCTCGTCACTGAGACGTACCAGGGCTATCTGCGCCTCCATCCTGAGGATCTCATTCCTGGAGTTGAGAGATTTGTACATCTCGTCGTTTCCGTCCCTGATGCCCATGAATGCCAGCTCCCTGAAGCCCTTGATCCTCTTGTGCCATTTGCGGCTCCGTGCCCTTGCAAGTGAGTCCGTGTCGAGGTTAAGTTCCCTGTAAAGCTTCATCAGCTTCTCCTCGGAGTCGCCCTTGAGGTTGACGCTGACGTCTATCATCTGGTCAATGAGCACCTGCCGGCGAAAGTCGTCCGATGCTATTTTTCTGAATGCTTCCGAGCTGGTGTTTCCGAAGAGATAATCGATGATGAGCGACTGGTATTGCTCGAGAAGGTACTGTCTGAGTTTTGCCTCCTTCTCCATCCTGTTCCTGTTCAGAAGGATTACCAGCAGGAGGATCACCATTGTGATGAAAGATCCTATTATGGTAAATATCAGCGCATTCACCAGGGCTACTGATTTCCCGAAATAGTTATACCGTGACAGCCATGGGCTGTCTCCCTTAAGGAAGAACAGGTTCTTTAAACTGCGACTGACCGGCTGTGCCTCAACCGTAGCCGGGACGGGAACAGAATCGGGCTCCTCAGTCACCGCGAGCCCGACTGGGGCAGCTTCAGCTGGGGGTATTGCTGCAACAGTATCCTGCACCGTCACAGCCGTTACCTCCGTGACCGCTTCTTCAGGGTTCTCACCAGCACCGGATGATGCGGTGTACTCCCTTACCGCCGCAGGAAACGAAACCGGGACGAATAGACAGGGAGCATTACCCCTGAGAGAGCTGTTGATAAATACCTTGAACATGCTCCCCTCCTCAATCACATCCACGTGAATGCCGAGCATCTGCTCAAGCTTCCTCTGAAGCGCTTCCGCGTTGCCCCGGCGGTTGAAGGCTCCCATCTGGATTGCGTAACTGCCATGTGAAAGTGACACCAGTCCGTCAACTGTCAGCTCCGACGGGAAGGAAGAGAGGTGCAGCACCGTCACTTCAGCATCGGGGGTATCTGTCGGATCAGCAGCGGAGGTATCAGGGCGGTTTGTTCCCTGCAGGGGAGACCCGGATAATGAGACGGCCAGCAATATGGTCAGAAACACCTTCATCTTACTTTCCCTATACCCCTTATTATTCCAATGTTGCCCTCGAACCTGTTGCGATAGTCCGATTCATTGTATTTCTCGTAGGAATATCCCGCCCCTACCCTGACGGACCAGTATGATGTTATCTGGTTGAAATATGTCAGCCTGACGCTTGTGGCATTCTGCCGCTCGAGGTCAGTGATGATGTCAAAAGGCTCATCGGGGGCAGTGCCTGTTCCCAGTGTCAGCTGCAGGTAGTCGGTAGTACCAAAATATCTCCTTGCATTCAGATAGACTGATGTTGTCACCCCTATATCCTTGAAGTAGAAATACCCCCTTCCTGAGAACCACCAGTTTCCCATGTATTTTTCAAGGGAGAGTGTACCAATGTATATGCTCTGGTCAAAATAATAATAATTGACGCCAGCTGACACAGCCCATCCTTTGGGCAATGTCTGCCACACCTCCAGGGCTGCCCTGTGACGCGGGAACCATGTACCGGGGCTGTAGGCATAGGCCACATAGGCATAGTTTGATTTTGTCAGTTCGGGCCATGCCTCTGCTGCGAACTGCAGGTCGTTGTCAGATACGCTTTCCGGCGGCCCGATGTTGATATGGCCAAGGTTCACCGAAGCCACGGCGGTACCCCATGAAAAGCGATGTCCGGCTCCCAGGGTGAATATCTGCCACAGCCTGTCATAAGGCTCACTGTAGGTGTCGAACTGATAGCCTGCCCGGATGTCTGTGGGCGGTGTGTTCTGCTGTGACCTGTCGCGTGACCATCGCCTGATGTCGCTGAGGGCTTCGAGAGCATCGGGGTTGTCCGGGTCTGAGAAGAGGAGAGTGTCTATTACGGCGGCTCCCTCATCATAATGGCCCTGCCAGGCAAGTATCCTGCCCAGAAGCACACGTGCATCACCGTAGTCGGGGAATTGTTTAACGAGATCGCGGGCAGCAGGTTCAGCCTCCTGGTATTTTCCCGTCAGGGCAAGTGTCCTTATCCTCGCGTACTCCTCCTCAGGGTCTGTCACTGTCTGAGAAAACAGGGCGCCCGCGGTCATGACCGTGAGTACAATTGAAATCAATAATGCTCTGTTCCTGTAGTGATGCATATCTTATATTAAAGTAACCGCAGCCCTGATCTTATTGATCAGATCAACCGGATCAAATGGCTTTGTTATATAACCGCTGACCTTCATCTCACCCGCCTGGCGCTGCACCTGCGGGTCACTGAAGGCAGAGACGATCAGCACCGGAGTCTGTTTCTTCAGGTCTGTACGAAGAAACCTGATAACCTCCAGGCCGCTGTGGTACGGAAGGTGAATATCAACTATCACGATATCGAAATCTGTCTTACGCAGCATCTCGATGGCCTTGTGCCCGTCACTTACTGTTACCGGATCATAACCCTCTCTTTCAAGGACCACTGACATTGCTCTTAGCGCCAGCTGATTATCTTCACAGATAAGTATCTTCATTATTCTTTTTCTTCCTGCCCCCCCGATATCGTTAATAACGGGATATAATGACATTATATATAATATGACTGCCAAAAATGGCTCTTTTTATCCTTCTCGCAAAGAAAAGGCAACCCCATTTTGACCTGTGTTGATAAATCGGTGATAACCCTCCGGTCTGGTGCGATTAAAAAAAAATCACAGTTCCCTGATGCGGAGGTTCCGGAACCTGACCACCGAACCATGGCCCAGGAAGCCGATGTGTCCCTTGCTGTTCTTCAGGCCGGGGTGATCCGCACCGTCCATCGTTCCTTTGTCCCGCGCTTCGGCGATGTCGCCATCGACTATAGTCGCTCCGTTAAGCACCACCCTGATCTTCGTTCCCTGAACCGTCACCTCCTGGTAATTCCATTCGCCCACAGGCCTGAGGAATCCTCTCCTGGCCGGAATGACCCCGTATACCGAGCCGTGATACTGGTACGGTTTGAGTTCAGCATAGATGGTTGCGGTGTTGTCAAGTATCTGCAGTTCCATACCTGCGTATGCGGCATCGCCCTCCATGGGTGTGCGGATGCCCAGGCCGTTATTGGCTCCCGGAGTAAGCTGGAACTCAAACCGGAATACAAAATCGGCGTATTCCTTCTCAGTGTAAAGGTTTCCGCCGCTGTCATCACCCGGCTTGATGACTATCATGCCCTCCTCTACCGTGTATGAAACCTTGTTGCCAACCCAACCTTCCAGGTTGCGTCCGTTGAACAGCGAAACAAAACCGGCCTCTTTCTCCTTAGGCGTAAGGTTATATTCGGCGGACCTGATCTCGCGAATAAATATGTTTCTGAAGTTCAGGTCTGTGCCATGAGCCTGAAGCTCCACTGCGCCTTTTTCAAATATTGGTATGCTCCTGTCCCAGTAATTCTCCATGATGACATTGTCCGTCACCAGCTCTCCGTTGAGCCAGACTGATACTCTCTCTCCTGTCATCAGTATCCGGAAGGTATTCCATTCTCCGACGGGGTTATCAGCCACCTTCAGGGGAGCGGATGGGTTCTCCTGGTTGTTGTAGAGCCCGCCGGATCCCACCTGGGCACCTGCATCAGCGCGTGATGTATCCCAGATCTGCACCTGCGGCGAACCGCGGAGGTATATTCCGCTGTCGCCCGCCTTCGTTATGCGCCAGTCGACATACATCTCGAAATCTCCATAGTCCTTCACGCTGCACAGGTTGTCACCAGAGCCGCTGAACCATATCATCCCGTCCCTGACACTCCAGTTCTCAACCATCTTCAGGTCAGACTCCTTCTGCCTTGCGGCCAGCTCCTTCGGTTTCATGGAGGCTCTTGTAACAGGATTGCCAACGAGGCCCTTCCATCCGGTAAGATCCATTCCATTGAACATAGACACAAACTCCTCATCAACAGGGATTTTCAGTGATGCTTTGGCCTCTTCCGCTGCTCTTCTCACCTCTTCTGACGGGTCAGATAGAAAATCAGAGATAAAGAAATCTGCCTGGCGTATGTTAAGTGAGGAGGCAAGTGCGATCATCTCTCTCTTTGCATCAGGGGCCATGGCAAACGGGGCAATATCTCTTACCAGGAGGAGCTTGCGCTCCGGGGTGAGGGGAGCGAGGGAGACCATCCTCAGGTAGGCGTCAAAAGCAGGCCTGCCGAAGGTCTTGTTGCCTGATGCGGTAATATCACGGAGGGCTGAGAGAGCTGAATGATCTGACCAGTGCGAGAGTGCATCAAAGCATACATCGCGTGCCATGGCATCGCCGTTCTCAAACTCGTATGCGACTCTCTTCAACGCTTCTGAACCTCCCGTGCGGGCCAGAAGAGGTATCAGCCTGAGCTTGTCGCTGCTCTTGCCGAGTGCGCTGATGATCATATCCGATCTTTTTGCCGGGTCATCGCTGCGCATGGCGGCGCTCACCAGTGCTCCCTGAAGCACTGCTATTTCAGCCTTCTCACTGGTCTGTTCCAGAAGCGATATTATCTGCGGCTGGTCTTCCCATGAAGCCAGCGGAGCAAGTGAGGTAAGGGCGGCGGCACGGATGCCCATGTCTTCTGATCCGGTATAGGGATAGACTGTCCTGAAATAATCACTGTCACCTGACCATGAGAGAAGCCATAACAGGGTCACGGTAGCGTGACCGGTGGAGGCGGGCAGGCTTTCGGCCACCCTGGCCATGCTGGTACTGTCGAGTATTGTTGTCAGTGCGTTGGCTGCGGCGCGGTGGCCCTCTTCGCTGTCATTGGCGAGTATCCATGAAATCAGCGGATCGACAGCCTTCTCACCCTCGAGGCTGGCCAGCGCCCTGACGGCCTCGCCGGCGATAGCCTGGTCGGGATCGTTCATCGCCTTCATCACCAGGGGTACTGCAAGGGCATCACCCCGCTCGCCCAGCATGAAAAGGATCTCGGGTTTGGCTTCCTGACTGACCTTCGCATACCTGCTTATCCATTTCTTTGTCACGTCACTGCCCGGCATGGAGGATGCCAGACGCAGGGCCCCGCCACGTATGGCTACGTCAGGGTCATCAGCAGCGTCAAGCAGCATCTTCAGGGCGCCGGTTCCCTTCACCTCGGTTATTACACTCATTGCGGCAAGACGCTGAGCTGCCTTGTCAGGAGTGGTGCTGCGCGAGATGATCTGGTTGGTGATCTTTTCCATCTCCTTAACATTGCCGGCAAGGCCTGTGAATCTGGCATAAACCAGCAACGACTGCACTGCACCCGCGGGATCCCACTGCCAGGATGCATCTTCCGCAGCCTGCGTCAGAATCTGACCGGCCCTGATATCGCCGGTAGATGCCAATGCGTAAAGTGCTGCCGACCGCTCTGCTTCATCGCCTTTCTGGTTCCAGGCGATATAACTGTCCAGGGCACCGGTATACCGGTGCTCCGCAAGGGCCACCATAATCTGGGCGGCACACGGAGTGGTTCCGGCCTCAAGGAGTGATGCAAGTAGCCCGAGGGCTGCATCGCTTCCAATCGACTGCAATGCCATGACAGCATCATCGCATGTCGCGGGATTGGCTGAATAATCTCTCAGGGCCTCAACGGCAGCATCAGAACCGATCAGGTTAAGCTGCCTCATGAAGAAAGCCGTCACCTCCCTGTCAGTGGCAGCCTTCATAAACCTTATGCACTGCTTCTCCCAGACTCTCTTCCTGCTGTCATCCTTATCGCCGGAGAGGTGTGCCGTGAGTGATGAGACAGCATAGCGTGCCCTGGCGTCATCACCTGTACCGGCAGGCATCACCTGTCCGCAAATGATGGCAGTTCCATCATCTCCCAGCATGTACATATCCTCCATGAGGCGGAGGGTGAGCTCCCTGCTGTCGGCCGGCAGCCTGGCAAGCAGATCGGCCACCCTGGTCTCAAGGGTTCTGACATCCTGTGCATTGAGGGCTGCATGGATAAGCAGCACTGCCGTGACAGTCAAAAGTGTTCTGAGTCTGTTCATGATTATTTTCTTCTAATAGTTTTACATATGCCATGCGCCTCTCATCGGCTGATCTATCAGGGCATTGGCTGCATCGTCACCGATAAACAACTGATTTACGGGATCGAACCTCAGGTCCCTGCCCAGACGCAACGCCACCACACCCATGTTAACTATGGTGCACGATCTGTGCCCGTTCACCTCATTAAGGGCAAATGGTCTCCTTGTCTTCACTGATTCGGTGAATTGCGTTATCTGCGGTTCGGGGTCAGGCAGGTCATTGACCAGCTCTGTCAGGTTCGGTATATCAGAGACAAAGCCCTTGAATATCTTTCCGGAGGGACCCTCAATATAAGCCGCATCCTTGTCGCGGTTCTCGCCGTCGAGTATTATCTGGCATCCGTCTTCATAGGTATAGGTAATCCTTCTCCAAGACCCTACGGCATCATAATGCTGCTGGGGGGCATCGATCTCTACGGAGACGGGGCTGGTGTCATCCTTACCCAGGAGATACTGAACGGGATCTATATAGTGTTGTCCCATATCACCCAGGCCACCGCCGTCATAGTCCCAGTATCCACGGAAGTTCTCATGAACCCTCATCTTATTGTAAGGTTTGTATGGAGCCGGTCCGAGCCAGAGGTCATAATCAAGACCGGCAGGAACGGGTTCGGGACTGAGGTCAGTCAGCCCGCTCCAGTAGAACTTCCAGTCGTAGCCCGTGACGCCGCTGATGGTCACCTTCAGTGGCCATCCCAGCACTCCGCTGCTGACGATTTTTTTCAGCGGTCTGACGGTTGTTCCCAGGCCGTAGAACTGGCCGCTGAACCTGAACCAGGTATTGAGTCTGAACATCCTTCCGTTAGCCTTCACGGCTTCAACGAGCCTCTTACCCTCACCTATCGTGCGCGTCATGGGTTTCTCGCACCATATGTCCTTTCCCGCCTCCGCGGCCATCTTTGCAATGATGCCGTGCCAGTGCGGGGGCGTGGCTATATGCACTATATCGATGTCATCCCTGGCTATCAGCTCGCGGAAGTCGTGATACCCCGTCACACCATTGCCGGCTTTGTCAAGTGCCCGTTTGAGGTGCGAGGCATCGACATCGCAGACTGCCAGAAGGCGGGTATTCTCGTAACCGAAATGACCCAGGCCCATCCCTCCGACGCCAATTATTCCCTTGGTAAGCTGGTCGCTGGGAGGCAGGTATCCGCTGCCGCCGAGCACATGCCGGGGAATTATTGTCAGCGCAGCTCCGGCAACCGCCCCTCTGCGAAGGAATTCCCGTCTTTTCAATGAATTTCTGGTCATGGCATAAATATGTTAATCTTCTATTGGTACCTTATATAATTCCCGCAGGCCGTCGAGCCTTTTTCTGAGATCTGACTCAACCCTTTCATAGGCAGGGTCATCAATGAGGTTCTTCATCTCGTGCGGGTCAGTGCCGAGGTCATAGAGCTCCCACCGGTCGATGTCATTATAGAAATGAATGAGCTTATACCTGTCCGTCCTTATTCCGTAATGTCTCTTCACCGCATGCTCGGCAGGATACTCGTAATAATGATAATAGAGTGCATCACGCCATTTTTTCGGGTTTGATCCCTTCAGCAGCGGCACCAGTGAGACTCCCTGCATGTCTGCCGGCGGTTCTACGCCGGCCAGTTCCAGGAAGGTGGGCGCAAAGTCAATATTCTGAACCATCTGTTCTATGTCACCCCGTGCCGTGAACGAATCCGGCAATCGCATCATAAGGGGTGTCCTGAACGATTCCTCGTACATGAACCGTTTGTCAAACCAGCCATGCTCGCCAAGGTAGAAACCCTGGTCGGATGTATAAACCACCAGGGTGTTTTTCAGCAGGCCTGACGACTCGAGGTAATCAAGAAGCCTTCCCGTGTTGCGGTCAACAGACTGGACAGTCCTGAGATAATCGGTGAGATACCTGTTTAGCTTGTACAGAGCCAGCGAGTCGCCCGTGGGCGGACCGGCATTGAATGCCTTGCTGATGCTGTCGTACTCCCTCAGCCATGCCTTGCGCTGCTCAGGCGTAAGACGGTGATTCACGTACCACAGGTAGTCCTTTTCAGCCTGTGAGAGAGAGTCACCGTCGGCTCCGGTGATCTTCAGGTCAGATGACATGCGCATGTCTTTAATGACGCTCATCTCCTGCTCTGCGGCGGCCTGTCTCCCTTCATAGTTGTCGAAGAAGGTCTCCGGCACGGGGAATTCCATGCCGTCAAACAGGCCGAAGTCAATAGTGTCGGGCATCCAGTTGCGATGGGGTGCCTTATGGTGCACAAGAAGGCAGAAGGGTTTGCCTGTCTCCCTGTTCTGCAGCCACCTGATAGCCATATCTGTAATAATGGTTGTGGCATAGCCTGTCTCCCGGTAGGCGCGCCCCATCTCAATGAAGTCAGGGTTGTAGTAGCTCCCCTGTCCGGGCAGGATATTCCAGTAGTCAAAGCCGGTGGGGTCACTCTTGAGGTGCCACTTGCCAATCAGGGCGGTCTGATAACCTGCCTCCTGAAGCAGTTTGGGGAAGGTCACCTGGGAGCTGTCAAACCTGTGCCTGTTATCAAGGTGCCCGTTGGCATGGCTGTGCTTCCCCGTCAGCAGCGCTGCCCTGCTGGGAGCGCAGATGGAGTTGCAGACGAAGCTGTTGCGAAAGATGATACCCTCATCGGCAATGCGGTCGAGGTTAGGTGTGGCATTGATCCTGCTGCCGTAGGCCCCCACCGCCTGGTATGCATGGTCATCAGTCATGATGAAGATGATGTTCGGCCTGACCGGCTCCTGCCTGGTGCACGACCAGAGCGTGAGGAGCAATCCCAGAATAACAGTTTTCCTCATTTCCATATTTTATATGTTACACATTCCATCTTACCTCACCTGGAAGACATCCGGCAGGCAACTTCCTGATGAACTGTCATATAGTGACAATCTTTTTCCTTATAATGATCCAGGCAACGATCAGCAGGTAACCGGCGCAGAGGAGCAGCACTCCCATACCGGGCACCACTCCCATGGAGTCGCTCACCAGTCCCATCACCGGCGGTATCAGTGCACCTCCCGAGATTGCCATCATCATGAGTCCCGAGATCTCATTGCTTCTTTCGGGATATCTCTGAACCGTCAGGGAGAATACCAGCGGGAAGATGTTGGCAACGCCGAGGCCGATAATGAACACCAGTGCCCAGGCGGCACCCTTTGAGGGTATGACCAGTATGAGAAAGATCGAAATGATTGAGAGAATGGCACTGTAGAGCAGTCCCTTTGTGGAGGCGAGCCTGGTAAGCAGCAGCGCGCCCATGAAGGTTCCCAGCATACGTCCGAAGAAGTAAACGCTGCGTCCAGACTGGGCAGCCACCTCTTCAATGCCGAACCTTGTGGTAAGGTACTTCCCGGAGAAATAGTTGAACCCGACATCAATGCCCACAACAAGAAAGATAGAGACCACCATCATCAGGACATAGGAGTTGCCGAGGAGCCTGAAGGCTGATGCCATCGAGGCCTTCTCACCTGTCACCGCCGTCTCCTCTACCTTTACCGTGCTGAGCCACAGCACGCTGAGGAAGGAGATTATGCCGTAAACGAGGAACAGCACCTTCCAGTCGCCGAAACGACTGGCGAACAACGCTGCCAGCGGCGCGGCTATCATCGAGCCTATGGCCTTGATGAACTGCGAGAAACTGAGGAAGCTTGAGGCTCTTCTCCCTGGCACCACGTCTACCAGCAGCGGATTGGCAGATACCTGGACGATGGTGTTGCCGATGCCCAGCAGTGCAAAACCGGCGATGACCGTGGTGAAGTTGTAAAAGAAATATGGTATAAAGAGTCCGACGCCGGTGATGGCCATGCCTGTGTTGAGCATCACCTTCTTCCCTACCCGGGCCTGAAGGATCCCGACAGGAACAGAGAGGAGGAAGAACCAGATGAAAGCCGCAAAAGGTATCAGCCCCAGAATAAAGTCACTCAGGCCAAGATCGCCTGCCACACGGTCCTTGCCAATCCCGACGAGGTCGACAAAACTCATAACGAAGAAGGAGAGAAGTACCGGTACCACCAGTCTCATCTCGATTTTTTTCTCATTCATATCTGTTTGGTTGGTCAGTCTTACATTAAGGGAAGGGCCGGCTGCACCGCCTTCCAGAATCCTTCATCGAGAAGATAGGCACTGCCCAGCAGGGCGGCATCTTCCTTCAGTTCCGATATGGCAACCGCCGTATTGCAGCCCGACTGTCTCAGTTGATCTTCAAATGAGGGTCCGAAGAGCTCCCATGCATGGGAGATATTGCCCCCGATAACCAGTATCTCCGCTTCAAATCTCAGGAGCCATGGGGCGAGGAAGGCTCCCAGGCCTGATCCGAACTCAGTGAACAGGCTGCGTACCTCAGGCAGGTGTTCTGCCTCCATGGCTACCTCCTTCACCCCTGCCGCCTCCCTGCCGGTCACCTCACTGAACCTCGAGGTGAACCACCTTGTTGAGAAGTAGTCGTCAGCGATACCGTTACCGAAAGGAAGGTGATAAACGCATCCCATCCTCGGCACTCCGGAGCCGTCAACCACCGGTATGCGGTCATCGACGAAAGCTGATCCGAAGCCTGTGCCCAGCGTTATCGCCATCATCTTCCTGTAACCGGCTGCCTTGCCGGCCCAGGCTTCACCAACGGCGAAGGAGCTGGCATCATTCATGAACCTCACCCTGCAGTCGCACGGCAGCCCGAGCCTTGAGCTCACAGCTTTAGCTACATTTACGCCGTAGAGCTTTTCGTACTTGGGGACGCCCCTGATGAGACAGATTCCCCTTACGTAGTCGAACGGACCCGGCATGGCGAAACCTATCCCCCGGAGGTTGAATATCTGAATGCCTCGCAGCACCCTCTTCAGGGTGTCAGTCCATACGGTGAGTATCTCGTCGGCTTCCGCCTTGTTGTCCACAGGGCTCTCGGCACGGGAGCCGCTGATGATTTTGTGCCCGGCCATATCGACGGCGACAGCGGTTATATGACTGCCGCCGATGTCAACACCAATTGCAATATTCTGTAGAGAAGTGTCCATGTTTTGTTTTCTGCAGGTCCTTGTTTTAAGGCAATGAAAATATCCATTTTCCCATAGAGTGCAAAATGAATTCAGTTTATTATTCTCAAAATAATAGGAGCAGTCTGAGAAATGTTTTAAATTCGTCTTGTTAACTCTTTCCCAACCAAAAAACCATAATCAAATAAAATTCCGATATGTCAAAAGCCACAAAGGAGGATGCACTGCTTTACCACAGCAGCGGACGCAAAGGCAAGGTTGAGGTAATCCCAACCAAGCCATATTGTACCCAATCAGATCTCAGTCTTGCCTACACCCCGGGAGTAGCATATCCCTGCCTCGAGATAGAAAAGAACCCGGCAGATGCCTATGAATATACGGCAAAGGGTAATCTCGTGGCGGTCATCTCCAACGGCACAGCCGTGCTCGGCCTGGGCGATATCGGTGCTCTTGCCGGCAAGCCTGTGATGGAAGGCAAGGGACTGCTCTTCAAGGTCTTTGCCGACGTCGATGTCTTTGACATTGAAGTAGACGAAAAGGACCCTGAAAAGCTGATAGAGATATGTGCAAAGATAGCACCGACCTTCGGAGGGATCAACCTGGAAGACATAAAGGCTCCCGAGTGTTTTGAGGTTGAGACACGGCTCAAGGCGATGCTTGACATCCCGGTCTTTCATGATGACCAGCATGGGACAGCCATAATCTCGGCAGCAGGACTGCTGAATGCCATCGAAATCACCGGGAAGAAGCTATCCGAATTGAAGGTTGTGGTGTGCGGTGCCGGGGCTGCAGCCAATTCTTGTACCCGTCTCTATGTGGCACTGGGTGTCAGGAAGGAGAATATCGTGATGGTAGACAGCAAGGGGGTGATCAACTCAAGGAGAACCGACCTCAACAAATACAAGAAAGAGTGGATCACCGACCGTGACATAAACACCCTTGCCGAGGCAGTGAACGGGTCCGACCTGTTCCTTGGCCTCTCTGTTGCCAATATGCTGACAAAGGAGATGCTGAGCACGATGGCACCCCATCCGATAGTCTTTGCCATGGCCAATCCCAATCCTGAGATAAGCTATGAGGACGCCATGGAAACACGTGATGACCTGATCTTTGCCACGGGCAGGTCCGATTATCCCAATCAGATCAACAATGTCCTCGGCTTCCCCTTCATCTTCAGGGGTGCGCTTGACGTAAGGGCGACAACCATCAACGAGGAGATGAAGCTCGCCGCAACGAAAGCACTGGCAGCGCTGGCCAGGGAGCCGATACCGGAAGCCGTGCTTGAGGCATACGGTCTGAAAAAAATGGAGTTCGGGAGGGAATATATAATCCCCAAACCGCTTGATCCGCGCCTGATATCACGGGTTGCCTCGGCAGTCGCCAGGGCGGCAATTGAAACCGGAGTGGCGAGGCTGAAGATTGACGACTGGGATGCCTATATGAAGTCTCTCGATAAACGGACATCAGATCATATCAACAGGATATCCGAAATCTGTTGTCTCAGGCACTAATGACACAAAGGGCCGGAAGCAGATGCTTACCGGCCCTTTCATTACCCTGCTCACCAATCACTCTTACGACTGTGCCCAAACTCTTAAAAAGCACAGTTTATCATTTCAGTTTTATCCCCAGCTTGGTCTCGTACATGGTCATTATCAGGGACGAGATCTGTTCAAGGGTAAAACTGCTTCTGTTAAGTGTAACATCAAAGAGATAATCAATTGACTGAGCCTTTTTGTCAAGGAAATCAATGATCAGTTTATGACGCTTCTCGTCAGTCTGAATGACATACTCCTCAGCCTTTTCAATGATCATCCCCTTTTTCTTCATCACATTCTGGACCCTATAGTACATGGGAGCCATTAGCCTGACATGCAGCGCGTTGGCCATGCCACTTGTTATTGCCACGCCACCTCGCCCAATGATCACCGCATACCCGTCACGGGCTATTGACAGCACCACCTCACGGATTGCCTTCTTTACCGAGCTGTCAGTAACATAAGTGCCGGAGAAGGCCATTATCATCTGTGAAAAATCCGTCATGCCAAGCCCCTGGTAATAGGTCTCGACACGCTGGGTGTCAGTCTTCAATTCATAGGCTGCATGATAGATGATATCCTTGTCAACCCACTTCCACCTGTTAGTTTTATACCTCAGATTAAGCTGTGAGACGAGCTCCGCAGCAACTTCCCTCCCGTCACACCCTGTGAGACGTGATATGGTTATTACCGGTCCGGTCTGGTCAACAGGCCTGCCCAGCATCTCAGCCCTGTAACGCGTATCGAAATAATCAAATATCTTATTCACGACCAAGGCATTACATGCAACAGACGAGGATCATCTCCTCATATGCCGCATAGTTTGAAATTTTACAAAATATAGTAAAATTTTGCGTGAAAAGCAAGTAAATCCGGCAGAAAAACGATCTCAATTGCCGGCTGGAGTGATTTTAATCCCTGACTGCGGTTTGCGGTCAATAATCTCCGTGTTCAGTGCGCCTGATTATCTCGTTCTGCAGATCCTCGCCCAGGTCATTGAAGTAATCGCTGTACCCCGCAACGCGGACTATCAGGTCACGGTATTGCTCGGGGTGCTTCTGAGCTTCGCGGAGCGTTTCGGCGCTTACCACATTGAACTGAATATGATGACCCCAGAGGCTGAAATAGCTTCTTATGAGCGCTGTCAGTTTCGCATAGCTCCCCTCATCTTCAAAGAACTCCGGTGAGAACTTCTGGTTCAGGAGTGTGCCGCCGGTCCTGAGATGATCGATCTTTGACGCTGATTTTATCACAGCTGTGGGGCCCTGGCGGTCGACTCCCTGGAAGGGTGAGATTCCCTCTGAAAGGGGAACATAGGCCGCGCGTCCGTCGGGAGTGGCCCCGGTGACATTGCCGAAATAGACGTGTGAGGTGGTGGGGAGCATGTTTATGCGGTGAACGCCGCCCCTCGGGGTAAGCCTTCCGGTGACGGCATCATGGAACATCTCGAAGACCTGCACTGCCTGTGCGTCAGCATAATCATCATCATTGCCGTACTTCGGGGTGTGATAAATCATTTCATACTGCATCTCCTCAGCACCCACGAAGTTGTTCCTGAGTGCTGCAAGGAGCTCCTCCCAGGTGAACCTGTGCCTGTCATATATATTATACCTTATTGAAGTAAGGATGTCTGTTATGCTGCCAAGTCCTACGCCCTGTATGTAAGTTGTATTGTACCTTGCTCCGCCTGCATTGTAGTCCTTGCCGTTGACAATGCAGTCGTCGAGCAGCAGTGACAGGAACGGCACCGGCAGATGGATGGCAAAAGTCTTTTCAATGACATTGTTGCCCATGACCTTGATGTCTGCAAAATGGTTTATCTGTTGCCTGTAGGCCAGCATGAACTCATCGAAGGTGGCCATCAGGGCGGGCTCACCCGTTTTTGGTCCCACCTGTGTGCCAGTGCGCGGATCAAAGCCGTTGTTCAGTGTCACTTCGAGTATCTTGACAAGATTGAAGTATCCTGTCAGCCAATAGCATTCAGTTCCGAATGCACCGGTCTCAACGCACCCTGATGCTCCCCCGTTGCGTGCATCGGTTATGCTCTTTCCCTGCCTGAGCAGTTCCTCTATGATCGCTTCGGTATTGAAGACGGAGGGCTGTCCGAAACCGGTCTTAACAATGTCAAGAGCCTTGTGGACGAATGAATCGGGGTTCTGGCGGCTCACCTGTATCATGGAGCTGGGCTGCACGATGCGCATCTCCCTGATTACATCCAGGAGGATATAGGACATCTCGTTAACGGCATCAGTGCCGTCAGGCTTCACGCCGCCGAGATTGATCAGGCAGAAGTCGGTGTAGGTATTGCTCTCCTGTGCCGTGACGCCCATCTTGGGAGGTGAAGGGTGGTTGTTGAACTTCACCCAGAAGCAGCCGAGCAGCTCGTACGCCTCATCAGGGGTGATTGTGCCGGCGTCAGTCTCACTCTTATATACGGGCCACAGATGCTGGTCGAGACGTCCGGGATTGAATGAGTCCCACGGGTTGAGCTCAGTCACCACCCCCAGATGGATGAACCAGTAGTGCTGCAACATCTCGTGGAAGGTGCGTGGTGCATGAGCCGGTACCCGGCGGCAGACCGCCGCCATCGTCGTCAGCTCACTGCGGCGTTTTTCATCCTGCTCCCCTGCGGCGAGGGCATCCAGGGCTTCAGCATGCCTTCCGGCATACATGATGATGGCGTCACAGGCTATATCCATGGCCCTGAGTTCCTCACTGCGCTCATAGGCCTCAGGGTCATTGCGGAAGTCGAGCCTGCCGGTTGCATCAGCTATCTCCTGCTTAAGATCGAGAAATCCGGTGCGGAACATCTTATAGCCCAGTACAGTGTGTCCCGGAGCCCTCTGTTCCTGGAACTCGGTGAAGATACCGGCCCGGTACGCTGCAAGCCACTCCGGTGTCATGCGCTCCATGATCCGGTCACGGTTGCTTCGACCCTGCCAGAAAGGAATGATCTCCTCACTGTAAATCTTCCTTACTTCGTCACTCACCCTGAAGAATACCTTCTCACGGCTGTTGAGGATATCAAGGTCCTTGATGGAGTGAAGGCTGATCTCGGGATATGTCGGGGTTGCCTTGGGGGCAGGACCTCTTTCTCCGACGATGAGTTCGCCGTCATTTATACAGATGGCCTTGTTCCTGAGCAGGTACTCAAAGGCGCGCGCCCTGAGCACCGGCGCTGACAGGCCCTGGGCCTCGCGACTTGCATAGAACCTGGTGATCAGTTGCGCCCTCTCGGCAGTAATGGTCTCCGTTGCGTTCAGACTCTGTTCCCTGAGCTTTTTCACTCTGTCTGTCATTTCCATATTGATGTTGCCTGTTGGTTTAATTCTGATTGTCATTTGCTTTCACCCGCCCTTTTTAACGTGTATTCCAAGCGGTTTGAGTATTTCAATATATTCGTCAAGATGACCGTTCGGCACCTGGCTGACGGATTCCATCCGGTCAGCCATCGCGAAGCGGCGGTACTTTGAGCTGCCTGTCTTGTGATATGGCAGCAGGTTTATCTCTTTTATATGTCCGTTGTTCCTGCTTTCCAGGAAACCGCGCAGATCCTTCATGTAAGCAGCGTCAGCCGACACCCCGGGGATGACCGGTATGCGGATCATGACATCTTTCCCCGATGCCAGAAGCATGTCGAGGTTTGAGATGATGAGTTCGTTGCTCACCCCGGTGAATTTCCTGTGCATCTCCGGGTCAGTATGTTTTATGTCATAGAGGAAGATGTCAGTGTACTGCATGACCTGTTTCAGTATCTCCTGCCTGGCATAACCCGAGGTATCAACCGTTGTATGAAACCCTGCCTTCTTCAGCTGCGCAAGCGCTTCAACCAGGAAACCGGGCTGCATCAGCGGCTCTCCGCCGGAGAATGTCACGCCACCGCCGGAGTGCTCCATGAAGACCCTGTCTCGCTCTGCCCTCTCAACAATCTGCTCCGGGGAATACTCCATTCCTACCTGCTCCTCCGACCTGAACTCCCTCTCGCCTACCCGGTCGATCCTCCCGATGGTTACCAGGCCAGACGATTTTCCCTCCGGGTTATGACACCACCAGCAGTCAAGGGGGCACCCCTTCATGAAGAAGGTCACCCTGATTCCGGGACCGTCATGAATTGCATACCTTTTTATACTGAATATCAAGCCTTTCATACCGATAAAAATAAACTTAAAGCGGGAGTGAGATGCAAAAAAGGGAAAGCGGGGCTTCAGCAAGCCCGGCCGGAAAGGCTATCTGTTGTAGAACATAAGGCAGTGATACAGCCTCCTTCCGAGGCGGTTCATCATAAACCTGTGTTCAAATCGCTGCATACTGTTACAATAACGCACAAAATTACAGAAAAATTTCGGAAAACAGCAACAATTCATTTCAAACATGGTGCAGAAGAGACGTTCCTCGTCAGTAATGATCTGACTGTATGCAACTTACAAAAGACGGCAATGATTAACAAAAGATTAACGGAAATAATGTGCAACATTGGGAGGGGTTGCCGGTCTTTATTCTGAAAAGAAGATGGAAAGGGACAGTTCCGCTTTTTCTCTCAGGACAGTTTAGGTGTTTAACAAAAAACGGGTTAGTCATGAAAAGAATTTATCTTTCTCTGTTAGTCTTTGCCTGTGTGGCAGCGTTGTCGTACGGCAGAGTGGTTGTAAAGGGGGAATCGAACACCTCCTTCGGAAGGTACACTATCGAAGTCTGTGATCAGCCAATGATGCTGGCCGGTGAAGAGTTGAAATGCTATCTTATCAGCTATGAGAACTCTCCGGTGACATTAAAGGTCTTTGTTGACAAGGACAAGAACTGCAAAAACTACGTGGTAGTCTCAGATGATCTGTCGGTGATGTACACCTGCAACGGCAAGTACTTCGGTGTCAACAAGCTTGACAAACAGTACAGGAGTGCCGGTTTGGCTACGGATGATGTCATGCTTGACAGGGCCGACTACTTCCATCAGAAGGTCCTTGCCCAGGGCAAGCCCGATGATTTTGATGCCACGGTGCTCATCGCATCCTATTTTCCCGAGCTCATCAAATAGAGCCGGAAGAAAGACTTTTTTCCTTCCTTAATCAGGCCGTCCGGCCTGTCTACGATCAGGTTTAGGTTGATTAGAGGCTGCCTCAAGGGGGCAGCCTCTCTTTTTAATGTGAAAGGGGCTCTGCGATAATATTGACATTTGTCACGTGCAGGAATTGTATCTGAGTTATCTTTGAACTGAAAAAGCCAGCGGACTATTTTCATTAAATCCCGGAACTTTCGCAAGCTATGAAACAGAAGATAAAATTCAGTCTCCTTTACCGTGATATGTGGCAATCGTCGGGAAAGTACCAGCCAAGGGCTGACCAGTTGACGGCAGTGGCGCCACACATAGTGAACATGGGTTGTTTTGACCGTATTGAGACCAATGGCGGTGCCTTTGAGCAGGTTCAGCTTTTATACGGGGAAAATCCGAACACGGCAGTCAGGGAGTGGCTGAAGCCGTTCAACAAAGCGGGCATACAGACCCACATGCTTGAGCGTGCCCTCAATGGCATCAGGATGTACCCGGTGCCGGCAGACGTAAGACGCCTGATGTACAGGGTCAAGAAAGCGCAGGGAGTGGATATAGCCCGGTCATTCTGCGGGCTGAATGACCATCGCAACCTCGAACTGTCAGTGAAGTATGCGCGTGAGGCAGGAATGATTTCTCAGGCGGCTCTTTCCATCACCTCCTCGCCGGTACATACTGTTGATTACTACATGGATGTGGTTGACAAGGTGGTTGAATACGGTGCTGACGAGATTTGTCTGAAAGACATGGCAGGTGTCGGCAGGCCAGCCTCCCTTGGTGCACTGGTAAAAAGGATTAAAAAGAAATATCCGGGTATGGTGGTGCAGTATCACGGCCACAGCGGCCCCGGAATGTCGGTGGCATCAATGCTTGAGGTGGCAAGGGCTGGCGCGGACTATCTCGATGTGGCCATCGAGCCGCTCAGCTGGGGCATGGTGCACCCCGATCTACTCGCCATTCATGCCGTCATGGAAGATGCCGGATTTGATGTTCCGGAGATAAACATGGATGAGTACATGAAGGTCAGATCGCTCACGCAGGAGTTCATAGACGATTTCCTTGGATATTTCATCGACCCGCGTAACAGGCAGATGACCTCCCTCCTGATCGGCTCAGGGCTTCCGGGAGGCATGATGGGCAGCATGATGGCTGACCTGAAGGGGGTCCACCAGGGCATCAATGCGGCGCTGAAGGCAAAGAGCAAGCCGGAACTATCGGAAGACGAGCTTGTTGTATGGCTCTTCAGGGAGGTGGAACACATCTGGCCCATGATGGGGTATCCGCCGCTGGTGACACCCTTCAGCCAGTACGTGAAGAATGTGGCGCTCATGAACATCGTCTCCATTGTGAATGGCAAGGAGCGCTTTGCAATGATAGACCCCAACACCTGGGACATGCTGCTCGGGCGCGCCGGCAAGCTGCCCGGCCCGCTGGCACCGGAGCTGATTGAGCTGGCAAAGCGAGAGGGAAAAGAGTTCTACGAAGGCAATCCTCAGGATAACTATCCTGATGCCCTCGAAGGCTACCGTAAGGAGATGGAGGATAACAAATGGCCCCCCGGCGATGATGAGGAGGAACTGTTCGAGCTGGCGATGCACGACAGGCAGTACCGTGATTATAAGTCAGGTGCGGCCAGGACCCGCTTCCTCAGGGAGGTGGAAGACAAAAAGGCCGAGATGAATCAGGGTGGACCGGTAAAGGTCTCAAAGAAGCAGTTTCTCCCCGCTCCGGAGGACGGCACCGTATTGATATATTCCGGCGCCACCTATACCTACTGGCCTGAGGAAGAGCTTATCAATAGCGGCGAAGAGGTGAAGAAGGATGAGATATTGATGTATCTCACTATCGGAAAGAGCATCAGGGAGGTGCGCTCTGACCGTGACGGAGTGGTGAGCAGGATACTGGTGAAGAGCGGCGACAAGGTAAAAAAGGGCGACCCGCTCATCGAATACCGATAGCAATTCTCGACCGCTTTTGGGGCAGAAAGACGGATCATTTCCTTACAGTTTTTGATTTGTTGCCATTTATACATATTTTTAACCGCCTAAACCCAAATGCTACCATTATGAAAAAACTGCTTACTATGATTTTGCTTGTTTCTCTCGGAGCGGTCTCCTGCAAGAAGGAGAGCTGCGAGAATCCTTTTTACTGCGACTGGGATACACCATTCGAGGTGCCCCCCTTTGACCTGATCAAATTTGAACATTTCAAACCGGCCTTCCTGAAGGGCATGGAAGAAGAGATGGCAGAGGTCAATGCCATCATTAACAATACGGAGGAGCCCACCTTCGACAACACAATCCGGGCAATGCAATTCACCGGGGAGCTGATGACAAAGGTACAGCGGGCGTGGGGCCCCCTCTCCGGGGCAAACACCAACGACTCCATCCAGGCCCTGTCAAGGGAGATGTCTCCTCTCTTTTCAAAGCACAGGGATGATATCTCATTGAATGAGAAGTTGTTTGAGAGAATAAAATCGGTTTACGAGAACCGTGACAAGTTCAACCTCACACCTGAGGAGAGCAAGCTGCTTGAAGACCAGTACCTGGGCTTTATACGCAACGGTATCGGTCTCTCTCCTGAAGACAAGGATAAACTGCGCAAGCTCAACAGTGAACTTTCCCTGCTGGGTGTGAAATTCGGTGAAAACCTGCTTGCAGAAACAAATTCCTTTACCCTTGTAATTGAAAATGAGGCGGATCTGTCAGGCCTCCCCGAAGGCATCAGGGCTCAGGCTGCCGATGCCGCAAAGGCAAAGGGGATGGAAGGCAAATGGCTCTTCACTCTCCAGGCCCCCAGTTATTTCCCATTCATGACTTACGCTGACAACAGGGCGCTGAGGGAAAAGATGTTCCGTGGCTACATGATGCGCGGCAACAACGGCAATGAACGTGACAACAACCAGATTCTTGCCGATATAATCAGGCTGCGCGTGGAAAAGGCCAGGCTTCTCGGCTACGAGAGTCATGCCGACTATGTGCTGGAGCGCAACATGGCCAAAGAGCCCGAGACAGTGCTGAATTTCCTTGCTCAGATATGGGAAGCTGCCCTGCCGGTTGCAAAGGCAGAGGCTGCTGCACAGCAGGAGCTGATTGACAGGGAAGGCGGTAAGTTTAAACTCGAGCCGTGGGACTGGTTCTACTACACCGAGAAGATACGCAAGGAGAAGTATGATCTCAGCGACGAAGAGACAAAGCCCTATTTCTCAGCCAAAAACGTCACTGACGGCATGTTTTATGTCGCCAATAAACTCTACGGTCTCGAATTTGCGGAGCGTAATGACATCCCTCTCTATCATCCTGATGTAAAGACCTTTGAGGTAAAGCGTGACAACAAGCATGTCGGCATTCTCATGATTGACTACCACCCGAGGGCCTCCAAGCGCGGCGGCGCATGGTGCAGCGGCATCAGACCGCAGAGGCTTGATGAGAAGGGCAAGTTCGTCACTCCGCTGGTTAGCATGGTAACAAACTTCACACCTCCTTCAGGCGATACCCCCTCGCTCCTCACGCCCGACGAGGCAAGCACCCTGTTTCACGAATTCGGTCATGCACTTCACAACCTCCTCTCCAACACTGAGTATACCAGCGGAACCTCGCGCGACTTCGTCGAGCTGCCGTCACAGATAATGGAGCACTGGGTCTTCGAACCTGAAGTACTGAAGGTGTACGCAAAGCATTACCAGACAGGCGAGGTCATTCCTGATGCACTGATTGAAAAGATCGGGAAGGCAGGCAAGTTCAACCAGGGCTTCGTCACAGTTGAGTACCTGGCGGCTTCCTCACTTGACATGGAGTACCACTCGCTGACCGAACCGGTTGAGATAAACGTGGGTGAGTTTGAGAAGAAGGCGATGGAAAAGTACGGCCTGATCAGCGAGATAATTCCCCGTTACAGGTCGACCTACTTCAACCATATCATAGGTGGCTATTCAGCAGGGTACTACAGCTACATCTGGTGTGAACAGCTTGACGCCGATGGATTCAAGGCGTTCAAGGAGACAGGAGACATCTTCAACCGAGAGGTTGCAGCCCGTTTCGAGAAGGAGATCCTGGCCCGCAAGGGATCAAAGGATGAGCTTGAGATGTGGATAGCCTTCAGGGGACGTGAACCGAACATAGAGGCCCTCCTGGAAAACCGCGGCTTCTTAAGCAATTAGTAATGAATATCGGGGTGAGTGCGCTGAAAAGTATTACCATTGCGCTGCTCTGCCTGCTTCTCATGTCATGCCAGACCCAACCCTCACCTGTGAGGGTGGCGGAGGGGGTGCTTGACCTGAGGCATATCCAGCAGGGTGATGAGTTCACCGTGCGGATGAACGGCGGGTGGGAGTTCTATTTCAGCACATTCATCTACGGCACTCCGGGAGAAATTTCAGACAGCCTGCACCCTGACTGCTACGGCAGGGTGCCAGGCTACTGGAATGAATACACCGTTGACGGCAAGAAGCTGCCGCGTTTTGGCTTCGGAACATACAGGGCCCTGATCCTGCTGCCCTCGGGATACCGTGACCGCATGGGGTTTGACATGCCTGTCTTCGATACGTCATACGAGATAGCCGTCAACGGCGTCACCATGGCGAGAAACGGCACACCGGCACGCAGCCGGGCCGAATCGATTCCGGCATACGAGCCTCTCTTCTTCAGTTATACCCCTGACAAAGATACCCTTGAGCTCCTGATACGGGTATCAAACTATGAGCACCGCAGAGGTGGCTTCTGGATGCCGCTCAAGGCAGGCACATTCCATACCATACAGACCAACTTCACAAACCAGTGGTTCGTCTCAATAGCAGCATCGGGAATGCTGTTCGCCTCCTTCCTTTTCTTCTTCATATTCTACATGCTCGACAGGCGCGACAAGAAACTGCTGATGTTCTCCGTACTGGTGCTATGCATTGCACTCAGACCCTTCCTGTCAGCTCCGTACCTGATATCAATTGCGGACTTCAGGAACTGGTACATGATAATCAGGGGTGAGTACCTGATCCTTTATATGATGATAGCTTCAGGAGCATGGCTGGCTTACCTGATATACCCCACCCTGTGGTTCAGGCGCTTTGCCCTCGCCGTGGATGCAGTTTTCCTGGCAGGAGTTGCCCTTGTGCTCTTTCTTCCGGTTTACCTGTTCTCCTATTCGGTATGGGTAATCCAGGCAACAGCCATGATTGTACTCCTCTATGCTATTATGATGAGCATCAGGGGTGCGATGAGGAAGAGATGGAGTGATCTGTTCTATCTGATCGGGTTCCTTGCCGTGGGTATAGGAATCATTGCCGACATTCTGCTTGCAAACGCCCTCGAGGAGAATCAGCAGCTTTACATACTCTCATTCCTGATGCTGGTCTTTGTCCTGATCCAGGCTACCCTGCTGATACGCGAGTGGATCGTCAGGGGGAGGGAGAGGGAGCAGCTCTCGGCGGAGCTTGAGGAGCTGAACCGTAATCTCGAGACCAGGGTCAGAGAGAGAACCAGGGAGCTGAGTGAAAAGAGTGACGAACTGAACGCGCGCAATGAAGAGATAGCACAGCAGAACAGGAAGCTCTCTGAGACAATCAGCCTCAAGAACAAGATCTTCTCAGTCATATCCCATGACCTGCGGAGCCCCGTGGTGAATATCCTCTATTCCCTTTACTTGCTTAAGGAAGAGGAATACCGCGACAAAACCGAGTCGCTTGCCGACTCATGCATCCAGTATTCGCAGATGCTGATCACCCTCCTTGAGAACATGCTTGTCTGGGGAAGAGGACAGGAAGATATGATACGAAATGCTCCTGCGGAGAACGATCTGGCAGATATCATCCTGACCAACATAAGCATACTGAAAGACAGTGCCGACAGGAAGAATATCTCCCTCAATTTTACGCAGGTAGGCAGGTCAAAGGGATGGTTTGACAGGGATCTCGCCGACATTATCATAAGGAACCTTCTCTCCAATGCCATCAAATACACCAACCGCGGTGGCAGGGTGACTGTCCATGTAAAGGGGCGGGAAGAGTCCGCCGACTGGGTGACAATAAAGATTTGCGACAACGGTGTTGGCATCAGTGAAGAGAGGCAGAGAAAACTCTTTACGGGCCATGAGATCGATACTACGCATGGCACTGATCATGAGAAGGGTACAGGAATAGGTCTCAAACTGGTTTATGAGCTGGTCACCATCAGTAAAGGTACCATCACCGTCGACAGTACGCCGGGCAGCGGCACCTGCTTCACGGTTATTCTCCCCGGACCCTCACAGGGGAAAAAGGGCCGCGATCTGCTCATCTGACCTGGCTGCCGTCACACTCCCGAAAGCCTTGACAGACCCCTGATATCCAGAATCCGTACCTCGCGCCTTTCAACCGAGATAAGCCCATCCTTCTCCATCTCCCCAATGGCCCTGGCAAGAGAGGGACGTGTCACCCCGAAGAACTCCGAGAGTTCCTGCTGGGTGCGGTCAATCTGCACCCTGCCAGTGGCTGCTCCGGGAAGCGATGACAGGTAATGCGCATACTTCCCCTTGATGGTATGGAACGAGAGAAACCTGAGCTTGCCAGAGAGAAACAGAGCTTTTGTGCATACCACCGTCAGGTAATTTGAGAGGATACGCCTGTCATTCGCCATGAGGGTCAGATAGTCGGCTTTTCCAATTATCAGAAGCTCCGAATCAATATTTGCAATGACATTGACAGGGTACTGCGCCCCGGCCCCGAATATGAATGCTGAGGCAAGAGCCTGCGGAGGACTGACATCCTCTATTTTTATGGTGCGGCCTGCCAGATCGGTCATTTCGCCCTTCATGCTCCCCGAGAGCACTATCATCACGGATGCTATCTCCTCTCCTGCAAGCGCGGCAACGGATCCGGCCGGATAGAATCTGACCCTGTAATTTACACTGTTAATAAGACTCTCGATCTCGGTATCAACGAGACCCTTGAAAAGAGGAGATTTGCCCAGAACCGGAAACTTCATTTTTTTGTTTAAAATTAATAATTTATGTAACTTGTAACATATGTTACATACCATGTTTTGTTTATAGGGTACCTTTGCATTGAAACCTTAAACAAAGGATATGCTGAGAGACATAATAAGGATAGATGATGAGAAGTGCAACGGATGCGGTCTCTGTGTACCCAACTGCCATGAAGGCGCCCTGCAGGTTATTGATGGTAAGGTAAGGCTGGTGTCTGAGCTGATGTGCGACGGTCTTGGTGCATGCATAGGGCACTGTCCCGAGGGTGCGATAACCATCGAGAGGCGTGAGGCTGCCCCATATGATGAGATAGCAGTGATCAGCGAAATGGTTACAAAGGGAGCCAATACGGTCATCGCCCATCTCAGGCATCTGAAGGATCATCATGAGTACGGATACCTGGAGGAGGGCTCCACCTGGCTTCAAGTGCACAGTAAAGAACTGGTATTCAGCGTAGAGGAGGTTCTTGATACTGTCAACGGGAAAAGTGGTCAGGCAAATGCTGCCCCTGTCGCTCATGCCGGGCATGGTGAGCATGGCGCTCATGGAACTGCCAATGCCCCCGGCGGGCACGGAGGACATGGAACTCCCGGAGGGCACGGAGGACATGGAGGAGCGTAGCCGGAGGGCACGGAGGAGGACAAGGAGCTCACAGCGGAGCCGGAGGGCACGGAGGACATGGAGGACATGGAGGACAAGGAGCTCACAGCGGAGCCGGAGGGCACGGAGGACACGGCCATAACGACGGCGGCTGCCCCGGCAGCAGGGAGAGAATCATGGCTCCCGCGGCAGTATCAGCCCCGGCAGAAGGTGTGATTCCATCGCAGCTGACCCACTGGCCTGTACAGATGCACCTGGTCAACCCCAACTCACCGGCATACAGGAGCGCTGACCTGCTGCTGGCAGCGGATTGCGTGGCGTTTTCGCTGGGATCGTTTCACAACAGCTTCCTTAAGGGAAAAGCGCTGGCGATAGCATGCCCGAAACTCGATCACGGCACCGAGACATATGTTGAGAAACTGACAGTCATGATTGATACTGCTAAAGTGAATACCATCACCGTCATGATGATGGAAGTACCCTGCTGCGGGGGTCTGATGCAGATGGTCCGCGCTGCCATGGCACGAGCCTCAAGGAAAGTGCCGGTCAAGGCAATAATGGTGAGCATCGACGGGAAGATCCTCAGTGACGAATGGATATAAAATATTTGTTTTAACATAAACCAAAAAACTTAAGAAATGAGCATGTTTTGCTTTCAGTGCCAGGAAACGGCAAAAGGAACCGGATGCGTCGCAAGAGGCGTATGCGGAAAGACGGATGATGTTGCACAGGCGCAGGATCTGCTGGTCTGGGTGGCAAAGGGTATCTCGATACTCGGTACCATAGCCCGCGGGAACCGCTATTCAAATGCAAAGGTTGACAGGTTCGTGCAGGAGGCTCTCTTCACAACCATCACGAATGCCAACTTTGACAAGGCAAGGATCTTTGAAAGGATCAATGAGGGTATCGCCCTGAGGGAGAAATTCATCGGTGAGATGAAGAGCCACGGTATAACCATCCCTGCAAACCTGCATGCAAGCACGTCATGGAAACCCGCCGGCGAGCAGGATCTTGTCGAAATGGGTGAGAAGACAGGTGTCCTCACAACCGTGAACGAGGATGTACGTTCACTGCGTGAGCTGGTCATTTACGGCGTCAAGGGTACGGCAGCGTATGCTGAACACGCAGGCAACCTGGGGTTCAACAGTGACAACGTTGACGCATTCATACAGCGTGCCCTTGCGGCCACCACCAACGACAGCCTGACGGCTGATGAGCTCGTGGCACTGGTACTTGAGACCGGCAAGCACGGTGTTGAGGTGATGGCGCTTCTTGACAAGGCCAACACCACCGCCTACGGAAACCCCGAGATCACCGAGGTCAACCTGGGTGTAAGGAAAAACCCGGCTATCCTCATCAGCGGACATGACATGAAGGACATGGAGGAGCTGCTGCGCCAGACTGACGGCACAGGCGTTGACGTCTACACGCACAGTGAGATGCTCCCGGCAAACTACTACCCCGCTTTCAAGAAATACAAGCATTTTGTCGGTAACTACGGCAACTCGTGGTGGAAACAGACAACCGAATTTGAGACCTTCAACGGACCGGTACTCTTCACCACCAACTGTATTGTGCCGCTGCGCGAAAGCTACAATGACCGGATCTACACTACCGGCTCGTCAGGTTATCCGGGATGCCCCCATATCCCCGACAGGGAGCCGGGCAAGGAGAAGGACTTCTCGGCAATCATTGCTCACGCAAAGAGATGCGCTGCTCCCACGGAGATAGAGACAGGCACCCTCGTCGGAGGCTTTGCCCATAACCAGGTGGCATTGCTTGCCGATAAGGTTGTTGAGGCAGTAAAGAGCGGCGCCATCAGGAAATTTGTTGTCATGGGGGGCTGCGACGGACGCATGAAGAGTCGCAACTACTACACCGAGTTTGCCGAGAACCTGCCGAAGGACACTGTCATCCTGACGGCTGGCTGCGCCAAATACAGGTACAACAAGCTCAAACTGGGCGACATCAACGGTATACCCCGTGTTCTCGACGCCGGGCAGTGCAATGACTCATACTCACTGGCAGTGACCGCCCTGCTGCTCAAGGACGCATTCAAGCTGGATGACATCAATGAGCTGCCGATAGCATTCAACATCGCATGGTATGAACAGAAGGCTGTCATCGTCCTCCTTGCACTGCTCTACCTGGGTGTGAAAAACATACACCTCGGGCCGACACTCCCGGGCTTCCTGTCACCCAACGTAGTTAATGTGCTGGTCGAAAAATTCGGCATAGCAGGTATTACCACGGTTGATGAGGACATGAAGATCCTGATGAACTAAAAGCTAAAAACAGTCCCACTCTTTAGGACTGCAGACAGAATGCCCTGCGGGGCCACAAACAGACCGCCCCTCCGGGGCTGCAGACAGGATTAAAGACAGGCCGACACTATATGGCGGCCTGTCTTTTTGGTTTAAATCCGTCAATATCACATTTATGCACATTCCCTTTTATTATGAGCATAAATATTTATATTCGCAATCTGAACCCTGAGGGGGGCAGCCGACTAAATCCTGATTACTATGAATAAAGGACCTTTATCTGCAGCAGATAACGGACAGTTCTATCTCGGTCTTGACATCGGATCAGTATCACTGAACACCGTTCTGCTTGATGACAATTATATTATTGTTGAAGACTATTACGATTATGTTCACGGCAAGCCATTCAATGTGCTGCATGAGCGTCTCACTTCAATTCTGCAGGAACATCCTGCTGACACTATTAAAGGCGTTGCCCTGACAGGCACCGGGGGCAAGCTGGCTGTCGGACTAATTGGCGGGGTCTTCGTCAATGAGATTATAGCCCAGGCCACCTCAGCCGGAAGGATGTTCCCTGA
>CAWDHN010000006.1:0-277493 GCA_963802145.1 uncultured Rikenellaceae bacterium
AGGTCACATCCCCAACCTGTTCAAAAAGAGGATTGAGATGCTCATGGGAGACTACAGGGAGACAGAGCCGGCCGGCAAGCCTACCATAGGCATCCCGAGGGCGCTGATGGTTTATTACCAGCAGTTCCCGTTCTGGAGGACCTTCTTCGAAGAGCTGGGATTCAATGTGGTTCTGTCGAGAGAGTCTGACAAGAAACTGATGACGCAGTCAATTGAAACCATGACCTCCGAGACCTGCCTGCCCGTTGAGCTGATGCACGGACACGTCATTGACCTGATTGACAGGGGTGTCGATTATGTCTTTCTGCCCTTCATCGTCAGCGGCAAATACAAGGAGGGCGATAAAACCACTA
Organism: uncultured Rikenellaceae bacterium; assembly: GCA_963802145.1. Taxonomy (GTDB): domain Bacteria; phylum Bacteroidota; class Bacteroidia; order Bacteroidales; family VadinHA17; genus SR-FBR-E99. The sequence goes on from CAWDHN010000006.1 coordinate 354, forward strand.
ACTCCAACTGCCCATGGATACAGTCGTACCCCTTCATGGTAAAGGCTGCCCTCCGCGGCAAGGTTGATGATTCAAAGTTCCTCACTCCCACCCTCCACTTCAGGTATTTTGAGCGTGCACTGGTGAAGGAGCTGACCGCATTCTTCGGTGACAGGTTCGACCTTAAGGGCGAAATGATCAGGAAGGCCATCTACAAGGCTGACGGCGTTCAGGTCTCATTTGAGAAGTCTCTTGTGGAACTGGGTCGTGAGGTAATGGCAAACATCCCCTCCGGATGCCGGCCGGTGATCATCCTGGGCAGACCGTATAACAGCGCTGACCCGCATCTCAACCTAAATCTCACCGAGAAGCTTCTGGCTCAGGATGTGATGCCCATTCCCCTTGACATGCTTGATCTCTCGCTGTCACATATCTACGGCAACTATCGCAACATGTACTGGCCCAACGGGCAGAAGATGATTGCCGCGGCGCAGTATGTAGCCAGAACCGATGGTCTTTATGCAGTCTATATCAGCAACTTCAGGTGCGGGCCCGACTCATTTATCTGGCACTATGTCACCGAAGAGCTGAAGGGCAAACCGTTCCTCCACCTGGAGGTTGACGAGCACTCTGCCGATGCCGGCATGGTGACCCGCATCGAGGCTTTTCTTGACAGCCTTAAGGGCGCTGAGCAGAATGAGAAGAAGGAGTTTGACATCATACGGCCGCGACCCAGTCCGTCAAAGCCGCCTGTTGACAGGACCCTCTATTTTCCCTACATGCATGACGGCGCCTATTTTGTGGCGGCGGCAGCGCGAAGCATAGGCATTCCTTCGGAGGTTCTGCCAAAACAGACTGATGAAGATATTGAGCTGGGAAGGAAGTACACCTCCTCAAAGGAGTGCTTCCCGATGATATGCACCACGGGCAGCTTCCTCAAGAAGCTTATGGAGCCGGGCGGAGACCCCTCCAAGATGAGTTTCTTCATGCCTGACCATAACGGCCCATGCCGTTTCGGGCAGTACAACCAGTTCCAGAGGATTCTCTTTGACAGACTGGGCTACAGGGATGCGGAGCTGGTGACTCCTTCAAACGACACCTCATATGCTGACCTGGCAGGCGACAAGAGTCAGAAGTTCAGGATCAACGCGTGGAAAGGCTTTGTGTCATTTGACTACATCAGGAAGCTGTACCGTGAGATAAGGCCCTACGAGCTGAATCCGGGTGAAACCGAAGCGGTCTACCAGGCGGCAATAAAGAAAGTTGAGAAGTGCATCGAGAATAACAGCAGGGGACTGCGCGGCGTGCTCGTTGGCATAGCCAATGAGTTCATGGCCATTAAGGCCGACAGGAGCCACCGCAGGCCGGTGGTTGCTGTGCTGGGAGAGATCTATATGCGTGACAATGCCGGTTGCAACGGCAATATCGCCAACAGGCTCGAGGCCCTTGGTGCTGAAGTGGTTATAGGCCCCTTCTCGGAATGGATCACCTATTCCACTCACCGCTATGGCCGCGACAGCAAGTGGAAAAATGACAAGAGGGGACTGATAAAATCGAAGATACAGGGTATCGGGCAGGAGGTGATAGTGGATTATCTCCTCCGGGGCATCCACAAATACACCGACACCACCAAGGATGTATCTCTCCATGAGATACTGAAACTGAGCAACAGGTATGTAAGCGAATTCTATGACGGCGACCCGCCGATAGCCATGGGCTCATCGGCTGCCCTTGCCGAAAGGGGAGTCTCGGGCATTGCCGCCATACTCCCGTTCACCTGCATGCCCGGAACCCTCGTCGCCTCGGTGAGCGATTCATTCCGCAAGGACCACAACAATATCCCCTTTCTCAATATACCCTATGACGGGCAGGACACCGTGTCGCTTGAGACCCGGCTACAGGCCTTCATGTTCCAGGTCAAAGAGTATTCTGAGAACCGCCAACCAGTGTCATCTCCTCAATGAGATAGCCTGCGCCGGCAAACTTGTCGATGATAAAAAGCACATAGCGGATGTCAAGGCTGATGTTCCGGCTCTGCCTCGGGTTGTACATGATGTCTGAAGCAACGCCTTCCCATGCGCGGTCAAAGTTAACCCCTATCAGGTGACCCTCAGCGTTCAGGACAGGGCTTCCGGAGTTGCCCCCTGTAGTGTGATTGTTGGCGATGAAGCATACGGGAACATCACCGTTGACGGCATACCTGCCAAAGTCCTTCTGCTTATAAAGCTCCTTCAGCCTGTCGGGAACATCGTAATCATAGATATCAGGGTTGTCCTTCTCCATGACCCCGGTGAGGGTCGTCTGGTGCTTGTGCCAGACGGCATCGCGGGAATCATATCCCATCACCTTGCCGTAAGCGAGCCTCAGTGTTGAATTGGCATCAGGATAAAAGACCTTGTCCTTACCCTGCTCCATCTGTGCCGCCATGTAAAGCTTATTCAGCTCACTGAGCCGGGCGTCATATGAAACCAGCTCAGGCCTCACCTTCGTTTCTATCAGATCCCCTGAGGAGATGGCAAGGATGTAGAAAGGATCCTTCTGCACCTTCTTTGGATCAAATCTGTTCAGCAGGGCATTCACCCTGGCCTCATCAGTGAACATCGATTTCGCAAAGAGCTTGTCAACCACAGCCCCGAAGTCGCCCCTGCATGATGCGTAAAGCTCCCTGTAGGCCTCTGTCTGCCATGCAGGATCAATATTCTTGCCGTAAAGATCCATGACCGCAACAAAGAGCTTTTTGGAGACATCCTGGTCATAGTTCCTGAAAAAGTTACCCGCATAATCCTTAAGCCTCTGAAGCTCCTTGCCCAGTTCGGGGCTCTGTTGTGATGCCAGCTCCATGGCCCTCCTGAATCCTCCTGCAAGACTTACCGACTCTGCCCCCGAAGAACCGAAGACCTCATTTGTATATATATTGACGAGGTAATACTCTACATACCTCTCATAAATTTCAGCGTACTGGTCCAAAATTTTGCCGTATTTCTGCGTGCGCACCGGTTCAGCTTCAACCCAGGCCATAAACGCCTTCTCAAATTCCTCCTTTTTTTCAACGCCGTTCATGTTGTCAAGGCTCTGTATCTCCCCTATCCATTTCTTCCATCCGTTGGCCAGGCCGAATGACTTGCCCGAGTATTTCAGTCTTTTCAGGGGATCATTTGCCATCTCCTGTTCCATAATGGATATCTTTTTGCCGCGTATCTCCACCTGTTTGGGATAGATGACATCCTTAAGCATTTTTATATGATGTGAGGGTGCGTACTGCTGGGTTCTTCCGGGATACCCGAAAACCATTGTAAAGTCGCCCTCGCTTACCCCTGCCAGCGAAACGGGGAAGTGATATGCAGGCTTGTAAGGGACGTTTTCGGCAGCATAGGCTGCAGGTTTGTTTTCACTGTCAGCATAGACCCTGAAGAGAGAGAAGTCGCCGGTATGGCGAGGCCATACCCAGTTGTCAGTGTCGCCCCCGAATTTGCCGATGGCTGAAGGAGGAGCTCCCACCAGCCTGACGTCGCGGAATACCTCATTGACGATCAGGAAATACTGGTTGCCGAGGAAGAACGGTCTCACCGCGGAGAGATAATGGGTGCCTCTGGTAGCTTCGGTATTGATGGCGGTGATGTTGGCATTGATTGTTGCTTCGCGTTTCTCCTTCCCCATGTCGTCAGTGACCCCCTCGAGCACCCTGCCGGTGACATCCTCCATATACTTGAGAATGGTTACCGAAAGCCCGGGGTTCGTCAACTCCTCTTTCGTCGAGGCTGCCCAGAAGCCGTCTGCAAGGTAATCATGCTCAAGGGTTGAATGATTCTGTATAGATCCGTAACCACAGTGGTGGTTTGTGATTATCAGTCCCTTGTCGGATATGAATTCACCGGTGCATCCGCCTCCGAACAGGACGACGGCATCCTTCATCGAAGCCTTGTTGATGCTGTAGATATCTTCGGCAGTGAGTTTGAAGCCGTTTTCCTGCATCAGGCTGATATTGTATTTCTCGATAAGGACAGGTATCCACATACCTTCGTCAGCAAGAGCTGCCGGTGAGAAAAGCGCCACAAGCAGGGCGATAATGATAAGTTTTTTGTTCATATCTGTTTTGTTTTGTTTCCTGTAAACCAGAGCAGTTCAGCATAAAGATCGCTGACAGGCATGCCCACTACATTGTAATATGATCCTTCAATTCGTGTTATGCCTCTCAGCCCTATCCATTCCTGTATGCCATAGGCGCCGGCCTTGTCAAAGGGGCGGTAGTTCCTTACATAAAATAATATCTCTTCCTCCTGCAGGATTCTGAATGTGACGCCGGTGGTGACTGAGAAGGTATGACGTTTCCCGCTGTCTCTCAGGCATATCGCTGTGATCACCTCATGCCTGCAGCCTGACAGCAGCCTCAGGAATTCCATGGCCTCTCCCTCATCCTGCGGTTTGCCCAGTACAGTTTCATGGCACCAGACAACCGTATCTGCTGTGATGATTATCTCGCCGGGAGCAACCGTTGCGCCCCAGGCTTCAGACTTGCCGGCAGCCAGGAACTCGGCTATTTCCAGTCCGCGGAGATGAGCGGGCCATCGCTCCTCATAATCAACCGTTGCCGTCCTGAACCTGAACCCGGCCTCCTCCAGAAGCTGATGTCGCCTTGGCGACGCTGAGGCCAGTATAAGAGAGTACTCCTGTAACCCGTCCGAAATCATCCTACAATATTTTCCCCGATGTGATGATAGCCCCTGCAACAAGAGAATACAGGATGCCTGCAAGCATGATCAGTTTCATCAGCCTGCTGGCGGTATGAAACTGATGCTTCTCCTTCCCGGTAATGATTTTATAGATGACCAGGGCAAACGGGACTGTCAGAAGGAGTGAAACATAAATCAGGGTTATCCTGTCATTAAGAAAGGTGAACCATGTGATGTAAAGGAGAGCAACTGTCATAAGCGAAAGAAATATGACAACTGACTTGCACGTCAGCAGTCCTGATATGACCGGCAGTGTCTTTCTTCCCGTTTCCCTGTCGCCCTCACAGTCCTCCATGTCTTTTATTATCTCGCGGATGAGGGTGGTCAGAAATGCGAATAGCGCAAAGCCTCCCACCCAGTAAAAGAGAATGGCCACCCCCGGAAAATCCACAGAGGCTTGTGAATAGTATGAGTAGATGGGGGCACCATCATAGATGACCACAAGCATGGGGACCATGGCCACCAGCACGGCGACGATGATGTTACCAATAAGGAATTGTCTCTTGTAGGTGGCGGAGTAGAAGTAGAGCAGGCCGGAGGTAAGGACAAAGATGATTCCCAGCCAGAAGAACCCTATGCGGGCGGAGACATATGTTCCGCCTATTACTCCGAGGATATTCAGGACGTTATGGTAGAACATGGCCATGCGCCTGGTAACGGTATTGCCAACGATAATGGTTCCGCGGTTGATGAGATCAGCCCGGATATCGAAATAATCATTGATGACATAACCGGCAGCCGTGATAAGGCAGGTCGATATGACAAGTATCACGAAATCGAACCATCCCAGCCGGAATGACATTATGGTTTCTACAAACGGATCCTCAGCAAGAGCGACCGGCATGGCACCCAGGAGGGGCCTGATGACGGCATACCTCATGAGCATCATTGTCACTGCCACCACAAGCAGGTTAGGGAGCCTGACAAGTGTCAGCAGGTCTTTTATCCTCTCACCACGAGAAAGCTTCATGATCCATCCAGTTATTATGCAGTCTCAGTGCCTGTTCAATCACATCACGTACACATCCTTCACCCCCGCGCTTATCTGAGATGTACAGGGCAACCTGTTTAATCTCGCTGTCAGCATCAGCAGGGCATACGGGCAGGCCAACCATCTTCATCACATTGAAATCCGGGATGTCATCACCCATGTACAGGACATTCCTGAGATCCACATTCCATTTGGCAACAAGCTCCTTCATGCTCTCGCTCTTTGTCCTGGAATTAAGGTATATCTCATTGACGCCGAGTGTTCTGAGGCGTTTAATGTATTCCTTTGAGTTGGCCCCTGAGATCACTCCCACATGATATCCCTTTTTCACTGCCAGCTGAAGGGCATAGCCATCTCTGAGGTTAACGGTCCGCAGCGGCACGCCCCATACTGAAAGGGCTATTGTCTGGGTTGACAGCACACCGTCAATATCAAACACGAATGCCTTCACACCACGTAGCTCTTCCTTGAAGTTGGTCATCTGCTCTGCTTATAATAGCCGGCTATCATTTTGCTGACAAGCCGGTACAGTTTCTGGTATTCAGGTGAGAAAGATAGTAATTCGAGATGACTTTTTATTGTGTCGGTGTCATGTCTCACAGCAGGTCCGGTCTGGGCTGCGGCGGGTCCGGTGCGCAGCGACTTGCGGATGGTCTCTTCCATCAGGGGGTGCAGCAGCGCAGGGTCAAAACCGGCTTCCGCAGCTATGGCTTCGCCTGCCGTCATCATGAAATTCGAAAAGTTATTGGTGAAGACTGCTGCCACATGGAGGTGTCTTCTCTGCAGGGAGTCACAGTCCCATGCTCCGGCACCCATGCTGTTGCCAAGCTCTCTCAGTATCTCCAGCGAATGGTTGTCGGTGGCCTCGATAAAGAAAGGCACCTTTCTGAGGTCAGGAGGAAAGCCTTTTGTAAATGTCTGCAGCGGATACAGTACTCCGGCGCCTTTTTCTCTGCCCAGGGCGGCCAGGGGAACACTGCCTGCAGTGTGTGCAACAAGTGTATGGAGGGGGATGTCTGCTTCCGATGCCACCTCCGCCACTGCCGTGTCAGTGACGGTCAGAAAGAGGATGTCACAGTTCCGGGGTACCGACAGATTACGCCGCCATTCAGCCCCTGCTGCCTCAGCCAGAGCCCTGGCGCTGTCACCGCGCCGTGACGCAACGGATAATATCCGGTGTCCGGCAGCCGTCAGTCCTGCAGACAGTGACTCCGCCACATTGCCTGCACCGATGAAGGATATGTTATATTGCGCCACTTGATCAGGGGCTTGACCGTTTCAGCCGGAAACATCACTTACCGTACTCGTAGGCTCCCACATTCGTTACGTCGATCTGATAGACCTTCATATAGCTGTACTGGTACGAATTACTGGCGTTCATAAGGTAGTTGCACTCATAAAAATAGGGTCCGGAGATAAGGATCTCCTCACCCTGGCTGAACTTGGTAAGTTCGCTCATCCACTCTGAAGGGTTACAGAAGTAGTATACGGAATATGAATCATAAATGGGTGAGAAACGTGCTGTTTTCGTGTCGGCATCATACGAAATATAAACATGCATCACATCCAAAGTGTCAAGTGCATCGCCGTCGCATCCGCATTTCGGCTGTTTCTTGCAGCCCCCTGACAAAACAACCCCCGCTATGATCATCAGGGCTATCGAAATGTTTGCCAGTATCCTTTTTCCTTTCATCAGTTCACCTTTTATCCACGCACAAAATAACGTTTATTTTCCGTCTCTGCAAAAAAGAAAGCCGGTTGAATAATCAACCGGCTCATATTTAATATGTTAATTTCTCATGCCTGGGCTGTTGGGCCGCCAAAAGTGACCGGCATTATCGGTCCGGAGCCCTTCACCTCGCGTATCGGACCGTGTGCGGCCTCATACTTTGAGATATTGTCACTGAGAGCTGCCACTAAACGCTTGGCGTGCTCCGGCGTAAGAATGATCCTCGATTTGACCTTCGACTTGGGTACGCCGGGCATTATCCGTATGAAATCAAGGACAAACTCAGCCGGTGAGTGGGTTATCACTGCAAGGTTTGAATATACACCTTCGGCAACCTCCTCACTGAGTTCAATATTAAACTGGCCCGGATTCTTGTTTTCTGCCATGATGATGATGTTTAATCCTGTTCAACCTCGCTGGTGCTCTGTTGTCCGGCATGCACAAGTGACTCATAGTCGTCAAGAGAGCCAACGATAATGTTATTGTACTCCCTGAGACCGGTTCCGGCCGGGATAAGATGTCCGACGATAACATTCTCCTTCAGGCCCTCAAGGAAGTCTATCTTCCCCAGGATAGCCGCTTCATTCAGAACCTTGGTGGTCTCCTGGAATGAAGCTGCGGAGAAGAAGCTGTTTGTCTGGAGAGCGGCGCGGGTTATACCCTGCAGCACCTGCTGTGATGTTGCCGGTACCGCATCCCTTGCCTCAATCAGCTTGAGGTCACGGCGCTTGAGCAACGAATTCTCGTCTCTCAGCTTACGGGCCGTGATCACCATGCCTGCCCTCAGATTCTGGCTGTCGCCGGCATCAAGCACGATCTTCTTGCCATAAACCCAGTCGTTCTCATCCATGAACTCCAGCTTGTCAACAACCTGGCGCTCAAGGAACTTGGTGTCACCCGGGTCAATGATCTCCACCTTGCGCATCATCTGTCTGACGATGATCTCAAAGTGCTTGTCGTTGATCTTAACACCCTGGAGGCGGTATACCTCCTGTATCTCGTTGACAATGTACTCCTGGACTTTTGTCGGGCCCTTGATGGCAAGGATGTCCGAAGGTGTGATGGCGCCGTCGGACAGAGGTATGCCTGCCCTGACGTAGTCATTCTCCTGAACAAGGATCTGTTTTGAAAGGGGCACGAGGTACTTCTTCGTCTCTCCCGTTTTGGAGGTGATGGTTATCTCCCTGTTGCCTCTCTTGATCTTGCCGTAGGTCACCTCACCGTCAATCTCGGTCACGATGGCCGGGTTGGACGGGTTACGGGCCTCGAAGAGCTCTGTCACGCGCGGCAGACCTCCGGTGATGTCACCTGATTTGCCTACTGCCCTTGGTATCTTCACGATGGTGTCTCCGGCCTCGACAAGCTTGTTGAGGTCAGTGACAAGATGTGCTCCCACGGGCAGGTTGTATGTCTTGATCTCCACCCCTTCCGGAGACATGATCTTGATGGCCGGGTTCTTGGTCTTGTCCCTGCTCTCGATGATCACCTTCTCCTTGAAGCCTGTCTGCTCATCGGACTCCTCACGGAAGGTCACGCCTTCAATGAGGTAATCAAATGCCACCTTACCGGCCACTTCCGAGATGATGACGGCATTGAACGGATCCCATTCGCATATGAGTTCCCCCTTCTGTACCTCCTGGTTGGCCTTGATGTAAAGCCTGCTGCCGTAGGGTATGGTATGTGTGGTCAGGGCAATGCCTGTCTTCTTGTCAACGATCCTGAGTTCACCCAGTCGACCGATGACGATATCCACCTTGCCCTTCTCGGGGTCTTTCTTCTGGACGGTCCTCACCTCCTCGATGACGGCTATACCGCCGTATCTGGCAACGAGGTTTGATTCGGTGGTGATGTTCGAAGCTGTACCACCCACGTGGAATGTACGCAGGGTAAGCTGGGTACCGGGTTCACCGATACTCTGAGCTGCAATCACACCGGTTGCCTCGCCCTTCTGAACCATGCGGCCTGTGGCAAGGTTACGTCCGTAACACTTGGCGCAGACACCTTTCTTCGATTCACAAGTGAGAACTGAACGGATCTCAACCTGTTCAATGGGCGACTGGTCAATGCGGTTGGCCACCTCCTCGGTTATCTCCTCGCCGGCAGCGCTGATGAGCTCACCGGTAAGCGGGTTATAGATGTTATGTACGGTTGTGCGTCCAAGGATCCTGTCATAGAGTGACTCCACGATCTCCTCGTTGTTCTTGATGGCTGTTGCCACCAGTCCGCGCAGCGTACCGCAGTCCTCCTCGGTTATGATCACATCCTGTGAGACGTCTACCAGACGACGGGTAAGATAACCGGCGTCGGCAGTCTTCAGTGCGGTGTCAGCAAGACCCTTACGGGCACCGTGGGTTGAGATGAAGTACTCAAGCACGGAGAGACCCTCCTTGAAGTTAGACAGGATGGGGTTCTCGATGATCTCCGACCCTGATGAGCCTGACTTCTGGGGCTTGGCCATAAGACCCCTCATGCCCGAGAGCTGACGGATCTGCTCCTTCGAGCCCCTTGCACCTGAGTCGAGCATCATGTAAACTGAGTTGAAGCCCTGCTTGTCGGTTGACAGCTGCTTCATCAGACTCTGTGTCAGACGGGCGTTGACATGGGTCCATATATCAATGATCTGGTTGTACCTCTCATTGTTGGTGATGAAGCCCATGCTGTAGTTCGAGAGTACCTCGTCGACCTGCTCATAACCCTCCTCCACGAACATCTCCTTCTCCTCGGGGATGATGACGTCATCAAGGTTGAACGACAGGCCGCCTGTGAATGCCATTCGGAACCCAAGGTCCTTGATGTCATCAAGGAAGTCAGCCGTCTTGGCAGTGCCTGCCTTTTTCAGCACATTGCCGATGATATCCCTGAGTGATTTCTTGGTCAGGAGTTCGTTGATGAAACCAACCTCCTCCGGCACGAACTCATTGAAGAGCACACGGCCTACGGTAGTCTCAATAATATGATTGACCTTTTTCCCGTCAACCATGTCATCAACCTTCACCTTGATGATGGCGTGGAGGTCTATCTTGTTTTCGTTATATGCTATGTGCACCTCCTCATGCGAGTAGAACGTGGTTCCTTCGCCCTTGACCTTTATTGATTCAGTGCTCTTGCGGGCCTTGGTGATATAATAAAGTCCGAGAACCATGTCCTGCGAGGGAACGGTTATAGGAGCGCCGTTGGCCGGGTTGAGGATGTTATGCGATGCAAGCATAAGCATCTGGGCCTCCAGTACGGCGGCATTGCCGAGCGGAAGGTGGACTGCCATCTGGTCACCGTCGAAGTCGGCGTTGAATGCCGTACAGACAAGCGGATGGAGCTGTATGGCCTTGCCCTCTATAAGCTTGGGCTGGAAGGCCTGTATACCGAGCCTGTGAAGGGTCGGTGCACGGTTGAGCATAACCGGATGACCCTTGAGAATATTCTCGAGGATATCCCATACAACCGGGTCCTTGCGGTCAACGATCTTCTTCGCGCTCTTTACGGTCTTGACGATGCCCCGCTCAATGAGCTTGCGTATCACAAAAGGCTTGTACAGCTCGGCCGCCATGTCTTTCGGAATGCCGGTCTCATGAAGCTTGAGCTCAGGACCTACGACGATTACGGAACGGGCCGAATAGTCAACCCTCTTTCCAAGCAGGTTCTGACGGAAGCGCCCCTGTTTGCCCTTGAGGCTGTCAGAGAGCGACTTGAGAGGCCTGTTGGCGTCAGTCTTGACGGCATTGGCCTTGCGTGAGTTGTCAAAGAGAGAGTCGACGGCTTCCTGGAGCATCCTCTTTTCATTGCGGAGGATCACCTCTGGAGCCTTGATCTCGATAAGTCTCTTGAGACGGTTATTGCGTATTATCACCCTGCGGTAGAGGTCATTGAGGTCGCTGGTGGCAAAACGGCCGCCGTCAAGCGGTACGAGTGGCCTCAGTTCAGGCGGTATGACCGGAACGATCTTCACGATCATCCATTCGGGCCTGTTGATGTTCTTTGACTCCCTGAAGGCTTCAACAACCTGCAGTCTCTTGAGAGCCTCGCTCTTGCGCTGCTGTGATGTCTCCGAGTTGGCGCGGTGACGCAGCGAATATGAAAGCTCATCGAGATCAAGCTTGTTCAGCAGCTTGTAGAGAGCCTCGGCTCCCATCTCAGCAACAAACTTGTCAGGATGGTCATCATCAAGATACTGGTTCTCTTTTGGCAGGGTCTCCACGATCTCCATATACTCCTCCTCGGAGAGGAAATCGAGGTATTTGACTCCGTCAACAGCCTTTACTCCCGGGTTGATGACTACATATCTCTCATAATAGATTATGCTGTCAAGCTTCTTCGTCGGCAGGCCAAGCAGGTAGCCGATCTTGTTAGGCAGCGACCTGAAGTACCATATGTGGGCAACGGGAACCACCAGTGAGATGTGACCCATGCGCTCGCGCCTGACCTTCTTCTCCGTAACCTCCACGCCGCAGCGGTCGCAGACGATACCCTTGTAGCGTATCCTCTTGTACTTTCCGCAGTGGCATTCATAATCCTTTACCGGGCCGAATATCCTCTCACAGAAGAGGCCGTCGCGCTCAGGCTTATAGGTACGGTAGTTTATCGTCTCAGGCTTCAGGACCTCGCCGCTTGACTTGTCAAGTATCTCTTCGGGCGATGCCAGCCCTATCGATATCTTCGTGTAACTGGTCTTCTGTTTGTTATCCCTTCTGAATGACATATATTTTTCCTTTTTATACTATTTGTGTACCCGGCTTAATTACTCAAGGTTGATGCTCAGTCCGAGCCCGCGCAGTTCATGCAGGAGCACGTTGAGCGACTCAGGGATGCCCGGCATGGGCATCGGTTCACCCTTGACAATAGCCTCGTATGCCTTGGCTCTACCTATCACGTCGTCAGACTTGATGGTGAGTATCTCCTGGAGAATATGCGCCGCGCCGAATGCTTCCAGCGCCCATACCTCCATCTCTCCGAACCTCTGGCCTCCGAACTGTGCCTTACCTCCGAGAGGCTGCTGGGTGATGAGCGAGTAGGGCCCTATCGAACGGGCGTGCATCTTGTCATCAACCATATGGCCCAGCTTGAGCATATATATCATCCCCACGGTGGCCGGCTGGTCAAACCGTTCGCCGGTACCGCCGTCATAGAGATAGGTGGTGCCGTTACGCGGTATACCTGCCTTTTCCGTCAGGTCATTGATCTGCGATTGCTTCGCACCGTCGAAGATCGGTGTCGAGAATTGCATCCCCATCTCTTTGCCTGCCCATCCCAGGACAGTCTCATAAATCTGTCCGAGGTTCATCCTGGAAGGCACACCGAGCGGGTTAAGAACGATATCCACAGGCGTACCGTCAGCAAGGAAGGGCATGTCCTCGGCACGGACTATCTTGGCAACGATACCCTTGTTACCGTGGCGTCCGGCCATCTTGTCTCCCACCCGTATCTTGCGCTTCTTGGCAATATAGACCTTGGCCAGCCTTACGATACCTGCGGGCAGCTCATCACCGATGGTGATGTTGTACCTCTTCCTCTTGTATACACCGTCAATCTCCTTGTACTTGATGATATAGTTGTGAAGGAGCTGTTTGATACTGTCGTTCTTCTTCTTGTCAGTGGTCCACTTGTTGGGGTTGATGTTCAGGAAGTCAATCTCCTGGAGCTGCTTCAGCGTGAACTTAGCTCCCTTGGGGATGACGTCGACGTTGAGGTAATCCTTTACGCCCTGCGACGTCTTGCCGTTAACAAGTATGAAGAGCTTGTCAACCAGCCTTGCCTTGAGATCGTCTGCCGTTCGGTTGAAGTCGGCGTCAATCTTGTCAAGCAGAGGTTTCTCGGCAGTCTTGGCCTTCCGGTCCTTGATAGCCCTGGTAAACAGTTTCTTGTCAATGACCACGCCTTCGAGCGACGGTCCGGCCTTGAGTGAAGCATCCTTCACGTCACCGGCCTTGTCTCCGAAGATAGCCCTGAGGAGCTTCTCCTCAGGTGACGGGTCTGATTCACCCTTGGGTGTGATCTTGCCGATGAGTATGTCTCCCGGCCTGATCTGTGCACCTATGCGTATAAGTCCGTTCTCGTCGAGGTTCTTTGTTGCCTCTTCGCTGACGTTGGGGATATCGGAGGTAAGCTCTTCCATCCCGCGCTTGGTGTCGCGCACCTCCAGGAGGTACTCGTCAATGTGCACCGAGGTGAAGACATCTTCCTGTACCACTCTCTCGCTGAGCACGATGGCATCCTCGAAGTTGTATCCCTTCCATGGCATGAATGCCACCTTGAGGTTACGCCCGAGAGCCAGTTCGCCGTTCTTGGTGCCGTACCCTTCGGTAAGCACCTGTCCCTTGACAACCTTCTCACCCTTCTTTACTATGGGTATGAGGTTGATGGTGGTGTTCTGGTTGGTCTTATGGTATTTGGGCAGCGTGTAGCGCCTGACGTCGTCGTCAAAGCTCACGAACTTCTCTTCGTCGGTCCTGCTGTACCTTATCACGATCTCGTTGGAGTCAACAAACTCCACCACGCCGTCGCCTTCGGCAACGATCAGGATCCTTGAGTCTTTTATAACCTGTGCTTCGAGGCCGGTGCCCACTATCGGAGCCTCGGGCCTTACCAGCGGTACTGCCTGGCGCATCATGTTCGATCCCATGAGCGCGCGGTTGGCATCGTCATGCTCAAGGAAGGGGATCAGTGATGCGGCTATGGAGGCGATCTGGTTGGGCGCCACGTCCATCATCTGTACCTTCGTGACCTCCTCGTAGGGATAGTCTGCACCCAGCCTCGACTTGGCCCTTGGGTTGGTGAAGGTGCCGTCATCATTCAGCGGAGCGTTGGCCTGTGCCACGGTGAGGTACTCCTCGTCCTCGGCGGTGAGCCACCTGACGGTTTCATTGTTCAGGTCTACCTTGCCCTCAACCACGTCGCGGTAGGGTGTCTCAATGAAGCCCAGCGTGTTTATCTTGGCATAGACGCAGAGCGATGAGATAAGGCCGATGTTCGGACCTTCAGGCGTCTCTATGGGGCAGAGACGTCCGTAGTGCGTATAGTGTACGTCTCGTACCTCGAATCCGGCACGTTCGCGTGAAAGACCGCCCGGGCCCAGGGCTGAGAGGCGGCGCTTGTGCGTCATCTCCGCCAGCGGGTTGGTCTGGTCCATGAACTGTGACAGCTGGTTGGTGCCGAAGAACGAGTTGATGACAGATGAGAGCGTCTTTGAGTTGATAAGATCGACGGGGGTGAATACCTCGTTGTCTCTTACGTTCATGCGTTCGCGTATGGTACGGGCCATGCGGGCGAGACCGACACTGAACTGTGCCGAGAGCTGTTCACCCACGGTGCGTACCCTCCTGTTGCTCAGGTGGTCAATGTCATCGACATCGGTCTTCGAGTTGATGAGCTCGATAAGATAACGGATGATGGCGATGATATCCTCGCGGGTGAGGATCTTGGTGTCCATGCCAATGTCGAGCTTCAGCTTGCGGTTTATCCGGAAGCGTCCTACCTCTCCAAGGTCATAGCGCTTGTCTGAGAAGAAGAGCTTGTCAATGACATCGCGGGCGGTGGCCTCATCAGGCGGCTCGGCGTTGCGCAGCTGCCTGTAGATGTATAGTACAGCCTCTTTCTCGGAGTTGCAGGGGTCTTTCTGCAGTGTGTTGTATATGATGGCGAAGTCAGAGAGGCTCATATCCTCGCGGTGAAGCAGGATGGATTTTGCCCCTGAGTCAACTATCAGGTCAACATGGTCATTCTCAATGACCGTCTCGCGGTCGAGAACCACCTCGTTACGCTCAATGGAGACAACCTCACCGGTATCCTCGTCAACGAAATCCTCAACCCAGGTGCGCAGCACCCTGGCTGCCAGCTTGCGGCCGACCAGTTTCTTGACGCTGACCTTCGAGACCTTGTGTTCCTCTGCGAGGTTGAAGATCTCAAGGATATCCTTGTCGCCCTCGAAGCCGATGGCCCTGAGAAGGGTTGTTACAGGAAGCTTCTTCTTCCTGTCGATGTAGGCGTACATCACGTTGTTGATGTCGGTGGCAAACTCGATCCATGATCCCTTGAAAGGTATGATTCGTGCTGAATAGAGTTTGGTGCCGTTGGCGTGTATGCTCTGCCCGAAGAAAACCCCCGGTGACCTGTGAAGCTGTGAGACGACAACCCTCTCTGCTCCGTTGATGACGAAGGTGCCACGCTCGGTCATATAGGGGATGACACCCAGGTATACATCCTGAATGACGGTGTCAAAATCCTCATGTTCGGGGTCAGTGCAGTAAAGCTTTAGTTTTGCCTTCAGAGGAACGCTGAAGGTCAGTCCTCTCTCGATACACTCATCAATGGTGTAACGGGGAGGGTCAATTGAATAGTCCAGGAACTCGAGCACGAAGTTGTTCCTGGTGTCGGTGATGGGGAAGTTCTCCATGAAGACCTGATAAAGGCCCTCTTTCCTCCTGTTCTCGGGTGTTGTGCCGAGCTGGAAAAACTCGGCAAAAGATTTTAACTGAATCTCAAGAAAGTCAGGGTATTCAAGCTGTTCCTTCTTGGAGGCGAAACTTATGCGTTCGATATTTTTTGAGGACATTATGGTAGGATTAAGTGAACTTTTGAAAAATGACAAAAAGGCTTAGCTCCGCCTGGTGGCGGAACTAAACCTGTAAACCCGGTAATCAGGTATAACTTATTTAAGTTCAACTTCAGCTCCTGATTCTTCCAATGTTTTCTTAATGTTCTCAGCCTCTTCCTTCGATACGCCTTCCTTGACGGCTCCGGGAGCGGCATCTACTACAGCTTTTGCTTCTTTCAGTCCAAGGCCGGTAAGATCTTTAACCAGCTTTACTATCTGAAGCTTCTGGCCGCCTGCACTCTTGAGGATAACATCAAATGAAGTCTTCTCGGCTACTGCCGGAGCGTCTGCTGCTGCCGGAGCTGCTACTGCAACTGCTGCTGCCGCGGGTTCAATGCCATACTCATCTTTCAATATTTTTGCAAGCTCATTAACCTCTTTGACGGTTAAGTTTACCAACTCTTCTGCAAATTTCTTAAGATCTGCCATTTTTATAGGAATTTTTAATTTGATTAACTAATGATTATTACTTCTTTGACAGTGTTTCCAGAACACCATGAATTGTTGAACCACCTGACTGCAGCGCGGAGATGACGTTCTTCGCGGGCGACTGCAGAAGCATGATGATATCGCCGATAAGTTCCTCTCTCGATTTGAGGGCCACGAGGGTCTCAAGGAGGTTTTCACCGACATATACCGATTCTTCTATGTATGCGCCTTTTATCAGGGGTTTAGGATGCGATTTACGGAACTCCCTGATCATTTTTGCGGGAGTGTTTCCGTTATTCGAGAACATAACAGCAGTGGAGCCCTTAAGCACGGGGAACAATTCCCCGCAATCAAGTCCCGCCTGCTCCAGCGCTCTCCTAAGGAGGGTGTTTTTAACGACAACCAGTCTTATCTGGTTTTCGAAACACTTCCTTCTGAGATCACTGGTGTCAGCAGCGTTGAGCTGTGCAGTGTCAGTCAGGTAAAAGTGACTGTACTCCTTTAGAGTATCAGCCAGACTGTTTATGATATCGGTTTTTTCGTCTCTTCTCATAATCTCTCTGAATTATTGCTTTCAGTTAAACATCAAGGCTCTTTGGATCAACTTTCAATCCCGGGCTCATTGTGCTTGAGAGGAAGATACTTCTTACGTATGTTCCTTTCGCCGAGGCGGGTTTGAGTTTGTTGACCATGAAGAGAAATTCCCTTGCGTTTTCCATGATCTTATGAGGTTCAAAGGATACTTTTCCGATGGAAGCATGGACTATACCGGCTTTATCTACTTTAAAGTCGATTTTGCCCTGCTTAACCTCCTTGACAGCCTTACTTATCTCCATGGTCACCGTTCCGCTTTTGGGGTTCGGCATGAGACCACGGGGACCGAGTATTCGTCCCAACTGACCTATCTTACCCATCACTGAGGGCATGGTAATGATAACATCGATATCCGTCCAGCCGCCTTTGATCTTTTCAACCCACTCATCCAGCCCCACATGATCGGCTCCGGCCTCTTTTGCTTCGGCCTCCTTATCAGGGGTGACCAGGGCCAGAACCCTGACCTCCTTGCCTGTGCCATGAGGAAGGGAGACGACACCGCGAACCATCTGGTTCGATTTGCGCGGATCAATTCCCAGCCTTACGTCAATATCAACCGAGGCGTCGAACTTCACTTTTGTGATATCTTTTACCAATGCTGCCGCTTCTGACAAAGTATAGAGCTTGCCATGCTCGATTTTCTCGAGGGCAAACTTCTGATTCTTGGTAAGCTTAGCCATTTCTATTCACTTAATTAGTTTATTTACCGGGGAATGCACCTGTTACGGTGATGCCCATACTTCTGGCCGTGCCAGCCACCATCTTCATCGCGGATTCGAGGGTAAAGCAGTTTAAGTCCTGCATCTTATCCTCTGCAATAGTCTTCACCTGGTTCCATGATATTGATGCCACCTTGTTGCGGTTGGGCTCTGGTGAGCCTTTCTTCACTTTGGTAGCCTCAATGATCTGAACTGCAACAGGAGGGGTCTTTGTGACAAAATCAAAAGATTTGTCATTGTATACGGTGATGATCACCGGTATGACCTTACCTGCCTTGTCCTGTGTCCGGGCATTGAACTGTTTGCAAAACTCCATGATATTCACACCTTTGGAACCCAGTGCGGGTCCTACGGGTGGAGATGGATTGGCTGCTCCGCCTTTAATCTGTAATTTGATTAATCCAGCAACTTCTTTTGCCATAATTAAAAATTTGCATTGTTTATAGCGAGAGCATGACGGCCGCTTAAGGAAGCATTATAATTCACGGCTGTCAATTTCCTTAATTCCCTAATTTTCTTTCTCTACCTGCATGAAGCTCAGCTCGAGCGGGGTCTTGCGTCCGAAGATCTTGACCATCACTTTAAGCTTGCGCTTCTCTTCATTGACCTCTTCAATCACTCCTGAGAAGCTGTTGAAGGGGCCGTCTATCACTTTTACCGTCTCGCCGACGACGAACGGAACGTTCAGTTCCTCTTCGCTGGCTGCCAGTTCATCTACTTTACCGAGGATACGGTTGATCTCTGCCTTCCGTATCGGTGTCGGCTCTCCCGACTGAGTCCCGAGAAACCCGAGCACGTTTGGTATATTGCGCAAGACATGGGGAACCTCACCCACCAGAGCGGCCTCAACAATGACGTAACCCGGAAAGAATGTGCGCTCTTTGCTAACCTTCTTGCCTGCCCGGATCTGGTAGACCTTCTCCGTAGGTATCAGCACCTGGGTGATGTAATCCTGCAGTTTAAGGCGCACGATCTCACTCTCAAGATATTCCTTGACCTTCTTCTCCTTGCCGCCTATAGCCCTGAGCACATACCACTTCTTAACGTTTTCACTCATCTGTGACCGTTATGATTTTAATATAACAAACCATATATCAGACCCATGGCCTTGTCAAATATGAAATCCATTGCCCATATTACCAGGGCGAGGATGACCGAAGTGACAAGTACAAGTGTGGCGCTTCCCTGGAGCTCGCTCCATGTCGGCCATGTCACCTTGTGCATGAGTTCGTTATATGATTCTTTAAAATAAGTAGCTATCTTCATAATAAGACTCCGATTTTAGCACGGGAGGAGAGACTCGAACTCCCGACACCTGGTTTTGGAGACCAGTGCTCTACCAACTGAGCTACACCCGTGTACATTCTGAAGGTATCCGTGCGCCCTCCGGCGAACGGATACCATATATATATATTTAATAAGGTCTTATTCGACAATATCGATGACCTGTCCGGCACCAACAGTACGTCCACCTTCGCGGATAGCGAACTGGAGACCTTTATTGATAGCCACCGGATAGATGAGCTCAACGGTTATGGTCACGTTGTCACCCGGCATCACCATCTCTGTTCCCTCGGGGAGAGCGATCTCACCGGTTATGTCAAGGGTACGGAGATAGAACTGGGGACGGTAATGATTGTGGAACGGGGTATGACGGCCACCTTCCTCTTTCTTAAGCACGTAGACCTCAGCCTTGAACTTGGTATGGGGTGTGATTGAACCCGGCTTGGCAAGTACATGACCTCTCTTGATCTCTTTCTTGTCAACACCGCGGAGGAGCAGACCCACGTTGTCACCGGCTTCACCCTGATCGAGTATCTTGCGGAACATCTCAACGCCGGTACATACTGACTTGCGTTTTTCTGCGCCGAGACCCACTATCTCAAGTTCGTCACCTGTGTGAACCATACCTGTTTCAATACGTCCCGTTGCAACGGTACCACGACCGGTGATCGAGAAGACGTCTTCAACCGGCATGAGGAACGGTTTTTCGTTCTCACGCGGAGGAATGGGTATGAATGAGTCAACTGCATCCATCAGTTCCATGACCTTATCTTCCCACTTGGGCTCATGGTTCATGGCGCCGAGGGCCGATCCGCGGATAACGGGAGCACCGTCACCATCGTACTTGTAGAATGTAAGAAGGTCGCGTATCTCCATCTCAACGAGGTCAATAAGCTCCTCATCGTCAACCAGGTCAACCTTGTTCAGGAAGACTACGATCTTAGGCACGTTCACCTGACGTGCGAGCAGGATATGTTCGCGTGTCTGGGGCATCGGGCCGTCAGTGGCGGCAACAACGATGATGGCGCCGTCCATCTGGGCAGCACCTGTAACCATGTTCTTGACATAGTCAGCGTGACCCGGACAGTCAACGTGCGCATAGTGACGGTTCGCCGTTGAATACTCGACGTGAGCCGTGTTGATCGTAATACCCCTTTCCTTTTCTTCAGGAGCATTGTCGATTGAATCAAAGTCTCTTACTTCTGAGAGACCTTTCTTAGCGAGAACCATCGTAATAGCAGCTGTCAAGGTGGTCTTGCCGTGGTCGACGTGACCGATCGTACCGATATTTACGTGTGGCTTCGACCTGTCAAATTTTTCTTTTGCCATAACTAAAAGCTTATTAAATTAAATTTACATCCAAAATCGTTTGAGCCGATGATGAGAGTTGAACTCATGACCCCTTCCTTACCAAGGAAGTGCTCTACCCCTGAGCTACATCGGCGAATTGAGCGGGAGACGAAATTCGAATTCGCGACCCTTAGCTTGGAAGGCTAATGCTCTACCAACTGAGCTACTCCCGCTTATATCTTAAAACCGGCACCCGGGTTACCCACCTGCAGGGAAAGAGTGCATTAATGCTGGCACTGTAAGTGTGGGGAGAGCAGGATTCGAACCTACGAAGTCTTCAGACAACAGATTTACAGTCTGCCCCAGTTGGCCACTTTGGTATCTCCCCGTGTTTACAGTACATGCCTGGTTAGACATACATACTCATCACAAAATGAGCCGATGAAGGGATTCGAACCCCCGACCTGCAGATTACAAATCAGCTGCTCTGGCCAACTGAGCTACATCGGCATTTGAAAGAACGACCGATTTATGAGGATTTACCCTCAAAAATCGGTTTGCAAATGTAGGAATTAAAAATTCAAATCTCAAAAATAATCTTAAGTTTTTTTGAGACGGGGATATTACTCGCCGCGCATCTTACCCTTCTGTTTGACTATCTGCCGCTTAAGGGCTGCGACAACCATGTCGGTCGCTTCTTCAAAGGTTTTGCTCTGCTTGCGGGCAAAAAGCGGTCCGCCCGGATACTCTACCTTGATCTCCGTGATCTTGTTCTCCCTCTCCTCATCATGGTCTAACTTCAGGAACACCTCTGCATTGACGATGTCATCACTTAAAAGAGCCAGTTTGTTGATTTTAAGTGTAACAAAATCAAGTAACTTCTTGTCAGCATCAAACCTGATTGAATGGATCTGAATGTTCATGGCAGTACCTCCTGTTATTGGTTTTTACGCTCTTGGGTGAGCCTGTTTATATACTTTCTTTAACTGTTCAAACGTGTTGTGGGTGTATACCTGTGTGGCCGACAGGCTGGCGTGTCCCAGCAGCTCCTTTATCGAGTTGAGGTCAGCCCCGTGGTTGAGCATGTGGGTGGCAAACGTGTGCCTGAGTACATGCGGGCTCTTTTTCTCAACCGTGGTCACCATCGAGAGATATCTCGTTACTATGTTATAAACACTCTTGTCGTACATTTTGTTCCCCCTGTCGGTGACAAAAAACCAGTCGCCCGGGAGACCTTCCCCTTTACGTGCCGCCAGGTATGAATGAAGTGATTTCATGAAGCCTGATGAGAGGGGAATCACCCTCTGCTTTCCTCTTTTACCCGTAACCCTTACCTGCCCCGAGGTGAGATCCACATCCTCATCACGCAGGTTGATCAGTTCCGACCTCCTCATGCCTGTAAGATACAAAAATTCCACTATTGTCCTGTCGCGGAGACCGGAAAAATTATCTCCGAACTTAAAATCGTCGAGCAGCCTGTCGAGCGCCTCCTCTGCAACAAAAACAGGCAACCGTCCCGACTTCTTCGGAAGCTTAACGCCTGACATCGGATCGGCACTGCTCATGCCGTGCTTCCGCAGATAACGGAAGAAAGCCCTGAGAGCTGACATCTTCCTGTGTACGGTGCCTGTGGCAGCCCCTCCCTCTATCAGCGACACCATCCAGCCCCTCACGTCAGATGAGGTCACTGAATCAGCAGTTGCTCCGGGATTATTATCCCCGAGCCAGCTGATAAACTGATCCAAGTCGTTCTTGTAGGAGGTGACTGTGTGCCGGGAATAGCGCTTCTCGGTACGGATGTATTGCAGGAACGATTCCTTTCTGTCCATAAAAGGAACCTTTTGGTTGTTATTATTTATGAATGGCAGAGTGCAGCGGAACTATTCCTCTTCCTGCTGCATGTTCTGAACATATACGGCCTTCTTTATCTCTTCCCTGCGGCGGACCGAGGGTTTGACAAAAGCCTGACGTGACCTGAGCTCACGGATGACACCCGTCTTCTCGAATTTCCTCTTGAATTTCTTGAGTGCCCTGTCGATGTTCTCGCCTTCTTTTACCGGTACAATGATCATATTATTACTTTATGTTAAAACGAGCCGCAAAATTAATACCTCTGAAATTCATTTCAAAACTTTTGATGAAATAAATTCATAATCGTTGCCCGCAGCGCCCGGGGAGGGCCTTACATAGGGAGCCAGACGCTCAGCCTGCTGCGTGCTGATGATCTTGTTGCCGACCATCGACCCCAGCGTCAGAGGGGGATCAGTGAGTGTCCTGAACCTGCTTATCAGCCTTGCGGTTTCATAACCCACATAGGGATGGCGTGCAAGATCACCGAAGGAAACGCTGTCGAGGAGCAGGGGCGCGACGGAATCAAAGGTCAGTGTCAACATGGGGGTTATCAGGCTGACGACAGAGCTGTCGAGGCCATATACCTCCCTGAGCTGGTCTGTTGCGACAAAACCGCCAAGCAGTGCGCGGTACTTTATTATCCTCGCCGAGAGTACCGGTCCGATGCCCGGCAGGCTCTCCAGCTCCTCTGCACTGCACCTGTTAAGATCGATAAGCACCACCGGTGACTCCCCTGGCGCCCCCTCTGCAGGAGTCCCACGCCCGGATGACGGGGAATACGCTGACTGAGTCCCACGCCCGGATGACGGGGAATACGCTGCCGGAGCCCCATGCCCGGATGACGTGGAGTACCGGTCAGCAGGCCTTGCTTCAGGAAAGTACCTGTCAGCCCTCCCGGCTCCCTCTGCCGGAGTGGTCGCCGACCCGTACGATACCTTTCCGGCAGGATCCTCTGCAATAATAATATACGGACCAAGGCGTGCGGCTGTTGATGAGTCTATCCCGTAAACCCTGGCCAGATCTTCAGGCCGCCGGAACCTTGCACCGCTGTTACGGTAGTTTATAAGCGTGCCTGCCTGCTTCCCGGTAAGCCCCAGCCGCAGCAGGTCATCGTACGGGACCGTGTTGGGATCAAATGTGAAGAGCTCCGGGCTGAGGCTCGCATCTGCACCGTTGCCTGCCGTACTGTCGGCCGGTGCCGCGGGAGGCCTGAGATCGTCAGGCACCCTGCCGGGCCTGAGAGCGGTAAATCTCACCATTATAAGTACTATGAGCAATACCGACAGCAGGTACGTACCCCGCCTCTCCCGGCGGTCAAAACCGAATAACCCGGCAGCGATCTTCCTGAATGGCTTCACATCTGATACAGCAAGAGACAGCACAAGTTATGCAAAAAAGAAATCCGTGTCAAGAGCTGAGAGATTTGCGAACTGCGATTTGCGATTTGCGAATGGGGTGTTTGGCTTGAGATTTGCGATTTGGGATCTGGGTATTTTTAAAATCGGCAATCGAAAATCTTAAATCGCAAATCCTAAAACGGATATCCAATCCCGATGACCATCGTCAGATCATCCCTGCGGTCAAAGGTGCCGTTCAGGGGTATCCACTTGGACCCCTCCGTGGCCATGGGATCGCGGAGTTTCATTCCAAAATCGGCCCTCAGGAGCACGAATTTGATGTCGAACCTTAATCCCGCCCCTGCCCCTACAGCGATATCGTCAAGGAAGGTATCAAACCTGAACTGGCTGCCGGGTCTGTCCTCATCAGGCTTTACGGTCCATATATTGCCCACATCAACAAACGTTGCACCCTCAAGTATCCAGAAGAGCTTGAACCGGTATTCGATGTTGGCCTCCAGTTTCATGTCGGAAGTCAGGTTGATGAATGTACTCTCCTCGGGCATGACATAGGAGCCGGGACCGAGGGTCCGTACCACCCACGCCCTGATATCATTGGAGCCGCCACCGAAATACTGCTCCTCGAAGGGCATGACCTTTGAGTTCCCGTAGGCCCATCCTACGCCGGCATACCACCTGTAGACGATACTGCTTGCATCATTGAACCTGTAATTATACGCAGCATCCACCTCTGCCTTGATGAATTGCGCAAAGGGCTGCCCGAAGAGGTGGTATGTACCGTCTGAAGCCTTCTCCGCGTTACCCAGGGAGTAAAACATGTTGAGCAGGTTACCGGCGATATCAAGTCCGAGGCGTATGTTCCAGTAATCCTTTGACTTAGGGATCAACTGGTTGTTGAAGACATAATCGTACCGTCCGCCCACAATCCTGACGTCGCGGTAAGAAGAGGCAAGGTATGAGGTGGTATCAATCATCGCCTGGTATTCGGGATCAACATAATGCATCTTGACCACATTGAACGACAGTGGAATGATATTGAATTTCGTGCGTTTGTTGCCAATCCACGAGTAGCCGAGGGATATATTGGCGACTGAGCGCGCGTAGACCGGCACCATCTGGAAGTTATAACCCGCCTGAAATACCGTTCGGGGGTCATGGTCGCGGATAAACTTCTCCTTTTCGGGGATTGGCAAAAGGAATTTTGGCAGCCTGAGATTGGCTTCAAAGCCGTACTGCTGTATATTCTCGAATCCTGCAGACTCGTCGTTGACAGATTCATATGCCCCCTGCAGCTTCAGGCTGAAGACCTCTGCGCCTCCGAAAAGGCTTTTGTTCTGATATATCAGGTTCAGTGCTCCGCCAAGGTTACCTCCCCAATTTGTTGTACCTTCGAGCTCAACGGTGAATGACTGCCTCATCAGGGGAGTGAGCTGAATGATGCAGTCGAGCATGCCCACATCTCTCCTTTCACCGGTAATGCCTTCTGCATCGATGTATGACACATTAACAAGCCTGTGGTTCTTGAGATCGGCCAGGTGAGTTTCCGTCTGCCTGGCATTTGTCTGGCTGAACCACGCCCCGGGTGCGACATAGAGTGCCTGGGTCAGCACCTCGGGCTTGACCAGCTGCCTGCCGGGCGGTGCGACGAAGTGGATCCCCTTGTAAAAAGTTGTGTCAAAGGTCATGGTGTATGCCTCCCCTGCCGTGAGTGACAGACTGGGATCAAAGTCAGGAAAGACATATACATCCCTTACCCGGTACATCCGGTGGTTGCTGTATTCCGGCCGGCCCTTGCTGTCCAGGGTGCTCCTTAGGGTAACGACATACTGTACAATGACCTGGTGGTTCATCTGCGTACTGTCAATACGGAAATAGATATTCTCCGACGAGAAGGTGAAAAAACCCAGGTCCCTTATGAAGAGTTCCAGTCTCTGGCGCTCACGCTGGAGAAGGTCTACATCGTATATCATCCCCCTCTTCACGGTGCAGTTCGACGTGTCCATCATCACGAAGGTGGAAAGGATAGTATCCTGAATATCATACTGTACGCTGGCTATTGTATAGGGTCTGCCGGGGTCAACGGCATACTGTACCCTGGCCTCTCTCTTTTCGGTCTTCACCGTGTCTGCGACCCTGGCATTGAAAAACCCCTTTGACCAAAGGTAGCTCTCTATCTGTCCGGCTGATCTGTCTGCCGCTGCGGGATCAAATACCACCGGCTCCTCGCCGATCCTTCTCAGCCACCCGTGGGGCCACTTGCTCTTCTCAATATTTGAAAGGTTATAGAGCCCGAGGTGGAACCTGGCGCCAAAGATCTTCTTGTTTGGCTGTTGCCGGAGATAAGGTT
Source organism: uncultured Rikenellaceae bacterium (assembly GCA_963802145.1). Lineage (GTDB taxonomy): Bacteria > Bacteroidota > Bacteroidia > Bacteroidales > VadinHA17 > SR-FBR-E99. The sequence goes on from CAWDHN010000006.1 coordinate 26,239, forward strand.
TTATCGCACTCTTGCTGACCGTTGATGGCAACGGCACGCTGCTCTCTTTCAGCACAATCACGTTGCTGTTCAGGAGCAAGTCGTCTCTTGGGACATATTTTGTGGGGTTGCAGGAGGCTACCGTAAAAATAATGATCACCAGCAGAAACAGTTTGGGAGCAGTAATTTTTATATTTGTTCTCTGATGGATCAATTTACCGGTAACATAGGTGCAAGCAAATATACCATTATAAACTCTATTTTCAATCACTGAACAATGCACAGGATGATCACCCGAAATCAGGCAAAAATGATACTCTCACTGCAGAAGAGAAAGGTAAGGGAGGAGAACTCCCTCTTTGTCATCGAGGGTGATAAACTGGTTCGTGAGTATATCATGGCCGGTAACAGGGTATCGCTTCTGGCAGGAAAGCCCGAGTGGATCGACGGTGAGCCTGAGGCGGTGATTGCGGGGGCAGATGAGATAGTCACTGTCAGCTATGAAGAGCTCCGGCGCATCAGCTCGCTGAAGACACCGCACAATGTGCTGGCCCTGGCGCCCATGGCAAAAGGCGATTACTCTGATCATCTCCTTACCGGGAGAGTCACTCCTGTGCTCGAGTATGTTCAGGACCCCGGGAATCTTGGAACAATAATACGTATTGCCGCCTGGTTCGGCATGTCAAACATTGTCTGTTCGCCCGACTGTGTCGACTTTTACAATCCGAAAGTGATACAGGCGACCATGGGGGCATTCATGCACGTCAGTGTATGGTACCGGCCACTGGAATCGTTTCTGGGGAAGGCAGTGACTGATGGGATTCCGGTCTACGGGGCTACCATGGACGGGCGTTCGATATATGACGCTGATATCGGCGGTGAAGGCATTATTCTGTTTGGAAACGAATCGAGAGGTATCTCCGATAAACTGCTTGGCTATGTGACCCGGCACATCACCATCCCCGGCCCCCCCAGGCCTCTGGCAGGAATTGAGTCTCTGAATGTAAGCATGGCCGCGGCCATCGTCTGTTCCGAATTTGCAAGGCGGAAACGTAGCTGAGAGGGACAGACTTCAGTCTTCAGTCTTCAGTCTTCAGTCCTCAGTCCTCAGTCTTGTCAATAGGCCTAACCATCTGTTTATTAATTCTTAATTCCTGCGACTGCCGACTGCTGACTGCCGACTGGATTACTGCCTGTCACGCGCCACTCTCCCGGCCACCAGCATGCCGTCGACTGCCGATGAGACGATGCCTCCGGCGTAGCCCGCTCCTTCACCTGCAGGAAATAATCCTTCAACATTGATCGCATTGAGCTTTTCAGGGTCACGGGTTATACGCACCGGCGAGGAGGTACGTGATTCCACTGCTGCCACGAGGGCCTCACCCGTAAGATAACCCTTCATCTTCTTCCCGAAATCCCTGAACCCCTCACGCAACCGCATGGAGATCTCCTGTGGCAGCCACTCGTGCAGTGGCGAGGCCGTCAGGCCGGGGAAATATGATCCCTCCGGCAGTGTTGCCGATGCTCTTCCATCAACAAAATCAGTGAGCCTCTGTGCCGGAGCCCGCTGTGTCATGCCTCCTTCCCTCCATGAAAGCTGTTCAAGGAACGACTGGTATTCCAGCCCTGCAAGGGCTCCTCCCCCATAATGTATCGCATCCTCCTCCCTTATCTCCGTGACAATGCCGCTGTTTGCCCACCGCGAGTTGCGCCGCGATGGTGACATGCCGTTCACCACCACCTCACCGGGACTGGTTGCCGAGGGTACCATGAAACCGCCGGGGCACATGCAGAATGAGTATACGCCGCGGCCACCGGCCTGCGTCACCAGGTTGTATGCGGCAGCCGGGAGGTACTGGCCTCTCGCCTTGCCGTGATACTGTATGCGGTCAATCAACTCCTGCGGATGCTCGACCCTGACTCCCATGGCAAACGGTTTGTATTCGAGACTCACTCCCAGGGAAGCGAGAATATGGTATATATCCCTTGCTGAATGGCCTGTGGCGAGAATAATATCATCAGCCCTGAACTCCTCGTTGCCGTTGACTGTCACCCCCCGGAAGAGGCCGTTCTCAATCATCATTCCAGTGATGCGCTTCCCGAAGAGCACCTCTCCCCCTGCTCCGGTTATGCTCTCCCGTATTGCCGTTACGACTCCCGGCAGCCTGTCGGTGCCCAGATGGGGATGGGCCTCATACAGTATCGCCGGATCAGCACCGTGCAGGACGAGCAATTCGACCACCCGGCGGTTGTCGCCTCTCTTCTTCGACCTGGTGTAGAGCTTTCCGTCAGAGAAGGTGCCTGCCCCGCCCTCACCGAAGCAGTAATTTGAGTCTGAATCCACAATATGTTTTGTGCTGATGGCTGCCACATCCCTCTTGCGCTCCTTCACCTCCCTGCCCCGCTCCAGAATCACAGGCTTCAGTCCCGCCTCAATCAGGCTCAGCGCCGCAAAGAGTCCAGCGGGGCCGCTGCCTGCCACGAGCACCTCCCTTGCCCGGGAGACATCCCTGACCTTCAGCGGCGGTATCACCTCAGGGGGTTCTCCGGCACCGATGATCTGAACGGTAATGTTGATTTTTATCTCCGGCCTGCGGGCATCAACGGATCGCCGGACGATGCGCATGGTGAAATCATCCCTCCCGGTCTTCCTGACCAGATAAGTCCTGAGCGAAGCCTCGTCAAAGGCTGTCTGAGGAGGCAGAACCAGGCTCAGCTCCTCAGCCATGACTATTCAAAATGGAAAGAGAGAACCCACATCTGGGACCGCATCGACTGGATCGAATTGACGTATTCGGGATGACGGTCATCAGGTTCATGTACCAGGACGTCGAACAGGCCGTTGGACATCTTTGCTTCAATGGTGAGCTTGAAATATGGCAGGTAGAAGTCTATCCCCGCCCCTATCTCATAATATAAGTCGGCCCTCTTCAGCCTCATCGATACGTTGCGCGAGTCATCATACTCCTTCTTGCCTGCCAGGTCATACCTGAAGTTCACGCCGCCGATAACATAAGGCCTGGAGTTGTTCAGCCTCATCCCCTTGTATTTTATGAGCAGAGGGAACTCGAGGAATGATGATTCCAGGATCTGCGTCTCCCCCCACAGGGTGCCGGTCGTATCGTAGAAATTAATGTTCCGCTGTCCGAATGAGACTCCCGGAAGGAACCTTATATCAAGATAGGTCGCCGGACGGTAGTCAGTGACAATCTGTATGTTCAGGCCGGGTTTGAGAGAGACAACTTCAGCCTGGAGTGCGGACTCACTGTTCATTTTAATATTGAAGTCCATGGTGTTGGCTCCCATGCTGAAACCGAAATGCAGCAGCCTCTCGTCGTAATTCGAGTCATTCTTGGGTTTCGCTTTCTGTGCTGTCAGCACGACAGGGATCAATAGAAAGAGAAATATGGCAGTCCTTTTATTCACTGGTACGAAGAGTCCTAATAAACACAACGCAAAAATTCCCGATTAATTGCATCCGGAATTCATCATGGTCTGAAACCATGGTATATACTGGCTATCCCTCCTGTCAGCCTCGTCTGTTTCACCCCGGTAAAGCCCGCCAGTAGCATCAGTTCCAGGAACCGTTCATTGTCGGGAAATGACATCACCGATTCGGGCAGGTATGTATAGGCGTCAGGGTCGCCTGACACTTTCCTTCCTATCCGCGGAAGTATCCGTCTGAAATAGAGTCCGTATATCTGTTTCAGGGGGAACCACGAGGGCCTGGAAAACTCCAGTACCATTATCATTCCTCCCGGTCTGAGTACCCTGCACATCTCGCGGAGGCCGGCACCTGTATCTTCAAAGTTACGGACGCCGAAGGCAGACATCGTCACGTCAAATGTCCCGTCGCCAAATTCCATTGTCTGCGAGTCGCCCTTAACAAGCTCTATCCTCTCTCCGAGACCCATCCGGGTGATCTTCCGGCGGCCCTCCTCAAGCATCTTTCCGCTTATGTCTATCCCGGTGACCTTTTGCGGCCCGAGCTTCAGGGCCTCTATGGCCAGGTCACCTGTGCCCGTGGCCACATCAAGCATGGTTACCGGTCTGATATGAAAGCCTATGAGGTCAATCGCCCTGCTCCTCCAGCGTCTGTCGGTACCCATCGACAGGATCCGGTTGAGCCTGTCATAATGCTTCGAAATGGAATCGAACATCGCCTCCACCTGTTCCTTCGGAGCACCTTTATGTTGTTTTTTGTCAGGCATCATTTTGCAATGGAGCGCCAAAGATACCCTTAAAATTGTTTACATTTACCCCTCTTAAACAGATATCCCATGAGAAAGACTGTACTTATCACCGGTGCAACCTCAGGCATCGGAGAAGCGACCGCAATCAAGTTCGCAGAAGCATCTGACAGACTAATTATTACAGGCAGAAGGAAAGAGAGACTTGACGAGCTCACCGGGCATCTTGTCACCACCTACGACGTAGAGGTCCTCTCTCTCTGTTTTGACGTAAGGGTAAAGAGTGAGGTGGATAAGCATCTCGGCAACCTCCCTGATGACTGGAAGAAGATAGATATCCTTGTCAACAATGCCGGGCTGGCAGTCGGACTCGGTCATATTGACAAAGGAGACACTGACGACTGGGACCGAATGATCGACACCAATGTCAAGGGGCTGCTCTATGTCACCCGGGCTGTCTCTCCGGGGATGGTGGAGAGGGGTTCCGGTCACATAATAAATATCTCCTCCATTGCCGGCAAGGAGGTATATGAGAACGGGTCGGTCTACTGTGCATCCAAGCATGCCGTCGACGCTCTTTCGAAGGCGATGCGCATCGATCTGCTGAAGCACGGCATAAAAGTTACGAACATAGCCCCGGGCATGGCGGAGACGGAGTTCTCCCTGGTACGCTTTAAGGGTGACAGTGACAGGGCATCTGCGGTTTATACCGGCATCCAGCCCCTGAGAGGCGAAGATATTGCAGAAGCAATCCATTATTGTACCAGCCTGCCGGATCACGTCTGCATTAATGATCTCGTGATCACTCCGAAGGCACAGGCAAACGCAACAAACAGTTACAGAAAAACAGAATAACAATGAAAAGAACAATCCTTGTATCAATCCTGATCACTGCACTGCTTTCGATGGCAGTACAGGATATGAATGGCATAAATACATCCGATACCAGGATGATGTCACAGCCGGCTGTCAGCCCATCACATATTGCTTTCATCTATGCAGAGGACCTTTGGGTAATGAATGCCGACGGCTCCTCGCCCAGGCGGCTGACCGTGGATGAAGGGATCGAGTCTGACCCCTGCTTCTCTCCTGACGGTAAGCTGATTGCCTTCAGCGCCCAGTACGACGGCAACACAGACGTCTTCATCATTCCTGTCGAAGGCGGCTTGCCCGTGAGGCTCACCTGGCACCCGGGAAACGACATTGTCAGTGGTTTTACCCCGAATGGCACGAGTGTCTTGTTTTCATCTCAGAGGTCATCATTCACCAGCAGGTACACCCAGCTCTATACCATTGGTATCAGCGGCGGTTACCCCGTGAAGCTGCAGATACCCAACGCCTATGATGCAACATACTCTCCTGACGGCAGAAGGATGGCCTATATCCCGATAGCCCCCAGGCACGGTCAGTGGAAGAACTACAGGGGCGGGACAGTGTCAACCATCTGGGTATATGAATTTGCAGACCGCTCCGTGGTGAAAATTCCCCAGCCTGATGGAGGGTGCAATGACACTGAGCCAATGTGGATCGGAGATAAAATATATTTCGTGAGCGACAGGAACGGTGAGTTGAACCTCTTTTCCTATAATGTCAGCGGGGGTGAGATCCTTCAGCTTACGAAATATGACGATTTCCCTGTGCTGAAGGCTTCAGCCTCCACCGGCAGGATAGTCTTTGAACAGGCCGGTTATCTGCATTCTCTTGAGATTGCCACCGGTGCTGCGGCTAAACTGAAGGTGGGCATTGCAGCTGACCTGCTTGAATTGAGGCCCCGCTACATTCAGGGCCCTAACTACATCCGCAGCGGCGACATCTCCCCAACCGGCAGTCGCGTTGTGTTTGATTACAGGGGAGAGATTATCACACTTCCTGCCGAGAAGGGAGATCCGAGAAACATAACCCTTACCCCAGGTGCACATGAAACATACCCCTCCTGGTCACCTGACGGGAAGACAATCGCCTTTTTCTCCGATGCCTCGGGGGAATACACCCTCCACCTCAAGCCGCAGGACGGTAAAGGAGAACCGAAGATATTCACACTTCCGGGAACAGGTTTTTATGCTTTCCCGAAATGGTCACCAGACAGCAAAAAGATCACCTTCGTTGACAACGGGAGGAACTTTTACCTGCTTGACATTCAGTCAGGAATAATCAACAAGATCGCTTCTGACGACCTGTACGTCCCGGACCCCTTCAGGGCAATGTCCGGCGACTGGTCATCAGACTCCAGATGGATCGCTTACACCAGAGTAATGCCAACTTACTTCAGGGTTGTCTACCTCTATTCCGTTGATCAGCAGAAGTCATTCCCCGTCACCGACGGATTGAGCGACGCCTCTGAACCGGTCTTCGATCCCAATGGAGAATATATTTATTTCTTTGCATCCACTGATGCCGGGCCGGTATTGAACTGGTTTGACCTTTCATCGGCAGATATGAGGAGTACAAGCTCAATCTACCTCGTTACACTGAGAAAAGAGATCACCTCCCCCTTTGCAAAGGATAGTGATGAGGAGAAAGGCACAGAGGAGAAGGCTGATGCTGAGGCGCCTGCCCCCAATGCCCCCGGTAAAACCACAAAAAAAGATGCAAAGAAGGATCCTGCACCTGAGGTTAAGGCGAATTTGATGAAGATCGATACCGAAGGACTGCAGGAAAGAATTGTCAATGTACCGGTCTCTGCCGGCAACTATACCAATCTTGGAGTTGCCGCAACGGGAGAGATACTCTACATTGAAAGGCCTGACGGTCAGGGCGCGTCGAAGCTTCACAAATATTCTGTAAAAGACAGGAAGGATGAGGAGGTGATGGAGCTTGACAACTACGCTGTCAGCGCTGACCGTAAGAAAATGCTCTATAACAAGGGGATGACATTCGGGATATCCGCCGCCGGCAAGAAGCCGGAACCGGGAAAAGGGATCCTCAACACCGGAGCCCTCTCTGTCAGGATCGATCCGGTTGCCGAGTGGCCTCAGATATTTGACGAGGCATGGAGGATCAACCGCGATTACTTCTATGACCCGGGGATGCATGGTGCCGACTGGAAGGCCATGAGGGTGAAGTATTCTCAGTTCCTGCCTGACGTTGCATGCAGAAGTGACCTCAACCGGGTGATACAGTGGATGTGCAGCGAACTCTCCGTTGGCCACCACAGGGTTGGCGGCGGCGACAGGATGAGCACTCCCCCGAGAGTGGGAGGCGGATTGCTTGGCGCCGACTTCAGCGTGGAAAACAACCGGTACCGTTTGAAGAAGATCTACGGCGGACTGAACTGGAGCCCCGACCTGAGGTCACCGCTGACAGAACCGGGACTGAACGTGAAGGAGGGTGAGTATATCCTTGCCATCGACGGTAAGGATGTCACAGCTGACAGGAATATACACTCATTCCTTGAAAATACAGACGGCAAGCTAATCGAGCTGACAGTAGGCCCCAATCCCGTTTATGCAGGATCAAGGGTGATAAAGGTTGTGCCTGTGGGCAATGAAAGCAGCCTGCGTAACCGCGACTGGGTAGAGGGGAACCTCAGGAAGGTGACCGAAGCCACGGACGGCCGCGTGGCATATGTCTATGTCCCCAATACATCAAACCAGGGACATGAGTATTTCAAGAGATATTTCTTCCCGCAGGCAGACAGGCAGGCGATCATCATTGATGAGAGGTTCAACGGAGGCGGATTGATAGCCGATTATTATATTGACCTTCTGCAGCGGCCCCTGCAGTCGTACTGGAACATGCGCTACGGCAAAGACCTCAAGACACCCAGCGCTTCAATCCAGGGACCCAAGGTAATGATCATCGATGAGACAGCCGGATCAGGAGGGGATATGCTTCCCTGGATGTTCAGGAAATTCAAGGTCGGAACACTTGTTGGCAAACGGACCTGGGGAGGCCTGGTGGGAACACTCGGATTTCCCGAGCTTATGGATGGAGGCATGGTGACGGCACCCAACCTGGCTATCTGGACTGACGAAGGTTTTATAGTGGAAAACGTAGGGGTGGCCCCGGACATTGAGGTTGAACAATGGCCTGCAGATGTCATTGAGGGAAGGGATCCTCAGCTTGAGAAAGCCATTGAGGTGGCGCTCAGGGAGCTTGAGAAGAACCCGCCAGCCGAGCCGGTGAGGCCGCCATATCCGGTGAGGGTGAGGAAATAAAATTGCGATTTAAGATTTTCGATTGTCGATTTAAAAAACATTCGCAAATCGCAAATCGCAAATCGCAAATCGCAAATCGCAAATACTAACTACTTTCGACTAACCCCTCAGACATGTACGACCACAAATATCTGTTAGAATTCACCACTGAACTCTTCATGCGCATAGGCTGCAGCCGCGATGATGCCGGCGCTGTTGCCTCGGTGCTCATTGCTGCCGAGCTGCGCGGACACTCATCGCACGGCATGATAAGGATCAAGGAGTACTATGACCTATGGAAGACAGGGCGGGTGAATGTAACCCCGGAGGTTAAGGTAGTTCACCAGACCCCTTCTACCGCTGTGGTCGACGGCGACAGGTGCTTCGGGATGGTGGCAGGCATGAAGTCCATGAAGCTGGCTATTGAAAAGGCTGCGACCACTGGTACTGGGTGGGTGGCGACAAAAAACTCAAACCACTTCGGGATAGCCGGGTACTATGCCATGATGGCTCTTGAGCATGATATGGTAGGGATATGCGTCACTAACGCCAACCCCCTGGTGGTGCCCACCTGGTCGGTGAGCCGGTACCTCGGTACCAATCCCCTTGCCGTGGCTGTACCGGCACTGCAGGAACCTCCCTTCATTGCCGATTTTGCCACTACCCCTATCGCCCGGGGAAAGCTCGCCGTATCCGAAAAGAAGGGCGAGAAGGTGCTGCTGGGATTTGTGCAGGATGCCGAGGGCAACCCGTCGGATGATCCTGGCATTCTTCGGCGTGGAGGCGGCATGCTGACCCTTGGAGGCGATCGTCCCCACGGGAGCCATAAGGGTTACTGTATGGCAGCCGTGGTAGACATATTCAGTTCTGTCTTCAGCGGTGCCAACTTCGGGCCTTTTGTGCCACCAAGCGTGGCCTACCTGCCTGTGCCCGAAAACCAGCCGGGTGAGGGAACAGGACATTTCTTCGGGGCCATGCGCATCGATGCCTTCAGGCCGGCGGATGAATTCAAGAGCTCAATGGACCAGTGGATAAAAACATTTCGTAGTGCAAAACCGATAAAGGGGGAGACAAGGGTACTGATACCCGGTGATCCTGAACGGGAAGCAGAGGAGCAGAACAGGAAATCCGGAATTAAGCTGGTTCCTGCAGTGGTTGATGACCTCCGCACGCTGGCCACCACACTGGGAGTCGAATTCCGGGAAAGTGTCTGACGATGCCGGCGGCCGGTTAGCCACTGTCTGACATTCCTTATCCTCTTCGAGGAATTTTATTGGATTATAACCGTCTTTGCTACAATACTTTATGCGCTACGCGCAATTTTTCACCACTGCTGACTGCCGTCCCGACGCACTTCGTGGCCGGGATTGAGCCTCCTCCTACGTCGGAGTCTCAAACTGCCGGCTGAGGACTTACCCTTCCCTGCAATCTGGCTGCTCGCTGTAATGACCCACCGGGTCATTACTTAACGCTCGCCCCTCGACTGGTCTGCTGTCTCAGAAAACGAATCCCTGCCTCCGGATGACCTCAAGGTATTTTGCAGAGAAGAATTCGTTGTCAGCCTTCTTGTAACGAACATCAGTGAAGACCTGGGCAAGAGTTTTCTTGTTGTTCTCCGCAATGAACTGAAGGGAGTCATCACGGGCCTCCTTAGCCTTGTATATATCGTCAATCACTGACGGAGAATAATCGCGATACCTCTCATAATGCACCACGGCCTCAAGCGGCAGCCTGTCAGGCTGCCCGGGTACCAGCGCCGGCCAGCCCACAGTTACTGTGGCGACAGGCACCACCCCTCCTGGCAGCTCCAGAATATCGATGATCTTGTCAGCATTGTAGGTGACAGTACCCAGGTAGCATATACCCAACCCCTCCTCCTCGGCAGCATTGCAAACTGTCTGTGCGACAAGCAGTGCATCGATGGCAGCCGTCATGAAAGAGAGGAAATTGTCATAGCCGGGCTCCGCCTCGCGCTGCCGGCACCATCGGTTGAACCTGTTGAAGTCGGCACAGAAGGTCAGTATCACCGGCGCCTCCGTCACCATCGGCTGATTGAAGTGTGCCGGTGCCAGTCTTTTCTTCATCTCAGCATCACGAGTCACTATAATGCTGTAAACCTGCATATTGCCCGTGGTTGAAGCCCTCGTGCCCGCAGTAAGAATCCGCTCAAGAAGCCTGCTCTCTATCTCCCTGTCCTCATACTTCCTGACTGTCCTCCTGGTAAAATATGTGCTGTTCATCTCTGTTGCTGTTAATCCCCGGCAAAATAATTAAATAACGTTAAAAAATACTCCTGCAAAATTCCTTATCTTACCTTAGCAATATAAATAAGCAACCCAAAACAACCCTTTATGAAAAAAATTCTGACAGTAGCTTTGGTAATCGTGCTTGCCGGTTCATGCAGCCTGTGGGCACAGAAAAAGGAGACAAAGAAAGATGCGAAGGGATCTGAGACCCAGGTCAAGCCTTCCGTCCCCACCTCCCTATTCAGTAACATAACATTCAGGTCTGTGGGCCCTGCATGGGCTTCGGGACGTATTGCCGACCTGGCTGTAAACCCCTGCAATCATTCCGAGATCTATGCCGCGATAGCTTCAGGCAACATCTGGAAGAGCGTAAACAACGGGACCACATGGCAACCAATATTTGACAAATACGGTGCTTATGCCATTGGGTGCATTGTGATTGATCCCAGCAACCATAATGTCGTATGGGCCGGAACAGGCGAGAACAACCACCAGCGCGCACTCGGCTGGGGTGACGGCGTCTATCGCTCAGACGATGCAGGTGCCAGCTGGAAGAATATGGGGCTGAAGGAATCACGGCAGATAGGCGGTATCGCCATCGATCCCCGTAACAGTGATGTAGTCTATGTGGCTGCTGAGGGATCAGTGTGGGGGCCCGGCGGAGAGCGCGGGCTGTACAAATCAGTAAACGGCGGCAAGTCGTGGGAAAAGATCCTGAATATCAGCGAAAACACCGGTATCAACAACGTGGTGCTCGATCCCCGTAATCCTGACGTGATCTATGCCACCAGCGAACAGCGGCGCAGGCACGTGGGACTGAAGATAAGCGGCGGCCCGGAGTCGGCCGTCTACAAATCCACCAACGGAGGCGTGTCATTCGACAAAATCATGAAGGGCCTCCCGGGAGGTGACATAGGCGGTATGGGCATCGCAATTTCGCCGGTAAACCCTGACGTGCTCTATCTTATCGTGGAGGCACAGGGCGAATCAGGGGGCTTCTACAGGACAGTGAACAGGGGCGCCTCGTGGGAGAGGATGAACTCATACCATGCCAGCGGACAGTATTACAACAAGATAATATGTGATCCGAAGGATGTCGACCGGGTCTTCAGCCTTGATACATATACCCAGGTCACCCTTGACGGCGGCAAGACATTTTCAAGGGTGAGCAACGAAGGACGCCATGTGGATGACCACGCCATGTGGATCGATCCGGATGACACCAAACACTTCTACATAGGTGGCGACGGCGGCATCTACGAGACATGGGACAACGGCACTAATTTCATCTTCAAGTCGAATCTGCCCGTTACACAGTTCTACAGGGTGGCTGTTGATAACTCCTACCCCTTCTATTATATATATGGTGGCACCCAGGACAACAACTCCATGGGAGGACCCTCGGCAAGCACAAGCGACGGTGTGACCAATGACGACTGGTTTGTGACACAGGGAGGCGACGGCTTCTGGGTGGCTATTGACCCGACAGATCCGAATATCGTCTATACCGAATCACAGTATGGCAATGCATCGCGCTATGACCGCAAGAGCGGACAGAGCGTCAGCGTCAAACCCTTTCCCGGAGAAGGAGAACTGACCTACCGCTGGAACTGGGACACGCCAATACTCATCAGTCCGCATAACAACAAACGCATCTATATGGCCGCCAACTTCCTCTTCCGCAGCGAGGACCAGGGCAGCAACTGGAAGACGATATCTCCGGACCTTACCAGGAATGAGAACAGGGACAACCTCAAGGTTATGGACAAATACTGGCCGGCTGATGCCGTCGCCAAAAACAAATCCACCTCACTCCTTGGCACAATCATTGCGCTCACAGAGTCAAAGGTTCAGAAAGACCTCCTCTATACAGGGAGCGATGACGGCGTGCTTTCGGTTACGGAAGACGGCGGGGCAAACTGGAGGATGATCAAGACCTTCCCGGGTGTGCCGGAATATGCCTATGTGAGTGATATCCTGGCCGACAAGTTCAATGCTGACATTGTCTACGTCACCTTTAACAATCATTTGCGTGACGACTTCAAGCCCTACGTTCTGAAGAGCACTGACAAGGGAAAGAACTGGATCTCCGTCAGCGGCAACCTGCCGGCGAACGGCCCCGTGCATACCATTGAGCAGGATCACCTGAACCCGAACCTGCTGTTCCTGGGCACGGAATTCAGTTTCTTTGTCTCATTTGACGGCGGCACCAGCTGGACCGAGTTCAACAAGGGACTCCCGACGATAGCTGTCCGTGACATAGCCATCCAGGAGCGTGAAAATGACCTCGTCATAGCAACGTTCGGAAGGGGATTCTATGTGATAGACGACTACACACCGCTCCGCAACTACAAAAAGGAGATTATGGGAAAACCCGGCTACATTTTCCCCGTCAGGGAGGCAAAGATGTTTGTCCAGACCAGTGAATTTGACAACCAGGGTTCAATGTACTATATGGCGAAAAACCCGGCTTACGGTGCAACTGTGACATACTATGTGGATACTGTCCCGAAAACCGGGAAGGATATCAGAAAGGATATGGAGAAGAAGCTATCTGAAAAGGGTGAGTTCATTCCCCAGCCGACAGCGAGGGAGCTGAGCCTGGAAGAGAGGGAGATCAAACCCTATCTCATCTTCACCATTACCGATGATGACGGAAACGTCATCCGTAAGCTCTACAAGTCAGCATCAAAGGGTGTAGGCCGGGTGACATGGAACTTCACCTATGCCGGTTATCAGCCGGTCAGGGCAACTGAAAAGTTCAACCCTGTGTCAGAGGGCGAGGGTCGCAGCAGATGGGGCGGCGGAGGCATCTCTGTGATGCCGGGCAAATACTTCATCTCAATGGCAATGTATGCCAAGGGTGAGGTGAAGGAGCTTGCCGGTCCCGAACCGTTTGTCTGCAAACCGCTTGACATTGTGACAATGCCTGTCACCGATGCTGCGGCCAAAGAGAGCTGGCTGAAGGAGATGACTGCACTCGCAAAGACAGCATATGGAGCCATCTCATATGCTGCAGAGCTCGAGAGCAAGGTGAACACCATCATGCAGACCATACATCAGACGCCCGAAGCACCGGCATCGCTCATGAAGGAAGCTGCTGCACTCAGCGATGAGATGAGCGAGATCACCTATCTCATCAGGGGTATTTCCGTCGGGGCCAGCACGGAGGAGACTCCTCCGTCACCGGTATCGCTGTCGGCAAGGCTCTCAGCCATGTCAAGATCACTTTACGGCAACACGGGTGACATCTCCGGTATCGCCGACCAGCAGTTCCGGATCCTGAAGAAGGAGTTCCCCGTTCTGCTTGAGAGGATACAGAAGGCAGGCGTGGCTGTTGATGCCATGAATGCCAGTCTTGACGAGATCAGGGCGCCGTGGACCTCAGGGAGGGTCCCGAAACTGTAACGGCAGCCTGCTGAATGCAAAAAAAACCGGTTCTGTTCCCAGAGCCGGTTTTTTTATAAGTCATAAAGTCTTGAAAATTTGCGATTTGCGATTTGCGATTTGCGATTAAATCGACAATCGAAAATCTTAAATCGAAAATTCTTCTTCTGCCTAGAAACGTTTGGTATACGCATGGCAATAAGGAACCTTCCCGTTCCGGAAATAGTAATCCTGGTGATATTCCTCTGCAGGATAGAACTCAGAGGCCTTCGTAACCTCCGTGGCTACCTTCACTCCCTTTGCCTTCAGCACTCCCAGCAGCTTCTCCGCCACCTTCTTCTGGTCAGCGTTCTTGTAGAAGATCTCCGAGCGGTACTGGTCACCTATGTCAGGGCCCTGTCTCCCGATCTGTGTGGGGTCATGTATCTCCAGGAAGAGCATAAGCAGTTTTTCGTACGAAGTCTTCTTCAGGTCATACGTCACCTTCACTGTCTCGGCATGTCCGGTCCTGCCTGTAACAACCTCGCGGTAAGAGGGATTTTTAACATGGCCGCCTGTGAAGCCTGAAACTACGGCCACAACACCCGGTTCTTTCTGAAGGAAGTACTCCACCCCCCAGAAGCATCCCCCGGCGAACAGTGCGGTACCATAGTTACCGGCAGGGAGAACCGCCGGCACAAAATCGAGGGAGACAGAGTTGACGCAGTGACGGGTATTCTTCGGGGTAAAACCCTCTCCTGTGAAGACATGACCCAGGTGTCCGTTGCATGATGCACACACTATCTCAGTACGCATGCCGTCAGCATCCCTTATACGTTTGACCGCACCGTCTATCTCATCGTCAAAGCTGGGCCAGCCGCAGCTGGCATCGAACTTGGCATCAGACTGGTACAGCGCATTGCCGCACTGCTTGCAGAGATAGGTACCCTTGCCATTGAACTTTTCATATATTCCAGTGAACGGATATTCCGTTGACTTACTGATAATTATCTTAGATTCTTCCGAAGTAAGATCATTGTATGCAGGTCTATCCTGCGATGTCATTTCCTTTTCCATTGAAAGCAAAGCTATGGTAAAAAATAATGTAGTATAAATGTGTGATTTCATTGTAACCTGTTTCCTTAAATAACAATTCAGTACGTTGAAGGTTTAAAAAAACCTCTGTATCAAAATAATAATATGGCACAAATCTTGTTTTAAAAATAAAGTTAATTTTGTCACAGACTTAAAGGCAGGTAATATGAAAAAAGTTAGTCTTATTGTTGTTCTCGCTTTTATTGCTGCGCTTGTGCTCAGTTCATGCAACCGTGAAGCATGCCCCGCATACAGCAGCAACGATACGGAAACAACGGAGCAGGCAGGCTGAACCTTCCTCCCTCCCTATTGCCAGTCTTGATATCTGCGATACTATGAATATAAGATTGTGGCATGTTATATTATTTATTTTTGTCGCCGGGCCTCTGGCGGCACAGGGAGATCTTGATCCGCAGAACAGGCTTTTCTGGCGCAATGAGAGATCAATAGGAGCCGCTCTCAATTCTGACGGCTGGTCTGTCATATACCGTGATCTCCGGCAGGTAAAACCATCACACAGGTATTTTCTGGAGGGAAGTGTTGAAGGCTTCAAGCACCCCAAGGAGATTAAACTCACGAACTATTATTTCCAGGGCACGGGCACCTATGTCTTCGGCAAGCTCAACTCGACATGGACCACCGGAGTCGGGGCCGGCTATCAGATAGAGATCTTCGAAAAGCACGACCTTGGCGGCGTATCAGTCAGCTGGTTGGGTGGTGCAGGAGTCACGCTTCTGTATGCCAAGCCCATTTACTATGATGTCATTGTTCTCGTCGGGCAGGACTACTACACCGTTGAGCAGCAGAAGTTTGACATGACGATACATCAACCCCTTGATATCATGGGGAAGGCATCGTTCTTCATGGGCTTCGACGAGATTAAAGTATACCCCGGACTGTATGCCCGGACCGGGTTCAGTTTCGAATACAGCAAGAATGACAGGGTGACACATGCCATTGAGGTGGGTGCCTCCCTACATGCCTTTTCAAACGTTATCCCCATCATGGCCTCCGAAGACAACAAGCAGTTCTTTCCTGCAATATTTGTCAGTTACCGCATCGGAATGATCCTTGATCCCATGAACCCGGGCGGCCTCTTCAACCTGCTGCGCCGGCAGCCACAGGAATAATTTACACCCTTCTTTGGCCTCTCCTTTTTATTTTGTACCTTTGTCGTTCATTTCAATAATCATATTAACGTATTAACAATGGCAAAGATTAAAGTAGCAATCAACGGTTTCGGAAGGATAGGCCGCAATGTGTTCAAACTGGCATTTGACAGGCCTGATATTGAGATAATAGGCATCAATGACCTCACCGATACAAAAACTCTTGCTCATCTTCTCAAGTATGACTCTACTCAGGGTCAGTTCCCGGGAGTCACTCATGATGAGCAGAACATCATCGTCAGAGGTGATAAGATCAGAGTACACTCAGAAAAGAATCCTGCAGCTATTCAATGGGAGAGCACGCCTGACATCGTAATAGAGTCAACGGGCATCTTCACCTCCAAGGAGAGTCCCAAGGGAGGATACGGCGACCATCTCAAGAACGGCGCGAAGAAGGTTATCCTTACCGTTCCCTCAAAGGATGCCATAGATGCGATGATAGTCGTAGGCGTCAATGATGAGATGCTCAAGCCTGAGCACTCCTGTGTTTCAAACGCATCATGCACAACCAACTGTCTGGCCCCCGTGGCAAAGGTTCTCAATGACAACTGGGGAATAGAGATAGGGTTCATGACCACGATACACTCATATACCAATGACCAGCGTATCCTTGATCTTCCGCACAAGGACCTTCGCAGGGCCAGGTCAGCTGCCCTGTCACAGATTCCCACCACCACCGGTGCAGCCAAGTCAGTTGGCAAGGTCATCCCCGAGCTCAAAGGCAAGCTCGATGGTATCTCGGTTAGGGTCCCGACGCCCACCGGTTCACTGGTTGACTTCGTGGCAGTGCTTAAGAAGGCAGCCACAAAGGAAGAGATCAACGCCGCCATGAAGAAGGCAGCCGACGGTCCGATGAAAGGCATTCTCGAATATACTGAAGACGAGATCGTTTCCGTCGACGTGATACATAACCCTGCTTCATCAATATTCGATGCACAGAGTACAATGGTCAACGGCACGATGATCAAGGTGCTTGCATGGTACGATAATGAATGGGGTTATTCCGCAAGATGCGTTGACCTCATTTCAATGATGGCCAAATCGCTTTAAGACTTTCCGTCATATTTAAACAGGAAGAGACGCCTCCCAAGGGCGTCTCTTCCTGTTTTATTCCGGATCGGCCGTCATAGTACCATCTGGACATCGAGGTTCACGCCGGCGGCGTCACGGTAGTGTTCACCGAGCTCATGCATTGACTCATCGTCCTCCTCATAAAGCCATGTAATCTTAATCCTGTACTGGGGAGGCCTGTATTCACTGATCATACGGAGCACATCACGCAGGGCCTTCGATGAACCGCTGTTGATGTATTCCAGGAATATTACCACCCTCAGCTGGTTGAACCTGCTGAGGTGCAGCCTGATCCATTCAGAGAGCGGATTGTAGATTACCTCCGGCCTCTCGGCTATGGAGCGGCCCGTTATGCTAAGGACATCTTCATCCGCATCATAGGTGATCCGCGGTATATTATTTGACCCTGCCTGAATTATTTCCATATTCCTGGCATTTTATCCCTGTTCAGACCAGATTCTGCCTGTTATTCATAACGCAGCGCCTCTATCGGATCCACCGCCGAGGCCTTGACGGCCGGCAGGTATCCCGATGCCATTCCCACAATGAAGCATGCGAGTACGCCTCCTATCACCCAGAGCCATGGTACGGTGAAGCTTGAGCCCATTCCCAGCGATACCAGGTTGCCGATGATTATACCTGCTATAATACCCATCAATCCTCCCATCTGACCTATTATAACCGATTCATAGAGGAACTGCTGCCTTATGACTGACTTCCTTGCTCCCAGGGCCTTGCGGACACCTATCTCCCTCGTTCGCTCGGTTACCGAGACCAGCATTATGTTCATCAGCCCTACCGCAGCACCGAAAAGGGTTATGAGACCTATAATGGTAGCTGCAAGAGTGACATACTTGATGTTCTCCATCAGTATCTGAATGATGGAGTCGCTCTTCTGTACGTTGAAATCGGACTCATCCCGCGGATCAAGGTTGCGGACAATGCGGAAGATTCCTTCGGCCTCGCTTGCCATCATGTCAAGACTGACCGACTTGTAGGGCATGACACCTATGTTGTATGTGATGTTTGGCCTTGAAAAATACTGTCGGGCGGTGGTAACGGGAATGATCGTCACCTGGTCACCGCCCATCATGCTGGAGCCTTTTGATTTAATTACACCTATGACTGTCAGCTTCAGTCCAGGCAGGCTTATCTCCTGCCCCAGCGGATCCACGCCCGGGAAAAGGAACTTCACAATATCCTGCCCGATGATCACAACGTGCCTGCTGCCGAGCAGATCTTCCTGCGAGAAGTTGCGTCCTGATTCAAGCTCCTGTCCGGAAATGGTGAGATAGTCTTCATCAGAACCGATTACGGCAATATTGGGATTGGTCTTGTTGCTCCTGAAGCGGTATTCAGCCATTCCTGTTGCGTTGAAGGAGACCGAGACCCAGGCAGGCTCCTGGAACATCTCCTTAAACTCCATCGCTTCCCTGTAGGTTATGTGCGAATGGTTCTTCGTCCGGTATTGCGCATTGCCCATGTGTACGCGCAACGACCTGGAGGTAATTGAAAACGAGTTGGCTCCCATCATTGTGAACTGCTCTGTGAGCGTGCTCTTCAGTCCGTCAATGGCAGTCAGTATGCCCACCAGCGCCATGATCCCGAACGCGATGATGGACATCGTCAGCGCAGCCCTTACCCTGTTCGACCTGATCGCCTTGAAAGCGACCCGGACATTCTCATAAAATAATGCAAATCTGCTCACACTCTTCATACCTCCTGCAATAAAGGACCTAAGATACATCTTTTATTAATTTCTGCTTACGGGTCATGCAAAATGATAATTCAGGAAAATATATTTAAGAAATTAGTTGTATATTTAATTTCTTAGTTATATATTTGTACTTATTAAATGCATGCTATTATGGAGATAAAGGAACTGACAAGGGCTGAGGAGGAGGTAATGCAGATACTGTGGAGGCTTAAAAAGGGCTTCATCAAGGAGATACTCGAAAAATTTGACGAACCCAGGCCTGCATACTCAACCGTAAGCACCATTATAAGAATACTTCAGGATAAGGGATTTGTAAATTACAGGGCGTACGGTAGGACACACCAGTACTTTCCGGTCATATCAAAGGACGATTACCGCAAGTCACAGATGAGCAGCTTTGTGAAAAACTACTTCTCAAACTCGTACCAGAAGATGGTTAGCTTCTTTGCCCGTGAAGATTCCATCACCGTTAAGGAGATGGAGGAGATCATGGCGATGATGAAAAATGAGGACCGTAATAAAAAGAGGAAATGATGCACGGCATGATGGTTTACGCAGTTGAGAGCAGCGTCTGCCTGACCCTGCTCTGGGCCTTTCACGAGATAGCCCTCAGGCGCGACACCCGTCACAGGAGGAACAGGTCCTTCCTCCTCGGGTCAATGATCTTTTCCCTGGTGGTGCCCCTGCTGAACATAAGAATAGAGGTACCCGCCGGCCTGCTGCAGGCGGGCGGACTGGCCTCCTTTCTGCTGCCGGAGACGGTTGTCACCCCGGCAGGATCAGAACAGTACGCAGGCATATTTAGCGGCCTGCTTCCCCGGATATATATAATAGGTGTGATTATTTCCGCGGGATCCATTGTCACAGGCGCCGCGTGGCTTATAAAACTTACGCTTAAGGGGAGGAGGAACGGAAGGGTGATAGTCTTCGACTCAGACAGTCACGCCTGTTTTTCAGCTTTTGGCTTTGTCTTCATCAGCAGTTCGGTCTCTGATGGCGATGCCGGGCGCATGATCAACCACGAGATGAAGCATATCGGGCTCGGGCATCACACCGACCTTCTGATAGCCGGACTCATTACATTAGTACAGTGGTTCAATCCTGCCGCATACCTGATTCGGAGGTCACTTCAGTCTGTCCATGAATATGAGGCTGACAGTGAATGTATTACCGGCGGTGAAGATCCGGTCTCATACCAGGAGCTGCTGCTTGCCTATGTCTTCCGGAGCCCTGCTCCGGTCTTTTCAAATACCTTCTCAAAAAGATCACTCCTTAAAAACCGAATAATCATGATGACAAAGAAAAGAACGGGAGGCAGCGCTTCCCTGAAGTTGATCCTGGCAATTCCGCTTGCCCTGGTGATGATACTCATGTTTTCCTGCAAGGACCGCAGTGAAGTGCAGAAAGAAACAGCCGCGGTGATGGAAAAGGCAGCACCTGCCGCTGACGAATATGTAGCCCCCGACGAAGTGTTTATGGTTGTTGAAAAGATGCCCGTCTTCCGGAATGACACCACCTACGCCGAACTGGGGAAGTGGATTGGTGCGAATGTACAATACCCTGCCGAAGCAGCCCAGAAGGGGATACAGGGCAGAGTATTTGTCAGATTCACTATTGACTACAAGGGTAATGTTAAAGATCCGGAAATTGTAAAGAGTGTCGATCCGCTTCTTGACAAGGCCGCCATAGATGTGATCTCAGCCTGCCCCCAATGGAGCCCCGGCTTACAGGGAGGCAAACCGGTAAATGTCGGCATGACCATACCGATAAGCTTCGCACTGAACTGATTTTTACAGATTGGATAAAAGAGGCCCCGCGCCTCTTTTTTTTCACATTATCATTTTTGTACATTTGCCCGTATGCAAACGGGCATTTTTTCATTTGAGAAGAGAGTAGAGGCCTTCGCAGCCCTGGGAAAGGTGATGCGCGACGGAGCTGCAGGCGTGACTGCAGGCCATGCCGGTCGCTTCGCGAGGCTCATTGATACCCTTCACCTTTCTAACCCCTGGTTCACGCCTGACAACGTAAGGCGCGCCGTGGCAGCCATCGGCAACAATCTTACCCCGGAGAAGCTGCACCGGTGGCTCTCGGCCTACCCCGGGGTGATGGAAGAGCATGAACCCGCTACCGTCGGTGTGGTAATGGCCGGCAACATACCCCTCGTAGGCTTCCATGACCTCCTCTGCGTATTGATAACCGGCAACAGGCTGCAGGCAAAGCTGAGCAGCAAGGATGAACCGCTTATGCAGGCAGTGACCGGAACTCTGACTGACCTTGAACCCTCTTTCGGCAACCTGATTGATATTACCAATGACAGGCTGAAGGGATTTGACATGGTGATAGCCACCGGCAGCAACAACACCTCAAGGTACTTTGAATACTACTTCAGGAGAGTTCCGTCCATAATACGCCGTAACCGGAACAGCATCGCCATACTGGACGGAACCGAGACCCCTGACGAGCTTGATCTTCTCGGTGACGATATCTTCGCCTACTTCGGCCTTGGCTGCCGCAACGTTTCAAAGCTGTTTCTCCCGGAAGGGTATGACCCTGCAAACCTGCTTAAATTCTGGCACAGGTATGAGCTTCTCCGGTTGCACGGCAAATATGCAGTGAACTATGACCACAATAAGGCCATAATGATTGTCAACAGGGAGCCCTTCATTGACGGGGGGTTCGTTCTGCTAAGGGAGGCACCCTCACTGGCTCCTCCCATGGCGGTAGTTCACTATGAGTTTTACGGCGCCGGAATTGCGACTGAGCAGTTGTCCGAAACGGACAAAAACATGCTTCAGTGCGTTGCAGGTCATGGCCGCCTTCCCTTTGGCAAATCGCAACAGCCCGAATTATGGGAATATGCAGACAATATTGATACAATTTCCTTCGTTCTAAAAAAAAATAGTATACGGTGAACGTATATTAAAAAACATTAAATTGCACAGGTTGAAACTGAGAGTGACATGGTTTACAGGTTTGTGGTGTTAACTGATGAAGATGAGGCGTTTATCCGGGAGTTTGAGTTTCTTGACAGTCAGACTCTGCTCGATTTTCACCTTGCCCTGCAGGAAGAGCTTGAGTTTGACAGATCTCAGATAGCTTCATTCTATCTGGCTACAGAGAGCTGGGAGAAGGAGGAGGAGTTTACGCTCTTCGACATGGGCGCCGGCTCATCGACGATGGAAAATGCCGTTCTGGAAGATGTCATTTTCAGAAAGAACCAGAAACTTCTCTATGTATTTGACTTTTTCAATGACAGGGCTCTCTTTGTAGAGTATGTAGGTGAAGTAAAGGAAGATGATGGCAGGGAATACCCGGCCTGCACCAACTCGAAGGGTTTGCCTCCCAAGCAGATCACCTTCGGCGGTGTCGCCCGCAAGAAATACAACAATCTCGTTGTCACTGATGACGACGAAGACGATGTTGACGAGGAGGTCATTGACGACGAGATCTTCTTTGAAGGTGACGATGAAGAAGATTTGTCTGAGTTCGACAACATCGAAAAGCTTGATGATGAGGAGGAATAGCACCTCCCATTTCCTGATCACATGAAAAATACCCTTATTGTTCTTCCCGGCCCCACCGGCGTGGGGAAGACGGAGTTTGCCATGGAGCTGGCCTCAAGACTGCATTGTGACATCATCTCATGTGACTCGAGGCAGTTCTACCGTGAGATGCGGATAGGCACTGCCGCTCCCGATGATGACCAGCTGGCAAGGGTAAAACACCATTTCATCCGTTTCCTCTCCGTTACCGATTACTACAGCATCAGCCTCTTTGAACGCGATGTGATGGCACTACTGCCCTCTCTGTTCTCCCGGAACCCGGTTGCAGTGATGACCGGAGGATCAATGCTATATATGGATGCCGTCTGCCGCGGGATGGACGATATCCCCGATACGGATCCGGCCGTCAGGCAGAAATATATAGAAATGTACCAGCGTGAAGGCATTGAAGGACTCCGCCTGGCACTTAAGATGGTTGACCCTGTCCATTATGCCAGGGTCGATCTGCACAATCCCCGCCGGATCATGCGTGCCCTTGAGATCACCGGGAGCACCGGCAGGCCCTACTCCTCCTTTCTTACTGCTTCAACCAGGGAGCGCAGTTTCAGGATAATAAAGGCAGGACTGACGCGTGAGAGGGGCGAGCTTTACCGGAGGATAGACAAAAGGGTTGATATTATGCTTGAACAGGGACTTGAAGAGGAGGCAGCTTCACTTGTCGGTTACCGGGGACTCAATGCACTTAACACTGTCGGTTACCGTGAAATGTTCAGCTTTTTTGACGGGCTCATTACCCGTGAGCAGGCTGTCGGCCTGATAAAGAGGAACAGCAGGCGGTATGCGCGCAAACAACTTACATGGTGGAACAGGGACAGTGAGATAAAATGGTTCGATGCCTCTGACAGCATGGAGATAATCAACCGGATAGAAGGGCAAATGGCTGACTGACACCGGTTTTAAACAGGCTCCCTGAGCCTGCGGATCACCTCTGCAGGGTCAGACGACGAGAAGACTGTGTTTCCGGCCACAAGCACATCTGCTCCTGCATGAATCAGCACGGGCGCATTCTGAAGATCGATGCCTCCGTCAACCTCTATCAGGACATCATAGCCGCCTTCATCAATCATGCTTCTCAGTTCACCTATCTTGTTTATGCTGCCGGGGATAAAGGTCTGTCCTCCGTAGCCCGGATTAACGGTCATAAGAAGCACCATGTCGATGTAGGGCAGGATGTCCCTGAGAAGCATCACCGGGGAGTGCGGGTTGAGCGTCACCCCGGCCTTCATGCCCAGCCTGCGTATCTCTGTCACCGTGCGGTGGAGGTTCTGGCAGGTTTCATAATGGACCGTCAGGGTTGATGCCCCTGCATCCCGGAATCGTTCCAGATACCTGTCAGGGTCAACTATCATCAGATGAACATCGAGGGGCTTGACGGACAGATCGCGTACGGCCTCAATTACCGGGAATCCGAATGAGATGTTCGGCACAAAGACGCCGTCCATGATGTCAAGGTGCAGCCAGTCGGCCACACTGTCATTTATCATCTCAACTTCAGATGCAAGGTTCGCAAAGTCAGCGGCAAGAAGTGACGGGGCTACAAGGTGGCTCATGACAAACGGATCTGAATTACATTATTACCCCAGGTAAGACTTGAGTATGCGGCAGCGCGTTGTGAACTGAATACGTTTTATGGCCTTCTCCTTTATCTGTCTCACCCGTTCACGCGTGAGCTTCAGCTCCTCTCCTATCTCCTCCAGTGTGAAGGGGTGTTTCATGCCAATGCCGAAGTAAAGCTTCAGCACCCTGGCTTCACGCGGTGAAAGTGTATTTAGGGCCTTCTCTATCTCGTACGAAAGTGATTCATTGATGAGATTGCGGTCAGGGCTCGGAGTGTCTTCGCTCTGCATCACGTCGTACATGTTGTTGTCCTCCTCCGAGCTTATGGGAGCGTCCATGCTCAGCGTCCTGCCGTTGGTGCGTATGGCCTCCTTCACATCCTCAGGGGCTATCTCCAGCAGATCTGCAATCTCCTGGGCCGATGGCTCCCTCTCGTACTCCTGTTCGAGCTTTGAATATGCCCTGTTGATCCGGTTGATTGACCCGATCTTGTTCACGGGAAGCCTGACTATTCTCGCCTGTTCGGCCAGCGACTGCAGTATGGCCTGCCTGATCCACCATACGGCATAAGAAATGAATTTAAAACCCCGGGTCTCGTCAAACCTCTGGGCAGCCTTGATAAGCCCGAGATTTCCTTCGTTGATAAGATCAGGGAGGGTCATGCCCTGGTTCTGATACTGCTTTGCCACTGATACCACAAACCTCAGGTTGGCCTTTACAAGCCTTGCAAGGGCATCATGATCACCGGCCCTTATGCGCCGAGCCAGCGAAACCTCCTCCTCTGGTGAGATCAGTTCAACCTTGCCTATCTCCTGCAGATACTTGTCAAGAGAAGGAGTGTCACGGTTGGTGACCTGCTTGGTTATTTTTAACTGACGCATTGACAATAACTTAGAAAACTCCCTGCCGTTTTTTTAAGCAAAAGCCTACAATTCTAATAAATTTTTCTCAAAAAAACAACTAATGTGCAAGTTTTCATTAAATATACCTCAAAAACCTCTAAAATCAATATATATGCTCATGCCAGAGGTCTATTTTTACACTGGTTATTTGCATTTTAACGATTTTATGCTTACCATTGCACCGGAATACCGACGCGAGTCGGTTCTTCAGTCGGCGGGGTCTATTTCATTCCCCACTTCACCAAAAAAATCAATCGTACTTACTTTTCTACACATTTTCAAAACATGCATGATATTCTTGAACTGAGCGAAATGCTTGTTCCCGAATTGAGGGAAATAGCGAAGCAGCTCAAAATTAAGAGGGCAGAGCTCCTCAAGAAACAGGATCTCATATATAAGATCCTTGATCAGCAGGCCATAGATGCTGCTGACACCCGTAAAACAGCCAGAATTGAAGGCCCGTCGCCCGACAGGCAGGCGGACCGCTCCGGTCAGCAGCAGAAACAGCCTGACAGGCCCAGGCCACCGCAGCAACAGCAGAAACCCAGGGGGCCGAAGCCCCAGGGGCAGCAGCAGAGGCCGCCGCAACCGCAGGACCAGCGGCAGCAGAAGCCTCAGCAGCCACAGGGACCGAAGCCAAACCAGCCTCAGCAGCAATCGCAGCCGCAATTGCCTGGCCAGCCACAGCAGCAGAACCAGCAGAGGCCACCGCAACAGAACCAGCAGCAACAGAGCCAGCCGCAGCCCGGACAACCCCAGCAGGGACCGGCACAGGGTCAGCCTCAGAGACAGCCGCAGCAGCAGAGGCCGCAACAGCCGCAGAAGTGGAACCAAAACCGCAATAAACGGCCGCGCACCTACAATAATGACCAGCCGGATCAAAGAAGGCCTGATGGTGATCGTCAGCCCCAGCAGCAGCAATCAATCCCTGCTGCTCCCGGAAGAGAGACGCCTCAGACTCAGTCACAGTCACAGCAGCCGCAGCAGAACCAACAGCAGCAGAACCAGCCGCAATATAGCCAGCCGCAGCAGAACCATCCGCAGCCTCAGTCGCAGCCCGACAGGCCCATGTTTGCTTCCGAACAGGTCAATGAGCATGATCAGGATCTGCTCCGATTCAGCGAACCTGAAAATGATACACACATCATTGAAGCGGCGGCAACATCCGATGCATCGGTTATACTTCCTCCTGCCGCTCCTGAAGCCGTACCCGGCCACCATGATATTCCGGAGCCTGTAAGGGAAGAGAGAAAGGAAAGAGCATACGATTTTGAAGGTATAGTAGCCAACACCGGTGTACTGGAGATAATGCCCGACGGTTACGGGTTCCTCCGTTCTCCGGATTACAACTACCTCAGCTCACCTGATGACATATACGTATCACAGTCGCAGATAAAGCTCTTCGGGCTTAAGACCGGAGACACCATCAGGGGTACTATCCGCCCGCCGCGTGAGGGAGAGAAGTATTTCCCGCTCATAAAGGTTGAAGAGATCAACGGCCGCACTCCTGATTTCATCCGTGACAGGGTGCCGTTCGATTACCTCACTCCGCTTTTCCCAAATGAAAAATTCACGCTCTGCAAACCCGGTGAAGGAAACCTGTCAGTGCGTATCGTTGACATGTTCTGCCCGATAGGCAAGGGACAGCGCGGCCTGATAGTGGCACAGCCCAAGACAGGTAAGACGATCCTCCTTCAGGATATTGCCAACGCAATTGCCAAATTCCATCCGGAGGTCTACCTGATGATCCTCCTCATAGATGAACGTCCAGAAGAGGTGACTGAGATGGCTCGCAACGTCAACGCCGAGGTCATCGCCTCTACCTTTGACGAACCTGCCGAGAGGCACGTGCGTATCGCCACCATAGTTCAGGAAAAGGCCAAGAGGCTTGTCGAGTGCGGTCATGACGTGGTCATACTCCTTGACTCCATCACCCGCCTTGCAAGAGCATTCAATACCATAGCTCCCGCATCAGGCAAGGTTCTCTCGGGCGGTGTTGATTCCAACGCCCTGCATAAACCGAAGAGGTTCTTCGGCGCAGCACGCAACATTGAGAACGGAGGCTCACTAACCATCATCGCCACCGCCCTCACAGACACCGGGTCAAAAATGGATGATGTCATCTTTGAAGAGTTCAAGGGTACGGGTAACATGGAGCTCCAGCTCGACCGCAAGCTGTCAAACAGGAGGATATTCCCTTCCATAGACATACCTGCCTCAAGCACACGGCGCGAAGACCTGCTGCTCGACAGGAACATGCTGAGCAAGATATGGATACTCCGCAACTACCTCACCGACATGAACTCGGTGGAAGCCATGGAATTCCTGCGTGACCGCATAACCCAGACACGCTCCAATGAGGAGTTCCTTATTTCGATGAACAGCGAATAAAATTCCGGAAAAAATCCGTAAATTTGCAGTTTATTTTTTTAAAGGTTATTTGATCACTAATCATTCATAATCAGAAATGGCAACAAAAAAATTCATTACTTGTGACGGCAACCAGGCAGCGTCGCACATTGCTTATATGTTCAGCGAAGTGGCCTGCATCTATCCAATCACTCCCTCGTCCACCATGGCAGAATATGTCGATGAGTGGGCAGCTCACGGACTGAAGAACATGTTCGGCGAGGAGGTAAAGGTGGTTGAGATGCAGAGCGAAGCGGGTGCTGCGGGCGCAGTGCACGGTTCACTGCAGTCGGGTGCCCTTACTTCAACATTCACGGCTTCACAGGGGCTGCTTCTTATGATCCCCAACATGTATAAGATCTCCGGTGAACTTCTTCCGGGTGTGTTTCATGTCAGTGCCCGTACTGTAGCAGGTCATGCACTCTCAATCTTCGGTGACCACGGCGACATCTACGCAACGCGCCAGACAGGTTTTGCACTGCTTGCAAGCGGCGGCATCCAGGAGATAATGGACCTCGCCGGGGTGGCTCACCTCGCCTCGATTAAATCAAGGGTCCCCTTCCTTCATTTCTTTGACGGCTTCCGTTCTTCACACGAGATCCAGAAGATCGAAGAGCTTGGCATCGAAGACATGAAAAAGCTCGTCGACATGGATGCACTGCAGGCCTTCCGAGACAGGGCGCTCAATCCCGAGCATCCTGTGACAAGAGGAACGGCGCAGAACCCTGACATCTTCTTTCAGGCAAAAGAGGCCTCAAACCCGTTCTACACAAATCTTGACGATACGGTCAATGAGTACATGGAAAAAGTATCCGCTCTCACCGGTCGTCAGTACAAGCCATTCACATACTACGGCGCACCTGATGCTGAGAACATAATCATTGCCATGGGATCGGTTACTGAGACCATCATGGAGGTCATTGATTACCTGGCTGAAACGAAGGGCGAAAAGCTCGGCCTCATCTCAGTACATCTTTACAGGCCCTTCTCGGCCAAATACCTGTTCAATGTTCTTCCAGAGAGCGTGAAGCGCATCACCGTGCTTGACCGCACCAAGGAACCGGGTGCAAACGGAGAGCCGCTCTACCTGGATGTTAGTGAAGTCTTCTATGACAGACCTACCCGCCCGGTGATCATCGGCGGCCGTTACGGCCTGAGCTCAAAAGACACCACCCCGGCTCAGATAATATCCGTCTTCGAGAACATGAAGAAGGAGAAATTCATGAACCAGTTTACGGTAGGTATCGTTGACGATGTCACCTTCAGGTCACTCCCTGTCATCCCGGAGATAAACGTAAGCCACAAGGGTACATACTCCGCTAAGTTTTACGGCATCGGCGCCGATGGCACCGTGGGTGCAAACAAAGCCTCCATAAAGATCATCGGTGACACCACTGACAAATACTGCCAGGCATACTTCGCCTATGACTCCAAGAAATCAGGCGGCGTGACAACATCACACCTCCGCTTCGGCGACCAGCCGATACGATCGCCGTACCTTGTCAACACACCCGACTTCGTGGCCTGCCACGTACCGGCTTATCTCGACAAGTATGATATGCTCAGGGGCCTGAAGAAGGGAGGAACATTCCTCCTGAACTCAA
The DNA here is from genome assembly GCA_963802145.1 of uncultured Rikenellaceae bacterium. Lineage (GTDB taxonomy): Bacteria > Bacteroidota > Bacteroidia > Bacteroidales > VadinHA17 > SR-FBR-E99. The sequence continues at coordinate 55,243 of CAWDHN010000006.1, forward strand.
TCTGGGAGCCGGAGGAGACACTGACCAAACTGCCCGATCACATGAAGAAGTACATGGCAGAGAATAATATCGGCTTCTACATCATCAATGCCACGGCAATTGCTGAAGAACTGGGATTGGGTACCAGAACCAATACGATAATGCAGAGCGCATTCTTCAAGGTATCTGAAGTCATTCCCTACAAGCTTGCCGTTGACGAGATGAAGCATGCCGTCATCAAGGCCTACGGCAAGAAGGGTGAGAACATTGTCAAGATGAATAATGATGCCATCGACCGCGGTGGAGACGTTACAAAGGTTGAGATACCCGCAGAGTGGGCTTCAATAAAGGTTGTAGCTGACAAGGCTGACCCCCGCAAGCCGGAGTTTATCCGTGAAGTGGTTGATGTGATAAACGGCATGAGGGGTGACGACCTTCCGGTCAGCGCATTCCTCGGTCGTGAAGACGGTACATTCCCGGCAGGAACATCAGCTTATGAAAAGCGCGGCATCGCCGTAAACGTCCCCGAGTGGCAGATGGACAAGTGCATCCAGTGCAACCAGTGTTCATACGTCTGTCCTCACGCTGCCATCCGTCCCTTCCTCCTTACCGATGAAGAGCTGGCTGCTGCACCGGAAGGCACGACGGCAAAACAGGGTATCGGCAACACCAAGAGCCACAAGTTCAGGATCCAGGTGAGTGTCTATGACTGCACCGGTTGCGGTAACTGCGCCGATGTTTGTCCCTCCAAGGAGAAGGCTCTCATCATGAAGCCGCTTGAGACACAGCTTGTCGAGGCTGACAGGTGGACCTACATGCATGAGAAGGTTGGTTATAAGGATACCGTCGTTGACAAGTTCACCAACGTGAAGAACTCACAGTTTGCACAGCCGCTCTTCGAATTCTCAGGAGCATGCGCAGGTTGCGGCGAGACACCTTACATCAAGGCCATCACACAGCTTTACGGCGACCGTATGGTCATATCCAACGCCACCGGTTGTTCATCCATCTACGGAGGCTCCGCACCATCAATGCCCTATACCGTCAACAGGAACGGCAACGGTCCCGCATGGGCCAACTCTCTCTTTGAAGACAACGCAGAGTACGGCTTTGGCCTGATGCTGGGTGCCACAAGGATCAGGGAACGCCTCGAGCGCCTTATGAAGGAAAACCTCAACGGCGGACTGGCACCTGACACTGTGGCTGCATTCAATGAGTGGATAGCTGAGAAAGACAATGCCAAAGCCAGCAGGACCGTTTCTGAAAAGGTGATTGCTGCATGTGAGAAGGATAAGGCACCCGTTTGCAAGGAGATACTCGACCTTAAAAAGTACCTGGTGAAGAAATCATACTGGGTCTTTGGCGGCGACGGCTGGGCATATGATATCGGTTACGGCGGTCTTGACCACGTGCTTGCCTCGGGTGAGAATATAAATGTCCTCGTGCTCGACACGGAGGTCTATTCAAACACCGGCGGCCAGGCATCGAAATCGACCCCTGCCGGCGCTGTTGCCAAGTTCGCTGCTTCAGGCAAGAAGATACGCAAGAAGGACCTCGGACAGATGGCCATGACCTACGGTTATGTCTATGTTGCGCAGGTAGCCATGGGATCAAGCCAGAACCAGTTTTTCAAGGCTATGCGAGAGGCTGAGGAATACCCCGGACCGTCACTCATCATTGCCTACTCACCATGTATCAACCACGGTCTCCGCAACGGCATGGGCAAGACCCAGCAGCAGTCGGAAGATGCGGTGGCAGCAGGGTACTGGCATCTCTACAGGTTCGACCCGCGCCTCGAGGCTCAGGGCAAGAACCCCTTCCAGCTTGATTCCAAGGAACCCGACTGGAGCAAGTTCCAGGACTTCCTGAAGTCAGAGGTGCGTTACACCTCGCTTCTCAAGGACTTCCCCGGAGAGGCCGGGTACCTCTTCAAGCAGGCTGAGGAAAACGCAAAATGGAGATACAACAGCTACAGGCGTTTTTCAGAGATGAATTTCACTGTTGCTGAAGCACCTGCTGAAGCAAAGACAGAATAAAATCATAAAATTCAATAACGGAGAGCCGGACATCCCGGCTCTCTTTTTTATGTCTTGCAAAACCGGTAAATTTGTGCCGCGGAAACAAATCTATAAGGCGTAATAACTTGGGCAGGGCGTTGGCCATAGACTACGGAAAGAAAAGGTGCGGACTGGCAGTGACAGACCCGATGAGGATCATTGCCTCCCCCCTTGTCACCGTGCCGGCAGGAGAGCTGGAGGCCTTCCTGAAGGATTACATTCCGCGCGAGAATGTGACTGATGTTGTGCTGGGTTATCCCGTCACCGTGAACAATTTACCCAGTGAAAGCGTAAGATACATTGATCCGTTCATAGCAAGGTTCAGGAAACTCTTCCCTGAGACACCACTGCACCTGGCCGATGAGCGTTTCACCTCCCAAATGGCCATGAGGACCATGATCGACGGCGGAGTGAAGAAGAGCGACAGACGTGACAAGGCTATGGCCGACCGCATCAGCGCATCGATAATACTTCAGTCGTGGCTCAGAAGCCGGGAGAACAGTAACAGTAACTAAAGAAATAGAATGACATATCCCATTTACGTATACGGCCATCCGGTACTGCGAAAAGTGGCAAAGGACATAGAGCGGGACCACCCCGGACTTGACACCCTGATAGCCGACATGTTTGAGACGATGTACAACTCGGACGGTCTGGGCCTTGCCGCTCCCCAGATAGGAAAATCACTGAGGCTGTTCGTCATCGACGGCGAGCCACTGGGTGAAGATCACCCTGAGATGAAAGACTTTAAAAAAACCTTCATCAATCCGCAGGTGGTTGAACGCAAAGGCGAAAAGGTACCTATGAACGAGGGATGCCTGAGCCTTCCGGGCATACACGAGGAGGTGGACCGCGAGTCGGAACTGCGCATTCAGTACTATGACACGGAGTGGAACTTCCACGATGAGGTATATAAGGGCTACAAGGCAAGGGTAGTGCTTCATGAGTATGATCATCTTGACGGTATCCTGTTCCCGGACAGGCTGAGTCCTCTTCGCCGCAGGCTTATAAGGGGTAAGCTGAATGATCTCAGCAAAGGAAAGTTCACGGCTGACTACCGTACCGTACTTCCTAACGGAAAGTAACGCAACCCCGTTGCTTTTATTCCTTAATTCACTTAACTTTAATGGGTCTAAAGCTGTGACCCGTGCAATTCAGGGAAAAACCTTTCCTGAGGCTTTATGCACCTTTATGTGCAGGTGTGATCGTGGCGGAGGCTGCGCCGCCGCTGACTGCTGTTGCCTGGACCCTGGCTGCCCTCTCGGCGGCCGTGATGACGCTTCGGCTCTTCCGCAAAAGCTATTTCTCTGATGTCCTTTTCGGAACAGCGATCATACTCTTCCTTTTCGCAGCCGGTATTCTTCTCCGAACCGGGGAGAAGGCCCGTACCAGTGAACTGAGCGAACGCCGGCAGCTGGTCACCGTACGCCTCTCAGGTTATCCTGAGAAGAGGAACGCAAGCTGGTCGTTCAGGGCCAGGATCATCAGCGTCACGGAGGATGACTCTGTCCGGCATGCCCGCGGATCACTGATGCTCTGGTTCATGAGTGACACCCTGCCCCTGGTCTGGAAACCGGGCGATCAGATGACACTGCGCCTCAAACCGCGCAGGGTTGAGAACAACGGCAACCCCTGTGAATTCAACTACCGCCGCTACCTGGAAGGCCAGGGGATAAAACAGATGGCTTTCTTCCGCGCCGCAGATATCATTGATTACCGCAACGATGGCCGGCGTACGGTGAGGGAGAGCTCTCTGATTGCGGCACACGCAATGACAGGCGCTTTCAGGAGAGCGGGGCTGAGCGGTGAGGAGCTGGGGCTGGTAACGGCCCTTACTATTGGCGATAAGGAACTTCTTGACAAGGAGCAGCTCACATCCTTCTCCAGGTCGGGTGCCATGCACATCATGGCCGTCTCTGGACTGCATGTGGGGATGATCAGCATGGCTCTCTCAGGTATGCTCTTTTTTCTCCGGGGCAGGATGAAGATCATCAGGCCGTTGATAATCGTGCCTGCCCTGTGGGGATTTGCCTTCATCACAGGCATGTCGCCTTCCGTATTGCGGGCTACCATAATGTTTACATTCCTGCAGGCAGGGTCTCTGTTGCACAGGCCTGCTCCCGCGATGAACAGCCTGCTGGCCTCTGCCTTCATCCTGACAGCGGCACGCCCCGCCGTGCTCTTCGAGGCGGGGTTTCAGCTCTCATACCTGGCCGTGGCATTCATCATCACCTTTTATTATCCCTTTTACAGGCTACTCAGAATAAAAAACCGCATTGCCGACTGGTTCTGGCAGATGACGGCCGTCTCGCTGGTGGCACAGGCAGGCACCCTGGCCCTGACAGTGAGGCTGTTCAATATCTTTCCCCTCCTTTTCCTCCTTACAAATATTGTGGTCATCCCCATCTCCTTCATTGTGCTCCTGCTCGCGATGCTGCTCCTGGTCACCGCCGCCTTCCCTCCTCTCTCCGCCTTAATTGCCCTCATCCTTGAACACCTGGCACGGTTTACTCTCAGCTTCACGGGTGTGATCAGCTCGATGAACCACGGGGTGATCATGAACATCGGGATGTCATCCGCTGAGACCATTCTGCTGACAGCAGCCACAGCACTCCTGCTTACATCACTGCTGAGGGTTCAGAAGATGACGCTGAAACCTTTCATTGTAACGATGCTTCTCCTGATCGGCTGCAACATGGTCAAGACGGTACAGGAGATGCGCAGGGAAAGGGTCATCGTCTACAACATCAGGGGTACTGAGCTTAAGGTAAGGCAGCACGGGAGGCTGCTGCTGGTGCCCTCCGGTGATGGTCTCGTGCCGGCGGAGGTAAGGAGGCACGCTGACACACGAGGACTAAAGATTGAGGTAATAGACCCCGGGTAACATTTCTTTTGTATAACTTTGCGCATATTTTACCAAGGCGAAAATGAGAATAGTAATTGCCGGCGCTGGAGAGGTGGGGACCCATCTGGCCAAGATGCTCTCGCAGAGCGAACATGAGATCATTCTGATAGACTCCGAGGCTGAGCGTCTCAAACCTGTTGATGCAGCCCTTGACGTTCTTACTTTCGAGGGTTCGGCTACCTCGCTCAACCTTCTCCGGGAGGCCATCAAGAAGCATACCGACCTCTTTATAGCCGTTGCGCACTATGAGGACACGAACATCACTTCCGCCGTCCTGGCCAAGAAACTGGGCGCCCGTAAGGTGATAGCACGCATTGACAATATGGAATACCTTGAGCGTGCCAACAAGGAGTTCTTCCGGGAGATGGGTGTTGATCACCTGATCTACCCGGAGCTTATTGCCGCCAAAGAGGTGATAAGCCTGCTGAAGGAGACCGGCACCACCGAGTTCATGGATTTTGCCGGCGGGCTGCTGTCGCTCTACGTACAGAAGCTCGAGAAGAACGCCCCTGTCCTCAATCGCAGCCTCGAGGAGGTTAGCAACACCCTGGGATCAATCATAAAGTACCGTGCAGTGGCAATCAAGAGACATGAGCTGACCATCATTCCAAGGGGCAAGGAGGAGTTTCACGAAGGTGACCTGGCGTTTGTCATCTCCACCCGTGACGGGATAGATGACATGATGAAGTTCTCAGGCAAGCGCAACACTCAGGCCAAGAGCATCATGGTGCTCGGAGGAAGCCGTATCGGGAGGCATATAGCGCTCAACCTGCAGCACGACTGCCAGGTGAAGCTGATCGATTATAACATGGAGAAATGCCGCGACCTGGCTGAGGAGCTCGAGGAGACACTGGTGATACACGGTGACGGAAGGAACGGTGACCTGCTTGCCGAGGAGGGTCTTCAGCATATGGATGCCTTCGTTGCCGTGACTGGCAACTCCGAGACAAACATACTCTCATGCCTCCTGGCAAAGAAGATAGGTGTGATGAAGACCATTGCCGAGGTGGAGAACATGGAATACATCAATCTTGCCGAGAACTCAGGGATTGACACCATCATCAACAAGAAGATAGCCACTGCCAGCCGTATCTTCCGACATACCATGAACCCCAACGTCACCCAGGTCAAGATGATGACCGGCACCGAGGCTGAGGTCATTGAATATAATGTCCCGGAGGGTGCGCGCATCACCAGCGGACCGCTGAAGCTGATAGACTTTCCCAAGGATGCAATCGTCGGTGGCGGGATTCGCGACTACAAGCCATATATTGCAACCGGAGACACCCTTATCAGGGCCGGAGACAAGGTGGTGGTCTTCGCCCTGCCGTCAGCCTTTGACAAGCTGAACAAGTTTTTCAATTCGGAAAAGAGGTAAGAAGGCTGAAAGTCCTTAAAGTCTGTAAGGTCCATAAAGTCCGTAAAGTCCGTAAAGTCGAAAGTCTGAAAATTGCAAATTTGAGCCTGCGATCTAGGAGCAGGATAAATCCCGGACACGCAGTGTCGGGACGCAAATCGAAAATCGCAAATCACAATTCCAGCACTCCCCTGCCCTGCCTTAGTATGACGGGTTCCGGGCCTGTGCAGTCAACCACGGTTGAGGGTTCGTTGCTCCCGAAACCACCGTCAACCACCAGGTCGGCAAAATCATCATACTTCTCATGAATAAGCTCGGGATCAGTTATATACTCAATGATCTCGTCATCCTCATGTATGGAGGTAGTCACCAGTGGCCTGCCCAGATCGTTGACTATTGCCAGTGTGATGCTGTTGTCAGGTATGCGGATCCCCAAGGTCTTCTTGCGGTGCCTGAACATGGCCGGTATCTGGTTGTTCGCAGGTACAATGAATGTGAATGGCCCCGGCAGGTTGCGCTTCAGCAGCCTGAAGAGGTTGTTGTCATGAATGACCGTGTATTCGGAGAGCTGACTCATTGACGAAAAGATCATCGACATGTCGGGGTTGCCCGGATTGAGGCCTTTGAAACGCGCGATCTTCTCAATGGTCTTTCCGGCTTTAATGTCGCAACCCATGGCATATATGGTGTCAGTGGGGTATATGACGATACCTCCCTGCTCAAGAACAAAGGTGACCCTTCGTATATGATCGGCATTGGGATTCTCCGGATAGATCTTCAGTATCATCGCTTCTTTAAAGTGACGGCAAATATATAAACTTCTTGCGAGAGGGGGGTAAAAAAAAGGGTAAGCTACTCACATCGCACCGCTACAACCTTCTACCCTTGCTGTCTTCCAACCCTGGGGGAGTTCAAAGGGAGCTGGTCGTATGAGACTTACCCCGCACAAAAATACGAACTTTTAAGCCCTGCTCCAAATATTAGTTCTTATTTCACAAAAGCAGAGATTTGCGCAAATAGATTATATTTGTTTTCAAAACCTAAAACTCGCGTAAAATGGAACAGAAAAGATCGATCTGGAAAGAGACCCTGAACTATGGCATCATACTTGGTCTGATCGCATTGGGCTTCTCCCTGCTAACTTATATGTTTGATCTCACATTCAAGACCTGGATCCTATGGCCAAGTCTCCTGATCACAATTCTCGTTCTCTACTTTCTGCTGCGCTCATACCGTGATCATTACAATAACGGGTATATCACCTACGGCAAATCTGTCGGCGCCGGCGTCGTGATAAACGTCTACGCAGCTATCATAACCGCTCTGTATATTTATGTCCTATATGCATTTATTGATCCGGGACTGGTTGAAAAGTCGCTTGCCGTTCAGGAAGAAAGATTCCTTGCCAAGGGAATGCCTGAGGCCGCCATCGATCAGGCACTGGCTATGCAGGCCAAGATGATGAAGCCATGGTTCACCGCCCTCATGTCAACCCTGGGCAGCGTGTTTTACGGACTTATTCTCTCACTGATCGTATCACTGTTTATTGTTAAAAAGGGCAATCCTCTCCTTGATGAGGTGGCAGAAGAACCAAAAGAATAATGGATCTTACCGTTTTAGTCCCCGCTTACAACGAGGCGGAATCCCTGCCGGAGCTGGCACAATGGATCGACAAGGTATGTATCTCGTCTTCAATTGATTACGAACTGATTATTATTGATGACGGAAGCTCTGACAACACCTGGGAGGTGTTGAGGCAGCTGTCGGCAAAAAACGAGAGGATCAGGGCTGTCAGGTTCCGCCGCAATTATGGGAAGGCAGCTGCCCTGCAGACAGGATTTGAAGCCTCGGCTGGTGATGTGGTCATTACAATGGATGCCGACCTGCAGGACAGTCCTGATGAGATACCCGAACTGGTCAGGATGGTCCGCGAAGAGGGATATAATATTGTCTCCGGATGGAAGAAAAAGAGATACGATCCGTTCATCAAGAGAACCACTTCTAAATTATACAACTACACGGCAAGAAAATTTTCAGGTATAAGACTGCACGACTTCAACTGCGGGTTAAAGGCCTATGATGGGGAGGTGGTGAGGAGCATCGAGGTCTATGGAGAGATGCACAGGTACATACCCATGCTGGCAAGGGAGGCCGGCTTTAAGAATATCGGCGAAAAGGTTGTGCAACACCAGCCCCGCAAGTACGGTGTTACAAAGTATGGGTTCGACAGATTCCTGAAGGGTTATCTTGACATGCTGACCATCAGTTTCATCACGCGTTTTGGCAAGAGTCCGATGCATCTGTTCGGAACCTTCGGAACACTGATGTTCCTCACCGGGTTTATTATGGCAGCCTATCTTGGTATACGGAAGCTGGTCTGCATTCATGAAGGATTACGGGCACCGCTGGTGACCGACAGTCCTTTCTTTTACATAGCACTTACTGTTATGGTAATAGGGTCACTGTTCTTCCTCGCCGGATTCCTGGCCGAGCTGGTCAACAGGCGCGCCCCCGACCGGAACCGTTACCTGGTGAGGGAAAAGCTGAATATTAAGGGCTGAGGACGTTACCCATCCCATTCGACAATCGCAAATCGCAAATCGCAAATCGCAAATCTCCCTGCCCCTGGTCCCTTGCCTAAAGGCTCCTGCCTCTCTGCATGTCACGTGCCAGTGTCCGAAGTGCCTCAGTCAGCTTGTCCCATGAGTAGGACTTTTTCTGTTCTTCAATGCCGGCCATGAATCTATCCTCGTCTCCGCTGAAAAAGTCATTCATTGCCTTTGCTATGGCTCCCGGCTCCGGGGCAACCACATAGCCGCATTTCCCGTCAGGCACTATCTCCGCCAGTCCTCCCACGTCAGTGACAACCATCGGTTTGTTGAAGTGATAGGCCACCTGCGTGACACCGCTCTGTGTCGCGCTGCGATAGGGCTGGACCACCAGCGAGGCTGCCGAGAAATAATACCTCACCTCCTCGTCACTTATGAAGTGGGAGTGCAGGTTTATGCTATCGGCAATGTCCAGTTTATGTATCAGATCGAAATAGGGCTTCTCATCCTCATAAAACTCCCCGGCCACTATCAGTTTGATTCCCAGGCTACGGATGTCAGGGTCAGCCATCGCTTTCAGCAGAAGGTCAAGACCCTTGTACTGCCTGATAAACCCGAAGAAGAGAATGTATCTGTAGGCAGGACAGAGTTTCAGGTGCACAATGGCCTCCGCCCGTGAGACCGGCTCACTGTAGTTGTCGAAGAGGGGATGGGGTGAGATGACGCACGGCATGGTCCTGGTAAACTGCCTCAGTTCGTTTTCCACCGATCTCGTCATCACCAGGGCCCCGTGGATGCTCTTTATGAAGAAACGGGTAAGAATCCTGTCACCGAAGTGTTTCTCATGAGGCACCACATTATCAAAGATGGTAACTATCTTGGTATGCCCGTTGCTCCTTATGATGCGTGCAATGAATCCCAGGGCCGGAGCCAGGAAGGGAAGCCAGTAACGCATTATAATCAGGTCAGGCCTGGTGCGTCGCAGCCTGAGGCCGATGGTGAACCAGTTCAGCGGGTTGACAGAGTTGATGGCACGGGTTATCGTCACCCCCTCAGGGGCATAGCCATCATCATACTGTGTCTTCCCCGGGAAAAGAAAAGATGGGTACTGCAGCTTAAAGGTATAGATGGCAGCGGCATCCCCCTCCTGAAGGAACTGCTGTGCCAGCCTCTCGTTATATACTGCGATGCCGCCGCGGTAAGGATGCGCCGGCCCGCAGATGACAATACGCATCATGACTTTGTTCTCCCTGAATTGACCCAGTCAGTCAGATAAAGGTACTGCGGCTCCAGCCTGCCTCCGCTGGTGATGGTAGCACGCTGTATCATCGGCGAATCATTGTCGAGGAACAGGTCATGCAGCACATGCTCTGTCAGCTGCTTGCCGAAATCGCTGGAGGCATCCCTTGGCAGCTCACCGGGAAGGTTGTCTATTGACATGACGGTGATATTGTCAGGGTGTTTGAACGCATCCTCCTCACAGTGACGGTTGCGGTTGTAGCTATAGAAGGGATCCGCTATGGTGGTCGCCCTCAGTGTCGTTGGAATAGGTCCGTCGATGTCACAGCTTATGTCTCCGATGACCGATATCCTGAAGTCCGGCCTCTCAAGATCCTCACGGGTAAAGAAGACGGGCGATTTCGGATCCCAGAAGTGCGCTGCGATCAGAACGTCAGTCACCTTTGTGTATTTAAGGAAATCCGAAAGGTAATCTTCGGGATGATAGACGAAGTTATTGAAATCGAACGGCCGGCCGTCTGTGTGCTTCACATAGTGCTGCGGGCCTATCTGGCAGACGACAGGTATATCATACTCCTTCGTAAGGAAGTCCTCATGCGATACCTTCAGCAGGTTAGAGCAGTTGGCCAGGGTCTCCATGGCACCTGAGGCCACCCTTCCCTCGCCCGTGACAAGGATCTTCAGTCCGGGCTTGAGTTGTATCAGTCTGAGGCCTGCCCACATCTCATCAAGGTCACGGCACTGATAAGCCGGTTTGAGCTTGAACCTGTTTGTCTTGATCCCTCTGGCTCGCAGCGCATTATAAGCGCCTACTATCCCTGCCCAGCGGCCGAAGGCAACCACTCTCTGGCCCTTGTCGGTAGTGAGATACTCATAATCGATTATCCTGACCTTCTTATCAAGTATCTCGAGAAGCATCTCGCGGTTATGATCCTGTTTCTTCGCCACATGTGCAAAGAAGATATAGGTCTTACCCGGGATAAAGACTCTTTTATCGACCTCCTTCACACCCATGAGTATGTCGCAGTTGCTAAGGTCCTCGCGCAGCGGTATTTTCAGGTACTTATACTCTTCATCGGTATAACATCTGATGTCTGAGGGCTGAACGAAGAATTCGACGAACGGATAGCGCTCCCTGAGTTCCACTATCTGTGCCGGGGTAAGGGGTACCCTTCTGTCAGGCGGGATCTTCGTTTCCCGTAAAATGCCAATCCTGAGTTCTTTTTTCATATGGAACGAATTTCTTGCTTCAAGCCATAAAATTATTCAAATTAATCTGATAAAAGTTGATTCGCGGCCAGTACAAGGAACATAAAATTGGTTGCGCCTCCCCCCATGACATATTCCTGCTGCTGCCACAAATACGGCCAGTCAAGTAATTCCGGAAAATCGGGACGTATAAGCGCTGTTCCTGAAGAAACACCACCCGGGATATATGACCAGTCTGCCCTGTTAATTCCATAGGCTACCGTGGTTGATCTGGCGCCCACTCCCGAAGCAAAAGATGCTGTGTTAATTCCGGGATGGACACCCAGGATGAAGTTCAGGGCATTATAGATATAATCAGCCGGGAAAACATCAGGAAAACCTTTGTGAAGGAAATACTGACGTACACCGAAGCTCTGTATGTCCCAGCCTGCTCCCCAGATATTCGGGCGATAGGGAACTCCAAAAGGAGTTTCTTTCCCCTGCCTGGTTATTTCGGAAGAGAATTCTCTTGCGGCTGCGGTCAGAGATTGCGTAAAAACAGCATCATTTATCTTTGGAAGGACAGGTGCCAGATGCCATCCAATGGTCCTGAACTCTTTAACGATCAATGATTTATTTTCAAGAATATAATCCTTATAGCTCCTTTTGCCTGTAGTCAGGAAAAGCTCGGCAGCAGCATGGATTTTTGCTGTGGTGGCACGCTCTGTGAGTGTCTGATCGTGTCCGAAGATTGCTTCGGCAATTTCCAGACACTGAAGGCTCAGTGTATCGTTAAATCCCTTCAATACCCTTGAAGCTGCCGCCAGGTGAGCGGCGGTCGTCAGTTCCCTTGGCGGGTTATTTTCCGTAAACACCCATCGGTCATCAGCCAGTGAAGAATGGGTTGCAGTCGTTTCGCCTGTTTTCAGATCGTCGCTGAAAATCAGTCCGTCAGTCATATTAATACCATCTCCAAGCAAGGTGTACTGACGTAATGTGGGACAGATAATTCCCCTGTAGAGTCTCCCCAGATTCCGGTATCCGCCCACAACCGAAAGCGCACCATGTTCAATCTGCTGAAGGATGTCAGGCTTTCCGTCAGGCTGGTGTATCTCCACGATCCGGGAATGCTGGTCGACGGATGTTTCATCATAATTTATGCTGAAAGCCTCATAAGCCTGTGTAAGAATGTAAACTTCACCGCTCTGCGATTCAACTCTCAGGTCGTAATCGCCTGCATCATGCCATCCGCCGGTATTAAGACCGGGAACATGTTCACCTGGTTTATAGGAAGTTAATGTGGACTCTCCCTGGAGATACCCGTCAAAATGGTTTGTGTCGGCAGGCGCCATGCGCGCATCGTCCATATGACACAAGCCATGCCATACACGGTACTTTTCATTTACTCTCATGTGGCACATCTGTACCGGGAGAAAATATTCCAGTGTCGGCTGCCAGACATTCCGTTCAAAAACATCATCGGCGATACGGAATGGCTGAGATGTCTGATCCCCGTATTTGACAAGATACATTCCGGGAGCTTTGACAGATGAAAAATCAAAGCTTAAATAATTGTATCTTAAGAACTTACCCCATTCAAAGGGCTTATCGTATCTGACTGTTTGCTGTTTACCGTCTGCATCAATACGGACCAGCTTAACCGTATCCCTTTTAAGGTCGTTTTTATCGAGTTCGACAAGCGCAAGTTTTTGTTGCAAAGGATGATACCCGATCTGGGAAACATGGATGACAGGGTCGGCAATCCATCCGCTGATGCTATTTGGTGTGATAATCCATTCAACGGCTTTTTGTGTTGTACCGGCAGCTATGGGTGTCCTTACTATAAACCAGCCATTGTTATGCAGATAACGACCGTCAATCAGCTGAAGAGTGCCTGATGCGGAACGGATTGTCAGTCTCAGGTTCTCATCTTCCGGAGCAACGACAAGCTGCTGACCGCTTGCCATTGGTTCCGCAGCAACAATATCTCCTCTTTTATCATACATTGCGGGTCCGTTGACCTGTCGGGGAAATATTCCGGACTGGTCATCAATCATCCATGTTTTTCCAAACAGGGCACCTGGAAACAGCTCCAGGTTAAATCCGACTTTGCCAATGAATTCATCCGGCAAAGGCCGGTCAAGGTCGACTGTGACGATAACAGATCCGCCTTCAGCACGGGTTTTAACCGTGTAGTTGAAATAAAGCTCGGGATATATTATGGGATTAAACCCTGTGCGGTTGTTAGCCGAATCGGGATAAGTAAGGTATGCGGTTATCAATTGGTCAGATTTATCCGTTACCCGTTTTTGCTGTTTCGGTGTCGGCTGCCACTGTCCCGGAGCCTCGTCCAGCCTCAGATCGCCATTGGCTGCAATTCTGATTCCATGCATGATAACTGTTACACCTCCCTGGTGCCCTGAAGGGTAAAAGTCACTGAAGGCCATCACGCTGACTCCGCTGTTCTCGAAATATTCCTGGTCGTTAAGCCGGAACTGGCCTTTTTGTGCAGATCCGTTGATTGAGATCATCAGCAGGCAAGCGACTGTCAGAATCCTATTCATGTTTCAATTTCAAATTAGTGATTAGTACTGTTGATTATTCCGGGGAACCCGGGGTGATTAAGGAATTGCCCTTCATCTTAATTTGTGAATATAATTAAACCTGTCTGATTTTTGAGAAATATAGCCCGGTTCTTTTACAATGTAGTATCTTTGCATTTCATATCAATGGGGCTGACCTGGTTTTGACAGCAAGCCGCGGTGGTATGTAAGCATGCAGAGTAGGGTGACGCATCTCTTTAACTTGTGTCACAAAACAACAACAGGCGAGAATAACTACGCTCTTGCTGCGTAACTGAACTAAGTAGGTTATGCTTAATCCCGGCACAAGGTGCCGGGACGAGACGTTTCCCGGGCGGTGATGCCCAGTACCAACCCGATCAGGAAGCGCACGCAATTCAGGGATAGCCTGATGGTCTCTCCGGCCTGACGGTGAAATTAAAGGAGATAAGGTGTGATTCGGCTGTCTGCCACCTGGTCACACCCGACAATCAAGGCAGGATAAGCATGTAGAAAGCATATGGTCGCCTTGCCTGGACGCGGGTTCGACTCCCGCCAGCTCCACGATCAAGCAGAAAACAAGCACCCCCGAAAGGGGGTTTTTGTTTTTGAAAAGACCCGAAGAAAGCTCGCTTTCTGAAGGGGATTTGAGAAAACAAAAAGCCATGCGCAGCATGGGGCTTGTTTTCTATTTGCAGGACTGGAGCCCAGGGAGAGCGATCCCGGCCGATCAAGGGGAGGTCGGGAGAACACCCCCGCCTGATTTCGCAAGGCTGATTTTCATTACGGGAGTTAAGGGAGGGCCGATCCCGGCCTGCAATATCAATAGGCGCCTTTTCAAAATATACGGATATTCGTCAATCACGGAGTTCATTTACTTTTGCAAGGGTGTTTCTCGGAATCGTAAGCTTAATACCGCAGTGAAAGTGTTTGCCAGAGACTGCTTTCATGCAGTCTTTTCTTGCTTTTTTCTGGAAGGTTTCTTATCTTTGTTTCAATCCATTATATATGGAGGTGGAGGGTTGTAAGGCCCTTGCCCCGGAAACGGGGTTTTTTGTTTTTCCTACTTTGATTACCCGTTTGCAGCAAACAAGTTTTCTGATTTCTTACTCCTTATTTCCTGCATTTGCCTTAACCTGCCACAGCTTGCCGTGGAAATCAGGGTTTAATTCGGAAGAGGTACTCCATATATCTGCATAAATATTATTCAATTAGTCAAGGATTACTAAGTACGGCAAATTGAATTTGTAATTCATTTTAAAAATTATAATTAAATTTGATATTCTCGCGTGAAACATTAATGAAATAATAGGGTTCCTGTCTTCTTTAAGGAGTTAAAAAAATTTTGATAGTTTAGCTATACCTAAACATTTATGCGTAAATTTGCGTTAATAAGAATAGAACAGGTTAAAGGGAAGCTTCAATTTTTTAAACTTCAGACTGACGGAATTTGTGAATTTGATCAATTCTGTGAGTCTTTAGAGAGAACCGGCAACAAAAAACAGCTAAGTACTATATATGCAATAATGGATTTAGTTGCTAACCTTCATTATATGCCAAAAAGCAAGTACAGGGAACTGAAGGGCAGGAGAAAAAGTGACAAAGTCAAGGATTTTGAAATTAAGAAAGATGACATAAGGATTTATCTCTTTAAAGACCAGTCAGGGAATATTGTAGTTTTTGGAGGGTTCAAAAGAAATCAGACTGAGGATATTACAAGATTAAGAAGAATTAAAAGTGAATTTGTAAACCAGATCAGCAAATGATGACCAGAGAAGACTTATTAAAAAGCAGCGATTACTGGATTGAAATAATTCAGAATAAAATATTCAGTGATTTAATTGAATATATTGAAGATAACAATATTTCAAATGAGCAATTACGTGAAATACTTGGGGTCTCGAAGGGAAGGGTATCTCAAATTAAAAGTGGTAATAACCTAAATTTCAGGATTGACTCCTTGGTCAAGTTATGTATCTCAATAAATAAAATTCCTGATTTTCAGCTTGTCGATATAACAGAGTTTATAAAAAGGGAAGAAGAGAGTTCAATGTCGCTTGTTTTCAAGGAGACTAAACATATTCAAAAACCGGCTGATGAGATGATCCGGTACAAGCAGGGCTTGAAATATAGTAAGATCTATCTTCCAATTGATACGACTAAAAGACTTGAGCCGGTTTTAATTTCATCAGAAATCCTGAAGAAATTCAGATGTCTTGATATACTCTTTGCAATAGACCGAATTTGCAAGATAATAGATGTCATAAAAATGCCTTACTTTTGACCAATCCTCTCAATACCATCATCAAAACACGATAGCCTGATAAAGAAAGGATCTGAAGTCTCTGTCAGGGTTAGGCCGGGGTCAAGAGAACATTCAGTTCAAATTGGATCCAACTCAATAAGCATTCTGATGGCTTCAGTATTTCCGTTTTCTTCCAGGAATTCCGCAATTATGGATCTCATCTGATACCTTTCGTTAGGTATCGGATCCGCAAGTGAATTTATCTCAAGTACAAGGTTTCTGTTAATGCTGGCGAGCTCGCGTTCGAATTCTGTTAGATGTTCAAAATCATATGTTTCGGAAATTCTTATGTCTAGTGGTAGGCAGAAGAACTCCCCCTCACCTAAAACCCATAGTCAACTCATTCTGAATAGATTTAATCAGTTTGCCAATCTGGTTATCTGATTGCCCTTCTTCCTTGACAATGGCGAGATATGCCTCTGTCACTTCTTCAGAGAATGATTTCAGCTTCTCAAGGCCAAGTATATATCTGATAAACTGAATGAACCTGGCGTGCTTGTTATCATACATCTGCTGCAGCAGCTTTTCCGTCACCCACGGATCCCGTTCTCTCAGGATCTTTCCAGTTGTTCAATTTCATCTTCAGAAATATCCATTCTCAATCTGAGTTTTTGAAGTAAACGTTTGAAGCGACAAGTTCCTTTATGACTGCTTCCACTTTCTCGCGGTATTTAAGTACGGACAACCTTATCATGTTCCGGGCGAACTCAATATACTTCTTTTCTACGACTTCATCGGCCAGGTCCAACTTGACTTCTCCGGGCTTAAGGATATCATCCCCCTTATATTTCATGAGAGGTCCGAGCTTGTTAATCATTATATCAAGATCGGGGTATGAAAACTTATGCCACCAGTTCCTTTGACAGACAGCTTCAATATACGCCTTCTCTTTTCTTACTATATTGATCGAAATAGGAAGTTCCCTTATCTGCTCTATAACAGCATCTTTGAGAGCCTCATATTTTTCAAGGTTTCTGCTCACATGGGATGTTGCAAGATCAACAACATCTATTTCAAACCTGATGGCCTTGAAATCGCTCTGAGACTTGGCCGTCAGATTGGGTGTAAAGTCTCTTGAGATCATAAATGTTACTCAGGGGGCATAATCCTCCAATAGTCATCAACAGTTACAGGTTCCTGATCCGATTGAGCCTCGAGAACGATAACAGAATTCGTAGGAAGCTTCCTATGTCTTTTCTCAGATGTCCGATAACAATATCATGTAGTTCTGAATTTTCGGCTTCATCAGCAGCAACCAGTTTGTCAAGTCTGGCTTCAAACAGCTGACAGGAAGAGGTTTTATTCCTTTGGGTTCCCTCCTCTGGGAGATTCGCTGAAGTACTCAAAGTTCTCCCACATATCAATGATGAGGAACCTGTCTTTTTCAAGGCACCAGGGCTTAAGTCTTTTATTGTCGAGTACCCTGGTTTCCCTTACTATCATCTGCCAGAATTTTGTATAGGAGTAAACCGGTTTGGCGAAAACAAGATTTACGATCTCGAGCACATCAATACCTGTATCGAGCATATCAACACTTACAGCAACCCTCGGCATATCATAATTCCGGAATTTGTCGAGCAAGCCTTGCTTCATAAACCCCTTTTATGCCTGATATTAAAACCTCAGCTATTCTTCCCTTATACTCCGGATACAGCTTGTCGAATGTTTCGACTATACGGAATGCATGTTTTTTACTTACTGCAAATATGATTGTCTTCCCAGGCAATACGCTATCGGTGCTTTTAATGCATTCTTCGATGAATTCACGGACAATAAGAGCATTGGTTCCCTTGTTGGTTACTCTTTTTTCAAGGTCTGTGCATTCATAGTTCATTGCATCCGGATCTTTGCCTTCTGCGAGCATCCTTTTAGCATCATCAGGACAGATAGTCCTGTTGCTGATACCATCCTCCATAAACCGGCTCCGAATCTTGAGAACCTAAAATCAGAAAGGTATGGCGGGGTATTCTTTACAGCTTCTTCATATGAGTAATTGAATGACGGGAGCTGATCCTCACACTCAAACAATCTGAAGGTGTTATGATCGATCTGTTCTGTTGGCGTTGCCGTAAGTCCCAGCTGGAAAGCATCGAAATAATCGAAGATGTTTTTGTAAACATTATAAATCGACCTGTGGCTTTCATCGGCAACAACGATATCAAAGAAGTGCGGAGAAAACTTGCTTCTATCATCTTCGATCTCATTAAGGATTGTGGGGTATGTACTTACATAGACCCTTCTATCTGTGACAAATTCGATTCTACAGAATTGCCTTCCTTTTTTGGCATATCGGAGCGTTAGGCAGATGTTCCTTAAAGGCATCCAATGCCTGGTCGCGCAGAGCAATTCTATCAACAAGGAACAGAACACGCTGAACTCAGTTTGTTCTCATCAGGACATCAAGAAGAGATACACAGGTTCTTGTTTTGCCTGTACCTGTGGCCATCACAAGAAGGAATTTTCTCCTTTTTCTTTCAATACCTTCAAGCACTGAACGGATTGCTGCTATCTGATAGGGCCTGCCGGAAATGTCAGTATTAATCAGTTCCTCACTCAATGATCCTTTATTATCCCTCTGGAACCAGAGACGCTCCAGATCCTCCCTTGAAGGGAACCCGTATACTTTTCTCGGAGGATAGACATGTGAATTCCAGAAAAAGATTTCGTGGCCATTGGTATAGATCACAAATGGCAATCCTCTGCCGGGATTGTTCTTATGTATAGCCTCTGCATATATGAGGGATTGTATTTTCCCCTCTTCTGCATTTCGCAGTGATTTCTTAGCCTCAACTACAGCCAGCGGATATCCGTCTCTGCCAAGAAGAGCGTAGTCCGAAAAAAGGTGGCCGGCATACTTCTCCTTCGGATCTTCAGCCTTTGCAGGATCAGAGACGATATCAAGCTCAACACTTACCTGGGATGGATCTTTTACATTCCATCCAGCCTTTGAAAGACGCAGATCTATTATTTCTTTTCTTGTTTGAGCTTCAGACAGTGACATCTTGTTGGGCTTGCAGGATAACAAATTTAGCAATAGGTTGTGATAAAATTAAATATAAAAGCATTGGGTTCGGGATTACTCGATTAAAATAGTGATCAACGTTGGCTGCCCTGATCGCGTCCTCAAAAGCCCGTCTGGTTTTATGAAGTATCATGATATTCTCCATTTTGATTGGTTCCCGAGTACATCATTACTGATGCTGAATGAAAATTCAGAAACGGCATTCAGCGATCTATATAATTGGTCAGATATATCTGAATCAGATGTCTGGTCAACTATAGCGCCGGCAAGAGCTCTGGCTCCAGGATTATATTTCATGGCAAGTCTCACCAAAGTCATGCAATTCAGATGCATCCATTTCTTTTATACGTTCAATTAGCCGTAAACAGGAGTCAGAAACTACAGTATCAGGTATTCTTTTGATAAACCTGATTGAATCAAGAATCTGCAGAAGGTAAATGTTATCCCTGGTAATAGTATTCTTCTGAAGGATAAACCTTATGGAATACTTACCACGCTTTCTTGGTTTTCTGCTTATCATTGGTACCGATCTGAATAGTATTCGACACCTGAGTGGTAAGTCCAAGCTGGTTATAAATGCTTATCCCGGTCAGATATCCGATAATCTTATTATCTGATTCCAGAAGGTCTTTAACCACCTGGTATTCCTGTGGCCGGAGAGATCCGAATTCGGATACTTCCGGCTTGTAATACCGACCTTTTGACAGACGAACTATTTTACCTGAATCAACAAGTCTGTTTAAAGCCATCTTCAGTGCACTCATATTTTCCACCGGCACATCAAAGTCATCATAGGTGAAAACATATCCTGCCTTAAACCTGTTAATCCTATTTATAACTATATCAGATATTTTCATTATCGAACTGAATTTACACAAACATATAAATTGTGACGTTTTTACCGGCAAAAACGTCACAATATTTTTCTATTCAGAGTATATACATATACTCATTTTGAAAAAGCGATTTAAAAAGAGACCCAGACCCTCGCTGATTTTAAATTAATGATCCTACAGATTTCAAATGCAATGAATACGTAATTGGTTAAAATATCTACTGTATTCTGAATAAGAAAATGAAGCGAAAAAATAATGCTTTTTTGAGGATATACTTTGAGAATTATTTATAACCGGGTCAATTTACTACAGTTTGCCTATTTAAATTGACTTTCCTGATTGTCAGGAAATAAATTATTAGTCCAGCTATTAAGAACCCAAATTCACTTATTAATGCGAGAGCCTTATATTTAAACAGGCCTAACCCGACAGATAGAGAATCATTAAAAAATACCGGCATTTTTGTATCTGTTGGATAAAATGCCAGCATAGGTGATGCAATAATATCCAGAACTGTATGGCTAAGAACAAGCAATCCGATAACCAGGCTTGCTTTTTTATTCTTGCTTATTAAGAATGTAAATAAAGTTGCTGCTGCTGACCAGATGATTCCCATAATAACACTATGGGAGTAAGGAGAAAATGGTGCATTGTCAGCCAAAGGCATATTTTCAATCCCTGCGCCACAGACACGAAAAAGACAATTTCAACTAATTCAGCAGCGATTATCAGGGAGATGACGTAAATAGCGGGTGCAATTCTTTTCGCTGCGAACCCTACTCCTATGTGCGCTATTGCCGGCATAATATGTTGACTATATTGATATAAACCTCAAATAATATTATTCTGCCTTGAATTCAATTTATCTGCACTTTCCCCAACCTGAAAAGTCGTATGGTAAACATTACCATCCAGGCTATTAGCAGTAACCCTGCTGGCATTGCAGAAACCAGTGCCATTTTTTCCACGACTGGCATAAATGTCACCATTACGATATAGACCACCATTAGTGAATAGATGACATCATATCAAAAATGTGTAAAATCCAGTATTATTTACCACCCCTGTCAACCGTCTCCCGTCAGAAAATATTAACCTCCGGCTCCAGCGAGACCCCGAACTTATCAAAGACGGATCTTCTTATTTCTTCAGCAAGGGCAAGAATGTCCCGGCCTGTTGCAGTGCCATAATTTACCAGGATCAGAGCCTGCTTATCGTAACAGCCTGCGTCGCCAAGCCTGTGCCCCTTCCACCCTGCCTGCTCTATAAGCCAGCCGGCAGAGATCTTATAATTATCATCCTGTTTATGATATATCACCTTAGGATGAGACCTCAGCAAAACCTGTAACTCCGGCTCACTAAGCAGGGGATTTTTAAAGAAACTCCCGGCATTCCCCAGAGCATCAGGATCAGGCAGTTTGGCTCTTCTGATCCCTGCAACAATGTCTGCAATATCCTTTAGCGTGGGATCCGTTATATCCCTGTGCGCAATCTCCAGCCTGATGCCTCCGTAGTCAAGTCTCAGATTCGGGGTTCGTGATAACCTGAAAACAACCGAGCAGATAACTGCCTTGTTCTTCAGTTCCCTCTTGAAGATACTGTCCCTGTAACCAAATTCGCATTCCTTGCTGCCGAATGTCATCCATTCCTTTTTCTCAAGATGAAATGCATGTACTCTTTCAATCACATCTGCGGCCTCAACGCCATAAGCGCCAATATTCTGTACAGGGGCAGCTCCTACCGTGCCGGGTATCAGCGTGAGGTTTTCAATCCCTGCCAGACCCCTGCTGACGGCATAATCAACCAGCTCCTGCCACTTCTCTCCGGCACCCGCTTCCACGAAAACAGTTTCTTTATCTTCTTCAGTAATACGGATTCCGCTAATTTCATTTCTGAGAATTACACCGTTGAAATCCTGCGTGAACAAGACGTTGCTCCCGCCACCAAGTACCAGCAAGTCTGCCATGTTATGAGATATTGCACTGAAATCCGGTAAGGCAACGATTTCCCGGCAATCATCCGGCGACTTCACATGGAAGAGATGAGCAGCCCTGACATCAATGCCGAAAGTGTTATACGATAGCAGGCTTCTATTTTTCTCGTATGTGATCATCGCGACAGTAATGTAAAAATAAGCTATTTTATCGAAGATCTTAGTAGTTTTGTCATTAGCCAGTCTGAATATAAAATACAAATTATGAAATCATTCGAGGTAACCGGGGGTGCAAAACTAAACGGGACCATAATTCCACAGGGAGCAAAGAATGAGGCACTCCAGGTAATATGCGCAGTGCTTCTGACTCCGGAGGAGGTAGTCATTTCGAATATCCCTGACATTCTAGATGCAAAAATGCTGATTGAAATCCTTTCCGACATGGGAGTGGAAGTAGTCAGGGTCAGTGAAGACACCTACAGCTTCAGGGCAGCAGAGGTCAATACAGACAAGCTTTACGACATTGATTTTCTCAGGAAGGCAAACCTCTTCAGAGGGTCGGTAATGCTGGCAGGTCCGTTGCTGGCAAGGTTTAAAAAATCAGTCATTCCAAGACCCGGAGGAGACAAGATCGGCAGGCGGAGGATGGATACTCACATTGCCGGATTTGAACGATTCGGAGCCTCTTCTGAATATGAACAGGAGCATGGATACTTCAGGCTGACTGCAAAATCACTCAGAGGCGCTGATATACTGCTTGATGAACCTTCAGTAACGGGAACAGCCAACCTCATCTTTGCTGCAGTGATGGCAGAAGGCGAGACAACAATATATAATGCAGCCTGTGAACCCTACATCCAGCAACTATGCACAATGCTGAACAGTATGGGGGCAAATATCAGTGGCATCAAGTCCAATCTTCTGAGAATATCCGGCGTTGATTCCCTGGGGGGATGCCATCATCGTATTTTACCCGATATGATTGAAGTAGGATCATTTATCGGCATGGCAGCCATGACCGGGTCTTCAATAAGAATCAGGAATGCAGGTATACAACACCTGGGTGTTATCCCTCAGAAGTTTGAACAGCTTGGAATAGAGATCCTGACAGAGGGCGATGATATTATTGTTTCTGAACAAGGTGTTTACGAGATCCGGAACAACCTGGATGGATCTATCCTGACTATATATGATCATCCGTGGCCCGGACTGACTCCTGACCTGATCAGTGTTCTCCTGGTGGTGGCAGTCCAGGCCAGAGGCAGTGTGCTGATACATCAGAAGATGTTTGAAAGCCGCCTGTTCTTTGTCGACAAGCTGATTGACATGGGTGCAAGAATCATACTCTGTGACCCGCACCGTGCAACTGTAATTGGACTGGAACGCCGTCAGATGCTTAGAGGGATTACCATGAACAGTCCTGATATCAGGGCAGGTGTAGCCTTGCTGATAGCTTCAATGAGTGCCCAGGGAAAGAGTATCATCCATAATATCGAACAGATAGACCGGGGGTATCAATACCTCGATATCCGGCTGAATGCCCTGGGTGCAAAAATCAGGCGAATAGATTCCTGATCTGCAGCCTGGAAATTAAATTGGCATTTTATTCGTTAGCAATTATAACCTGGCATTTCCTTCCGGTAGCTTTTTTGCTTTTACCAATATCTAATTCAGCCAAAAGGGAAGAGCAGAAATGATGTAATGGTACAATCTTTGTGCATTTGACATAAAACTACCCGTATGAAAAAAATAATTTTCGCCATATTTTCTTTCCTGTTTTTACTTGGCGCGTGTTCAAAGGATGAGATCAAAATTGATCCTGACAACCTTCTGATCGGAGTCTGGAACTACTCCGGCTATCAGGATAATTCACTCATATTTTCAAGAAACAATGAGTTTATTGACAATCAGTGTTACAGGTTCAATGCTGATGGTTCGTTGACCGAACGTAAAAACTCCGGATGGTGCGGCACTCCACCAATTTCTTATGCAGATTTTTCAGGTACATGGAACATTATAAACGACACCCTTATTCAGGTAGAAGTTGGTTACTGGGGTGGTACAACCAATTACAAGCTCGACATTGAAGAATTGGATTCAAAATCTTTAAAAGCTTCGTATATTTACGATGACAATTGAGAGGTAAGACCAAATCAGAATAGCCCGAACACCTGACAGTAACAATAAACATATTGATTGTTATAAAGAAAAAATGGTCATGAAAAAGTTAATAATCGTTGTTGTTATCCTGCTTTCCGCAGGCATGGTCTTTGGCCAGGAAACCCAGATGACAGGCAAGGAAAAGAAAGCTGCAAAAAAAGCCGTTCAGATTGAAAAGACAAAGACTCTTGTAGAGGCAGGGACCTGGCAGTTTGATGCTACCAGGATGACTCCGATGTCGGGACGGGGCAAGGAACTCACCAGTTCATACAGGGTGGTTGTCGACAGCATGAAGATAGATTGCTATCTCCCCTATTTCGGAAGGGCTTACAACGTCGATTACGGGAGTTCTGATTCACCCATGAGCTTCAAAGGGGAAATTTCCGAACTGAAGAAGGAGGAAGCAAAAAAAGGGGGCTGGATAGTCTCATTCAAGTCCCAGAACAAAAATGACAGACTGGATTTCACCTTTCAGATCTCAGAGACAGGAACGGTCAGCCTGAGCGTAAACAGCAACAACCGGCAACCCATTTCGTACTACGGTGATCTGACTGAAATCAGCAGAAATAAATAAACCGGAATCACCTCATGTGATATTGCAGGACAACCAGGCCAGGGTTTGATTCCTGCACCTCTTTCTGCGATAAAAGAGAGGAAACCGATTTATCTCTGCTTCTCCTTCGGGGCAACTATCCCGTGCACAATAAAAGAAATCCCTGCTATGAGAAGCGGTGCAATTATCATAAGTGAACCGCTGTTTCCGGCAAAGGATTTGAAAAAGATTCCCAACGCCACAAAGGAGACAACGAACAAAATCGCCACCGGCAATCTCATAGCGCCAGGCAATTACAAGGGCAATAATCAGCGCAAATACCGGGATATTATGCATCAGGAATCCCAGTATTTTCTTTGCAAAGTTCTCGTCGCCGCTGAAAGCATCGAGGGAGAAAATCAGCATGATAAGGATGACCAGGATAGCCAGTATCCGCGCAAACCATTTCAAGACTGTCATAAGAATATCTCTTTTTTTGAAAGTTACGCTTTTTTGCTGTTACAGGATATTCAGAGGCTAAAACTTTAACAGTAAAGGATCAACCACTTTTGACCTTCAACAGGAAATGTATCAAGCCCCCGGGCGTTCTCTTACGCCATAAGGCCGGCAACAGACTGGCTATGTCAAAATTATTTAGCCATACATCCATATTCAGGGAACCAGCGATAAATATGTTAAAAGATTATTTTAACTTGCATTAACTTGACTTAAGTCCCTATTGAGTTTGATAACCTAAATCCAGCTTTATGAAACCTTTAAGAGGCTTTTACACAGTACTTTTCCTGTCCTTTGTTTCTGTTCCCGGCATATGCCAGATAGCCGGCACTGCACATGACTTCTCCGGCAAGAGCTGGGCCCCGATGGACAATAAGATCTGCGGGGTGTGTCATACAACTCATAATGCCATGGATGTCCCGAGCGCCCCGCTATGGACACACCAGGTGACCAGCGTGGCAAGCTACACCCTTTTAAAAATGATTATTTGTGCATGGGGAAAATAAAGGTTATTTGCCATGATGGCGATACATCAGGGGGAGATACGGCCAACTGACCAGGCCTAAGGGAATAGCCGTTGACAGGGAAGAAAATCTCTACATCGTTGACGCTGCCTTCGAGAACGTCCAGATTTTCAATGATATCGGTCAGCTGCTGATGTTTTTCGGCGGCCATTACAGCAAACCAGGAGACATGTGGCTTCCGGCCGGCGTTGCAATTGACTATGACAACCTTCAGTTCTTCAGCGAATATGTTGACAAACGATTCGACCTGCAGTACCTGATCTTTGTTACCAATCAGTACGGACCTGAGAAGATTAGTGTGTACGGGTTTGTTAAACCGGCAAAATAGCCCAGAAACATGATGAACCGGGTCAATTTTCCCCATATCATCACCCTTTGCCTGGCAATCATGATGATCGGTTCATGTTCCCCCAAGGCCAGCAGGAATCTCCTCTCGGTAATTTTTGACGGAGTGCCGTCAAACGGGCAGGAGTCCCCGGATGTTGCCGATAGCCTTCGTGTTCCGTCACTGGCGGTAAATATTCCCGCCACACCAGGTGACAGCCTTCCCGATAGTACTTACTACCACTATCCTTATAAGGAGAACTATTGCGCAAGCTGTCATGATGAAAACTCGAACAGCGAAATGATTTTGCCCGAACCGGATTTATGCTACAGCTGCCATGAGGACTACAGCAACGTTTATCCTGCAGTGCACGGCCCTGCCGCAGGAGGTTACTGCACCTCATGTCATCATCCGCACATGTCGGACAAACCAAAACTGCTCAACAGGAAAGGAAGCTCCCTCTGTCTTCATTGCCACGACAGCAAAATGATCTCAGAAAATCCGGCTCATGCTGATTCCGGCGAAAAGAACTGCACCATCTGCCATAACCCGCATGGAGGCGATGACAGGCGCTTAATCAGGTAAAATGCATCCGCTCTTGAGAAAAGACCTCATCATAGCATTGATCCTTGTGGCAGCGACTGCGCTGAAGAGCGGAGCCCAGAACGCAGTACCGTCAAACGGCTTCTGGAATCAGCAGTCCATCTCCGGTCACATCAGGCTGATGAGCATGTATCGACAACAGGCAAGTGATTTCAACGGGCTGGAGGAGTTGCAGAAGAGCCTTTATTTTCTGGGAGGGATACGGCTGAACTCCAACAGCTTTCTGTGGGACCCCGACCTGGTACTCTTAAACCTGTCAGGTGAATATAACCCGGAAACAAGAAATGAAACGTATCTGCAGATACCTGATCGCGCAGAGGTAAGAAATATCGGCAACATTGACCTTCGGGCAACAATATTCAACAATAAACCCGTAACTATAAACGCTTTCGCCAGTCTGACCCAGAGCTATTTCAACCGTGAATACCTGACAAATATTAAATCGGACAACAGCCAGTGGGGTGGAATAATCAGCTTCAATAACAAAATCGTTCCTCTCACTGTTTCGTACCGTAATCTGAAATGGAAGCAACATGAACTGGAAACCGGCCGGATCTTTTCAATGGCGCAGAGTGACATCGAGGCGAGAATATCCAAATCGTTTGGGCAGAGAGACAGGAATGAATTGATCTGGACGCATAACAATTACCTCTACACTTATGCAGCAGAGGATGAAGTGAAAAACATTACGGACCGGGTATCGCTTTCCAGCAATATCAGCTTTGACAGGCAGAAAAGATACAGTCTCAGTTCCTATATTTCACTATATGATCAGGAGGGGAGCAATAATTTCAGGAAGAACGATGTGATTGAAAGACTTAATTTCCAGATCCACAAAAATTTGAGATTTACGGGCGACTATAGCCTGTATATGATGGAAGATGACTTTCAGTCAATGACCCGGAACAGAATCTACGGTTCCCTTAATCATCAGTTATATGAGAGCCTATCCACCGGCCTCTTTGCAGATTACTCAGCCATCAGTCAGACAGTATATGATGAGACAAACCTGAAAACAGGGATAGATGTCAATTACACAAAAAAAATCCCGTCGGGAGGCCGTCTGAATCTGGGGTACAGGTATTACCGGCACAATTTTGAAAATATGGGCGCTCCTTCAACCGTAAGGGTAACCAATGAAGAACAGATACTTTCTGATACAAGGATCACCCTTCTCAGCAAGCCCTATATCGAGCCGGGGTCGGTGACCGTTAAGGATGTAACCGGAACCATTATCTATCAGGAAGGCCCCGATTACATAATTATACAGAGAGATAATTTCCTTGAGCTGCAGCGTGTTCCCGGCGGACTGATAGCAAACGGCCAGACTGTAAGTGTTGACTATACAGCCATGCAGCCGGGAGCTTACAGTTATGACGCCAACAATCACTCCGTCTCCGCCAGCATCTTATTGTTCGGGAGGTTAATTGAGGTTTATTACCGAGGCTCTTTTCAGGATTACGTCAATCTGTCCGGTGCAGAATTCCTGACACTTAACTATTTCAATCAGAATATTTACGGAGGAAAGATTGATCTTGGTTTTGTTAACGCAGGCGTCGAATACGATCATTACAGCAGCAACATTATTCCCTACTCGGGATTACGGTATTATCTGGCCCTGAACAGCAGGATCGGTTCCAGGCTGCTTCTCTCCGCAAATGGTAACGTATTTGACTATAAAATTCTGGATGATGAAGCAGACCAGCAGTATATCAATATCTCAGGGAAACTTGCATATAGCATCAGTCATCGTTCAAAAGCCACCATTGAAGCCGGCTACCTGAGCCAGACGGGCAGGAATATTGACCTTGAGATGCTGACAGCCAGGGCGGAGGTATCCACAACAATCAGGCAACTCACCTTAAGGCTTGGTGCAAATGCCTATAACCGTCACTACCTGAACAGCAACTTTATTTTCTACGGAACATATGTCGAGATTATCAGAAAATTCTAAAGTGAAACCGGATGATTAACTACCTGCTCTTGCTTATCGTCAGCTTTCTGGCACAGGGACCCGGCTATTCAGGCAGGAGCGGTGAAGGTCAGCAACCCTGCCTGGAGTGTCACGGATCGCTCATGGAAAAGAAGTTCACTCATCCTCAGCTTGAGACCACCTGTGACGTCTGCCATAGCTCTACGGGTGAGCAACATCCGGGGTCTGGCAAGCCGGGATTTACACTGTCTGAGGAGGTGCCCGGTTTATGTTATTTCTGTCATACCGACTATACGGAAGAAGAGGGCGCACACCCTCCGGCAAAGGAGGGGTACTGTCTTATCTGTCATGCACCTCATGGCTCGGATGAAAAGTACCTTATTACATCGAAGACCGCTGACCTGTGTTTTGGATGTCATACCGAAGCTGAAGAAGAGAGTAAAAGCTCAATGATGATACATAAGCCCTTTACTGACCAGGTTGCCTGCAGTAACTGCCACTACCCCCACTCTTCCGCCACTTCTCCCCTGTTAAGGGATGAAGCCAATTCATTGTGCCTCGGGTGTCATAACAAAACCATTACAGGAGACAGCACTACCATCAGCAACATCAGCCGGCTGCTCCAGAGAAGCAAAACCATCCATCTGCCTGTTGTGCAGGGTGGCTGTATCATGTGCCATCAGCCTCATTATTCCGGTCAGCATTCCCTGCTCACCGCATATTACAATCCGGAACAATATGCAGAGGCAACGCCTGAAAATTTCGAACTTTGCTTTTTGTGCCATGACACTGACCTTTTAGAGGCCAGGGAGACCGAATATGGCACCAGCTTCAGGAACGGAAACCAGAACCTCCATGCCGTGCATATCAATGGAGAAAAGGGAAGGGGTTGCAGTATGTGCCATGATGTTCACGCCGCACCGGGAGACAGGCTGATCATAAATACGATACAGTTTGTCAGCTGGCCTATGAAGATGGAATTCAGGTTAACGGAAAATGGAGCGACCTGTGCCACAGGATGTCATGCAATCAGGGAATATGACAGATTATCCGCAGTTGATAATGTCAGATGATTGTCCTTCTATGCTGAAGAGAAAGGAGACATACAATACCGGGCTGTTTTTTGCCATCAGAGGTCTCATTCTTGCCCTGGGGATGCTCCTTTTGCTGCCTGATCTCTCTTCCCAGCCACTCCTGCCAGAGGAGAGCAAGGATGACAACAGAAGTTACTACGTGCAGTATATAGGTCAGTTCCCTTCAGGCAATGCAAAGAGTACTGCAGGTGTTTTTGAAAGACTCGGAAATGCTGTTCTTGGAAGTGAGCCGCTACAATTGAAAAAGCCTGTCGGTATTATGGCATACGATACCGAATCCTTCTGGGTACTTGATCAGGGCAACGGTATGGTTCTCATGAACAGCGGCGGCAAACTCTCGATGCCCAGGGCTGCAAAGAAAAAGAGGGAGAGCCTCTCATCGCTGGTGGGTATCACAACCCTCGGAAAAGACGAGATTCTCTTTACAGACTCTCGCGAGAACAGTGTTTTCCGCCTCTCCGCCGGGGACAGGGAGATCAGGGTTCTTAACAGCAGTGTCACGCTGAACCAGCCAACAGGAATAGCCTTCTCGTCCCTTGAAGAAGAGATATGGGTGTGTGAAACCGGATCGCACAGGATAGCCGTCCTGAACCGGCAGGGAGAACTGCTCAGGCATATAGGCAGACGAGGCACCGGGGAGGGTGAGTTTAACTTTCCCACCTCCTTATGGATTGACTCATCGGGAATGGCCTATGTAGTCGATGCCATGAATTTCCGGATACAGATCTTCGACAGAAACGGCAGGTTTCTCTCTTCATTCGGCGCGCAGGGGAATGCCACGGGTTATTTTGCGCGCCCCAAGGGAATAGCTGTTGACTCGCATGGGAACATTTATGTTGCAGACGCTCTCTTCAATGCAGTCCAGATATTTGACAGCAGTGGCAGCTTTTTATATTATTTCGGGTCACAAGGGCGGGGGAAGGAGCAGTTCTGGATGCCTTCAGGCCTCTTCATTGACAGGGATGATCATATCTATATAGCCGATACATATAATGCCAGGATTCAGATTTTCCAGTTAAAAAAAGGAGATTATAATGCGAAAAAATAGAGTGACAGTAATATTGTTGCTTATAGGATCATGCTGCCCCGTCTCACCGCAGTCTGTAGTGAACACAGTGCATAATCTCTCTGTCAGCGGTCCGGGAGTAGTCAGGGCGACTTCCGAGTCGGAAGTATGCATCTTCTGCCACACTCCTCATAACAGCAAGCCCAAGAGTCCGCTGTGGAACAGGGATGATCCTGGAGGGCCATATATTCTCTACGGCAGCTCAACCCTAGATGCTGCCCCCGGGCAACCCGATGGCTCATCGATTCTCTGTCTCTCGTGCCATGACGGTACCATAGCCCTCGGCAACGTTCTGAGCAGGACGGCTGACATTGACATGACAGCAGGCATTGTCAGGATGCCTCCGGGCCCCGCCAACCTGTCCACTGATTTGTCTGACGACCATCCGGTATCATTCCTCTATAATTCTGCCCTTGCCTCATCCGATGGACAACTCAGGGATCCGTCAGCTATCTCTTACCCCGTCACTCTTGAAAGGGAAAAGGTTCAGTGCACTTCATGCCATGACCCCCACAAAAACTTATTCCCGGATTTCCTTGTCGCCACAACCCGTTTCTCACAGCTGTGCAACAACTGTCATTCGAGGGATTACTGGCCAGCATCAAGCCATAGCACATCAACGAATACCTGGAACGGGAACGGGAATGATCCGTGGCCCCGTACCATATTTCCCACCGTTGCCGAAAACGGATGCGAAAACTGTCATAATCCTCATAACGCCGGAGGAAAGTTCCGACTGATGAACTACCTGGCCGAAGAGACCAACTGCCTGAACTGCCATAACGGGAATGTGTCGTCAGCCAATATCCTGACACAGCTGTCGAAATCGTATATCCACAATGTTTACGGATACAATCTCTCACATGACCCGGTTGAGAATGCATTATCCTCCGTCATGCATGTTGAGTGTAGTGACTGCCATAACCCTCATGCGACTAGGGTATCCATCGCTACAGCTCCTTACGCCAACGGTTACATAACGGGGGTAATGGGAATAAGCCAGGCAGGCAGCCCCGTCAACCCGATCCAATACCAGTTTGAACTCTGTTACCGGTGCCATGCCGACAGTCCGGACAAACCCGCTGCCAGGACTGTGAGGCAGATTATTCAGGACAATGTGCGCCTGGAGTTTGACCAGGTTAATCCCTCCTATCATCCCATAACAGCTGCAGGCAAAAACACAAACTGCATAAGTCTCATCAGGCCGGCATACTCGGAGACCAGTATTCTTTACTGCACTGACTGTCACGCGAGTGACGGTGCGGGTGCTCCTGCCGGGCCACATGGATCCGTTTATCAATCTATCCTGAAATACAGGTATGAAAGAGCAGACTTTACCGTGGAATCTTCCACAAGCTATGCACTCTGCTACAGTTGTCACAGCAGGACATCCATTCTCGGCGATAATTCATTCGGCTATCATAACAGGCACATCGTTGAGGAGAGAACCCCGTGCAACGCCTGTCATGACCCGCACGGCATTAGCAGCACGCAGGGGAATACAACAAACAACACGCACCTTATTAATTTCGACAGAAGCATTGTTTCTCCCAATGGGGTCAGTAACCTGAGATTTGTAGACACAGGCATTAACAGCGGATATTGCATGCTGACATGTCATGGAAAACCGCATGGTGCCGGGATGAATTACTGAACAGGAAAAAATGCTTGCATGACCTTATTCAGCTTATGTAACAAAAATGTAACAGGTCGATTTCTTTGATCTTCTTCGTATTTGAATTAATTTTGGACTTTGAAAATCATAGGGAATAACTTAAACGTTTGAAAACTAATATTATATTGATGAAGTCACAAGGTATTGCAGAAAAATCACCCGACTCGTCAGTATATTATTTTTAAAACTGTTTTGAGTGAATGTTTATCTCATTATAGTAATTGCCCTCCTGATTCTGGCCGTAGCCGACCTGATTGTCGGCATTTCCAATGACGCCGCCAACTTCATCAACTCTTCCGTAGGTTCCAAAGCTGCTCCGTTAAAGGTTATTTTAATAATAGCCGGACTGGGGGTAATGATTGGGGCAACCTTTTCAAGCGGGATGATGGAGATTGCCAGGTCGGGGATTTTCCACCCCGGTCAGTTCTATTTCTCTGAGATCATGATCATCTTCCTTGCGGTCATGATAACAGATGTAATCCTTCTTGACACATTCAATACTTTCGGGTTCCCCACATCCACAACCGTCTCAATTGTTTTCGAATTACTGGGTGCGGCAGTGGCGATTTCAATTGTTAAGATCACCCAGTCAACCGACAATCTGTCAGACATCGGCAATTACATAAACACAGCCAAGGCCCTGGCAATTATGTTCGGGATCCTCTTCTCCGTAGTGATTGCTTTTACTTTCGGAACGGTGGTACAGTTCATTACCCGGCTTATTTTTTCCTTCGACTATAAGAAGTACATGAAATATTTCGGAGCGATATGGGGAGGCGTTGCAATCACATCAATTATCTATTTCATACTCGTAAAAGGAGCAAAAGGTGCTTCATTTCTGACCCCCGAAGCAATTGAATGGCTCAGCGGCAACACCCTGAAAGTTCTTCTTTATTCCTTCATTGGACTAACCATTTTCCTTCAGATACTGATTTCACTCTTCAAGGTCAACATACTCAGGATCATTGTGCTGATTGGAACCTTTTCCCTGGCGATGGCATTTGCCGGCAACGACCTTGTCAATTTCATCGGGGTGCCACTGGCAGGATTGGAATCCTTCAGGGAATTAATCGGGAATCCTTCCTTTAATCCGGATACTTTGCTGATGGGGTCTCTGAGCGAACCGGTAAAAACCCCTACAATCTTCCTGCTTGCCGCCGGACTCGTAATGGTAGCCACTCTCTTTCTGTCAAAAAAGGCGAGGACTGTTTCGCAGACAGAGATTAATCTTGCCAGGCAGGGTTCCGGGTCAGAGAGATTTTCTTCATCCAGGTTATCAAGATCGGTTGTCAGGAATACAGTTGGTTTCTCCAAAACCATAAACAGGATCATACCGCAGAGTGTAACCAGCTTCATTGATAAGAGATTTGACTTTATTTCCTATAAAAAGCTGCTTCCCACCGGCGCTGAAGTCTCATCCTTTGATCTCCTGCGAGGGTCAGTCAATATGTTTGTGGCAAGTAGCCTGATTGCATTGGGGACCTCCATGAAACTTCCGCTGTCCACTACATATGTGACTTTCATGGTAGCCATGGGTACTTCGCTGGCAGACAGGGCCTGGGGCCGGGAGAGTGCAGTCTACCGGATAACAGGCGTGGTCACGGTGATCGGCGGTTGGTTTTTTACTGCTATCACTGCCTTTACGGTAGCCTTCCTGATAGCTCTTATAATTAACTGGGGAGGACTCGTAGCGTCATTGACAGGACTCGCCATTGCACTTTTTATAATTATCCGGTCAGCTCTGAGACATAAAAAACGGGTAATAAAGTTATCAAAGAAGGATGAATTTGATGAGAAACTGACACTTAGCGGTCAGAATATCCTGCATAAATGCAATACATCCATCATGGATGTGGTGGTTTCAGTCAGAAAACTCTATTTCTCCAGTCTTCTGAACCTGATCAGGGAGGACTTCAAGAAAATGAAGAAGGTCAAGAAGAGTGTGGATGCCCTCAACCAGAGGACGAAGGAGCTCAAATACAACCTCTATCCCACCCTGCGAAAACTTGAGGAGGAGTTTGTCGAGACAGGACCTTACTATGTGCAGATACTTGACTACCTCAGGGAGATAGCTCATTGCCTCGATTACATTGCCGATCCTATTTATGACCATCTCGACAATAATCATCCACCTATTATCCGGGATCAGGTGAAGGATCTGCATGACCTCAATGAGTCTGTCAATTCATTTTATGACCATGTTGAAGCCCTTATTCAAAAACAGGATTATACCAACCTCGATAAGCTTCTTGCCGAACAGCAGAGAATTCTTGACCTCATTGCCAAGATAAAGAAGAAGCAGATCAAATACATCAAGTCAGAATCCGTTGGCACAAGGAATTCCCTGTTGTACCTGAATCTTCTCAGCGAGAGCAAAAACCTGGTTCTCTATACTGTCAACATGGTTAAGTCGCACCGCGATTTCCTGATGAGCGAGGCGCTGAACCATAAGTCCTGAAAACAGGTCAGTACCATTTTCGGAACAATAAAGCTGAATACCAAATCCTGACCCGGGTCGTGCTATTCCTGTGTGTGTAAGCTGAATACCAAATCCTGAAATCAGGTCGTGCCATTTTCTGCATTTGTAATATGCTGTTACCTGAAAATTGAATATCTTCAGCCTCAAACAGACAGCATTATGATAAAACTTATATTATTGACAGCCCTGATAATCTCGTCCGCTATGGTAAAAGCACAGGATATAACCCTACCGGTCCCCGCAAAAAGCGGCGGCAAACCCCTGATGGATGCCCTCAATGAGAGACAGTCGGGGAGATTGTTCGCAGATACCGATCTCTCTTTACAGGAGCTCTCCGACCTGCTCTGGGCCGCCTGGGGCATCAACCGTCCGGATGGGCACAGAACAGCGCCTTCATCGCACAACCGGCAGGAGATGGATGTGTACGTTGCACTTAAGACAGGACTCTACCTCTATGATGCCGCCAACAATAAGCTGAAACAGATACACAACAGGGATATCAGGGCCCTCACGGGCACACAGGACTTCCCTGCCACGGCGCCGGTGAACCTGGTCTATGTGGCTGACCTGGCAAAGAGAGGATTGAAGGAGGGGCAGCAGATCACTGACACCGACCTTCTCTCATCATGGGCCAACACCGGGTTTATGGCGCAGAACGTTTACCTGTGGTGCGCCTCTGAAGGATTGTCAACCGTGATCAGGGCCATGGTGCCACGTGATAAACTCGCCCCTGAGATGGGCCTGAGGCCCCTGCAGGCAATAATACTGGCTCAGACTGTGGGATCCCCGAAGGAGTGATACAGGACGAAATGCTGACTCTCTATTTCTGTTTATGCGGAAGGATACAATAGCGAATCAAGGATAGCCGGAATCCTTGGTCATTAATCCGGCAACAGCATTCTTATTGCTTCACCCTTGAGAAGTCCACATCATAGGAGATTCCCTCAACAGCCTGGAAATAACTCCCTGTGAATGTATCATTCTCAGGATTGTA
Organism: uncultured Rikenellaceae bacterium; assembly: GCA_963802145.1. Taxonomy (GTDB): domain Bacteria; phylum Bacteroidota; class Bacteroidia; order Bacteroidales; family VadinHA17; genus SR-FBR-E99. The sequence continues at coordinate 91,075 of CAWDHN010000006.1, forward strand.
GTTCAGGCTGTATTTTGAGCCGGGATAATTCACATCCCTGAGCACAACGTTCAATGTAAGCCTGCCATCGGTAAATACCCATCCTCCCTTCTCTACATTTATAGGACCGGGATTAAAATACCCGACATTGGCAGTGCCGTCATCATAAAGGGCGAAGATCTCGATGGTATAGTCGCCGTCTGACCTCTGCCACCGCCCGGTGAGTCTCCCGGGAAGCATGGGATCCATTCCTTTTGAAGATTTATCAGCGGACAGGGTATCAGCCAGCTCCTGGTGTGATTTATCCATGCCGGTTGAAGCTCCCTCCTTTTTTCCTTTTGATGATCCCTGCGAATTGTCACAGCTTAAGAGTAGTGTCATTAATGCGACTCCGGCCGCAAAACCGTAAATTATAATCCTTTTCATCTCGTCTGATTTTTGTCCTGTTATGATTAACAATATCCTTTCCCGGCTTGGATCCGGGAGGTCATTATACTATTTAAATCTGCGCACTAAAATACTTCAAATCAACCTCCTGAGAATCCAAATTACCTCTTCAACTGTCCCAGGTAGTCAATTATCCCCGCATAAATCTTCTCTGCCATTAGCTGGCGGAACTCCGGGTCTGCAAGCTTCTCCTCGTCCTCGGCATGTGTCATGAAGGCCTGTTCAACCAGCACGGCAGGCATCTGTGATGCCCTGGTCACCGTATAGTTGAATGACCCCACAACCCCGAACTCGGGAAGACCTGTCTCCAACAGCCGGTCATAGATGGTTTGTGCCAGAGGCGCCCAGAAAGGGTTATGCCAGTAGGTGCTTGTGCCTGCAACGGACAAATAACCTCTGCCCCCGGCATTGGCATGTATGCTTATCAGCATGTCGGCACCGGAATCAATGGCGATGTTTCGCTTCTCGATAAGCCCCATATCCCTGTCGGAATCCCTCACCTGCACCACCTCTGCTCCCATTGAGGAACATAACTCTCCCAGCCTGAAGGAGAGATCAAGATTGATATCCTTCTCCACCAGCCCTGACAGCCCAATGGCACCGGTACCTGAACCGCCGTGGCCGGCCTCGATGGCTATCTTTAACCCGGTGAGGGGTTTGTCGCCCGTAATATCATATGACGGCGGGTATTTGACACGCAGCACGAGGCTTCTGCCTGAAGGCCGGATATCATAACCCCAGATCTCTTCCGTATTAAGGTTTACGTACACGCGGAAGGTCTCCGGTGTAGTCTGTTCCCATGTCAGCTTGTCAATCATCATGCATCCCTTCCTGTGGCTGACCCACGTTGCAGCCGACTCCGCCCCGAACAGGGTTATCACGAGCCTCTTCCCGTCAGGGTCAGGATAGACCTCGTACGGAACAGGCTGAAGGTATGGTATCGACACCACATCGGCGCCTGCAGACGGTCCGCATGACATGCTGGTGACGCTGTAGACCGGCTGTACCCTGCTGCCGCTTACCGGTTCGACATCCTCAGACGCTATGAAACCGGTCTCCGTGTTGCTGAGACGGATCCTGTAATTGCGGCCGATCTTACCGCTGGTCTTCAGAATCACACCCGGGCCCAGCTCCTGCCTTATGGGTCCGCCGAGCCTCGGTGCGCCAAGGTTGTAAACCAGCCTTGAATTTTCATTCTTAACCTTCACCAGTGGAAAATCCTCCGGATGCCTTACTGTAATGTTCCTGGTGATATCAGGCCTGTATGTATCCCTCGACGGTGCACCGGCAACAGGCACCAGCCTGACACCCAGGCTGTAAGTCTTCCCCGGAGCCAGTGTCCGGAGAGGCAGCTCCGCCGTGTAAACACTGTAATCGTCAAAGTCGGTGCGCAGGCACGGCAGGCTCATTTTGCCAGGCTGAACCTCAACATACCCCTCCTGTCCCTTTGAAGCAGTGAAGCTCATCCTGACAACCTCATCAGGCAGCAGCTCCATGTCAGCGGAGGGCTCAATCGACCGGCCATCGACCCATAGCGGGTAGGGCTGCCTGGTCATGTCCCTCTTTTCGTAGATAAACGCATGTTCACAAACGGCTGACCGACCGTCGGGATAAATCGCCTCAGCCCTGACCATGTTGACTCCCTCATTGAATTTCACCGTGCTGAAGAAAATTCCCGTCTTGTATTGTTTCACTTCAACCCCGTTTATGCTGACGGTGGCAGGGTATTCACTCTTGCACAGGATATCGAACTGGGGCTGGTTCGTCACCGGCTCCGGGATCCTGAGGAACCTGACCCACGGCGAAGTGTCCATAATGCTGTCGCACCTGCATGGAATGGCTGCCAGCGTCTCTGCAGCCGCAGCTGCCGGATCAGCAACTGCCGTCGGCGCGCTCTTCCTGGCCGTGCTGCAGCCGGAAATCACAGCCATTGACATCAAAACAATCAGAAGGGTTCTCATCTGTACAGCAGGTATTTCTGTCTAATATCCATGAATTCACTCACATCATCCTGGCAGGCTTTTACAACCTCCTCCACGGTGACGCCCGGCTCGTTGAGCTGACGCATCAGCAGCGGCGGCGACCACACCAGTGAATCGGGACTGGTCTTACGGTAGGCGTCGATGATATGCAGTGACGCTTCCACTGACCGGAATGCAGCAGGATCGGTGAGCATTATCTCCACCCCGCCGCACATCTCGTTCCATGGCTTTCCGCTGCGGTTGTAGCCTGTACCGGCAGAGCGGGGAATAAAATAGACCGGACGGAAGTATGCCCCTCTGATACCTCTCGAATTAAGGTCATCGGCAGCTTTTTCGGCATTGACCCATGGTGCTCCCGTAAGGAGGAACGGCTTGGTTGTGCCCCTGCCTTCCGACATGTTGGTGCGCTCAAAGAGACACTGTCCGGGATATACCACCGCCGTCTCCCAGTTGTCTATGTTCGGTGAGGGCATCACCCACATCAGTCCTGTGGCATCCCACATCATATTGCGCCTCCACCCTTTCATCTTTATTACTGTCAGGTCGGCGCCGTAGCCCTCCGTCTCATTCCACATCGTCGCCAGCTCGCCATAAGTCATTCCGTGACGCAGCGGCAGCCGGTGACGGTATATCCTGATCGTATCCTGCATCGGGCCCTCAACCACCCGTCCGCCAAGCGGGTTGGGCCTGTCAAGTACGATGAATGGTATGCCCGCCTTTGCGCATGCCTCCATGGCCCATGACATCGAAAACTTGAATGTATACCATGCCGATCCGACACCCTGTATGTCGAACAGCATCACATCGAGGCTGTCGAGCCACTCCTGTTTCGGCGCCCATGAATCGCCGTAAAGGCTGTAGACCGGGATGCCCGTCACCGGATCAGGATCACCGTCACTGAAAATCCTCCCGTGCATGGCGCCTCTCACGCCGTGCTCGGCGCCGAAGAGTGCCACCAGGTTAACACCCGGAGTGCCGGCAAGGATGTCAACGGCGCTGCGCATGTCTGCACCCACGGCCGACGGGTTCGTTATCAGTCCTACCCTCTTGCCTTTTATCAGGTCAAGGTGTTCATCTATCAGCACGTTTATGCCCGGTGTCACGGCAGGCACCGGCAACGGGGGCCTGTTCCTCTCTGCATAAAATGCCGTGAGCACCTCCTCCAGTGGAGGAGCATCGGCAAATGTAAATTCGGTCACTGCCATCTTTGCAATGACGCTTTCGTTGCCGAAACGATCGACGGCTGACATGGCTATGCTGTCGAGGCGAATGAGCGCCTGTTCCACGCCTGTAACCTTCTCCGGATCAGTACGGCCCAGAAAGGTCCGGTTGACAGTGAATGCCGGAATGAGATCCGACGATACAGTATTCCCGTGTATGTTCTGGTTCCACTGTGACCCGTACTTGTAGTAGACCACCCAACGGCCTACATCAGCAGGGTCGGGATGGCTCCAGGTGATGCGCAGGGCATCCTTCTCCGCCGCCTTTGTCACCACGGGCGGTGCCGGAGCACTTTTATCGAGCCACGGCGAGGGTGGCACCAGGGCCTTCCTCCTGTATGGACCCTCTGCCACAGCCTTTACCAGCTCAGGTGAGTTGACGAGCGGCCCGATGCTCCAGTGGATTACACCCGGGCTCTCAGGCAGCAGGCCCCTGGTGATCATGATCTGGTTGACGGTCTCATCGGCAGCCCTTGAGACCGGCTGCAGGCCGATGCTTATGCCAGGCCACAGGTGGCGCCCCTTCAGGTTCTGATCGTTCCACCAGCCCAGCAGCACAGGATAGCTCTGGGCTATCTGGTTGACAGGCCAGTAGAGCTGAGGCGAATAATAATCGATCCACCCCTTGTTGAGCCACAGCTTTGCATCGGCATAGAGTGTCTCGTGCTGGTTGAAGCCTCCGCCGATGGCGGGAGGATTATAGGGCTGCCAGATGCCGAATGGACTGAGGCCGAATTTAACCCATGGCTTCTCAGCCTTGATACCCTTATACAGCCTTTCTATGAAAACATTTACGGCTTCCCTTCGCCAGTCGGAGCGCGACAGCTTGCCGCCGCCGGCCTGGTATGCCTGCCAGCTCTTGTCATCGGGAAAATCCTTGAAATTGTTATAGTCGGGATAAGGATAGAAATAGTCGTCGAAGTGAATGCCGTCAAGATCGTACCTGCGCACCAGGTCCATCACCACGCTGTATGAATGATCCTGTGTCCCCTTCAGGGCCGGATCCATCCACCAGTAGTTCTCAACCTCAAGCTTCAGGACAAGATCCGGGCGTTTCCGGACTATCGACACATCAGCTACGGCGCCTGCAGCAGGATGATGAGCTCGATAGGGGTTGAGCCATGCGTGCAGCTCTATGCCCCTGGCATGAGCCTCGTCAATCCAGAACTGCAGCGGATCATAATAAGGGTCAGGGGCCTTGCCCTCTTCACCTGTCAGGTAATATGACCATGGTTCGATGTCGCTTTTGTACATCGCGTCACAGTGCGGCCTCACCTGGAAGACCACGGCATTGAAATTGTTTTTGTACAGGAGATCGAGCAGCGCGATGGCCTCACTCTTCTGCTCTTCAACGGAGAGGCCCGGTTTGCTGGGCCAGTTGATGTTGGCGACGGTGGCCACCCACGCCGCACGAAACTCCCGCTCGGCCCCGGGGGTCCTGCCCGACGGGTCACCCGTGACGGCAGTCTTCGTTGTTGAACATCCGGCAAAGGTTATCAGCAGCAATGCTGCGATAAATGATGGTGCTGATTTTCCTGTCATGATGAAATCCCTTTTAATTGATCGGTCACTACAAATTTAAAAAACCTGATCAGGTGACACCCGGTCAGGTTGATTATTATTCAGAGGTTATACAACATATATTATACAAGGGTGACCTCGATACCCTTTTCACGTATTATCTGTATGATGTTGGCGGGGGCGTTCCTGTCCGTAATTATGTGATGCACCTTGTTAAGGTTGCATATCTTCCCGAATCCCCTCTTTCCGAACTTGGTTGAATCGGCCAGCACAATCACCTGCTGTGCGGCGCTGAGCATGTAATGGTTGAGATGCGCTTCAGCTATGTTACTGGTTGTCAGCCCAACGTCGAGGTCAAGGCCGTCTATCCCGATAAAGAGCTTGCTGCACATCATCTCCGTGAGAAGGCTCTCGGCATACGGGCCGATCACCGATGCGGAGCTTTTGCGCAGCGCCCCTCCAAGCTGAATTATATCGATGTTCGGCTGGTAACTCAGTATCAGGGAGACCTTTACTGAAGGGGTGATGACCGTTATCGGGTCAGTGATGGTTATCTGCCGGGCAAAGGCCAGAACCGTTGTTCCGGATGCGATGATGATCCTGTCATTCTTCTCCAGCATCCTGCTGGCAGCCTCCGCAATACGCGTCTTCTCATTTACCTGGACCTTCTCCTTCTCATCTATATGACGGTCAATGGTAAGAGAGCTGACCGGACTGGCGCTCCCGTGGGTCCGGATAAGCAAACGCCGCTCCTCAAGGTCTTTCAAATCCTTTCGAATCGTAACTTCCGAAACCCCGAGACGCAGGCTAAGGTCATGGACCCTAACATAACCGTCCTTTTCTAGTTCTGCCAGTATTATCTTATGGCGATGAGCGATGTTTCTCATTATTTTCTGACCGGTAGCCGGATTTTTTGATCTCTATTCAAAGATAGAAATAAAAATAGCATTGTCAACGAGATTAGAAACCTTAAAAATATATAAATCTTACGAAATATTATTTTTTCTTTCTTTTTTGTTTTGATTTCACGAAAGGTTGTAATATTTTTACTCTGTTTTTCTGACAAAAATCATAATTAAGCTTTTGAAACCTTGGAAAGAGAAGATTTTTTAAGAGGTTTGAAGGACTCAAAGAAGCAGTGGGACTTCATTATTATTGGCGGAGGCGCTACCGGACTGGGAATTGCCGTTGATGCCGCAGCCAGGGGTTACAGCACCCTCCTGCTTGAACAATCCGATTTCGCCAAAGCCACCTCCTCAAGGAGCACAAAACTGGTTCATGGCGGGGTGAGGTACCTTCAGAAGGGTGATGTGGCTCTTGTGCGGGAGGCGCTTCGCGAGAGAGGTTACCTGAGGAAGAATGCCCCGCACCTGGTGAAGAACCAGCGCTTTATAATAGGCAACTACAGGTGGTGGGAGAAGCCTTTCTATACCATCGGGCTCACCTTATATGATCTCCTTTCGGGCGGGATGAGCCTCGGACGCTCCCTGCCCATGGGCAGGAGCCATGTGATAAGGTCAATTCCGCAGATAGTACAGAAGAACCTGAGAGGCGGGGTTGTGTATCACGATGGTCAGTTTGACGACTCCCGCCTGGCGGTCAACCTGATGCAGACAGCCATTGAGAAGGGAGCCACTGCAGTCAACTATGCCAGGGTAATCAAACTCCTCAGGAATCCGGAAGGAGCCATATCCGGTGTCGTTGCCAGGGATGAAATTGACGGAGGTGAATTCACCGCTGCAGGAAGCTGCATTATAAATGCCACCGGCATCTTCGTCGATGATATCATCAGGATGGACAATCCCGATGAAAAACCTCTCGTCAGGCCCAGCCAGGGAGTACACCTGGTTGTTGACAAAAGCTTCCTCGGTGGCGATGATGCCATCATGATACCCAAGACCAGTGACGGCAGGGTGATGTTCGGCGTCCCGTGGCATGACAGGGTCATCCTGGGTACGACAGACATACCCGTGAAGGAGTTCGTACTCGAACCAAAAGCCCTTGATGAAGAGGTCGATTTCATCCTCGAGACGGCAGGACGTTACCTTGCCAGGAAACCGCAGCGCAGCGATGTGCTCTGCGTCTTCGCCGGGTTGCGGCCTCTTGCAGCGCCAAAGCATGGCACTGACGGGACCAAAACCAAGGAGATATCGCGCAGTCACAAGATGCTTGTATCTCCTTCAGGACTTGTGACCATCACCGGCGGGAAATGGACTACGTACAGGAAGATGGCGGAGGACACCGTCAATGCGGCGATCAAAACAAAAAAACTGCCCCTGAAGGAGTGCCGTACAAAAAAGCTGAAGATCCACGGTTACGTCGAAAACCCCGGCAGGGAAGACAGAATGTATATCTACGGAAGCGACCGGGAAGAGATAATGAAGATGCAGAAGGAAATCCCGGCCTATGCTGAAAAAATCGGTGACGGCGCTGACAACACCGTTGCTGAGGTGGTCTGGGCTGTCAGGAGAGAGATGGCCAGAACCGTTGATGATGTGCTGGCACGGAGGGTACGCGTACTCTATCTCGATGCGAGAGCCTCAATAGCCCTCGCACCCAAAGTGGCCTCCATAATGGCGGAAGAGCTGGGCAGGGATAAGGCATGGGAACAGCAGCAGGTGAAGGAATTCACGGAAATGGCTCAGGGTTATGTCCTGCAATAAAAAGAATGTACTGTAATTTCAAGTAACAGACCTGACAATGAACGAAACTTACAATGTAAAAAGCAGTGCGCAGGCAGGCATCCTGTTCCTCTTCCTGCTGTCTGCGTGCTGCCTGCTGCTGAACTCGTGCTCTGCAGGAGCCAGGACCGCTCCGGTTGAGAAGCCAAACATCATCGTGATCCTGGCTGATGATATCGGATACTCGGATATAGGCTCTTACGGGTCGGAAATCAATACACCCAATCTCGACCGGCTGGCAGCAGGGGGAATGCGCTTCACTCACTTTTACAACACCGCCCGCTGCAGTCCCAGCCGTGCATCCCTTCTTACGGGCCTCTACCCGCACCAGGCAGCCATGGGGCATCTGGCCACCAGGCCGTTGTGGGACGAACCCGGTTACCTCGATGACCTCAGCAGGAACAGCGCCACACTTGCAGAGGTATTGAAGGAGGCCGGTTATTCGACCTACATGACCGGCAAATGGCACCTGCTGGGTATGAATGCTTCCAACCTGCCTGGCGAGACCGATGAAGACAGGAGCAACTGGCCGCTCCAGAGAGGCTTTGAACGCTTTTTCGGTAACCTGAGCGGCTCATGCAGCTACTGGGACCCCTTTACACTCATCAGCAACAACAACTTCATCGCCCCGGGCGAAGGCTTTTACTACACCGATGCGATCAGTGACACTGCCGTCAAGTATATCATGGAGCACCCTGACGGCAAACCCTTCTTCTTTTATGTGGCATACTATTCCGCACACTGGCCCCTGCACGCTCCTGAAGAGGCTATAGCCAGATACGATGGCGTGTATGACATAGGATGGGACTCACTCCGGGTGCAGCGATACAACAGGCAGAAGGAGCTTGGTGTGATAACTGAAAACCACAGGATGACAGACAGGCCTGAATCAATTAATGCATGGGCAGATGAGCCGATGAAAGAGTGGCAGTCGCGCCGCATGGAGACCTATGCTGCCATGATAGACATCATGGATCAGGGCATCGGACGAATAATAGCTGCGCTGGAAGAGAAGGGAGAGCTTGACAATACAATAATACTATATATGCAGGACAACGGCGGTTGTGCCGAGCCTGTTCTCACCAACAGGATGACGGAACCCCTGACGGAAGAGCAGAAGGAGCTGAAGCCCTTCCCCTATGACCAGATACTTAAGGTCAGGAAACCCGAATATACGCGTGACGGAAGATTCATCCGCAGCGGCCGCGGGGTGATGGCAGGCCCCGCCGACACATGGGTTGCCTACGGAGAGGAGTGGGCAAACGTAAGCAACACACCTTTCAGGCTTTATAAATCATGGGTCCATGAGGGTGGAATCGCAACACCCCTTATCGTACACTGGCCGGCAGGCCTGAAGCAGCACGGCACCATCAGCACGCAGGTGGGGCACCTGATAGACATCATGCCCACCTGCCTCGAACTCGCCGGAGTAAATTATCCTGAGGAGTTCAACGGGATAAAGACAACACCCCCCGAAGGCCGGAGCCTGCTTCCGGCATTCAACGGCAGGAAGATTGACCGCGAATTCCTTTTCTGGGAACATGAAGGCAACAGGGCCATACGCATGGGCCATTGGAAACTCGTGGCAAGGGTGGCGGAACCGATGAAGTTCACGCCTGAAGATGAAAACGGATGGGAACTGTATGACCTTGAAAATGACCCCTCGGAGACAGTGAACCTTGCTGAAAAATATCCCGACAGGGTGAAGAAGATGGCTGCAAAATGGGAGGAGGAGGCGATCCGGATAAAAGCGAAGCCCTGGCCATGGGACAATCAGCCGAAGTAGCGGCAGAGCATGAGATGTAACATTATCTTAATCATAAAACAGCAGGCAGGAATAAAAGAATTGTAATATTTGGCACATTAAAAACCCGGGACCAACACAACCTCTTTACCTATGATCAACTTTCTGAAACCACCGCCCTATAAGGATCCGTTGCCTGAAGAGAAGGTAGATGCGACCTACAAGAGACTGCGCCTGCAGGTTTTCCTCGGAGCCTTTGTCGGCTATGCGGCATACTATCTGGTCAGGAAGAACCTGGCCCTTGCCATACCCGGCATGATACAACCGCTGGAGAGCGGCGGCCTCGGCTACACCAAACTTCAGCTCGGCATCGCCCTCTCGGCAATCTCAATCGCTTACGCCTTCAGCAAGTTCCTCATGGGAGCCCTCTCTGACAGGTCAGATGCCAGGAAGTTCCTGGTGATAGGGCTTGTGCTGTCAGCCTCACTGATGATGTGCGTAGGCCTCTTCCCCTTTGCGACAAGTTCAGTGGCTGTCATATTCATGTTCATGCTTGTGATCGGATGGCTCGCAGGGATGGGTTGGCCCCCCTGCGGCAGAATCATGGTGCACTGGTTCTCGCACAATGAGAGAAGCTTCAAGATGGGGATATGGAACACTTCTCACACCGTCGGAAGCGGCCTGATGGGCAACCTTGCCGCATGGGGCACCCTGCTCATCGGAGGTCTTTTTGTTGCCGACATCGGGGGAGGCATAATGGTAGAACAGAGCTGGAGGGCAGTATTTGTCTTCCCCAGCGCCGTGGCGATCCTGCTGGCTTTCTTCTGCTGGTGGGCCCTGAGGGATACGCCACAGTCGTGCGGACTGCCATCAATAGACAAGTACCGGAATGACATTCCTGCAAAGAAAGAGATGAGTTCCGACAAGAAGATACCAGTCAGGGAGCTCTTTGTAAATTATATCTTCAAAAATAGGATACTGTGGCTGATAGCCCTGGCAAATGTCTTCGTCTATCTGATTCGTTACGGCATCGCCGACTGGGCCCCTACATACACCGAGGAGGCCGGACTGCTGACAAGTGAGCAGGGTAAGATGGCCTTCTCACTGCATAACTACGCCGGCGTTCCCGGAATGATACTCATCGGCTGGATGTCATCGAAATTCTTCAAGGGCCGATGTGCACCGGCCAACGTGATCTTTATGCTGCTGGTGCTTCTCAGTGTCATCCTCTACTGGAAGGCAGCACCGGTGGCCTCCTTTCTTTCACAGGCATTTTCGGCTGACCCTGATACCACAAGGGTCACCGTGGTCTACTCCGCCCTTATTGCAATCGGGTTCTTTATCTACGGCCCTGTAGCCCTTATAGGCGTGCAGGCCCTCAACCTCGTTCCGAAGAACGCAGCCGGCACAGCCGCAGGGTTTGTCGGGCTGTTCGGATATCTCATCGGCGATGCGCTGCTGTCAAAGGTTCTTATTGGCGCAGTAGCTGATAATATAAGCCTGGGCTGGAATGCAACATTCTGGATCTTAATCGCCGCCAGCATACTGGCAGCGCTCTTCTCAGCCACCACATGGAAAAAGGAAAAGGCAACATACCTCGCACATTAAAAAAACAACCATGAAGCGACTGTTTTCCACAATATTAGTATCGGTCATCTGCATCTCGGCATCACTTAATGCCCAGACCTACCGGCATATTTACGGATGGTCTCAGGAGATCAATGACCAGATCGAGGGGTTTCTCAATGGTACCATCCCCATGAACATAAGAAAGGTTGCGGTGTTTGACTGTGACGGAACCACCTTCGGGCAGGTGCCCTACTACCTCGCCGATGAGGCTCTTTACCGATATGCCGATAATGTGCTGAAAGAGAGAAATGACAGGCAGGCAAAGGACAAGCTTAAGATCCTCGACCGGATGGTAAAGGACGGCAACAATGTAGGCAAACCATACGTGGAAGACAGGGTCCATTTTCTTGCCGGACTAACCCCTGAAGAGATTGAGACCATTGGGTACGACTGCTATCAGGAATCTTACACCGGGAAATTTTATCCCGAGATGAAGCAGCTGATAGCCAACCTGAAGGAGTACGGGTTCGAGGTATGGATACTCACCGCCTCCCCCGAGATCCTCTACCAGAAGTTCGTTGCCGAGGAGTTCGGCATCTCAAATGTCAATGTCGTTGGCGCCAAATGCGTCATTAAGGAGGGGGTGACAACGGGAGAGATCATCCCTCCCATCCCTCAGGATGACGGCAAGGCACATACCATAGAGACCTTCATAAAGACCCGGCCCCTCATAGTGGGAGGCAACAGCCGCGGTGACATGGATATGATAAACGAGTCGGCCGGACTGAAAATGGTCGTCAATCCCGATGATGTCACGGTTCGCGGTCCTGAAGACGGACCGATGAGCGGACACACCGTAAAAACATACTGGGAGAAGGAGGGTGCGCTGATAGTGAAATGTGACGATGTCAGGGACCCGAAGGTGAAGTTCCACACTGAAGACTGGAAGATAAAACAGAACAGGGCAAACCCCAAATGAGACAAAACCATGAGCAAAAGATTGATCTATGCAGTTCTGCTGGCCGCCCTTGCGGCCGGATGCGGACAGAAGAATGTGCCCGCTGGCGGGAAGGTGCAGGACTATATGCCTGACAACGCCGTCATAGCCCACCGCGGAACCATATACTGGGCTCCGGAACTTACTGAGGCCGCCTTTCGCTGGGCACGCAACACAGGTGCTGACTACCTGGAGCTCGACGTTCACAGGTCGAAGGACAGCGTACTTATAATCATGCATGACAAGACCTTCAAGCGCACCACCGACGTGGCGGTAAAGTTTCCCGGAAGGGAGGGTGACCCCGTAAGCAGCTTCACCTTGGAAGAGATAATGCAGCTCGATGCGGGAAGCGCCTTCAACAAAAAGAACCCTGACCAGGCACTGCAGAGCTTTGTCGGACAGAATGTGCTGGTTTTCGAAGATGTCTTCCGTATAGCCGAAGGCAAGCGCATAAAACGGAACGCTGACGGCAGCCGCGCAGTGTCAAAAGACGAAGCCGGTATATACCATTTTGAATATGAGGCCGATCCCGCAGACAACGGCCACCGGCCAGGGATATACATTGAGGCAAAAATCCCGGATGAATACCCCGGACTGGAGGAACAGATATATGATGAGCTTGCAAGGATCGGATGGAACCCGCTTGAGGGAGATGAAATCAGCTTGAATGAACCTTTCTGGCTCAATGATAAGGTCAATGTTGGCAAAACCCGGGGCAAGATCCTTGTCCAGACCTTCTCGCGCCAGGGGATGATGAACTTCAAAAGGGTCTTTGGCGAAAAGGTCCTTGCCAGCTTCCTCGCCGGCAATCCCAAAACGAACGAATTTGCAAAGGAAGAGGTAACGGATGAAATCATCTCCTTTGCGAAAGAGTGCGGAGCGCAGTTCATCGGCACTAACCTGGGCGATGAAAATGACGGCCTCTCCCCTGCTTTTGCAGCTAAGATCCATGCCGCAGGACTTAAGGCCAACATCTATTCAATAAACACCGTGGAACAGATGGAAAAGTACTACGGACCCGCAACGGGTAAAAAAGCCGCCCCCCTGGCTGACGGAATGATCACCAACAGGACAGACCTAACCATAGATTTTTACCATGAACGGAAAGTCCGCAGGTATGGGACGGAGAAAACACCTCAGACAACACTTGCCGAACTCGGATATAAACAGTAACAAGAATATTTTCATGCCAGACATCAGAAAATTACTTCTCATTATTCTTGCTGCGGCAGTGACCGCCTGCAGCGGATGCAAAAAAGACCCTCCTCCGCCTGAAGAAGAGGGACTGAAAATAACGGGTATCTCCATTCCTTCAAGCATTAATGTGCCTGTAGGTGGTGAGATCACCATAACAGGCAATGGATTCGCAGTAAACGACAAGATCGAGTTTGTGCTTGTCTCTGATGCCGGCAAAGTATACAACAGCACCGTGACAGGTGTCACCGCAACAAGTGCCACATTCATACTTCCGGCGGGCATCCCGTCGGGCTCCTACAGGCTTTCGGTCATCAGGGGCACTGACAGCATGGTGCTGGGAACACTGACAGTAAACGTTATTGTCAACACCGGCATACCTGACAAGCCAGGGATGACGGTAAAAGGGATCGTCTTCTGTGACGGCGAGGGGGTCCCGGGTGTAGTGGTATCGGACGGCTACGAGGTGACCGTCACCGACAGCGAGGGCATCTATTACCTGCCGTCAGCCAAACAGAACAAGTTTGTCTTCATCTCACTGCCCGGCAACTACGAGATTGCCACCAGTGATAACATACCGCAGTTTTTCAGGCGCCTGGCCGGAGGCAGCACCGTTGAGCAGCACGATTTCTCACTTATAAGGGCGGATAACAGCAAACATGTCGTTATTCCCCTGGCCGACTGGCACCTCGCCAACAGGAATGATGACCTGGCACAGTTCAGCAATGGCATAGTGCCTGATGTAAACAATACCATCAGTTACTATTCCGGGTCGGGCGCCAAAGTCTATGGCGTTGCCCTGGGAGACATGACCTGGGATGCATACTGGTACGAGAACAACTTCCGTCTGCCAAACTACATTCCGGAGATGAAGAAGATAAATTGCCCGATGTTCAACCTGATAGGGAACCACGACAATGATCCTTATGTTGCTGCAGACATAGAGGCAGAGACACCGTTCAGGGACCTGATCGGGCCCACTTACTATTCCTTCAACCTTGGCGAGGTACATTATGTCGTCCTTGACAACATCCAGTACATTAACTCCGGAGGCTCTCAGGGTGTTATAGGTGACCGTAATTACAGCGATATAGTAGTCTCCGCACAGACCAGCTGGCTACAGAAAGACCTTGCTGCGATAACAGACAAGAGCACCCCACTGGTAATCCTGATGCATGCACCCCTATGGGGCAACCCTGCCCTTGATGGAAGCGGACAGCAGGTTAGTTCCTTTGCGCTCAATAATGGCAGCACGCTCGTGTCGCTCCTGGACGCCTTTGAGAAGGTCCACGTCATCACAGGCCATACCCATATTAACTATACAGTAGAGTCCGGCAACGTAATTGAACACAATACCGCGGCTGTCAGTGCCACCTGGTGGTGGACCGGCAAGACCGGTTATGCCAATAACCATATCTGCAAGGACGGCAGTCCTGGCGGCTACGGAGTCTGGGAGATCAACGGCAGGGACATAAAATGGTATTACAAGAGCATGGGATATCCGAAGAGCTACCAGTTCAGGACTTATGACCTCAACAAGGTGCATATAACCGCAGCTGCCTTCGCTCCCAACTCAACCGATGCTGCTCTGGCTGAATATGCAGGTGTCTACGCAACTCCCAACCAGGTCAATGACGTCCTGGTTAACGTGTGGGGTTATGACCCCTCCTGGACAGTTGAGGTAAAGGAGGGCGGCACATCACTGCCTGTTACGCGTGTTTCGGCGCAGGATCCGCTTCACATCATCTCCTATGAAGCCAAGAGGCTGAATGTCGGAGCCGTTCCCACCAGCTCATTCGTTACCGGCAACACAGCCCATATGTTCAGGGCCCGGGCATCGTCAGCCACCTCCACACTGACTGTCACCGTTACCGATCGTTTCGGCATTGTATACACTGAGTCAATGACCCGCCCGAAAGAATTCACATGGTCTATGCAATAATCTATATATCACTAACTTAAAACCACATAATCTATATATCACTAACTTAAAACACTACTCTATGAAATTCAAACCAGATCTTAAGATTGTTCTTGCCTCATTCCTGATGGCACTGGTTATGTTACCGGTGATGGCGCAGGACAGGCAGGTGACAGGCACAGTATTTGAGCCGGACGGGGTCACTCCGATATTCGGAGCCACCGTGGTGCTCAAAGGAACGGCCACGGGCACCAGTACTGACAGCAGGGGAGCATACAGCATGAGGGTTACAGGTGCCAATCCCGTACTTGAGATACAGTTCCTGGGATACGTAAAGCAGGAAATCCCTGTCGGTGACAGGAGCGTCATAAATGTCACCCTCCAGGAGGAGGCTATAGAGGTCTCAGCGGTCGTTGTGACTGCCCTTGGCCTGACGCGTGAGGAGAAATCGCTTGGATATGCAGTCACAAAGGTGGGCAGCGAGGAGCTGACACAGGTTGTCACCACCAACTGGCTAAATGGAATGGCAGGCAAGGTTGCCGGTCTGACCTTCAACGGTGCCGGCACAGGGCCCATCGCATCGATGCGGGTGACCCTGCGCGGAGACCAGTCGCTCAACTACGGAAGCAATGAGGCTCTCTTCGTCGTTGACGGGGTCCCGGTGCGTTCAGGGACAACAGCCACATCATCAAGCAGCCCATACACCAACTCCGGATCCGATTTCCCGGTTGACTTCGGCAACGGCGCAAGCGACATCAACCCTGACGACATAGAGTCAGTCTCTGTGCTGAAGGGCCCCGCTGCCACAGCCCTCTACGGCTCACGGGCAGCCAACGGCGCAATTGTCATTACCACAAAATCAGGCCGTACAAGCAAAGGCATAGGCGTTACAGTCAACTCGTCCGTTGTGGTTGAGAGCCCGGGCTACTGGCCCGATTTCCAGACACAGTACGGCTCGGGTGGAGACATGGGCCTTGAAGAATTCAACTTCTGGACCCTCGATCCAAGCCTTGTCGGCGGCTCTACTGACTATCCCCCGAGAAACATCTCGCGCTATGCCTGGGGCGAAGAGTTCAGCCCCGACAAGCTTCGCTACCAGTATGAAGGGAAGAACTGGGAGACAGGCCAGATAGTGCCCACCCCATTCGTCTACAAGGATGACTGGTTCACCGGTATCTTTCAGAACGGCACAACGCTGAACAACTCTATTTCCATCAGCGGCAGCAACGGAGAGGGACAGAACGTACGATTATCCATCACCGACACCAGGAACAAGTGGATCCTTCCTAATACCGGGTTCCAGAAACAGGCATACGCCTTCTCATTCGAAACACCGGTTAACAGATGGATCAAATTCAATACAAAGGTCAATTACTACCGTACCGACAGTGATAACATGCCCATGGCAGGGTACCACCAGACGACGGTTATGTACGACCTTATGTGGGGATACAACTCGAACTCGATGAACGACTGGAAGACCGAATACTTCGAAGGGCGCTTCAACGAAATCAACCGGAACGCCACCATTTCGGAGAACGGCAACAGCCTCGTCTTTGCAGGCACCGGCTCATACAACCCCTACAGGGTTCTTTATGAAGAGCTGAACACAACCGACAAGGACAGGGTATTCGGAAACATTGGTTTACAGGTGGATCTGGCCAAAGGCCTTACCCTCGATCTGAGAACGGGGATGGATCTGGGTGTCGAGTTCCGCACGCAGAGAAAACCCAAGCTGACCTTTGGCTGGGAGAATGGCTTCTACAGGGAGCAGTCGCTCACCAACTATGAATTCAACTCAGACTTCCTGTTCAGATACCAGAAGGATTTTGTCGGCGGAAAACTCACCACAACCACCGCCTTCGGAGGGAACAACATGTACCGCCAGTACATGAGCAACACCGTCCAGCTTAATGAGCTCGATATTGACGGCGTCTACCATACTTCGAACGTCCCTTCGGGAATAAACCCTAATCCCACCAACTACAGGAGCTATAAGGTGATCAACAGCCTCTACGGTTTCGTTACCCTGGGATGGGATAACACCTATTACCTTGACATCACAGGCCGTAACGACTGGTCAAGCACCCTTTCACCTGACAACTGGTCTTACTTCTATCCGTCAGTTGCTGCGAGTGTGCTTCTTGACCAGATGTTCGACTTCAGCACCAACCTTCCGGCAGTCACATTTGCCAAGCTGCGTCTCTCATGGGCAAACGTGGGCAATGACACCGGTCCCTACTCTCTCGACCAGTATTATTCGTCCTCTTCAATTAGCGGCGGATACACTCTTCCGTCAACTATCCCCGACCCGATGATCAAGCCTGAGAACGTTGAGAGCTGGGAGCTCGGCATTGATGCCAAGTTCCTTCGCAACCGCCTTGGCTTCGACGTGGCGCTCTATAATTCATCAACCACCAACCAGATAGTAGAGGTTGAGGTTGACCCGATCGTCGGGGCGTCAGCAATGAAGATCAATGCAGGGGAGATCAACAACAAGGGGATCGAGGTCTCGCTATATGCAACACCGGTCAGAACCAGCGACTTCACATGGGACTTTAACCTGAACTGGGCGAAGAACAAAAACACCCTTGTGAGCCTGCAGGAGGGCTGGGATCCGGATCAGCCGCTTGAGACTGACATGGGAACAACCATCGGAGGACGCCTTCATGTCTACTCCTATGTGGGGCAGGAGATGCATCAGATCTACGGTTTTGCTCTCAAAAGAGCTCCCGAAGGCTCCTACTACATTGACGGCAGCGGCAACCAGGTTGACTGCTCGGGACAGGTGATCCTTGATGCAACAACAGGACTCCCGACCGTCAATTCCACTGCTGACAACTTCCTCGGTAAAGTCAACCCCGACTGGAGAGGTGGTTTCAGTACCTCGCTCAGGTATAAAAGCATATCGCTTAACATGCTCTTCTCATACCAGATGGGTGGCAACAGGTACTCCGTAACAAACGGCATCCTCTCATACCAGGGCAAGCTCGCCAACTCTCTTGAGGGACGGTATGACGGTATAGTGGCCGAAGGTGTCAATGTGGTCTCCACCAATGAGGACGGATCGGCAATATGCCAGGTTAACAACACGGTGACAAACAACATATACACCTATTACCAGGCACGGGTGCTTGACCGCTACAACGGTGAATCTCATACATTCAGCACCTCTTTCCTGAAATTCAGGGAGGTACGTCTTGAATACGCCCTTCCGGCATCACTGTGCCAGAAGACCAGGGTGCTGCAGGGTGCCAGCATCGCTGTTTTTGCGACCAACTTATTCAGCTGGGATAAATGGCCGCAGTTTGACCCTGAAGGAGGTATCATGACCGGCACGAATGTCTACAGCGGCATTGAGGCAGGCGCCTTCCCGATGACACGCACTGCAGGCGTTAACCTGAAACTCTCATTCTAATCCTCAAACTGATAAGAAATGAAAAAGCTGAAAATATTAATAATCTGCGTGGTTGTTGCGGGATCCCTCTTTTCATGTACGAAAGACTTTGAGGAGATCAATACTAACCCAAACAGGACCCTCGTAGGCATGATAGAGGCCTCGGGTATGTTTGAACCCATACTTTACAACTCGGCCAACCAATGGCTTGACCGCACATGGTATTACAACAACGAACTCATTCAGTTCACTGCATTCACCGGCGGGGTCACACGGAGGGAACACCAGTACTTCCTTGAAGATTCGAGAGACTGGTACGGCTTCTGGAACCACTACGCCTCCTACGGCAAGAATATAGATCATATGTATGAGCTGGCGCAGGAACAGGGAGATGTATCGCTGGAGGCGATAGCACTGACCTTCAAGGTTCTCTTCTTTGCAAACATGACTGACATGTTCGGCAGTGTTCCCTACGAGGAAGCTTTCTCCGGGAGAAAACTCGGCGGCACCCTTACACCGGTGTTCAACTCACAGAAGGAGATATACGAGCTGATGTTTGCAGACCTTGAGAAGGCGAACGACATCTATGCAGCTGAGCCTTTATTCCTTAACCCTTCGATGGACGGGATGTACGGCGGGGATATGGCCAGATGGAGGAAATTCAACAACTCCCTCTATCTCAGGCTACTCTGCAGGGTCAGCGGACGCACTGAGATGAACGTCGGCACCAAAATGACCGAGATCCTGAATAATCCTTCAAAATATCCGGTCTTTACCTCCAACCTCGATAACGCTACCGTCAAGTTTTCCGGTAACGATCCTTATCTGAGCAACTTCGGAACTACGACAGAGAGTGAGTTTACCTCCAGCGGCAGGAAACTGACACAGCAGCTCATCAAGATGACTGTGCAGACCGACGTAAACGGAAACCAGATCTATGTTGATCCCCGACTGCCGATCATAGGCAAGAAGAACCCGAACGTCACAGTCAATCCCGGCAATATATGGAAAGGCACAGTAGCAGGCTGCACCGACCAGGAGAGAAGCTCAGTGGATATCGGAACCTCATGGCTTAACTACACTGTCTTCTGCAGGAAGGATGCCCCGGCAACATATATGGACTATGCAGAGGTACAATTCATCTTTGCCGAGGCAGCCCTCAAAGGCTTCATCACAGGCGGACAGGCGGCAGCTAAAACGTACTATGAGGCAGGCGTGAGGGCTTCGATGATCAAGTGGTCAGGCCAGGGGGCTTTTGCCACCCCGGCGGCATCAATCAGTACATCAGACATGGATACTTACCTGGCATCACCCCTGGGTTCATGGGATCTGGCACCGGACAAGACTGAGTTTCTGGCCAACCAGAAGTTCCTGGCCCTCTTCTGGGTGGGAATGGAAGCATACCATGAGTATCGCAGGACAGGATTCCCGGTGCTTACCATCGGTGAAGGGACCCTCTACAACGATTATATTCTCCCTACCCGCCTCGGTTATCCGAACGCTACCATGTCTACCAACGGCAAAAATGCAGATGTCGCCCTGATTGACATGGGCGGAGAAAACGACATGAAGACACCCGTATGGTGGAGCAAACAGGCAATTGCCGGAGGAAAATAACATCTAATCCAAAGCAAACATGAACTCAATGAAAACAAGCACTTTATCAAGAATAATGAGCAGGACGGCAATGACAGTTTCGCTGATCCTTGCCTCAGCCCTCTTCATCACCTCCTGTGACAAGCCCGAGGTTGAGGAGGGAGATCCTTTCTTCGGCATCGAAGGCGACCCGACAGGACTGTCAGTAAACAAGAGCGCAAAGACCCAGAGCTATGTGGTGCGTTCCAACAGGTCGTGGCAGATAGTCAGGCAGGGTGACTCTGACTGGGTCAAGGTCTTTCCCGATAAGGGAGATGATGACGGTATTTTCAAGATCATCGTCAGTGAGAACCAGACCTTTGATGCACGTACCGAAAACTTTGCCTTTGTGGTTGACGGAGAGGAGCAGCCCGTGCTGTTCCGCGTAGACCAGGCAGGCAACGTACCCTACATCACCCTGCCTGCTGCGGTAACCATCCCGGCCGCCGGCGGAGTCTTCTCAGTTGACGTGGTGTCAAACGTTCCGTGGAGCTACTCTCTTAGCGACGAGACCTGGCTGGCGTTACAGTCACTGACAACGCAGAAGATCACCTTCGTGGCTGAGGAAAACCCCAGCGTTGACCCGCGTGCGGTTACCCTGACACTGACAGCGACAGGATACCCTGCCGTTGTCTCAACTGTTGTTCTTACCCAATCACCCGGGACAGTGGTGCTGGAAGAGAATTTCAGCTGGCTGGCATACGGCAGCGCTGTCTTCTACACCACCACCGGGGAGACTCGCTATGACAACTGGACACAGGCACAGAAGGACATTGGCTGGACCACCACAGTGAATACCACTGAAGGCAGCGGAACCACCCCGTTGCTCTATGCCCGCCAGGGATTTGTGAAACTCGGAAAAACCGGCTATGGCGGTGACCTCATTTCACCTGCTCTTTCCAAGCTTGTCGGCACGGTCAATGTGCGTGTCACATTCAAGGCAATCCCCTATATGACAGCTGCAGGCACGATGGATGACAATTTCCTCAATGTCAGTGTTATAGGACCGGGTACTGTGAGCCAGAGCCAGTTCATCATCGACAACTGGCCTGTCTATCCTGCTGATGCCGGCGCAGTGACCGCTTATTGCATAGGCATGTGGAGCGATCCTGTGGCTACCCGTTCTTTCACCATCACAGGGGCTACCGCGGAGACGCAGGTTAAATTCCTTGGATATGACTATTACCTTGTTGGAGTGGGTGCTGGCAAGAACCGCATCTTCCTCGATGACATCAAAGTCGAAATAATTCCGTAACGGTTTTAAGGTTTCTTTATATCAGGGGTGTTCAGCATCATAAGGCTGAACACCCCTTTTTTATCAGTATGCGAACTTTTTAGCATAACTTTGGTTCATGAATAAGGTCTCCGGACTAAAATCACTGAAAATGAAACGGATATTCAATCCATTGTCATTCTTCCTTTTGGTTGCACTGGCATCATCGTGCACCACTCCCATACAGATGCAGAGAACATACCCCCCGGAGATGGAACTGCCGGAAGACAGCGCCAGATTCGTGTTTATCAACTTTTATGATTACCAGATCCCGGATTTCATCAAGGAGAAGGATGAGTCAGCATATGCCGCAGCTGTAAAGGGATATGGCACAGGTCTGGCCGATATAATACTGAAAGACCCGCAGGCAATGCTAATGATGGCAGATACCCTGAAGAAGGGATTTACAGTACTGTCAATGCAGTATCCGGGGTTCAGTGACACCGTCAGGACAATCTGTCAAAAAATCGGTGCAAACATACTCATAGCCCTGGATTCCATCAGCCTCGAGGTTCAATCAGAGTTTTACCTCACTGAAAATGATGAAGGTGGCAGTATGATGGCAAAGGATTTCAATCTCTTCGCAGACACATACATGACCCTGTATACGTCTGACGGTGTGGTAATTGACAGGTGCGCCGGGGAGAAATCCACCTATGTCAAATCAAAATATACGATATTCGGAATGATCGGGGGCCCCACCCTGGCAAACCGGCAGGGTCTTGTAAAGACTCTTACCAGAGAGGCTGCGAAGGACTGTATAGGCAAGTTCTATCCTTTTACCGAGATCTCTACCGAACAGCTCCACAAGGGTGGCCCTCTGAATGAGCTTAACAGGCTGATCCTCGCAGGACGTCCTGAAGAGGCCCTTGAGCCCCTCCGCGGCCTGGCGGAATCATCAGGTACATCGTTGGCAGCAAAGGCGGCTCACAACCTGAACCTGGTAACCCGCATCCTGGAAGAAAAGAAGGTCTCAGAAGAGGTCTGGAAGAATTTTCTCGAAAAGGAACAGTAACCCTCCCTGACGATAGGTAAAGTCCTATTTTATAGACCATGAAAAAGTGATGAGGCCGGCACTGCCTGCCTAGCCAGCCCCTGGCCTTCCCAGCTCAGACCCAGGCTCTGCCTGTAGAGCCTCTGAAAATACCTGACATCTATCTTGTGATACCCGGCTTTCAGGGCCGCACGGCCTTCATTGGTGATTCCGTGATGCAGTAAATCGCCGTCAACAACAAGCTCATCATCAATATACACAACCACACCGTCATCTGAGCCTGTATAGAAGGTGTATATGCCGTCAGCAGGCACCTGTATCAGACCTTCAAGCCACAGACCGAAATTTTCGGCGGGGGCGCCCGGTGGGATCCTGACTGTTTCAACCAGCCCGGTGCTGTCTGGCTCCATTGCCAGAAATCCCTGAGCAGTCTCAAATTCACCCCTGAAGAGGCCGAAACCTAAGCCGGGTCCGGTAGTCCCTGGTACCAGTGCTTCCTTCAATTCAACATGCCTGAAAACACCTGACATCACCGCACTCTTCCTGCCTCCCGGCATAAAGGTGACCACCTGCAGATGCCTCTCCTCACCCAGGTCAATGGCAAACGGTCCTTCATATAGTTCTGATCTGCTGTCAGGTTCTGTGCCGTCAAGCGTGTAATAAATCACAGAGCTGCTTATGCCGTTTTCAAGTTCGACAGTCACGTTTTTTTCAAGAGAAAGGTTTATGCGGTCAAACCCTTCCGGGTAAGGCACCCTGTAAGCGATATCCATGGCATCATATCTTGCGTACTGCGCATCCATGTGTCCCCTGAAATCATCATAGTCAAGACTCTCCCGGGGTGTCCACAGCGCCTCGGCCAGCGCTGCCAGCCTGGGGAAGACCATGTATTCCACATGCCTCGGATCAGGCATGTATTCGGCCCAGACATTTGCCTGGGCACCAATGATATGCTTCCTCTTCCCCTCTTCAATCTCAGCCGGCATTATATCAATGGAATAAACTTTTTTCATGTCGAGCATACCGCCTATCGCCAGTGGTTCATTGTATTTCGACTGATAGTAGTCGAGGTACACGAATGTGTGCGGCGTCATCACCACATCATGACCCATGTTGGCAGCCTGGATTCCGCCTGAGTGGCCCCGCCACGACATCACCGCGGCGTTTTCGGCGATACCCCCCTCAAGGATCTCATCCCACCCTATTATCTTTTTCCCTTTCAGTGAAAGGAATGCCTCAATTCGTCTTATAAAATAACTCTGGAGCTCATGCTCATCCTTCAGGTTATTGTCTTTAATCCGCTTCTGGCAAAGGTCGCACTCCTGCCATCTCACCTTGGGGCATTCATCACCGCCGATATGGATATATTCGTATGGAAAGAGTTCCGCAACCTCTTCCAGCACCCCGGTGAGCAATTCAAATGTCTCCTCTTTACCTGCGCAGAAGACATCCTCCGACACTCCCCACCTGTTGAACGGAGGCACTGGTCCTCCGGTGCACGAGAGTCCGGGGTATGCCTGCAGTGCGGCAACTGCATGACCGGGCATCTCTATTTCCGGGAGCACATTGATATGCAGCCTGCGTGCATACTCCACCACTTCCCGGACATCCTCCTGAGTATAATAACCGCCATACCTCAATCCGTCATAAACCCACGGGGTTTCACTGCCATGACCAACCAGGGTCTGATCCCTCCATGCCCCGATGCTCGTCAGTTCAGGGTACTTCTTTATCTCGATTCTCCACCCCTGGTCATCGGTAAGATGCCAGTGAAAGGTATTGAGCTTATGCATGGCCATGGCATCAAGCATCTTGAAGATGAACTCTTTGGGAAAGAAATGCCTGGAGACATCGAGGTGCATGCCCCGCCATCTGTATTGCGGTCTGTCAGTAATACTCACACAGGGGACAGCTATCACTCCCCTGACTGCGTTCTGAGAGGGCCAGGTGAGTTGCATCAGTGTCTGGAAGGCATAGAAGAGACCTGCATCACCTCCGGCTTCAATTGTTATTGCACCGGGTTCCACCTCAAGCCTGTATGCCTCAGTATTTCCAGCCAGGCTGTCAAGCACTGACCGGATGACACCTGCATCCGAAGGAGCATGCATTTCAGAAACCCTGATTTTTCCATAATGTTTTTCCAGAAACCTGTTGAACATTTCAACTGTCTGGCTTCCGGTTATGAAAGACGGGTCAATTACAATGCCAGTACCGTTCGTCAGCAGGAAAGAGCCTTCAGTGGTTTCCATTGAGGCAGGTGCCGGGATTACCGAAAGAGGTTCATAAGATGCCGGTTTTCTTCCTGGTGAACATGATATGGCAAAAGTAAACAGCAAGACAGGTATTAAATGTGCGGCAGAAGATCTATGAATATTAATTTTCATCATTGAATAATTGATTTATAGACTGATTTTATGGCGCCCGCATCACCTGTTTTCAGATCCTGACCTTAATCAGTGCAGATGCAGGTTTGTGCATTTTATACTCTCAGGAATATCCTTTTGCGCCAGAGGAACCAGAGGAAGATCCACACAACCGCAATATATCCCAGCGCGCTTATGAACGGTTGTACCGTTGCCGGAGACAGGTCATATATCCCTTTAAGGAAGAAGTCGCGAATAATATCAAACCTCAGTATCCTGTTCTGCAAAACGTAAATGGTAATTGAGTTCATTCCGATGACAACAAAAAAGAAGGCCCACTTCTTTATTCTCCAGACATCAATTACCAGGTAGAAGAGGCCTAGCAGCATCAGGCTCCATCCTCCGGCATAGAGTACAAATGAGCTGGTCCACAGGTTCTTGTTCACAGGGAAGAAAGTTCCCCACAGGATCCCAAGAAAGAGGCTTATTATGCCGGCACCGATGATTATCACAGCCTTCTTCAGTCCGGTCAGCCCTCCCCTTTCAAGCCGGAGCAGATGTCCGGCAAAAACACCCAGGAGGGCAGTGGAAACAGAGGGGATGGTACTCAGGATCCCTTCCGGTTCATTGAATTCGGTATACATTGTTCCGGGCAGAAGAAGCCTGTCAATAAAACCTGCCAGGTTACCCTCGGGAGAGAGGTCTCCGGCGCCAAAACCTGGTACCGGAACCAGCAGCATCAGCAGGCAATATATTATCAGCAGGCTCCAGAACCAGGCCACCTGCCATCTTATACCCGCATTGAGCACAATCATTGCTGCGAGGAACCACGCAATTCCTATTCTGCCCAGGACGCTGGCAAATCTCAGGTTGTCAGGATCAAGCTCCAGTATCCGGTTTACCAGCATTCCCAGCACAACCAGTATCAGCATTCTCTTTGCGGCATGGATGTAGATCTTCCTGCGGCTGTCACCCTTAGAGGCCCTGGAGGCAAATGAATAAGGCATGGAGACCCCGGCAAGAAACAGGAACAATGGAAAGATCATATCATAGAATGCAAAACCGTTCCATTCCACATGATGCATCTGCGAGTTCATCCATTCAAAGAGAGGCCAGCCTGTTACAGTGGCAAGGGCAAACACAAGTTTCTGTCCGCCGGTGATCCAGAACATGTCAAATCCCCTCAGGGCATCAAGGCTGTAAAGCCTGCCGGCGCCTTTTACACTGCCTCCCGCAGAAGAGAATTCGTCCTTCACAACCGATCGTGATTTTTTCATACCTCAGATTATTTCAACCCGGTCAATTACTACCTCTGTCTCCTCTCCGTCAGCCGGCGGTATGCCCCTGAAAAGCCACAGGTTCATTTTCAGCCTCTCATCACTGTCAGGAGGAATATCATCGCCGTAGTAACGCCACCGGGCAATTATTTCCGTCTCATTGACCGGATATTTTCTATGCCCGTGGTAGCTGGCAAAATCTATCCGCTTTTTTGTCCAGTCAAAGAGATGTGTCGATAAAGTACCTTCCAGGTTCATCCTGAAACGGGCTTTGTTTCCCATTTTGTGTGAAGGCTGGATGGCATACTGTGCCTCCTGGTTACCCTCAAACCCCCATCTTGAAAACTCAATATCAATCTCCTCAGTATCATTCTTGTAGGTATATAGCCCCCACACTACCTGCCGGTCCAGGCTGTCAGGCCTTGTTGAAACATAGAAAATATACCTGCCATAGCCGGTATGTTTTGCCAGCTCTACTCTGGAGCAGAACCAGTTACCATTGCGCGACGTTATTTTCAGGTGCAGCCTCCCGTTCTCATCAACCCACACATTCTCTTCCGAATCAGAGAAATAGTTTGGCCCGGGTCCCACCTGTCTATCATCAGAGTCAGTCACAATCCACTCAAAACCTGAAAAATTTATCACACGGGCTCCTTCCGGTATTTCAAACCCCGGTTCCTTGTCTGAGCAGGAAACCATAACCAGGAGCAATGCAACAATAAGAAGTCTGAACATGTAAAAATCTGATTCCTTTTCCATACTGATTTACAACCTGAAAACAGTTTCGCCTCCCTTTATTGTTCTGACAATCCTCAGCTCTTCATTATCCTTACTGATGAGCACCAGGTCTGCCACTCCCCCGGGTGTGAGGAGTTTGTCCCCCGGAAGGCCAGCCATGCGGTACGGGATTAGTCCAGCCATGTCGAGGGCATCCGCCAGGGATGTGAGTCCTTTCGATGCCAGTGTTTGCACACAGTGAAGCAGTGATTTGCCCGATCCTGCGAGCATATTCGGGTTTCCCTTTATATGGAGCTTGCCTGCCCCGGTGAGGGTCACCTCCCCTCCTATGTGCGTTGAGTAATCGCCTGAGGCCATCCCCGTGAAGTTGGTGGAGTCACTGACCAGGATTGCCCTTTCAGGCTTCATCCTCATAAATACTTTCATCACTGAGTCCGGCAGATGAAATCCGTCAGAAATAAAAGTAATAAACAGTTCATCGGCAGCCAGTTGCTCCCATATATAGTTCCTGTGCCTGGGCAGCATCTGGTGTGATCCGTTTCCAAGGTGTGTGGAGAGGGTTGCGCCAGCCTCAATAGCTTCCCTGATCTGTTCGGGTGTGGCTGCAGTATGGCCTATGGCGACAATCACTCCGGAGGCTGATGCCTTCCGTATGAAATCCGCCGACCCGGGCCACTCCGGCGATAGCGTAATTATTCTTATCATTCCGCCTGCTGCCTCCTGCCACTCCGAGAATAGCTCAAAGTCGGGCGGCCTGACATATTCCGCCGGATGGGCTCCCCTTGCGCCCTCTTCCCGGGAGATGAAGGGGCCCTCAAGATGGATGCCTCCCACCGCCCCTGCTGCTTCGGGCCATTGCCGGCACGCCTCAGCTATTGCCCTGACTGATCTCACCATATTACCCTCACTGTTGGTTATGAGAGTGGGGAAAAAGGTGGTGACGCCTTCGCTCCATAGCCTGACGGCGATACCTCTCACCGTTTCAGGCATCAGGGGCTCCGTATTCAGGTCGAAGCCGGCATAGCCATTTACCTGCAGGTCCGTCAGTCCCGGTGCTATCAGGTACCCTGACCCGCCATCAGACTGTAAATCATCAATGCGTTCAATAAGACCGCCGGCAATGGTCACCCGCACCGGTTTCCCGCTCCGGTAATCGCATCCGTAAATAATATTGTCAACTGCTGCCATGCGATACTGCTTTTTATTTCTTCAGTGACCTCATCAGAGTATCCACCCGCTCGGGTACCTCTCTCCTGATCAGCAATCCTGCCACAATATACAACATTAAAGATGTAAAGAGCGGGACACCTACCTCCAGTGCCAGGGAGGCCCCCGGAATAAGCTTCACAACGATGAATGCCGTTATACCTGAAACTATTGAGATGATGGCAATGCGGCTGTCACACCTGCGGAAGGCGGGCAGCAAGACCCAGTATCATCGGTATGGCTATCGGCCCCAGAAGAGCTGCGAACCATGACACGATCAGTCCGAACACCCCACCGAAACTCTCTGCATTAATGGCAATCAGTATCGTCAGCACGGTGAATGAGAAGGTTGATATCCTGGCGAAGAGCAGTGTCTTCTTCCTGGGATAATCAGCGAAACCCTTAATGAAGCGGGGCATGATGTCGCGTGTTATGACTGCCGAGATGGTGTTGGCATCGGAGGAGGTCATTGAAAGGGTATTGGTAAAGAGCGAAGCCATCACCAACCCTACCAGGCCGGCAGGAAGGAACTTGATGGCCAGCAATCCGTAGGCATGGGTCGGGTCCTCGAGGTCAGGCAGGAAGAGCGGGGCGGCAAACATGGGAAAGAAGAGAATGATGGGCCACAACAGGTAAAGTATCGATGAGAGTGTGGCTGCCTTTTTGGCTACCTGGCCTGAGGATGAGGCGATGAAACGGGTCGCCAGGTGCCACGTCCCGCCGCTGTAGCTGAAGAAGTCTATTATTACCATCGCTATAAGAAACTGCCATGTATAGGGATCGCTGAAGGCAGCCGAATGGGAATCGGGGAGCCTGTCCCACATGGTGAGGAAGCCTGCGGCACCGTCACCCATGTTCATCAAGACAATCACGAACATGGTTATGCCTGCTATAAGCTGCACGATGAACTGGGCGAAGTCATTCACCACATCAGCCCAGAGACCCCCGAGGGTACTGTAGATGAGCGAAACGGAACCAGCAAGGAGGATGCCTGTCAGGAATGACGTTCCTGCGAAGATGTTAAGCAGAATTGCGATGGCGGCCCATTTAGCCCCCACGTCAAAAATCTTTATGATGACACCTGACCAGGCAATCAGCTGCTGTGTATTAAGATTATACCTGGTCAGCAGATACTCGGTAGGCGACTGTATACCGGTAGCTATCCTTAGCCTGGCCCAGCGGGGGGCAATCAGATGGGCCCCAAGGAATGTTGCAGCAGCTACGGCACAGGCCCACCAGACATAAATGGTAAGACCGTGGGTATAGGCGATTCCGGCATAGGCAACGAATACCGCACCGCTGTAACCCGAGACGTGATGTGACACCCCCGAGAGCCACCATGGCAGCTTGCCTCCGGCAGTGAAGAAATCGGCAGAATTCTTTACCCTCATGTATGCCCAGAAGCCTACCGATATGAGCAGCATGAAATATATCGTAAGGACGACCCAGTCTATAAATTGCATATATATCTGTTTTACTTGTTGTTACTATGCATAAGTGAGAGCCAGGCAGCGGCGTACCGTCTTCCCATAATCCTTTGTGACGGACCATCGAAATGGACGTTGTCAGCCTTTGCCTTCAGACCGAAAGAGCGTACAAGGGCAGTATTGGGATCATCGATGGCAATCTCATGAAGGATGTCATTGATCTGAAGG
The DNA here is from genome assembly GCA_963802145.1 of uncultured Rikenellaceae bacterium. Lineage (GTDB taxonomy): Bacteria > Bacteroidota > Bacteroidia > Bacteroidales > VadinHA17 > SR-FBR-E99. Next base: position 120,868 of record CAWDHN010000006.1, read on the forward strand.
TACTCCTGCCTGTTCTTTTCCACTCCGGGGAAAACTCCAAGCTCACCGGCAATAACAGGCAACTGCTGATCACCTGACTCCATGCGAAAGTAATCAAACAGCTCCGAGACATCTTCCCTGAACTGAGGCAGCTTCTCCGGCGTGGCATCAGACTCACCCTGATGCCATATAATCCCCTTCACTGTACCATATTCCCGTGCCCAACGGACCTTATCAGTGAAATTGCTCTTCAGCCTTACTCCATTGTACAGTGAATCACTGAGCCAGTTTTCGACTGAACTCCCGCCAACGGCACAGGGTACCAGTCCTATATAAATATCCTCATCAAGCTCCTCTATCAATGCCTTTGCGAATGCCAGCCCGGGGCCCAGGCCGGTGAGGGCAGGCTGGTAGAGCTGAAGGGGCTCTTTTGCCACCACCCATCTTTTATCGGGGGTGACTGAAAAGATGCGCGGGTGGGGCAGGGTGTCACATGGCTCTACCAGTCCCCGTCCTGCCATGTTCGACTGCCCGGCAAGAACAAAAAGCCATACCTTCTCTTTCGGCGGCATTGTATCAACAAACACCACGCTCCTGGGGAACCAGGTGGTGCGATCATCCTGGACAAATGCAGCTGTGAGGACAAATAGTGCCGCAAACAACAGGAACCGTGTCAACCCTCTTCCCATTTCAGAGGCTCCTGTTACCCGTCAGTCTCTCATGAAGCAGAATCAGCTTCCGGTTTCTGATCAAATTCTGTTCGGCTATCTCCGTGTCATGCAGAAAGCCTTTGTTGAGCCTGGCGAACCTTTTGTCAAGTTTCCCCGACTCTTTGATAAGCTGTTCCAGGTCTGACACAATGCCAGCCCTGTCATTAATGGAAAAACCGGGCGAGTTGAAGCGGGCCTCGGCCTCCTTGAATGCAAGGTAATGGTCCCTGAGATCAAGCATCAGCCTGAGATGCTCAAACTCTTCAATGTTCCCGGAAGCCTTCAGGGTATTCATCTTTGCCACGGCAGCAGCTACCGTATCCCTCATGGCGCTTATGGAGGGAGAACTGGCAGGCTTGCCATTTACAATCAGCTCGGGCGGAATGGTGAGCGTTTCCCAGAGCAGCTCTCCTTCAGACTCATTAAGGCCAAAGCGGTCAGCAGCATACTGCACGACAAACGATCTGGGATCAATCGGTTCCAGCTGGTTAAGTGCCTGCGCATAGGAAGCCAGGAGGATCCGGAACCCTGACAGCGGATAGGTGTTTCTTATCTGCTCCATCTCCACCACCTCATAATTAACGTCCCATGTAAAGCCGTAGACACCGGATGTGGACCATGAGGTCATCACAATTCCCGTATAGCCTGCCTCCCGGGCATAGGGTATGAAGTCGCGCTGGTTGTTGAAGTGTTTTTCCCAGCAGGTTACATAAGCGTTATCAGGATGGCTTCTTATGGCAGGAGACCCCCAGAACTCCAGACCTTTTTCCTGCAGGGCGGTGATGTCACCGAAGTAATTGGTCTTCCATCCGTAATTCCAGTCGATGAAGATTGTCTCAGAAGGCATCTCGGCCGCCGCCTCAGGATACTTCAGAAGAATGTCGGCCCACATCACAGGTTTTTTGCCGAGACCGATGATGATGTCGCACATCATCTTCATGTAATCCACAAACAGTTTCGACTTGCCTTCAGTGGCCGCCTTGAGTGAGCAGGCAGGACAGTGTCCGAGCAGGTATGTCTCGTCACCTCCGATATGGATGTAGTCAGACTTATGCATCGCGGCCAGGTCAGCGAACAGGTCTGCAAACAGGAGGCTGTCCTCCTCTTCCCTGAGAGGACAGAGCTGTGAGATATCCTTTCGGTCCTCCTTCAGGTCGCTGTATCTGTCATGCCGCAGTATATACTCGACATGTCCAAAGCACTGTTGCAGTGGTATGACATCTATGCCCCTCTCCCCGCAGTAATCTATGAATGATGCGATCTCCTCCCTTGTATATGCCAGATCATTGCTGATGGTCGCATTATTGAGATAGGGGTATGACGCCTCCCACTCCATCACGAGGGTGTTTATCCCGAATCCCGCCAGCTCATCTGCCAGGGCTCTGAGAGCCTCCATGGTCATGACCTGTATTCTCAGGTCGACATGAAATCCCCTGACTCCGAACTGGTTGTCGGCCATCAGTGTCATGCTCTTGCCTGGCTCGATGTCCGGTGTGGTATTCTTACATCCGGGGAGTACCATCAAGGTCAGGAGAATGGCCAGTAACGTCATTCCTCTCCTTTCCGCAGCTAAATGGGTTTTATTCATCTGAGCTAAGATTTTTATTTCTGACTGACTCCGTCATACGGGAGGGGAAAACGTGTTTTCCTGCCATCAGCCTCCCTGACTGTTATGAAAATTCTCTCCTGTCTCTTTCTGGTTTTCACAGATGCTCCTCCATTGTTCCCTGCTGAGGGAATGACAACCAGGTGGGAACGGACAGTGCCTTTGCCGTTTATGCTGAAGGAGGCCACCGGCGCTTTTACGGAAACGCCTCCTATGCTTACCAGTCCGTCAGTAATGGTCAGTGCACTGACTAAAGAGCTGTCTGCAGCGATTACCTCTGTCACCATACCGGATCCGGGCTCTGATCCTGTTCCTGACCCTGACTCTGACCCGGGCTTTGATCCTGACCCTGACCCTGATTCTGTCCTGACCGTCAGCGCTTTGCGCGATTGATCGGCAGCAACTTCCGAGGGCGGGAAGTGGAGCAGTATCTCATACTCATGTTCACCTTCCGTCTCGAATGTGTCGCTGATAACTGCAAAACGGCTTTTGACCGTTGTGATAGTCCTGGTCCATCTGACCGTTGAATTGGTTGCTTCTTCCGGTGGTGAGACCATCGTAAGGTATGAGTAATCCTCCCCGGGCATCCATGATGTTATCCTGTTGGGTGTCTCCCTTCGTGGCACCCACAGCAGGTCAGATGAGGTTGCAGCCTCAGTCAGGCCGTCAATCACGGCACTGTTATGCGCCCTGGTTGTCCGGTACCATTTCACCAGGGCAGGGTCGTCATAGTTGCAGCATCCGCTTTCGATGATCAGCGGGGTGCCGTTGTGCCACAACTCGAATCCAAGCCTTCCTGCATGGGCATGAGCGCCGATGACAGAGGCAGGATTGGCAAGGAGGTACCAGCCACGTTCCCCCGGGTCTCTCAGCACCGCCACCTGGGTGTCGGGAAAATAAACCGATCCCTGTGCTTCAACCAGTGCCATGGCACCAAGGATCTCATTTACCGTGTCTATGGTTGTCCGCACCTGCATCTCATACGAATCATTCACCTGTGGCACCGTACCGTCAGGCCTCTCGACCGAGGCAAGGAACCTCACCATGGTGCGAAGCATGGGAAGCGAATTAACGGGTGGCTCGAGGCCGTTGGCGGTGCAGAGCAGGAACGCGTCCCTGAAAAGATGAGTCTCGAACGGATAATAACCGAACATCTGCTCAACATTTCCGCCGTCGGCGTAGAAGGCATTTTCAAGATGGTGATTGAGAATTATCAGTGCCTTCCTGCGCAGCTCCACAGCCTCATCCAGCATTGGGAAGAGAACCCCGAGATAGAGCATGGCCAGTGCGCCGTGCGACTGGTGGTTGAACTCGTTCAGCTTTGCCTGCCCGAAGCCCGTTGCCAGGATATGGGCATGCTCCTTCAGTGAATCAGTGATGAGCTTCTTCTCTTCTTCCGTCAGTCCTTTTTCACCGAGGTAATAACACCATGAAAAATGTATTGAACGCCATGCCACCTGCATATCGCGCCAGTTGTAGGTGGTGCGGTGAGAGTCGGGCATGCGTGGGTTGTCGGTTATCCACTGCCGGATCATCCCCATCATGTCATCAAGATAGCTTCTGTCGCCTGTCAGGTGATACATCCTGGCGAATGACGGCAGAAAATAGAACCTGTTCAGCCAGACGCTCTTTTCGATCTCGCTCCTCTCATACCTGCCCCAGCCGATGGGTTCACCGTAGACCTCCCTGATAAGTCCTCTCCTGACAGCGGCGACGATTTTTTCATCTTCCTCCGAGCCGATGAGGGCCATCTGTATGAATTTTCCTCCCTGATCCTTTGGAATATAATCACCGATATTGTAGTCAGCGACATAACGGAGGAAGGGGAAGGTTGGGGTGTCCCCTGCCATCGGGTGGAAGAACAGTCGCTTAAAAGCATCTGCCGGTGCTGCATTAATCATTAGTCCCCCCAGCGCAACACCGGCAGTGCCCGTAACGAAATTTTTTATGAATTTCCTTCGCCCTCTGCTCATGCTTTAAACATAATTAATTTACTGATCTCCGAAAGAATCCCTGTCAAAATAAAAACTGCAGTCAGGGTGTTTTTGCAGCACCGATGCGGGGCATGCGGTTGTCACCGGACCGTTCAGAGTATTGTAAACGGCCTCTCTCTTGCTCTTGCCTGGCACCACGCAGAAGAGGTGCGATGCCTTGAATATGACAGGTATTGTGAGTGTGAGAGCTTTTTCCGGAACCTCCTCAAGTGTGGTAAAACACCCCTCGTTGACCTGCTGCAGGCGGCATGCCCTGTCAAGACTGACCTTCTTGACGACCATGGTGTCACTGAAATCAGCCACCGGAGGATCATTGAAGGCGATATGGCCGTTCTCCCCTATGCCCAGGCAGATGATATCCAGCGGTGCTTCAGTCAGGAGGCTGGAATATCTCCCGGCTTCCTTCTCTGTATCGGTGTTGCCGTTTATCAGGTGGACATTTTTCATTTTTACCTTACTGAACAGCCTGCGCTCCAGGTAGAGGGAAAAGAGCTGGTCTGCTCCGCCGTTCAGTCCGATATATTCATCCATATGAAAGGCGGTCACCCTGCTCCAGTCAATAAGCCGTGAGCCGGCCAGGTAATCAAGCATCTCATTCTGTGAAGGAGCTGCCGCAAAGACCATCCTTACCTCATCCTTAAATTCAAGCAGCCCGGCAACCCGGGCTTCAACATCCCTGCCGGCAGCAAGACCCATTTCCAGCCTCGTCGGAAAAACGTTGACATTAAGGTGTTTATATCTGTTAATCCTCATGGTGATTAATCATTTGTTCCCGGCCTGACAAAAAATCCGGGCCATTGGTAAAACATAAACTCCAAACCTTGCAGGCTTTTAAAGAATCAGATGGGTAGTTCCGTTCCGTATTCCAATCACAATTGAGGAATACCCATCTGATCTTCAACTATAAAACTAACCTGCAATTTACCTTCGGGCATCAGAGTGAAAGGAAGACAACGTCTGCCGTTACATGGATGACTCCGTTTGTCGGTTCCAGATTGGAAGTTATAATCGTCCAGCTCTTTTTGGTTCCCTGGTTGATCACCCCCTGATAGCTTGTGTTATGTGAGAGGTACATTACCGAGCCGCTTTCCGTCGGGTATGATATCGGGTTATTGCTCTGGAGCAGTTCCGGGTCTGAAAATATCACCCTTGCATTCACAATGTGATACTTCAGGACTCCTTCCAGGGCTGCAACTGGAATAGCTGCGATATTCGCATAGCCATTGGTTTTCATATAGGCCCTGAAGGCGCTGTTCCTGGGTGCAATAAAGGTCCTGACAGTGGTGCCTGAGTAGAGGCTCTGCAGGCTTGTGGCAGTAATTGCCTCTTCCAGCAGTGAGAGGGAGTCAGTCGCCTGGATGTACTCCCAGGCATTAACACTGAGTTTACCTCCTGGATTACCGTATACATATTCATAGTCCTCCTGTATCTCGCACGATGCAAACGTCATTGCCAGTGCAAGGGGGACAAGCAGCATCTTTGCCAGGTGCAGCTTTCGTAAGGTTGTTTTATTCTTTTTCATTTTTTGTGTCTTTGATGATTTGCGCCAGCAATTAATCGTAGAAAGAATTCTGTGTCATGTTGGGATTCTTGTTCAGGGTATTCTGATGCACAGGCCAGACAAGGTTATCCTCATCGCTCAGGCCGTTGATCGGGCCCATGGTCGAAATAGCCTTTCCGGTTCTGACCAGGTCAAACCAGCGGTGGCCCTCATAGCAGAGTTCAACCGATCTCTCCTGGAGGATTGCTGATTCCAGGTCTCCGTACAATGCGATGGCGTCAGCCTCGGTGGCATAAGCAGGCAGTCCGGCCCTGAGCCTGATGATGTTGAGCAGGGCAAGGGCCTCTGTAATGTTTGCCGCTCCGCCGATCTTGTTGAGCGCTTCTGCCCTGAGAAGCATGATGTCAGCAAGCCTGATAAGAATAATATTCTGCTTTGAAGGTGTCGAAACCTCATCGCTCACACCCTTGCCAAGGTATTTCCATATTGCCTTGGGATCGGCCGGAACAACATCATAAACAAAATCTTCCCTCAGGTCGCCTTCCTCTATTGAAGCCTTCCACTTGTTCGAGGGGGTGTAGATGGCATATGAACCGACTGCGTAGAGAGTCCTGAGTCCGTTGGTCTCGGTGTCATTGTAGCCTACCTCAAAGATGCTCTCCTTGGAATAGCTGTTCGAAAACATTTTGCCCCAGTCGGCTATCGGTACCAGTGCGTAGAGAGTGTTTGACATCACGAGTGAAGAGGTTGCGAGTGCCTCCGTGTATTTATGCCTCCACATGTAAACCTGGGTGAGCAGTCCGTTGGCGGCCCCCCTGGTGAACATGATGCGGTCATTGTTGCTGTTGTATTTATCGACGCAGTTGGCAGCAGCATATATAAGATCCTCTTCAACCTGGTCCAGAACGATCTCTTTGTCAGTCTTTCCGATAAAAATATCCTGGTCAACGGAAGTGTAAGGCTCTGTAATGAAAGGCACGTCGCCCCAGACCCTGACAAGGTAGAAATAGGCAAGTGCCCTGAGGGCATGTGCCTGACCGAGCAGCTGTTTACCCGTTATGTCATCCGGTTCATAAACATTCGGAATGAAAGCTATCGCATAATTGGCCCTGCTGACCATTGTGTAGAGAGCAGTCCAGTCTGCCGAAGCGGCAGTGTTCGTAAGGTTATTTGATGAGAGGACGAGTGATTCGCCCGACTGTGCGGTCTGGACGTTATCAGCCCTTCCTTCACCCCAGTAGCAGAAATTCAGTCTGAAAACTGATTGTGCAGCATCATAGATCCCGTATATTCCTGCCTGTGCATCAGCCGTGGTTTTGTAAAACTCTGACGCCGAGAAGCTGCTGATGGGATCCTTGTCAAGGATATCAGTACAGGCAGATGCCTGCAGCAGTATGATACCCACTAAAGCTGTCTTGATATATTTTAATTTCATATCCGTCTTTTTTTAGAATTCCAAATTGAGCCCAAAGATTATCGTCCGGCTCTGAGGATAGGCACCCTCATCAACCCCGACCTGCAATCCGCTGTATGAGTTTACCTCCGGGTCATAACCGGTGTAATGGGTAAATGTCAGCAGGTTCTGGCCGGTGACATAGGCACGGAGCCTGCTTATGCCTGCCTTGCTGGTTATGGCTGTGGGAAGCGTATAGGAGAAGGTTACATTCTTGATCCTCATGTAAGAACCATCCTCAACCCACCTGTCGGATACCCTGAGATATTCATTTCTCATCGGGTCATTGCGCACTGGTGCAGGATAATCGGTTACATCACCCTGTTCCCTCCATCTGTTGAGGGCATCAGTGGAGACGTTGTTGTAGGCAAAAACCCAGTTCCTCATGTTGTTGAGGTGACTGTAAATGTCATTGCCATAGCAGAATTGCAGGAATATGTTCAGTCCGAAGTTCTTGTACGAAAAGTCGTTATTGAACCCACCTGAAAAGACTGGCTGGGCATTGCCTATGATCTGCTTATCTTCATCATTAATGATTTTGTCACCATTGAGGTCATCCCAGATTATGTCACCGCCCTTGAATACCTTTCCGGTTGCAGTGCCAAACTTCACCTGGTCGACATTGTCCTCATCCCTTGAATATACTCCAAGGAACTTCCATCCGTAGAATGTACCTATGGATTCACCCTCCTTCAGGATGTGATAGTCACCATTCTTTATGTAACCGTTGGTAAGCACTTCCTCCGGAAGGGACACGACAGTGTTCCTGTTAAACCCTATGTTGAAGTTGGTAGTCCACTGGAAGTCGCCGTCGAAGTTATGTGTGAAGAGCGAGAATTCCATCCCCTTGTTCGATATCTCTCCGATGTTCCTTGTGATAAATCCGAAGCCTGTGGTCTCAGGTATGGGAACAGCAAAGAGCAGATCCGAAGTGTTCTTGATATAGAAATCAGCCACGAAGGTGACCCTGTTGTTGAACATTGCAAGGTCAAGTCCAAGGTTATACTGCGTGGTAACCTCCCATTTGAGAGCCTCGTTGGGCATTACAGTAGGTGAGGCACCGGAGTTGGTAAGATAGTTTGTTCCGATTGAGAATTCGCCGCCGGAGACATAATTGGGTATTGACTCGTTACCGCCCTGTCCAAGGCTGAACCTTAGTTTACCATCGTTAAGGAAACCCAGCCCGTCGGTAAATGATTCGTCTGAGAACCTCCATGCCGCCGAGGCTGAGGGGAAGTAGCCAAATCTGTTTTCTTCACCGAACCTTGATGATCCGTCGGCTCTGATGTTGGCTTCAGCCAGGTACCTGCCCTTGTAATTGTAGGTCAGGCGGCCGTAGTATGATACCATTGAATGTTCGTCCGTCCTGTTGACTGCCTGGTTGGAGATCGTCCCTGCTCCGTTGAGAGTCCTGATGTTGTCACTGGCAAAATAGAGCCCGTCGAGCCCGGTAGTCTCCATCTTCCAGTCCTGTATGCTGAACCCTGCCATCGCAGATATCTCATGAACCTCGGCGAGGGTTGTATTATATGTCAGGTAGTTCTCATTCGACCATGTCATATTGGTTCTGGCCCTTACCGAGCCCCAGTTGTATCCTGCACGGTAGTCGACTGTGGTGGGATAAAACTCATCCTCCTTCATCGTGATGTAGTCTATACCCAGGCTTGTTCTGAACATGAGTCCCTTTATGATGTCATATTCGAGATACTGGTTGCCGGTGAACCTGTTGCTTACGTTGAGGTGTGTACACTCCTCGGCCATTCCTACAGGGTTTCTCTTACCGTTGAAATAATAGATCGGTGATCCGTCAGGATAGGTCAGTGAATATACCGGTGGCCTGACAAGGATTGACTGCACAAGGCTTAGGTTTCCCGTACCCCCGGCATTTATCCTGTTGTTTTGCCCGTTGGTGTAGGATAGGTTCTGGCCTATGGTCAGTTTATCAGACACCTTGAAGTCGGTGTTTAATCTGGATGTGATCCTCTTGTAGTTGGATGCCAGAAAGATACCGTCCTGGTCGAGGTAGGAGGTGCTGAATGCATACCTGGCTGCCTCGTTGCCGCCCTGCACTCCCAGTTCCACCTGGTGCTGCCATGCCTGCCGGTACATTACGCTCTGCCAGTCGACATCGCCACTGTTCATCGGGTTGAGTGAGTCAATAGCTGTCCAGTGTGGTTCTGTAGGTGTTGTGGCATTGTTATATCTGTCAAGGTTTGCGTATGAATCAATTATGACCTGGCGCCACTGGGTTGCATTCAGAACACCCAGCTTGCGGGTGATCTCACTGATACCGCTGAAGTAGTTAAGGCTGACGGTAGCTTTGCCCTCCCTGCCTCGTTTGGTGGTGATGAGAACTACGCCGTTGGCAGCTCTTGAACCGTAGATGGCTGTGGAGGCTGCATCCTTGAGGACCTCAATTGATTCAATATCACCGGGGTTTATGTCTGACAGGGGACTAAGACCGTGCTGGTCATAGCCGTTGAGTGAGCTGAGGGGGCTTGATTCCACCGGCACGCCGTCAACGACATAGAGGGGGTCGTTTCCCGAGTTCAGTGACGAGTAACCTCTTACTCTGACCGTGATGCCGTCTCCGGGTGCACCGGAGTTTGCCGTCACATAAACCCCCGGTGCACGTCCCTGGAGGGCTGAAAGCACATCCTTGACAGGTGTGTCCTCAATATCGGTAGCGCTGACAGAAGAGATCGACCCGGTGAGGTCCCTCTTTTTCTTGAAGCCGTAGCCTATGACCACCAGCTCCTCGATCATTGTCACATCACCCTGCATTGACACGTTGATGACGGACTGTGACCCGACGGTTATCTCCTGTGAGGCATATCCGACTGATGTAAACTGCAGCACGGTGTTGTTTGACGGGACATCGATGGTATACGATCCGTCAAGGTCCGAGGCCACACCCGTGGTCGTACCCTTAATTACTATGGTCACTCCGGGAAGAAGCTCACCTGTTGTTGCATCGGTGACCTTCCCCGTGACCCTTTTCTGCTGCAGTTCAAGGGCAGATGATGCAGCAGCACTGAATGTGATCAGCACTGACAGCATTATCATTAACCCCGACAGCAGAATCGGATTCCTCCGGCTCATTTCTGAGCAGGAGTTCACGTTCACTTGCTTTTTTTTCATAATTTTGAGAGTTTAGGGTTTAAATTAAATCCTGACACAGTTCTGCTCCCGGAAGACATCCTCAATGTGTCCGGGAGCTTTTTTGTTTATCGGTTATTAAGTTATCAATTTCATTTGCAGTATTTTACACTTTGAAGCAGAGCCTTACAGACCAAAATTATGATATAAAATATCAAAAAGCAAACGTTTGCGTAAATATTTGTGCAGAAATCTATTTTTTTAACATTTGACCCAGGTGAGGGGTATACTCAGCCATAATAAGAGTAGTAAGATGTCATACATATTCCGTTCTTATACTGATATTTATTATATATATAGGTATCATCTTTCATTATTTTATTTAAATTCGCATTTCAATCAAACGTTTGCATTTCTTGAATAACATTATCTTTATGACATGCCCGGAGTAAGAGTGACAATAAAGGATCTTGCGAAAAGGATGAACCTTTCCGTTTCGACTATCTCCAGGGCCCTGCATAACAATCCCAGCATAGGAGAAGAGACCACAAAAGAGGTCTGGAAACTTGCCAAACAACTGGGATATTTCCCCAACTCGGTGGCATCAAACCTCAGAAGAAGAAAAACCAACATGATCGGTGTGATTGTCCCGCGCATCGATATCACCTTTCATTCCTACGTCATTAGCGGCGTCGAGGAAATAGCCTACAAGATGGGCTATAATGTCACCATCTACCAGTCGAAGGACTCCCTTGAAAGGGAAATAGCCATTACCAGTATCCTTCAGACGAATATGGTGGCTGGCATCATTGCGTGCCTTGCCCTTGAGACACAGAATTGCAGCCACTTCTCCAGGTTCAACAGTCTCAAGGTTCCCCTGGTATTCTATGACAGGGTCAGCAATGACCTGGAAGCCAGCAAGGTTATCATTGACGACTTCGATGCCGCGTTCAGGGTGACAGAACACCTCATTAATACCGGATGCAGAAGAATTGCCCATATTGCCGGCTGCCAGACAACATCAATCTTCGCATCAAGGCTTGAAGGATATAAGGCTGCCATCCTGAAACATAACCTCCCCTTCGATCCCAACCTTGTCTGCTGCGCCACCGACCTCAGCTATGAGGAGGGCGCCAGATGCACCAGGAAACTCATCAGGCTTGCGGAGATCCCTGACGGCATCTTCTGCGCCAACGACTATACGGCAATCGGAGCCATACAGGTCATTAAAAAGAATAACCTCAGGATCCCCGATGACATATCAGTTGCAGGCTTCAGTAATTATCCCGTCTCCACGATCATCGAACCGGCACTGACAACAATCGACGACCGTGCCTTTGAGATGGGGAAGACTGCCGCCCGTATGCTGATACGCCAGATCGAGGACCGCGATGCGAACATTGCCTCCGAAACTGTCGTGATAAGGACAGATCTTATTGTACGTGATTCAACCAGAAGGCAGCCTGTAAAGTCGGAAAACTGACCTCAGGCCACTGATGCGGTCACTATTTAACACTCCGTCGCTTCATATATAATTTTTTTTTATACTTTTACGCGACTTTTAAAAAGATGCACAGTAAACCACAAAATGTGTAATTTAAACCGAAACTCATGAGAAAAATTCTGACACTTGTTTCTGCAATGGCCATCACCGGCTCTCTCTTTGCCGGCGGACTTGTTACAAACACCAACCACAGCGCATATATGGTGCGCATGCTGAGCCGCCAGGCTTCTACCGGCGTCGATGCTGCATATTATAACCCTGCAGGTCTGACGAAACTGGAAGACGGGTTCCATTTCTCCCTCAACAACCAGACTATCGGCCAGACAAAAACCATCACCAATGATTATTATTTTCTGACAGAAAAACCGACCGAATATATCGGGACTGTCAGTGCACCGTTCTTCCCGGGTGTTTACGCCGTTTACAAGACAGGTAAACTGGCCATATCAGCAGGATTTAATCCTATCGGTGGCGGCGGCGGCGCAGAATATGCTACCGGCCTTCCTTCATTTGAAAGCCAGATCGCCAACCTGGTTCCGGGTCTGCAGCAGCAGCTGACCCAGCTTGACCAGGGTGTTATCAGCCAGGTAGGTGTTGACCCCAACTACAATAATGTTACCGCTTATGACGGTGATATATTTTTCGAAGGCAGCTCAATCTACTTCGGATACCAGGCAAACGTTTCATATGCTATCAATGACTTCATCTCTGTTGCCGTGGGCGCCAGGTATGTGACAGCGAAAAACACCTACCAGGGTTACATAAATAATGTTACCATTGACGCAGCACCGAATCCATTGCCGGGGCAGATGACAACACCCTTCAACGGCTCTCCCGGTGATTACCTCAGGGCTATAGCCCTTACCCCCTACGGCGCATCACAGGCAGCCACGCTGAACGGTACTGCAGCTGCACTGGATGAAATGACCGATGTGGAGGCTGACGTTATTGAGGAAGGAAGCGGGTTCACTCCGATTATAAGCCTCAATATCACTCCGAACGATATGTTCAATATCTCACTCAAATACGAATTCAAAACCAACCTTGACCTGACTACTACCGTTATCGACGGAAAGGACGCAGGCGGCATGTTTGAGGACGGCGGAACAAAAGTTGCCGATATGCCCGCAATGCTTTCAGCAGGTGTTGGCATTCGTCCCTCCGGGAAATTCTATATCGCAGCCGGTCTGAACTATTACTTCGACAAGAGCAACGACTATGACGGAAGCAATGATCTCGAGATCGAAATGATCGACAAGAACTTCTTTGAATATTCGGTAGGTGTTGAGTATGCCCTGACCAATATGTTAAAAATAAGCGCAGGTTACAGTGGCACACAGACCGGCGTTAATGATAATTATCAGAGCGACCTGAGATACAGCCTTAACACCAGCACTTTCGGCGGTGGAATCGGGCTGACACTCTCCCCGATGATTGACATCAACCTCGGAGGAATGTATACACTTTACCAGGATGGCAGCGTAACAAGCCCTTCAGGTGTCACAGGCGTACCTGATGTAACCGAGACCTATGATACCGATACCTGGGTGATAGCCATCGGTGTAGATCTCCACTTCTAAAAAATACTATTAAACAATGAAAGCCCCGCCTGGAAAACAGTGCGGGGCTTTTCGTTCTTATCTGCGCTATTTGTACCGGACCCGCAGCCTCACTTGCTGTAGTCGATTCCCTGTCTCTTGAGATTCTCAAGGTAAAGTCCCAGGTCAGGGGTATCGGAGATCATCATCCTGGTGTACCATCCCCTTGCAGTCTCAGGCCTTCCCATGCTGTTGTCAAGTATGATCAGGGAGCTGTATACAGCCCCTTCGATGCCCAGATTGAGTGAATCGATCTGCCCGATTATATCCTCATAAATGCGATAGGCAGCCATTGACTCTCCCCTGCCTGACAGCGCAAAAGCTTCATTGATACGGCTGTTAAGTCCTTCATCGGTTACAATCCCCCTGAAAGAGAGACATCCGCCAACACACTCCTCAACGATCGAAAACCATGGCAGTCTACCGGTCGCAGGAAAGGTCATCGAGAATGAGGCCTTCTCACCCGGACGCTTGAACTTGTAGGTGGCAGGACACCAGGGCAGTCCCTTAAGACCGGTAATTCTCAGCTTCATGCCGTCAGGCTTCACCAGGAAAGTGTTCCTGTCTATGCAGAACCACGCATTGTTGATGTCGCTCATGATCGTCAGCCATATTACCGTGGCGTCCTGATTGAAATCGACCCTCACAATCTCTGCCGTGAGAGGCGCCTTAAGCCCGTAATTGGGACTTGCAATACTCTGGGAAACAGCCGTATAACTAATTGCCGTCAGTATAAGTATCAGAATTGTATGTTTCATATCTCCGTGATCTATCCAATTATCGTACCGTAAAGTTAATTATTTAAAATCACAGACCGGACGAAGCATCTCTGCGCAATCACCCTGATCAGTTATCATCAGAATTCTTAAATTTGTCGAAATACCCTGAAATGAGCGAGAATAAGGACCAGGTTCTTCATGATATTATGACCAGCTTCCGTGAGATGGCGAACCTGATACTGAATCAGCTGACCCTCCTTGAAAAAATGAGGGACAGTACCGATGAGGCTGACCTGGATGAGATCGTTTCCCTTATGGAGGATAAGGAGAACCGCATTGATAATTATGAGGTGGTCATAGGTGAGCAGTTTACAAATGCCATTGTGCTGCCTCACCCGTTGGGTCACGATGTACGCAGGCTGGTGGCCATCTACCGGATGACCCTGAACCTTGAACGGATCAGCGACTGTATCATGAACCTGGCGAAGAGTGTCTCCGATATCCGCCACAGCAGTGAATACGCCTCCGTCAACTCTCTTATCGGTGAGATGCTCTCATCGGGCACGGTAATGGTTGAAAAGGCACTTCTCTCATTCATCAATTCCGATCCTGATTTTGCCATCTGGACCATCAAAAACGACGCCGTGGTTGATGAGATGAACCGGAAACTGCTTACCACACATCTGCGTAAGGCCGATCTCGATACCCATACCTATGGAATGCTTCTTAACTACCTGGAATTGAAAGAAATGATATCCAATATTGAACGCATTGCAGATCATGCCACCAATATTGCCGAGGCATCCATCTATGCATTGCAGGGAACAGATATACGACATACAGGGATCGGGAAGGAACAGGGGGGAGTAAAGAGTTGAGAATTATGAATTAAGAAATAAGAGTTAAGAAATAATAATCAATTAGTTATCACTCATGTTCTTTCGACTTTAAGGACTTTATGGACTTTCGACTTTAAGACTTAGCGCAGCGTAATGACAAACAAACAAAAGATACTGGCCGTAGACGATGAAGAGGATATACTTGAGATCCTCTCTTTCAACCTGGCAAACGAGAATTACGAGGTTGACACCTGTACTTCCGCCGAGGATGCTCTTCGAAAGAACCTTGCCGGCTATGACCTCTTCATCCTCGATGTGATGATGGGATCCGTTTCCGGCTTCATGCTGGCTGAAAAGATCAGGAAAGAAATGACCCTGACAACACCCATAATCTTTCTTACCGCCAGGGATACGGAAAATGACAGAATCACCGGATTTAATCTCGGAGCAGACGACTACCTTGCCAAGCCATTCAGCGTCAAGGAACTAACCGCCAGGGTCAAGGCTGTACTCCGCAGATCATCACGGGGACTGATGAAAACTGCGACTGCATCGGGCAATTTTACAATTGACACGGCCAATAAGATGATATATAAAGACACCGAAGCCCTGGAACTGACGCGCAAGGAGTATGAGATACTGGCTCTCTTCATAGGTAACGCCGGAAGGATCTTCCCCAGGAACGAGCTGCTGTCAAAGGTATGGGGCGACGACGTGATTGTCACAGACAGGACGGTTGACGTGACTGTTGCCCGCATAAGGAAAAAACTGGGCGACATGGGTAACAGGATAAAGAATAAATCAGGATATGGATATTATTTCGGTGATTGACCCGCCATCAAGATGAAAAAACCCGGAAGCTTCGGAAGCAAACTGTTTCTTTATTACTTCAGCATTTTCTTTCTCTTTACAATAAGCATTCTGATATTTCAATATCACCGCGAGAAGAAGATCAGGGTCGATGCGCTTGACACCAGGCTGAACGACATGACGGATCTTGTCAACAACTATATAAGGGCAAACGCCCTTGCTGAAAGCGGAGATTACAAACTTATCGACTCGATCTTCAGCCTGATACCTCTTCCCTATCTGCGCATCACAGTGATCTCTGCTGACGGAACAGTGGTGTACGACAGCTCGGTGGAGAACTGGGAGACAATGGAAAACCATCTTGCCAGGGAGGAGGTACAGCGATCTATCGGCGCACCATACGGAACAGCAGTACGAAGCTCAGAATCAACAGGAAATGATTATTACTACCTGTCAAAAAAGTTCGACAGATACTTCATCAGGCTGGCCGAGGAATACAATATCAGTATCAGGGAGTTCCTGAAGCTCGATTACCTCTTTTTCATCTTCATTGCCCTTTTATTCGTCATCATATGGATCCTGCTGGCGATAGTGACAAGATGGTTTGGGAGGAGTATAACCACGCTCAGGGATTTTGCAGCAAGGGTCCGCCGGGGCGAAGGCAATGATCCGAAAGTCATCTTCCCGAGAAATGAGATCGGAGAGACAGGTAAGGAGATTGTAAGGATATACAACAACCTGGCAAAGAACGCAGAAGAGCTGACGCTGCAAAAGGAAAAACTCTTCAGGCACCTCCATGTACTCAACGAGGGAGTCGCTTTCTTCTCTCCGGGACGCGAGGTCACACTCTCAAACAATCATTTCATGGTGTTCCTCAATGCCATAACCGGAACTCATACCCTGAAGCCGGAAGGGTTTATCGACCACCCTCTCTTTGCGCCAATAAAGGCCTTCCTTGACGACCACCAGAATACTCCTGGGAAGAAGCAGGATACACCTTCAACGGAATGCCGCATAGAAAAGGCCGGAAGGCATTTTGGAGTCAGGTGCATTTTGTTTCAGGACAACAGTTTTGAGATAGTGCTTACGGATATTACCCGCTTCGAACAATCGAAGACCATGCGCCAGCAGATGACCTCAAACATTGCTCACGAGCTCAAGACTCCCATCGCCTCTGTCAGGGGTTACCTTGAGACCCTGATGGTTAACCGCAGCCTTGATGATGAGAAGAAACAATATTTTCTTGAGAAGGCCCTGGCACAGTCGACACGACTCACTGACCTTATTAATGATATCGTTACCCTCAACAAGGTGGAGGAGACCGGCAGCAGCTTCCCGTTTGAAGAGACGGGAATAGAGGGTGTGATAAGGGAGGTAAGTGATAACCTGCTTACGGCAATCATCAAGAAAAACATTAAGGTGGAAATGGATATCAGGCCCGAAGCAAGGATTAATGCCAACAGGTCACTTATTGTATCTGTCTTCCAGAACCTGATGGAGAATGCTGTCTCCTACGCGGGCGATAACATCACCATCACCATCAGGAGCATTCCGGGCAAACCGGGTTATGAGACCGTCTCATTTGCCGACAATGGCATAGGGATCCCCGGGGAGCACCAGCCGAGGATATTCGAGCGATTTTACCGGATTGATGACGGCCGGTCGCGGAGGAGCGGAGGTACAGGACTGGGGTTGGCCATCGTGAAGAACGCCGTTCTCCTGCACAAGGGTGAGATATCCGTCCGGACACCTCCCGGGGGCGGAACGGAGTTCATCATTGCCCTGCCACTGTGATCAGTCTTCAGTCTTCAGTCTTCAGTCTTCAGTCCTCAGTCTTCAGTCAGGCCATCAGGTATAACGGCCTGATTCTTAATTCATAATTCTGAATTCCAACTGACTGCCGACTGCCGACTGCCGGCTGAATCAGCCCCCTCCATCACCTTAAAACCAGCGCGGCCTCGCCCCTCTTATCAACCCGACCGATAACAGCCGCCTCCGGGTGTCCGCACTCATGCAGCTCCTGGAGCATTAACTCCGCTTTTTCCGGTGCAACGGTCATGAGCAGGCCTCCTGACGTCTGTGCGTCATGGGCGATCATCTTCAGGCTATAATCGAGTCCCTCATCAAACAGTGTCTCCCTCTCCGTGTAATCGAGGTTGCGGAATGCCGCACCCGGGATGCACCCCTGTTCCGCCAGGCTGTAGGTGCCATCGGCCAGAGGCACGCTGGTCATGTCCAGACTTATGGTCACCCCTGACCCCCGCGCCATCTTCAGTGCATGACCTGCAAGTCCGAATCCTGTTATATCCGTGGCGCCCCTGACACCATATTTCTGCATCAGGCGCGCCCCGTCGTTGTTAAGCCTCATCATGAGTCTCTTTGCCCCCTCCAGCTGCTCCTGCGTCGTCATCTGAAGACGGTGTCCGGCAAGTATGATACCCGTTCCAAGCGGCTTGGTGAGGATCAGCAGATCACCCTCCCTGGCACCGGCATTGGTGATTATCTTCCCGGGATGCACGGTACCTATTACCGCCAGTCCGTATTTGGGAGGCCAGTCATCAATGCTGTGCCCGCCGATGATGCTCACCCCTGCCTCACGCGCCTTGTCATACCCACCCCGAAGGATCGCGGAATAGACCTCCAGCGGTATGCGAGATGACGGGAACATCATGATGTTCAGCGCCAGCAGCGGCGTCCCGCCCATCGCATACACATCACTTATCGAGTTTGTTGCCGCTATCAGTCCGAACTCATACCCGTCGCTCACCAGCGGCGGGAAGAAATCGGTGGTCAGCACAAGGGCCGTCTCATCATTGATCTTGTACACCCCTGCATCATCATGCGTCGCTATATCCACGAGGATCTTAGGGTCAACCGGCAGGGGAAGCCCGGCGAGCAGCTCCTCGAGCTGCCGGGGAGGAATCTTTGATGAACATCCTCCTGTCTCTACCGTTGTGAGCAGGTCAAAAGCCATTGTTCGGTTCAGGGGCGGATAATATGATCCGCATCCTTTAGTATGTTTACTATCTGGTACATATCGCTGAAACTGCCTGCAGGAAGGCGGTCTTTAATGCCAAAGTGATTGATGCATGTCGAGCAAAGGTATATCGCAGTGCCCTTTTCAATCAGCTCCTTAATGTGTTCAAACACCGGCGAGTCATCCATAGCCAGCTTCACCCCTGCATTGTAGAAGACCACAGATGCCGGTGCCGGCTCAACCATCACAAGCGTCCTGAAAAATGAGATCATGAGCTTCGTACCGAGCTCATCGTCTCCTGTTCCCATCCTCTCCGAGGTTATGGCAACCACCGTGCTACGCTTCCCTGAGGGTGCGGAAACCTCGGTAGTGCAATACTCAGTTTCATTGGTGCTCAGCTCCTCCTTTGTACCCCTGACCACAGTCACAACGGCAAGGTCCCCCTCCTCCTTCACTGAAAAGGAAAGCTTGTTGTCTGTCAGGTACCTCCTGACATTGCTCAATGATGTACTGTTGTCGATGATCACCTGTACGGCCTCATCGGGAGCTGCCTCCGTGAGTCCCTGCCTCGTCCTGATGAGAGGTGCAGGACAGGTGAGTCCGCGTGTGTCAACTATCTTCATTTAACCTTTTTTAGCGCTCAAATATAACCAGAAAAGGCTACTTTTGGAATTAACGTAAAACGATGAGATGAAAAGGTCAGGTTTGTTGCTGGTGTTATTGGTATTGTCCGTTGGAATGGCGACGGGGCAGATTTCCCTCAGGGATATTGAGGGATCATGGTCGGGAAAGCTCAGGGAGGCGGGCATGGATCTGCGCATGGTCTTCAATTTTGCAATGACGGAGGCTGACACTATTAAAGCGACACTTGACTCGCCCGATCAGAATGCCACAGGCATTCCAATGGGAAGGGTTACTCTGGCGGATGATTCCCTGTTTGTTGAGGCGCCAATGATCAGGGGCCGTTATGCCGGAAAAGTTTCCGGGGACTCTCTCATCACGGGAACATGGACGCAGCTGGGCAAGAACTATACGATTGACCTCAGACGGGGCACGATTGCCCCTGCGACTTACAACCGTCCGCAGGAGCCCAGGCCACCATATCCCTATCGTGAGGAGGAGGTCACCTTCCGCAATGAGGCCGAGGGCTTTGAGCTGGCAGGTACCCTGACCCTGCCTGATGGCCCGGGACCTTTTCCTGCCGTGGTACTGATCACAGGATCGGGACAGCAGGACCGTGACGAAACCATTTTCCATCATAAACCCTTCAAGGTGATAGCCGATCACCTGACACGGAACGGCATAGCCGTGCTGAGATATGACGACAGGGCCGTTGGCGGATCCAAGGGAAGTTTAACGGCAGCAACATCATTGTCCTTTGCAGGTGATGCCGAGGCTGCCGTAATGTTTCTTGCCGGACGACCGGATATCGATCCGGGGAAAATAGGTCTGGCGGGTCACAGCGAGGGAGGTTTGATAGCCCCCATCGTTGCATCGCGGAACAGCAGCATAGCTTTCGTCATCTCCCTGGCCGGGCCGGGTGTCACAGGGTATGATGCCATTATCCAGCAGAATATAGATTTCTTCAGGGTCTCCGGAATGTCTGAGAAGGCGCTTGAGGATCAGCTTCACATGCTCAGGAATATCTTTGGGTTTGTAATGGCGGAAGAGGACCAGCGCACGGCAGCGAAGAAAGCAATGGAGTGGTTCAACAAGGAACTCGATGCCAGGGGAGTAACGGCGGAGGAGCGCAGGGAGCAGATGGGAACATTTGTACAGGCGCTCGTACAGACCAATAACCCATGGTGGAAATACTTCCTCTCCACAGACCCGGCGCAGTTCTGGAGCAGCGTAAAGAGTCCGGTGCTGGCCCTGAACGGCGAGAAGGATATCCAGGTAAACCATGAACAGAACCTGCCGGCGATAAAAAATGCAGTAAAGAAAGGCGGCAACCGGAAGGTGAAGACGGTGGCAATGCCGGGTCTGAATCACCTGTTTCAGCATGCGGAGACAGGTGCCATAACGGAATACCAAACCATCGAGGAGACCTTTTCTCCGGAGGTACTCGGATTTGATGACCACGTGGATCAGGAAAACGGTGAAGATGAAGTGAAGTTGAAAGTCTGAAGGATTTGCGATTTGCGATTTGCGATTTGCGAATTTTGATTAAATCGACAATCGAAAATCTAAAATCGCAAATTCCTCTATTGCCTCCCCTGCAATCTGGCTGCTCGCGGCAATGACCCACTGGGTCATTACTTTCCGCTCGCCCCTCTATTGCTTAATCTATGAATCACTTTCCTGCCAGCCGCCTTCATCCCTCCCGAAGCATCAGCGATGGCCAGCTGGACCAGTCCGACAACCTCATTCACCATCTCGGGGTAGAGCGAGCAGAATGAAGCAAGGATCTCCATCCCGTATGCCTTCGGCGCCACGGGAGTATCGGCCTCCCTCATGATGGCCATGCAATAGTCTATCAGAATGGCGTGGTGCGACAGGGGAATATCATTCAGCCGGCTGCGCATTATCACCCTCATGAATGATCTCTGCACACTCTCGTTCGGTACGCCTGGAAGGGCATCAATCATCGCGGCAAGATAGGGAGAGAGGGCTGAAGGGTCTATGTCAGACACTTTGGAGAGGGCCCATGAAGACATGAATCCGACCCTCTTTTCCGTGCTTGACGAGAGCGTCACCAGCTGCGACAGCAGCGAATCATTCCTGACAGCTGATTGTGCTACCATGGTTATCTCCTCCACACTGGATACACGCCCCATCATCCTGGCCAGCTCTTCACCTGCCTCCGCTGTGAGAATGGCCTCCTGTTCCTCAGGCTCATCGATAACTTCATACCGGTGCTCCGAGGCATACTGAAGGGCAACGGGTATGTCTGCGGCTGTCAGGTCAAGAGTTGGCAGTTCGTCAGGCTTCATCCACCTGAATTCATCATGTTCGGTCAGCACCGGCCCGGATGCGAGCGTATCGCACAGGAACGGTATCAGCCGTATCTGTTTGTCGCCGTAATCATGCTCAACTACATCAAGCCTTCCCGTTATAATGACCTGCATCCCCAGCTCCTCGTCAATCTCGCGTATGATACAGTCCTCATGATCCTCCCCGGCCCTGGTCTTCCCTCCCGGGAACTCCCACTTGCCGGCATGGGCTGACCCCGGACCGCGACGCACCGCCAGCACCAGTCCTTCATCATTGCGGATCAGGGCACAGGTCACATCGGTCATGGCTCACGGCTTGTGATGGTTTCATAATCAGGAATATGATCCAGCAGAACAAAGGTGTGCGCCTCCCTGTCAATCTTCCCGGCGAAGTGATCAATGCCGTTGGAGACCACAAGGTATCTGACACCGTAACTGAAGTTATAATTGATTACCTGGTCGTATACCTCCTGGCTGATCTTCACCTGCGGCGCCTTGCACTCGACTATCATCACCGGCTCCCCGGCACGGTCATGAATGAGGATGTCAGCCCTGCGAAGCATGGAGTTAAGCCTGAAGGAGGCTTCAATGCGTATCAGTCCCGGCGGGTATCCAAGGTATCCGGTTAGATAATTGACGAAATGCTGCCTCACCCACTCTTCAGGTGTAAGAGCAACGTACTTCCGCCTCAGCGGATCATAGAGCAGTTTACCTCCCTGACCCTCTTTTATGCGCAATGAACATGGAGGCAGTTTCAGAGGTTTCAACTTAATTTGTATTTTTGGTAACCTTTAGCATCGCAAATATAAACAAACAGCACCGGAGATCATGAGAACAAAAGAAGATATAGTCAACAACTGGCTGCCGCGGTATACGGGCAAGGAGCTCTCCGCCTTCGGCGAATTCATTCTCCTGACCAACTTCACCCTGTATGTTGAGATGTTTGCCCGGCTGCATGATGTCGCCGTTGAGGGCAAGGACAAGAACTGGCCCAGCGCCACCGCTGACGGCATCACCATCATCAACTTCGGGATGGGAAGCCCCAATGCCGCCACGGTCATGGATCTGCTCAGCGCCATCCAGCCAAAGGCAGTGCTGTTCCTCGGCAAGTGCGGAGGACTCAAGAAGAAGAACAAGCTGGGCGACCTGATACTCCCGATAGCTGCTATCAGAAGCGACGGTACCTCAAACGATTACCTGCCGCTGGAGATACCCGCGCTTCCGGCCTTCAAGCTGCAGAGCGCTGTCTCGGCCGCCATTGTAAGGAACAACCTTGAATATTACACGGGCACCGTATACACCACCAACAGAAGGGTATGGGAATACGATGACCGCTTCAAGAAATACCTGGTCAGGACCCGTGCCATGGCAATTGATATGGAGACAGCCACCATCTTTACGGTGGGATTTGCAAATGAGATCCCCACCGGTGCCCTCCTTCTCGTATCCGACCAGCCGATGATTTCTACCGGGATAAAGACGGAGCTGAGCGACATAAAGGTGACAACCCAGTTTGCTGACACCCATCTTCAAATCGGCATTGAAGCGCTGAAGGAGATCAAGGATAACGGCATCTCGGTCAAACATCTGCGCTTCTGATGGCAGCCGATTACAAAGAGATAATCAGGGATCTCAGAAACAAGATCTACAAACCGGTCTATTTCCTTGCAGGGAAGGAGCCCTATTACATTGACCTTATCACCGATTTCATCGAGGACAAGGTGCTTGACGAGTCTGAAAAGGACTTTAACCAGACAGTGCTTTACGGCCTGGATGTAAGCGTCACACAGGTCATAGAAACCTGCCGTCGTTTCCCCATGATGGCCAACCAGCAGGTTGTCATTGTCCGGGAGGCACAGAAGCTGAAAAAGATCGATGACCTGCTTGTCTATATTGACAACCCCCTTAATTCCACCATCCTTGTCATTGCATATAAATACGAGGACCTTGACAAGAGGAAATCGCTCTATAAATCGCTCTCAAAGAAAGGCTGGTACTTCGAGTCGGAGAAGGTACCCGAGTACCAGATTCCGGGTTGGATTGACCGTTATCTGACCGACAGGGGCATCATGGCCGGTACCGATGCCTCCAGGCTGCTGTCGGAGTTCCTTGGCAATGACCTCGGCAAGATAGCCAACGAGCTTGACAAGCTGATCATTTCGCTGCCGAAGGAGAACCCTCGTATCACAACCGAGCTGATTGAAAAGAGCATAGGCATCAGCAAGGATTACACTCCGAATGAGCTCTGGAGAGCCATCGTCTACCGTGATCCCCTGAAGGCAGCCCGTGTGGTCAACTACTATGCCGGGCATTCAAAGAAGGAGATCATTCCCCTGATCTTCCCGGTGCTCTTCTCAAGCTTCAGCCGGGTGCTGATCTATCACAGCCTCAAGGACAAGACCGACGGTAATGTGGTGGCCATGCTCAAGACCTACCCGGGTTATGTGAAGGATTTCAGGGCTGCCGCTGCCCTTTACAGTGTGGGGGCCTGCATGAATATCATCAGCCTCGTCCGTTCATATGACCTTAAGGCGAAGGGGTTCGGTGAGGCAGGGAGTGACCCCGGCGATCTGCTGCGCGAGCTGGTCTTCAAGATAATGCACTGAAAAGACAGGTCTGTCTCCGTTAATATCAGGCCGAATCATAATGCAACTCAGAGTGTATTCATGTCCCGAAAATTCAGAATGCACTGAAGTGTCAGTTCATCTCCGGCGACTCCGGGAACTCAGCCCAGATGCGGTATTTATTGTTCAATGAGCGCAGTACGTCGCGCCATACGTTGCCGCGGCTCTTCATGATCACCTCGGCAGGCACCCTGGCAATCACCCATGAGTTCTCATTCAGTTCCTTCTTCAGCTGACCCTTCTCCCATCCGGAGTAACCGAGGAAAAAGCGGACCTGGTCACGGCCCACCGTTCCGGTGGCTATCAGGTTACGCAGGACGTCTATCTCCCCACCCCACCAAATTCCGGGAATGACCGCAACGCTACCGGGCACCCTGGTGCCGAGGGTATGCAGGTAATGGAGGGTGTCAGGCGACACAGGGCCACCTACGGAGAGATGTTCATCCCATCCGTCAAATCCCTCGACGGCACTGCTGACCATGAGGTCGATGACACGGTTGAGTATGAAGCCCACCGTTCCCTGAGTGGTATGCTCGGTAAGGAAGACTATGGTCCGGTTAAAGAAACGGTCAGTGAGGAAGGGTTCTGAGATCAGAACCCGCCCCTTCCCTGGAATCTTATCCTCGGGATTGATGCTGAATATGTCAGGATAATCGGCCATCTGACAGTTAAAGACACATACAAAGTAATAACTTTTAAGGTCAAAATCAAGAAAAAGCGCGGAAAATACTAAATTGCACGTTCCAACGCCACAAACAGTACATGTCTGCAAGAAAGATCAGAACACCATCAACGCTGCTATCACTGCTGCCGATTGTGGTGCTTATCATCCTCCTGACGCTCAATGTAAAGTTCTTCCGCGACGACACGCTCTCGGGCGCCAACCAGATAGCCCTGATACTGGCAGCTGCCGTGGCAGGCGTCATCGCGGTGAGTCTCGGGTACCGCTGGCTCTTCATACGTGAGAGGGTGATCAAGGGCATCGGGACGGCCATGCCGGCGATACTCATCCTGTTTCTCATCGGCTCGCTGGCAGGCACATGGATGATCAGCGGTGTGGTGCCGATGCTGATCTATTACGGTCTTGAGATACTCCATCCGAAGATATTCCTCTTTGCCGCTGTGGTGATATGTGCCGTGGTGTCAATCTCCACCGGCAGCTCCTGGTCAACGGTAGCCACCATCGGCGTCGCCCTGCTGGGTATTGGCAAGGCTCTGGGATTCAACGAGGCGATGATTGCCGGAGCCATCATCTCCGGAGCCTATTTCGGCGACAAGATGTCACCCCTCTCCGACACCACAAACCTGGCACCCGCGGTGGCAGGTACCGACCTCTTCACCCATGTGAGATATATGGTCATTACCACGGTGCCCTCCCTGTCAATCACCCTCCTTATCTTCCTGATCATAGGCTTCACGATTGACCTGGGTGACGTCAGCACCAGCACCGATGCCGTACAGACGGCCATAAAGGCAAAGTTCAATGTCACACCCGTCCTGCTCATCGTGCCGGCGGCGCTCATCTACATTATAGTAAAGAAGGTGCCCCCACTGCCCTCTCTCCTTGCCGGCACGCTGCTGGGAGCGATCTTTGCAATCATCTTCCAGCCGCATATCCTTGAGGAGATCGCCGGCACCGGGGGATCATTCGTGAAACAGGCCTATATAGCCGTCACGAAAACCATGTTCGGAAGCGTGGCAGTCACCACGGGCGACCTGTCCGTAGACGAGCTGATGAGGACCAGGGGCATGGCCGGGATGCTCAACACAGTCTGGCTCATCATCTGCGCCATGGTCTTCGGAGGGATCATGGAGGCGTGCGGCATGCTTAAAACCATCACCGGCAAACTGATGAAATTCGTACACAATGCCGGCACCCTTGTCGGGTCAACAGTGGCCACCTGCCTCTTCTTCAACGTGACAGCCTCAGACCAGTACCTGTCAATAGTCATTCCGGGCAGGATGTATGCAAAGAAATTCAGGGACATGGGCTTCAAGCCCGAGCTGCTCAGCCGTACCCTCGAGGACTCCGGCACAGTGACATCCGTGCTTGTGCCGTGGAACACCTGCGGGGCAACACAGTCGAGCGTGCTGGGTGTCTCCACCTGGGCATACGCACCCTACTGCTTCTTTAATATCATCAGTCCATTCATGAGTATCTTCATAGCTGCCGTCAGCTTCAGGATCAGACGGTATACCCCTGAGGAGCTTGCCAGGGTGCAGGACGAGGCCGACATGGCTGACAGGGAACTGCTGAGGGAAGAAGAGGGGGGCTGACGACAGCCGCCCACGGGTCAGACAGCCGCCCTTACGGAAGACAACTTTTGGTGATTAAAAAAGCTGACATTTCCGGGGAATAAATCTTCTGATAGTTGCATCCGGCATGGATTGAGTGAGCCGCGGAGAACAAAGAAGCATCTCCATCTGTTACATTATTGGTTATATTTGCACACTGAAGAAAGAAAACAATGCTTCTCAAATTAATCATAATATCGTCAGTCCTTGTGGCACTTGCTCTTGCGGGAATGGCCATAACCATCCTGGTTAAGCCCAGGGGAAGATTTCCCGAGACCCATGTTGGCCATAACAAAGAGATGCGGAAGAGGGGCATTTCCTGTGCGCAGAATACTGATACGGGCTGCAGCCCTGTTGACGGTGCAGGGTGCTGCGGTTGTTCGGTTAAGGAGATCTGAAGGTCACAGGGTACAAAATCCTCAATATCAATAAATTCTTAATTCTCAACTCTTGACTCTCCCCTATTTCTCAACCGGTGTTCAGCGCTCCTCGATAAGGTTTTTCAACCCTTCCGACATCCAGCTCCTCATCTCTCCATTCTCATCTGAATAGATCAGGTAACCCTCAAGGAAATCATATCTCTCTATAAAGGCTATTGCCGGCCCTGTGCCTGCCACCATGCATGCCGTCGCCCAGGCGTCAGCCATGGCGCAATCCGATGCTATCACCGTGGCGCTGAGCAGTGTGTGCCTGACGGGAAAGCCGGTGCGGGGATCGATGGTGTGTGAATATTTGACCCCGTCCTCGACGAAGAACCTGCGGTAGTTACCCGAGGTGGCCAGGGCGCGGTCGTCAAGCCTCACTTTGGCCTGCAGTTCGGCGCCGGGGGTAAAGTTGCCGTCGGCAGGAGTGTCAATGCCCACATGCCAGCCACTGCCCCTCTTGTCGCCGGCAGTGCGCACCTCTCCACCCACCTCAACGAGGCACTCATATATGCCTTCCTGCTTCAGCAGGTCAACAAGCAGATCCACAGTGTACCCCTGAGCAATGGCGTTGGCATCAATGAACATGTCGGGATCAGCCTTGATAATGCGATCACCCTCCAGACGCACCTTATCCATCCCCACCAGCGCAAGAAGTGAATCAAGCATGGTCTCGTCAAAGCGTTTCAGTGCATCGGGACCGAAGCCCCAGGCTTTCACCAGGGGACCGATGGTTATATCGAACAGTCCGCCGCTAAGCTCGGAAACGATCATTGACTTCCGGAAAACTTCCTGGAACAGGATGTCTGTGCTATCGCTGGCGCCAGCATTGATGAGGGAGATGACCGACGAGTCATTATAGATCGATAGCGAGTTGTCAACGTCAGTAAGCAGCTTTTCAACCTGCTGACGCAATCCCATTATATCGAGCCCGGGGGTCTTCTCAACTACGATATGGTAGGTGGTCCCCTGGGTCAGGCCGTTAATCTCGGCATACTCGGGCGGCGGGGAGCAGGAACTGACCAACAGGCTTAGCGTGATGACCGAACAGAAGATAATAGTGCGCATTAAGGAAGAATTTGCGATTTGCGATTTGCGATTTGCGAATGGGCTATTCGTGTTGTAATTTTCGATTTACGGATGTTAATTAAATCGACAATCGAAAATCTGAAATCGAAAATTCTCTAATTCCTACCCCCCGAAGTCATCAAACGCAATGCTCTCCTGCGGCACGCCGAGGTTGTCAAGCATCGTGAAGACGGCAGCGTTCATCACAGGAGGCCCGCAGAGATAGTACTCTACCTCCTCAGGCAGATCGAGCTTGCTCAGGTAATTGTCGAGCAGCACCTTGTGAATGAACCCCGTGTAGCCTGTCCAGTTATCTTCAGGCAGCGGCTCCGAGAGGGCGATGTTGAATTTGAAGTTGGGGAACTTCTTCTCCAGCTCCCTGAACTCTTCCTCGTAGAATATCTCTCTCTTCGACCTGGCACCGTACCAGTATGATATCTTCCGCCCCGACTTCTGAGTCTTGAGCAGATGGAAGATATGCGATCTCAGGGGAGCCATGCCGGCGCCGCCACCCACATACACCATCTCGTTTTCGGTGTTCTTTATATGGAACTCGCCGTAAGGGCCGCTTATGGAGACCTTGTCTCCGGGCTTGCGCGAGAAGATGTATGTAGAGCAGATCCCCGGAGGGACGTTCATGAACTGTTTCTTCGCATTGTCCCACGGCGGGGTGGCAATACGTATGTTCAGTATTATAAGGTTTTTTTCCGCCGGGTAGTTGGCCATTGAATAAGCCCTGTAGGTCTCTTCGGTGTTCTTCAGCTTCAGGTCCCACATTTTAAACCTGTCCCAGTCAGGCCGGTACTCCTCTTCAATGACAAAATCCCTTCCGAACTCCACATCGTACTTCGGCACATCTATCTGGATATAATCGCCGGACTTGAAATGGAGGTCTTCGCCCTCGGGAAGCTTGACCACAAACTCCTTGATGAATGTTGCAACGTTCCTGTTTGAGACCACTTCGCACTCCCATTTCTTAATGCCGAGGATTGCCTCCGGCACCTGGATGATCATGTTCTCGCGCACTTTAACCTGGCATCCGAGGCGCCAGTTATCATGCTGTTCACGGCGTGTGAAGAATCCCGTCTCAGTCGGCAGTATCGAGCCGCC
This sequence comes from uncultured Rikenellaceae bacterium, assembly GCA_963802145.1. Classification (GTDB taxonomy): domain Bacteria; phylum Bacteroidota; class Bacteroidia; order Bacteroidales; family VadinHA17; genus SR-FBR-E99. The sequence goes on from CAWDHN010000006.1 coordinate 150,109, forward strand.
GCCCTCCGTTATCTGGCACTTGCACATGCCACAGGTACCTCCGCCACCGCAGGCTGACGGAAGGAAGATGCCGTTGTTTGACATTGTCGAGAGAAGGCTCGATCCCGGCGAGACAACCATTTCGCGGTCATTGATCTTCAGTGTCACATCGCCCTGCGGCGTCAGCTTCTGCCTTGCATAGAGCAGCAGCACCACCAGGAGGATCATCACCAGCACAAATACTGCGATGCTTATGAGAACGGTGCCTGCAATTGATAAACCTAATATCATTTCTGTGAGGATTACATTAAAGTGTGATACCAAGGAAGCTCATGAATGCTATGCCCATCAGTCCGGTCAGGATAAAGGTGATCCCCAGTCCGCGCAGCGGAGCGGGAACATTCGAATAGCGCATCTTCTCCCTGATGGCTGCCAGTGCGACTATAGCCAGGAGCCAGCCGACACCCGAGCCCAGGCCAAATACCGTAGCCTCTGCTATGTTTGCATACTCCCTCTCCTGCATGAAGAGCGAAGCACCCAGGATGGCGCAGTTGACTGCAATCAGCGGAAGAAAGATCCCGAGGGAGTTGTAAAGGGCTGGACTGAATTTCTCTATTATCATCTCCACCAGCTGCACGATTGAAGCGATGACGGCAATGAACATGATGAACGAGAGGAAGCTCAGATCAACAGTGGCAAAACTGTCACTCAGCCATACCAGGGCTCCCTTCTTAAGGAGATACTGTTCAAGCAGGAAGTTCACCGGCACGGTTATCACAAGCACGAAGATAACCGCGATGCCAAGCCCCATTGAGGTCTTCACAGTCTTCGACACCGCCAGGTATGAGCACATACCCAGGAAGTAGGCGAAGATCATGTTGTCGATAAAGATCGACTTTACGAATATATTGACTAAATTTTCCATGACCCGTGACGTTACCTGGTTTCTATCAGTGATTTATTGCGGCTTCGCTGGTACCATATGATAAGGCCTACGGTGATGAGCGCCATGGGCGGGAGTATCATAAAGCCGTTATCCTCGTACCCGAAGTTGTAGAATCCCAGTTTCTCCATAACCGGGAAGCCCAGAATGCTTCCGCTGCCCAGGAACTCGCGGAAGAACGAAACGATTATCAGTATCAGTCCGTACCCGGCACCGTTGCCTATCCCGTCAAGGAAGGCGGGCCAGGGCTTGTTGCCCATGGCGAAAGCCTCAAGACGGCCCATGATTATACAGTTGGTTATTATCAGCCCCACGAAGACCGAAAGCTGTTTGCTGACATCGAAGGCGAATGCCTTGAGGAACTGATCGACTATTATTACCAGGGTGGCAATCACGATCAGCTGTACAATTATCCTTATGCGTCCCGGTATCGCCTTGCGCATGAATGCTATGATAAGGTTTGAAAATGCGAGCACCACGATGACAGACAACGTCATCACAATGGCGGGCTTCATCTTGACCGTGACCGCCAGCGCCGAGCAGATACCCAGCACCTGTACCGTGATGGGATTATCCTGTCCCAGCGGGTTGGTCAGCAGCTTTACATTCTTTGCCGTCAACAGCGGCTCCTTTTCTGCGTTTTCCATATCTACTTCCTGTTTTGGCTGAGGTATTTTTCATATTTGATGAGTCCGTCACGCACCATCGCCTCCAGACCCTTGCTGGTTATAGTGCCCCCTGAGATGCCATCGACCTCATACAGACTCTGCGGGTCAGCTCCGCCTTTGACAACACTCACCCCTACAAACTGACCGTCACGGTAGAGGTTCTTTCCTGGAAACTGGTTTTCGAATTCAGAGGTGTTGATCTCGGCACCCAGTCCCGGCGTCTCTCCCTTATGATCAAAGGTGACACCGTCGATTGTCTCCAGGTCCTCCTTAAGTGCTACATAGCCCCATATCGGCCCCCACAGACCCTTGCCTTCCAGGGGCAGGATATGAAGGGTGTCACCGTTATCGGCCACGGCTATGAATACCGGAAGGTACTGTTCTGCAAGCGGCTTCTTCTGTTCCGCACGCAGAACGATATTAAAGGCATTGACGCCTTCAACGTGCTCGCCTTCAGTGTTTACGACATAAGTCTCCCTGATGTATTTGTCATACAGCTCAACCGCATTTGCCTTGGTTGACGTGACATTTATCGAGGAGAGAATGTTCATCTTTTTCTCTACCTCCACATTCTTTTCCTGCTTCGGCTGCAGCAGCATCGCCGTCAGCGAGAGGAGGATGGCGACGGAGACAATCATCACCACCGAGAAGACCATTATATATCTGTTGCTGAAATCTTTCATCTCGTGGGTTGTTAAGCTGTCTTTACTCTTTTTAACCTTCTCCTGATATTGGCGTTAACCACATAATGGTCAATGAGCGGTGCAAAGACGTTCATCAGCAGTATCGCCAGCATCGTCCCCTCGGGGTATGCCGGGTTGAAGACCCTGATGATGACCACCATTATCCCGGTCAGGGCTCCGTAGATGTATTTCCCGGTGTTGGTCTGTGCAGCAGTCACCGGGTCGGTTGCCATGAAAACGGTACCGAAGGCAAAGCCGCCCATTATCAGGTGATAGTATGCGGGTATCTGAGTATACTCATTCCCTCCGGTGAGGTTAAGCAGCAACCCCATTCCAAGTCCACCGAGAGTCATGCTCAGCATTATGCGCCAGCTGCCCACTCCTGTCAGGAGGAGTATCAGTGCTCCAATTAATATGGCGATGACGGATGTCTCGCCCACCGACCCTGGTATGGTGCCGATGAACATCTCCATCGCCGACGGCATCTGGTCAATGCCATCGAGCTTGGCCAGTGCCAGCGGTGTCGCACCTGAGAAGCCGTCAAGGCCTCCTCCTTTTGTCAGTCCCTCGATCCAGACGGTGTCACCCGTCATCCACCCGGGATAGCTGAAGAAGAGGAATGCGCGCGCCGTGAGCGCCGGATTGAGGATATTCATACCAGTGCCGCCGAAGATCTCCTTGCCGATTATCACCGCAAAGGCGACAGAGACGGCAACCATCCACAGTGGAACGTCAACAGGCATTATCAGCGGGATAAGCATCCCGGTGACAAGGTAACCCTCATTGATCTCATGGCCTCTCAACTGTGCAGCGATGAACTCTATGCCCAACCCCACCACGTAACTCACAATAATGAGGGGGAGGATCTTCAGGAATCCGAACCAGAACATATGTATCAATGTCCAGTCAATAATACCGAACGCCCTTGTGTGCTGCAGGCCTATGTTATAAGCGCCGAACAGCAGTGCAGGCAACAATGCGATTATCACCACGGTCATGGTCCGCTTCATGTCCATATGGTCCCTGATGTGCGAACCTCTTGTCGTCACCTTGTCAGAAACAAAAAGGAAGGTTGCAAACCCGTCATAGAACGAATGCAGCTTCTCAAAGCGGCCCCCCTTTTCAAACAGGGGCTCAATCTTCTTCATTTTTTTAAGCAGGAAATTCATGGCAAGCTCATTCCTTTAGTTAGTTCATCTCTTTTATCATCAGGTTGATCCCGCTGCGGATGATCTCCTGTATCTCGGTCTTGGAAGGATCAATAAACTCGCACAGGGCGAAGTCCTCCTCAGCCACCTCATAGATGCCCAGGTTCTCCATCAGCTCAACGTCGCCGGCCATAATTGCCTTCAGGAGATGGACGGGGTAGATATCCATCGGAAGGACGTTCTCGTAGTGTCCCGTTACCACGAAGGCCCTGTGGCCGCCGTGGAGGTTGGTGTCAAGGTCATACTCCTTTCTGGGCAGCAATGAGGAGACAAAGGTCCTCCAGTAACTGAATTTCTTCAGACCCGGCGTAGCCCAGCCGAAGAACTCGCTGTAGTCGCCCTCGGGCAGCACGGTGACCATGTTGTCATAAAATCCGAATGAGCCTTCGGCGGATATCCTTTTCCCTGTAAGAACATTGCCGCTGATGACCCTGAGGCTGCCATCCTTCATGTTCGCCCTGAGTATGCCTTCAACAGATGCCCCCGGCCTGATGCGGTGATACTTGGGATGAAGCACCCCGGTGCCTGCAAGGGCGATGATCCGCTCACGGTTATGGAAACCGGTGTCAAATAGTCTTCCGAGTGCCACAACATCCTGAATATCAATAGTCCACACTACCTCACCCTTCACCACCGGGTCAATGTGGTGTATCTGCACTCCCACATTTCCTGCAGGATGGGGACCGGTAAACTGGTGCATCTCAACCCTCTGCAGGTTCTCAAGCTCGGGCACCCTCAGGCTCCCGGCCTCCCGCGAGATATGGATCTTGCCGTCGGTGAGGCGCGACAGGACATTTATGCCTGTCTGCAGATGATTGCCGTGGGTATTGGTCATGACGAAGTCAAGATCCGGGGCAAGCGGAGCCGTGTCAAAGGCTGATATGAATATCGCCCTTGGAACTGCGTCCGGCCGGGCCACAATGTGATACGGCCGCTGCCTTATCACAGTCCACAGCCCCGAACCGAGAAGCTTTGTCCGTACCTCTTCGCGCGTCAGCTTCAGAGGATCAGCGGCTCCAAAGTCAATCTTGTCAGTGCCAGCCTGCTCTATCACCACCTCGGTGAGAACACGCTTTTCGCCGCGGACGATCTCCCTGACAACCCCGCTGACCGGTGAGACAAATTTCATTTCAGGGAAGAGCTTGTCATGAAAGAGCGCGCTGCCGGCCCTAACCGAAGCGCCTTCCTGAACCTCAAGCCTGGCAACGAGACCCGGGAAATCGGCAAACCTCACTCCGAAACGGGTCACAGCCGTCTCCGGAAGGAGGATCTTCTCCGCCTTGCCGGCTAGCTTGATATTCAATCCTTTACGTAATCTGATCAGTTTTGACATATTTTGATTAAGACTTAATTCCTAATGCGACTGCAATTATAACACATTGTTAATACATTCACAGTGAGAGATAATAAAAATCACTTTTCTGATTTTTTATCGGGTTATATACAGTGCGGCAGGATATTTGTACTTTAGCCCTAAATTATTAGTAATGTCCGGAAATTTTATAGCGATAAAAATATTAAGTTTATTGATATCATGTCTCTTTATCCCAGCCTTTTCTTCCGTTGCGCAGGATTTTTCTTCGGTTGATTATGCTGCGACGAATGTGAAAAGCATTTCGTATGAGAAGAAGGGATCGAGGCTCGAATATCCCTTTATACAGATCGGTACCGACGAGGAGATGACCCTCCATTTCGATGTCATCGATGGCGACGGCGGGACGCTATGGTATGGAATAACACACTGCGACCGCGACTGGAAGAGGAGTGATCTCTTCACCAGCGATTATCTTGAAGGATATGCGGAGAATCAGATCACCGAATATCTCCACTCATTCAACACCAGGGTGAATTACACGCACTACTCGCTGAAGCTTCCCAATGAGGATATTAAATTTCTTGTCTCCGGAAACTACGTCGTTACTGTATGGGCTCCGGGAGAGACTGATTCTCCCCTGCTTATCAGACGATTCTTCGTGAGCGAAGGGAGCACCTCAGCGCAGGTTGTCTTCCGCAGGCCCATGAAGCCCGGCACCACGGAGACGCACCAGCAGCCGGAGATAACAGTTTCTACCGGGAGACTCCCCATTACGGACCCCTACCGGCAGGTAACCCTCACCATAATGCAGAACGGCCGGTGGGACAGGGCCAATACAAATCTCAGGCCTGACTTTGTCGGAGGCGGCAGGCTTGAATTCAACTCCCTGTCAGACAACACGCTGATGCCGGGCGGCAACGAATTCAGGTTTTTTGACATAAAGACCATCAGGCAGGTAAGGCAGAACGTCAGGTCCATAGAATTTGTGGATGGCCTCTACCAGGTTTTCCTGCTGCCTTCTGAAGAGAGGGAGTTCAAACCATGGTTTGTCAATGATGATTTAAACGGGAAGTACATAGTGGCGATGGAAGAGAGCAACGACCCCGACAGGGAAGCAGACTATGTGATGGTATATTTCACCCTTCCTTCCTATAACGAATTGCAGGGAGGCTCGGTCTATGTCACGGGGTCATTCACTGACTGGTCATACGGGCCGGCCAACAGGATGACATGGAGTGCAGCCAGGGGAAGCTATGAGGCATCGATGCTTCTCAAACAGGGATGGTATAACTATGAGTATGCCTTTGTACCCTCCGGGAAGGCCTATCCGGAAGGAGCTCATTTTGAGGGCAGCCACTGGCAGGCCGAGAATGACTATCTCATCCTCACCTACTTCCGTGATCCGGCAAAACGCTATGACCGGCTGACGGGGGTCACTTTGGCTAATACCCGCGCTACGCGCTAGAGATTTGCGATTTGCGATTTGCGATTTGCGATTTGCGATTTGCGAATCCTGATTAAATCGAAAATCGAAAATCTGAAATCGAAAATCCTCTGCTGACTGCTAGTGCACATCCACCCCATACAGCATATAAAACGTATGCTCCATCGTTTTGACGATCTCGGCCATGTATTCATGCACCGCCTTCACTGAACCCGGAAGCGTATAAATCAGGGTGTTGCCTATTGTTCCTGCCACTGCCCTGCTGAGCAGCGCCCTGGGGTTCTTTGTTCCGTATTTGACCCTGATCTGCTCCATCACTCCTGGGATCTCCTTCGTCAGCAGGGGCCTAACAACATCGGGGGTGATGTCACGCGGACCGATGCCCGTTCCGCCGGTGGTGATTATCAGGTCAGTTGCCGGTGCCGCCGTGAGGGCTGCCTTCAACGCCACGGCATCATCGGGCAGGATTGTGGTTTTGATCTCACACTCCCATCCTGCGGCTGCCATTGCATACCTAACGTACTTGACAACAGCCGGACCGCTGAGGTCCCTGTAGCTGCCGCCGTGAGCCCTGTCACTCAGGGTGATCACGTTAACCTTGAATTTCTCAGGCAATGTCATGCTTCTCTTTTTTATTGAGTCGGATATCTGTTATGGTCATCGTTTTGTCAACTGCCTTGCACATGTCATAAACCGTCAGCAGCGCCACGCTCACCGCCGTCAGCGCCTCCATCTCCACACCCGTGCGTCCGGTGCACCGCACCGTGCTCACGGCTGCAATGCCCTTCCCGTCGGCTTCAAGCGTCACCTTCACCTGGTCAAGCGGAATATTATGACACAGCGGTATCAGTGATCCGCACTGTTTGGCGGCCTGTATGCCGGCTATCTCAGCCACCGTGATGACGTCACCCTTTTTCATCATGTTTTCTCCCACCAGCTTCAGAGTCTCAGGAAGCATGTTTATCCTTCCCGAGGCTATGGCAGTGCGGTGCTGTACCGGTTTGCCCCCGGTGTCAACCATATGCGCCCTGCCGCTCTCGTCGGTGTGTGTCAGTTTTCCCATTGGTCATCCTCCTATATTGTAAAAACCGTTTATATTATTCACCGTTCCCTTCTCAGGCTTGTTTGCCAGCGCTCTCGCCAGTGCCTCCTTCGCGCCCAGCTCTCTCACGCTGTAGCCTGTGTCGCTGAACAGGCATGGTTTGATCATTCCCTCGGGTGTGAGGCGCAGGCGGTTGCATCTGGCACAGTGCCCGCCACTTCCTCCGTGCACCACCGAGAATGTTCCCGAAGCAAGGTCCATCTGCCTTATGAAACGCACCTCGAGTCCCTCTCTCATACAGTAGTCTGCCACGGCGCGGGCGTCACCCTCATCCGGGGTGCTCTTGATGACACAGTTTATCTTGACAGGCCTCAGTCCTGCCTCCTGCGCCGCCGCAATGCCCCTGAATACAGCAGCGATATTGCCACCCCGTGTGACATAACTGTACTTGTCGGGGTCAATGGTGTCAAGGCTGATATTCACTCTCATCAGGCCGGCAGAAGCCAGACCGGCCGCATAGTCAGCCAGCAGAATGCCATTGGTGGTCATAGACAGATCGCTTAACCCTTCAATTCCTGAGAGCATGGCAACCAGGTCAGTGACCCCCTTCCTCACCAGCGGCTCACCGCCGGTGATCCGTACCTTGGATATGCCGGCCTCAACAGCCACGCGGGTGAACCCGGTGATCTCATCATAGGTCAGTATATCCTCATGCCTGATGAGTGTCACCCCATCCCCGGGCATGCAGTACCGGCAGCGCAGGTTACAACGGTCAGTGACCGAGATGCGCAGGTAGTTGATATTTCTCTCAAATCTGTCTAACACTCACCATCTCTCCCTTTTGTATCCAGCTCTGTCCGCGCGGTATGGTTATCAGACCCCATGCGCCCGTCAGTGCGGTGATATGTCCCGAACCGTGGTACTCTATCGGCAATGCCTCTCCGGCAGGGGTTACCGTGAAAGGTATCCATGCCAGTCGCTCTGCCCTCTTGCGTGAGTAGTCAGCTGCCAGCGGCATCAGCATCCTGGTCTCTTCGGGTGCCACCCCGGCCATCTTGTCGAGGAAGGGTCTGACCATCACCTCAAACTGAACGAAGGTGGAGACAGGGTTGCCCGGCAGGCCGAAGACGGCCTTCTTCTCTCCGGTGCAGAAGGTAAGGGGTTTCCCGGGCTGCATGGCCACCTGGTCAAAGTGGATGGTAAGTCCCACTGCACGCATCACCTTCGGCACGAGGTCATAGTCGCCGAACGAGACGCCGCCCGAGATGAGCACCACGTCGTTCTCTTCCACCGCCTTGCGGAGCAGTTTCTCTATCGAGGCCTCCTCATCACGGGCTATACCGTAGTATTTGCCTATTGCTCCTGCCCTGGTCACCTGCGCCATCAGCTGGGATGCATTGCTGTTGCGTATCTGCGCTCCGGAAGGAGTGCGTTCAGGCTCAACCAGCTCATCGCCGGTGCTGATGACGCCCACCCTGGCCCTGCAACTGACGGTAACATCCATGGCCCCGACCACAGCCATGACGGCAATATCCTGAGGCTTGATGTATCGCCCCGCCTTCAGCACCGTCTGGCCGCTGTAACAGTCCTCCGCCGCCTTTGCTATGTTATCATTACCGGGTCTGCCTGTGAATATGACCCGTCCTCCCTCCTTCTCCTGCGAGTCCTCAAGCATGAAGACATAATCTGCTCCTGCAGGTACGGCGGCACCTGTCATTATGCGCGAGCAGGTGCCGGGAGCTACTGTCTTCGAGGGCATGACGCCCGCGGGCACGGTCTCAAGCACGGTAAGCTCCCTGCCAAGGTCTTCATGACGGCATGCATAACCGTCAACAGCGCTCTTGTTCCACGGAGGCATGTCCATGTCACTTTTGACAGGCAGCGCCAGCGCCCTGCCGGCAGCATTGCTGATACTCACCTCCTCTTTCCCCGTACGGAAAGCAGCTTCTGTTACAATCCTGAAAGCTTCTTCAAATGTTATCATGACAGTTCAATATTCTTTTTTCTCCTCCCCCTCACCTACGACACGCAGGGCCTCGGGCCGGAATGAAACAATGACCTTCTCTCCGGTGACGAAGTTGTTTTCCTCCATCTCGCGGTGAGTGACGTCAGCATAAAAGAGATCGCCGGCGTTGACCGTGATCTCGTACCCGGTGGGTGATGGCACCACGTCATCAATGACACCGTGGATGTTGTTGATCTGGATCCCGGCTGCTCCCTGCCTCGACAGCAGCACCTCGCTGCTTCCAATTATCAGCAGGCCCGATGAGGGATAGTCACCCTTCGGGAGCCTGAACCTGGTCCGCTTTTCAGTCAGGCCCGAGCAGCTTTTATATGATGTGATGAAGGTAGCCCTGAAGAAGTTCTTGATACCGGCATAGCGTGCCACGAACCTGTTGACCGGGTGGTTGAACACCTCCAGCGGCGTTCCCTCCTGTATTATCCTTCCGTTATGCATCACGCCCACCCTGCTGGCAAGGCTTATCGCCTCACCGTAGTCGTGCGTGACATGAATTATCGTCTGTCCGTTACGGTTCAGCCGGCGCAACATCCTCCTGATGTCGTCCTTAAGGCTGGCGTCCACTGAAGCCATCGGCTCATCAAGGAGGAGTATCTTCGGCTGCGTCACAAGTGTCCGTGCCAGCGCCACCCTCTGCTTCTCCCCTCCTGAGAGATTATTGGGCTTGCGCAGCAGCAGGTCGGTGATATTCATCTCCCGGACGGCGTGCTGAACCCTGTCAACCTTCTCCTTCAGGCTCAGTTTCATGATCTTCAGGGGATACATTATATTATCCTTCACTGAATAATGCGGAAAGAGGGCCAGATCCTGGAAGACGAGGCCTATGCCTCTATCCTGCACTCTTTTGCGGGTTATATCTTCACCCTCAAGGTATATCCTTCCGCTGTCAGGCGGCATGAGTCCGCATATGAGCTCCAGCAACTGTGTCTTGCCTGCCCCGGAACGGCCGAGCAGGACGTAATAGTCGCCCCGTGACACCTCCAGCGATATCTCCCGCAGCGAGAAGGCGTCGATCCGTTTGCTGAGTCCCTCAGTCCGCAGCATCATCCTCCCTCCTGAATAAGGGGCGCCGTTCTGTCGCCAGCACCCTGAAGAAGACAAAGAAGACCAGCGCCACCAGGATAAATATTATCGATGCCGGCCGTGCCGCACTGATGCCGTAGGTATTGAAACGGTCATATATCAGTACCGGTGCTATCATGGGGTGGTATGCGATGATGACCACAGCCCCGAACTCGCTCATGCCACGGGCGAACATCATTATGAAGCCTGACACCACCGAGCGCCACGCCTGCGGCAGTGAGATGGTGAAGAAAATGCGCGACTGTGAGGCGCCAAGGGTCAGTGCTGCCTTCTCTGTCCGCTCGGGAACGGCAGCAAAGCCATCGCGGGCTGCGTTGATTAGGAACGGCAGGCTGACGAAGGCCATGGCCAGGGCTATGCCGGCGCCATTGTTGACGAGCATGATGCCGGCCTTCTGTGCCACCCCGCCCAGGGCCCCGTCGCGGGAGATGAAACCGAGAAGAGCTATGCCCGCTGCCGTGTGCGGCAACACCACCGGCAGGTCAATTATGCCCTGAACAACCTTCTTGAAGGGGAAGTTCCTGCGAGCCATGATCCATGCCAGGGGAACGGCACCCATGGCAAAGATGAAGGTAGCCGAAAAGGCTATGGCAAGAGTGTACCACACGCTGCGCCTGACAACGGGATCAGCAGCCGTAGTCCTGACCTCACTGAAGGATGAGTTGAGAAACATGCCGGCCAGCGGGGCGATGATGAAGAGGAGCACCAGCGATGCAAGTATTGTGAATACCCAGTTGAAGAGTGTGTGGCCTTTCATCGTGCAACGGCTAGTCGGTGACGGTCATAAGGTATTTCTTAAGCGGCAGAGGCACAACCGCCTGGTCGTCGGCCACGGGGGGGACAAGAGGCTCCTGCCCGCATTCCCTGAAAATCTTTAATCCCTCTTCGCTTAACATAAAGGAGAAAAACTTCATTGCCAGCTCTTTATGCGGAGCCCCGTCCATGACGGTGCCCGAATAGCTGATATAGTCTCCCCGCACTTCAGTGCGCAGTCCGGGCGCCTCTCCGGGGATCATGTATGAGGCTGAGGCATAATGTTCCCTCATCGCGGGAGATGAGAGATTGATCTCATCAGGCAGCTCAAGATAACGCAACCCGTGCTGCACGGCAACCGACCTGTACTGGAACATATAGTCGATGACGCCTGTCTCTGCCAGTGCAATGAGGTCAACTTCCTTGGGCCTGATGTATTCCTTATCCTTGCCCAGAAGCGAGTCTGCCAGTCCGGGTCTGCCGTAATGCCTTTCAGCCAGCCTGGCGGCGAAGACAGTGCGGTAACCGCACGGGTCGGCGTCAGGGTCGGCTCTCCCGATGATGACATCGTCCCTGAGGAGGATGTCTGCCCAGTTCTCCTCCCGGAAGATGGATGCATAGGGGGACTCCGGCCTGTATGCAATGACAATCTCGTTGGTGGCAAACCGTATGTTCCATGAGGCATATTCGGGGATGAGCATGCTGCTTATGACAATGTGGTCGGCAGAGAGCATTATGTCACAAGGTTTCTCCAGGTCGGTGATCTTGCGGGCCGAGTGGAGGCTGCCTGCCGCCTCGGTGAGTATCCTGACGCCGGGATTGGCTCTCTCGAAGGCTTCGGTGAGCTTCTTCACCGGAACCGAGAGGCTGCCGGCGTGAAAGATGATGATGTTCTTCTCACCGCCGCCGCCACATCCCGGCAGGGTGATAAGGAAGAGAGACAGGAAGAAGAGGGTTATTCTCATTTCCCGCCGTTGATTTCGTTGACGCGGTTGAAAAAGACCCTGGCTATGCTCTTCATGGCTATGTCGGTCTCATGTGTGAGGCTGTTGTAGGCCCTCACCAGTTGTCTTCCCTCGCTTGAGAGAAGCGTACGGCCGCCTGCGGCCCCGCCGCGCCTCTTGTCCGTCAGCCGGAAGCCAAGATGCTGCTCCACCTCATTCAGCAGACCCCATGCCTTGCGGTAGCTCATGCCAAGATTCCTGGCCGAGGCAGTGATGGAGCCGGTGCGGTCTATGTCAAGCAGGAGGGCAAAGCCTTCGCCGTCAAGTATCCTCTCCCTGCTGATTGTCTCAAGCCACATGTCATACCTGAGAAAGATGTCGTAATAGGGTTGTCCCTTGTGTCCGGCCATGGGTTTGGTGACTTTGATGTATGGCAAATGTACATCTTTTGCATAACGCTCGCAAATTCCAGCCGGCAGTCCTCAGTCCTCAATCTTTATTCTTTAGTCGGCTGTTTGAGACTCCGGCGCATAAGGGGGTTCAATCCCGACCACAGAGTGCGTCGGAACCCAAATCGCAAATCAAATCGCAAATCGCAAATACCGGATCCCATTCGACAATCGCAAATCGCAAATCGCAAATTCTGAATATCTTTGTTGTGCATTAACTGTCAGCCATGAAACTTAACAGACCCCTCCGGAGGTTTATGGAGCTTGTCAACCTTGAGAGCGACCTCGACGGATTTGAGAATATTCATGATACCATAGAGAAGGAGCTTGTCTTCAAGGGCACGAACCTGTGGATCCTTATCTTTGCCATCCTTGTGGCCTCCGTCGGACTCAACATGAACTCCACGGCAGTGATTATCGGCGCCATGCTCATCTCGCCGCTCATGGGGCCCATCAACGGGATAGGATACAGCATTGCCACGTACGACAATCCCCTTTTCAGAAAGGCCCTGAAGAATTTCAGTTTTGCAGTGCTGGCGAGCCTCGTGGCCTCCACCACCTATTTCGCCATCAGCCCCATCTCCACGGCGCACTCTGAGTTGCTGGCACGTACCAGCCCTACCATCTACGATGTGCTGATCGCATTCTTCGGCGGTGCGGCAGGCATCGTAGCCATCACCAGCAGGAAGAAAGGCAACGTGATACCGGGCGTAGCCATTGCAACAGCCCTCATGCCCCCTCTCTGTACCGCAGGATACGGTCTGGCAACAGGTCAGTTCACATATTTCTTCGGCGCATTTTACCTCTTTACTATAAATACGGTATTCATTGCACTCTCGGCCCTGCTTATCTCACAGATTCTGAAGCTTCCGATAAGGAGCACAATCGCCGAATCTCAGAAGAAGAGAATAAACCAGATCATATCACTCGTTCTTGCACTGGTACTTATCCCCAGCATCTATTTCGGATACAGGCTTGTGCAGAAGGAGAACTTCACGGAAAATGCGGCAAGGTATGTTGAAAACATCAGTGTTGTGGAGGGCAATTATCTTCTGAAACATTCCATAAACCCCAATACGCGAACCATAAACCTCGTTTACGGCGGATCATCACTTACCGAAGAACAGCAGGAGGAAATCCTTTCGCATACATCTGACTTCTCCCTTAAAGGTGTTATCGTAAACTTTGAACAGGGTTTCTCCTTCACTGAAATAGCCACACGAAACAACGAGGTTGAGACGCTGAAGGCAGAGATCAACCGCCTGAAACTGGAGCTGAGGGACAGGGACTCAAAGTTCACCGGGCTCACTTTAAAGCAGGAAAGAGGAGCCGGCCTGCTGGAGGAGCTTGCCATACTCTACCCGCAGGTTTCGGCGGTATCTTATACCGAGTCGCTGAAATACTCCAGGGGAAAAGTGAACCCTGACACTCTCTCTCTGGTCACAATAGCCCTGACCGGCAAGAAACTGTCGGGCGATGAGCAGGAACAAGTTGAAAAGTGGCTCGCGGCACGGCTTAAAGCGAAGAATATCAGAGTTTTCTTCGAAAAATAGCCTTCTGCCTATCGTATCACCCCGGGGTTTGTTACCTTCGGCTGTTTAGCAGGGACAGTGACCTTCGGCTGCATCACCGGTCCCTGAGGTTTATCGAACATACCGGGCTTTGCGCTATTTTCGATCCTCTCCACCACGTTTACAGGCGAAGTGCATGAAGCGCACTCATCGACGAAGCTCGAATAACCCAGGTCTTTGTTCTTATACACATATGTCACCATCTCGAAGGGATGCTTCCGGTTTTTTGCCGGGTTAACGGCATCACCGGGAGACGAGTACCCGTATGAAGCGTTCCATGGCCCCGTGGAAGCTATTGCTGCCCCCTGATGTCCCTCCAGCGGGGTGAGTGTCACGCTCTTGCTGAACCACACCTTTGCCTTCGTCGCTTCAGGGAACTCCGGTACCGGCTGTGCTGCCGTCAGCGAGCCATGGGGTGCATCGGCGCCCCTTACCATCTTCACGGTTCCTGCCGGAGCTGTCTCGCCCCTGATGGCACTCACCACAACGAAGCTGTTCTGCGCTGTGATATTCTCGCTTCCCGGCCTTACTGTCACGTTGAGCCCTTCATGTTCGATTGCAGAAACCATCAGTCCTTCTGTCTCAATCCAGTCAGATTCGACGGTGAAACCCTCAACCATCACACGCGCCTTCACCTTCTGTCCAGGCTCGAACGTCAGTCCGCTGACGGTGAAACTGCCCAGGGGCGAGTTGACCGTTCCCCTGTTGACCGGAGGCTTGTCTGCCGTTGCCGTTGCCGTTGCAGGAGCCCTTGTGCCCTGAGGGGCGGTGCCCGTCAGAACGGCCTTCGGGACTGTCTGTGTGATGAACTCGATGGGACCGCGGTAGACGGTCAGGTTATTCCTGAACTCGTTCATCCTGTTGATGGTCTCCTGTTGGGAGATTACGCCCTTATACCGTTCAGCTGGACTGTTGCCGATGGCCGCGGCTGCGGCCGCCGACTGTCCGCCCTGTTGTGACGCACCGGCCAGCTTCGCCCATTTGCTTCTTGAACCGGCCACGGTGCCTTCCGCCAGTCCGGCGAAATAGTCAGCTGACCAGAGCCTGACCTCCTTGAAGGGTATGGTTGCATCAAGAGCCGGACTGGGACTGGAGACGTCAGGGAGCTTAACCATCACCTTGTCTCCCTTCTTCAGCGGAACACCCCTGGCGATGAAGATGCCGTCAGCATCGGTTGTTGCACTGTATTCACTGCCGGCACTGCCCGGACGGCTCACCATAACCTTCAGATTGCCCTTGTAGGGAATAGTGTCCATCACTCCCGGCCTGCTTCCCGGCTTCAGGCTGTGTATCTCACCTGCCACATAATCGCCCCATGCGCAGGCCTCGTGAATGACCATCTCATATCCATGGTAATCGGGTTTCGAGTATTTCCAGAGAGAATAATAATTGTCACACAGTGTAAACTTCTTTGACACTATCTTTCCTCCTGCCTTAAGCCTGAGGCCCACATCAGCGCTGAGTGACATGCCATCTGTTGCCACTGTTCCCTCCATCCCTCCGTTGACATAGACGTCAAGGGCATTGTATCCCTTCACCTTCAGGTTGGCAGTGCACTGAAATCCGATGAATGCCTTCAGCTGCGATGTGACTTTGTAGTTTATGTCACACCATGAATCAATTGTGGATATGTTACGAATGCTTGTGGGCACATACCAGAAAGTGCCTCCGCTGGCTCCCATGGCCATCTCAATGCCCTGATGTATCTCAACGGCCAGGGTCACGTGCCCCTCCATGTTGCAGAGGATAAACAGCCCTATCTCGCACTTGCCCAGATCTGACATTTTTATCTCCGTCCCCCATATGGGGGTCTTAACCTCATCATTCAGCTTCATGCTGGTGTATATCTTCATGTCAACCTGTTCCGATGCCAGGAAGACCAGGCGATAGCCGCCGTTCTTGGAATACTTACCTTCAACGCGCGGATTGGTGAGCAGGATCTGCCCCTTGAGGGTGACGGTCAGCGAGTCATTGTCGACCTTGTCAAGCAGGAAGGTCACGCTGTCAAACTGCAGGTTCACTGCATAGTTGTTGTTCATCTGCAGGGAGCTTTCAACTATCCCTTCAGCCAGAGAGACGGTGTTTGCCAGTGTTATCGGCACCTCCTGCTCAGGAACCTCTATGTCATCGAATACGGCTGAAAGTGAGGGCCTGAGTGCAATCATCTGTTTGTCATCAACAGGCTCTGCCTTCATTACAAAATCGCTGGCGGGATCAACATAGACCGAGTCAGGACTGGGCCGGAAGGCTTCTCCGGAGAGGTCAAGAATGCCATCCTGCTTAAGTTTTATGCGGTTTTTCTGTGCAGGCGTAAGAGCCCTGACGTTACCGGCGAAATCATAACTTACGTTTTTGAATGTCCCGGGTTTCTCGCCGCGGGCCATGGCCCGGGCGGCAGCAGGATGAACGGATTGCTCCGCAGGCTTAAGGTCACTGACGGTTACCACGCCGTCAAACCTGACAGCTTCAGCAATTTTCAACTGTTGCGCACCGGCCGTAACAGTAACAGCCAGGGCAAGCAGAAACGTAAACAAAGTGTGTTTTTTCATTGGTGAAAGGGGGTTGTTATGGCTTTACAACGCTGCGGGTCCTTGCTTTGGTATCTCAGTAAAGCCATTAGTTCTCCCGAACCGGGAAAAAAGACCGCAATTATTAATTCTTCACTCTTAATTCTTAATTTTACAATAAAGCATAAACCTGACATTATGAAAATAACTGACTACCCTGCTTTCAACAAGGAGTGGGACAAAAAGGAGATTAAAAAGAAGACTGAGAAGATGCTTGAGGAGATAGGCGAGCTTCAGCACAAGATGTACGCCCAGGGCAAATACAGCATGATAGTGGTCCTGCAGGGTACAGATGCCTCAGGCAAGGACGGGGTCACAAAAGGACTCCTGAAATACTGCAACCCGGTGGGCATTGAGGTGCACAGCTTCAAGAAGCCCACTGACCTCGAATATGCCCATGATTTTCTCTGGAGGGTGCACCAGGTATGCCCTGAAAAGGGGGTGATGCAGGTATTCATCAGGTCTCACTATGAGGATATCCTTGTGCCTGCGGTAGGCAAATACATCCCCGCCGATATCATCGAAAAACGGTATGAAACAATCAACATCTTCGAAAAGATGCTTGAGGATAATGGCACGAAGGTGCTCAAGTTCTATCTCAACGTCTCAAAAGAGGCTCAGAAGGAGAGGCTGATGGAGCGCATTGAGATGAAGGAGAAGCACTGGAAGCACAAGGACGGCGACTGGGACACCAGGGACAAGTTCGACGAATATCTCAAAGTATACGAGCAGATACTCACCCGATGCAATGATGTACCGTGGCATGTCGCTCCTGCCGATAAGAACTGGCAGAAGCTATATGCTGTCGCAGAGGTGGTGCTCAAGACACTAAAGGGCCTTGACCTGCAGTGGCCGCCGCTCGTTACAGAAAGATTCAGGCAATAGAGGTATTTTCGATTTCAGATTTTCGATTGTCGATTTAATCAGAATTCGCAAATCGCAAATCGCAAATATCTATGGTTTTGCCTTCAGTGGTATGTTTTGAACGATCGTACCTGCCTTTCGTGATTCAAATCTGATATCAACGCTGCCCTTGCCGCTCACCAGGAACTGGTATTCAACCTTCCCGAATCCCGGCACCTGGCATAACTGAACCTCCGGTTTAAATTCCTTGTAGTCAACCAGGCCCATATATTTGTCCGTAAGCACGCCGCCGCTCACCACCTTCGCGCTGCTACCGGTGACGCTCAGAATGTCAGGCGGATAGAGCTTGTTCTTCATTGACGCGAAGGTGACTGAAGGCATCGCCCCCTCGTTCACCAGCCGTACCCTGACGCTCCACAGGTCGCCTTCAACCTTCTTTACCTCAAACACATCCATCATAACTCTCGGTGTGTACTGGGCGGTAAATATCACCGCGGAGGCATTCCTGTGAACCAGGTCCTGCAGCATGAACGGATGAGGCAGGCGGCTGCTCATCTTCGACCATCCTCCAACCTCTATGTCGCCGTAAAGCGGATGCTTGTAAGGCTTCCACTCCCTGAACAGTTCGCCCTGCGTTACGTTATCATTGAACAGCAGTCTCTGCCTCTCGGCGTCTGATGACTCTCCAAACATCGATCGCTCCTCCTGTTTCCTCATCATTGTCCCGTCATAGGTCTCCGTCTCCACCTGGAAGAGCTCACCCACGAACGAGTATGATCCCACAAGGTTATTGGTGAAGTCGGTGAAGTCGCCATAGGTCGAATAGAGGTCTTTCCAGCTGATGAGGTACTCATAGCCCGGGACGATTTTTTCTATGTTTTTCCCGAGATAATCGTATACTGATATGTCTCCCTGCGGTAGTTCCCCGGCAGCCTTGAATGATGGGCCTCTAAGGTACATTCCACCGTTGTTGTGGAAGGCGAATACCATGATGATGTTCGGTCGTGCCAGCATCCATTCTGCTATGGCCTTTATGCCGGTTCCCTCAAAGGGATAGTTTCCTGCGCCCCTCTGAACATACGGAGGGTTCCAGTTGTATCCCCAGTTGCGGTTACCGTCCACAAACCCTTCGCTGTCCTCATTGACCAGGCCGTCGCCGTCATTGTCGATGCCCTCCTGCCCCAGCCTTGTCCATTCGCCCTTCTCCCCGGGCTTGACGGCGACCATCAGCCTGGAGTCGGCGGGGTCAGTCCTTAGCCTGCCCAGGGTATCCCTAATCCGCATTGTGGTAATATGCCCGTCACCGTTGATGTCATCCGGACCATCCTCGTCAATGAGGCCGTCACGGTCATCGTCGACAGGTATCCTCAGTCCGCGGTTGGAGCTGGGAGTGTTGGCATCTTCGAAGAAATGAACCCTGCCGTCAACATTAACCACAGGTATGATGTAGAAGACGTTGCGGTCAACAACATCGGTTATATCCTTAAGTTTTCCGTAGTTGGTCAGCAGCCTGTTGGCCAGGTAGAGACAGACCTCTCCTGCCTGGATCTCATTGCCGTGTATGTTGCCGTCAGCGTATAAGCCGGGCTTTGAGAATGGTTCGCCTGTCTTCGGGTTGTTGATGGTAAGTGCCCATATGATACGCCCCTCCTCGCTTTTCCCTACCTGGTCAAGCTTCGTAAGTTCCGGGTAGGCTGTATTCAGAGCCTTCAGCGCCTCCACCACCTTTTCGTAACTGTAATAAAAGTCGAACCGCAGTGGCACTTTCACCTCCTGGGCCTGTATAAGCACGATGGCAAGAGCCATCAGTGCCGCTGTCATGAATGATCTTTTTCCTCTCATGGCTAACCTCCGATAGTTATCTGTTCTGAATCGTTCCCGGCCTGTTTTGATTCCAGCCTGATTGTCATGGTCCCCTTTTTAGGAGTTCTCACGAGCCACAAATACCTGGCCGATTTCATTCCGCCCATCTCGCTGACGGGGGTCCTCTTTTTCCCTGAGATGATCTCAATACCGGCTCCCTCGAGGGTCATTATTGCCGGTGCGGGAACCTTGTTCCTCTTGCCCATTGCCGTGGGGAACGGAAGGAATCCTTCGTTCGTCACCCAGGCTTCGAGCTGGTATACGCCGCCTCCCTTTTCAGTCACTTTCACCTGGGCAATGGCCAGTTTCGGCAGTCGTTTTACAAGCTCAAAAACATATGGCAGGTGAAGGTCAAGCAGCGAATCGACCATCGCCGCCGGGGGTGTGTTATCGGCAAAGGGCGCGAACCCTCCTATCTCAACATCACCGAGCGTCGGGTGCTTAAATGTTGTCCATGGGACAAAACCCTTTCCCTCCATCCATTTGTCGGAGAAGGCAAGCATTGCCGTCTCCTTCGGGTCGCCTTTCTTCTCATCCTTCTTCGGGGCAGGCATCTGCTTCATCATTGCCGCCATCTGTGCCGGTTTCATCTGTCCTCCGCTTACGATCCCCATAACCATTTTTGCGTTGTACTGCGGCGGGGCGCCACTCTCCTTAAGAAATGCAGCTATCTTCTCCTCACCCAGAGCAAGAAACTCTTCGGACGACATTTTCTCCAGGGCCTCGAGGGTAATGCCACTGCCCTCCTTCTTCTCCTCCTTTGGTTTGGGCAGTCCCCAGAGATCCATTGTGAAGACCGGAAGACCCAGATGGTAATAGGCCCACATCTCGAACGATCCCTCCTCGGGCTGTGCCGGGTCAAACCGCTCCTCAGTAAGGCCTTTTTTCTTAAGGTAGTCCTTATAGTCCGTAGAAATCTCATTGTAGAAAGCAAGGTCCTCCTGCATGGGGTTCACCACGGCTCCCAGTCCGAGGAAGCTGGCAATCATGCTCTCATCAGCAGTCATGCCGGGAGGCAGCATAGGCTGCACAATCTCGATGATCTCATTCATGGTATAGGTGCGGGATACATCTATCCCCATCGCTGTTCCTATTTCTCTCGGGATCCTTATATTTTCAGTATCCATAGAGCCTTTCCTGCCCCCCTGTGGAGGTGCAAGGAGGTAGTTGGTGGTGCCGAACGACATTACCATGACCAGCTCCGGATGGGCGAATGCGAACTTCAGCAGGGCTTCGGCCTCGGGCGTTGATCCGGGGTAGAGGCCGCTGCGCTTCCCGAAGTTTTTAAACAGATGCGGGAAGTTGATATTTACATTTGTTCCTCCGGGAGTATCCTCGTTATATTGTCCGTCACCGTCGTCATCGATGCCTTCGGTATAAAGCTTATACATGCCTTTCTCACCTTTCACGGCATCAGCCCTGCGCATGAGGCGCGGTTCGCCCTCGACGGGCACCCAGGTTCCGTCATGAGCCTTTACCCTCATCTGCGTGATGAGGCCGTCATTATTGAGGTCGTTGTATCCGTCCTCATCAGCCTGGTCATCAGCATCGTCATTAAAGGGTGTCGCGTTGCCCGGGTCTGACCAGAGCGGCCTGGTGAA
Organism: uncultured Rikenellaceae bacterium; assembly: GCA_963802145.1. Classification (GTDB taxonomy): domain Bacteria; phylum Bacteroidota; class Bacteroidia; order Bacteroidales; family VadinHA17; genus SR-FBR-E99. The sequence continues at coordinate 171,106 of CAWDHN010000006.1, forward strand.
GTATCGCGCATAGGCATCAGGGTTACCCACCGGTAAAATAAACCACGTCCTGCCGGCCGACATTGAGGCGTCGGCAAGGATGCGGGTGGCAAGCGACAGTGCTGCCTCTGTGGCGACCGGGGTGGTGCCCGTCATGTTTGCGGTGACCAGCACTGCAGGCACGGTTGTGCCGCCCTTGCCGATCTCTATCATCAGCATCTCTCGTCCTCCGGGGGTGACGGCCATCTTATGAACCTTCACCAGCGAAGGGGAGCCCTGACGCAGCTGCTCAATCCTGCGGTTCACATCGGCCGGGTCACTGTACTTCCCGGTTGCCGAAGCCGGACCGGGAGTGATGAACAGGGCCGCAACAAGAAGCATGATGCATCTCGCTGCAGGTAATTGTGTCATTCTCATTTACTGGAAACTTTATGTTATTAACTATAATAAGAAATGTGCATTGAAACTGCCGGTTACTATTTGATCTCTATGCCGAACAGCTCCTTATATGACCGGATAATATACGCATCGAGCCATTTATAATGCTCTTGTATCTTTTCCTTCTGAGGCTTCCCCTTCAGGGGCAATGTGGCCATCATTTCAGCGGTCTTCAGGAAGATCTCATCCTCCGCCGGTTCAAGCTTCTGCAGGAATCCCGTCTTCTCCCCGTTGAGCAGGAGAGCCACGTTCATGTATTTTCCTCCTGAGCCGCGGGTGATGGGGAAGAGCTGGCGCTTGAGGGTCATAGCCGCATCGCACAGCGGTGCATGCATGTTCTCCTTCATGCCCACTACCCACGGCAGGCTCTTGCCGGCGCTGACCCACACCGGGACAGCCATTGTCGTCAGGGAGAAGCCTGTAAGGGTCCACATCATGGCATTGTCAGGGTCTTCACCCTTCGCTGCTCCGATTACCATCATGACTGAGGCTGAAGAGGTGCGGGGTATGAAATCCTCGAAATTCCTGAAGGTGGTGGTAGCCGCGTCAGCCGGCAGGTCAGCTCTCAGGTTGACGCCTGTGAGCGAGTGCTTCAGGTTGCGCGAGATGGAATTCAACAGGTACTGCGGCTCAATCTTCTTCTGTGCAAGGGCCATGTTGAGGGCCTCGGTTGCGGCAGCAAACCTGATATAGCCTCCTCCAACATCCGTGGTGCCGGTGAAAGAGTGGTTTGTGCGTATCAGCAGTCCGTATGGTGCCAGCGCCGGGTCATTGGCGTCGATCTTTTTAAATCTGAAGTTGCCGGTTTCATAATAGGCGGCACCTCCCTGCGCATCGATGACCCCGAAGTTGGCATCCACACCCAGCGGCTTCGGCATGTCAGCCAGCATCTTCTCAAAGTCGGCCAGCGTGGCGCAGCTCATCAGCGCCAGCTTCATCACCACACCCTCCTGGTCGGCAAATTTTGTGGTGTCACCGTAGTTGTTGTTATACGCGGCTGAGTTAATGATGGCAAAGCCGGCGGAGTTGAAACCGCCCCATACCTCCTGCTTCCATGAGTCTTTGGAATCGACCATTCCTATATACTGGTACTTGCCGTCGGTGAAGAAGACGAGGGCGTTATCGAGGGTACCGGTGTCGCGGTGCTTATAGAGGATCGGCCTGCCGTCAGGAGTGTACTTGCCTGACATGAGGAATGTCGTGCATGACCAGAGCTCTCCTGCAATGCCGGCAGCGGCAAACAGGAGCAAAATCAGCGTCAGTTTCTTCATAGGGGTATGGAATAGTTTTGTTAAAGGTAAAGGTTTTTTATTCCAATGTCATGTCATGCCCCGGCGTTAAGATTTTTTAACCATGGAGCGGCGTATCGCGGGCGGGACAAAGGAGAGAATATGAACTGCCCGCCGGAAGCTCAAATCTCAAAATGTTTATGAATTGGCTGATTTAGAAAAGCATGCCTGAACCATATTTCAAAAGCCGGATCGACAAATTCAAATCCATCTTTTTTTTCCTGTATAATGTCATTAGTGATAAGCATCGTTTTATTTTTGCTTGCATTCCGTGGTGTTCCCAGGCGATAAGTGGTCATTGCTGACACTGAAGTGAGCCTGCTTTCTCCATTTAAAACAGCTATTAACAGATTGAGTTGTGTTGTGCTAAGCGTTTCAGTTTCCTTTTGATAAAAGGGTGTATTGGCATTTATCAGCTCAGAAAGAGCCTTTTCGATAACCTCTTTTGTTGCCATGACAGCTGTTAGGTTCCACGTGTAATGAGCCAGCTGCTGAACATACCAGGAATGGCATTGCATTAAATCCGCAATCAGTGCAGCATCATCATTGGTTATCTGTTTATCTGTCCGTGTAAAACTTCTGGTTATAAACCTGATCCATTCATCTCTTGCTATCTTTTCAAGGAGCATTATGTCACCAAACCGGTAAAAAGGTTTTGAGGGATTGTTAAAGATATCTTTCATCATGTGCCTGCGGCTTCCATAAATACAATAGGTGACATCCTGCTGTCTCTGCCATATCGCTCTTAACTTCTTTTCAAACGACTCAAAATTGTTGAAGTTTGCAATATTCTGGAATTCATCGATACACACAATCATTTTTATCTTCTTCTGCTTTGCTATTGTCTCTGCCAGACCGAGGATCTCCTCTTCGTTTTTCTTTATCTCATCCCAGTCAAAACTGATACTGAAATCATTCACAGGATCAATACCTATATGTATTTTAGGCAGCAGCATTTTAAAAAATGTGCGGGCATTCCTTCCCCATTCCTGCCATTTTGAAGAAGATGCCCTTATCAGCTCACGGGCAAATTTTTCCATAAACTGCTCCTCTGAACTTACAGTGAACAGGTCTATTACCGCTATCCGGATATCTTTATTGTCTTTCCCGATTCTGGCAACTGCTTTCTCGACCAATGAAGATTTCCCCCATCTTCTGGGAGAAATCAGCGTTGTATTAATTCCGCCTGTAAGATTATCGGATAGTTTCCTGATTTCATCCTTTCTGTCGATGAATGCATCATTTGTGACCGTCGTTCCGTAAATAAATGGAGAGTTTTTCATAAATGAAATATTTTATACCATTCTATATTATACCACATAGTATTATACACAAAGGTATAAAATTGAATTGAATTTCAAAAATCTGCTCTGCCGGGATTACAAACTGCCGCTTGTCCGGTCAGGCAGTGAACATATGCACACTATGGTTGTTTCATTTACGTTGCGCAACTATTGATGCATGAAGATATTACTGGCGGTACTTATATATATGACAGTCGGGCTGGCATCCCTCCCGGCACAGGAGATTGAAAAGATAGGCATTCCGGAGCTGGAGAAGATCCTCGCAAGCCCCGAGGATGTGCTGCACGTGGTCAACCTGTGGGCCACATGGTGCCCTCCGTGTGTCACCGAGCTGCCATATTTTGAAAAACTTTCTAAAGAGTACCAGGACAAAGAGGTGAAATTCATACTCATCAGCCTCGACTTCCCGAGCCAGATAGAGAGCAGGCTCACCCCCTTCCTTAAAACCAACAAAATAACTGCTGATGTGAGGGTCATGACCAACATCGACTACAACAGCTGGATTGAAAAGGTTGACAGCAGCTGGCAGGGGAATATTCCCGTTACCCTCTTCTTCAACAATGCACGGAACATAAGATATTTCCACCCCTCCGAGGTCACCGAAAAGGAACTCAGAGATCTGATAATCAAACATAAATAGTAATTAATTGTTAAAAATCAATACGTTATGAAGAAGTACCTGTTTGTTTCAATGGCGGCCCTGATGATGACCGCCCTCCTGAATGCACAGTCGCAGTACAAGGCAGGCGACGTTGCTTCGGATTTCAAACTGAAAAACGTTAAGGGAGAGATGGTCTCTCTTGCAAACTATAAGGATGCCGACGGATTTATTGTTGCCTTCTGGTGCAACACCTGCCCGGTTGTCAAGAAGTATGACCAGAGGCTGCAGGAGCTGCATGCGAAGTACGCCCCGAAGGGATACCCTGTGATTGCAATCAACCCGAATGATCCGGCTGTCTCTCCGGGCGACTCTTACGAAAAGATGAAGGAGACAGCTGCAAAACTCAATTACAAGTTTGATTACCTCTTTGACGAGACACAGGAGATTGCCCGCAAATACGGAGCTACCAACACTCCTCACATATATATTCTCTCGTGGAAGGACGGCAAGCTGGTGGTCGATTACGTCGGGGCCATAGACAACAATGCCGATGACGCCTCTGCGGCTGATAAAAAATATGCCGAGGATGCTCTCAACAGCATTCTTAAAGGCGAGAATGTCGCCGTGGCTGGCACCCGTGCCGTAGGCTGTTCCATCAAGTGGAAGAAGAAGGCGGAGTAGGGAATTTGATCCTCCTTTCTGACACTGCGTGTGCGGGACTTTTCCTGCGTCGGAGGTTCAAACTTCCGACTGCCGATTGCCGGTTGCCGCTTCGGGTTATGAATCAGGGGAGTAGCGCCAAATGGAATTAATTTGATACCTTGGGCTCATGACAACAATCGCAATAATATCATCGAGTGTCAGGCAGGGCAGGAACAGTCACAGGGTGGCGCTCTATCTGAAAAACTATATTAAGGAAAATAAGCTGGCGAATGCTGATATTCTGGACCTGAAGGAATATGCCTTCCCGATCTTCGATGAGCGGTTACGCCTTCAGGAAGATCCTTCACCCGGGGCGCTTGAGTTTGCGTCAAGGATACGTGCTGTCGACGGAGTCATAATAGTGACCCCGGAATACAACGGCGGTTATCCGGCAAGCCTGAAAAACGTTGTTGATTTGTTAACCGATGAGTGGCGCAGGAAGCCGGTGGCTATCTCCACCGTCTCTGACGGCCCGTTCGGAGGAACCCAGGTCATAACCTCGCTGCAGTTTTCACTCTGGAAGATCCGTGCATGGACGGTCCCTGCGATGTTCCCGGTTATTAAAGTTACCGAAGCGTTTGATGAAAACGGCATTCCGGCCGACCGGAATGCCGCCGACAGAAGGGCTGCCGGCTTTATCTCTGAATTGCTGTGGTGTGTTGAGGCTAAAGGCAGAATGGACTAGTCAGCCTTCTTTTCTGCCGGTTCTTCAACCGGGGGTTCTGATGTTATATTTCCGAACTTGTCGACATAGGCGATCATGTTCTCGAGCCCGCCGCCCGCCGAGTTGTCCTTGCGGTACTGCTTCTTCTGCTCTTTCTCTTTTCTCTTCTTCAGACGCTTCTCCGTCTTCTGCTTCTTGATGTAACTGTTGTTCGGTCCTGCCATAATCTTCCTGTATTAATTAACAAAAGTCAGCGCCTTGCCACTGGCGCCTGCCCTGCCTGTACGGCCGATGCGGTGAATGTAACTCTCCATATCCTTCGGTGCCTGGAAATTGATCACGTGCGAGACATCCGCTATATCCAGTCCGCGTGCAGCAACATCGGTTGCCACAAGCACCTTGATCTTGCGGTTCCTGAACGACTCCAGCGCCTTAATGCGGTAGTTCTGCGACTTGTCGCCGTGGATCTCGTCTGCCGTGATGCCTGCCTTGCGCAGATCCCTGCAGATTCGGCTGACACCTCTCTTGGTGTCGGCAAAGACAAGCACCTTTTCAAACGACTGATCCCTGACCATGTTAAGTAGGATATCAATCTTCTTCTCCCCGTCCCCGACGGTGATGATATCCTGATCGATGTTATCCGCACTTACGTTCTCATTTCTTACCCTGACCTCAAACGGATCAGCCATGAGGCTGCGTATAAGTGCTTTCTGGCTCTTGTCTTCGGTTGCTGAAAAGAGGATGGTCTGGCTGCGGTTGTTCATTCCGTCAACAAGCCTCTGTATCTCGGCGGCGAAGCCCATGTCAAGCAGCCTGTCAAACTCATCGAGCACAAGTATGCCGTACTTGTTGAGGTTAAGGGCTCCCTGCCTGACCATATCGGCTATCCTTCCCGGAGTACCGATGACTATCTGTCCCGGACGGCGCAGTTTGTCAATATCAGCCCTGACGCTGGTACCTCCTATAAGACATGTGCTGAAGAGACTGAGCCCGAAAGCGATGCTCCTGAACTCCTTGTCTATCTGCAGGGCCAGCTCACGCGTTGGCGAGACCACAAGCACATTGCTCCTGGAGTCCTTGCGAAGGAAATTGTGTATCAGCGGAATGAGGTAGGCTCCTGTCTTGCCGGTGCCGGTCTGAGCCAGCCCCATGAGATTCCTGCCGTTGAGGATGGCCTCAATGGTCCTGTCCTGTATCTCCGTAGGTTTCTCGTACCCTTTTTTCTGAAGATTGCGTATGATCGCCCCGTCAACGGGCAGATCGGCTATAAGCCTGTCTGACCTGTAAAGAACAGGAGTTGATGAGGATGCTTTCCTGATAAACTGGTTGGTATTTACCGTGCCGGTGCCGATCTTCTTTTTGTTGTGCGTTCTTTTTGTTGTGTCGCTGTGACTTTTAATATTGTCGCTATGACTTTGATTCTGTTTTGGTTTGCCCCTCCATCGGGGTTCTCTGTAATATCCCATTAATTGTTTAAATTGGTTAATGCCGCTGAAAAATCATTAACCAAATATCTGTTCAAAGTGGTAATGTTCTCCTGACGAAATGTTATTCAGCGTAAACTAGTGATTGTAGAAAGAACCCCTTTGAATCTGATCCTGAAGGAGATATGCTGACTATACAGATCTAACTTATGCTTAAATCGGTGCAAAGGTACTCATAATTATCCGGACCTGCAATAAAATGGATAAAAGGGCTGATTGCATGCATCAACACCTGAAGCTGGCTGACTGGTAAATGAGTTTGCGTGGCTTCAGGTCCCCGGCTGTTACTCAGGCAGATTCAGCCTGTTCACGATATCCTTAAACCGGGGGTCGTCCCTCAGGATTGCAAGATTATTGGCAGACTTTATCCATGGCATGAAATCCTGCCGCATCCTGTAAGCCTCCTCCAGGTAATAGATGGCTTTGTCCTTATCTCCCAGCGCAGCGTAAATATCGCCAAGGCCCCATGCGTTCCATGAATGCAGATGTTTTTCCATTCCTGAGGCAACCTCCAGCGCCTTCTCCTTCTGACCTGCCTTTGCATAGGTTACTCCGATACCTGCGACAAACGAACTGTCAATCGCAAGTCCCTTATTATGAGTTTCGATGGCTTCCGTATACTTGCCCATCTCAGCAAAGGCTGACCCCTTCACATAATAAGCCATAGTGTAGTTAGGATCTATCTGGAGGGTTTTATCTGCTTCGGCGATTGCTTCCTCATTATGACCCATCCAAAGGTAGAGCCAGGCCAGGTAACCCTGCATCAGCGGATCGGTGGGGTCTATCTCAATGGCATTCCTCATGGCTTCTGTAGCCCCATCAACATTTCCCGAGAGGGTAAGAAACCATCCGTAATGTGTATAGGCTGTTGAGCTGTTGGGATTTAGTTCCATTGCACGTTTTAAGTGATATTCAGCTTTTGCGAAGTCCCATTCGGTGTAGAGGTATCTTGTTGCAAGCACGACATGGGCATCAGCCAGGGTCGAATCGAGCTCAAGCGCCTTCAGGGCATATGCCTTTGCCCTGTTGGCTGATTCCCCTCCCATGCCTGCCGCATGTCCGCCTTCGGTGTATCCGATGGCAAGTTTAAGATAAGGAAGAGGATTGGCCGGATCAATGGCAATGGCATCATTAAGATATTTGATACCCATCTCGAATCCTTCCGGTGTCATCTGACTCATGTAATATTCGCCCCGGGCACAGGCTTTAATCAGTTCGGGATCAACAATCTTCTTTCCTGAGATAACCGCCTCCTCATTTGCCGACGGTTTAACATCAACTCCATCGAGGATATGGTTCAGTATTTCAGGATACATTCCTGCCAGCTCCTTCCATGGAAGGTTGAAAGAAGAACTCCAGACATACCTCTCTTCCGGGAATGCTTCAACGAGCCGTATTTCAACACGAAGGTTATCTTCAGTACCTTTAACTGATGATTTAACTATATGGTTGACGCTGAGTTTTCTGGCAATCTGCCTTACTGATTCTTCGCTGTTCCCAAACTGCATTGTAGATTGCTTGGGTCTTACTATCAATCCACTAATGGTGTTCAACGGACCTATAATGTCATCATGTATTGACATGGGGATCCAGGCAAGGTCAGGATTCCCGGTGAGGTTGGTGACAGGCAGTATGGCTATTGCTATCCTTGCGGTTCCACCTCCGGCGGTAGCGGTTTTCGACTTGCTGAGCCATCCCGGATAGATGAAAAGCAGGATCAGCAGGAGGGCCACAGCCAGCAACGGCAATATGACTGCAGGTGACCATTTACGATTGTTCCGGGTTGGTTTCCCGGGAACGAATGGCTTGCGAACCCTGGTGTGGTCTGCCTGCTCCAGGGTCTGATAGGTTCTGGTTGCCCTTTTCGATTCATCTGGGTGGAGGCTGTAGATTATCTCCTTTACCGTATTGGCCACCTTGTTGATCTGATCACGGTAAAAAGTCCTGTTAAGGTTCTTGTCCGGATTGTCTGAAGGGGTAAGAGGACGGTTCACCCCGGAGGCACTGTAGATGAATTCGATGGAGCGCAACCTGCCGCCCGTCTCCTTTTCAAATAGCTCGATATCCGACGGATCCAGATCATGTATCCTGACGGGGATGATCCTGCTGCATACATTGCCGCTGGCAAGTTTAATGTCTCTTCCAAGCTGATCCCCGGCGGCCAGACTGTTGAATGCGACAAACTCGTTCTGCCAGGCAAAGCTTTTGGGATCACAGTATGTCTGCGATATTACCGGAATAAAAATCAGTGATTTAAGCTTTGCCTCCAGGCTTTTATCCACGTTATGGATCTCCAGCAGCCCGTCAGAGGGGTTTTCATCAAAATAGATCGAGACGTCTTCCTTGAAAGTTGCGTCAAGTTCTCTCTTTAGGTTTTCGACAAACTCAGTGACCCAGCCGTCATATTTGTTGTCTTTCTGACGGTAGCTGATGAAGATGTCATACTCGTAACCAGGAATAATGCTTGCCATGGTATGAATTTTTATTTGAAACTTTCCCGCACAGCCTGAATATCAATCAAATTTATGCTTTTAATAAATTAAAGTCAAGCCTGAGAAGGATTCATTGTCTTTCTTCATCATTCGTTCATATTCAGTTTATACCTTTGTACCAAATTATTGAGATGCCAGTTATGCGCCTGATCTTATCCGGTCTGATATTCACGCTGATACCGCTGAACATTATGTCACAGGCTGACAGCACCTCAACATCGGATGATACTGACCGTCATGCCTTTTACGCAGGAGCAGGATACGGCAGCAACATGATCTACCTGGGGTCGACTATCTCGCAGAACCTCCCCTTTGGTTACGGGGCGCTTTCATATGTTCTCGGCGGGGAACTGAGTCTGACAGGTTCGGCCTTCTTCATCCCGGCATTCGGTCAATCAGCTCCGGCCTTCGGCAACTTATCAATATATTACAGCCATGATTTCACCAAATGGCTTGATATCTCCACCGGGGTCAGCAGGTATATTGTCAGGCCCACGCTTACTGATACCCTCTTCAGCAATTTCAATTATGCGGATATAAAGCTGGGGTTTGACTGGAAAATACTGTATACAGAGATATCCTATGGAGGGTTCCTGATAAAGGATCCTCCGTCATACCTCCAGGTAAGAAATTCGAGGTATTTTGAAACTCCTTCATTTTTTAAGGGCAAGGCGAATGTTTCCTTCTATCCCTATGCCAACCTCCTGTTCGGGAACCTTATAATGTCAGAGACCTGGGACGGGACAGAGATCATCACCAGCACACAGACCCTCGTCACTCCGGCCTCACCCGCAGGCACCCAGGGATCAGGAAATGGACAGATGACAGGTGCTGGGCCAGGACAGGGACAGGGTACAGGATCTTCTGCGTCAACAACTACTACTACAACCACCACCACAGAAGTTCCGACAACCACTACGGTCTATTCGGAGCGGTTCGATCTCCTTGAGGTCGAAATAGGACTGCCGGTTTCATTAAATATTGGTTTCATGTCGCTCGAAGCGGACATCAGCTATATCTTCCCCACCTACACCGATGCCGCCTACCCTGCTCCGAAGGGATTCGTACTCATGTTCTCGGCCTTCTTCAAGATCTTCTAAGTCTGAAGGTCCCCGAACTGATTATCAATTCTTAATTCTTATCTCTTAATTCTTAATTCTTCACAATTGGCTAAATATTGACTGTCAGATACATGACTATCCGGAATAATCTTTGGCACAACTTTTGAATTTCACATACCCGAAGAGACAGTTCTTCACAAAAACTTAAAGAGATGAAAAAGTTAATCTGCACATCGATCCTCGCAATCCTGATAGCCTCAGTGACCACAGTCATGGCGAAGGATTACCCGAAGGAATACCTGGGTCTCCCGGGCGATAACCTGAACCTCTACGCAGTAATGAATCTCTTCCAGGAGTCTGAAACCCTTGAAGCCTTCGAGAGAAGCCTCAACGACGAAAACTCCAGGATCAACAACCTCGACCTGAACAATGACGGCTATGTTGATTACGTCACTGTAACAGACTATGCCAACGGTGAGGATCACACCATCGTTCTCCGATCGGCCCTCGACCGCAACGAGTCACAGGACGTGGCTGTCTTCACTGTCGAGAAGTTGCGCAACGGCGAAGTAAGGATACAGTTGATCGGTGACGAGGCTCTTTACGGAAAGAATTACATTGTTGAACCTATATATGCAGAGACACCTAATCCCGGCTACAAAGGCAGGACAGTCTACACAGACAACGTGACCGTGGTAACTACCACATACTATGAAGTCGCTGCCTGGCCGGTGATCAGGTTCATCTACAATCCATTCTATATCACATGGCGCTCATCATGGTACTGGGGTTACTACCCGGTCTACTGGAACCCGTGGAGGCCTTACTACTGGCACTACTACTACGGATATCACTCCTGCTGGTACCCTCACTACTACTCGCACTACCGCCACTGGGACTATCCGAGGTACAGTCACTACAACGACTACTACTACAGGAATGTCAGGGCATACTCGCCCAACGTGTCACACCGGATCACGGAAGGGCATTACAAGCAGACCTACTCTCGTCCTGAAGCCAGGAGAGACGGTGAAGCCTTATACGCAAGCACCCGTGGCACACGCAGCAGCTCAGACCGTCAGTCCGCATCTTCAGGCAGCAAAGGCCGCCCTGCTGAGGCATCAGGAAGCGACAGAAGGAGCTCAACTGCCACAGGTAGCTCAGGCCGCCCCGCTGAGGCATCAGGAAGCGATAACAGGACTACAACCGGTGATGCAGCAGGCCAGCTCCGCGAGACTGTCCGCAGAAACACATCAGATGCTGTAAAGAGCGCCCCTGCAGCCAACAGAGGTACATCCTCAACGGAGGCATCAAGGCCGGCAACGACCCAGAGGTCGCAGGCAACGCAGTCCTCGGCTCAGAGATCGCAGTCAACCGCCCAGAGGTCACAGCCCTCAGCACAGAGATCGCAGTCAACTGCACAGAAATCAGAGCCCTGGGCAGAGAAAGCACAGTCAACTGTAAAGAGGTCAGAGCCAACGGTTCAGAGATCGCAGTCAACTGCCCAGAGGTCACAGCCCTCAGCACAGAGATCGCAGTCTACTGCCCAGAGGTCACAGCCCTCAGCACAGAGATCGCAGTCAACCGCACAGAGATCGGAGCCATCCAGGCAGATGACAGCACAGAAGTCATCTCCTTCTGCCTCTCAGAGGCCATCAGCACCTGCAGCAAAGGCACAGACCAGCAGCAAGAGCAGCAGCCAGGGCCGCAGCAGCAGCGCTCCCTCGCAGAGCAGGAGTAGCAGCAGCAAGAGCACCAGCAGCAAGAGCTCAAATGGTTCTGACAGCGACAACCGGTCATCTCGCAGGTAAAGGCAAGAAGCTCGGAGCAACCGCCTCCTTCTCTGAAAAGAGGTAATGGCGGGAAGAGAAGAGCACAATTATAATCCCCCGAAAGCGCAGAGAAGAAATTCCCTGCGCTTTTTTTTATCTTTTTATTTGTATTTGTAAACAATAATATTTTATATTTGCGTTATATAATTATCTTATATATATAAGAATGATATCTACTGATCTTATCAAGGGTTCGCTGAAGACAATCGTACTGAATGTATTGAAGGAGAACGGCCGCATGTATGGCTATGAGATAACCCGCAAGGTGGAAGAGCTCACCGGGGGCCAGATAAAACTTACCTATGGTGCCCTCTACCCCGTCCTGCACAAGCTGGAGAACGAAGGCGTGCTTGTCACTGAAACCGAGAACTTCAATAACCGGATTCGCATCTACTACAGCCTGACCGAAAAGGGTCATTCAGTGGTTGCGGAGAAGATCAGGGAGATGAAGGAGTTCATCGATTCGCTCCAGAACATTATCAATCCCCTGCCCGGCCTGAGCCATGCCTGAACTGAGCCTCCGGGACATTGCCCTGATAAGCAGGGACGTCACCAGCCAGGAGATCATCTTCCCGCACCTTGCAGATGAGCTCATTGACCATATATGCTGTGATGTGGAGAATGAGATGCGGAGCGGAATGAGCTTTCATGACGCCTACAACATTGTCAGGGGAAAGATAGGACGCAGGAGGCTGAAGGAGATACAGGAAGATACACTATATGCAGTTGACACTAAATACAGAAATATGAAGCAGACAATGAAGATTTCAGCCATAGCAGGCACGGTCTTGCTTGGCTTTTCAGCTCTCTTTAAAATCATGCACTGGCCCGGGGCAGGCACTCTTCTTACGCTCGGCGGCTTCGTCCTGGCATTCGTGTTTATGCCCTCGGCACTGACAGTCCTCTGGAAAGAGACACACAACAGAAGGTGGCTGTTCCTTTACATCTCAGCCTTCATTTCAGGCATGCTGTTCATTATCGGAGTTGTATCAAAGGTCCAGCACTGGCCGCTGGCAGGACTGATCCTTACCTTCGCGGCGCTGAGCGGGATTTTTTTGCTGATACCCTCAGCTCTCATCGCAAAACTGGCTGGTCCGATTGACAAACGGAAGTTGCCGGTTTACCTTCTTGGTGCGGCGGGTCTCGCCTTTTTTATCCTGGCAATGCTGTTTAAGATACAGCACTGGCCTCTGGCGTCACTGCTCCTTGCCCTCGGAACAATCATCATGTTCATTGTGGTCTTTCCATGGTACACCTGGATCACCTGGAAAGATGAAAAGAATATCAGCGCCACATTCATCTTCGCGGTAGCGGGGTCGCTGGCCCTTGTGATCCCGGGTCTGCTCCTCAATCTCAGCCTCCAGAGAAACTTCGAAGCTGGCTATTACATCCATCAGCAGGAGCAGCAGGCTCTGTTCGGGTATAAGTTCAGGGAGAACCTGTCTGTGATCAATGATTGCACTGACACGGTTGTTTCTCCGGTCCTTGCTGAAATAAACGCCAGGACCAACATCCTTCTTAAGGTTATCAATGATGCGGAAACGGAATTGATCGCCGTAGCTGAAGGAGAACCGGGTGCTCCTGCTGTAATTACCAGGCAGATCACGAAGACTGACATCGGGCCGGTTATTCAGTTCAATACGCTGATGAATCCGTTTAACAGCGTACCAGCCAGGGATTTTCTGCTTAATGAAGGATCAGAAATGCGAACAGGGCTTGAGGCTGCCCTGAATGACTACTCTGGTTACCTGTCGGGACTGATCCCCGGAAGCGGGTTCAGCCTGTACAAAAAACTCCTTGATCCCTCCGTCTATTTCCCTGAAATAAATCCTGAAACTGACAGGGTCTCCCTGATGATCGGGCTTCACATGCTCGGGCTCATGAAAAACGGTGTTCTCACCGTTGAATCGTATGCTCTTTCAGAAATTACAGGACATGTTCAACCACAAAACTAAAAGGCAATGAAACAGAAGATATATATCCTTGGCCTGATAATCACTGCAGTAATCGTCAGTGGCGCTCTATTCAAAATAAATCACTGGCCGGGTGGAGGTCAGATGATAATTCTCGGTGTGGCATTGCTGGTTCTTGTTTTCCTTCCCATTGCTCTCAGAAACCATTTCCTGACGGAAGGCAACCGTCAGAACAGGGCTCTCTACATTGTAGCATGGCTGACCTGTTTCGTGGTGTTCGGCGGGATGCTTTTCAAGGTAATGCACTGGCCTGGTGCAGGCAAAGCCCTGTTGGTGGCACTGCCGTTCCCGTATGTTGTTTTCCTGCCGGTCTTCCTTGCCGTAACCGGGAAGGATAAGAATTTCAGTATCTATAATACCATTTACGTGCTTTTCCTTCTTGCTGCCGTATCGGTCTTCTCCGCCCTGCTGGCTCTGAATGTCTCGAAGGAGAGGATAGACGACAGCATGGGCCTGTCACGCAATTATAACAGGCTCGAGACGGCCCTTGATGAGCTTTCTTTCCCAACCTCCCAGACACCTGCCGATCAAAAGGTTGATGAGGTTCTGAAAGTGGTTGACGAGTACCAGGCGCTGATCTTCGCGGCCGAGGGTACGACAGAGGAAAAGTGGAAGATTGATCCGTGGACCTTGCGGATCCCTGAAGCACATGATATTGCTGCCCGGGCATTGATTATTAAAGGAAAGGATCCGACACTGGATATCAGGCTGCAGTCCTCACTGGCCAATCTTATCAATCAACTTGAAAAAAGTGATGAGTACAACTGGCTGGCGGAAGCTGCCCCCGCAATCTTTGACTATAAGGAGACACCTGATGATCCCCTCGGATGGACTAAGGAAAAGTTTGTAATTACTCCCTGCGTTTGGTCGCTCATCTACCTTGACGGACTGGAGACCAACCTGAAGCTGCTGCGGGCAGACATGAGATCAAAATGACCTCCGGACTCTCAACGCGCACCTCAAATCGCAAATAGCACAACTAAAATCACAATCGGAAATTCCAGTCAGCAGTCGGAAATTTGAGCCTCCGACGAAGGCGAAGGAGGCTCAATCCCGGCCAAGCAGTGAGTCGTGACGCAAATCGCAAATCGCAGATCGAAAATCGCAATCGAAAATCGAAAATCGCAAATCTTCTTACCTGCCTGTTCCCATCATGGTGATCATGATGACGCCGGCGGCGCCCCTCGACCCGTAGATGGCGGCATCGGATCCCTTGAGTACGGTGATTGATTTGACCTGCCGCGGACTGATATTATCGATGGTGTAAACCACAACGCCGTCGACGACCAGCAGTGGGTCGGTGCTCGAGTTGATTGAGCTTACTCCCCTGATGGTGATCTTGTTCCCCGTCACCTGCACTCCGGGCACCTTGCCACGGATCATGTCATAAATATTGGTGTATGATGCATTTGAATCATCCTGGGCATCAATGTATCCGACGTCAGTTGTTAGATTCTTCTTCTTCACAGTACCATAGCCGATTTCTATCTCTGTATCACCTTCCGCCAACACCGGAACGAAGTTCTTCAGGACCTGGGTGCCATCCAGAACAAGGGTGATTTTATCCTGACCCTCGAACAAGGTCAGTGCTGAACCGAGGTTTGTGGTATATGCTCCGATACTAGATGCATCTGGACTTACCTTTATTTTGAATGTTCCGCTTTTTGTCGTGGTCACGCCGGTATCCAATCCGTCTACAACTATAAGGGCCCCGATAACAGGAGACAGGGTTGTATCACTCACCGTGCCCGTTACCGTCATCATCTTTGCCTTCTTCTGTGCTTCGGCCTGGCCTCCTGAAACCATTGCAATCATAATCAATATCAATATCCCGGTTTTCATTCCTTCATGTTTTAATACCACGCAAGTTACCAAAAAACAGATTACCTGACAACAGGCGCCGGACACTCCTTGTGACTACTGCCTGTTGGCTATTGCCTATTCCCTGATTATTACTACTTTTGCCCCGCCTCCGGCAAAAAACATAAACACAATAACATAGATGATATTTGATGAGTTAGACCTGGATCCCGACATCCTTGATGCGGTTGAATACATGGGCTTCAGGGAGACCACGCCGATACAGGAGAAAGCCATCCCGGTAATCCTGCAGGGAAATGATCTCATTGGCTGCGCCCAGACAGGAACAGGAAAAACGGCTGCATACCTCCTGCCGATAATGAATGAGATTATTTACAAGCGTCCGGCGCATACCCACACCCTTATTCTCGTCCCCACACGTGAGCTGGCCCTGCAGATAGATCAGCAGATACAGGGACTGGCCTACACGCTGAACATTACCTCACTGGCCGTCTACGGCGGCGGCGAGGGAAGCGCATGGGACCAGGAGAGGGAGGCGCTGTCGCACGGTGCTGACATAATCGTTGCCACACCCGGCAGGCTGATCTCTCACCTGAACCTGGGATACGTGAAGTTCAATGAGGTGGAGGTGCTTGTACTCGATGAGGCCGACCGCATGCTTGACATCGGATTCTATGACGATATCATGAAGATCATATCGCATGTGCCAAAAAAGCGCCAGACACTCATGTTCAGCGCCACCATGCCGCCGAAGATCAAGTCGCTCTCCAGGCATATCATGAAGAACCCCGTGGAGATCGCCCTCGAGATGTCAAAACCCGCCGAAGGGGTACTGCAGGCAGTCTATCTCCTTGAAGACAACCAGAAGCTGCCACTCCTGAACAGCCTCATAGCCGACAAGCCGGAATACAACAGCATACTGATATTCAGTTCGACCAAGAAGAAGGTCCATGAAATAGTTCGGGGCCTGCGGTCGCGCGACTATACCGTCGAGGGCATATCATCAGACCTCGAACAGAAGGCGCGCGAGGAGACGCTGCTGCGGTTCCGTTCACGCCGTACACGTGTACTTGTGGCCACCGACGTCCTCAGTCGCGGTATTGACATCAAGGATATCAACCTGGTGGTAAACTTCGACGCGCCGTCCGATGCCGAGGACTATGTGCATCGTGTGGGACGTACAGCCCGTGCAGAAACTACCGGCGTGGCAATCACCCTCGTCAGCCGGGCCGACATGTTCAAGCTTCAGCGCATTGAAAAACTGATTGGCTATAATGTTTACAGGGCACCGCTGCCTGATTTCATTGCCGAAAGTCACAGCGAAACACCAACGCACCGCCCGGCACGTCCCCAGTCGAGGAAGGGCGGATTCAGGCGGAGATAGCACTGAATATTCTAAAGACCGAAAGGCCAAAGTCGAAAGGCGAAAGTCCGAAAGGCCGAAAGGCCAAAGGCCAAAGGCATTAAGTGATCGGAGCAGTCAGAAAATCAGATTTCATCTGCATGCCTGCTGTCTTTCACTGACAGGAAATCAATGATGGTATAAAGCTTGTCCCTCAGATCAATTAAATCACCTTCATTCATGCCTTCCGGGATCAGTCCGGCACTCAGCTTCTGAGGAATGCCGGCAGCCTTCTGCTCCATCTTCCGGCCTTTGTCAGTGAGAGTGATCTCCACCTTCCTCTCATCATCCCCCGACCGGTGCCGGGTGACAATACCCATCGCCTCCAGACGCTTCAGCAAAGGTGTGGTGGTATTCGTATTCAGAATTAGCTTCTTAGATATCTCATTGACAGTCAGACCGTCATGCTCCCATAGCACCAGCAGCACCAGGTATTGCGGATAGGTGATACCCAGCTCGTCAAGCCAGGGCTGGTAATTCCTGGTGATGAGCCTTGATGCCGCATAGAGCGGGAAACAGAGCTGGTTCGCAAGTTTAAGCTGTTCGGTTGCCATTGCCCAACGTTTTATTTCAGTATCTTCTTTTCAAGATATGCACCTATCTTTTCCGGCTTTGTTGTGGGCGAGAAACGCTTCACCGGCTTGCCGTCGGCATCAATCAGGAACTTTGTGAAGTTCCACTTGATCTTGTTGCTGAAAACGCCCGGCAACTCGCTCCTGAGATATTCATAAAGCGGATGGGCGTCATCCCCGTTGACATCTATCTTCGAAAACATGGGAAAGGTAACACCGTAGTTAAGCAGGCAACCCTCGGCAATCGACTTCTCGTCGCCCGGCTCCTGGTTCGCAAACTGGTTTGATGGAAAACCAAGTATCACCAGCCCTTTGTCCTGATGCTTCCTGTAAAGAGCCTCCAGTCCTTCAAACTGCGGGGTAAGACCGCATTTGCTGGCCGTATTCACTACAAGAACCGTCTTTCCTTTAAAGGCATCCATTCCTATCTCCTTGCCCTGCAAGGTCTTCGCTTTGAAATCATAAAACTGTCTCTTCATATTCTATTTTATATCGTTTGTGATTATATCTTTTGCGATACAAATATACGACTCTTTTTTATATCGCAAGCGATATTTCCACTTTTTTTAAAAATTTTCTCTCTTTTTTACTTCCACGCACTACGTGACCCGTCTGTTCATTATTCATTATCTTTGGTATCCACACACCAGTAATCAACTTCTATGGCCTCAGACGAAAAATCAATTATCATTATCGGTGCCGGTTTCGCGGGACTCGCCGCGGGTATCTACGGGCGTCTTAACGGTTACAACACGCAGATCTATGAGATGCATAACCTGCCCGGCGGGCTCTGCACCTCGTGGAAGAGGAAAGGCTATACCTTCGACGCATGCATCCACTGGCTGGTAGGGTCATCTCCTGGCAGCCCGCTTCACCAGATATGGAAGGAGACCGGTGTCGCCCGGGGCAGGGAGTTCATCTATGCTGATGAATATGCACGCTGTGAGGGGGATGACGGCAGGACTGTCATTTTCTACGCCGATGCCGGCAGGCTTGAAGAACATCTTCTCGGGCTCTCCCCGCAGGATGAACAGCCAATCAGGGACTTTATAAAGGGGGTCAGGATGTGCGCCGGATTCGACTGGCCCTCAGATCACGAACCCCTCCATGTCCGGCTGAGGAAACAGGCGGCGACAATCCTTAATTTCATCAGGTACGGGAAGCAGTTCAGGGAGTGGACCAACGTTACCGGTAAGGATTTCGCAAAGCGATTTAAGGATCCCCTTTTGAAGGAGGCGTTTTCAGAGATATGGATCCCGGAGTTCTCGATGCTCTTCATGCTCTTCACCTTCGCGTACCTTCACAATAGGAACGCCGGCTACCCCATCGGCGGCTCGATGCCGATGTCAGAGGCTCTTGATGCACGCTACAGGGAGCTGGGTGGCGTGATGCACTATAACAGGAAAGTCGCCAGGATACTCACCACCGACGGCAAAGCTACCGGCATCAGGCTGGTTGACGGTACAGAGATCTTCGCCAACAGGGTCATCTCGGCAGCCGACGGCCATGCAACACTTTTTAACATGCTCGACGGCAAATACCTCGATGCAAGGACACGTGAGCCCTATGAGAAATGGCCGTTGTTCCACTCCCTCCTCTTCGTCTCTCTGGGTATCAACAGGAAATTCGATGAGATCCCCCTCTCTGTCTCGGGCATCACCTTCCCCCTGAAGGAACCGGTGATGGTAGCCGATAAAATGCGTACACGCCTGCCGGTGCATATCTATAACCAGGACCCGACCATGGCCCCGGAGGGCAAGACAGCCCTCACCATCATGCTCGAATCCGATTATGATTACTGGAAGAAGCTGGCTGAGGACAGGAATATATATGTACAGAAAAAGGACGAGACGGTTGCGCTCATCATCTCTCTTCTCGAACAGCGTTTCCCGGGAATCACTGATCAGGTGGAGGTGACAGACGCGGCCACACCGCTGACCTTCGAACGCTACACCGGGAACTGGAAAGGCTCCTTCGAGGGATGGCTCATCACCCCTGCAAACGCATATACCCTGACAAAACCAATGCCTCAGACGGTGCCCGGACTGAAGAACTTCTACA
Source organism: uncultured Rikenellaceae bacterium (assembly GCA_963802145.1). Lineage (GTDB taxonomy): Bacteria > Bacteroidota > Bacteroidia > Bacteroidales > VadinHA17 > SR-FBR-E99. The sequence continues at coordinate 190,781 of CAWDHN010000006.1, forward strand.
TGTGCGGACAGTGGGTTGAGCCCGGCGGCGGCCTGCCCACCTCGATCATGTCGGGCCGCAGGCTCCTGAAGAAGATCTGCCGTGAGGACGGCATACGCTTCAGGAGCAGCTGATCAAACCTCAATATTGCTCAGCTCCTTTGTAACCCCGAAGCTGTACTCCGGATATTCATAGATAGGAACCCGCGGTTCCGTCTGACCTATACTGTAACCGAACAGCCCTTCATACGCCCCCGGCTCCTCACCCATATCCTCCATCTGCCTGAGGTATTCGTGTATCGATTTTGACTCGATGATGATGGTCTCGAGCATGGGGTTTTCGCGCAGCAATACCCTGAGAAGGCGGTGTGAACGCACACTTATGGCTATCCTGTCAAGTTTTTCATTTTCTGTCATTACTCATCTATTTTTGGTGGCGCGACGCTACAAAATACAAAAAAAAACCCAACTATCCAATTGACTGAATGCGCTTTGTTCAGCCAGGGCTTGACTGGCAGCCCTGATAGCGGGGCTCTGTCCATGAGCATCAGCACGGCTGTTGTCGCGGTTAATTCACAATTTCTGATGCAGAAAATGAAAAAAGCCTGAAGCAAATATGTATCTTCCTCTCCAGATTTTATAGCAGCGCAGGTGCCTGTGACCAGCCGCTATACCCAACCTGTGAAAAAGATGAAAAACGTAATTTTCCTTTCGATGCTGATGTTGCTTGCATGCAGGCAGCAACCCGTAACAGAGATAGAGCCGTGGGTACCTTATGACGAGTCCGGAGAGCTCGCAGAGAATGCCGGTCACCAGTCCCCGAAAATGCAATATAAGCTCATCCAGTCAAAAGTGCTTGACAAAAACGCTGTATGGGACAATGTGGAAGGACAGATACGGAATTTCTCCGAAGAGGATTATCAAAGCCTGAAGCCGCTTATCCTGGAACAGGACATACTCACTATCCAGACGCACGTTCGCTCCGGTGACCTCTCCTATGAGAAGCTAACCCAGTGGTACCTGTACCGTATAGTGAAATATGAGAACGACAGGAACACAATGCTGAACAGCATTATTGCCATAAATCCCGGTGCTGTCGCCGAGGCCCGTGAAAGGGACAAAAACAGGTCTGACGGTGACCACCCCATCTACGGCATGCCGGTGCTGTTGAAAGACAACATAGGCATGAAAGGACTCCCCACCACAGCCGGTGCAGTCGCCCTGGCCGGTAATATGACCTCAGATGCATTCATCACTGAGAGGATAAGGGAAAAAGGAGGTGTCATCCTGGGTAAGACAAACCTCAGCGAATGGGCCAACTACCTCAGCTCAGCCTGCCCTAACGGCTACAGCGCCGTCGGCGGGCAGAGCCTCAATCCTTACGGCCGCAGGAAACTGGATACCGGCGGGTCAAGCTCAGGCAGCGGTACTGCCATGGCCGTCAACTATGCTGCCGCCGCCGTGGGTACGGAGACCTCGGGATCAATCCTGTCGCCCTCCAGCGCCAACTCGGTAACAGGACTGAAACCCACTGTAGGATTGCTTAGCCGCGGAGGGATAGTACCCCTGTCAGGCACCCTTGACACCCCCGGCCCGATGACCAGAACGGTGACTGACAATGCCATACTCCTATCGGCAATGAGCGGAGAGGACGGTGCTGACATCGTGACAAAGGACAACCCGAAGAACATTGAATACTGGAAAGGACTGGAGACGACAACCCTGGAAGGATTGCGCTTCGGAGTCAATAAATCCCTTTCCGGCGATTCCCTTTACATGCTTGCTGTTGATAAGATTGTCTCTCTCGGAGGCATTACCGTGGAGTTTGAGCCCGGGAAAATCAACTTCGAGGGCTTCAGCACTCTGCTGAGCGCCGACATGAAGGCCGGCCTGCCGGCTTATCTTGACAAATATGCACCTGGCGAAATTACCTTCCGGTCCATTTCAGAAATAGCTGATTTCAACAGGGCTGACTCCCTGGTGAGGATCCCTTACGGCCAGACCATTTTTGACGATATGGTTGCCCTGGAGATGACTCCTGAAGAGGTGCTGAATTTAAAGAAGCGGTTGCATAAAGAGGCGGTCAGCTTTTTTGAAAAGCCTATGACGGACTATCAGCTTGATGCAGTCCTCTCGGTCAATAACCGTAATGCAGGACAGGCTGCTGCTGCTTTCTATCCTTGCCTTACCGTTCCGATGGGCTACCGTGACAACGGGGCACCTGCCGGTATCACATTCATTGCCAGACCATTTGAGGAGGGCAAACTGTTGAAGATCGGTTATGCTTTTGAACAGGCAACAAAAGCACGGAGGCTCCCCGAAGAGTATAAGTAGCTGCACATCATAGCTGCATATCATTGAAGCGCACCATAGCTGCTCACCATAGCTGCACATCCCTGATGCGCACTATTGCTGCTCACCAGCCACGGATCGCCAGAGACAGACTCAAAAACGTATCAATGCCCTGCAATATTTGATGCAGCTTATTAACTACTGACAGCCACGACAAAAACGCCGCTTCCCCTTATTTCAGAAGCCTTCATCTCTATGCCGGCCTTTCCGGCCAGCCAGGGCATGCCTCCGTTCTGCATATATATCCTGAAGTTGCGGTAGTGGTCATCTGCTGCCAGGTATTCGATTGACCATGCCAGTGCTGCCGGGAGGTTCTTGCGCATGGGGCAGTTGTAATCGGCGATGACGACCTTTTTTGCTATCCGGCTCATCTCTGACAGTATCTTTACTGCCAGCTCCGCCTCAAACTGATGCATGGCCATGGAGGCAACAGCCAGGTCAAACTGTTTGTCGACATATAACGACAGGTCAGAGGCATCATGCAGCTCCAGGGTAACGTTGGTTATCCCGCGCCTCTCTGCAGCACGGCGGGCCGTGATGATCATATCCTCAGAAAGATCAATGCCGGTTACATACGATGCCCTCCGTGCCATGGCCATCGTCAGTGCTCCCGTGCCGCATGCCACATCAATGACACGGTCAGACGGGCCCGATATGCGCTGTCACACTCCTGCGGAGTCCTGATATCAGCGGGTCAATTAACAGCTGGTACAGCATACCCTTAAATGACCATCCCATAAGCATGTTTTTATCAGGATTAAAGATAGCAGAAAAGAAGTCGGGTCTGCCGTAGCATGCAATTACAAAGCATAGCTTGAGATTTATTTCTCCATTTCATAACTTCTTTCTAACTTTGATAGGATATGAGCATCCGGGCAGGATTACCTCAGTCGGAAAAGGTATCTGGTCCTCCCTGCCTGCTTTTGGATTTTGTTGATATTAAAGAATATAAGGAATGTTTTCCTACGGAAGAAACCCTTGTAAAAACATAGCATATGAAAACAAAAATGACATTTATCCTGGCAGCCATCATTCTCTTCGGAGGATGCAATCTTATCAAGGATGCAGCAACTGTGACCATCGATACTGATTTAACCTCCGCCCTAACTGTGGTAGTTGACGCGAAAAAATCAGCTGATGCTTTAGTCGTCGGAGATTTACCCTTTACCAAAACCGAGGAACTCCCACTGGATAATAATACTGACATCAAACCCTACCTGGAAAAGATCCGTGAGATTAAACTGAACTCGCTTGAGATAACCATCACCGGTCTCCTGCCCGGACAGGTCATCAGTACCATATCACTTGACGTTGATGGTGTCGGCAATGTCTGCACACAGACCAATGTCTCTTCTGCCAATAGTACGTTTACCCCGTCGGTCACAGCCACAACCTTTAAAAAGGTTGCAGAGGTACTGACCAACACCCATAAAATCACCTATACCATTCATGGTTTCGTAAATATGCCGGGGACGTTTGTAATCACCTCAAAATATGGCGCAAAAGTAACTGCCGGCGCGCTTGATTAGGATTCAAGACGCTCAGGATCAAGGTTTTTATGAATTCATCAGCCATTCCATTGCTGCCGGCAGTGGTTTGGTTAGTCTTCATCAGCTCTACCTTTTGCATGGCACGAAGCCCTGGCACAACCTGACGGGAACAAGGCAATTATTCCTTACCTTCCCCGTTAAATCCAAAAACCCGATATGCGCCTCAGATCGATACTGATCGTCCCGCTCCTGATGATGCTGCACCTGGCCTTGTTCGCCCAGGCTGCCCCGGCAGATACCGAACCGGTGACCTGGTATCGCGTCACGCGGGTGGTTGACGGGGATACCTTCTGGGCAGATGATGGAAGCGCACAAGGACTGAAGATCAGGTTGATAGGCGTTGATGCCCCTGAACCCCGCAACAGCGGAACGAAGCCTAAAGGCTATTTCGGAGCAGAGTCATCCGGTTACCTGAAACAACTTCTTAATGGCCGTAAGGTCAGGCTTGAGTATGATGTCTCGCGGCTCGACCGTTACGGCCGGACTCTGGCTTATGTATATCTTGACGACGGTACTTTCGTCAACGCCGACCTGGTTAAAAAAGGGTATGCCACAGTCATGACCATGCCTCCCAACGTAAAGCATGCTGACGAATTCGTCAAACTGGCGGATAAGGCCAGGAAGCAGAAGAAAGGGCTCTGGAAGCCAGACCCCTCTCAGACTGGCGACTAATCTCAGTCGTCAGTCAGCAGTCTTTAGTCCCTATTAGTGATTGCCGACTGCCGACTGATCCTCCCCTGCAATCTGTCTCCTTCGCGAAAATGACCCACGGGTCATTTTTAAACCCCCGGCCCTCTGCTGCCTGCTGCCAGACCTGTCATACATCTTACAAAAATCATCTCCCTTGGCCCAATTTATGAGGTTCTGCGAATGCTTTGGCACAACCTTTGCATTTATACTTTCGAAGAGCAGATCTTCATAAAATTTAAAGAGATGAAAAAGTTAATTATCACATCGGTCCTCGCAGTTCTGGCAGCAATAATGACGACAGTCAGTGCACAGAACTATCCGAAGGAGTACCTGGGTCTCCCGGGTGACAACCTCAATCTCTACGCGGTCATGGACCTGTTCCGCAACTCAGAAACCCTTGAAGAGTTCGAGAGAAGCCTCAATGACAGGGATACCAGGATCAACAACCTTGACCTCAACGGCGACTGGAGGGTGGACTACCTCGCAGTATCCGATTACAGGGATGGCAGGGTGCACACGATTGTGCTGCGCGCAGTGCTGGGCCGCAAGGAATTCCAGGATGTGGCAGTCATAACGGTTGAGAGGCTCCGCAGGAACAAGATAAGGATACAGATAATCGGCGATCAGGCTCTTTACGGAAAGAACTACGTCATCGAACCCCTCTTTGCAAAAAACAAGAAGGCTAAACACTACAACAATAACAGCTATTATGGCAACGTGACCATAATAAACAATGTCTGGTGGGATATGTACGACTGGCCCGTGGTTGTCTACATCTACAGTCCCTACTACAGCGGATGGAGCTCTTCCTGGTACTGGGGTTACTACCCTGATTACTGGGATCCCTGGAGGCCCTACTACTGGGACTACTACTACGGGTACCACTCGGGATGGCACAATCACTACTACAACCACTATCACTGCATCGGAGTTCCCAGGTACCATCGCTACAACGACTTCTACTACCACAGCATCCGTCAGGAATCGCCGCAGGTACAGAGGAGAGTAGCCGAGGGAAACTACAGGCAGACCTACTCGCGCCCCGAGCAGAGGAGCGAGGGTGAGGCACTCTACAACAGAACCCACAGGGCGAGTGTTGAGGGTACCCGCAGCCAGGCTCCGGCCGGCACTCCTTCAAGAAGGGAAGCAGCACCTCAGTCGGTCAGCGGGAGAAGCACTTCAGCCGGCACTGATGCCGAAAGAAGGGTAGCAACTGATGCAAGACCGGAGAACCGGCCTGCCACAGAGGCCAGGGATGCCGAAAGGAGATCTTCTGAAGCTGTTGCAGCACAGGCCAGGGCCGCTGAAGAGAGAGTTGCACGTGAAAGAGCTGCCGAGAGCAGGGCTGCTGAAGCCAGAGTTTCTGAGCAGAAGGCTGCCGAAAGCAGGGCTGCTGCCGAGAGAGAAACTGAGAGAATGGCATCCGAGGCCAGGGCTGCCATTAGCCGGGCAACCGAGCAGAGGGCTGCCGAAAGCAGGGCAAATGAGCAGAGGGCTGCCGAAGCCAGAGCCAGCGAGCAGAGGGCTGCCGAAGCCAGGGCAAACGAGCAGAGGGCTGCCGAAAGCCGGGCAAACGAGCAGAGAGCTGCCGAAGCCAGAGCCAGCGAGCAGAGGGCTGCCGAGAGCAGGGCAAATGAGCAGAGAGCTGCCGAAAGCCGGGCTAACGAGCAGAGAGCTGCCGAAAGCCAGGGCAAACGAGCAGAGAGCTGCCGAAGCCAGAGCCAGCGAGCAGAGGGCTGCCGAGAGCAGGGCAAATGAACAGAGAGCTGCCGAAAGCCGGGCTAACGAGCAGAGAGCTGCCGAAGCCAGGGCTAACGAGCAGAGAGCTGCCGAAGCCAGAGCCAGCGAGCAGAGGGCTGCCGAAAGCAGGGCAAATGAACAGAGAGCTGCCGAAGCCAGGGCTAACGAGCAGAGGGCTGCCGAAAGCCGGGCTAACGAGCAGAGAGCCGCTCAGGAGAGAGCCGCTGAGGCCAGCAGAGCAGAAGCTGCCCGCAACACCATACCCCCGGAAGAAGGTGCCGGCAGAACCGCCCGCAAATAACCGGTAACCCGCAGATAAAAGAATCCCGACTGACCACATGATCAGCGGGATTTTTTAGTTATATTTACTCTCAACCACTCATATGGAACCAATGAATCTCCTCTTTATCTGCACCATCAACAGGATGCGCAGCTGCACCGCGGAGACCATCTATGGAACAAACCCCGCATTCAAGGTAAAATCAGCCGGCATTGCCCCCAATGCTCCCAACCAGATCACCCCGGAACTGCTCCGGTGGGCCGACAAGATATTCGTGATGGAGAACCTGCACAGGACATTCATCATTGAAAAATTTCCTCAGGCAAACATCAGCAACAAGCTAATCGTCCTTGGCATCCCCGACTTCTACTACTATATGGAACCCGAGCTAATCGATCTCCTCAAATCCAGAATCAACCCCTATCTGATGTCTGAATCAACGCAGTATTAGGTAATCATCAGCCGTCAACCGCCAATGCCTGTACAGTATGAGACTCATACCTGACAGCCAGGTGTGTCGCGATGTTATTCGTCAACAGTTTCAGCTTACTCAAAGACAAACATAACCGACGTCCCGAGGTCCATTACACCATGCAGAATGGCAAACCAGGGGAATAACGTGGGACGCCTGTGCAGTGCAATGCCAATCAGCGCCGCAAAAGGAAGAAAAACCAGGCTGCGATACAGGATGAACTTCAGGTCAGGAATAAACGGGAGTGTCATATGCTGCAACGACAGGAACAGCACTGGAAGAACCACCGCAAGCCACTTCGATCCAAGCCCTTCTTTCAGCCGGGGCATGATGTAACCGAAGTATGTCGCCAGTTCGGCAAAAACAATGGTTACCGGAAAGGCAAACAACAGCAGAATTGACAGCCACTTTTCAACCGGACGGAACATCATTTCATAGGGAATGGCCGGGTCTCCCCAGAACCATTTACTTAACAGGTAGTTTGGTCCGAACACCACCGGACCGCACATAAGAACAAGGCCGGTAAAAACCAGAATGTCCTTCCTCAGGGTGATCCGATTGAAGCGAAACAGCCCCAGATAGCTCAACCCCTCTCTCATGAACAGAAACCACAAGACCGCAATGCTCACAAGGTTGGTCAGCGTTGCCACCAGCAACCAATACCCCTCCGCCCGGCTCCATGAACTCACTATAAGAGCAATAATGCACTGGAACAGCAGGAAGAGAATGAGCCTGCTGCCCATAAGAGTTATCAACCCTGGTACCTTCAGCGGCCTGCCCGCAGTGCCGGGCTTTCTCCCGGCGTTTGAAATCTCATTGTCCATCAGCAATCCTGTTTACCCCTCCGCCACTGTCAGCGGAGATCCTCAAATTTAATCTTATTTCTGCTTTAAGCGAAGAGTCCGGCAGCGTGGCATTTTTTTCCTCCAGCCTGCAGGCACTGCATCGCATACTCTGTTGACTGCTGGCCTCTGCACGACTATATTTCCTTACTTTTACAATAATAACAAACAATACCATGAGAAGATCTGCCGCATTTCTTGTTACACTTTCCCTTTGCCTTGTCACCACTGCACAGTCTCCGGATGAACTGCCATTGTATGAGCCCTCCCGGCAGGCCTTTGCCGGCGACTGGCTGATAGACGGCACAGGCTCATCAGCAAGAGTGTACAGGACAGGTGATGACCACCTTGTGCTCAGCAACGGCATCGTGGCGAGGACCTTTACCCTGAGCCCCAACGGGGCGACGGTGGGGCTCGATCTCCTGCCTGAAAACGAATCATTCATCAGGTCAGTACGCCCTGAGGCTGAGATAGAGATCGACGGGATGATGTTCAGCGTCGGCGGACTGGCGGGCCAGCCAATACATAACTACCTGCTGCCTGCATGGCTGAAAGAGATGAAATCTGATCCCTCCGCATTCAGCCTGGTCGACTACAGCATCACTGAAACCAAAGAACGGTTCCCGTGGAAGAAGAGAATGGAATGGATGCCGAAGGATATGCCCTGGCCCCTGCCGGGTAAGGAGCTTACCTTCCGTTACCGGCTTGATGATACTGCAATCATGCTGTTGCATGAAAGACTGACTGCGTACACACAACACCAACTCCCCAATTCCTCAGGGAAAGACTCTCTGGAGTACCTGAAACAGATCGTTGTGGAAGTCCATTATGAACTTTATGACGCGATGCCGCTCTTTTCCAAATGGATAAGAGTGCTGAACGAATCGTCACAGGAGATCCTGATCAATACCTTCAAAAGTGAGATCCTGGCCCTCACTGAACCTGAAAGCGCCGTCGAATCACTGACGAACTGGATATTGCCGAATATTTCCCTTCAGACCGATTATAACTTCGGGGGAATGACCGGTGAGAGCCTGACCCGGTCGAGTATCTCATGGGAAATTGACACGCTTTACAGTACACAGGTTTGCTACCAGCGCAACATGCCCTGCCTGCTGGAAGCCAGTCCGAAGTACGGTCCGGCCCAGGCGGTGCGGAGCGGCGGCTCATTTGAATCATTCAGGACCTGGGAGCTGATCCACGACAGCCGGGACCGCGAGCGCAAAGGACTGGAAAACAGGAAGATGATGAGGGCGCTGGCACCATGGTCAACCGAAAACCCGATCCTGATGCATGTGCGAAGTGCGGAAGAGGAGGCTGTGAAGAAAGCAATCGACCAGTGCGCCGCAGTCGGCTTTGAAATGGTGATCATGACATTCGGCAGCGGGTTCAACCTTGAAAATGAAAGCCCTGAATACGCAGCACAGGTCAGGCAGCTTGCAGAATATGCACATTCAAGGGGCATTGCACTGGGAGGCTATTCACTCCTGGCCAGCCGTAAGGTCGGCGGCGGCAATGATGTGGTTATGCCGGAAGGAAGAATGCCGGCATTTGGCAACTCCCCGTGCCTGGAAAGTGAATGGGGAATCGATTATTTCAGGAAGCTTTACAGCTTTTATGAGCAGACCGGAATGGATGTCCTGGAGCATGACGGATCATACCCGGGCGACATATGCATCTCGACCCTTCACCCTGGACACCGTGGGCTTGAAGATTCACAATGGAACCAGTACAGGAGGATCACTGATTTTTACAAATGGTGCCGTGAGAAAGGTATCTACCTCAATGTGCCCGACTACTACTTCCTGAGCGGGAGCAACAAGATAGCCATGGGCTACCGCGAGACAAACTGGTCTCTGCCCAGGGAGCAGCAGGAGATCATCGAGCGTCAGAATATCTACGACGGCACCTGGGAGAAGGCCCCCTCAATGGGTTGGATGTTTGTTCCCCTCGTTGAGTACCAGGGCGGCGGCGCTGCTGCCACCATCGAGCCGTTGAGAGAGCATCTTCCGCACTACGGCCAGCGACTGGCCAACCTGTTCGGCGCAGGGGTACAGGCATGTTACCGCGGTCCACAGCTGTACGACTCACCTGAGACAGAAGCCCTGGTCAAAAAATGGGTCGGGTTTTACAAAAAGCACCGCCGCATACTTGACGGCGATATCATACATATCCGCCGCCCCGACGGCCGCGATTATGACGCCATCCTTCATGTCGACCCGCAGGGTGAAGAAAAAGGACTGCTTATGGTCTATAATCCTCTTGATGAAGAGATAACGCGAACTATTGAGGTCCCCGTTTACTATACCGGTTTGAGCAGCAAGGCAATCGTTCACGAACAGGAGGAAGAACCCATTGTGCTCGATATCAACAGGAACTACACCATCCGACTGACTGCAGTAATCCCTGCCAAAGGCTATAATTATTTCATCCTGAAATAACCTCTCCCCGGGAGGTTATTCCTCAGGCAACCTGCATGGCATTCACGTCTGACAGCTGGCAAACAGTCGGCTGACGTCAGGGCCGGCAGCAATAACTGAAACCTAACTGCTGCCTGACAGCCGCCGCTCCCTGAAGCTGATGAGCATGCCTCTCTTTTCATCCCACAGCCTGAGCATCAGCGACTCAAAAGCTGTCCAGAAGGTGACGGGTTTTACCTCGCTGAAGAGCGCGTTCTCGTTATGGCACCTTTTCAGATTATAGTTGGGGATGGCAGGACTGAGATGATGGATATGATGATAGCCTATGTTGGCAGTAAACCAGTTAAGCACCAGCGGAAGCTTGAAGAACGAGCTTCCGCTCAGTGCCATGGTCTTGTAATCCCATGACGGGGAATCACTCCAGATGACATCCCGGTACTGGTGCTGCACGTAAAAGAGCCATACGCCATGCACTGTAGCAATATATAGTACAGGCAGCTGTATAATCAGGTATGCCTTCCATCCGATTGTCATTACCATGACGAAAATTATCAGGGCAAGGGCAAGGTTGGTCAGCTGAACATAAACATGCTCCCTCACTGACATGTATTTCTTCGGAAAGCGGTAGAGAACCACAAAAAGCAGCATCGGCGCAATCCCGAAGAGAAAGACCGGATGACGGTAGAGCCGGTAGACAAACCGTTGCCACCGGCTAAGCTTCTGGTACTCGGCCACCGTCAGGGTCTTGACGTCTCCGGTTCCCCTCTTCTCCAGGTTTCCTACCGTCTGGTGATGTATATGATGATCACGGTGCCAGCGGTGGTAGGGTGTAAAAACAAGCAGTCCTGATATGACACCCACCAGGGTATTCATTCGCCTCGACCTGAAGAATGACCCGTGGCCACAGTCGTGGAATACTATGAAGGTCCTCACCAGGAACCCTGCAGCCGGTACAGTCAGTGCCAGGGTCAGCCAGTATGAGATCTGCAGTGACCAGATCATCAGGACCCACATCAGCAGGTATGCTCCTAAAGAAGTGATTACCTGCCACCAGCTCTTGAGATTATCAGGCTTGTTGTACCTTGAGATGATCTCCATCCATTCGGGCTTTCCACCCTTCTTCTTCACTGTCTCCATCGTTCCCGTTGAGATCACAGATGCCTGCCAACGTCGGCAAACCACTGAAAATCAATACAAAGATAGCAATATTCGACTTACAGGCAAACGAAATCTGCAAATTCCTTATTCTGCCTGTATTTCTTTATACATTAATGAACAACCGGTTAACTTCATTTGTTTAATATCATAAATATAATTATATGGTTCAGCCAGGCACCTGTTCTATTTGATTTCTTAAACCTGACATTTATTTTATTCTGACTGTTCTGTAAAAGTTGGTTGTTTCTTCTGGATTATTAACCTCTTAAAATTAGTTCCTATGAAAACAAAACTGACAGTCTTTCTTGCAGCAGTGTTATTGGTTACGGGATGTGATCTCATCAAGGATGCTGCTGAGGTAGAATTCTCTACTGACCTTACTGCAGTCATACCGGTAGTGGCGCCTGCCAAAAAGGCCGGCAATGCATTAGCTGAAGTGAATGCTTCAAACTTTAGCCAGTCATACCCTCTTGAACTGGCTGATAATGTTGATATTGAGCCCTATCTCGAAAAGATCAGGGAGATCAATCTCCAGTCGCTTCAGGTTACGGTGAACGGCTTAACTGAAGGACAGATCGTGAACACCCTTACCTTGAGTGTTGCAGGCGTGGGCACCGTCTTTACACGGTCGAATATCACCCCCGCAAATAATTCATTCACACCGGAGATTGAGTCTGGCATTCTTGGCAATGTGGGAAACAAACTGAAAAACGACAGGATGATCACACTGACGGTGGCAGGCACGGCAAGCAGCCCGATGGCATTTACGGTCAATCTCACCTTTGATGCCGGTATAGTTGCCGGAGCCCTGGATTAACAGCTGACGATTCAGATAACAGAACCGGACAGGCCCGGCCTGAAACCGGCAGCAGGCTATCTGTAATTAAATTCCATTTTTACAGTGTTGCACCACAAAACTTTTATTGGTACTGTTTGTTAAAAGCCTTGTCAAGCGGCACATTTGAGTAATTTTGCAGCTTAACGGCATCTCTGAAAAGGTGTGTCGGCCGTTGATCACAAGTATCCGATAAGAGGTTTAATTAGAAAAACTGGTAAATATGGTTTTACAGATTGGTCTGCTGGTTCTGGGATTTGTTATACTAATCAAGGGAGCCGACTGGCTGGTAAACGGAGCTTCGTCGCTCGCAAAAAAACATAACGTTTCAGACCTGGCAATCGGGCTGACTGTGGTCGCCTTCGGGACTTCGGCACCTGAGCTGGTAGTGAATATTTTTGCCTCCCTGCAAAACCACCATGAGATCGTTTTCGGCAACATTATCGGAAGCAACAATTTCAACCTTTTCGTCATCCTCGGCATTGCAGGGCTGATAACCCCCATTGTTGTCCAGTCAAGCACTGTCTGGAAAGAGATTCCCCTCTCCTTCGTCGCAATAATAATTCTCCTGTTTTTCTCAAACGACTTCTTCCTGTCTGACAGACATATTCTGTCTCGGATCGACGGACTCATTCTTCTGACAATGTTCGGGTTGTTCCTCTATTATGTTTACAGCCAGCTAAAGACTGATCCGGAGGAGAAGGTCGATCTGGACCTGGTTCATTCTCACGGGAAAATATGGGTGTTGATCATTCTCGGCCTCACAGGGCTCGTCCTCGGCGGGAGGCTTGTGGTAACCAGCGCCATTGAGATGGCGACAATGCTCGGCATCAGTGAGAAGATCATCGGGCTCACCATCGTTGCAGCGGGAACATCCATGCCTGAACTGGCAACTTCGGTGGTTGCAGCATTCAAAAAGAACAATGATATCGCCGTGGGGAACATTATAGGGTCAAATATTTTCAACATTTTCCTGATACTTGGCGTCAGCGCCCTCATAAACCCTCTTGGTTTTGATGCAGCTTTCAATACTGATATATACCTGCTCGGTTTCGGAACGATACTTCTCTTCGCCGTCATGTTCACGGGGAAGAAGAAAAGGCTCGACAGGTGGGAAGCTGCCCTTCTGCTGGTTATCTATATCGTTTATACAGTAAAGCTGGTGGCTGGCTGGTAATCCTTCTGCCTCGCGGATCTCATCAAGCGGTTCTGCGGGCCATGCAGGTGCGATACACCAGCCATTCCACATGAAAAAATATCGTATCTTACCTTTTCAAACATCTGAAATGAAAGCATATTATTCAAAGGCATACGGAGGATCAGAAGCATCAGTGTACGGCGACCTGCCTGACCCTTCTGCAGGACTCGGACAGGTACTTGTGGAGGTGAAGGCTGTCTCCATAAACCCGGTGGACTGGAAAATAAAACAGGGCGTCGCAAGGTTGGTTACCGGCTTCAGGTTTCCCCGCATCTTCGGATCCGATTTTGCAGGTATCGTCAGGGAGACCGGTGAAGGAGTCAGTGCGTTCAAACCGGGCGACAGGGTTTACGGATCGAGGTCAACAGTCATTAACAGACATGGGGCTCTGGCAGAGCTGAGGACTGTTGATCAGGAGTATCTGAGGACCATCCCGGCCGGAATGTCATTTGAAGAAGCCGCCTCTCTGCCTGTTGCAGCGTTAACGGCACTTAACGGACTGAGGAAGTGTGATGTTGGTGCCGGATCATATGTTCTGATTAATGGCGGAACAGGTGGAGTGGGCCATTTCGCGGTTCAGATAGCCAGGGCCAGGGGTGCGGTGATCACTGCAACATGCAGTGAGGCGAACCGTGACCTTGCCAGGAGCTTCGGGGCCGATGAGGTCATGGGATACGGCAGGGAGGAGCTTGTCTCCTGCAACAGGAAGTTCGATGCCGTCATGGATACCTACGGGAAGATGAATCTCCGTCTTGTACGGCAACTGCTTAAGCGTGGCGGCACATACGCTTCGACACTCTTTATTCCCCCGCCATACCTGTCAATATTATTTACCAGGCTGTTCCATGGAAGACGGCTGACATCGGCAAACATGCGCAGGCGCCCGGAGGACTGGCAGGAGCTGGAGGAGCTTTATGCTGCCGGCAAACTCAAACCACTCATTGAAAACACTTTTCCACTTGAGCGTGCCGCTGACGCCTTTGACCTCGCAGTTAATGGCAAGCCACGAGGCAAGATAATCGTTACGGTAGCCTGAGAAACTTCAGACCTGACTGAGAACTGAAAACAGAATGCATTTAAGTCCCGGGAGAGCCCTGCCAATTTTATTGCTTGCTGCATGTCAGCTTATGATATCTTCGTGTTCAAGAAGGGTTTATCACGGTGCATCCTCTGACAACATCGAAACCCCGGCTGAAAGGAAGAAGCTGAATGAATTCATGGACTCGGGGGTTGAGAAACCGCTTGACACCCGCAGCGTAACCCCTGATGAAATCATCAGTACGGCCCGCCGGTACCTTGGCGTACCCCACTGCATGGGCGGGAAATCGATGAAGTGCATTGACTGCTCCGGGCTTGCTGGCAGTGGTCTTTGCCAGTCACGGGATCCAGCTGCCGCACAGTTCCGAGGAGCAGGCGAGATACGGGAAGATCATCTCTGACAGGGAGATGCTCATGCCGGGCGACCTGGTCTTCTTCATCCGGACATATAACACCAGCCGTTTCATAACCCATTCCGGCATTTATACAGGCAATAACAAATTCATTCACACCTCCACCAGCCTCGGCGTCACCATCACCTCGCTTGATGACCCCTGGTGGAACGAAAGATACCTCTTTGCCACAAGGGTATTCGAATAAAACAGACTAAACAGACAATCCACATACCATGAAAAAAGTCATAGCTCTTCTGCTCTTAGCGCAACTATCAGGTTGCGGGGGCAGAACAATTGATTACCAGCTTATATCCACCTACCAGGACCACACAATCCCAAAACTTGAGATCGAAGTCAATGATTCGACCAGGGTCCTGGTTATTGTGCCTCATGCTGATGATGAGACTATCGCCGGCGGTCTTATCGCCTTATTGCAGGACAGGGGAGCTGTGATCCACCTGTTGACACTCTGCGCGCCTGGTGAGGATCGTACCAGGGAACTGGATTGCTCGGCAGCAAAACTCGGGATTGAGAGTGTTGAAACAGCGGGTTTCATAAACAATACCTGGGATGACATCATGCATGATAAAATCACTTTCTGGTATGATCATAAGGATAGCATCAAGAGTGTGATAGGCAATAAAATAGATACATTCGCACCTGATATCCTGATAACCTACGACAGCGAGATCGGCGGTTATGGGCACCCTGAACACCGGATCTCGGCAGAACTGACCGAAACCATCTTTACAGAAAACATTGCCAACCCGGCTTTCAGTCCGTCGAGGATATTCCAGATCACACTATCGGCAGGCCTTGAAAATTTTCCTCGTTGCCACTACCCCGGGGTATGATCACGCCCGCAGACTGACCGGCAGCGACGGATTGCCAGCTCCTGATATCGCAGTGGATATAAGGCAGTACTGGAAAATCAAGAATGAAGCGGCAAAGTGTCATAAGTCACAATTGGATATCCTGAAGAGGTTTTTCATAGTGTACGATGAAAAAGATGAAAATGAGCATCTCAATGCTTTCAGCAAAGAGTATTACAGGGTAATTTCACGGTAACAACTCCGACTGAACTGAAGCTGACCATCCGTAATGCGGACGCAAGACCTTTTGGCAATCGCCGGAGCCGGCAACTAATCCAGTAAGCTGTCAATCCAGTTCCGCACAAGCAACGGCCCCAGTTCAGACATAAATGACTCAGGATGGAACTGGACTCCCCTGATGTTATACTCTGTATGCGCAAGTGCCATGATGATGCCGTCATCGCCAACCGCCGTTGCTCGCAGATTCAGATCAGAATAGGGTGTTTCGGGGTCATGGTATACACCCCATGAGTGATACAGTCCGGCGCCAAACAGTGCCGGCATGCCCTTGAAAATATAATCATACGGTTCAACCAACCTGATCATTGCCTTCACCCCGTGGCGTACCGTACCAAGCTTTACAAGCTTAAGGCCGAAGGTCTCCGCGATAACCTGGTGCCCGAGACAAACTCCCAGAAAACTCTTCGTACCGGCATATTCAGCCAGCAGTTCTGCCATCACCGGGGCCTGGGCAGGAATACCCGGCCCCGGGGAGAAGAGAAAACCATCATACCTGCCGGCAGACGCGACGCCTATCCTGTCATTAAGCTCAATTGCAAAGTCGCACCTGTCATATTCGCGCAGAATCTGGACAAGATTAAAGGTGAATGAATCATAATTATCCACTATCAGAATTCTCGGTCTCCGGTATTTCATAAATTTACAGCCTCAGTGAATGGCATGTCACACAAAAGTACAATTAAAGCACAGATGAATGAATGGGCCGGCGCAGGAATCCCGTTTCTTTTCATCATTGATTTCGAACAGGTTAAACCCCTTATTTTCAAACTTGATGAAATAAACCCCGATCAACTTCTGTATGACATTAATGGCATCAGCAATGCCCGCGATCACGCCCGTATAGTGAAACCCGCAAGGCTGGAAAAATATCCGGAGAGCTATGCAGATTACCTTGTGAAATTCAACCTGGTGAAGGATGAAATAGCCCTGGGCAACTCATTCCTGCTGAATCTCACATGCTCCACCCCTGTCGATCTGAACTCAACCCTTCAGGATATATTCCACATGAGTACCGCCAGGTACAAGATATGGCTCAACGACGAGTTTGTCTGCTTCTCACCGGAACATTTTGTCAATAATCAGCAACGGGAAAATCAGATCGTTCCCGATGAAAGGTACAATTGATGCCACTATGCCGGATGCGGAAAACATTATTTTAAACGATGTGAAGGAGACTGCTGAACACTATACAATTGTTGACCTGATAAGAAATGACCTGAGCATGGTCTCACAGAGGGTGAGAGTGGAGAGGTTCAGGTATTTCGATACGATAGGGACCAATGAAAAGAGGCTGCTGCAGGTCAGCTCGGAGATCTGCGGAGAGATGGAGGAGGGATATCTCTCAGCCATCGGCGATATCATCTTTTCATTGCTTCCGGCAGGGTCAGTGAGCGGTGCCCCCAAGAAGAAGACGACGGAGATCATTGCATCGGCGGAGGGCATCCCGCGGGGTTACTACACCGGTATCGCCGGCTTGTTTGACGGTCGCAACCTGAACAGCGGCGTATTGATCCGCTTCATTGAGAAACGCGATAACGGGTACTTCTACCGCAGCGGCGGAGGAATAACATCATTCAGTGAGCCACTGTCAGAATACAATGAGATGATTGACAAGATATATGTGCCGGTTATTTGAGACCATAAGGATTGCCGATGGTGTACTATGCAACCTCGCTCTGCATGATGAACGGCTGAACCGCTCAAGGCGCAAGCTGTATGACACTAAAGATGATCTGCGGCTCTCAGATTATATAAGGGTGCCGGAGGATTGCCGGGCGGGCATCTTCAGGTGCCGGGTCATCTACGGGAAGACGATTGTCTCAACAGAGTTCACCCCATATACTCCGGCCACTGTTAGAACCCTGAAGCTGGTTTATGCAGACAACCTGGTATATGATCTGAAGTATCTCGACCGTAGCGGGCTTACTGCGCTGATCAACCGGGAACTGGCAGATGATGTACTCATCGTAAGGGAGGGGTGCGTAACAGACTCATCCTACTCCAACATTGTCTTTACTGACGGAGAGCGGTGGGTGACGCCTGATACACCGCTGTTGTGCGGTACAATGAGGGAAAAGTTACTGCTTGACGGCATCGTTAAGGCTGAGAGGATCACAGTCGGTACTCTGAGTCAATTCACCCATTTCAGGCTGATAAATGCGATGCTTGGTTTTAACGCCCCTCTTTTGCCCATAGAAAATATCATCTGTTGATCGGGTCATTCGATACTGTTTAAAAGCAGGAATAGCAAATGACCAAAAGAGAGTACCTTAATTGAACTTTTTGATCATAAATTCCTTAATAGTAAAAACAGCACGGTTATGGCAGAACTTAAAACAAAACAGCACGGCGCGGATGTAACTGAGTTCATCAACTCGTTTGCCGATACGGAACAGAAACGCAAAGACAGTTTTGAGCTGTTGAAACTGATGCGCGAGTTCACCGGATTTGAGCCAAAAATGTGGGGAGCTTCCATGATCGGATTTGGCAGCTACCATTACAAATCGGAGAGAAGCAGCCAGGAGGGCGACTGGCCACTGGTGGGATTCTCCCCGCGTAAGGCGGCTATCTCACTCTATGTCTATACCGGAGCCCCGGAGCATGAGCACCTGCTTGCAGACCTGGGAAAATTCAAGAAGGGTGCAGCCTGTATCTATGTTAAGAAGCTCTCGGACATCAACCAGGATGCCCTTAAAAACCTGATGAAGACAACCATCGGTTTCCTTCAGGAGAAGTACGGAAAATAATTCATAAAGGCATGGATAGGGCTATTCAGCCAATGAGAATAAATTGAATGGAGCAGAGAGATTACCTTCTTCGGGAGATTGAAAAGATGGGAGCGGTCATAAGTGCCATCCGGCAGAAGCTCTTTGGGGGAACAGATGAGCTTGCGATCTCCGCGGAAAGCCAGGCCGTCACTCTGAAGGAGATGTTGCTGGACGAAGCATACCTCGATCTTGATGAGCTCCTTGCCATGGACACTGCCGCTACTGATGAATACCTGACCAGCCATAAAGGATTCAATACGGAGAATATTGAGCTGCTGGCAAAAACCCTCACCGATGTTGGACTGCCCGGCACTGCCCCGGAATCAACAGCCTTGCTTGAAAAAGCATTACTGCTTTACGAAATCTGCAATCGTCGCGACAGGACCTTCTCCTTCGAAAGAGAAGCCACTGTCAGCCAGATAAAGGAGGCGCTGCACTCTTCAGGCTCCGGATTATCTTGAAAGCACTATGCCAATAATCAATCCGGCGACCATAACATTAAAACTGATTATGATCCACCACCACAGTTTTTTGAATGGCGGAATTATGAGCTCTCCGTCGCCGTTTGCAAGAACCGTATATGACCGGAATCCTCTTTTGGCTTCCCACCATTCAAACAGGAGAATGAATAAACCTCCCGCCAGGGCGCCGAGGACAATAATGGCCCACCACGTCATCACTGAAAGGGGTGACAGGGGTATTAAAAGATTCATATTAAGGCTTTTATTCACCAGCGGCATGGCAACGGGAATTATGCCTCCCAAACCCATGAAGGTGGTTATCAATACCAGGGGGAAACGCTGAAAGAAGAACCTGCCAATACCCCTGCTGCTGACAGGCGCCAGGAAAACCAAATGGTATACCCATCCCACAATTAAAGGCAGACCGAACATTAAGAGAATCTGAAGCTGGTCGGACGCACCTCCCGACAGCATCTTCATGACAAGGATTGATAACGCCATAGTATACGAAATCACAACAGGCACAATGTTGCCCAGTGTTTCGATCAGGGCATCCTTGCATAAGTCAGTCTTACATCTCCTGTTAACAACATATCTTATCATCAGTGCAACCGGGCCAAGAATGATCACGGCAGGTAGCCAGAATCTCAGTCCCTTCTTAAAATCAGCACAAACTGTAAACAGCAGGATTATACTGATAATTACGATTGACGGCCAGGATATGCCAGCGACCTTGTTGAATACCAGGTTCGAACTTGCCTTCTTATATCTCCTTGCGGCCTCCTCCCTCACATCCTCAGGGAAAAGCATGCTGAGAGGTCCGGGTGGCCGCGGGTTAGCCAGTTCGTATATAACATCAAGCACAACAGGGTGGTCGTACTGGTAGAAATAATAAATGTACACTTTGCTATTGACCATATCGGCGACCATTGTTTCGATTGTCCAGCTGGAGCCCCCGTCAACATGGACTGCATCCATCACATCTGTGGCATCTGCTGAAGTGACTGGCCGCTCTTCGGCAATCAGTTGCCCCAATAACTCACTGGCCCTGTCATAACGCGAGCACGGATAACCAAAGCTGTTGGAAGTATTCGCCACATTGAAATTGGTGGATACCAGGAACCCGTCACCGGGTGCCTTTCGTGTTAACACCATCTCTCCGTCCTTTCCGGCGCTGATAATAACGGCATCGCCGGTTCGGTCGGCAAAATGCAGCTGATCATGCATGTATGGAGGACGCTGATGCAGGCCCACCCACCTGATGACCTCCTCAACCGTAGAGCATTCATGCATTATCTGCATGCAATAATGATGATAGTATTCCCCCGCAACAGGAATACGCTCACTGTGTGGATTGACATCCACTCTCGGCAGACCGTTGGAATCGTAAGCCAGACCCTTTTCGTTTACCCCCTGCTGAGGGTTATCCGGTTTGCCAATCCAGATAACACCATACCTGGAGGAGTCGCCCGGTTCCACCCAGTAGTAAGAATCGGGATTGACAAAGTCATCATTACCGCAAAAAAAGACGCTGTCTCCCTTTGATATGGTAATTACCGTGCAGCCAGAGACAGGCTGCTGCTGAGCCATGGCGGATGCACCACAGAAAATGAGCAATGCTCCTATCAAAGCTGATTTCATAGGTTTCACGACTGATAAATTTACTGTCCAATGAAATTTATACAAAATATATGACATGGACCATATGGCTGTAAGTGTTTAACCAGCAATTAACAAAGAGTTGCTATGCAAATTCTGTGTTAATGGTCTCACAATGTATATTAAATGGCACGGAATATGTGGCAGTATAAAGAACTTATCTTATTAGCTTACGGAAGAGAATAATCCCGGCTGATTAACCACCATTAAACATTACGTAATGAAATCACTAATCATTTTTGCAGTCTTTGCGCTCTCTTGCCTCGGATGCGAGAAAACCGACTTCGATGTCAGTAATCCTGATGTGAAAGAATTTGTCAGACAGTTAAAAAATGGCACCTATGACCAGTTCGAATGGACTGAAAGCGGTGAAAGGCTATGGGCCATCATGCCTTCTTTTAAGAAGGAAGATCTGCCTGAGCTGATCAACCTTTCGGTAGATACGGACCTCATCTCTCCCTGCGACCATTTTCCTGTCAATCCCCTCTCTTCCATCCATCCTTACAGGGTTGACAACGGGAAAGAATCCATGATGATTGGCGAGTTCCTTCTTTGGTGTGCTGAAGCAGTGATTGAAGGGAAGGATTACGCCTCACTCGTCGGGGTCCTGGTCAATGAAAACTACGGCAGTGACCAGAGGCTGAGCGGGATGGAGGTCCTGGCGGTCAGGTCAATATACCAGGAGTGGTGGGATGAGTACGGCCAGCTGGAGAACCCGGGGAAGCTACCCCTGGAAGGTTCAGACTACCATTGGCGGTAGGCACCCATAGAGAATCTCCCCTACCCTTTCCGGACGGACCCGGTTTTGCAAATGCGAAAGTATAATGAAGGATATTTCATTCACTAAGGGCTAAAATATGCGCCTGCTGCACAGTTTGTAATCCAAAAGCTTAATTTTATTTCAAATTAACTCTCCAATGAAACGAAATCTCCTTTTTTTACAGTCAGTACTTTTCCTGGTACTCATCATCACGGGTTGCCAGTCTCCCTCACAGCCACAGTATTCTCCTGAGACAGAGGAGCGTATCAGGCAGGTCGAGAACAACCTGGCAGACTGGGTGCGTACACAGAATGATACCATCTGGAATCTCGAAGAG
Source organism: uncultured Rikenellaceae bacterium (assembly GCA_963802145.1). GTDB lineage: Bacteria > Bacteroidota > Bacteroidia > Bacteroidales > VadinHA17 > SR-FBR-E99. The sequence continues at coordinate 212,826 of CAWDHN010000006.1, forward strand.
AGGATGAAAATCCATAATATCATGGGAGTCAGCATCGCTGTCGTGCACGATTTCAAACTGGAATGGGTAAAAGCGTACGGCTGGGCTGATCTGTCGGAGAAACGTCCGGTGACAGAAAAAACGTTATTTCAGGCTGCATCGATAAGCAAGTCGCTGAACGGTGTGGGCGTGATGAAGCTGGTACAGGACGGGAAGATTGACCTGGATACAGATATCAACCAGTACCTGGCATCGTGGAAATTTCCGTATGACACTGTCTCGAAGAATAAACCGATAACGGTAGCCGCACTGCTGAGTCACACAGCCGGGCTGACAATCCATGGTTTCCCTGGATATGCCAAAGGAGACAGCCTCCCTTCTGTTCTGCAGATCCTCGACGGGCAGAGGCCGGCCAACACGGAAGCGGTACGCTCGTTCACTGAACCTGGAGTCCGTGCTATATATTCAGGCGGGGGTGTCACAGTCTCGCAGCTTGTAGTAACGGATGTCACACAACAACCCTACGATGAGTTCATGCAAAAGAATGTCCTTGACCCCATGGGAATGACAGTCAGCTCCTTTGCGCAGCCTCCTGCAACGGCAGACAGCAATCTCCTGGCCACGGGATATAAGGCAGATGGCACGCCAATAAAAGGCAAGTTTCATATTTATCCGGAACAGGCAGCAGCAGGATTGTGGACCAATCCCACCGACCTGAGCAGGTACATTATCGAGACCGCTCTCTCATACAACGGGAAGTCGGACAAGGTTCTGACACATGAGTATACGAAGATGCGGCTGAAACCTGTCATGGAGGATGCAGCAGCCGGGGTATTTGTCGCCAGGAAGGATTCGAGTTACTATTTCTCCCACGGCGGAGCCAATGAAGGATTTACATGTTATTATGTCGGGGATGTCATCAGCGGCAACGGGATGGTGATCATGACCAACTCAGACAACGGCTCTCTCGCTTCCGAGGTGGCCAACAGCGTGGCCACCGTATACGGATGGAAAGACTATTACCAGCCGGTACTGAAGACCGTCATTGACGTTGATGAAGCGGTTCTGGAAAGCTATGTGGGGAAGTATGAGCTGGGCGGAGACGTGTTTACCATCAGAAGGGAAGGCACTAAATTATTAATCAGTCCTTACCCTGATTTCTGGGTGAATGTGTATTTCACATCCGATGTTGACTTTTTTGTCAGGGAGTATGAGGGTGACCAGAAGTTTGTCACTGATGCCAATGGCAAGGTCACCGGATTCAGCATTGGCGGAATGCTGGCAAGGAAATCAGAATAGCTCCTGCGTTATAACTGAGTAACTGCAGGTATCCTCGGTACCAATCATCACCCAGGCAAACCTGTGCGGTAACAAAACTTGTTTCTGTTTGGCTGAAGGCTGTTGAAATGACATGATGGTGATCCTTACCTTATTGTTGTCAGGGCTTGTTCGCCAAAAAAAGCCCTTATAGCATCTAAGACAATCAATAAATTAGTAATTTAAGGCTATACCCTTAATATTTATTTGTCTATTTCAGTCTATAACCTTAATTTTGTTTTAAACTTTTAAGGCTATATCCTGATGAAAAAACAAAAATTAATTTTGGAACATGTTGATGCAAAGATTTCTCAGCTAAAGAAAGCAGAGGAACTGGTCATGCCACCTGCCGGATGGATCTATTCGATAAGACAGGCACTTGGAATGTCAATGAGGCAACTGGGCAATAAGATGAATATAACCCCACAAAGCATTAAGGAGATTGAGGAAAGAGAGAAGAACGGCACAGTTACGGTTAAAGTGCTTCGACAATTCGGGCAGGCACTGAACTTAAAACTAGTTTATGGTTTTATTCCTTCCGAAGGCAGCCTCGAAAAGATTATCGAACGACGCGCTATGGAGATAGCATTGGAAATAATCAACAGAACTTCAGCCTCTATGAAGCTGGAAGACCAGGCGAACAGGCCGGACAGACTGCAAAGGTCTGTAAAGGAGAAAGCAGAGGAAATAAGACTTCAAATGCCTAAATACCTATGGGACTGAGCTTAGATTATATCGAAGGACAGACCCCAATTGATGAGGAAGAGAAAGAAGGACTACTTATCAAAACAATATCAACCAGGGGAGAACTTGATGAATTCGAACAAGTAAACATACAGGAGGCTGTCGAATGGTCAATGAGACGCAAATTCAGCAGAGAACAAATTCTCAGTGAGGATTTTATATTACTTGTTCATGAGAAGATGTTTGGTTCTGTTTGGGAATGGGCAGGGAAAAAGAGAAAAACCAATAAGAATATTGGAGTTGATAAGACTCAGATCTCTGTTGAAATCCGTAAACTGCTTGATGATTGCATGTTCTGGATAGAGAACAAAACTTTTCAGCCTGATGAAATAGCTATTCGATTTAGCCATAGGTTAGTTCGGATTCATGTGTTTCCAAACGGGAATGGTCGTCATTCAAGACTAATTGCAGATATCCTCGTTTCAGATGTCTATGACAGACCGGTATTTACCTGGGGACATTCAGATCTTTCAAAAAAGGGTTCAGTCAGGAAAGAGTACCTGAATGCCATTTACAAAGCCGACTATGATGATTATGATTCACTTATACAGTTCGCCAGGTCATAACCTAAAGTAATAATAGTGAGTGATATATTGTAACCCCATGGAAAAAGAAAAATAACCCTTGAATGGATTGAGCATACCCCAAACTCCTCCTGACTACCGTCCCGACGCACTGCGTGGCCGGGATTGATCCTACTTACCGACACTGCAGGTACGGGACTGATCCAGCATCGGAGTCTCAAACTGCCGATTGACTGAAGACTGCTGACTGAAGACTGCCGATTGAAGACTGCCGACTTCTCCCTCCCATATTCCAATTTTGTTTACATTTATGCTCGCCATACCTTAGCTCACCATGACTCCACCCAGGAAGCGTCATTCACTCCGGATCGGACCAGGGGCCCTCGTCACCGCCGCATTTATCGGTCCCGGCACCATAACCACCTGCTCGCTGGCAGGAGCACGGTTTGGCTATGCCCTGCTCTGGGGAATGGTCTTCTCGGTAATAGCAACCATCATTCTCCAGGAGATGGCAGCGCGACTGGGCATCATATCGAGGAACGGACTGGGCGAAGCACTACGCATCCACTTCTCCAAACCCATACCCAGACTCATCACCGCCATACTGGTCATCTCCGCCATCACCATAGGCAACGCCGCCTTCCAGACGGGCAACCTCCTGGGAGCATCGATGGGACTGGAGACCCTCTTCAGCTCCGGGACTCTTACCGGCTCAGTCACATCCCCCAGGCACCGGAACACTGACCCTGAGATTTTGGGTAGCCATCAATGCCTCAGCTGCCTTCCTCCTGCTCCTCGCCGGCAGCTACAAGCTCATGGAGAGAGTCCTGGTGGCCCTCGTGATAATCATGAGCCTCACATTCCTAACAACGGCTATAGTTGTTGCACCGGATCTGCCCGCAATGCTCAGGGGCATGTTTGTGCCCTCCATACCTCAGGGGTCTCTCCTGACCCTGGTGGGGCTCATCGGTACCACCGTGGTGCCCTATAACCTCTTCCTTCATGCCTCCGCGGTACAGGAGCGGTGGCAGAGCCCATCCGACCTCCCGGCTGCCAGGTGGGATATATCGATATCGATGATACTCGGCGGACTGATCTCCATGGCTGTGATTGTGACAGCCGGCGTCGCCTTCTTCGGCACCGGCATGGATGTCGCCACCGGCAACGACCTGGCACGGCAGCTGGAGCCCCTGGCCGGACGCGGGGCAAAATACGTCATCAGCATCGGCCTCTTTGCGGCAGGCATATCCTCCTCCATCACCGCGCCGATGGCTGCGGCATACGCCACCGCGGGCATCATGGGCTGGAAGAGGGACCTGCGCTCCTGGCGATTCAGGATGATCTGGATGTTCATCCTGCTCGCAGGAACACTTTTCGCAATGCAGGGATTCAAGCCTCTCGAAGCCATCCTCTTTGCGCAGGTCGCCAACGGCATCCTGCTGCCGGTGATAGCCCTCTACCTCCTGGTGGTGATGAACAGCCGCAAGATCATGGGTGATAACGTCAACACCCTCCTGTCGAATATCCTCGGGGGCATCGTCGTCTTAACAGCCATGGTGCTGGGCCTGAGGAGTATCCTGCATGTAATTGGTATAATCTGACAGCCATGTGACTAAGTGTGAAAAGTCAGCTGCAACTAATTGACATAATCTGACAGTAAGCAACAATGCATATAGACATCAACTGCGATCTTGGAGAGACGGACCCGGCAACCGGGCCCGGCAACGATGAGGCGATCATGCCCTTCATCTCCTCCGTCAACATAGCCTGCGGGTTCCATGCCGGCGACCCGCTGACGATAGAGAAGACCATACGCTCGGCCATAAGGCACGGGGTGAGCATCGGCGCACACCCGGGCTACCCCGACCGTGAGGGATTCGGCCGCAGGCCCGTGAAGATGAGCCATGAGGAGCTGAGGGCGATGATACTCTACCAGGCAGGGGCCGTCAAAGCCATGGCCGAGGCGGCGGGAACACGCATGCGTCATGTCAAGCCTCACGGCGCCCTTTACAACACTGCCGCCACGGATTATGAACTGGCGGAGGTGATCGCCCGGACGGTGAAGGAGCTCGACCCCTCGCTGATCCTCGTGGGACAGTCGGGCTCGCAGATGATAAGAGCGGCCAGGGAGATAGGCCTCGCCTGCGCCTCGGAGGTGTTTGCCGACAGGGCGTATAACGACGACGGCACGCTGGTCGCGCGAACGATTGAAGGCGCAGTGCTGCATGACACCGGTCTGATGATACGGAGGGTCATCAGGATGATCAGGGAGAAGGTGGTGATGACAGTTACAGGAAGGATCATCCCCATCGATGCAGAGACCGTCTGCATTCACGGCGACAACGAGTCAGCTGCGGAATTTGTCGGCCGTCTCTCGGAGGCTTTAAAATCCGAAGGCATTTCGATCAGGTTCCCGGGAATTGAGTGAGGCAACGATGGAATACGCGAGGCGATACTGATATGACTAAGGCAACGCTGAAATAATTGAGACGACGCTGAAATGAGTGAAACGACACTGAAATATATCCCCTCGGGCGACTCGGCATTCATCATCAAGGCGGGCGATGAGATCTCCGTGGAGATAAACGCCACCGTCAGGAAACTGCTGGTCAGGCTGGAAAAGGAAAAGATCAGCGGAATCACCGACTTAATCCCGTCGTACAACGAGCTGATGGTCTGTTATGACCCGTCACTGCTCGATTATAAGGAGTTGCTTGAGATATTCCGTTCATGTGCAGCCGACCTCGGTACGATGGAATTTCCGCAGGCAGATGTCATTCATGTCCCGGTACTTTACGGGGGTGAATATGGTCCTGACCTTCATTATGTTGCAGAATTGAACGACCTTACCGAGGATGAGGTGGTTGCTATTCACAGCTCAGTCGCCTGCCTCGTCTACATGCTTGGCTTCACCCCCGGGTTCTGTTACCTGGGGGGGATGGACAGGCGTATTGCCACACCGCGCATGGAGACGCCAAGGCTGAAGATACCCGCCGGTTCGGTGGGTATTGCCGGCGACCAGACAGGCATCTACCCCCTGGAGAGCCCCGGCGGATGGCAGCTGATAGGCAGGACACCCCTCCGTCTGTTCAGTCCCGACAGGAAGCCTGAGTTCCTCTTCGCAGCCGGAGACTATATCCGGTTCTGTCCGGTGGATATGGATGAATATAACCGAATACTCGGGGAGGTGAGCACCGGGACATACCAGGTCAAACGTACGCTGAAGGAGTGACTATGGCATCGGTGATAATCAACAGGGCAGGATTGCTCACCACGGTGCAGGACACCGGGAGGTACGGCTACCAGAGGTATGGCATGCCGGTCTCGGGCGCCATGGACACCTTCTCTTGCGAGCTGGCCAACCTGCTGGTGGGCAACGACCCCGGCGATGCATGCCTGGAGGCAACGGTAGCCGGGCCTGAGCTCCTCTTCACAGGTGAAACATCAGTAGCTGTAACCGGCGCCGACCTGGGACCGCACATTAACGGCAACAGTATACCTCTCAACAGAGCCGTCAGCGTGCAGCAGGGCGACAGATTGGGTTTCACGGGACTGAAGAGCGGGTGCAGGTCATATATCGCATTTGCGGGTGGTATTGCCGTGCCTCCTGTGATGGGCAGTCGTTCAACTTATCTCAGGGCTGGTATCGGAGGGTACCAGGGCAGGGCCCTCACCGAGGGCGACGAGCTCCCCCTGGGCGAAACCGGAACCCAACTCCCTGGCCGCAGCCTGTCTTCAGTCGAGGTAAGCCCCCTCCTCCAGAGCGGTGACCTGCCAATGGGCGAGATCAGCAGAAGATATCACCTCCGGCGGATTCCCGAAGGTCTGATACCATTGTACGAGCACGAGCAGACCATAAGGATCATCCCCGGCCCTGAAGCACACTATTTTGAAATAGAGGGGTTACGAAGTTTCCTGTCCACGGAATACAAGGTGACGGCGCAGAGTGACCGTATGGGATACCGCCTGTCGGGTGAGGTGATAATGCACAGGGAGGGCCGAGCCGGTATAATCTCCGCAGGGATATCAGCAGGCACTGTTCAGGTTCCCGGTGACGGCCAACCCATCATCCTGATGGCCGACCGGCAGACCTCCGGAGGCTATGCCCGCATAGCCAACGTAATCACCGTAGACCTCACCCTCCTGGCACAGATGAGACCGGGAGACAGGATACGTTTCAGGGAGACAACCCTCGACCATGCCAGGCAGCTTTACATTGACCGACGCAGGTTGATGTTCGGGCGTTGACGCAGCATCAGAGGCCCTGGGACATGTTAGACAACAGGGAAACCGGGAAATCGGGCAAATAACCTGTGAGCGTGTAACAATTGTTTTTAACTTTATTGGATTGTTTTATCTGATCCCTTTGTCTGCCTTATGAGTACCGATGTTTTTCATGTTGTTATCCGGAGAAAGCTGATGCCCCTCCTGATTCTTTTCTCTTTGCCCTTCCTGTCGGCATACGGACAGAGTGGTTACAAAAAAGGAAATGTCATTGTCAATGATACAACTTTCATGCCCGGGTCGATTCTCCCTGTCAGCACTGGCGGCGTGGTCACCTCTTGCCTTTTCCGCAAAGGATCAATAGCTGCTCCGGTAAGCTTCACACCGGACGATATCCGGGCCTACTCCGTCTCTGACGGGGAGCTGTTCATCTCGGGGAAAACAATATCACCTGAGACTGCCGGGTTTTTCCTTGAGGTTCTCTTCGACGGCGCTGCAGATCTGTATACTTACGGAGACGACAACTCAGACCACTACTTTATATCCGATATTGATAAACGTATTTTCAAACTCAATGTCAGGAAACCTGAGAAGAGGTCATCATCCGGAACCGGTCAGGATGACAGCGAGGCCATCAGGAATGTATTAAGGGTCGTAATGGCTGACGCTGCAGAGCTGTCGGACCGGATAAACACCCTTGACGCGGACCGCGAGTCGCTCATCGCACTGATGCGTGATTACCATATGCATCTTACCGGCACAAAGGATGATATTTTCTTTGAGTCGCTGCCACCGGCACTGGACCTGCGGGCCGGACTTTTTGCAGGGTACGGGGCTGACATCCTCAGTGTGGCGACCGGGGGCGACCTGGAGGGATTTGCACTGGACCCGGCACTCTATCCGCGGATCGGGCTGACTGTCACTTCGCCTCTGCCGAGAATAACCAGGGATCTCTCAGTCACTCTTGACATCTCCATTGCAAAGAGATACATATACGGTTTCTCCGGTGTTGATGGCCCAGGCTCAGCAGGTACAACCTTCGCAGAGCTTCATATGCACCATCTCCTGCTCGAGGGTGACCTCCTGGCAGGTTACATGATGGGCAAAGGCAGGCTTCGTCCGTCACTCTTTGCCGGTCCGGCATTCCAGTACATCCTGAACGAAGATTCCAGGATAGAATATGACACCGCTGACGACGGACTGGTAGTTTCTGAAAGTGTTCCTTACCAGTCAGACGGCACCTTCCGGGCTGGGGCCAGAGTTGGTGCAGGACTGACCTTTGGCCTGAACTCCGGGTTCTCACTCTTCCTAAATGCCGGCTACGCAAGGTTCTCCGGCGATGATGCGATTTCAGGTGCCAATTCAGTGACTGTTTTAACGGGGATAATATTCTGACATGATGAAACGGAAAAGATTTATAAGAGCCTCGCTTCTGACCCTGATCATGGTGCTGGCGGTAATGTGCCAGGAGGAGAAGTTTACTGAAAAGGGTTTCCCCGAAGTTGAGGTGACTGCGGTTAAACTGATTGAAGGCGGTGGAGCCGTTTTTGAGGGAAGGATATTATCGACCGGATCAGATGACATTTCTGAACACGGTTTCCTGTGGGAAACAAATGATAACCCTCTTCCCGGGACTGCCGAGAAAGCCCTTCTCGGACCCAGGCAGGGCAGCGGAGCATTCACGTGCACTGTCATGGCAGACATTGAGGAAGATCAATTGTATTACATCAGGGCCTTCGTGGTGACTGAAAACTACCTCTCTCTCGGCTCCGTTACAACTTTTGAGGGCGGAGGCAGCCAGCCGCCTGAACTCATCTCCGTCACTCCTGCCTCAGCGGTTTGCGGTGATACAGTGATCATATCAGGCAGGAATTTCTCCTTCACGCCTGCCAATAACAAGGTTTTCTTTGACGGTACTGAGGCCAGGGTGATCATTGCCGCCTCCGATGAGCTGACGGTCATCGTCCCTCTGGCAAAAGAGCTTCCCATTAAGATAGATGTCACTGTCTCAGGACTTGGTTCCGCCAATAAACTGGACTTTGCCATTAAGCAGCCAACGCTTTCCTCCTTCTCTCCTCTCACCGGGACCTTTAACGACATCGTCACACTCTCTGGGAGCAATTTCTCACTTGATACATCCTGTGCCAGGGTATACTTCAACAATGTCCGTGCTGAAATAACCGGTTGGTCCCGGACTCATTACACAGTCAGGGTTCCTCCTGAAAATACCATCTCACCGGCAGTGATCAAGGTAAAGTACTTTAGTTACTTTTCATACAATGAGCAGTTTACCTTGAAGCAGGCTGTCATATCCGGTGTCTCCCCGGTGCTGGCAAAGACCAGTGATATAATAGTGATAACAGGAGAGAACTTCAATCCCTCTCCCCGGCTTAATATTGTCATGGTAGGTGGAGAAGAGGCTTATGTGGTCAGCAGCTCCGCTTCGGAGATTGCTTTTAAGGTGCCGCACGGACTTGACGCGGGCAGTTATTCGCTGACCCTTGCCACCTTGCAGGGACTCCCTGTGACATGGCCGGGTACAATTGAGCTGGTGTCACCGTGGAAGAGGCTGAACGACTTCCCCGGTACTGCCCGGTCAAGCCCCGCCGTTTTTGCCACAGGAACGCATGGTTATGTGGGAACGGGACATAATGCAACCGAACTTAACGACTTCTGGAGATATACTCCCGCGACTGACCAATGGAGCCCGGTAATGAACTTTCCAATCAGCAGGCTGGATTTTGCTTCGGGATTTGCCATTGACGGCACAGGGTATGTAACCCTCGGAAAAGTAGACGAGAACTACAATAAAGCCCTGGCAAGATATACTACGTCCTCTGATACCTGGGACATTATATCCAATAAGCCCGGGAGCGGATCCAGCATGAAGTCCCCGGTGTTTGTGATTAATGGCAAAGCGTATGTTCCTGCGGCTGGGGAGATGTATGAATATGATCCTTCAACAAATGCATGGACGAAAAAGGCCTATCCCGCAGACCTGCAGTATTTCGGAAGCGGCGTGGCCTTCTCAATAGGGAACAAAGGCTATATGGGAATCGGGTGGGTGCATCAGCTTGGAACAGTGACTACCAGGCTCTATGAATATGACCCTGTTGCTGACCGGTGGACAAGAAAGGCCGATTTCCCCGGAACACCGAGGAGCAATACTGTCTTCTTCACCCTTCCGAACGGAAAAGCATATGTCGGACTGGGTACTACGACTGCCAATGTTTATCTTAATGACATGTGGGAGTTTGACCCCGTTGCCAACAGCTGGGCCAGGATAACCGACTTCCCGGGAACGGCCAGGTACAGCGCCGTTGCGTTCAGTGTCGGCTCAAAGGCCTATATCGGTTTCGGGTACGATGGCCAGCACAGGAATGATCTCTGGGAGTTTAATCCCGGTGAGGGCAAATGATTTCATGTCTGGTGTGACAGACTCCAGGTTATGGGAAACTCTTCCCTGTGAAATTATAAAGGGACAGTTGCATTATGCTGTCACAAATTAGATACCTTCGAATTGGCCATAACACGTGAAACCTGACAAGATGGAAAAGCTTTTAAAAGTCGCATCAGCAGATGACATACTCCCTGAATACCGTCAGACACCCGTCGGACAACTGCTGGAATATCACAACCTGGACCGGCCATTCGATACATATGAAAAGGCACAGCTTCTGATAGGAATGTGCATGGATAACAGGAAACATTTGCATATGCCTGACAACTTTGCTTTTATCATACGGTCGGGTGGCGCCAACCTGCGGTACAGTGAGTTTAAGGTATCGTATGCCATCGGCGTAGGGAAGGTGAGCCACATTGCCCTGATAGGGCACAACAACTGCGGGATGGTAAATTTAGTTTCGCGCAAGAACGAATTTATTGATGGACTGGTGACTACAGCAGGATGGGATAAAGACAGGGCGGAGGAGCACTTCTTTCATTTTGCCCCGATGTTTGAAATCGGAAGCGAGACTGACTTTATCCTGAGTGAGGCAAAACGGCTTCGGCTCCGATATCCGAAAATCATAATTGCGCCCCTGTTTTACCTTGTTGAAGATAACAGGCTGTATTTCATTAAAGAATGAGTGATGCCTCACAGGATTTAAATTTCTTTGTATCAGGACAGGCACATTTCCCGGGTCGCCCCTGCCCGGAGACAGACCTTCAGGCAGACTAACCGGACTGCAGGCAATACCGTGCATTATGCACTCAGATCATGCCTTGACTTGCATCTGATTGTTTTCTAACTTAGCTGATCTTAATCAATACAACTATTCCCTTGATTCATTCCGGAATCATTAATAATCGGCAATTATGAAAAATGCAATTTTCTTTCTCTCAGTCATGATTTTGGTTTCCTGCAATACTCAAAAAGACGAAACCGTAATCGATTATGGGTCAAATCCTGCAGCAGGCAATTATGCCGATGTAAACGACATCAGGATATATTATGAGATCTACGGTGAAGGCGAACCATTATTGCTTCTTCACGGTAACGGAGGCTCAATCGGGAACTTCATTTACGAGATCCCCGGACTCTCCGGACATTTTAAAGTCATCGCCGTAGACAGCAGAGCCCAGGGTCGCAGCAGTGACTCCGACCAGGAGATCACCTATGCACTGATGGCATCTGACATGGCAGTACTGATCGACAAACTTGGTCTGGGGAAGGTAAATGTCGTTGGCTGGAGCGATGGCGGCAACATAGGCCTGGAACTGGCATATGCTCATCCGGAGAAGGTACTGAAAGTGGTAACAATCGGGGCAAATTACTCAATCGAAAACTGGATGGCTCCTCCTGACAGCACCGTCATGGCTCCTGACGACCCCTTGATTTTGAAGATTTCGGAATTTATGAAGAAAGCTGGCGAAAATGCACAGAGCCTAACACCTGATACCGCGCGTATACCGGTAATCCGGCAGAAACTTGATAATTTGATGGCGAAATATCCGAATTTCACTATTGAACAACTGAATACCATCAATGTACCTTTCCTGGTTATCGCCGGCGATCATGACATGATAAGCCTCGATCACACAATTTCGTTGTACAGAAGCCTTCCCATGGCACAGCTTTTCATCGTACCGCATGCCTCACACCTGGTACCTCTTGAGAACCCGGATCTCATCAACAGGGAAATAATCAGATTCCTTGAAACCCCCTGGTCAGATCTAAATGGATATTACTTCCTTGAGCTGATGCAGTAATATATCCAGGTTCCACATTACTTTTCGGCTGGCAAAGGGTGTTTCGGAACAATATGGCAGATCTGAAGGGCATGCCTCCTGGAAAAGGACCGCCAGAGGTGGGGTGTACCAGACAAACCGCTGCAGTGCGGCACAGTAATGGAAGTGCTGAATGGTGATTGTTCCGCGCAATTATAAAAACGACACTTATCAATGCATTAAATAATTTTCCTCAAAATAATTTGGAGATTATTTTATTTATGTTCTACTTTGCATCTCAAAGTACTTTTAATTAAAGAGCGATATTATGATCAATCATTAATCACAAAGACAACACAAATATGAAAAACCAAAGGCTATTTATCATCCTTGCAGCAATAACAGTTGTATTGCTTATCCCCTTCATCGCAATGCAGTTCACGAATGAAGTCGATTGGTCACTCTTTGACTTCATAATAATGGGTGTCCTGTTATACGGCACAGGTTTACTGTGTGAACTGGTGATGAGAAAGGTGAAAAGCATCCGGAACAGAATTCTCATCTGTGCAGCCCTGGTATTCGCCTTCCTTCTTATCTGGGCGGAGCTTGCAGTCGGGATATTCGGATCACCATTTGCCGGATCCTAGAACAGAAAAAAATCATTGCGTGCCGGCACGGACGGCATAAACCGTATCAATTCTGGAAAACGGTTATCATTCATCATCAATATTTCATCGCCATAAGCTGACGGGCATATTTTCAGGGTAGACCGAACAATGAATAATTGATGTAAATTTGATAGCTGAAATCAATTGGGAGCCGGCGCGATAAGGAAATTCGCCTTTAGTCCCCGGAATCTGATCTGGTCTAAATACTGTCGTGACACAATTATTATGAAAAGACTTTGTCTCATTGCTTCACTCCTGCTGCTGGTCTGCCAGGCGGGAAGAGCCCAGAATATAACCGTCCAGGTTAATGCCAACCAGGGGCGGATGCCTGTTTCGCCATATATTTTCGGACGGAACAATAACCTGTCGGATAATCCCGCAGATCCCACCTCAGCAGCTAACATCACTCTTTATAAGGAGGCCGGACTTCGTTTCGCACGTGAGAACGGTGGCAATAACTCCACCAAGTATAACTGGCGCAGGAAGCTGTCTAGCCATCCCGACTGGTACAACAATGTATATGATCACAGCTGGGACTATGCATCGCAGGACATACAGGGCAGAATGCCAGGTCTCCAGGTCATGTGGGCTTTCCAGCTGATCGGGAAAGCCGCAGCCAGCAAAAGCAATAACTTTAACGACTGGGCATACAACGGATCGAACTGGTGGAGCGGTGTAGGGCAGAATCTCGCCGGAGGCGGACAGGTCAATCCCGCTGGCGGCTCCCAGGCGCTTGTCAACGGAAATCCTGATCTCTACCTTGAGAACTGGACTGCCGATTCCACCACCGGTATTCTCAAACGCTGGTTCTGGCCGGGTGGTTTGGGGTTCAATAAAAATCAGTTCATTTACTGGAGCATGGATAACGAGCCGGAGATCTGGAACGGCACCCATGATGATGTGATGCCTTCGCTGCTGTCTGCCTCCGCGTTTATGGATTCATATTTCGCAGTGGCAAAACAAGCCCGTGAAAAGTTTCCTCAGATCAAACTGACAGGACCGGTGCCTGCCAATGAATGGCAATGGTACAGATGGGGAGATCAATCATTGACTATTGACGGTAAGTACTATTGCTGGCTTGAGTACTTCATTAAAAGGGTGGCCGACGAGCAGAAGAAAACAGGGATAAGGCTCCTCGATGTGCTGGATATCCACTGGTATCCGTCGGAATCTTCAAATGCCGACCTCCTTCAGTTGCATCGTGTCTTCTACGACGAAACCTACGTCTATCCGGGCGCTAACGGAGTTAAGACTGTCAATGGCGGCTGGGACACTTCCCAGAACAAGGAGTACATTTTCAAGAGGATAAATGACTGGTTACTCCTGCATTTTGGTGAGAATCACGGAATAACCCTTGCCCTGACGGAAAATGATATTAGCTCATCCAACCCGAATATTGTATCTGTGGTCTATGCCAGCATGCTCGGCACATTTGCCGACAACGGTGTTGAGATATTTACCCCGTGGTCATGGAAGACAGGGATGTGGGAGACGCTGCATCTGTTCAGTCGTTATACAAAAGGAACACGGGTTAAGACCACTTCGGACAATGATGCCACCGTCTCGGGCTACAGTACCGTCAACAGCAACAATGATTCCATGACCGTCATCCTGGTCAACCGCGATCTCAGTGCATCCCGGACGGCCACTGTAAATCTTACGGGCTTTGCCGTAGCCAACGGAAGCTATAAAGTCCTTGAACTGTCATCGTTGCCTGCAACTGAAACATTTGTTTCACATACAACCAATGCCCTGAAAAGCAAAAATGTCACCGTATCAGGCAATTCATTCAGCATCACACTGCCGGCATTGTCAACTACAGCTGTAATATTGAAAGGAGCACTGGTTGGCATCGATGATAATCAGCAGGATTCAGGTGACTCAGAATCGTTCAGCGCCTACCCCAACCCCACTTCGGGAAAATTCAGGATTCATTTCGCCGGTGAGATTTCAGGGCAGATAACATTAAGGTTTTCGGATCTTGCAGGTAACACGGTATTGACCATGTAATGCCGAAAACAATTCAGAAATTGATCTGTCAGAGACAGGTCTTGCATCCGGACTCTATTTTATAACTACTGAACATAAGGGGCATATCTGGCGTACCAAGCTTGTTTATTCCAGGAGTAAATAGAAAAACCAGCCTCCGGGGCAGAGTGTTGGCTTTATCTGCATAATGGAGGTAAACAACGTCAATCGCCTCATGTGCCCCAACGCCCCGACTTGTGCACTTAACCCCCTGATCTGTCGCCTGACCCATGCTCACTGAGCCCCCTGCTCCTCCCTCTGTACTCTGAGCCCTGAGCCCTGAGCCCTGAACCCTTCGCTATCCATGCTCCCGCTGCTACCTGTTTTCTTTTCCATCGCCAATTACCACCATGCTTTTATCAAATCCTGAATTATTTTTAAAATAAATGTATATTTTATTTGACATTATGTAAATTATTATTATCTTTGTGTCGTTATATATTTACATATAGTATATATTAATAGACACAGGGAGGCATTATTATGGGACACCACGAGAAACAATCAATCGTATCCATTATCGGCTCGGTGCTGGTGATCGGATTCTACTCGCTCTATGTTTACAGGAACTACATCCAGGCAGATATGGAGCTGCTGAACGATTTCCAGTTCTGGGGGAAATCGTTTCTTTACCTGATACCGGTAGCAATTGTTGTGCAGATTGTGATCCAGATACTGTTTGCCATCGCAAACCGTATTATCACCCGGGAGGATATCCCCGACATAACCGATGAGCGCGATAAGCTCATTGAACTTAAAAGCATAAGGATATCGCACTGGATCTTCATTCTCGGATTTATGCTGGCTATGGGGTCACTGGCTATGGGCATGAAACCTTATGTAATGTTTCTTACCCTGATCTCATCAGGATTTTTGGCCAGCCTGGCGTCGGAGATAGCAAAAATCATCTATTACAGAAGAGGAGCATGAAATGGACGACGAAAAGGTATTAATCAGCAACAACATCCGCAGGCTTCGCTTTTTTGCCGGTGAGATGACCCAGCAGGAACTGGCAGACAGAACAGGGGTTACCCGCCAGACAATTGTTGCAATCGAGAACGGGAAGTACTTCCCGTCACTGGAGCTGGCATTCCGGATTGCACACACCTTCAAGGTTCAATTGTCGGATGTATTTATATACTACCCGGAGAATGACCCGGTGCATAAAAAATTCAGTGCCAAACAGACCAAAAAAGACAAACAGTAAAATGAAAGCAATAGTCTATACAGAATACGGAAGTCCTGATGTACTTCATCTTCAGGAAGTTGAAAAACCATCCCCCGGGAACAACGAGGTTCTTGTCAGGGTTCACGCTGTCTCGGTGAATTACGGAGATATTATTGCAAGGAATTTCAAGAACCTTCCTGCAAGTGAATTCAATATGCTGTCCCTGTTCCGGATACTTGCACAATTTGGCTTTGGTTTCAGCAAGCCCAAAAGAGAAGTCCTTGGAAACACATTTGCCGGAGAGGTTGAGATGGTTGGCAATGATGTGAAACAATTCAAAACAGGTGACCAGGTTTTTGGTTATACGGGCGAGAAGATGGGTACCTATGCCGGATACCTCTGCATCCCTGAAGATGGTATCATTGCACTGAAGCCTTCAAATATGACATATGAGGAGGCTTCGGCAGTTCCTTATGGAGCAACAATGGCACTCTGCTTATTGAGAAAGGTGAATATTCAAAAAGACCAGCGTGTGATCGTTATCGGCGCCTCTGGCGCGATTGGTTCAGCAGCCGTACAACTTGCCAGCCAGTACTACGGAGCAGAGGTCTCTGGTGTATGCAGCACCCAGGGAATGGAATATGTTAAAAGCATGGGAGCAGTCAGGGTGATAGATTATAAAAAGGAAGACTTTACAAAAAACGGAGAGTCATATGACCTCATTTTTGATGTCCTCGGCAAGGGATCTTTTTCAAAATACAAGGCATCCCTGAGACAAAACGGAATTTACCTTCCGGTAAGTTTTAAAACCGAAAAACTGCTTCAGATGCTCCGGACATCAATAAGCGGAGGGAAAAAAGTTGTTTGTGCGCTGGCAGTTCCAAAACAGGAGGACCTTGTATTTATTAAGGAACTTTTTGAAGAGCGGAATCTCAAGCCTGTGATTGATCAATGTTACCCGCTTGAAAAGGCAGCCGAAGCCCACAGGTATGTTGAGGCCGGCAACAAAAAAGGGAGTGTGGTTTTAACAGTATAGAACAAATGCCGCTTTGGCGAGCTTAATCCGGCCGGTTGTGGTCAGGGGCCCTGGTTTCCACACCCTCTATTCATGACCCTTGACTTGCCAGAATAAATTGTTAATGTTAACTTTGGTATCACTGTTCTGAGATACAACTGGGAAGTGCGGGGTTGATGATCTGATTCATTAAGACAATCCAGGGCAATCTGATTTATGAAAACAGACTAAAGATGAATAACATTAAGATCTGGCATATAATCATAATACTGCTGCCACTGACACAATCCGCTTATTCCCAGGAACATAATTACATAACATCAGACTCTATGCTGGTTTCGGGTGCAAACCTGGTTCACGGGTTACCGGCAGAAAATGCACAATTCATTGTGGTGAGCAAGAAGGGGCAGGAAACCAGGTATACCCCTGACCAGTTAACAGGATATGGTTTCAAAGGCGGACCCGTGTACAGGTCCAGGAACATCACCATCGCCGGAGAGACGAAGCGGGTCTTCCTGGAAGTGATCGGAGCCGGGAAGATTACGCTTTATTATTATACTGAAAAGGGACTTACAAGATTCTTCCTTGAAAAGGACAGTACCCTTTTCGTCGAAATACCTGACTCCGATGAATTCCGGACACGGATAATTGAAAATACCGGTGACTTTGAATGGAAAGCCAGTCAGGTTGAGCTCGCCCGCTACAATAAAAAGTCGCTTGCAAAACTGATTTCATATTACAATAATGGCGTAAACCACCCCCTTCCATACCCCAGGTTTGGCCTTACCGCCGGTTATTCAATGATGTCACTGACTGTGCCCGAGGACATATCCGTCGGTCAGAGGGGTTCACTCTCCTTTGCTCCGTCATCATCTGTGCAACTGGGGATTTTCGCAGACCTGCCCATCGCAATGAGTGACTTCTCCCTCAACACGGGAGTGAATCTCTCAAAGCATGGGTTCAGTGCCAATTCCATGGATGCTGAATCAGATGTCGATCTCGTCGTCAACATAACATCAGCAAACGTGCCCCTGGTGATACGCTACACTGCCCCGACCAGGGTCTGGCGGCCTTTCGTCAATGCCGGGGGTATCTGCTCCTTTCATTTAAAGTACGAGCGTGATATCTATAATTCTGAGTTCAGCAACGATGACATCATCATCAGCGAGGTTGTGCATCAGCCTCCCTCTGACCTCGTGTCTCCGGGTTATTCTGTTGGTGCCGGGTTGCAGTATAACCTGAACTACAGGAATATCGCCTCCCTGGAGATGAGGTACAGTCATCTTCCCGGGAAACAGGGGGAATCGGACATGAGTTTCACGGAAGTTTTTATAAGCTACTCCTTCTGACCATGAAAAGAGAGTTTCTGAAAATTTGCATCCCCGCACTCTGCATCTCAATGTTGGTGAGTTGTGAGGAGACCGAAATGGCCAATAAGGAGTATCCATACCTGACTATGGATAATGTTGAAGTTTTGACAGATGGAGCCATCTTTCAGGCAAAGGTCATAAGCCTGGGGGACCAGGATATACAGTCTTACGGATTTGTCTGGAATGAGAACAACAGCACCCAGTTCGCACTCTGGTTCAGGAAGGAATTGACCGGACCCCTGAGCATCGGTACATTCAACGCCACAATCAACACTGACACAAAAGAGGGTCAGGTCTATTATGTGAGGCCGTTCATCACTACTGATGAAAAGACCGTCTATGGCCCTCCCGTTGAATTCACCGGCAAAGGCTCGAAAACCGCAAGAGTGCTGGACTACGATCCGAAAGCCGGATTCGACGGCACCCTGATCGGAGTGAGAGGTGAATATTTCAGTACAAGAAAAGAGAACCTGTCAGTCTTTGTCGAGGATCATCAGGCTGAGATAATCAGGTTCAGTGAAGACTCCCTGGTCTTTAAGATCCCCGTGACGCCGCTGAATGGCTGGGTCACCTTCAGGATCGTCTCCTCAGGCCATGAGATTGTGATCGTAAATGCATTTGAGGTATATGGACCCGAGATTTATGGAAGCTCTGTAACAGAAGGCTTTCCGGGTGATATCATTACCGTATGGGGGAAAAATTTCACATATTATGGTGCACCCAGTCTCAGGTTCAACGGAGTCAATGCTGTAATACTCGAAGCACAGGAAGAGCTTATTACCGCCGTAATACCGGTTATCCATAGTGCTTCCTACAGTCATACCGCGGATGTCTGGCTCTACACCGGACAAAAATTCGCCAGTCTTGATACCTGGTTCACTGTCAAAAAAACGTGGGAAACAAAAGCACCTACTCCCTTTGACTGGCACTATGATTACAATGCCTTCAGTTATGACGGCAAGGGGTACATCCTCGAGCGGAACTCGAAATTCCTCTATGATTACGATCCGGTTACCGACACCTGGAACCAGGTCTCTTCCTTCCCGGGTGACCGCGACGAAAACAATATTTTCATAACCACGGGCAATAAGTTACTTAAGATCGGCGGTATAAATAACCTGGGTCCCGTAAACAGTTTCTGGGAATACGACTTTGACAGCCAGGTATGGACACAGTGAGATGATATGCCGTTCTCTTTCTCTTATTCCGCCCACGCCAGCCTGAACGGGGTGGAGTATATAATCACCAATACCGGGCAGGTCTGGACTCTCGATCATGCATCGAGGGTGTTCACAAGGAAGAATGACTTTGTAGCTCCGTTCACCGGCTTTTTATTTGCTTACGAAGAGAACAACGGGATTTATTTAATTACCTACGGATCCGACTGGTCCTACAATGCTGGCTCGGACACCTGGACCGAGATGTCCAAAAACAAATTCAGCAAGGATACCTATTCCGAGCATGCGCTCGGTTTCTATTATAACGGAAGGCCATATGTCCTGGAGGACGGAGGGGTCTTGTTCAAATATTATGCTGACCTTGGAAGATGGGTATTAGGCGGATATTACCCGGGATGCCGGCCCGATAATTCGTACAAGACTGTTTTTGTAATCGGTGATTACGCTTACATACCAGCCATCTCGGGCAACTATGGCGGGTGCTCTCCCCTGCATTATGCGTATCGCAGCCAGTGATCCGTTTCCGAGGCCAGCCGGAACATGCATTTATAATTTGTTTTATACGTACATATTTCGCATATTTTTTACGGAAAAATGAAATAATAATTAACCCATAAAATTGTCGTCATGAATATTCCACTCTGGCAGTACCTCGTCTCCATGCCTTTGTACATAGGCATCCTGTTGATCCTCGTAGAACTGATGCGCAAGTACTGGAAGGCTTCGGCCATTTTCTGGATCCTGGCTCTCTTCACATTCCCGTTATGGTTTGAGCAGCTCGATGGCTGGTTCCGCTGGGTGAAAACATTCTCGGTTCTCATACCAACCGCATTGATCCTGGGATTAGGGCGACTGGCCCATGCCGACGTGCGCGCCCGGTTCTGGGAATTCTTCCGCAGGAACTGGGTTCTGTGGGCACTCTATGCGGTGCTGGGACTGAATATCCTGGAGGCATCCCTCAAGGACCTTGCACTGGGTAATTATTTCAACGCCATCTCAGGCTTCATCCTCATTGTCACCATCCCCCTCTTCAAGTCGAAAGGCAGGCGCGACGGCTGGGCCTTCTCCAAAGGGAAGCCATATGACATGCTGGCATATACCGATCCGTTATGGAACTTCCTCTACACCACATGGAATATTGCCTTTGTCTATGCCGAGAACCCCGGTTATGCCGCGAGCTCCCTCTGTATCCTGCTGGCAGCCGAGATATACCCGCTCATCAAGCGCCGTCCCGAGCTGTACGTACAGGCACGGGCTTACACCCTGGCGGTGCATATCCTTATCCGGGCAACCTATGACATCTTCACACCCATAATGGATTCATCGGCCTTCGCCAGCGACAAGGCAGTCTATTACTGGGGCCTTGTCAACCTCGTGATGCACGTTCCTTACCTCTTCTACTACTTCATCAGGAGGAGAAAAAGCTTTGATGCCTCGTCCGATGTTATTCTCTCGCGGGAAGATCAGACTAAGTTGCCGGAGGATCAGTCACAACAGTTGTGACAGGCAGGTCAGGCTCCAGGGCGCACTCTACAACACCGCCGCGACCGGACCTTTTCGTTCCAGCCAGAGAGAGAGTACCAGCATACAAACCAGCAATACAGCAACGCCTTGAAAGACAGTCTCGAAGACACCTGTCGTCATCGAGGCCATCAGCATGCCTATGACTGCTGTCGCTGTTATCTGCCCTATGCTTGAGAATATAGTGAGCATCCCCTGGGATGTCGCCCTGTCCTCTGCCGGGGTGTTGTTGAGAACTATGTATCGCAGTGAGCTGCCTGCCAGAACAGAAAGTCCAAGCCCCACCAGCACCCCGCTGAGATAGTAGATGCTCCTGGCTGTTCCCGTTACCGATAGCAGGTAAAATCCGGCCGCCAGCAGGATAAGGCCGGCAATAATGATCTTCCTGACCCCATACCTGTCTATCATCCTCCCAAAGACCGGGGAGCCGACCGCTGTGGCCAGAACGAACGGGGTGAGCATGAAACTTGCCGTTGAAGGAGTGACGGCGAAGTTCTGAACCACAAATGTCGGGATAAATACGAAACTGGCCTGCACGGCACCGGTGACCACTGCTATTGTACCTGCGATGGTTATCTGACGGTTGCTGAAAAATGTAAGTCTTATCACCGGGTCCTTCGCCCTCCTCTCAACTGTCAGCAGAAGGAAAAATGCCACCAGCGCTACCGACAACGGCAGAATGACCTTCAGGTCGGTGAACCCTGACACTCCTTTCGAGGTGTCAATGCTGTTCAGCCCTATGGTAAATCCTGAAAGGGCTATGCCCAGTGTAATGATACCGCCCCAGTCGATGGCTGACACCTTATCGTTCGGCACCGAGGGCAGTATCTTCATGCTGAAATATATCAGCACCAGTGATACGGGAATATTCACCAGGAAGAGCATATGCCACTCGAAATAACGCAGTACCACCCCCGCAATGAACGGTCCCATCAGGAAGGCAAGCCCGAAAACTGCGCCTATCATCCCCAATATGCGGCCTCGTTGCTCACGGGGGAAGAGATCACCCACCAGGGCAGAAGCAACAGGGAAGATGCCGCTTGCACCGAATCCCTGGATGGCCCTCCCGGTCAGCAGAGCCCCGAAGCTTTGCGAGAGTGAAACCCAGAGCGAGCCGACGGCGAAAATCGCCAGGGCAAGGATATAGATATTCCTTCGACCGAAAATGTCTGACATCCTGGCAAACAGTGATATCCCTATCAGATTGAAAAGCACGTATATGGAAAAGACCCAGCCCGAAAAGCGCGGGTCAATTTTCAGGAAAGTCTCTATTGATGGTAATGCCGGTCCTACAATGGAAATGTCGAGTGCACCCATGAGTACACCTACAAATAAAAGAACTATCACCGCATTCTGGCTTTTCCGTTCCATCTGTATGTCAACTGAAATAAGCGAAGAAAAATGGTCAATGAATTTTGTTCAAATAAAGCATAAACAAACGAGCCGTTTAAAAGTTTGTGCTTTTTTATTTCCCCGGCAGCTGTATCTTCATGTAAGCCTTCATCCCGGCCTTTGCCCATACCATGCAATACCGGAGCGGACAGGTTTCCCGGATCATCTCCACCCCGAACAACATACCGCATTATCGGGAAGGGAGAGTTCATCCGTCAGAAACCGGCAATCTCCGCCATGAAGGGCTGATTGTCATCTGCAGGATTTATGACAGGAAATCCGGAAGACCACACGTGCCGGAGGATCCGTCAAAACAGGAGCGACAGGCAGGTAAGGCCCCCTTCCATCTTTCTGAACTCTGACATCTCAAGTTCGATTATATTGTAACCGAGATCTAAGATCTTTTTTCTCGATTTCGGGAATCCTTTTGGGATCAGGAGGTAATCATTGACCCGCAGGCAGTTGGCCGAATAGTACTCGTCCTGGTCCAATATGATTGTATTTGCCGGATGAGCCACCTGAGAAAATCCCGGGGTTGAAATAAAATTCCCGTTGCCGAGGTATGCGATGTCCGATTTCAGGTGCAGTCCTGCCTCTACCCGGATAAAAGATGAAGTAAAACCGTATTTTGAAAGGATAGCTGAGAGCTGGCTGGCGCCCTCCTTATTTGTTCTTTCGGAGATGCCAATGAAGTAATGGTTATCAGCCCTGAGCACGTCTCCGCCCTCCAGCGTGCCGGGAGGTGTGATTGCTTCTGTTGTTCCGAACCCGGCAAGGACCCGTGCTATCTCCTCCTCCTCCCCCCTTCTCGTGTCAGCCCCCGGTCTGGATATGACAGCCACCATGCTGTTGACAACAGCCGTGTCCTCGACAAAACATCCGTCCGGGAATCTTTCATCCGCCTCCAGGACTGTCAGTTCCACTCCGCATCGTATCAGCGCGTTGCAGTATGCGGCATGTTGTTCAAGTGCCTTATTGAAATCCGGTTTCCCCAGGTTTGAAGTGGTTATCCCGCTGGCGAAGTTCCTGCCCGGCCTCCTGACTATTGCTTTTGTATACAACTCTTTACAAAATTTGATTATTATCAGTATCGGTTACTTCAAGTATAGGCAAATTCTGGATCAAATCAAACTTGCCAAATCACTATATTTTTCGTTTATTTTGTTTGTTTCGTTTATTTCTTTTAGTTTTGCATATAGACAAATAACGATCACGCAATGAAAACATTTGTTAACAGGAAACCAACCAGTGAAGAGCAATTCGCCGCAAGAGAGTCATACGAATCGCTTGTCTCATCTATAGAATTGCTGAAGACCGATTTACCTGAGATTGAGATTGCAGAAACAGGCAGGAAAATCAGAATTCCTGTCAGCGTCTTGAGGTTAATGGTCCAAATACTTAAAGAAATAAGTCAGGGTAATCCGGTTGCCGTAGTTCCGGAAGCAACCGAGATAACAACTCAGGCAGCATCAGAAGTTCTTGGCTGTTCAAGGCCACATGTCGTTCGCCTGCTTGAGGAGGGTAAAATTCCCTACACGAAAGTAGGCAAACACAGGAGAATAAGATATGATGACTTAATGTCATTCAAAAAGAAAATGAAGGTATCGCAGAAAAAGAAATTGCAGGATCTTATGAAACTTGATGAAGAATCAGGGTTGTATGATACATAGTTATCGATTTACCTGCGTTCTGGACACCAACGTCTTCTATCCTCTTTGGATACGCGACTTGTTGCTATGGTTTGCCTACCATGATTTGTATACGCCTAAATGGAGTAATCATATTTTTGATGAATGGATCGACGCTATGGTCCGTAAAGGGGTTACGGAGATAGAGGCACACAGGAGGACCACAATTGTGAATGATGCCTTTCCGGATGCATTAGTTGAAAACTATGAACCTCTTATAGAATCTCTTTCTCTTCCTGACCTCAAGGACAGGCATGTACTTGCAGCAGCAATAAAAGTTAATGCTAACCTGATTGTCACTAACAACTTGAAACACTTTCCTAAGGATTATCTCTCATATTTTGGTATAGCGGCCAAGGATGCGGATGACTTTTTAACTGACATTATCGACCTCAATCATAGAACCAGCATCAAGGCGTTTAGAGATATGGTTATGAGTAAAAATAGACCTCCACTTGATTACTACCAGGTACTTGAAATCCTTAGGAAAAACGGATTAAAGTATACAGCAGACTATATTCATACGCTGCTTTAATCACCCTTCGTTATGGATTATATTCCCAAAATATTATAATATTGAAAAATTATAATCCATGAATTATTAAACGTGCAAAAGTTAGAGGGCCAATGACAGGAAGAAGTTAAAAGGTTGATAATAAAATGAACCCAGATGAAAAAGAACTATCCTATAACCCACTTTCCAGTTGTATGTCTTCTTGCAGGCATAATAAGCTGTTCAACGCAAGAAGTGATTGACAAAAACCCTGACCTCAATTACAGGACGTACATCCCGGACAAAACAGACAGGGCTATAAACAGGGCAATCTACTATGATAAGCTTCAGGGCTTCTGGCTTGGAACATCTATTGCCAACTGGACCGGCCTGGTTACCGAGATGGACAAAATCGGAAATACCGGCGAGATAAAAACAGGTGATTTCTACACGCGGCACGACTGGGGTAAACCCGACCAGCCAAGTATTTGGGGCCAGGGCATCCCCAGCGACCTTTCGCCGGTAATTGATTTCGTATTTGCTGCCCCTGACAGCATCTGGGGGCTGATGACGACTCCGATATAGAGTACATCTGGCAGGAACTTTTATTGGAACATCAAACATCAATACTCACGGAGAGCAGATTTGTGATGGCTGGCTGAAGCACATTAAGCATGAAGAGGAAAACTATCTGTGGGTATCAAATCAGAAGGCTTTCGATTTGATGAAAGAGGGTTTAGTGCCACCTGCAACAGGAGATCCCGCAAACAATCCTGATTACGAAATGATTGATGCACAGCTGACCACTGAAATCTTTGGCCTGTTTGCCCCTGCCCGACCGGATATTGCCTTGAAGATGGCACTCTGCCTGTTCAGACTACCGCACGGGAAAACAGCCAGTGGATTTCGGAATTTTATGTGACAATGTTCTCGCTGGCGTCTGCAGTTGATGAAACATTACCGGTGAAAGAACAAATTTTATGGATGGCCGAACAGGCTAAAAACGGCTTGCCCCAGGTATCTTATGCCTGTCAGATGTATGATTTCGTGAAATCAAAATACGATGAAGGAATACCCTGGGAACAGGCAAGGGATTTAGTTTACTATCGTTACCAGGTAAACAGTCAGATGGGTATGATATGACCTGAAACTTATATTGTAACGCTTGTTTTGCGGCGGGATTAACTTCGCTCAAGCCTGGTCAGCCTGTTTTATGGCGAAGGCGATTTAATTGAGACGATAAAAATAGGTACTCTGGCAGGATGGGATTCAATAAAAAATAATAAAATTATTAAATTTATGTTAATAAATAATAAGTTGAAAAAGAACTATCCTCTGTCGCACTTTTTAATTGTAAGTCTTCTTGCAGGTTTAATGAGCTGTTCAACGCAAACGGTGATTGACAAAAACCCTGACCTCAATTACAGGACGTACATCCCGGACAAAACAGACAGGGCTATAAACAGGGCAATCTACTACGATAAGCTTCAGGGCTTCTGGCTTGGAACATCTATTGCCAACTGGACCGGCCTGGTTACCGAGATGGACAAAATCGGAAATACCGGCGAGATAAAAACAGGTGATTTCTACACGCGGCACGACTGGGGTAAACCAGACCAGCCAAGTATTTGGGGCCAGGGCATTCCCAGCGACCTTTCGCCGGTAATAGATTTCGTATTTGCCGCCCCTGACAGCATCTGGGGGGCTGATGACGACTCCGATATAGAGTACATCTGGCAGGAACTTTTATTGGAACATCAGGCATCAATACTCACGGGGGAGCAGATTCGTGATGGCTGGCTAAAGCACATCAAACATGAAGAGGAAAACTTTCTGTGGGTATCAAATCAGAAGGCTTTCGATTTGATGAAGGAGGGTTTAGCCCCACCTGCAACTGGAGATCCCGCAAACAATCCTGAATACGAAATGATTGATGCACAGCTGACCACTGAAATCTTTGGCCTGTTTGCCCCTGCCCGGCCGGATATTGCCTTGAAGATGGCACTCCTGCCTGTTCAGACTACCGCACGTGAAAACAGCCAGTGGATTTCGGAATTTTATGTGACAATGTTCTCCCTGGCGTCTGCAGTTGATGAAACATTACCGGTGAAAGAACAAATTTTTTGGATGGCCGAACAGGCTAAAAACAGCTTGCCCCAGGCATCCTATGCCTGTCAGATGTATGATTTCGTGAAATCAAAATACGATGAAGGAATACCCTGGGAACAGGCAAGGGATTCGGTTTACTATCGCTACCAGGTGAGACAGTCAGACGGGTATGATCTGACGTCCCGAAACTTATATTGTAACGCTTGTTTTGCGGCCGGGATTAACTTCGCCTCAAGCCTGGTCAGCCTGTTTTATGGCGAAGGCGATTTGATTGAGACGATAAAAATCGGGACGCTGGCGGGATGGGATTCAGATAACCCAACAGCTACATGGGGCGGTCTGCTCGGGTTTATGTTAGGTAAAGAAGGAGTTGAAAAGGTTTTCGGCAAAGAATTCTCAAACCGGTTTGATATTCACAGAACAAGAGTTGGATTTGAAAATGACGGGATTGACACCTTTGAGAATATGGCACTAAAAGGCATATGGGTTATCGACAGGGTGGTTCAGGAAGAGATGAATGGCGGTATTGATCTGAAGAACAATTTGTGGTATATCCCCAAAACCAACAATATTGTACAGGGAGACAAACCTTGAAATAGACCGGCAGCTTAGTACAGCAGGTGGATCTTCTCCTTATTCCTCCACCCCGCCTGGTTCTCATACTCCACAAAATATATTTTCAAGTCAGCCTGGTTTTCGTATTCCACGAAATAGATCTTCTTCTTTGCCTGGTTGACATAATCGGTAAAGAACCACTTCCCGTTGTTCTCGCCAGCCTGATTCTCATACTTCACCTTGTAAACCTTCAGGTCGGCCTGGTTCTCGTATTTTACCACATAGACCTTGACATCCGCCTGGTTCTCATACTGGACGCTGAAGACCTTCTGTGCCGATGCAGTGAAGGAGATCGCTAGCAGCATCAGTAGACCGGTAATTCTCATCTTATTCATGGCTGTAAGGTTATTTGTGTTTTGTTACCGCCACGCCCCCGTTGTCGCTGACAACAACGATGTATTGCGCATTATCTACCGTCAGCCGGTAGACATCGGTATTTGAATTGATGCTTGTTATCCTGCCTGAAGACTGAGGCAGTGCAGCCTCCGCTGCCGGTTTATGGGAGGCAAGCAGGAAGAAAGCGGCAGCTGCTACTATTCCTGTCAGGATTCCGGACACGTAGTTCAACTTTTTCATCGTATTATTTATTTGGACGTTATTGATGTAACATGGTCAAATTTCATGCTAAAAATAACTCCCACGCGGCAGACAGGTTCATAAACCCACTATTCCACCTTTACTAAAGTCATACATGTGCACGTTGTCTCGCTTGTGCTTGCTGCTGCCTGAGCAGACCCGTTTTACCCATCTTCCTGAGAGATATCAGGCAAAAATTCCAGCCCGAGTAACCGGCACCTGTAAGCCTCTTTGACTCATACTACCTGATACAGAAATATTCAGGTCCTGCATAGCCACCCGTAATGAAAGGTCCGGATAATTCAGTTTACATGTTACGTTTCTTACGTAACGTAAATCACGAAATATTATTCAATTTCACATAGATTAGGGTGATAACAATGCCGACTTTAACGGAACCGTTTACAATGTTCCAAACATAGATATTGCTCCCGTGATTCGTATAGGCTACCGTATCTGGTCCAGGTACTGAAATCAGTCATTCAGAAGAAAAAATGGCGCTTTCATCCTTCAGGTAGTTCAGATTATAAGTCATTGCTGTGAAAACACAAAAACTCATCATACCTTTCGCTTTGCTTCAGAGAATGATTTTGTCACGCTCTGCACGAAACAGGTTCGTTCTGAAAAGTAACATTCTGGTAATAATAACACTTATGGCGACACTTACAGCTTGCAGAACATCAGAAAAGGTGTTTCTGGAAAAGAAATCACAGGAATTCACCTCACAGCCGTTAAAGGATGAAAGCATACTTACGGAACAGGATATCAAACGTCTGCCTGCCTGTGTGCAGAAATATCTGACCTATACGGGTGCTGTCGGGAAAAGCAAAATTCAGAATATGTACATCGAATTTGATGCTGACATGTTCCGGAAACCGGGTGATAAACCGATGAAATCTCATTCGGTTCAATACAACTTTTATGGCAGTTTTTCGCGACTGTTTTTAATGAAAGCTGTCAAAACGGGCATTCCGTTCCGGGCATTGCATGTTTACAGGAACGAGCAGGCAACTTTTCAGGTTAAGGTGGCCGAACTGTTCAAAGTGGTCGATGTCAGTGGCGAAGATCTGACAAAAGCCGAAACAGTAACCCTGTTAAACGACATGTGCATCTTCGCTCCCGGAAGTCTCGCGGACAACCGGTTAACATGGAATGAACAGGATTCTCTTTCAGCAAAAGTAACCCTTACCAACGGCCGGTATGTTGTGTCAGCAATCCTCCATTTTAACGAAACAGGTGAACTGGTGAACTTTATATCCGATGACAGGTCTGCATTACAGGACGATGGAACGATGAAGCAGGTACGATGGGAAACACCGGTATCAGATTACAGGGAATTTGAAGGAAGGATGATTCCGACATACGGGAAGACCATCTGGAAATATCCCGAGGGTGATTTTACCTATGGCGTTTTTACATTAAAGAGCATCAGGTACAATATTGCGGAATGAAATACTGACGCCGAAAACCTGCTGTGCCTATGCTTTGAAGGAAACCGCATCGAGGATATCGCCCCACAGCAACTCAAACATCCTGTTTCTGAAACGGGATGGTCTCGAGGCCGTCCCCTGATAACGCCTTGAAGGAATATTCGTTTCACGATATGCTTCTTCAGGCATCTCCAGCATATCTTCTGTCAGGATTGCATTTTCACTGATAATCACTTTGCTGACCTTCTCGGCGACGGGCTCATACTCCTTGCCGAGCATCCTGCACAGCTGCGCCACGATGATCTCCATCTCCGGGTGGCTAACCTTTTCCCTCAGCTTCATCAACAGGCCAAGTACCTGTGCTGCCAGCCCGGTGTCTGTGATGCTGAGGCTCAGAATCGAGTATCCCGGATCGGAATAGAAGTACAGCCCTCCCTCCTGCTTTATCGGGGCATTGAACCCCAGGATGTCGCTTCGCATGACACGGATGTCATCCCTTAAGGTCCGCTCCGATACAGGGGTGTATCTCCCCCGGCTCTCGGCCAGCGCCTCTGAACACTTGCCACGGAGCTCGTCTATCGTCCACCTTCGCCATCCGCCGTAGAGGCATGTGTTGATGGTCTTGTATCTTATGAGTGCGTTCAGGTTGGCCGGCATGATCTTTTTTTCTGATTGCAGATAGGCTGCAGTGTCATGGTTTTCATTTGCATCAACATTTAAAAATAACAATAAATAATGAGCAAAGAAACCATGCAAACAAAAGCGATTCATTTCACAGCCCTCGGCAACGCCGCGATCGTTCAGGTCAGCAGCGAGCCCCTCTCGTCGTTCCATTTCCTGCCTGCCGGGCCCGCCATCAGGAGCGGCGGTCTCGTCATCTCCGAGCTGACGGCCAGTGGCTCCGTCGGCCAGCTCACCGCCCTCAACCAGACAGATGACTACCTCCTGCTCACCGATGCCGATGTTCTCACCGGCGCGAAGCAGAACAGGGTTGTCAACCGGTCGGTGCTGCTCGCACCCTCGGCAAAGACTGTTATCGAGGTCTCGTGTGTGGAAAGGCTCCGTTGGAACTACAGGTCCTCATCGTTCAGCACGCCCGGATCAGTGGCCGACCCCAATTTGCGGAGCAGGAAGGCCGGCACCTTCTCACGGATGAAGCCTGAGGACGGGACGAAGTTCCGAAACACGCAGGGCGAAGTCTGGGATCATGTACATATGAGCCTGGCAAGCGAGGGCGTAAGGAGCAGTACGGAGAGCTACGAAGAGCTGCTGCACCACAGGATGGCGAAGGCTGAGCGGGCTTTCCCGGAGTGTAATCCCGCAGAAGGCTGCAACGGACTGTCCGTTCTCATAGACGGGAAGGTGATCTCGGTCGACCTCTTCGGGAATGAGGAGTCGTACCGTTATTATTTCCCGATGCTCAGGGATGCGGCATTCACCCTTTCCCGCACCGGTGAGCAGAAGGAGCAGACTGACATGCACGAATCGTTCTTCAAGGCGCTGGCAGCCATCGACGAGTTCAATGATGCCAGGCGTACCGCCGAAGAACACCATCCCGGTGCTGGCACACTCTACATGACGGAGACCGACAGGCTTGTAGGCTTCAGCCTCATGCACAATGAGGAGATGATCCACAATGCATTCTTTGCAAAGTACGATTAATTCATCATGTGGTTGAGCCGGCGACCCTGACCAATCTTTGCCGGAGTATATTGACCACCTCTTGCCGGTTGTAATTATATTTCATCATTTTGAGTATGTCTTTGTATTTAAGACTGGTTGGAAATGGTCAAGGCTTAAGGCTTTTGCATTGAACGGATGTTGCCTGAATAATTGCCCCTTATCAGTAAGTCAACCCAAACTGCCAGAGCGGTATTGTGTTCAGATAGCCCGATTCAATGCTGTCCTTTACAATGAAGGCATTATCCAAACCCTGAATTTGCTTAAGTCCTTTCTTTTTCCCGCCTACTTCAAAGGTATAGTTGCCAATTCTAAAATCAGCAACCGGCGATACGACTACATCATATTTCAACCTGAGCTGGTTCAGGAAAAATGTCTCCCTTATGTTCCCGGAATTTGAATTGCTGCTGGCCAGACTGTAAATCAGATTTGTATTGTCGAGATAAATTTTATCAACTTTGCCAAGGCCCCTGATCCCTCCGGTGGCATCCCTGAGCTGGATAATCAATCCGGCTTCTTCGATGAACAGGCAATAATCGGCAATATTATTCCGGCTGGATACAAGAGCAGAAGAAATGCTCGTCATGTTGGGTTTAAACGGAACACTTTTTGCAATAATAGCCAGCAATTGCTTTAATTTTCTCCCTGTTGATACGTTCATGCCTGCATACATGGGGATATCTGTTTCCAGGCTATGGGTGACGATCTGCTGAAGTTTCAGATCAAAATTTTCTTCCAGTGAAAAGGGATAATAGCCTCTCTTCAGATAATCATCAAAGAGCGGCAGCGGATGCTTTATTTCAGGGAGTTCCGCTTTGTGCGAAAGAATATCCTCAAGTGAATAGACCCGGGAGGTCACTTGATGAAACAATTGCAAATACTCCCTGAAAGACAGACCTTGCATGTGATACATGACCGCCCTGCGGCTTAAATCCGACGCTCCTTTTTTGATATCCAGCACAGAGGAACCGGTAAATACAACATTCAGTTCCGGATGGTAATCGTAGATCAGTTTTAATTCCCGCGCCCAGTCTTTGTATTTATGAATTTCATCTATGAACAGGAACTTCCCGTTGCGTTTAACGAATGCATCAGCCAGATCAATCAGCTTGTTATCCGAAAAATAAAAGTCCTCAGTGGTTACATAGAGCGTCTCAGAAACGTTCAGGTTCATTTTGATATGCTGCAAAACCAGGGTCGTTTTTCCCACTCCGCGCGGACCGGTGAGCCCGATCATTCGACTTTCCCAATTTATATCTGAATAAATGTATCGGAAGAAACCGGTATCCGTCTCTTTCAGAAGTTTTACAAATTGTTCAAATAACTTCTCCATAGTCGTATATTATTACTCAAAGATAATTAAAACGCACTAATATAGTTCATATTTTTATTATATATGCACTATGATAGTGCATTTATGTTTCTTATTTTACAGTAATTCCAACCAACCGGCTGGGGTGACTGGTGTTAACCGAATAATTAGAACTACTTTCCTTTTACCCCGGCATTTATCACTACACCGTGATGAAAGTCCTCACTACCTGTTGTTTCTTACTTATTGCCTTTTTTTCCTAAATTTATTGCATCAATACGTCGGCCATGCCCAAGACCAAAAACGCTTACCTAAGATACCTTCTGATCCACACCCAGATCAAGAGAAACAAGTACAAGGCAGGATATCCCAGCATCGACGATCTGTACAGGCACCTCTGCGAGGAAGGGTACGAGGTCTCCTACTCCACCCTCGAGAAGGACCTCTGCTTCCTGAGAAACGACAGGGGAGCGCCCCTCGCATACGACAGACGCGAGAAATGCTACCGGTATACCGAGGACTGGGAGTTTGACGTGCCCATCACCCAGGAGGCCGTAAGGATGATACAGATGCTCATGCACAAGCTCGAGATCTTCGGCGATGCCCAGGAATTCAAGATGGTCAATGACGCCATCGAGAAACTGTCCGACCACTTTGAGCTTGTCAGGCAGTACCCCAACGACAAGCTCAATAAATATATCCTGTTTGAATACACCAAGGGCTTCTCCGGCAAGGAGCACCTCTCACGCATCTATGAGGCCATCTACGAGAAGCGGACTATCATCTTCAACCACTGCCGGTTTGACACCGACGAGCCTACCGAACGCATCCTGGAGCCCTACATCCTTAAGGAGCACCGCAACCGCTGGTATGTCATCGGAAAGGAAAAGGGAGTCGCACGCATCTTCGGACTCGACAGGATATGCAACCTGGCCGTTACCGACAGTTACTTCCAGCAGGAAACTGAGTTCTATGACGAAATATTCAAGGTACTCCGCGATGCTGTTGGCGTGTTTGCCTTCGGATTTGAATCAGAGGATGTAGTCCTTCATTTCAGCCCTGACGAGGCGCCGTACATCAAAACCCTCCCGCTGCACCGCTCGCAGCAGCCTGTTTATGAAAACGAGACAGACGGATATACGGTGAAGCTTCATGTGAAGGTCACCGCCGAATTCATCAACGACTGCATCCTGCGTTTCGGAGACAAGGTAAGGATCATCTCTCCGAACGGCCTGGCAGAACATGTCGCCGGAATATGGCAGCGGGCCATAAACCGGTACAACGCCGGCCAAACTGCCTGACCCATCCTGACCACCGCAAAAATTACAAGCTTGTCAGTCTGTAAATAGATTGAGGAGTACCATCTTATCTTGGCCGAAAATTCAAGGTCATGATAACAGCTACTGATACTTCGCGTAAAAGGCGCGGCATGCTCCGCCTTGCCTTCAGGGTAAGCGACACCGCCGCCGGATCCTTCACCATCGGTCGCCGTGGGTTCCTCATCGATAAAAACGGAATGCGGGTCCCGTACAAGGTAATCATATGTTCCCTCACCGGGAAGGGTGTGCTGGAACTCGACAGGACTGAGAATGTAAAACGAGCATGAAATCATAAAAGACATAAGTATATGGATGCACTTGTCAACCCCAATCATCTTGCCCGTCTGGAGAATATCTCCCGTGCGGCAGTTAAAAGCGAACTGAACCTCCACGCCCTCGCCAAAGTCCAGGACGACATTGATGCCATCGCATCATTTCTGAACATTACAAGCGCTCAGACAATCCTGTTTTCCGTGATAGCTGACCTGAGCCTTCAGCGTACGGTAACTCTGGAAGGACTGGCCAAACACTTCGACTGCAGTGTGCTCAGGCTGGTAACATTCATGAAGGAGACGGAATACCTCGAAAAGAGGGGATTTGTCAAGCGACTGATACGACGGAAGGGACGCAGGCCTTCGTACAACGACATCGGTTTTACCGTGCCGGCGTTCGTCATTGACGCTCTCCTTCAGGGAGACCCTGCAAAGCTCGAGGCTGCGACCAGGTTTGACCTTCCTTCATTCCTGAAGCAGGTCACTGACCTTATCGACGAGAGGGAAGAAAACACAATCGGCACGGCTCAGGTTCTGGAGGAGGCTGGTTTTCTGATTGCTGCGAACAAACAGCTTCCTTTTGTCAGCTATGTCGACAACGGCCTTAAATCAGCACTCAGCAAGTGTGCCGTCTTCGCTTTCAGTTTTGTCAGGCTCAAGGGACAGGCAAGTGTCGATTTCGAGAGTTTTGCCAACTCGCTTTTCGATGACCTGGGCCAGCAGCTCGAATTCTGCCAGGAGGTGGCATCCGGAAGACACGAACTGGTGCAGACCGGTTTCATTAAGCTCATAGCTTCGGAGTTTGACGGTGAGAAGAGCGCTTCACTCTCCCTGAGAACTGCCAGGGAGCTGTACCACTCCTACCCCAACCTCCTCAAGCCGGAGAATGACAGATCAGGACTTATTGATTACAAGTCGCTCAAAAACAAGAATCTGCTTTTCTGTCCCGAATTGCAGGAGCAGCTGGATCTGCTTGAGGATATAATGAAACCCGCGAAGTTCAGATCGTACTGCAGGCAGCTTAAGCGCAACGGACTGACCAGCGGAATCACGGCTGTCTTTTCCGGCGATCCGGGAACCGGGAAGACGGAGGAGGTTTATCAGCTTGCGCGAAGGACTAGGCGCAGTATAATGATGGTTGATCTCTCGCAGATGCGAAGCAAATGGTTTGGCGAGAGCGAAAAGCGGGTCAAGCAGATTTTCGAAGATTATGAGGCCATCAGGAAGACCAGTCTCGTGGAGCCCATACTGTTCATCAATGAGGCCGACGGTCTGCTGACCAGACGCATCGACCTGAGTGCCAGCAACGAAGCATCGGACCGTGTGACCAATACTATGCAGAACGTTCTTCTGCAGGCCCTGGAAAACTTCGAGGGCATCCTGATTGCCACCACCAACCTCACAGGCAACCTCGACAGGGCTTATGAGCGCAGATTCAGCTTACGCCTGAACTTTCCCAAGCCTGACAAGCACATAAGATCATCGATCTGGAAGGAGAAGCTGCCTGCCCTGACTCAGGAAGAGGCTCGCTGCTGGGCGAACGTTTTGAGATCTCAGGCGGTGAGATTGATAACCAGGTGCGACAGGTTTTACTGCAGAAAGGTCCTCCGCAAGGACGGAGCTGTCTTTCAGGAACTGCTGGAGAATTGTGGCAAAACACACGGATTCGCTTTGAAAAAGAAGATAGGTTTTTTGCCTCGTTAGAAACATTATGACGTGAAAAACAAGGTCGATAAAGGTTCGCTGTGGCCCCGGCTGATATACGACAGCCGGGACAAGACCATGTGGCTGCCCAGCCGCAATGAAATTATACCTTACGAATATGACGAGTCTGCACTTACATTTACATGTAATTCTTCTGAGTTGAAAAAAATGGGAATAATATCCTTTTCAACTATATTTGAATTAACTGATTCCATAGACAACAGTTATTTATTGTTCAGACTGGAAGACAAAATAAGGACTGACAACAAAATTGAATGCTGGCATTATAAATCAGAGGAAGGATTCCATTTTAAAATCCTCGCATAATGGTGTAAAGACACTTGATTTGAACGAATAAAATAATAAACCCATGGGACTATCTTTAATTGAGCTGGAAAAAGTACCATCATTGACGCATGAGAAGGTTTTTAAAAGAATAATGGACTATTACACTCATTTCTTTAAAAAATGGCAAATGATGTCAAATCCTGAAAAGTCTGAACATCTGTTTGGGAACGGAAGAACTTATTCTCATGACGTCATTGAAAGGAGTATGGCATTGATTACTTCCCAGCCTGAAAAACCTGATCTTAATGATACGATCGAGTTAGCTAAAGAGGTAATATACAGATCTCTCGAATATTCATATCACGACGGGGATGAATACGGCATTAAGATCGGTGCTTATGCTCATTACATTATCAATAATTTTAATAATGGTCAGCTCTGATTAAATCATTATCACAAAAAATATATCAGATGGAAAACAGTGACAAATTATTCCAGGTAAGTAATCTTGAAAGGATTTTCAGGGACGCCGCCTTTTCCCCGACTTTCAGGACAAATCCAAACTACTGTACCGGCGAATTCAGCGACAGTTCCCCGTACATTGCATACGATGATGTAGTGAATCACAAGTACATTATCAGGGCAAGACCTGTTGATGAATTCAGCCAGTTTGACAACAATCTCAGAACTGTTATCAGGGAGTATAAGAACATTGAGGAGATTGTAAATGACGGATGGCGGCTTGACTGAAACTGGTACGTCTGGTGTTCCATTGCAGTTTTCATTGTCATCCCTCTGCATATAACTGCCGGCACTTAACTTAAGCGGCCATGAATGGTCAAAAACTGAAAGGAACAGAACCCCAAGTATTTAAAAACTTGAGAAATATGCCTGATTTTGCCAATTCACTAAATAAGTTCAGGGAATCTCTACCCAAAGATAGGACGATCCTGCAGGACTATCAGTATGTTCAGAAGGCCTTTGAGGATAACCTTGATATGTTAAGCGGGAAGGGCCAAAAAATCCGTTGCCTGATTATCGGGGAGGCCCCTCAGTCATATGAAAAATACTTTTACAACCCTGGCAATAAAAAAGACACCGCCTTCCTCAGAAAGAGAAGTTTGTTAAATGCTCTGGATGAACCGGCAAGAACTCTGAATAAGACTGAAATGCTTTACATCCTCGCTAGTAAAGGCATTCTGATAGTTGATCTGTATCCATTGCCTTTGGACAGTTACTATTATAAAGATATAAGTTACTATGACTCCGAAGAGCTCCAAAATTACTGGTCAGACATAGTTAGGAAACTTAATGGCCTGATTGCACAAGATTGCATGTTGGCTGTCAGGTATAATAAACTGGCTAATACTAAGAATTTTAATGAATTCAAGGATTTGCTTGAAGAAAAACTTGGTATTGAAAAGCGGGAACCGATACTTCTTGGGAGTGTCAATAAAAGGTCCGGAGGTGCGAAGAGCAATCCAATGGAAATCAATGAGGCCGAGTTCAAAAAATTGTTTTTATAAAAACCCCTGTTAAGGATAACAAACTTATGGTGAAATTGAATTTTCATCCGTGATTTTCAGGTCTTTGTTTTATGATCGGTCAATAGCACAAAAGCAGTTCCTTTCCACAGTGCAGTGACCTCCTCTTCCTTATCCTGACCTGACTAAACCCCGAGTTCCATATCCTGATTGTAGCCTGCAGCCTTAAGCCTATCAGGATGATCTTCCCTGAGCCACTCAATCCTTAAATCACGCATTCCTTCAAGAAATCCTGGCTCTGCATTGGTCATCTCCGTAAACCCAAGCCTGTTGGCCAGAACCTCAACCCTTTTTCCAAGTATCAGGGCAATTGCAAACATAATGACTGAGGCGGCGATGTTGATGACCGCCGGACCGGTATTGCCGCGGAAAAACAAGAGGACGGCAGAAACGGCGGTCAGGGCTGACAGCACGAACAGAAGTACCTTATAACTGCGGATTATCTCAAGCTTCTCAATAAACCACTCCCTGAAGATCCTGGGATATGAGTATATATTGTTTATTACCAGGTCATCAAAGAAACGGTCCTTCTCTGCCCTGGAGCGGAAACAATACCTTGTTCGGAAGAACTTTAGCCGGGGATCAATCTCGTAATTCTTTACCATGCCTCAGCTGAGTTAAACCTGTTCGAGTATCGTTCTCATCGTCGCGTCATCAGTGAACTCGCGCCATGCCAGGTATTGCTCTTTGTTGGGCCTGAAATCGATGCTTGAGATGTAGAAAAGGATTATCAGTGCACTGAAGGTGTCAAAATCGACTTCGACGGTCGTCATACGGTCGGTCAGCACCTTTGCCGATCCCTTGCCGTAGCTGTCAAAACTGTACTCCTCCCAGAAGAGCCGTCCGTTCATGTATGACGAAATCTTGTCGGCAGCAAGAGCCACTCCCTCCCACTCGTTCTTTTTGCAGTACTTCTTCACTTCCGGACTTGAAAAGGATCTTGTCTATCCTGAAGAGACCGTGATTGTTCATCAACTCATGACAGGAAGGAAACGTCTCTATGACACGCCGGGCTTTTTCTTTCATTGAGATCATTTGAGCGACTGCTTTTACTTTTAACCATAAAGAAACACAAGGCTATCAGTAAGGATAACAACGTACATTTTTTATGGCAATTGCACTGCAAGAGCCAAAATACTAAAAAATACAATCGGGATTCTGCGACCTAAGGTCTAAATTTTTATCTTTGATCATAAGCTTGTTGTTAACTGTTATTTGAAAACCCGTATGGCACGAAAAAAAGAAGAGTGGGTCAACCCGCGAGTGATCGATTTCAACCTCGGCAAGTGGGATCATGAAAAGAACATCCATTATATAAGCCACTACAATGGTTTGTACATCGGATGCGCCCTGAAACCCGACAGCGGCATAACGGATATGGATATTGCCAATGCCATACTCAACATGGAACTGACGGCCAGGATGTTCACTTCGAACCTCTCGCGAAAGGTTCTTACCGTGAAGGATAAAAAAATAAAATTCGCCATCTCTTCCCGAAGAGTTGAAGTTACATATGCCATCTGAAGTCAGTCAGGTGATTTTTAAGAGACATCCTTATTGCTTCCCTCTATTCCTGCGGCCATAATACAACCGGTCCGGATTGAAGGTCTCCGGATCAACAGGCAACCCTGTTATTGGCCTCGCTGTGTCACTGGTCAAGGCCACAACAGAGGAAAGGCCTACCCATAAATAATATCATTACGCTAAATGCGGCTCCCTACATAGGTGGAGGAGTGACAATTTTCCTTTGCTCCGGATAGGCTAAAAAGCATTATATGAAG
This sequence comes from uncultured Rikenellaceae bacterium, assembly GCA_963802145.1. Classification (GTDB taxonomy): domain Bacteria; phylum Bacteroidota; class Bacteroidia; order Bacteroidales; family VadinHA17; genus SR-FBR-E99. Next base: position 251,934 of record CAWDHN010000006.1, read on the forward strand.
GAAGAAAAGAAAATACCTGACGGCAAAAGAATACTGTTTGTTTGCCGTTATAACGAGATGAGAAGCAGCACGGCAGAAACAATTTTCGCCTCTGAGGGCCGGCATGTAAGATCAGCAGGTACCGATGAGAGAGCCAGGGTCCCGCTTGACGAAGAGCTTGTCCGGTGGGCAGACCTGATCTTTGTAATGGAGGAAAAGCACAGGACAATTATCGAAACCCTGTTCAGCGAGGTGGCCGAAAAGAAGCAGATAGTCGTACTGGGCATACCGGATAATTATTATTACATGGAACCGGCGCTGGTGGAAATGCTGAAGGAAAGAACCGGACCTTACCTGGGGCAGTGAAATGATTTGATATATTCAGATTAATAATAATACTCCGGCAGACTTAATAACCTACAATTATGCCCGTAAGCAAAAACCCCTATAAAAGATTCATGCTGATAGACAACGTCCTGCGCAAAAGGGATTATCCGTCGCTTGAAAAGATTCAGGGTATTATTGAAGATGAAGGCTACCCGGTCTCAATCTCAACCCTCGAGAAAGACCTGGAGACAATGCGAAGCAAATTCTCGATGCCCATCATTTACGACAGGTACCACAGAGGATATGCCTACAGCGATGAAAACGCCTTCTTCGATATTCCGGTTACGGAGGAGGATGTTGAAACCATCTGGATGGCACTTGATAAGCTGAACATGTTCCGCAATGCCTCCGCCTTCAGGAACGTCAGAAGCTCGCTCGAGAGAATAATGTCGCGGCTCGAAATAGACCTCGACAGGCGGGATGTCTTCGCCGACAAGGTAATATTCTATGAGCCTCTCCCCGACTTCGCAGGAAGCGAATGGCTGGCAGCAATTTACGATGCGATCTGCGGATGCCACTATATCCGCTTTGAATTCCATGCTTACCAGTCAACCACAATCCATTGCGTCGAACCATATATGCTAAAGGAATATTCCGGAAGATGGTATGTGATTGGCAAGGAGAACGGATTGCCTGTAATTTACGGACTGGACAGGATCAGGGACCTCGGGACAGGTGAGTCTATATTTGCACGTGACAAGGAATTCTACGAAGAGACGCGCGACGGTATCGAGAGGTCTCTCGGGATGTTCAACTTCCAGGGTCGCAGCCATCCTGTCCAGATAGGATATGACATTTCACTGGCAAATGAGATCCGTTCAAGGAAATTTACCGAAGACCAGAGGATAATTTCCGAGGACGAACAGGAGATAGTCCTCGGAATGAATGTTGTCATTGATGAGGAATTCCTTGGGAAGGCCGTTCTTCCGTATGGGGATAAAGCCAAAATATACGGACCTCGTTTTGCAGTAAACATGATCCGAAGGACACTTATCAAAGCTTTGAACAACTATAAGGATGATTAACATCCCTGCTGATGTCTGTCGGACTGCTTTGAGAGCCTAAGCTTTAGCGAAGGCTTGAGGTCTTTGCGCCTCGCTCTCCGAGGGCCTCAGGGTTCATCATGCACCTCAGCCATGACCCACATAAGATGACCGGTAAACCTGAAACCCGGAGGCCGGAATCTGAAGCAGATTTTGCAGCTTAACTGCCGCAACAATAACCCCCCGCTCCGTAACCTAATTGAGGAGTAAAATAAACTGAAAATTTAGTTCCGGTTGTGTAACATTCCGGAGAAAGAATTCGTATATGTAACTGTGAATGTCGGTATTAACCAATTTTAAAAGCGGATCATTAAACTAAAATGCCACTCCGCATATACGTTGCGGAGTGACAGTATAATATTGCCGGCTGAGAACTGAAAACAAATAAAGACGATAATATGAAGGAAGAGAAAAACAGCCCCTCGGGCAAAAGGAAAAAGGGCCTCCCCAACATCGAAATCACCGAGCTCTTCATGGCCAAAAAGGGCAAGGACGGATGGGCATACTGCTTTCACGGTGTCATCCACCGCGAAAAGGATGAAAACGGCAAGGAGTGCGCCGTCAACAGCAAGATATTCCTTCCCGGCGAAGGACACATCTGGAGCCGCGATGTCAACCAGGACAAGTGTGGGGAAAACCTTGATGACATGGTGGAACTGCGACTTGACTACAACATCCATGGCAACCTCGGGGTAACTATGGAAATAGCTGAACAGAAATTCAATCTGAACTGAATGGACAAAGTGGGAATTTCAGCGATGAGAGTCGTTAAACAGACTAGCAACCCCAGTCCGTTAAATGAGGATGGATTTGTACTCAGGTCAGCCCGGTTTATCGGGAGAGCAGGCTGGAGAACACACCAGGTAATTATAAACAAGTGGTTTCTGACTGCTGCGGCGGTTGCCACACTCTACCTTCTGATGCGCCTCGCGGGAATCTCAATCGGGATAGCAAAGGCAGGTCAGACACTCATGATAATAAAGTAAGATGGAAGACAAGGACATAGACAACCTGAGGAATGAATACCTCGAAAAAAATATCTACCGCGGACTCACTGACCTGAACACCGGCTTCGACGCGCCCACCATAAAGTATTTCTGCAAGGAGGATTTCGAGACGGTTCTTGACCGTTGCGAAAAGGCAGGGATAGGCATTTACGGCATCGAGCCGTGGCGTGACGGTGAGTACTACGATGTATGGACCTGTGAGGATTTCAAATGCGACCCTACCAATCCCGAATGGTACAGGATGGCATTTGATGACTTTGCTACGACGGGGCGTGGAGCTGCAGTTTGCCGCCTCTTATTATGTACCCTCTAAACTGATAATGGAGCAATGAATATGGAAAAAGAAAAAGTCTACTACATCACACCTAAGTTCTGGCCCGACAGGGAGCACCGGGAGAGGCCTGATGACAGCTGCCTGCTGGCAGACGACCCTGCCATTACCGACATCTACAGGTACCGCCAGGAGGTTCGCCTGTATTACCGGAACTGGATTGAGGTATGGCGAACCTACAGCTGGTTCAACATGTGGATGCCGTTTGCAGCACCCGTCATAGGTCTTCTGGCCGGCAGCTGGATAGTCACGGTGTCCCTGCTGGTCTTCTATGTGGTGTTCGCGCGCATAATAGGCCGCAAGAAGCACTCGCTGTCGTTCTACAGGATAGTTGTCCCGGGACTGCTTGACGGGATGATAACAGAACATTTCGGTCCTCCAATACCCTTTGAAGACGAATGTTATGAATAGTCCTTCAGCAAGAAAGACCTTCTTCCGCAGCGAGAGCGAGCGCAGCCTATGGATAAGGCTCAACGCCGAGCGTCTTCAGTACGGTGACAGGATTCATAAAAGGAAGGAATCACCGATGGGCAGCATTCACGAACCGCACACGTACATGTGGATATCGAAGAACCAGCTCGACTACGACGAACATCAGCGGACAGCCCCGCGGTTCTCCCTGGAGGAGTTGCTCCTCTCCCCTGCCGAACTCTCCCAACTCGAACAGCAGAGGGATGAGGAGGAAGCGAGGAGGATGCAGGAGCAGAATTCATCGGAAGACGACATCAGCGGATGGCAATGGCGGTAGAACGCCGGAGCGTATTTAGAATGAAACGAATAAAATACCAAAGCATTTATGAAAGCAGACACTGACAGGATGTACAGGGATGTTGAGTTTCTTACCGGCATTTATCCGCCGAGAAACCATAAGAATCATGAATCGGTCGAGGAGGCTGCATCATACATTGAATCGGAATTTGAAAAGCTGGACTGCGTGATTGAAAATCAGTACTGGGAAGTCAACGGTCACCGGTACAGGAATGTCATTGCCTCGTTCAACAGTGACATGAAAAAGAGGCTGATAGTCGGGGCGCATTACGATGTCTGCGGCAACACCCCCGGAGCCGACGACAATGCCAGCGCCGTGGCAGGACTGCTGGAATGTGCCAGGCTGTTTGATGGTCAGCGGCCGGAAATTAGCTACAGGCTCGATTTCGTTGCCTACTGCCTCGAGGAGCCACCCTTCTTCAGGACTCCCGACATGGGCAGTGCCGTGCATGCCAAATCGCTCCTGCTGGTTAGACAGGAGATACTCGGCATGGTCTGTCTCGAGATGATAGGTTACTTTTCCGATGAGCCCGGATCGCAGGATATTCCACTGAAGGATATGAGGAAAGTTTTCCCCGACAGGGGCAACTTCATCATCGTGGCAGGACGGAGTCACCAGAAGGTTTTTGCAGAAAGGATTACCGGACTTATCCGCGAAAAATGCTCCGTAACGGCCTTTACCGTGACGGACCCCAGGGTCAATGAGCTCCTGGAGCTCTCCGACCACCTGAATTACTGGAATTGCGGGTTCAACGCGGTGATGATAAATGACACCTCCATGCTCCGGAACAAAAATTACCATGAAGAGGAAGATACGATTGAAAAACTAGATTTCGAAAAAATGACTGAGGTGGTAAACGGGTGCTACCATGCGATAACAAATATCGGAAACGCCCTCGCAGCTCAGGAAAATTGAAAATCAGCCCTAAATCAGTCAACTTCTGAAGTTTAATTTCACAATACGGGAAAAGCAAACAATCTAAATAAACAAAAAACGTTAGGAAATGAAAGACTTGAATGATTACATGGATTACGGCTTCGAGACCTTTGATGCAAACGGAAAGTCAATAAATCTGATTACCGGTCCGGGTAATTCAGGCACATGGCTGAACGACCTCTTCGGCTCACCCCAGGAGGTAGCCATCATCCCCGCCCCTGCCGCCGCTGTTTCGACAATTGCAGGAGCGGGCCGTGTTTGGAGGACTGAGATGTTCCCCGTTGACGCCAACGGCAATGAGATACCGGGCCAGAGGACGGAAGCCGCCCTTTTAGAGTGCAAGGAGAGCGAGGCACGTGCCGTCGCCGGGCAGCTAGGGTGCGATGTTTACTACTGGTCGTCGTGGGAGGAGACAAGGTATATCGTCATTGTCAGCGCGACGAACGAAACCGATTTCCCTCACAGCGACGACTGGACATATTACTGCGTAAACGATATATAAACCTGACTATGAAAAGGAAAGCAACAATGACCGCAAAGCAGGCAAAAGAGAAAATGAACAAGATAGAGAAGGCCAAACTGGAGTTCTTGATAATGAATGCCGACGGCCCGAAGCCAGTGACAGCCCTGGATATTGCCCGGCTTACAGGCATGGAGGACGAGTACAGGGAGCAGCTGCTGAAAGAGGAACTGAAAAGGAATTATGATGAGATTATGAAGGATATTTAGACCCATAGAATATGACGGTTTATATTGTGCCTTTAGGAATAACACCAAAGAAATTTCATTATGGCAGAGAGTATTGATGTACATAAAGTATTTGCTGAATACTTCAAGGGGTGTGAAGCCCTGGCTTATGCTCTTTCTGAGAAACTGAGTGAAGGGAATATCTGTTTTGATTATGAGGAGTATCTTGACTCACCTGACCCACAGGAGAGCAATCCGTTCTTCATAAGCAAAGAACTATTCATGAAGGAACTGATAAATAAGGAATTTATCAGTCATGATGGCGGTGAGTTGAAACCGTTTATCATCCTGAACCGGAAAGCATATTTACAGAGGTACTTCAGATACGAAACAGAAATCATAGAGAGCATAAAGAGGCTGAAAGACAATCTCAGGATAATCACAGGCGGCCCCGGCAGTGGGAAAACATACAGCGTTTCAACAAGGCTGGTTTCGATGTTAGAAGAGAACATCAGCCTGAAGGTTGCCCTGGCTGCTCCTACCGGTAAGGCGGCCTTCAGAATGACCGAAGCAATCAGGGAGTTTATTGAAAAATCAGGAACCAGCATCAGGAGTGAGATCAGATATAAGGTAACTGCTCTAAAAGCTGAAACAATTCACCGTCTGCTCAAAACAAAACCGGGAAGCGTATTCTTCAGACACGATGAAAAGAACAAACTGCCTTTTGATGTAGTGGTCATCGACGAATGCTCCATGGTCGATGGTGCACTGATGGCAAAATTTCTTAGCGCAGTAGATGACAGGACAAAACTGTTCCTTATTGGCGACAAGGATCAGCTTGCATCCGTAGAGGCAGGGTCCGTGTTCGGAGATATCTGCCGGGCGGGGAAAATCTGCTCTCCTGAAGGGAAAGATTGAATTTCTGGAGGGCAGCAGGCGCTTTGAAAAGGACAAAGGCATCGGAAAACTAAGCAGGGAGATTATCGAAGGCAACCATAACCATCTTGTCAATTACATAGATGATCCCCAGGTGACAATCGATTATTCCTTTTCAAAAGAGTTGTTTGAGGAATATGCACTTATTTACAGGGAATACATTGAAGAGCCCGATATCCGGGAGGCTCTGAAAAAGCTTAACCGGATACGCTTTCTCTGCGTTACACGGGAAAATGATCATAGCGTTGCACAGGTGAATAAACAAATCAGTTATCTTCTTTCCAGAACGGTCCCGGGATTTAGTCCAAGAGCAGAAGGCTTCTATGAAAACCAGCCGATAATTGTAACACAAAACGACTACAATCTTGACATCTTCAACGGTGACGTTGGCATAATCCGAAAAGAAGCAAAGAGCGGTAAGGATAACTTTTATGCTCATTTTGAAAACTCCGCAGGCGAGATAAGGAAGATACCTGCGGGTTACCTTAATAACTTCGAAACGGTTTTTGCCATGACAATACATAAAAGCCAGGGATCTGAATTTGACAATGTGGTTGTGATACTGCCCGAGAAACAGGGAGAAAGACTTCTGACCCGGGAGTTGCTTTATACGGCCGTGACACGAGCCAGGTCAAGGGTTCTGATTCAGTCTTCTGCCGACAACCTCAGGAGATGTGTTGACAGATCTGTCTCCCGCGCGTCAGGATTGGAAGAACGGCTTAATAAAACAATAATCTGAACCGCCATGTATAACATTTACACTTCCAACCGTCTGGAAAACCTTTGTGAGAAACTGGCAGCCACGGTGAGCGGGCCGGATTTAAATGTGTTTGCAAAGGAATTATTCGTGACCCAGTCAGCCGGCATGAGCGGCTGGCTGAAAACAGAGCTTGCTGAACGAAACGGTATCCTTGCAAATTTTGAATTCCAGAACCAGGACGGTCTCTTTGGTGCTGTCTGTGAACTCCTTCTGGGCGAAAGGCTTCGCAACAATACCGACAACATAAAATACGGGATCTACAGGCTTCTTGACGGAAATGATTTCAAAACTGTATTTCCTGAAGTTGCTGAATACTATAACGGTAACGAACTCCGAAGGTTCCAGCTGGCAGCAAAGACTGCTGACCTGTTCGACCAGTATCAGCTTTACCGGAATGGTATGATACAAGATTTGGCGAACGGTAATCTGTCAACTGACAATCCTGCTGAGCAATGGCAATCATGGCTGTGGAAAAAGCTGAACATTGAATCCCGGCTCAGTATCAGGAAAAGGATAACGGAAAAAATGAAAACTGATTCTGAACTGATCAAAAAAAACTTCCCCAGGATATCATTGTTCGGGATTACCATCTTTACCGAATTTCATCTGGAATTCTACAGGGAGCTGGCAGAAGTTACCAGTGTAGATTTTTATATATGCCTGCCCACAGACAGCAGGGAATTTCAGAATGAACTGCTCGGCAGTTTCGGATCCAAGGCTGCAGAACTGGCAAATATGATCCGTAAGGTACTAGGTGAATTCAATTATGAGAGTCACGAAAACAGAGGTGACACTCTTCTGGGCCGGATCCAGGATGGGATAGCGGCAGATAGTGTAAACCTGACCTTCACCACTGACGACTCGATCCAGGTGAATAACTGCTTCACCCCTGTCAGGGAGGTTGAATGCCTTTACAATTACCTTCTTGACCTCTTTGTAAAAGACCGGGCGACAAACAAGGAGAACGCGAAGAAGCAACTGAAACCGGGAGATATCCTCGTGATGGTAACCGATTTAAATAAATATGCCCCGTATATCAAGGCTGTATTTAAAAATGCACCTGTAAAGATCCCCTACATGATCTCCGGCGCAGCCAGCAACAGTGAGGATACTGTCACGGCTGCACTTGAACAGATCATGAGTTTCACTGAAGATGATCTCACCTCAGAAAAAGTAATGGGCCTGCTTGAAAACAGGCGCATCAAACAGCGTTTTGGCATCAGGGACTGCGATTATATCCGCTCAGCCCTGAACAGGGCCAACATCAGGTTCGGTCGTGAAAACCGCGAAGAAGATGATACCCTGTACGTAAGCTGGAGGTACGGACTTGACAAGATGCTGCTCGGATATGCAATGCTGACTGATGATGATTATGACAATAAGTTTCCGTTCCGTGACGCTGAGGCAACAGCAGGCCATGACCTCCTCAGGCTCAGGGCTTTTTTTGATAACCTCTGCTTCGTAATCGATGAGCAGGCAAAGCAAAGGACACTGGCTGAATGGAAGCGTTTCCTGTTTGAGGATGTGATAGAAAAATGCATCGGCCACGATGATTTCAGCAAAGATGACCGGCAGGAAATATCTTCAATCTACAGGGCACTCTCATTCACTGACAAACTCGATTATAATGATGAAGTCCCATTTGCAGTATTCCTTGAAGAACTGAAAAAGAACCTTTTCACAGAGTCCGTGGTTTCAAAACCAAACAGTGGCAATGTGACAATCTCTTCACCGGTACCGGTCAGGGGATTGCCCTGCAGGGTAATATGCTTCATCGGACTGAACAATGATATCTTTCCGGGGAAAGATCATTTCATGGGGTTTGATTTGCTTGGAGAAGAGTACCTCGAAGGCGATAGGTCCAGGAAAGAGACCGACAAGTATCTTTTCCTTGACACTTTGCTCTCGGCAAGAGAGAAGCTTTATCTCAGTTATATAGGTCAGAGTGTAAAGAATAACAAGGAGATACCGCCGTCAATCGTGATTGATGTTCTGGAGGAATACACAGGTTCGGAAATCAATGTCGTAAAGCATCCGCTGCAAGGCTTCAGCTCAGCCTATAGTGACAATAATAACCGTTTGTTCACATATTTCTTTAATGATGATGAGAGACCTTTTGACCCTGGCGACAACAAGAACAGTGAGATCAGTGAGTTGTCTGTATACACCTTTGTCAGCTTCTTCGAACACCCTGTTGAATGGTATTTCAGGACAATACTTAAGATAAAATTTGACGAGCCGGATGACATCCTGCCCGAAACTGAACTGTTTGCGCTTGACCACCTTCAGAAATGGCTGATAAAGGATGACCTGCTTAGAGTACCGGATGAGAACCTTCCGCAGTATCTGCTTAAGGGCATGAAGGAAGGATATCTGCCTCTTAAAAATTCAGGGAGAGTTCACCTTGATGACCTGGTGAAGGAAACAGCCGGTCTTAAAGCCAGTTACCTGAATCTTGTAAATAACAGGGAGGAGAAAAGTGTTGTTATTGATCTGACCATAAAAGACATTCCCATAAAAGGCATAATAAACAGTGTATACGGTGACGAATTCATCGCTTACTCCTTCTCGGACAACAAGAAGCACCTGTTGAGGGCTCGTCTTAAAACATTGCTCCTCAGTGCTGCCGGCAAGATCAGCTCCGCATCATTCCTTGACAGGTACGGTCAGGTATCAACCATGGAGGTTCCTGATCCCCTAACAGCCTTGTCATTACTGGAAACGCTTATGGACTATGTGGTATGCGGTTCGGACACCCCGTTGAAATTCACCCTAAAAGTTGCTGAAGAGGCTGTCAAGGCAGCCGCAACTCCTGAAAAGGTTTTTACTGCATTCAGGAAGGAAGCTGAGGGAAACAGTTACAGCGGCGAAGAACCTGACCCCTATGTCAGAATTCTCTATGATGAAGGCTACTTTAACGGGATAAATGAGGATGACATCGGCCGTATAAGAAACCTTGCTGCACTGCTGAACCTGATAACCAATTAGTTATGGAAGAGGAATTCAATGTACTTGATATTGATCTGGAAGGTTCAAAACTTCTGGAAGCCAGTGCCGGTACGGGCAAAACATATTCAGTTGCCCTTCTTGTACTTCGACTTATTCTTGAAAAGGAGATTCCCATTGAGAAGATCCTAATGGTCACCTTCACCATCCCTGCCGTTGCTGAACTTGAAACCCGGATACGGAGGTTTGTAAGGCTAGCCTACAGGCATGCATCTGGAAAATTAATTGACGAAGCCAGGATCAGAGATGTCGTAGGAATACCATCCCCGGAAAAGGCAGTTTTGCTGAAAAAGGCAATGCAGAGTCTCGACAGTCTGTCAGTAATGACCATACACAGTTTTTGTCACGGCTTCATTACGAATAATCCTTTTGAGGCGAGTCATTCATTCGAATCGGAACTGATCACCGATACGGCAGCGTTGGTCGAATATGCTGCAAATGATTACTGGAGAAGAGAAATCAATACCATACAATATTTGGAGGTATTCAGACATTTGCGTGATCACATCTCCCCGAAAACCGTTTCAAAGGTAGTTACCAGCGCTCTCGATGACAAGGATTACGTGTTTGACCCGATCAACCGGGAAGAGACCCTTACCCGTCTAAGGGATCAGATCAATGAGTGTGATACAGCAATTGATGATTTTAGGAGCCACGTCTCACAGAACTGGAATACAATAGCACGGCGGGCAGCAGGTAATCGCTATGCAGAGGGACTTATAACAAAATGCAAAATTCCAGATCGGTTTTGTGAAGAATTTATTGAAAAATGCAAAGACAAGAAAGGAGCTCCCGGTTACTTTAGTCAATTCTTCCCTGAAGAACTTGCAAAAGTGAACCATTTTATCAGCGTTGAAGATGAACTTTCAAAACTCACGGAAACGTATGCGGGTCTTATATGTGCAGAGATCATTGTTAGACTCAGGCAGCAGGTTAACTATATCAAGAGCAGGAGAAATGTCATTTCCTACAACGATCTTATTTCCATCATGCACAAGGCAGTTGAGAAGGGATCAATCAATGACGTGGTTCTTAAACGTTATGAGGCAGTATTTATTGATGAATTTCAGGATACTGACACATGGCAGTATTCAATCTTCAGCAGGATATTCCGGCAAAATGCTGTTGTCTTTTACATCGGCGACCCCAAACAGTCAATCTACGGATGGCGCAAGGCAGACATAGAGACATATAAGAAAGCTGCAAATGAGGTACAATCAGTTCAAAGGATGAATGAGAATTTCAGATCCACACAGGATCTGATATATGCCCTCAATATTATTTTCAGTACTGAAGATCCATTTTATGACAGAGATATTGTTTACAAACCCGTGAACAAGGGAGGCATTGAACTGGGGACCATGACTGAAGCAGGTTCAGTCATTATACCTGTATCAGTCAACTCCTTTCCGAACAATGGGGAGATCCTCGCTTTTGTGAAGAAAGAGATCCTGAGGTTACTAACAACAGATAACATCAGGATTAACGGCCATATTGTTGAACCTTCGGATATAGCAGTTCTTACCAGAACCAACTATCAGGCTGAAGATGTCAGGAAGGCACTTTCAGCAGCGGATATCCCTTCAGTCACGATAGATGAGTCATCCGTATTGGAATCGGCGGAAGCAAAGACAATCCTCAGCCTGCTCCCGGTTGTGCTTAATCCTGAAAGAGGCGGCATCAACAAGGTCCTTTTGAATGCAAGCTTCGGTTTAAGTCGTACGGACATTGAAAATTTGGATCCGGAGGCACACCTGGATATGTTCCGTGAACTTAAAGCCACCTGGCTCAGCAGCGGGATTTACAATATGTTGTTTCAGTTCCTTGATGCCTACCAGGTGAGAAAGCATTGTCTTGCCAAGGGCATTATCGGTCAGAGAGCCCTGTCCAATTTTTACCAGCTGGCAGAAATCCTGCACCAGGTCACCCTTAAAACCAGGTATACGCCCGAAGAACTGATTGTATGGCTTCAGCGCGAGAAGGACAAGTCATCAGAGGAATACGAACAGCGAATTGAAAGTGAGGATAACGCCGTTCAGATACTGACTGTTCATAAGTCCAAGGGATTAACCTTTAAAATAGTTTTTGCGCCGTTTCTTGACCTGAGAATTAAGGAGGATGTGGATATTTTCAGTTTCCGGACGGAAGACGGTTACAAGTTCACTCCCTGGCCCAGCGAGGATCAGATGGAGTTATACAGGCAGCAGACTGAACAGGAAAACCGGAGATTGATCTATGTAGCCCTTACGAGAGCCCAGTATAAACTGTATGTATGCGAAAATCTTTTCTTCGGAGATTCCTCGCTGAAGCAGTTCTTGAAGGCAGGCGGACCGCTTTTTGAGAAAGACGTCGTGAAGGAACCCGTATTAAACAAATACCCCCGCAGGGATGGCGGACAGAATATTTACTCCGAGGGCCAGGCCTGCTGATCTCGAGGTTGTTAATAATTTCGGCATACACAGCTACAGTGCATTAAGCAGGGCACATCACTCGGCTCCTTTCGAAAGGGCTGAGTTGGGCAAGCCTGAGGATTACGACCAGTTTATCTTCCAGGATCTGGGCCGCGGGGCCAATGTCGGGACAGCGCTACACAGCATCTTCGAACGGCTTACTTTCAACGAGCCTGAAAGCTGGGATCAGACACTGATTGATGCTTCAAAATACTACCGAAACATTATCAAGGATGAGAACCTGCCGTTATTCAAAGAGATGGTGCATCATGTGATGAATGCCGTAATCAGATGTGAAGGTGAGACTTACATGCTGAGTGAAGTGGCAAACGGGCAAAAGCTTCCTGAGCTGGAGTTCTGTTACAGTCTCGGCCGGTTTAACAAGCAACAGATTTCAGAAATAATCCCCGAGGTGGAGTTCTCGACTGAAAGAAAGATTGAGGGAATGATGACCGGGTCCATCGATCTGTTCTTTAAACATGACGGCAAGTACTACATCCTCGACTGGAAATCCAATCACCTCGGGAACAGCGTTGACAAATACAACAGAGAGAATCTGGAAGAGGCAATGGCCGGCAGCAACTATCATCTTCAGTATCATATCTATACCATCGCCGCGAAGCGTTACCTGGAGCAGAAGCTGGGGAAAGATCCTAATGGAAGTAACAGGTTTGACTACGACAGGGATTTCGGCGGGGTCATTTACATATTCCTGAGGGGAGTGCGCAGCACAAACAGTGGTATGGGGATTTATTTTGACAAACCACCCCTGAACAAAATAAATGACTTGGATTCACTCTTTAATCTTGAATAGACTCAGGTAAGACCACAGCCCATCCGAAAATGTATTACTTTCTAAAAAGAATAGTCACCCGGGCTATGATTTTATGAAACTACCCCGAGTGTCTTACAACAATCTGATGGATTACCTAATAAAGTTTTAGCGTTGTTGATAAATCATGGCAAATTCTGAGCAGGCTTTCAATATCTTAGTGACATGACAGACGTACATGAACCGGAAATAAGAAGTTACAACATGAGCCGGATCCGGAGTAAGGATACGAAGCCTGAAATGATTGTCCGGAAGTTCCTTTTTAAGAATGGTTTCAGATACAGGCTTCATGTAAAAGATTTGCCAGGTAAACCTGATATTGTTTTGCCAAAATACAAGACTGTAATATTTGTTCATGGATGTTTCTGGCATGGACATAATGGGTGTAAATACTTTGTAGTGCCCAAGACCAGAACGGAGTGGTGGCTACAGAAAATAAATACCAACAAGGAAAGGGATAATAGAATAAAAAAACAACTTAATGAGTTGAATTGGAACATCTACACAATATTCGAATGTGAGCTTAAGGGTAATAAGTTAATTTGTTTGGAAAAATTGTTTAAAAAACTAATGAAATATGGCAGATAAGATAGTATCAATCCCGGCTGCTGCAAGAACATTTGCTGCCCTGAGGGACCTGGGCTATGATCTCAATTCAGCTGTTGCAGATATCTTGGACAACTCTTTCTCAAAGTCAAAAGGAAATGCTGATAATATCTACATATGGTTTGATCATGATCCCAATAATAGATTCAGAATAAGAATATTTGATGATGGTCGGGGCATGTCAGAAGAAAGGCTTGAAGAAGCAATGAGGCTGGGGAGTTCAGCAGATGAATATGAAAAGGGAGATCTAAGCAAATACGGAATGGGGATGAAAACAGCCTCATTAAGTCAGGCAAACAAGCTAACCGTTATCTCAAGATCATCAAGGGGGTACTTGTCTGCCTATCAGTGGGACATGAATCACGTAAAAAAGACTGACAAATGGGAATTGTTTAAATTACCGATTGATGAAATTAAACCCAAACTGAATGTCCTTGCCTTAGAAAGAAAAGGAGGTCATGAAACAAGTTTCTTAAGTTTGCTTTCAAGGGAAAGCTTCACAGCAGTATTATGGGATGATCTTTTCGAATTCCAGAAGAATTTCGATAGTCATAAGTCACTTGTTACTGCAACAAATTTCTATTTCAGAAAATCTGACAACCTGGCGCTTTATCTGAGACTGATTTTCCACAGATTTTTGACTGGTGAAAATATGGATCGGAAACATAATATATATTTCAATGGAGATAAGCTAGAAGCTCTAGACCCATTCTGTCGACATGAGGAACATACCAAAATATTGGACTTAAGTCAAAAAAATGGAAGTTTTGTCATAGACAAGAATTTACCGCCAATACATATCAAACGTTATATTCTCCCGACAAATCCCAAAAAACCCGGAAAGTCAAAGTTCTCTTCTATTGATTCATGGGAGGAGGCCAAAGGAGTGTTATCCTGGAATGAAGCACAGGGATACTATGTGTACAGAAATAACAGGTTAATAAATTTTGGTGGATGGTATCGGACCAAAGCACTGGATGAACATGATAAGCTTGCAAGAGCAAGTATTGATTTGACCGAAGAGCATGATGAGTTGTTTACTTTGGATATTAAAAGAACAAGAATGCAATTTCCGGAAGCATTCAGGAACCACTTGATTGACAACATAAACAAAGGTTTTATTGCTGCCGCGAAATCAAGATATGCTGCGTCTGAAAAAAAACGAAATGAAATTGAAAACAGTGTACGCAACAACACCAAAACAGTAAGTTACCTTTCTTCAACAATGGCAAATGATGACAATATTTCAGTAACCACGCTCAATGAAAAAAACCAAATTTTGATCAGTAATACGAATGGCAAAAGAATTACCAATGACACAACATACAAAACTCTTACAGCAGGTCAGAAGATCATTTCAGCATCCTTTAAAGATGACAAATATTTCTGGAAAATGGTTCCAAATCCCGACAGCGAATTTCAAGTACTTATAAATAAAAACCATCCTTTCTATGACGTTGTCTACGGAAATCATGAAAAGGACAAAAGAATTACAGCAATAATGGATGCATTTCTTTTTACTATGTCATTTGTAGAGCTTAAATGTATCACTAATAATAATGAGTTTCTTTTCGAACAAATGAAGGAAGTTGCATCACAGGTTTTAAGGAAAATCGTTGATGAAAAAATCGTTTGATTATGAATGAACTGTTGTCTAATGCAAAGGGAATTATAGTATCCCAGATCACATCTGACTATACTATTCAGAGGGTCACTGAAGAGATGCTTAAAGATTATGTTAACGACTACAAAGTTAGTATTGAAAGCAGGAGGCCTTTGGTGGACAGTGAAAAGGAAGAGCTTCTAAGGGAACTTAAGAGTTACTTTATTTCTGATTTAAACTATGGCCGGGATCTTGTGGAACTTGAAAGAGGAACAATTATAGCTGATCCTGATCCAGAAAAACATGAGCAATGGACGCCAGATATCGAATCAAGATTTTACTGGCGGAAACACAAGAATTTTCTTCGGTCGTTTTTTGGAGAAAAGCATGGAACTGAAAGAGCTTCTGAAATAATCAATTCAATTGATTTCGAGACTGAAGCCATATTGGAAAGTCTAGAGAATCCATCAAGGGATGAATTTAATTCAAAGGGCCTTGTTGTTGGGTTTATTCAAAGTGGTAAAACAGCAAACTTTACTGCCTTAATTTCAAAAGCAGCTGATGCAGGTTATAGATTTATTATTGTATTGGCTGGTATTCATGACGAACTGCGTCAGCAAACTCAAATTAGAATTGACCGGGAACTTACAGGTCACAATAATCTGGAA
Source organism: uncultured Rikenellaceae bacterium (assembly GCA_963802145.1). Classification (GTDB taxonomy): domain Bacteria; phylum Bacteroidota; class Bacteroidia; order Bacteroidales; family VadinHA17; genus SR-FBR-E99. Next base: position 267,934 of record CAWDHN010000006.1, read on the forward strand.
CTCGAGGGACCTTTTGTTGAATGGAATAATCTCGAAGCTCCAAGAAGATGGGAAAACCTTACCTCAGCCGGATGGCTCGATGCCAATGAAACAGGAGAATTCAGTGGCAGGGGTATTAACCGGTTCATTGATGTTTTTGCCAACACACAACACCCGGTTCTGGCTATAATCAAGAAGAATGTAAAAATAATGGATAGGCTTATCAGATGGGTGAATGCAGCTTCACCGACGGTCAGGGCAAATGTTCCGTTGCTAGTGATTGATGACGAAGCAGACCAGGCATCTGTTGACGGTAATGCAACAAAAAAAGATAGTGATCCAACAAGAACAAACGAAAAAATAAGAATTATTCTTAGAGCCTTTCCACGAAAAGCATATGTTGGTTATACAGCTACTCCCTTCGCAAATGTCTTTATTAAATATGATTCTGATAACGAAACACTTGGGGATGACCTGTACCCCAGGAATTTCATATATTCATTACCGGAACCTCCCGGATACTTCGGAACAAGACAAATATTCAATGAAAATCTTGACCATTTTTTTGTGACCGAAATAGAAAACCCCCGTCAGGAAAAGCAGGAACTCTCTAATCATGGGCACATAACAACAGGGCTCGAAGAAGCTATTTACACTTTCTTCATTGGTATTGCTCTGAGAAATCTTAGAGGCCAGAATGGACATCCGATGAGTATGATGATTAATGTTGATCATAGAATAAACAGGCTGAACAGAATTGGAGAAATGATTGACTTTTATGTACATACTACTTTACCCGCTCATTACAATGAAGGACGGCTTCAAGAGATCTACCATGATTTCATTGATAATGCTCAACAACTTAATGAGAAACTTCATTCAGAAAATATCTACTTTGAGATCGAGCAAGTGCTGCAGGAAACTATAAGGATAATTGTTTCAAAAGAAGTAATTGTGAGAACACTCAACAGTTCCATGGCGGATAAGCTGGATTATGCCAAGGAGCCTTCGATGAAAGTTATAGCAATTGGGGGAAATAAGCTATCCCGTGGATTAACTCTTGAAGGCCTTCAGGTAACATATTTTCTGAGAGAATCAGGTCAGTTTGACACTCTGCTTCAAATGGGCAGATGGTTTGGTTATAGAAAAGGCTATGAAGATCTGGTTAGGATCTATACGAGCAAATTGCTGTGGAAGGAATTCAAGGAATTGGCCATAGTTGAATTGGAGTTTCGCGCAAGTGTGAGTGAAATGGCAGAAGATCCGGAAGGAAGAACACCTGCTGATTTCGCCATAGGCGTGAGACAAATACTTGGCCTGTTGCCAACTGCAAAGAATAAACTTGGAGCAGCGGTATTAATGGAGAACTATGGAGGCCGACAGGTTTCTGTTACGCGGCTGACACTTAAACACCCTGCTTCAATTGATCATAACTTTGAAATCCTGAAAAGTTTTGTATCAAGGATTACTGGTGCAAATATAGAATTCACCCCTCAGGGAATTGGCGATTACCCCTCATTGCTTGCAACAAATGTTCCAGTTACTTTGGTACTGCCTTTTCTAAATTCATTCAGAGTTGCTTTTCACCCTGATGGTACTTTTATGGAATTCGATAAGTCACAGCTTCTTGATTTTATTAGTTCAAAAAATGTGGAAAATGATTTGCTTATATGGAATGTCGCATTGGTAAGTATTGGGGAAAGAAGGAATAATCGTCTAATCGAAGTGATTCAAGGTATTTCTGTGAGAACAGTTAACAGAGCCCGATTGGTTGGTGAACCTGTTAACGGAGCCTACAACATAAAAGCTATTACCTCCAGAACAGACAGAAAAATAGATCTCGATGCGAACGCAAAGCATGAATATGATGGGCGCACGTTACCATTGCTTCTGCTCTATATAATTGACAGGAATAGTGAACCTATGGATAAAGAATCTACCACACGCGTACCTCTGTATCAAGGTCTACAAGAGGATGATAAGCGAGATCCGGTGTCTTTCTCAATTATCTTTCCGCCTGATGATCAGGGTGGAGGTTATTACCGTCAAATAATCTGATGAAATGAATTACAAAGAATTAACTACTAATAATCTGGCCTCATTACCGGCAAGTGACATAATCAATGCTCTCAAGCTTGATCTGGATGTTCGTATCGATACCAAAGTATATATTTTCAGAAATATTACTGGAAGTTTAAGTTGTGTGATGCAATCAGTGCAAGGCACAGGCAAGCTGCCTAATATAAGTGGGCTTAATATTACTCATGAGACCTTCGGAGAGTCCGGGGAAATAAAGAAGCCATACATTCACCTTGAATGCACATTCCCTGCATACCACAATAATTTCTCGCTCTTAATTAAGGAAATACTGGTTGATTACGATACATCAACCACTGATATGCCAAAATCTGTAAACAAGATTATCAGTAAATGGAAGCATTTTTTTTCTGAACCGGCAAATGAACTTCTACCTGAAGATGAAGTTATTGGTCTTTTAGGGGAGCTGGTTTTATTGGACAGGCTCTCGCAAATAATGGGGTCTGAATCTATCGATATCTGGACTGCGGACCGCGGGGAGGAAGATTTTATAAAAGATAATAATGTGGTTGAGGTAAAATCGACTCTGAAGGAGAGACATGAGCACATAATAAATGGGATTGATCAGCTCCTTGTTTTACCTGATAGGAGGAAGCACATACTTTCAATACTCCTCATAAGATCGGCAGCAAATGACAACCTTACATTGCCTAAATTAATCAGTGCAATTTCAGATAATGTTCGTGACACGCCGAATGCCTACAACAGTTTCATCAACAAATTACATAATCGAGGATATGATCCAAGGGACGTTAATGAGTATGAAAATTGCAAATATCAAGTTGTTAGGGGTAGTTTTTTCTTAGTAAACGATTCATTCCCAAAACTTACGTCTGCTGAACTTATAATGCCTCTGAGTCCCAGAATCAGCAAGGTTAGGTACCTTGTTGATCTGGAAGGAATAACATCTGTTGATTTCGTAGATTGTCAAGACGATGTTTTAAGGTATATTCTTAATATATGAGCGATTTCAGATATTATTTAAAAAAATTGACTACAAATGAGCTAGGTTATCGTAACGGTAAACTATCTACAGGTCAGATGTTTTATATTTCCAAGCAAGCAACATGCTTTTTCCCTCCATTAAGCAAAACAATAAACAATGATTTTGTAATCCTGGAATTCAGGGTAGGATACAATGAGTACCCTGTCTTTGCAAGATTGGTATATCATAACGACAAGTACAACAGGGAAGAAGGCACGAGGGATGAATATCGTATTTATCTGAACAGGGATCTGGCTCCTGATGACTTTTGGTTCCGCCCGGATGATATTATCGTGTTTGATCGCATTGGAGAACAGACATATATTCTCAATCGATACAGGAGTACTGATTCTGAATATTTCCGTCTACACAAAATTATTGAAGCAAGTAATATGAGAGGGTTGCACGCATTGTCTGACACCCTTGTATCTAAACTTAATCAATAATGAAATACTATATAAAAAAGGCATCTGACCAGGATGTCAGGAAGACGATGGTATTAAATGTCGAGGCTGCAATTCATTTCTTTGGTGTTCAGTTGCATAAAAGGGATGACGAAGCTGTTGTGGAGGTGAGGTATCCTTCTATTTCCAAATCAGTTCAGACTATAATCAGAAAAAAACAGGACATCAGAATTTTTGTTGAAAAAACAGGACTCGAAATAGGTGATCTGATCTTTTTCAATAAGTTATCAGATAAATCCTTTTCGCTTACAATCGTTAAGCAAGCAGATCCAAGATACAATGGCCTGAACTCAAAATTGAAAAATAACTATCTGCTAACAGACGAATTGAATATCGAAACTGAAAAGAATACAATGGCTAAGAATCTGAATACGATTTTTTTCGGACCTCCTGGAACCGGGAAAACCGACTCAACTATTGAAGAATCCCTTAAGATACTAGGTTTAGGATCATCGGATCCAGATGAAAAGAAAAAGCGTACAGAAAACCGTGAAATTTTCAGATCTCTTCTGAAATCTAAGAGTCTTTTTCGTGACAATGCACCCATCCTATAGTTACGAGGATTTTGTACAGAGCCTGAAACCCAAGACGGATCATGGAACCTTGCTTTTTGAGCTCAAAGACGGCATTTTTAAAAGGGTGGCTGATCTTGCTACTAGAACATTTCAGGACGAGGGAGAAGTTGTTCAGAACAATATTGAAAATAAAGATTTAATAAGGATATGCTTTTTCCTTTCAAAATTCAACACAAAATCAGAGAAGCAAGCAAACAATTATTTTGGATTTGAGAGTAACAGTGAAACTTTTAGTTTTTTAGGCAAGAAGTATAATATAAATCCAAACTCCGTTAAAAATCATAGAGATAAGATTGATTTTTTGGCTTCATCCGATCGACAAGGTTGGCGGCCACATAACTCTTTGGGAAAACTGGACAATACAGAATTATGGCCTTACCAGGAAATCTTTGAAGAACTGAAAAACAAGACCTTCGATGAGATGAAGGAAATTGTTAAATCTATCGAAAAAAAAGCTAATCTAAAAAAGAAAGAGTTCAAGGAAAATATAAATTATGTTATTATACTCGATGAAATTAACAGGGCTAATATATCCAAGGTTTTTGGTGAACTGGTTACTCTGATTGAAGAGGATAAGAGGATTGGAGCGGAAAATGAGCTTACTGTATCACTACCATCAGGTGAGTTGTTCGGAGTACCGCCTAATCTTTACATAATCGGTACGATGAACACTGCTGACAAATCGATAGCTCTCGTTGACATTGCCTTGAGAAGAAGATTTCAATTCGTGCCTGTTTACCCCGATCCTAATCTTATCGACAGATTCGGATATGGGTCAGACAAAAATCTGAAGAAAACATTCCTGATCAAACTAAACGAGGCGTTACTAAAGGACAAAGGAGTAGATTTTCAGATTGGACATGCATATTTCCTGAAGGACTCACCTTTAGCCGATATCATTAATCAGAATATTTTGCCTCTGCTAACGGAATACTACCGTAATGATTTGAAAACAGTCCTTGAAAAGATGGATAAGATTGGCTTCGCTCTCGACAAGGACTATTTTGAAAAAACAGGATTGCTGAAATATAAAATGAATGAGAGAGCAAACGATTAATCTCTTTGAATTTACAGGTATTTCGTGGGAAAAGCTGGATGAATTGAATATCATCCCAAGGTTAAATCAGGATTCATTTGCGGAATCACTTAAATCTGTTTTGGACCTTATCTGGAAGGATCGGAACAAGTATGTTCCTATGGAATATCAGTTTTATAAATCAGTTTCAAAGAGACAAAGATTCATTGATCTGGGAAGATCCAAAATGACTTCACGAAACTGGATCGGGACAATTCATTTCCGGACAGATTCTGAGGAATATACAATTAATCTTCTGCCAAAAATCTTTTATATACAAGGACATAACTATTCTGTAAACGAGATAAGGTCCATTATGGCTCATATTCTCTGGTGGCTGTCAGGAACTGAAAAACAATTCTATACTTCGACTGCCAGTAACCTAGAGGGAATTGAATGTGATTTTCTTGAGATTCTTGTTTATTTGTTCTCCTCGTATACTCTTGATGTATTTTCCAACAGATCTTACCATTACTATTCCACCCTTTCTGAAAATCTTCAGACGGTTCGCGGGCATATTGATATTAACCATTACATCAGGAACTACTCAAACGGAAATCATCATTTAATACCATGTGTTTATGATTCATTCCAGCTGGATAATCTCTTTAACAGAATTGTCAAGTTCGTTGCAGGAATGTTAAAAGGATTTACCAAGAATCCGCTTTCCAGAAGGAATTTTGAGGAGATACTTTTTATTCTTGACGATGTTGAGGCTGTTGAAATAAAATCAGAAGACTGTGACAAAGTCAGGCTCAATCCAATTTATGAAGAATTCAGAACCATTCTTGACAATTGCAGATTGTTTCTTTCATCATTGTCAGCCTACAAATGGAAAGACGACTATAATGTTTTTGCCCTCTTGATTCCTTCCGAAAAATTGTTTGAAAACTTCATCTTTTGCCTTTTAAGGAAATATGCCTTGCCTGATTTCAGGGAAGTGTCCAGAAACAGGCCTGGAAGAACATATCTCGTAAGACAGGTGCCTGACAACAGGATAGGAAGATTCAAGATGATAAATGATGTAGTCATCAGGTTTTCCGATAACAAATGCATAATTCTGGATACCAAGTATAAAAAGATATCACCTGACATTGATGACAATACGGAGGAAAGCGACTTTAATTCATCTTTGACGGTCTCCCAGGCTGATGTCTATCAGATGGTTTCCTATGCAATAGCCAGTAATATTTCTGAAATCGGACTTATCTATCCCCATTATATTCAAGACAGCCAACCGGAGAAATTACATTTTGAAATTGACGATGAGCTGGCTGGAGGCAGGACTATTAGAATTTATCCATGTAAGGTTGATATTATTCACAAAGCCGGCCTTGGATTATTGATTGATTCAAACTTACAGAATATCTTCAAATCCACTGAAGAACAGTTAGCTAATCAACTTTTGGAATTAATACGAAAAATGAAAGAATTCGAACTTTCGGCTGGAGATTATGAGCCTGTCGAAAGTGGTCTACTTTAGATATCCATTTCCCCTTCTTTTGACACTTCAATCTTTCCAGCCCATTGTTTAGCCATTGCTTCCGCAAAACCGGGAAACGTTTTGCTCCTTAAAATCTGCCTTTCTTCATGTGATTTTGCTTTTACAAAAGCATCGGAATACCACTTTGGTTGGCTTTTACCACTCTTAAAAAAAATCCGTTCGCCCTTATCAACCACATTTGTGGGCATCAATTTGGGTAGTTCTCCTATCAGCCATAAGCAGGTCGCCTTGGTAGCGTTATCCCCAAACCAGTAAGGTTGCACAATCTGGTCAGGTTTTCTAAATCTATTGCTCATAATACCAATCGGATTTTCAATGGCAATCCTGGGGATTGGAGCATTGGCAAGCGCAAGAAAGAATTCAACAGCCTCTTCTCTCTTTTGAGCACGGTCAGGGTATTTCGGGTGAGGCTTTCTACTCTCAACAGGAAGGTGTTTTTCTGAAGGATCATAATACCATTGTGCACCGCTTACAGCAAGATATGTACAGGGCGGATGTGCAATCATCATATCCCAATTGCCCTTTAACCTGATTTTTTTGCCATTTTGCAAAAGCCCACCTTTATGCTCTATAACTGTAAGAACATCCATTTGAAGATGCCAGTCTGGGCGTCCCCCACTGCAAGGTAGAAGATCGCAACTATATGCTTCATGCCCCAGCTCTCTCAGCTCCTTGGTGACAGCCTGACTCTCTTCGCAGGCAACGAGTATCTTTAGTTTTTTTGATTTATCTTTCATTACTTAAATATTCAAACACCCCTTCAGCTATTAACCTTGCCATCTCTGGTGGGACTGCGTTTCCAATCATCTTATAACAATCACCCATACTTCCAATAAATTCAAAATCATTTGGAAAAGACTGAAGTATTGCAGCTTCCTTCACAGTAATTGACCTTGCTTGTTCAGGATCCGGGTGGATAAACATGAGTCCGTCCTTATATAAATGCGCCACTATAGTCGGCGAGGGTTTTTTCCATTCAAGGTTTCTATACTTCGCGTGATTAGAGTTTTTGGAAAACATATTATTATAATATGCAATCTTTTCAATTGAACTTTTGTAATTCATTTTGTTCTCCAGCCAATACTTGAAAATTTCAACATCCCGGTTATTATGATACCGGGGTACATGATACTTAATGTTTTCTCCTTCGGGCTGATAGTGTGAAATCTTTTGTCTGTTTGCTTTCTGAGGCTTCATTATAGGTTTTAACGCAGGAAGATCATATATGGCATCCCTTACAGTTCTTACATCCTTCATTGATTTCTTTCCTGAAATACTAGCATACATTTTCTCCAAATTCAGGGGCCCATTTTTTTTCACTCCCACTATTATAACTCGGTTTCGCTTCTGTGGTACATTGAAATCAGAAGAGTCGTAGACAGCCCTTTTCAATTGGTTCGGATTCCTGATCCGATAACCGGCCTTGTCGAAAGCTTCAAAAATCCTGTTAGTCACTGGTATATCGCCCGGCTTTGCACTTAGTAGACCAGGCACATTCTCAAAAATAAACGCTTCAGGCTCCAACGCTTTAACAACCGCCAAGAAACTCTCAAACAGGTAGTTGCGATAATCAAGCTTCATGGAATTCTTATCCTGGGCCCTGCCTGCAATCGAATATGCCTGGCAGGGAGGTCCTCCAATAATGAGATCCACTTTCTCACCATTGAGCAATCCTCTTATACCATTGAGTATTACTGAGTCATGATTTGTCTTTCCATAGTTATCGAGGCTATCTTTCTGCCAATTACCGTTTAGAAGCTCCTCCGTTTTTTGAATATCGAAATGTATAACTCGTCTTCTTGCCTCATCCTCACTGTGGTTCCATTTATCAGCAAGTCTTTTCCGAAGGGTGGAAACCATAGGCATCTCCCACTCCACATGTGCCAGGGCACGATAATTGCCTGTTTGCAGAAATCCCTCCGATAGACCACCACAACCCGCAAACAAATCAATGAAATTCAATTTACTTGCCATATTGAGTATTTTCAGCAAGAAGTTCCTTTACATCAATTTCAAGAATATCCGCAATTTTGTACAAAACCTCCAATCTCGGTTGTTGTCTGTTTTGAGCGTATGAATTAACCATATTGTAGCTTTTGCCTAGTTTCTCGGCGAGCCAGCTCTGCTTTAATCCTTTTTCAGCAAGAACCTGTTTGATCCTGTTCATCTCCTTCTATTATCAGCGACCAAAACTATTACATTATATCTCGTTTTCTAAGATATTCCACACTTTTTACTGACATTATATCAACACCTGTCGCAAAGAAAGATTGCTACTCCACAACCTATTTGAGTTCCAAAATTTTAATTCCAACAGTTGAGAGTAATTCTGCATGTATAAGAGAATTCTGCATAGCCTATTATGAGCTCATGCATAATAAGGCAAGCTGGATTTATTAATTTTAAGAAAAAACAAAACAATATGTCTGATATCGAAAATCTTATTAATGAGGCCGAAAGATTCAGGGATGAAAGACTATGGCAAAAGTTTCACACCACCAAGGATCTTGCAGTAGCAATATCCGTAGAAGCAGCAGAACTCAATGAGTTATGCCTTTGGAAAACAGCTGAGGAATGTGAGAGTATCAATCCGGACAGGCTTAAGGAGGAGCTCGCAGATATTATTATATTCAGCTTTTTACTCGCAGGCAGGCACAAATTTGATGTCACAAGAATTGTAATGGACAAAATAAAGATGAACGCCCTTAAATACCCTTTAGAGAAATCAAAGGGCTCCCTGAATAAATATAAAGAGCTCTAATATCCGTTACGTCATTAAGGCAAGTAATATTTCCAGCCATTTATGAGGAAGTATTCGAATAAAGCAGGACTACCTTCACCCTGGCCCTCGAGGCTCCGATAAAGACCTGAAAACTGCTTT
>CAWDHN010000007.1:0-402043 GCA_963802145.1 uncultured Rikenellaceae bacterium
CTTCTCCGGCGAAAAGTACTTCCTTTACTTCACCTGCCACAATTACCATCGATGCAGCGGCATCTGATCCGGATGGGTCGATAATCAAAGTGGAGTTTTTCCAGGGCACCGTCAAACTGGGAGAAAAAGTTTCAGCTCCATATTCCTTTACATGGAAAGAGGTCCCCGCGGGGACCTATTCATTGACTGCAGTTGCAACTGATAACGGAAATTTAAAAACCGTCTCTGCTGCTGTATCCATTACAGTTATTAAATCAGCCACACCTGCAAATCAATTGCCAGTCATTAGTATTGCTTCACCCACAAAAGGAAGTTCATTCACATCTCCGGCGACTATTAACATTGATATAAATGCTTCTGACCCGGATGGTTCAATCACCAAAGTGGAACTTTTTAACGGTACTGTAAAGCTTGAAGAAAGAACATCAGCTCCTTATTCATTTACTCTCAAGGACCTGCCGACCGGATCCTATGTGCTCAAGGCTGTAGCAACCGATAACCTGAAGGCCACTTCGTCTTCTTCCCTGCTGGAATTTACGGTTACCGCTTATATCGAGGCCAGGGAGTATTTCAATTTGTATCCTAATCCCAATAACGGACTGTTTACAATTGACTTTACAACATTGATGGAAGCCGACAATTTTCACAATTACGGTTGTTGATCTGATAGGAAAAACCGTGTATCGAGAAGAACTGTCAAAAGAAGACAGTACCAGGCAATTCGACCTGTCACATCTGTACAGCGGCACTTATATTGTAATTATCGCATCTAACCAGATCCTGCTGACTCAAAAATTCATCAAGGGATAAACAGTCTATCAGTCAAGGATTATCAGCTTCCTGATATACCTATCAAGATCGTCAGCCTCAAGTGTAATTGTGTACAATCCTGCTGCAAAGTTTTTGGGAACCGGGATTTCTGTCCGGCCATATTCAACTGGCCTTGTCAGTACGATTTTCCCATTTGAGTCATACATTTTCATTGTCTGATACATCCTGTTCGGATCAGTCAATAATAAATAAAAATTACCAAGAGCAGGGTTGGGATATATCAGGGTCATATTGCGTGGCAACTCCTCCTCTTCTTCCTCTTCCTCCTCCTCTTCTTCTACATATTTATAGATGCGTGCTCCAACCTGCCAAAGTCCGTTCTGATCCGCAGTAAGAATCTCTGTCCTATCCCATTTGGCATCGACTGCCAGCCCTGCTATTAATGCTATTCCCAGGTCTTTCCCGTAGTCAAGCCTGAGGGCCGGAACAAAATCAGTTATATCAACGAAGTTTGGATTGATCACCACTGAATGCAGATCATACCCCATTGCCTGCCACATGGCAAATGTTTTGGTCTTTCCGTCCACCTGAAAGAGAGGCTCACCTGTCTCACACCAGAACACATTGTAATCGCTCTCAAATCCTTCCAGGCATTCTAAATCATGAATATCTATGGTAAATATTCTATTCCTTGTATAGAAAATATTATTATAAATCTTCGTTCCCTTTGAGGGGGTATTCAGGTCATTGTCAGTGTTGTTATAAATGTCTATCAAACCCCGATTCGTTTGATCAGAGGTCTTGTCGCTGTAAAAGGTATTATTGTAAATTTTGATGCCGTTGATCCCCTTTACGGCAATTCCCAGTTTTGGATTTTTCAGGATGTTGTACGCAATATATCCGTTGTTATCAGTCATACCGGCAGACTTTCTCTGAATTCCGTTCGGGGTGTTCAGCAAATAGTTGTATTTGATGACAACATCAATGTTGTACCCTGTGAAGAGTGCGTGGGTCATGCTTGTCTCATCAGTTCCGTTCCAGGTAAACTTGTTACCCGAAATTATCTCTCCATCCAGATTATTATTTGTTGTTCCCGGGTTTTCGTCTCCGGCCTGCAGCATATAACCATAAGAATTGACCGCGGTCAGTGAATTATTCAGAAATTGCAGCAGCGTTTTCTGGCTTCTTGGAATGTTTACACCTTCGGATGATGCTGTCTCCATATCAATATACTCCTGTTCCCTGATGATCAGGACCTGCTGGGAATAGATTGCGGCTGTATTAAGAAGTAAAAGAATTACGATCAGTATATTCCTCATAAACTGTCAGTTGAAAGATTAAAAGATTTTAAGCCAAATCCTATTTAATAACAAGGAACTCCACCCTTCTGTTCTGGCGGCGTTCAAGCCAGCCGGTGTTGGGAGCTACAGGTCTGGCGCCGCCGTAACCTTTGGCGGTGAGACGCGAGGCGCTTATGCCTCTGTTAATAAGGTAGTTAACTATAACCTGTGCGCGGGTCTGCGATAACCTCTCAAGGGTGCCGGCAACGCCCTGATTATCGGTGTGCACTCCTATCTCCAGCTTGATGCCGGGATACTTGTTCATCAGCATCACCACCTGATCAAGCATCAGATAGGCATTTGTGACAAGCCTGTTGTTGGCATCAAAATAGGTATCGGTCATGACACCGTAGTTCTTCTTCAAAACGTTAAGCTCTCTCTCGGCGGGGTCATCCAATACAAACAACCTGACGACTGCGCCCTTGAAACCGTCAGAAAGCATCTCGGCGTAGGCCGGCCAGGCAGCCATGAGACTCATCTGCTGATCAACAACATAACTGTACGTGCCTGTCTCCGGATAATGAACCTCCCTCACAGTATACTTCGCCGGCACACTCCTGAAGATCGGGTTGGAGAGTTCCATCTTCGTTTTTGATGACAGTATCTCCACCTGGAAGACTGCCTCCTTAATGTATTCCTCCTCTGCCGAATATTGTGACTTGATCTTCACATTTTCAAACTGCCTCAGATCCATCACATCCTGACCTGTTGCCGGCCTGGCGGCAAGGAATGAATCCATCTCCTGGGAGGTGCCAAAGACCCTTATCTTCTTAGTCACCGCTCTCTTGAGAATATCACCCGTGGAAGGCGACCGCAGTGTCAGTCCCAGTCTGACGGTATACTCACCGCTCCTGGTATAGGTATGCCTTGCCGATGCCCCTGTCTTCTGAGTGCCGTCGCCCAGATCCCAGAAGAAGCCGGTTATGGTGTAGCCAGGGCAATATGACTTCATGCCGTCGAACTCAACAACATTACCAGTGACCGCGTAATCAGGTGAAGTAATATAGGGCTGATCGTAATCGATGATTTCGATTTCATAAGCTTGCTTACGGAAATAGCTGCTGCCGGTCCTGCGGTCAACTATATCAAGGGCGATGCTGTAATTACCCGGTCCCGGGAAACAGTGCTTAACCTTTGTTCCGTAGGCCTTTGTATTGTCACCAAAATCCCAGACATACCGCAGGTTGAGAGTGTCAACCACTATCAGACCGGTGTCAGAGATTGCAAAACAGTAACGGTTTTCCTTCTGCGGCTCACTGAACCATATCTGCAGCATGTTGGAAGTGAATTTGTAAATATCCACTGACCTCCCTGCCCTGTCTGAAGATAAGTATCCCTCATTCATAGTGGCGCTGGTGACAATGCCGAAGTCGTCATATTCAGAGTTCATCGGCGCCGCCAGCATGACCGGTGCGAACCAACCGGTGCCCTTCTGCTTGGTCACATAAATATCCTTCCCGCCCAATCCGTCACGGCCGTCGGAGGCGAAGAAGAGCTCACCGGTCTCGTTGATAAAGGGATATGTCTCGTTTCCCTCGGTATTGACCTCCGGGCCCAGGTTAACCGGGTCCTCCCAGTAGCCGTTCTTCCAGTTACTGTAATACAGATCGAGGCCGCCAATACCGTCGGGCTTGTCAGAGGCAAAATAGAGCCTCTTCCCGTCATGAGACAAACAGGGCATTGTGATGTTGAACCATTCGGTGTTAAACCGTATCTCCCGGATCCTGCCCCATCCTTTTTCCTCGGCAACAGCGTAAAAGAGCCCCAGCTTATTTCGATAGGTCGACAATAACTTGAAGTTACCATCAATGACCAGGTTCCTGGAATAATAGATTGTATCGACGGACCGGTTGAATGTCACCGGGCCGTCGTTCAGCTTGCTCTTAAGGTCCTTGGAAAAGGGCTTGCTCCTGGAGTTGTTCGCTGCAGTGTCGGCGTAAAACATTTTAACAACAGCCTGTCCCTGGCTGCTGACCGCCTGTCCCCTGTCAGTGCAGAACACCAGACCGTTCCTGTAGAAGGCCGGCGCAAATTCATCGTACATATCGGTGCTGAAGGCACTCTTCGTAACTGTGTAGGGTTCTTGCTGGGAGAAGATTACTCCCTCCGTTAAAATAATTGTCAATAGTAATGCCGAAGTCCTTATTTTCATTGTCCTGAAGTTCTGAGTGTACAAGTTACTCCAAAGTTTTGTATTCAGATCCTGATTTTTTACACTAATCCCTGTAAACAACACTGGAATAGGTTCGATCTAAAAGATAAGAGGATTGATTACATCAACCTTATAGCGGAATTCATACCGAAGCATGATCTCATGTGAGCCGCTGTTGTAGGTGCTGAGCTCGCCAAAGTTGTAGTCATATGAATAGGCAATCTTGAACTGGTTGTTTATTGCAAACTGGGCGAGGGCGGACACTGAGCTGGTACTCCGGTAAGTGGCGCCCAACCATAATTTGTCGTTAAGTATGAAGTGTGCACTGGCATCATAGAGAAGCTTATCGCCAGGTGAGTAAGAGACAAGGGCCGAGGGCATGAATTTTGTCTTTTGACCCAGTGAGAAGAGATATCCGGTATTCAGAACATAGTTATACTGCCCGGGATCCACCTTCAGTGAATACTTGTTCTGATCAAAGTCGAACTCGTATCCGAGCAGCCTGGGGATGGAAAATCCAAGAAAGTAGTTATTCACATTGTAGTATATCCCGAAGCTGAAGTCAGGAACGACAAACACCCGTGAATCGATAAGGTAATACTCATCTCCCGGATCGAGGACTATGAGGTCTGACCATGCGGTGTTGGTGGCAACCAGTCCTGCTCCCAGGCCAAGTGCCAGGAGGCCATCTCCGACATTGATCCGGTAGGCATATGAAGTCATGAACTCTGTCTGTTTTGTCACACCTATCTGATCATTGACCACAAAAAGTCCCAGCCCGAGTTTGTTCGATAGCACAGGGGCATCAATCTCGAGGCCCATCGTACGGGGCGCACCCGTAATGCCAACCCATTGCTGCCTGTAAGATGCCGCAACGCTCAGTCCTCCCCTGCTGCCGGCATATGAAGGATTGATTTTCAACGGATTCAGGATGTACTGATTCGTTACCGGGGTAAGCTGGCCGGCAAGGCCGACCGGTATGAGCAGGAGGATCAGTGATTTGATTATCTTTTTCATGTTCATGAATTTTATTATTCGGAGTATTGGGTGCCCGTAATACCTGGTTTTAAAGACTTTTTTCATCGGTTTTGTTCAACTTTGGTTTCATCATTTATCTCCTTACGACGATATAACCGCTCAATGATGTGCCGTTTTCTGAACGAACCACATAGAAGTAGGTGTCGTCCGCAAGAGGATTGCTGTTGTAATCCTGTCCCTCCCAGGAGTTGTCATAGTCGCTGTTCTCATAGACCTTAAGGCCCCTGCGGTCGAAGATCGTCAGCTCAGTCCGGCCCAGAGTTTCCAGTCCACGCAGTACGAAATAATCATTGGCTCCATCCTGGTTGGGAGTGATGAGGGTAGGAATGATCAGGCTGTTGACCTTCACCGTCACAAAGTCGGTAACCGGATAACAGGCACCGTTGGTTACTGTCCAGCTGAAGACGTTGTCTCCTTCGGACAATGCATTTACCTGGGTTGAGGGAGCCATTGCATTAAAGAGCTCCCCGGTGCCTGAGACAAGCTCCCATATACCGGTGCCCACTGATGGTATATCAGCACTGAGCGTAGTCCCGAAGGTATAATCAAGCACCTGGTCAAGACCGGCATTTGCCACAGGAAGCTCATCAGCGGTCACAACTACCGGTCTGGTTGTACTGTATCCAGCCGTGGATGTTCCCATTATATAATAGGTACCTGCCGGAACTGCCGCAGGGTTTGTGAGGGTTAGAGTGGCGGCGGCGTCTCTCCAGTAGGTATACGTCAGGTTCGGGTCTGACCCTGCCGTAACTGCCGGCTGAGTGAGATCAGCCGTCTGGTCAGAGCAGATGTTCGGCGGATTGTTTATCACCACCACGGGTGCACCGGGTCTTGCGTTGATAACAATATCGCCTGTGGCTGCGGAGGTGCAACCCACAGAATTCGTCACCGTAAAAGTATAAGTACCCGGTTCCAGTCCGGACACAGTACGGGTGGTTCCTGTACCCTGGCTGGTGAAGCCGTCAGGGTTACGCGTCAGAGTCCATGTACCGGTTGCCGGCAGTCCTGAGAGGACTACACTTCCAGTGGCGACGGTGAGGGTTGGATGCGTAATTGTGCCTACCACAGGAGCTGTCGGAGTCGGAGGCTGTGCATTTATGACCGCATTGGCCGATACGAGACGAGGTGCATCCGTCTGCGTTGGTGACGGCAAAGTTATAGGTGCCTGCTGCAAGAGAAGAAATAGTGGTGCTCGTACCTGTGCCGGTTGAGGTAATTCCTCCCGGGTATCTGGTAAGTGTCCATTCTCCTGTTGCAGGCATATTGTCCAGAAGGATGCTGCCAGTGCTCAGTTCACATGTCGGGTGCGTAATTGTCCCGATTGCCGGCGCAGCAGGGGTGACGGGCTGAGTAACTATCACAACCTCTGCCGAGGCGGGTGAGACGCATCCTGCAGCATTGGCAACCGTGAATGTATAGGTCCCCGGAGGAATACCTGAGATTGTCCGTGTTGTACCCGTTCCTGTTGTGATAGCGTTACCGGGCGTCCGTGTCAGAGTCCATGTACCTGTGGCGGGAAGTCCGCTAAGCGCCACGCTGCCTGTTGATAAAGCACAAGTAGGCGGGGTTATCGTACCAACAACCGGGGCCGAAGGCGTGTCAGGCTGCACATTGATTACGACATTTGATGATGCTGGCGATGTACAGCCAAGTGAGTTGGTCACAGTAAATGTATACGTTCCCGGTGCCAGCCCAGTGATTGTGGTGCTGGTACCTGATCCTGTTGTTGTTGTGCCTCCGGGTGTACGTGTGATTGTCCAGTCTCCCGATGCAGGAAGGTTGTTAAGCATTACGCTTCCAGATGGCACTGCACAGGTGGGTTGTGTAACCGTACCCGGCAGAGGAGCGGCAGGAATGGCATTTACTGTCAGCGTGTAGGTGGCGGATGCCGCAGCGCAGGGTGAGCCAAGCGGATTATTCGTGGTCACCGTGATGACAACGGTCCTTCCGGCATCAGCAGCCGTCGGAGTGTAGGTGAAAGAGAAAGGCGAGGCTGAAGAAGATGCCGGTGTGACCGTGCCTCCTCCGTTCTCGGTAATGGTTACACTCGTGGCGCTTCCACCGAAGGTGTTCCCGCTGACGGTAACCGCTGTGACACCGCACGTGCTTCCCGAAGCAGCTGTCAATGTCAACAGTGGAGGATTAACGCAACCGCAGTTGATGGAGAAGGTCGTGCCGGTGGTAGTGCATCCTGAGGAATTGCGAACCGTAATGGTGTGGTTGCCGTTGGTGACATTGCTGAAGGAAGTGCCAGTCTGGTAAGTGCCTGCGTCAAGGCGGTATTCATAGCCTGCCCCAACCGGGCTGGTCACTGTCACAGCTGCCTGATTGAAGCCAAGGGTGCAGTCGACTGTCTGCACAGGTGCCGCTGGAACAGGCAGAGGAGCATTGATCGTTACCGTACCTGTAGCCGGAGAGGTGCAGCCGGCGGCATTGGTTAGGGTAAAGGTATAGGAACCTGACGGGATGCCTGTTACGGTGGCCGTTGTACCGGTCCCGGTGCTTATATCCCCGTCGGGGAGTCGCGTCAGAGTCCATATGCCCGTAGAAGGTAACCCGCTGAACCCGACGCTCCCCGTTGATACGGCACAGGTCGGCTGAGTAACCGCGCCCACAATGGGTGCAGTCGGGACAGCGGGTTGAGTATTGATGACAACCGGAGCGGAAGCAACAGAGGTGCATCCGTTCGAGTTGGTAACTGTAAATGTATAGGTGCCTGCAGGTATACCGGTTGCAGTGTAACTGGTTCCGGTGCCTGTCTGTGTTGCTCCGCCCGGATTACGCGTCAGGGTCCAGGTTCCTGTCGATGGCAAGCCGCTTAGTATCACACTGCCGGTAGACACCGTGCAGGTCGGTTGTGTGATTGTGCCTATTGTTGGTGCAGATGGCAGGGGATTAACCGTGACAGCTGTCGTTGCCGACTGGGCACTCTGGCAGCCGGCAGCGTCGGCCACCCTCACCCAGTAGTTGCCGGTTGAGTTGACGATAATGCTGCGTGTTGTGGCGCCAGTAGACCATAAGTAGGTTGAGCTTACGCTCGAAGTGAGGGTCACACTGCCGCCGGTACAGAATGTTGTTGCCCCCGAAGCAGTAATTGTCGGAGTCGCTGGAATGGGATTGACTGTTACCGTGGTCGGCAGGGAGGCAGTACTAAGGCAGCCGAATGAGTTGGTAACCTGTACTGTGTAGCTACCGGTTGTGTTAACCGAAATACTCTGTGTGGTCTCCCCGTTTGACCAGAGGTAGCTTACCCCGGCACTGGATGTAAGTGTCTGGCTGCTTCCGGCACAGATGGTTACTGATCCGGAAGGAGTTATTGTCGGCCTTGAGGGAAGCGGATTAACCGTGACTACCGTAGTGGCTGACGACTACGCTCTGGCAGCCGGCAGCATTGGTTACCTGCACGGTAAAATTACCACCTGTGGTAACTGTGATGCTTCGTGTAATAGCTCCTGTTGACCAGAGATAGCTGCTCGATTCGGGAGCTGTCAGGACGACGTCCTCTCCTGAGCAGAAGGTCAGGGGTCCGTCGGCTGTTATGACCGGCTGGGGCGGATTGGCATTGACAGTAAGTGTGGCGGTATTTGATATGTCACTGCTTGTGGTGCAGTTCGTCGCCGAACAACGGTACTGATAACTGCCCGCTGCCGTAATACCTGATACTCCAAGAGTGGTAGTTGTCGCAGTGCTGTAGACTGCCCCTGCCGGTGTTCCGTTAGCCACACTAACCCAGGTCGACCCGTTATTAGTACTGCCACTGATATGCAGGAGTGGTCCCCGTGGCTGTGATACTGAACGATGCACTTTCTCCGGCACATATGCTTGCATTGGCCGGATCGGCGGTGATCACAACGGGAACACATGTCGAGGTAACTGTCACTGTCACCGTAAACGTATTCCCGACACAGGTCCCTGATCTTGGCGTAACTGTATACGTTGCAGTACCACTGCCTGACGGTATTGTCAATGTGCCGCTTATGCTCGTTGCGCCTGTAGCCTGTGCAGCACCACCGGTCACTCCACCCGTATAGGTCGGAACAGGCCATGTATACGTCGTCCCTACTGGGACACCCGCAGGAGTTACCGTAAATGTCCCGCCTGAGGATATCGATGTCGTCTGGTTCGTTACTGACGGAACCGCGTTGACCGTCACCGTCGCTGTGCCACTGGCAGCTGTCGAACATGCCGGAGCTGACTGATACGCAACACTGACAAGGTTATATGCAAAAACACCTGCCGTTGCAGTCGACACCGGTAAGGTAGCCGTTGTGCTTGCTCCAACATTAATGGTCGATTGATTCGAGCCATTTATGTTATATGTTATCGTCACAGGTAATGCCTGCGGATTTGTAAATGTAACATTCGGCGAGGACGAACCCTGGCAAACAGCTGTCGTCCCGCTTACCGAAGCCGACGGTAAGCCCAAAACGCTCAGAGTGGCTGCATTCGAGGTGGCATTATAGCCTCCGCTGCAGTTCGTTACATAACAATGGTACTGATAAGCTCCTGCGCCTGTAATACCTGATACCCCAAGTGTAGCAGTAGTAGCATTGGCATAGACTGCCCCCGCAGGAGTGCCATTGGCTACGCTTACCCAGCTCGACCCATTATAATACTGCCACTGATAGGTGTATGGCGAAGTGCCACCGGCGGTCACACTGAACGTAGTACTCCCTCCGGAACACATGCTCGCAGATACTGGCTGGCTCGATATCGATACCGGTGCACATGTCGAGGTAACTGTCACTGTCACCGTAAACGTATTCCCGACACATGTCCCTGATCTTGGCGTAACTGTATACGTTGCCGTACCACTGCCTGACGGGACCGTCAATGTGCCGCTTATGCTCGTTGCCCCTGTAGCCTGTGCAGCACCACCGGTCACTCCACCCGTATAGGTCGGAACAGGCCATGTATACGTCGTCCCTACTGGGACACCCGCAGGAGTTACCGTAAATGTCCCGCCCGAGGATATCGATGTCGTCTGGTTCGTTACTGACGGAACCGCGTTGACCGTCACCGTCGCTGTGCCACTGGCAGCTGTCGAACATGCCGGAGCTGACTGATACGCAACACTGACCAGATTATATGCAAAAACACCTGCCGTTGCAGTCGACACCGGTAAGGTAGCCGTTGTGCTTGCTCCAACATTAATGGTCGATTGATTCGAACCATTTATGTTATATGTTATCGTCACAGGTAATGCCTGCGGATTTGTAAATGTAACATTCGGCGAGGACGAACCCTGGCAAACAGCTGTCGTCCCACTTACCGAAGCCGACGGTAAGCCCAAAACGCTCAGAGTGGCTGCATTCGAGGTGGCATTATAGCCTCCGCTGCAGTTCGTTACATAACAATGGTACTGATAAGCTCCTGCGCCTGTAATACCTGATACCCCAAGTGTAGCAGTAGTAGCATTGGCATAGACTGCCCCCGCAGGAGTGCCATTGGTTACGCTTACCCAGCTCGACCCATTATAATACTGCCACTGATAGGTGTAGGGCGAGGTGCCACCGGCGGTCACACTGAACGTAGTACTCCCTCCGGAACACATGCTCGCAGATACTGGCTGGCTCGATATGGAGACCGGTGCACAAGCCTCTGTTACAGCAACGGTACCACTCATATCGCTATACATATACGTGCCAATTCTGTGAGCTCTGACACCGTATGTTCCTGCAATCTGATTTCCAAAAGATATAGCACTTCCTGTACCGCTGACAGCAGATCCTGACACTGAACCATCTCTCAGCAGGAGATAATTAACACCTGGCGTCTGGGAGCCGCTCAGACCCACAGGGGTTGGTGCAGTTCCGCCTCCGGTCACATTGAATAAAGAGAGTGATCCGTTCAGAACGGGATTGATGAGATTCCCGTTGACCATGGTTGCTGCTGCGGCAACGGAGAAACCTCCGGCATCGGCATACCAGACTGCCGTTGCGTTGGGAACCGTTGTAACTACAAGCATATCAGCTGCACTGGCAGCGAAGACTGCAGTATTATTAAGCCTTATCCTGCAAATCCTGGTGCCATACCCGGTCGCGGAGATCTGCGAACAGGCAGCCTGTGATCCAGGTATAGGCCCAGCTGTAGCCCGCCAGGAGGTGCTCCCGACAATTATTGAAGCAGGCAATTGGGTGGAGTTCGTCAGGTCACTAAATCCATCCACGATGGTTCCGGTTATTGTCCCGCCGTTGGTAATAGCTGAGTTGAAGCTGATTTTGTATTGTCCCCAGGAATAGTAAAATGTACCACTTGTGGCTCGTACATATATGTCAACAATAAGGTTATTCGCATCGATCAGGGAGTCATTCCTGAGCGTGACTTCACAGGTTTGTGAGTACCCCGGCAGGGAAACTGAAAATAAAAAAAGGCTGAGAAATACTCCGATCTTCTTCCTGATGTAAATTGCTATCGTGCCCATACCGACTGTTTTTCCGTTATGATATGTTTTCATCTGTTAGTCTTTTTCTATTTCTTTTTGAGAGGCGCGATCGGAGTAATCATTCCAACGCCTTTCCTGTTGTTATTGAATACCCTGGCCAGATCAAATCCGTCGACAAAACCGTCGCCATTAATATCCGGAAGCTGGTATCCGTAAGAGCCTAATCTGTTATTATTGAATGTAAATGCCAGATCGAAGCCATCAACGTACTGATCTCTGTTGGCATCACCACCATAGATACAGTAAATACTACCGGTAAGAACCATGTTATTTGCCCAGGCTTTACTGATTGCATCAGTGAAGTTATAGTTTACAGTGCTTCCAGCAAATGAAGTGGCCTGGCTCCAAGTTTCGATGTGGTTACGATGTTTTATTACAATGTGATAATTGCCTGATAAGCCGCCGGGAACCGAAGTCAGAGATATTGTACCGTTAGTATTCACAGGGACTCCGTGCTGGCTGAATAGTGTTGTGTAAGGTGAGGTTGTCTGGGCCAATTCCACAGTGAGTGTGTCAGACACAAGACCGGGGAACAGGTCAAAGGGGGTTTCTCCATCAACACAGTTCTGCACTTTGATCAGGCCATTCGCTCCATCGTACAAACCCTCGAGGAATAAAGTAAGATTTAAGGTTTTGGCACATATGTTTACGTTAATAGTCCCGTTGGCCGTAATATTTCCACAGCCACCAGTCAGTGTTACTGTATAGTTATATGTTCCTGCAGTGGTCGGGGTTCCGCTGATCGTAACAACGTTGGATGCCCAGTTGGCGTTCACCCCTGGCGGAAGGCCTGAGAATGATGCACCAGTTGCACTTGTAGTCGAATACGTGATATTGGTAATAGCCGTATTGACGCATACAGTCTGGTTATTGGTGCCAACTCCGGAGGTCAGGTTAATTGTGTTAGTGGGATTTACGGTTATATAATTAGTCCTAGTCTCCGTATCTGATGCACCTTCAGTGATTGTCAATGAAACAGTCTTTGATCCTGAAGTGCTGTATGTTACTGTATGGGGACCTATACCCAAGATCGTTGCAGGTGTGGCTCCCGATCCAAAGTTCCAACTGTATATCGTACCTCCGGTGGTACCCGTAGATGTATTGGTAAATGTCACTGAGGAACCAACGCATATTGACAGAGGAGTACCTGAAAAGTTGGCATTAAGTCCACATCCCTGGAGACTGATCGCCAGTGTTCTCGGGGTACCGTTGCATCCTGCGGTATTTCTCTCCGTGACAGCTACATTACCGTTGGTGGTTCCGAAGTTCACTGTGATGCTGTTCGTACCCTGTCCTGTTGCAACTGTCGCTCCCGGAGGAACGGTCCATGTATAAGTTGAACCTCCCGTCGAGGTGACGCTGTATGGCACTCCTGCTGCACTGCATGCCGGTGTAGTTGTGCCTGTTATCACCGAGGTGACCGGAAGGGCATTGACATTGATGGTACCGTTGGCTGTGACGGCCCCGCATCCACCAGTCAATGTCACAGTATATCCGAAAGCACCCGCTGCCGATGGCGTGCCACTGATCGTTACCACTCCTGCTGACCAGTTGCCCGTCACCCCTGAAGGCAAGCCTGTGACTGTGGCTCCTGTAGCTCCAGTGGTTGTATAAGTAATACTCGTAATAGCTGTGCCGGCACAGACCGTCTGATTGTTGGTTCCAACACCGGATGTAAGTGTAATCGTATTGGCCGGAGTGACGGTGATGGTACCAGTGGCATTTATTGTCCCGCAACCACCTGTAAGAGGTATGCTGTAATTAAATATCCCTGACGCCGTCGGATGTGCCACTTATGGTGATGGTATTTGCCGCCCATGCCGCAGTGACTCCTGCAGGTAACCCGGTGGCTGTCCCTATTCCTGTTGCCCCTGTTGTTGTGTGTGTTATTGCTGTTAAAGGTGTGTTTATGCACAATGTCGGTGTTGATGATGCGGCGGTTACAGTGTTATTTGCCCTGACCGTAATCGTTCCCGTTGCATTTACTGTACCGCATCCACCAGTCAACGGAATAGAGTAGTTGAAGGTCCCCGCTGATGATGGAGTGCCGCTGATCGTAATCGTGTTCGATGCCCACGATGCGGTTACCCCTGTTGGTAAATTAGTCGGATGCTCCAATACCAGTGGCTCCTGATGTGGTGTGCGTTATTGGTGTAAGTGGTGTGTTGATGCACAATGTAGGAGTTGATGAAGCAGTACCGACTGTATTGGTCGGATTTACTGTTATTGTTCCGGTGGCACTCACCGTGCCGCAACCTCCAGTAAGTGGTATGGTATAATTAAAGGTACCGGTTGCACCTGGCGTTCCGCTTATGGTGATAGTATTTGTTGCCCAGCTAGCCGACACCCCTGCTGGCAATCCGATGGGTGTGCCAATGCCCGTGGCACCAGTGGTTGAATGTGTAACAGAGGTCATAGCTGTACCAATGCAGGCAGTAGGTGTTGATGAAGGAGCACTGACTGTATTTAACGGAGTAACATTTATGTTACCGGTAGCATTGACCGTTCCGCAACCACCGGTCAGGGTTACAGTATAACTGAAGTTGCCTGCAACGGAAGGAGTTCCGGTGATCGTGACCACATTGGATGACCATCCAACGGTAAGTCCTGATGGGAATCCGCTGAAAGTGGCTCCGGTAGCACCAGTGGTAGAGTATGTGATAGTTGTAATTGGCGTATTGACACATACAGTCTGGTTGTTGGTGCCAACTCCGGAGGTCAGATTAACTGTATTAGTGGGATTTACCGTTATGTAATTAGTCCTCGTCTCCGTGTTTGTTGCACCTTCAGTGATAGTCAATGAAACAGTCTTCGGATCCTGTAGTGCTGTATGTTACTGTATGAGGTCCGATACCCGAAATCGTTGCCGGTGTAGCCCCAGATCCAAAGTTCCAATTGTATGATGTGCTTCCGGTGGTACCCGTAGATGTATTGGTAAATGTCACTGAAGAACCAATACATATGGATAGCGGATTACCTTCGAAATTGGCATCAAGTCCGCATCCCTGGAGACTGATCGCCAGTGTCCTCGGGGTACCGTTGCATCCCGCGGTATTTCTCTCCGTGACTGCTACATTACCGTTGGTGGCCCCGAAGTTGACTGTAATGCTGTTCGTACCCTGTCCCGTTGCAACTGTCGCTCCCGCAGGTACTGTCCATGTATAAGTTGACCCTGACGTGGATGTAACGCTGTAGGACACACCAGTCGCGCTGCAAGCAGGTGTAGTTGTGCCTGTTATCACCGAGGTGACCGGAAGGGCATTGACATTGATGGTACCGTTGGCGGTGACGGCTCCGCATCCGCCAGTCAAAGTGACAGTATATCCGAACGCACCCGCTGCCGATGGGTTGCCACTGATGGTTACTGCTCCGGCTGACCAGTTGCCCGTTACCCCTGCAGGCAAGCCTGTGACTGTAGCTCCTGTAGCTCCCGTGGTTGTATAAGTAATACTCGTAATAGCAGTGCCGGCACAGACCGTCTGATTGTTGGTTCCAACACCGGAAGTGAGTGTAATCGTATTGGCCGGAGTGACGGTGATGGTACCGGTGGCATTCAAACTGCCACAGCCTCCTGTAAGAGGTATGGTGTAATTTATATGCCCCTGACGCTGGGAGTGCCCTAATGGTGATGGTATTTGCATGCCCATCGCTGCGTACTCCTGCAGGTAACGATCATGCGAGCTGACTGGTGCACCTATTCCAGTCGCTCCGGTTGTGGTGTGCGTGATCGACGTAAGTGGCGTATTGATACACAATGTCGGTGTTGAGGAGGCCGCACCGACTGTATTGGCCGGATTGACTGTAATTGTTCCGGTGGCATTGACTGTGCCGCAACCACCGGTAAGAGGTATGGTGTAATTAAATGTCCCGGACTGCTGCAGGTGTTCCACTGATAGTGATAGTATTACTCGCCCATGCTGCAGTGACTCCTGATGGCAATCCAGTCGGTGCTCCTATCCCAGTGGCTCCCGTCGTAGCGTGCGTGATTGCTGTTAGTGCCGTACCAATACAGAGTGTTGGCGTCGATGAAGCCGCACCGGCTGTGTTGGCCGGGGTGACGGTGATGGTTCCTGTGGCATTGACCGTGCCGCATCCTCCGGTAAGAGGTATGCTGTAATTAAATGTCCCTGACGAGGTGGGAGTTCCTGTGATGGTGATAGTATTACTCGCCCATGCCGCAGTGACTCCTGCTGGCAACCCTGTCGGTGCTCCTATCCCAGTGGCTCCCGTCGTAGCATGCGTGATTGCTGTTAGTGCCGTACCAATGCAGAGTGTTGGCGTTGATGAAGCCGCACCGGCTGTGTTGGCCGGGGTGACGATGATGGTACCTGTGGCATTGACCGTTCCGCATCCTCCGGTTAGAGGTATGGTGTAATTGAATATGCCTGACGCTGTGGGAGTGCCAATAATGGTGATAGTATTTGCAGCCCAGTGGCTGCAGTTACTCCTGCAGGTAACCCTGTAGGAGTTCCTATACCGGTAGCCCCTGACGTAACATGCGTGATTGCCGTCAATGGGGTATTAATACACAATGTCGGTGTTGAGGAGGCCGCAGTAACCGTGTTATTTGCCCTGACCGTGATCGTTCCTGTCGCATTTACTGTTCCGCATCCCCCAGTCAACGGTATAGCGTAATTGAAGGTCCCAACTGCTGAAGGTGTACCATTGATAGTGATTGTGTTCGATGCCCACGATGCTGTCACTCCTGCCGGTAAATTAGTCGGTGTACCTATTCCATTCGCTCCCGATGTGGTGTGAGTGATCGGCGTAAGTGGCGTGTTGATGCACAGTGTAGGAGTCGATGAAGCCGTACCGACTGTATTGGCCGGATTTACTGTTATTGTTCCCGAAGCATTGACAGTGCCACAACCTCCGGTAAGGGGTATAGTATAATTAAAAGTACCGGCTGCACTTGGTGTTCCGCTTATGGTGATAGTATTTGCCGCCCAGTTGGCTGACACCCCTGCTGGCAGTCCGAGGGCCGTACCTATGCCAGTGGCGCCGGTAGTAGCATGCGTGATTGCCGTTAGTGCCGTGTTGATGCACAACGTCGGTGTTGAGGAGGCTGGACCGGCTGTGTTGGCCGGGGTGACAGTAATTGTACCTGTGGCATTGACCGTGCCGCATCCACCTGTAAGAGGAATGCTGTAATTAAATGTCCCTGATGCCGTCGGTGTACCACTTATGGTGATGGTATTTGCCGCCCAGTTGGCTGACACCCCTGAAGGTAACCCGGTGGCTGTCCCTATTCCTGTTGCCCCTGTTGTTGTGTGGGTGATTGCCGTCAACGGAGTACTAATGCACAAT
The DNA here is from genome assembly GCA_963802145.1 of uncultured Rikenellaceae bacterium. Lineage (GTDB taxonomy): Bacteria > Bacteroidota > Bacteroidia > Bacteroidales > VadinHA17 > SR-FBR-E99. Next base: position 17,054 of record CAWDHN010000007.1, read on the forward strand.
GTCGGCGTTGATGAGGCGGCAGATACCGTGTTATTTGCCCTGACCGTAATCGTTCCTGTTGCATTTACTGTTCCGCATCCACCAGTCAACGGTATAGTGTAGTTGAAGGTCCCCGCTGCTGAAGGTGTACCGCTGATAGTGATTGTGTTCGATGCCCACGCTGCTGTTACCCCTGCTGGTAAATCAGTCGGTGTACCTATGCCAGTAGCTCCGGAGGTGGGGTGCGTGATTGCCGTAAGTGCCGTGTCAATACACAGTGTTGGCGTCGATGAGGCCGCACCGGCTGTGTTGGCCGGGGTGACGGTGATGGTACCTGTGGCATTGACCGTGCCGCATCCTCCGGTCAGAGGTATGCTGTAATTAAATGTCCCAGACGCTGTGGGAGTGCCGCTGATGGTGATCGTATTTGCCGCCCAGGTGGCTGAAACTCCTGCAGGTAATCCAGTCGGTGCACCTATGCCCGTAGCTCCGGTGGTAGCGTGAGTGATTGCCGTAAGTGCCGTACCTATACAGAGTGTTGGCGTTGATGAGGCAACACCAGCTGTGTTGGCCGGGGTGACCGTAATGGTTCCCGTTGCATTGACCGTTCCGCAACCTCCGGTAAGAGGTATGCTGTAATTAAATGTCCCTGATGCCGTCGGAGTACCACTGATGGTGATTGTATTTGCCGCCCAGTTGGCTGACACCCCACCTGGAAGTCCGATGGGAGTGCCTATGCCCGTGGCACCATTGGTTGAATGTGTTACAGGCGCCATAAGTGCACTAATGCAAACTGTAGGAGTCGATGAAGGAGCACTGACTGTATTTAACGGAGTAACATTTATATTACCTGTTGCATTCACACTGCCACAGCCTCCCGTAAGGGTTATAGTATAACTGAAGTTGCCAGCAACGGAAGGTGTTCCGGTGATAGTTACCACATTGGATGACCATCCCACGGTAAGTCCTGACGGAAATCCACTGAACGTGGCTCCGGTGGCTCCAGTGGTAGAGTATGTAATAGTTGTTACAGCCGTATTGACACATACAGTCTGGTTATTGGTGCCAACTGTGGATGTGAGTGTTATCGTGTTTGCAGGATTGACTGTGATATAACCAAGTTTGGTCTCAACATCCGACGCACCTTCTGTGATCGTCAACGTCACATCCTTCGAACTGGCCGTACCATATGTTACAAAATGCGGACCCGGTCCCGTGGCGGTCAGCGGATTGGCCGCAACTCCGAAGTTCCAGCTGTAGGCTGTACTTCCAGATGTGCCGGTCGACAGGTTAGTGAATTCTACTGTAGATCCGATGCATACTGATCTCGGACTAGCACTAAAATCGGCTGACAGGCCACATCCCTGGAGGCTGATCGCCAGTGTTCTTGGCGTTCCATAGCAACCCGCGGTATTTCTCTCCGTGACTGCTACATTACCGTTCGTGGTTCCGAAGTTCACTGTGATGCTGTTCGTACCCTGTCCTGTTGCAACTGTTGCTCCCGGAGGAACGGTCCATGTATAAGTTGAACCTCCCGTCGAGGTGACGCTGTATGGCACTCCTGCTGCACTGCATGCCGGTGTGGCAATACCTGTTATCACAGAGGTTACCGGAAGGGCATTGGCATTGATGGTACCATTGGCTGTGACGACACCGCATCCACCAGTCAATGTGACAGTATATCCGAAAGCACCCGCTGCCGATGGCGTGCCACTGATCGTTACCACTCCGGCTGACCAGTTCCCCGTCACCCCTGAAGGCAAGCCTGTGACTGTGGCTCCTGTAGCTCCTGTGGTTGTATAAGTAATACTCGTAATAGCTGTGCCGGCACAGACCGTCTGATTGTTGGTTCCAACACCGGATGTGAGTGTAATCGTATTGGCCGGAGTGACGGTGATGGTACCAGTGGCATTTACTGTCCCGCATCCACCTGTCAGAGGAATGCTGTAATTAAATGTCCCTGATGCCATCGGTGTACCACTTATGGTGATGGTATTGCTCGCCCATGCCGCAGTAACTCCTGAAGGCAACCCTGTCGTTGCACCTATCCCTGTAGCTCCAGAGGTGGTGTGAGTGATTGCCGTAAGCGCCGTACCAATACAGAGTGTTGGCGACGATGAGGCAGCACCGGCTGTGTTGGCCGGGGTGACCGTAATTGTTCCGGTGGCATTGACCGTGCCACAACCTCCGGTCAGAGGTATGGTGTAATTAAAAACTCCTGACGCTGTGGGAGTGCCAGTGATGGTGATAGTATTTGCCGCCCAGTTGGCTGTCACTCCTGCAGGTAACCCGGTCGCTGTCCCTATTCCCGTTGCTCCGGAGGTAGGGTGCGTGATTGCCGTAAGTGCCGTACCAATACAGAGTGTTGGCGACGATGAGGCCGCACCGGCTGTGTTGGCCGGAGTGACAGTAATGGTACCTGTGGCATTGACCGTTCCGCAACCACCGGTCAACGGTATGGTGTAATTAAATGTACCTGCCGCTGAGGGAGTACCGCTGATGGTGATTGTGTTCGATGCCCATGCCGCAGTGACACTCCTGAAGGTAATCCTAGTCGGTGTACCTATTCCAGTCGCTCCCGAGGTGGTGTGCGTGATTGCTGTAAGTGCCGTACCAATACAGAGTGTTGGCGTTGATGAGGCCGCACCGGCTGTGTTGGCCGGGGTGACAGTAATGGTACCCGTGGCATTGACCGTGCCGCAACCACCTGTAAGAGGTATGGTGTAATTAAATATTCCTGACGCTGTGGGAGTTCCTGTGATGGTGATTGTGTTTGACGCCCAGTGCTGTTACACCCTGAAGGTAACCCGGTGGCGTCCCTATTCCTGTTGCCCCTATGGTGGTGTGCGTGATTGCTGTAAGTGCCGTACCAATGCACAGCGTAGGCGATGATGACGCCGCGCCGGCTGTGTTGGCCGGGGTGACAGTAATGGTGCCCGTTGCATTGACCGTGCCGCATCCACCGGTAAGAGGTATGGTGTAATTAAATGTTCCGGCTGCACTGGAGTTCCGCTGATGGTGATAGTATTGGTCGCCCATGCGGCAGTGACTCCTGAGGGCAACCCTGTCGGTGCTCCTATCCCCGTAGCCCCGGAGGTAGTGTGCGTGATTGCCGTCAATGGGGTATTAATGCACAGTGTCGGTGTTGAAGAGGCTGCAGTAACAGTGTTATTTGCCCTCACAGTAATCGTTCCTGTCGCATTTACTGTTCCGCATCCCTCAGTCAACGGAATAGAGTAGTTGAAGGTACCTGCTGCTGATGGTGTACCGCTGATAGTGATTGTGTTCGATGCCCACGATGCTGTTACTCCTGCAGGTAAATTAGTCGGCGTCCTATACCAGTTGCTCCCGATGGTGGTGTGCGTGATCGGCGTAAGTGCCGTACCTATACAGAGTGTTGGCGTTGATGAGGCTGCACCGGCTGTGTTGGCCGGGGTGACCGTAATGGTACCAGTTGCATTGACCGTGCCGCATCCACCTGTCAGAGGTATGGTGTAATTAAATGTCCCTGACGCTGTGGGAGTGCCAGTGATGGTGATAGTATTTGCAGCCCAGTTGGCTGATACCCCTGCTGGAAGTCCGATGGGTGTGCCTATGCCAGTAGCGCCTGTCGTAGTGTGCGTGATTGCCGTTAGTGCCGTACCTATACAGAGGGTCGGGGTCGAGGAGGGGCCGCGTGGCAGGGGTGACGGTGATGGTACCGTGGCATTTAATGTCCACAGTCACTTGCTAAAAATACCGTGTAATTAAATATTCCTGAAGTAGTGGAGTCCGGATATTTACGACAGAAGTGATCACCGCCTGCCCATTCAGGGAAGTTCGGCCAGCCGTATCCATTGGTTCCTGTTACGGTATATGTAATCAAAGGCAAAACAGTATTAACACAAAGTGTAGGAGTCGCTGATGGTCCACTAACCGTACTCAATGGGTCGCCTATCCGTCCTGTTGCAAATAAAGTCGCTCAACCGGTCCGGAAAGAGTAGTAAGTCCAGGCGCGGAGTGTTGCGATAGTGAGTGTTAGATGCCACGCCGCCGAAACCACTGCGGTAAGCCCGACAGGGTCAGTGCCTGCCGCGCCTTGACAGTATGATCGCGGTACCTGTAACATTGTCGGTGAAGAAGGTGCAGGCAGTATTGTTGCATTCACAGCAATGGATAGTTCGCACTGACCGTACCGTTGCCACAGGTGTTCGTGCCAGTGACCGTCAGGTTGCCTGACGTGGCATTGGCTGCAAAATTGATCGTGATTGAATTGGTGCTACCATTTATCGTTGCTCCTGAACCGCTGTATGCCCACGTGTAACTCGCAGCATTGGCTATTGCCGGTACACTGTATGCAACTGTTGATGCTCCCTGGCAGACAGTTGCAGTACCTGATATTATTCCTGCAGCCGCAGGCAGCGGGCTGACTGTTAAAGTAAATGTCTCTATGTCAGCAACACAAGGTGCTCCAGAAGGATTATCTGAGGTGAAGAGTATATATTTGCGGAAAGAATAACAAACAAATATCTAGGTATAGAATATAACTGTTGAAAAGAGAAAGTCCTGTTGAAATGATGTACCTGATCCGGCACCGGAGGCACAGCAGGTAGTGTTGCTTCAACAAGTGTTTACCCTACAATGGCATCTACGCCGGGAGTCACAGTCAAAGCCGTGGCATCACCGTTGATATATGAACTTAAAACTGTCGGAAACAGAGGCGAAGAGGCCGAACTTGAACAAAATATCAGGTCAGGCCTGGTGTTCGGGGTGAAACTGACTGAACTTGTGATCGTAAAATGAGCCAGAAATGCCGTTTCTGAGGAAAATGATTGTACCTGATCCGGCACCCGGAGGTCACGGGGGTATGCTGTTCGCTGCAAGCCTGATTAGTGACTGTCCCGGATAGCCCGAAAGAGACCCGACGATATCAGCACTGCCTGCAAACTGCTGATCCAGATCAAGACCTGTCGGAAACAGAGGCGAAGAGGCCGAACTTGAACAAAATGTCAGGCCGGCTGTCGGGGTGAAACTGACTGAACTTGTGATGGTAAAATGAGCCAGAAACGTGCCGTTTCCTGTCGTGGAAATGACTGTACCTGACTCCGGCACCCGGAGGCACCGGCGGCATGCTGTCGCAGCAGACTGTCAGAATACCGTCCCGGATAGCCCGAAAGAGACCCGACGATATCAGCACTGTGAGGAGTTCAGCAGCAACCCCATCTGCAGTGCCGCAAACTCAAATGTCTGGGCATTATCCGCATCAAGTAGGTACAAATCAAAATCAATAGTGTTCGTAGTATGCGACACATTCCTGATGGAGAGAACGTAATCGTCAACATCCGCCCAGGCAGATGTGCCCGACAGGAGAAACAGCGTCAGCATAATTGCCCCTGCACGCAAATTGAACAGACTCTTCATAATCAATTATAGTATTATGAACTTTTCAAATTTTATAGTGTTTCCTACCGCGATTTACTCCATCACAGTGGTCCGTTTCAGATGAAATCCGGTACTATAAAATGCTGTAATTCTGATCGTTAGTAAATAATCACCGATTGATCCTTCATAAACCTTCGTTCCGTCAGTCACACTGGACCGACCTCTGCAATGAGCCTGAAAAACGAATGCCAGGCTCCCGGTGAAAATTCCGGTGAAGAGCTGGGCACACAATTATCACAACCGTGAAGGATGCAAACCTCTGCCGAAATGACAGAAGGTCCGTTAGAATAAAAATATGCTCAGCCTTAAAATCGACTCTAAAATTAAACTAATTGAAATACAAAACAGATTTTATTTGACTAAATGGTATTAATCATACGTCAAAATAACCCCTCCTGAGACCAAGCCTTTTAAGAAGCCTCTCACAAACTGCAACCCGTGCAATTTTTTCAGCTTTTAATCAACAATGGTTGTAATTTCGATTCTTTGAACTTATTTTTAAAGTGACTGAAGCGAAAGTAGGTCCGTAAATGTAAATTATTGTTAATCATAATTTTAGAGCCATGACAAAAGGACTTGTTACCAAGAAAAGCCAGAAGAAAGAGCCGACCAAGAGCCTGAAGGAGAAGCGCAAGGAGAAAAAAGAAAAGAAAAGCGCAAAATAGAGCGGCGCCCTCCGGATCTCTTCCGGACAAAAATACCAGGCTCTCTCCCAGTATCCATACTGACCTGCCACCCTCCGGGTGATGCAGTTATGTGAGAGTATTTCACCTGCCACCTAATAAACCACTGGTGTGGGGTGTGGTATAAGTAGTTGGGCTGACACGCCATAGGCCAGGTGAGGGGTGTCGCAGCAGCAGTTCTTCAGACCCCCCACCCGCCAGGGTGGTACGGTGGCGCCCCAGTAACGAACCTTCCACCTCGCCAAACCCGGAGCAGGGTTAGTCTTTTATTTTCCCCTGACACACAATAATCATTCAGCCTCCCCGGTTGTATCTTTGTCATTATATTATCTTCATGCCACGGTTGTAAATCAACCGGCAGGAACCGGATGAAAAACAAGAGCACCAAGTCGCCCTTCCCCTGGACCTCCATCAGTGTGCTGCTGTTCACCGCAGCAATGCTGACAGCTGTGATCCTGCTATATTCATCCGGGCAGAGGGAAAGAATCCTGCGCGATGCCGCCACTGAGATGGAGGCCGTCGCCCGCCTTAAGGCCGAACAGGTGGCCAAATGGAGAAGCGAAAAGCTCAATGACGCTCGGCTTATCCATGAAAATGTCACCCTGGTGGAGAACATCGATGCCATGTTCATCAAGGATAGACCCCAGTGGGAGAAGTCGAGACTGGAACAGTTCCTGACAACACTTATAGAAAACTACGATTTCGGCGGTGTGGTGCTGGTGGATGCCGGAGGAAACCCCGGTCTTGCCGTTCCCGCATCAGAGTCGGCAGCAGGTGAATTCCTGAGACGCAACATCACCGCTTCGATCTCCAACCCGGTAATCTTCCTGTCAGAATTCCACACGGCAAGTGTGGTTTCGTACCTTCACCTCGACCTGCTCATCCCGATGAGGATGCCGCACGAGGGAGACACCGTGCTGGCAGGTGTGCTGGTGATAAGAATCGATCCGGAGAAAGAGCTCTTCCCCATGCTCTCCACCTGGCCCACCCCGGGAAGAACAGCCGAATGCATCCTGTTCAGGTTCGAAGGCGATTCAGTGGTGTACCTCAACGGCTCACGGCTGGCAGGATATGACCGGCCCGTCAACTTCGCCACCGGGGAGATGGAGCTCAGTGCAATTAACCCTCCGGCCGAAGGTCAAGAGGCAAGAACATACACCGATTACACAGGAACCGAAGTGGTGGCTTCGGTCAAAAAAGTGCAGGGCACGGAATGGTTCCTCACCGCCAAAAAGGAGACCGAAGAGATCCTGGAAAGGTTCACCCGTGAGATAACCATGCTCTGGGGCATCATGGGCCTCGTCTACCTGGCCCTGGCAAGCATCGCCTACCTGATAATAAAATCAACAAGAGCCCGGTACCTGCGTGAAAAACAGAAGGAGGAGCTGAACCGGCAGGCCATCATGAAGCACTTCGACTTTGTGATGAAACACGGGAATGACATCATACTTCTGATCGACAGTGATATGAATATTGTTGAGGCGAACGGGCGTGCCATCGAGACCTACGGTTATCCCCGGGAGAAACTCATCGGTTTGAATATCTCTGAACTACGGACACCGCATGAAGTCCCGATGCTCGGAAAACATGTTCAGGCACTTAATGAGACCGGCTCGTCTTATATCGAAACCGTTCATGAACGAAGCGACGGAACGACATTCCCCATAGAGATCAGCGCCTACACCGTGGAGGTCGATGGCGTTCGCTTCTATCAGAGCATCGGCCGCGATATCTCCGAACGCAGACGCACCGAAGAGGAGATGAAGGAGAGCAACAGGAAATTGAGCACCATCATCAACAACCTGCGCGGTGTGGTCTTCCGCTGCAATAATGACAGCGACTGGACCATGCAGTATATCAGCGACGGCATCTACGAGCTGGCCGGATACCTGCCGAATGAGTTCATAGGCAGTAAGATACGGTCGTTTAAGTCAATAATCGACCCGGAGGATGTGAACCGGGTATGGGAGATGATACATACTTCCCTGAACACCGGCTACCTCTATACCATCGAATATCGTATCATCACTTCATCAGGAAGCAAAAAATGGGTCTGGGAGAGGGGACGCGGTTATTATGAGGGCGATGAGCTGGTGGCCCTCGAGGGATTCATCTCCGACATAACTGAAAGAAAGAGGATCGAAGAGGAGCTTATCCGGGCGAGGGACAAGGCTGAGCAGAGCGATAAACTCAAAACCGCCTTCCTGCATAATATCTCCCACGAGATACGCACCCCGATGAATGCCATCGTTGGTTTTACCACCCTGCTCGACTCTCCTGACACCACCGAAGAAAGCCGAAGGGAGTACATCGATATAATCTACCAGTCAAGCAACCAGCTGCTCTCCATCATCACCGACATCGTCGACATCTCGAACATCGAAACGGGACAGGTGAAGGTCAGCCGCACAGCCGTCAACCTGAACACCATGATCAGGCACCTCCACGATCAATACCGGGTGCGGGCGCAGCAGCAGGGACTGGCACTGAATTCCACGACCCACCTTAATGATAACGAGGCCCAGGTGGTTACGGATGAGGTCAAGATCATACAGGTGTTCTCCAACCTGCTTAACAATGCGCTGAGGTTCACCCGCCAGGGAAGAATAGAACTGGGTTATGTCGTCAGGGGCGAAACTGTGGAGTTCTTTGTCTCGGACACCGGCATCGGTATCTCCCCGGAGAACCAGCAGAAGGTCTTCGAGAGGTTCTTCCAGGTGGAGGGTCCAAGTTCGAAACAATACAGCGGTACGGGTCTCGGATTGTCCATATCGAAGGCTTATGTCGAACTCCTCGGAGGGTCGATGTGGCTCATCTCAACTCCCGGAGAAGGATCACTCTTCTGTTTCTCGATCCCCTATAAGAAGCCGCATGACCTGAAGGCTGCTCCGAAAAAGACTACGCATAAAATCAAGGAATAAGCGAACGGGCGCCGGAATCCGGGCCTCAGTCATGAATTGCCGCGCCGGAACCATTTTGCCGGGTATCATCAGGCGAGCTCCAAGGCCGGCATCAGTGGTTGAGCTGGGATCATAAACCGGCATCAGTGGTTGAGCCTCAATCCCGCCCCCGCAATTTTACATATTAAGCTTTCCCCGCCGTCTTCTTAATCGCTATCCCCAGCTCATCAAGCTGTTCGGCCTTAATTGTTGAAGGCGTGTCAATCATCACGTCGCGTGCCTGGTTGTTTTTCGGGAAGGCGATATAGTCACGGATTGTATCCGACCCTCCCATGATGGCCGTCCACCTGTCAAAGCCGAAAGCGATTCCTCCGTGCGGCGGAGCGCCGAACCTGAAGGCGTTAAGCAGGAAGCCGAACTGCTTCTGTGCCTCCTCCTCGGTAAAGCCCAGCGTGCGGAACATCAGCGACTGTGTCTGCGGATCGTGGATACGTATCGATCCCCCTCCTATCTCCGTCCCGTTGATGACCAGGTCATAGGCATTGGCGTGAACCCTGGCCGGATCGCTCTCCATGTACTGCAGATCCTCTGTCTTCGGTGCCGTGAAAGGATGGTGCTTCGCATAGAACCGTCCTGTCTCCATATCCCACTCCAGCAGCGGGAAGTCGACCACCCACAGCGGGGCATAGACAGAGGCATCACGCAATCCCAATCGTCTGCCCATCTCGAGGCGCAGCTCGCCAAGGGCGGTGAGGGTCTTCTCCCTCGCTCCCGCCAGTACCAGTATAAGGTCGCCGGCATCCGCCCCCGTCATAAGGGCAATATTGGCGAGGTCATCCGCGGTGTAATACTTATCTACCGATGACCTGACCGATCCGTCGGCTTCAACACGCGCCCAGACAAGCCCGCTTGCCCCTATCTGCGGGCGCCTGACCCACTCTGTAAGCTCATCGAGCTGTTTCCGCGAGTAAGTACCACACCCCGGTGCATTGATGGCACCGATATACTGAGCGCCGTCAAACGGCGGAAAATTCCTTCCCCTGACAGCCCTGGTAATCTCTGAAATGCACATTTCGAACCTGATGTCAGGCTTGTCCGATCCGTAGCGGCTCATTGCCTCTTCATAGGGTATCCGTGGAAAAGGTTCCCCGAACTCAAGCCCCTTCACAGCGCGGAACAGGTGTCGTGCCAGCCCCTCAAAGGTATTCAGTATGTCCTCCTGGTGTATGAACGACATCTCGCAGTCTATCTGTGTGAACTCGGGCTGGCGGTCGGCCCGCAGGTCCTCGTCGCGGAAGCACTTCACTATCTGGAAGTACTTGTCGAACCCGGCAACCATCAGCAGCTGCTTGAAGGTCTGCGGGCTCTGGGGCAGAGCGTAGAACTCGCCATGGTGAAGCCTTGACGGCACCACGAAGTCGCGCGCCCCCTCAGGAGTCGATTTGATGAGCACCGGCGTCTCCACCTCAATGAAGCCCTCTCCGTCGAGGTAGCGCCTCGCCTCCTGTGCCATCTTATGCCTCAGGATAATATTCGAGCGCACATTCTGCCGGCGCAGGTCGAGGTAACGGTATTTCATCCGAAGCTCATCGCCGCCGTCAGTGTTATCCTCGATGGTGAAGGGAGGGAGATCGGAAGTATTGAGGATCTCTATGGTCTCTGTAATGATCTCGATGTCGCCGGTGGCCATCTTCGGGTTCTTGTTGCTGCGTTCGGCAACACTCCCGGTGACCTGAACCACAAACTCGCGCCCAAGTTTCCGGGCTTTATCGCAGAGCGAAGCATCAGTCTCCATGTTGAAAACCAGCTGGGTGAGGCCATAGCGGTCGCGCAGGTCGATAAAGGTCATCCCCCCCAGATCCCTCGATCTCTGAACCCATCCCGACAGGGTTACCTTTTCTCCTTTATTGCTGATTGACAGCTCTCCGCAAGTGTGTGTCCTGTACATTTCGATATTATTGAGGAGACAAAAATAAGATTATTCCCGGTAATAACCGGTAATAACTTTCCGCTGACTTTTCAATCATTTTTCCTAAAATTGCATAAAATCAGAGACCCCTTTACCAGTATGTCAACCGTTCCCAAAAAGGAGAGTAGCTCACCGGTTTCCTCTAATGAGAGCAGTCCGACAGGCGTCCAAAACGGGAATGGCCCAATAGTTTCCTCTAATGAGAGCAGCCCGACAGGCGTCCAAAACGGGAATGGCCCAGTTGTTACCACAAAGGAGGACAACCCGACGATTCTCAAAAAGAAGACAGCGAGGCTGTCGGTGATGTCAAACACTCTGCTGATCATCATGAAACTTGCTGTTGGACTGGTGACCAACTCTGTCAGTATCCTGTCCGAAGCCATCCATTCATCACTGGACCTTGTTGCAGCCGTAATTGCCTACTTTGCAGTGAAGGTCTCGGGGAACCCGGCAGATGAGAGACACCCCTTCGGCCACGGGAAAGTTGAAAACGTCTCGGGCGTGATTGAGGCGCTGCTGATCTTTGGCGCCTCTGCATGGATCATCTCCGAAGCCATTAAAAAATTCATCCATCCTGAGGAACCCGGAGTGCTTGGACTGGGAATCCTCGTCATGGCAGTTTCCGCGGTGGTCAATACCTTCGTTTCACGCAGGCTTTACAAGGTTGCCAGGGAGACTGACTCCGTAGCCCTCGAGGCTGATGCACTTCACCTGAAGACCGATGTCTTTACCTCAGCCGGTGTCGCGCTGGGACTGGCTCTCATGTGGATCACGGGATGGCACATCCTCGACCCGATAATCGCAATGCTTGTTGCCGTTCTGATAATATATGAGTCATATATGCTTCTCAGGAAAGCCTTTTCGCCGCTGCTTGACACTGCGATGTCAACCAGGGAACTTCAGAAACTGGAAGGCATCCTCGGAGAGATGGAGGTGAAGTACCACGGCCTGCGTACCCGGGCTGCCGGGCATCAGCGGTTCGTGGAGTTCCATCTCGACGTGCCGGCACAGGAGACCATCGAGACCATCCACAGACAGTGTGACCTGATTGAGGAGAGGCTTGAGCGCGAATTCAGGGATATTAGCGTAGTCATCCATCCGGAACCTAAAAAATGATTTAATGGACCCCGACAGCGACGAATATTACATGCGAATGGCTTTAGCCGAAGCAGCCAGGGCTGCTGAGCGCGACGAGGTGCCGGTGGGGGCAGTCATAGTGGCGGGGAAAAGCATCATTGCCCGCGCACACAACCTCACAGAGACGCTTAACGATCCCACAGCCCATGCCGAGATGCAGGCCATCACGGCAGCCACATCGTATCTCGGTGGAAAGTACCTCACCGACTGCACCATCTATGTGACTGTCGAGCCCTGCGTGATGTGCGCCGGGGCACTGGCCTGGAGCCAGATCGCTACAGTGGTCTACGGGGCCCCGGATCCGAAAAAGGGATATACCACAACCGGTGCTGAAATACTGCATCCCAAAACCGAGGTGCGAAGCGGAGTGCTCTCCGGCGAGTGCTCCGGACTGATGAAAAAGTTCTTCCTTAAAAAGCGACAGTAAGCTTCTTATTTCCTGAAAGGCAATTGAAGGAAATTTCTTAGGTTTGTTAAAAATAGCAAGGCAATGACCATCGACAACGGCAAAAAGATAGTGCTGCTCAGGCTTATCGGGTTCATCTCGACACTGATTTATGTACTGTATATCTTCCTGGCATATTTCGAAAAATCATTCAGGCATGCGATGAGTGAGAACAGTGTCAATATCATGACGGCGACAGTGACGGTAGTATATATGGTCACCCTTTTCTGGCCGGCTTTGATGAAATACAGGTACATCTATTTCTCTTCAGATGAAAGGAATATAACCCTCCGGTGGTACAAGACGGGACTGATGCCCGGGGAGAGCAGGAGCATTGAGATCCCAACCGACAGATTTGCAGGCTATGAGATGACCGGCAAACTGATGGGTCTGCATCAATATCTCACTCTCTACCAGAAGATACAGGGGAAGAAGGCTGCTTACACACCCGTCAGCATAACAGCCCTCTCCAGAAAGCAGAGAGCCAGAATCTCCGAAGCTCTTAATATTTATAAATCAGCAGGTTAGTCCTTATCAGACAAAACATGAGCAAAGTCATTTTTCATGACTGAAGGTTAGATGACCTTTGGAAACGTTTTGATTTTAAATTAATTCACAAAACTCAAATAATAACTGAAATGAAAGTAAAAACGATTCTGGCTGAGCTCGAGAAGAAACACCCGGGTGAAGTCGAGTATCACCAGGCTATCAAAGAGGTCCTCGAATCGATTGAGGAGGTCTATAACGAGAATCCAAGGTTCGCCAAGGCAGGTATCCTGCAGAGGATAATTGAACCCGACCGTATCCTGACATTTAAGGTGCCATGGGTTGACGACCAGGGCAATGTGCAGGTCAACCTCGGTTACAGGGTACAGTATAACAATGCCATCGGCCCCTATAAAGGCGGTCTCCGTTTTCACCCGACTGTAAACCTCTCGATTCTTAAGTTCCTTGGCTTCGAGCAGATCTTCAAGAACGCTCTCACCACCCTTCCCATGGGCGGCGGCAAGGGCGGCTCCGACTTCGATCCCAAGGGCAAGTCAGACAACGAGGTGATGCGCTTCTGCCAGTCGTTTATGCTTGAACTGTGGCGTCTGATAGGTCCGGAAACTGACGTACCTGCAGGTGACATAGGTGTAGGCGGACGTGAGATAGGCTTCCTTTACGGGATGTACAAGAAACTTGCACAGGAGCATACCGGCGTACTCACAGGCAAGGGCCTCAACTGGGGCGGCTCGCTGGTACGTCCGGAAGCAACAGGCTTCGGATGCGTCTATTTTGCCAACGAGATGCTCAAGACCCGCAATGAATCGTTCATGGGCAAGAAAGTGGCTGTCTCCGGTTTCGGTAACGTTGCATGGGGTGCCGTAATCAAGGCTACCGAACTGGGAGCAACAGTGGTGACCATCTCAGGTCCTGACGGTTATATCTTCGATCCCAAGGGAATCAGTGGCGAAAAGATCAACTACCTCCTAACGCTGCGCGCATCGAACCAGGATATTGTTGAACCTTATGCTACCGAATTCAAGGAAGCAACATTCCACAAGGGAAAGAGGCCATGGGAAGCCAAGGTTGACATCGCGCTGCCTTGCGCAACACAGAATGAGCTTGGCAAGGAAGATGCACAGCACCTGGTAGCCAACGGAGCAATCTGCGTCTGCGAGGGAGCAAACATGCCCTGTACTCCCGAAGCCATTGAGGTCATCCAGCATGCAAAACTGCTGTTCGCACCCGGCAAGGCTGCCAACGCAGGCGGTGTTGCAACATCAGGTCTGGAGATGACACAGAACTCGATGAAACTCAACTGGAACAGGGAAGAGGTTGATGAGAGGCTGCACTCGATCATGATCAACATACACAATGCATGTGTCAAGCACGGCACTGGCAAGGACGGCTATGTAGATTATGTCAGGGGAGCAAACATCGCAGGTTTCCTGAAGGTTGCAAATGCAATGCTTGACCTGGGAGTGGTATAATTCCGAACCCATACTATATATGAGGAGGAGACGTGCAGACTGTACGTCTCTTCCTGTTTTTACACCATGATGGGGAGATGTGCAGACTGAATGTCGCCTCCTGTAATTGAGTGCTGATGAGTTATTACACATATTGGGCAGTTTTTCCTGTATCTATCCCCTGATCCGGTAGACGCTTCCCGGGCACGGGGTGATCAGGCCTGCCAGTTCCATCTGAAGCAGCACCGTGGATAATTTGTAAACGGGCATCTCAAGCATCCGCGCCATGGCATCCATGGTGAGGTCACCTTCGCTCTTCAAAGCGGCCACTATCTGCTTTTCATTGTCGGTCATTCCCGTGAAGAGCACTGTCTGTACCGGCGCCGTAAGTGCGGCAGGCTTCCATCCCAGGAAGTATTCTATATGGCTGCACTTCTCTACCAGGGCAGCCTTATTGCACCTGATGAGCGCATTGCACCCGGCCGACCACTCGTCGCCCGGTCGGCCCGGGACAGCCATCACGTCGCGGTTATATGAAGAGGCGATATCTGCCGTGATGAGTGCCCCGCCCTTGATGCCTGATTCTATTATCAGTGTGGCGTCGGAGATGCCGGCGATGATGCGGTTGCGCCTTATGAAGTTGTTTCTCTCCGGCAGCGTGGATGATGAAAAATCTGTGATGTGCCCACCGTGCTGCAGCATCGCCCTTGCCACTCCGGCATGAACGGAGGGGTATATGGTCTTCAGACCGTGGCCCAGCACGGCTGCTGTCGGCAGTCCTGCCGCCAGCGCCGCCTTGTGTGCGCAGATGTCAATCCCGTAAGCCAGTCCGCTAACAATAAGCAGATCAGGGAAGTGCTCCGCCAACCCTGCAATGATCTTCTGGCAGAGCTCGCGTCCGTGCTGGGTGGCATGACGGGTGCCTACCACGCTCAGTATCATCGGGGCATGGAGGTCGGCGTTGCCCCTGAGGTAGAAGGTGACGGGTGAGTCTTCGCACTGGCGGAGGCGCAAGGGATAGTCGTCGTCAAGGTAGAAGAAGACCTTTATTCCGTGCTTCTCCACAAACTCCGCCTCTGCTGCTGCGGCATCAAGGTATTCATGGCCTGCGACGGCCTTTGCCAGGGCCTCCCCCACGCCGGGGATCTTTGTCAGGTTGCGGTAAGATTCGGTGAAGACGGCATCCACGCCTCCTGCGTATGATACAAGTTTCCGGGCCGTGATATCCCCAACGCCCGGTATCATGCCAAGGGCGATCCTGTGCACAAGTGATGTATGTGACATTGGCAATAATGTTAGCGAGACAAAGTAAATTTATAACGATTTGTGGAGAAATGCAAGGAGTCTGAAAATCAAAAGTCTGAAGGTCAAAAACAAAGTCGGCAGTCCACAGTCGAAAATCGGCAGTCATAATTTACCGAATCTGCCGGATACCAAGGACTGAAGACTGCTGGCTGAAGACTGGGGACTGGTGCGACTGCCGGCTGAGGACTGAGGACTGAAGACTGAAGATTACCAGAAACCCATAGCCAGAAAAATCAATTACTTTTGTGCCATGAACATCATCGACACCCATAACCACATTTACCTGCCGGAGTTTGACGATGACCGCGATGAGGTGATCAGCAGATCGGTCAGTGCGGGAGTGCATACTGTCATGATGCCCAATATAGACTCATCCTCAGTGGCTCCCATGCTCGCCGCAGAAGAGAGATACCCTGGTGTCTGCCTCCCGATGATGGGCCTCCACCCCACCTCGGTAAAGGAAAATTACCGTGATGAGCTGGATCTCGTTGAAACAAAGCTCAGGGAACATAAATATTACGGCATTGGCGAAACCGGCATCGACCTCTACTGGGACAAGACCTTCATCAGGGAACAGATAGTGTCATTCAGACGCCATCTTGAACTGGCTGAGGACTACGGGCTGCCGATCGTCATTCATGCAAGGGAATCGCTCGATGTTATCATCAGCGAGATCGAAGCTTTCGGCGCCGGTCGTGTTACCGGCATTTTTCATGCCTTTCCCGGCAATGCCGCCGAGGCCCGGAGGGTGACAGAAATGGGCTTTATGATAGGCATCGGCGGCGTGGTCACTTTCCGCAACGGACGACAGCACGAGGCTGCCATTGAAGCCGGCATAGACAATATTGTCCTCGAGACTGACGCGCCATACCTTGCTCCAGTGCCTCACCGCGGCAAGCGCAACGAGAGCAGTTACCTCCCGCTGGTGATAGATAAACTGTCGGAGGTGCTGGCCATCTCACCCGCCGAGGTGTCTGACAGAACCACAGCCAACGCAAAGAGACTCTTTAAACTTTAGAGCATGAAAGAGAGCATATCGATTCTAATCATATATACCGGGGGAACCATTGGAATGGTCAATGACCCGGTGACGGGATCGCTGGTACCCATTGACTTCAGCCATATATCAGACCAGGTGCCTGAGTTGCGGAGGTTCGGCTTTACCCTTGAATCCGTCACCTTTGACCCCGTCATCGACTCCTCGGATGTCAGTCCCGATACCTGGGTCATGATAGCGGAGACCATTGCCGCCGGCTACGACCGGTTTGACGGGTTTGTGGTGTTGCACGGCACTGACACTATGGCATACTCGGCCTCGGCGCTCAGTTTCATGCTCTCAGGACTCGAGAAACCGGTGATCTTCACAGGAGCTCAGTTGCCAATAGGTGTACTGCGTACCGATGGCAAGGAGAATCTCATCACTGCCATAGAGATAGCTGCAGCGCGTGAGAACGGGTTACCGGTTGTGCCTGAGGTATGTATATATTTCGAAAACAAGCTTTTACGCGGAAACAGGACCATCAAGTACAGCGCCGAGCACTTCAACGCCTTCGCCTCTCCCAACCTGCCGCCGCTGGCTGAGGCCGGACTGCAGATACGTTACAACCGCAACATCATAAGGTATCCGACAGTCAGGCGGCCGCTGGAGGTCTCCGGTAACTTCGACACCGGGGTCGCCGTAATCAGCCTGTTCCCAGGTATAAGGAAAGAGACAGTCCATTCCATCCTCCACACAGCCGGTATCCGGGGGCTTATCCTGGAGACATACGGTACGGGCAATGGTCCCACCGTCGGTTGGTTCCTTGATGAGTTGCGCGAGTTCATGGGCAAGGGCGGCCTTATTATGAATGTAACGCAATGCCAGGCCGGAACTGTGGAGATGGGGCTGTATGAGACATCGGCGGGATTAAGAAGTGCTGGGGTCATCAGTGGCAGGGACATAACCACCGAGGCTGCCGTGACGAAGATGATGAAGCTTCTTGGCAGCGGGTTGCCGGCTGAGAGGGTCAGCGCTTTGCTTGCGAAACCTCTCTGCGGAGAAATGAGCTGATGCAGATGGGAGGGCAAGCCGCCTGTTGGCCTTACCGTTGTGTGACGAATCTGGCTGAAGTCCATTTGCGGCGAAATGAGCTGAAGCAGCCGAAAGAAAAGCTTCTCTCCGGCCCGGTCTCTACCCGGCGAAATGAGCTGAAGTTGCCGAAAGAAAAGCTACCCTCTGGCCAGGTCTATATCCGGCGAAATGAGCTGAGTCCGCTGCCGTCATAAAAATTTTTGTAAATTGCGCCGTTTTTGGAGAGATGCAAGAGTGGTTTAATTGGCACGCCTGGAAAGCGTGTGTACCTCAAAAGGGTACCGGGGGTTCGAATCCCCCTCTCTCCGCAACGATTAAATGAATCCCGCCCCAGGCGGGATCATTTATTTTACCGACGTCCCGACGAAAGCTTGCTTTCAGAAGCGGACGGAGGAAAAATAAATGAAAACCCGCAGGGTTCATTTAATCGTTGCAGGGTTCCCTAAAGGGGATCACCGCAGGTAATCCCCTGCAACATCCAGCTCATGAGCGAGAGCGATAATGGTCTGCAGGTCTCCAACAGGGGATCACCGAAGGTAATCCCCGCGTTCAGCCGGCTCAATGCCCGAGTATCGGCTCTGAGGGTGATATGGTCTGCAGGTCACCCCCCCCAAGTGTATCTCCGGCGCAGCCGCCAATCCTCCCAATTTTTTTTATAATCCCCTCCCCGTTGTGCGCTTTCCATTTTTTTTTATTTTTGTCAGAACATTCCAATAATAATCTAACATGATGAAAAGAGTTCTTGTATTTATGGCATTTGCAGCCCTGCTCCTTATCGGCACAGCACAGACTTCACAGGCCCAGACAGATCAGACTGCAACAACAGCACAGCAACTTTCAGAACAGACCCAGGGAACCACTCCCGTTGAAACCGAAAAGGTCCTCCACAAGGAGATCAAACGACTCTTTATCGAGGGCGGCGCCGGATTCATGGGAACAATCCTCCTCTGCCTTATCCTTGGACTTGCAATAGCCATTGAGAGGATCATCTACCTCAACCTGGCTACAACCAACAGCGAAAAGCTGCTTGCAAAGGTCGAAAAGGCACTCAAGGAAGATGGTATCGATGCTGCCAAGGAGATATGCCGCAACACTCGCGGACCGGTGGCCAGCATCTTCTACCAGGGTCTCGACAGGGCCCACGAGGGCGTAGATATGGCAGAGAAATCAGTCGTGGCCTACGGCGGCGTGCAGATGGGTCTCCTCGAGAAAAACCTCTCATGGATCTCCCTCTTCATTGCCATCGCCCCCATGCTCGGGTTCCTCGGAACGGTTATAGGTATGATCGCTGCTTTCGATGCCATTGAGCAGGCAGGAACAGTATCCGCCACAATCGTCGCCGGCGGTATCAAGGTGGCCCTTATCACCACAGTGACCGGTCTTATCGTTGCAATTATTCTCCAGATTTTCTATAACTACCTGCTCTCAAAAATTGATGGAATCTCAAACCAGATGGAAGATTCATCAATCGCATTAATAGATATGCTGGCAAAATACAATCAAAAATAATCTGCCATGTCAGAAAATTCCAAAAAGCTCACAATGTACCTCTCGTGGGCGCTGATGGCACTCACGCTTATCTTCGCCGTGCTCTTCTATGTCGGAGGAGTGGTGGAAGGTACTGCGGGGACCAGATACGAAGAGCCGAAGGTGACCAACTCTTTCATCTTTTATACATATATTCTTATAGGTATTACCCTGCTCCTCACCATCGCCTTCAGTGTCAGGAACCTCATTCTCAATCCAAAGGGCCTGAAAATGTCATTGGTTGCACTTGGCATCGGAGTGGTTCTGGTTATCATCGCTGCTCTTCTTGCTGATGACACGGTGCTTGACCTTCCGCATTACAAAGGTGAAGGTAACGTACCTAGAACCCTCCTGTGGACCGACATAGGGCTTTATGTTGCATACTTCCTCACTGGCCTGGCTATCATTGCCATACTCTATTCAGAGGTTTCAAAGTATTTTAAAAAGTAACCGAAAATTCCGCCTGACCGCGGAGATAAATATTCACCAAATGGCAAGAAGGCAAGTACCGGAAATAAATGCAGGCTCAATGGCTGACATTGCATTCCTCCTTCTTATTTTCTTCCTGGCTGCCACAACGATGGACTCAGATACGGGACTGATGCGTCAGCTGCCCGCTATCCCCGATCCAAACGTCCCGCAGGATATGAATAAGATCAACGACAGGAACATCCTGGAGGTGAAGGTCAACAAAGACAACCTACTGCTGGTTGAGGGTCAGCTGACGGAGTTCAGCCAGCTGAGGGAGATAGCCCATGACTTCATACTCAATGCCAACGACTCACCCAGGATGCCCGAGAAGGAAATCATCAATATCCCCTACTTCGGCAACGTTCCCGTGACAAAGGCGGTAATTTCCCTGCAAAATGATATCGGGACCAAGTACGGTGTCTATATCGCAGTGCAGAATGAGCTGATAGCCGCAAGGGCGAAACTGCGTGACGATCTGGCCAGGCAGGAGTTTGGAATACCTTACGAGAGGCTGGATGAGGATCGCAAGGGAGCCGTTGACGACTTCTTCAAGGTGCCCATCTCAGAGGCTGAACCAAAAAGGATAGGAGGAGACAAGTAATATGGCAAGGTTCATTAAGACAGGAGGAAAAACGAGCAAGGCACTCAACACCTCATCGCTGCCTGACATCGTCTTCATGATACTCTTTTTCTTCATGGCAGTCACCACGATGCGCGAGACAGACGTCATGGTCACCGTCAGGATCCCCGACGCCACCGAAGGCAAGGTGCTGGAGAAGAAATCGCTGGCCAGCTTTGTCTACATCGGAGAGCCCCTCGAGGCCTTCCAGTCGCTCTACGGCACGGAACCAAAGATACAGCTCAATGACACGTTCAGGGAGATAGCCGATATCCAGGACTTCATCGCACAGGAACGTGAGCAGCTCAGTGAGGCTGACAAGACAAAGATGCTCGTAGTGCTCAAGATAGACAGGGATACACGCATGGGTGTCGTCACCGACGTGAAACAGGCGCTGCGACGTGCAAGCGCGCTCAAGATCATGTACGCCAACACGAACGTTGACCAGATTATCCTTCAGTAGGAAACGGCCTTCGGACAACGATTTATAGGTATAACATAAAAGCCCTGGTTGTCAGGGCTTTTATCATTTGTGAAGTGATCCCGGGGCGACTCGAACGCCCAACCAACAGAACCGGAATCTGTCATTCTATCCATTGAACTACGGGACCGGTCAGGGTGCAAAAGTAACCCGACGGCAGCACTTTTCAAAACTTATCAGGCAATTAAGAGAGCCAAAGAAGTTGCGGGGAGCTATTTTTCAGGCCTAATGTCACAAATATGCCAGTCCGCATGGCAGGCTCCCGGTACTGATGAGGCAATGCCGGAAGTCACGGCAACTGATTGCACAGGCCATCGCTATCAATATCACCTCCGGAGGGGATTTTTGGCAAAGTTTTTCTAATTTCGCAACCCATAAGCGCAAAGCAAAATAGCGAACATGAAGGATTATAATTTCAGCGGGATAGAAAAAAAGTGGCAGGAGTTCTGGGAGAAGAACAAAACCTTCAAAACCAGGGATGATTTCTCCAATCCGAACAAATACTACATCCTTGACATGTTCCCCTACCCTTCCGGGGCAGGACTGCACGTAGGACACCCCGAAGGTTACACGGCCACCGACATCATGGCCCGCTACAAGCGCATGAAGGGCTTTAACGTCCTCCACCCCATGGGATGGGACGCCTTTGGCCTGCCGGCAGAACAGTACGCCATCCAGACAGGCACTCACCCCGCCGTGACCACAAACAAAAACTGCGACACCTTCCGCCGCCAGATCAAGGAACTGGGACTGAGCTACGACTGGGACCGCGAGATCAACACCACCGACCCGGGATACTTCAGGTGGACACAGTGGATCTTCATCAAGCTGTACAATACCTGGTACGACCATAATACAGACTGCGGCCGCGATATCAATGAGCTCCCGATACCCCTTGACGTGCTCAAGGCAGGAGATGAGGCCAGGAAAAAATATATCGACTCCAAAAGGCTTGCCTACTATGATGACGCCCAGATATGGTACTGCCCCTCCTGCCGCATCGTCTGCGCCAACGAGGAGGTACTGACCGACGGTTCGCACGAGAAGTGCGGCAACCGCGTGGTGCGCAGAAACCTCAAGCAGTGGATGCTGCGCATACCACAGTACGCCGAACGGCTCCTCACCGGTCTTGATAAACTCGACTGGTCAGAGGGACTCAAGGAGATGCAGCGCAACTGGATAGGCCGCTCCACCGGAGCCGAAGTCGATTTCAAGGTGGAGGGAAGCAAAGAGATCATTACAGTCTATACAACCCGTCCCGACACGCTGTTCGGAGCCACATACATGGTGCTCTCCCCCGAACACCCGCTTGTCAGCAAGATCACCGGCAGCGACAAGATGAAAGAGGTGGAGCAGTACATCAGCGCAGCCTCGATGAAGTCGGACCTCGACCGCACCGACCTGTCGAAGGATAAGACGGGCGTATTCACCGGCACCTTTGCCATCAACCCGGTCACCGGCAGGAAGATCCCAGTATGGGTAGCCGATTATGTCCTGATGGGATACGGCACCGGAGCAATCATGGCCGTACCGGCGCATGATGAGCGCGACTTCGAGTTTGCGCAGAAGTTCGGGCTCGAGATTATTTGCATCCTCTCTCCTGCCGTGGCAGACCCTGAACAGAAGAAACGAATCATCTCCGGCAAAGAGTGCTGGAGCGGCGACGGCATTTATATCAATTCCTCAAACAGCGAACTCGAAATAACCCTTGACGGACTGAACGTTGAGGAGGGGATAGCAACAATCACAAGGTGGATCGAGAGCAGGAACCTCGGAATGCACCGCGTCAATTACAAGCTGCGCGACTGGCTCTTCAGCCGCCAGCGTTACTGGGGCGAGCCATTCCCCGTGATCCACTGGGATGACGGTCGCATAACACTGCTCGATGAGAAGGAGCTGCCTCTCACCCTGCCGGAGCTTGAGGTCTTCGAGCCCGGCGAGAACGGCGAGTCGCCCCTCTCAAACGCAACCGACTGGCTGCATGTCACAGACAGCGAGGGTCGCCGCGGCAAGCGTGAGACCAACACCATGCCGCAGTGGGCAGGATCATGCTGGTACTACCTGCGATTCATCGACCCTAAAAACGACCTTGAGATATTCGATAAGGAGAAGGAAAAATACTGGATGCCGGTTGACCTGTATATCGGCGGTGCCGAGCATGCCGTGCTGCACCTTCTCTATGCCCGCTTCTGGCACAAGGTGCTCCACGATCTCGGAATCGTCTCAACCGACGAGCCCTTTACAAAGCTCTTCAACCAGGGCATGATACTGGCCTTCGCCTACGAAACCGCAACAGGCGGCAGGGTATCATCGGACCAGATAACCGAAAAGGAGGGCCGCTTCTTCATAACCGAAACGGGAGAGGAGGTCAGGCAGATAGTTGCCAAGATGTCAAAGAGCCTTAAGAATGTGGTTAATCCCGATGACGTTGTAAGGAACTACGGGGCTGACACCCTGCGCCTCTTCGAGATGTTCCTCGGGCCCCTGGATGCCACCAAGCCCTGGGACGAGAAGGGCATCAAGGGACCTCATAACTTCCTTGCCAGGGCCTGCCGCCTGATGGCCAACAGCGAAAATATCACTGAAGGCGAAGAAGATCCGGAAGTACTGAGAACCCTGCACAGGACAATAAGGAAGGTTACTGAAGACATCGAGGGACTACGGTTCAACACCGCCATCTCGGCTATGATGATATTCCTTAACACCGCGCTGAAGAAGGAGAAGATCACCCGTGACAGCGCGGCCATATTCATCAAACTGCTGTCTCCATTCGCGCCGCACCTCGGTGAGGAGCTATGGCAACTGACGGGCCATGACGGAACCATAGCCTACGAACCCTGGCCAGTGGCTGAGGAGAGGTACCTCACCGAAGATGTGTTTGAATGCCCGGTGTCAGTCAACGGCAAGATGAGGTTCAAGATTGAGCTGCCCGTAAACCTGCCGCAGGAAGAGGTTAAAAAGATCGTTCTTGCAGATGAGAGGGCGCAGAAGTGGATCGGCACTGCCACCCCGAAAGTTATAGTGGTCCCTAACCGTATTGTAAATATCGTTGTATGAGGTTTCAGCTTTTCGGACTTGCCCTCGTGGCAGTCATTCTGGTCACTGCAGCCTCCTGCACAGGCTCCACTACAAAAGAAATCCCCGGAAAAGCACCAAAGTCCGGCAAGGCAGTTTCAGCCATGGCTGCCCCTGACACTTCCATCGTGTCAACCGTCCAAACTGACACTTCCATCGCATCAGCAGGGCAATCTGACACCTCAGCAGTGCTGACAGGGCAACCGGCTACTGCCGGAGCATCATCAATGCAATCTGACTCTGTAACTGATGATGGCGGAACTGATACTGCAGCCGTTTCCGCAAAACCAACAGGCACTTCGGCCGCCGCATCTTCAAAGTCTGACAGTGCAGGCATGCTCTTCGGCATCCCCCTTGACTCGTACAACATTGTTACGGGAAAGGTGAAGAGGAACCAGTTTATCTCATCAATACTGCAATCATACGGTGTACCATGGGAAAACATAGAGCGTCTTCTCAGGGAGAACAGGGATACATTTGACCCCCGCAGGGTACGTTCAGGAAGTGTTTACTCAGTGCTTCTGACAAAAGACACTCTGAACAAGCCCGACTATTTCATTTACCAGCATGACCCCAAAGTATCATATGTCTTCTCGCTGAAGGACACTCTTGCCATATACAGGTATGACGCTGAGATAAAGAGGGTGCTGAGGTACTCTTCCGGCACAATCACCACCTCGCTCTGGGAAGCAGCAACGGAAAAGAATCTCAATCCCAACCTCTCTGCCGAGCTCTCCGAGATCTATGCATGGACCATCGATTTCTTCGGCCTTCAGAAGGGAGACAGGTTCAAGGTGATCTATGAGGAAGAGTTCATCGGGGAAGAGTCAGTAGGTATCAGGAGGGTTCACGCCGCTCTCTTTGAACACGCCGGCAACCCCATCTTTGCCATCCCTTATATCCAGGACAGCACGATGTCATTCTATGACACCACCGGTGCCAGCCTCAGGAAGGCGTTCCTCAAGGCACCACTGCGATACTCGCGTATCAGCTCACGCTTCTCAGGCGGCAGGATGCATCCCATCCTCAAGATCGTCAGGCCTCATCACGGTATTGACTACGCTGCCCCCATCGGTACGCCTGTGGTGGCTATCGGCGACGGCAGGGTGACCAGCACCGCCTATGAGGGCGGGGCAGGCCGTATGGTGCGCATAACTCACAACAGCGTCTATTCAACGGCCTACCTCCACCTTTCGCGCTACGGTCCGGGGATAGCTCCGGGAGTATATGTGAAGCAGGGTCAGGTGATAGGATACGTGGGAAGCTCAGGCCTCTCCACAGGGCCTCATCTCGATTTCCGGTTCTACCGCAACGGCTATGCCATTGATCCGCTGAAGGTTGAGGCACCACCGGTCAACCCGGTTGCGCCGGAGGCAATGGAGGAGTTCAAAAAGGTGGCGGAGGGATATATTAATCTTTTTGCGACAATCAGTTACTGACAAGGTGACAATTTTCGATTTCAGATTTTCGATTGTCGATTTAATCAAAAATCGCAAATCGCAAATCGCAAATATCTCTATTGCCTGATCACAGGCTATCAACCAGTTTACTGATGACCTCCGGGAAGTGGCGGTACTCCAGTGCATGCACACGCGCTGCCAGGCTGTGCACATCATCACCCGGCAAGACGGGGCACCGGGCCTGGAAGATTATGTCTCCCGAATCATAATGCTCGTTAACGTAATGAATGGTGATCCCACTCTCGCTGCACCCGGCATCGAGGACAGCCCTGTGCACCCTGTCACCGTACATCCCCTTGCCTCCGAACTGCGGCAGAAGGGCAGGATGGATATTGATTATCCGCCCCCTGAAAGCCTCAATCACCTGTCCCGGAACCAGCCACAGAAACCCCGCCAGAACCAGCAGGTCAGTCTCCCTTCGCTGAAGCATCATCAGCACCTCTCCCGTCTCATAAAACTGGGCACGGTCGAAAAAAAATGAGTCGACCCCATGTGCGGCAGCCCTCTCCAGAACCTTGGCCTGAGGCTTGTTTGACAAAACAAGGGTTACTTTCGCCTTATTTGCGTTCGAAAAGTATCTGATTATGTTTTCCGCGTTCGTCCCGGCACCTGAGGCAAGTATAGATATGTGCTTCATCTTCTTATACTTAAGTAATATTTCAACACCGGGCGCCGGCGCTGTGAAAAAGGCTTAAAAAACTGATTTGCTTTAATTTATATTTGCAGGGATGTAAATTTCCGGTAAATTGTTTGAAATATATAGTACAAATATATTTCTTTGCAGAGTTTTTAAAACGAGTATTAACGTAAAATTGATTTGTATGTCTGACATTTCTACACGAGTAAAGAAGATCATCGTTGAGAAGCTTGGCGTTGATGAGGCAGAGGTTACACCCGAAGCACACTTCACTAATGACCTTGGTGCTGATTCTCTTGACACTGTCGAGCTGATCATGGAATTCGAAAAGGAATTCAACATCGGAATTCCTGATGATCAGGCAGAAAGCATTAGCACAGTAGGCGAAGCCATTAAGTATATTGAGGAAAACGCAAAGTAGTTTTCTCCGATAACCTGACATGAGGCGAGTAGTAGTTACCGGAATGGGGGCATTGACCCCTATCGGCAACACTCTGCAGGATTACTGGAAAGGTCTTGTTGATGGTGTCAGCGGGGCTGGGCCTATAACCCACTTCGATACCACAAAGTACAAGACCAAGTTTGCCTGTGAGATAAAGAACTACGATCCTGCTCAGTATTTTGACAGGAAGGAGTCGCGTAAGATGGACCGTTACGCTCAGTACGCCCTTATTGCGGCTGACGAGGCGGTAAAAGATGCCGGACTTGATCCGGAAGCGACTGACAAGGACCGTTCCGGTGTCATCTGGGCGTCAGGTATAGGCGGAATTGAGACTTTCATGGAAGAGGTTAAAGGGTTTGTAATGGGTGACGGAACTCCCCGTTTCAGCCCTTTCTTCATTCCCAAGATGATCAGCGACATTGCCGCGGGCCTTATCTCGATCAAGTATGGCTTCCGTGGTCCCAATTTCGCAACAGTGTCAGCTTGCGCCTCTTCAACCAATGCCCTCATTGACGCTTATTATTATATCCTTCTG
Source organism: uncultured Rikenellaceae bacterium (assembly GCA_963802145.1). Classification (GTDB taxonomy): domain Bacteria; phylum Bacteroidota; class Bacteroidia; order Bacteroidales; family VadinHA17; genus SR-FBR-E99. The sequence goes on from CAWDHN010000007.1 coordinate 44,166, forward strand.
GGCAAAGCCGACCTCTTCATTGCGGGAGGATCGGAGGCATCTGTCAATCCTATTGGCATAGGCGGGTTCAATGCCATGCAGGCCATGTCAACCAACAATGAGGAGTATGCCACTGCCTCGCGTCCTTTTGATGTCACCCGCGACGGGTTTGTCATCGGTGAGGGTGGCGGAGGTCTTATTCTTGAGGAGCTGGGTCATGCCAGGGCCAGGGGAGCAAAGATCTACGCGGAGATCATTGGTTCAGGCCTCACAGCTGACGCTTATCATATCACTGCACCTCACCCCGACGGTATGGGAGCCGTCAATGTGATGAAGCAGGCTATTGCTGAATCAGGACTGACTCCGGCCGATGTTGATTACATCAATGTGCACGGCACAGCCACTCCTCTCGGTGACATTGCAGAGACCAAGGCTATCGTGAACCTGTTCGGCGAACATGCCTACAAGCTGAATGTCAGTGCCACCAAGTCGATGACCGGCCACCTCCTCGGTGCTGCGGGAGCTGTAGAAGCCATTGCAACCATTATGGCGGTGGTGCATGATATCGTCCCGCCGACCATCAACTTCAGGAACCCTGACCCTGCAATAGACCAGAATCTGAACCTGACCCTTAACAAAGCACAGAAAAGAACCGTTAATGTTGCCCTGAGCAACACCTTCGGTTTCGGAGGGCACAATGCCTCAATTTTGATCAGGAAATTCGCAGAATAGTGTTCCTGCTCAACAGGAAGAGGAATCAGGCCCTCATACACAACAGGCGGGAGTTTCGCTCCGGCCTTAAGCATCTTTTGGGTTTCTGCCCGATGAAACTCCGCCTTTATGAAAAGGCATTCATTCACCGTTCGGCTACATTTATACTTCCTGACGGGGTAAAGATCAATAACGAGCGACTCGAATACCTCGGTGACGCAATCATTGACAGCATCCTTTCAGATTATCTTTTCAGGCTCTATCCCGAAGCCACGGAGGGTTTCCTGACAAAAACCAGGGCGCGTATTGTCAACAGGGAAACCCTGAACCAGCTGGGGCTCTCCATGGGTCTGGACAAGCTGATAGTATCGAACCTGGCACCTTCAGACTCTCCCCGCAACCTCTACGGTAACGCCGTCGAGGCCCTTGCAGGAGCTCTGTTCATAGACAAGGGTTATAACCGCACCCGCCGCTTCTTCATCGAGAGGGTGCTGAAAAAGCATCTCGACCTGGAGGCTGTACTGGCAGCCGAGACTGATTACAAGAGCCTCATACTTGAATACTGCCAGAAGAACAAACAAAAGATTAACTTCACCTCACAGGAAAGGACAGGCAACAACAGCATCCACCCCCAGTTTACCGTTCTGCTGCAGATAAATAATGAAACGGTGGCGCAGGGCGAAGGTGCAACAAAGAAGGAGGCGGAACAGGAGGCATCAATGATCGCATGGCATAAAGTCCGCAAGATAAAAAGATGAGCGCCGGAAGGAGAATAACCATACACACCATCGCAGGTGAAGAGACCCCTGTCTTCTTTTTCCTTGGCGTTGTCTCCGCCGAGCCTGACTACCGCCTCTCGGTCATGATCAACAGGCATCTCGGCACTGACCTCCGAAAGTGCCCTGATGATGTTACCCTGCAAACAGGTTCAGGCAGGCATTCGTTCACACGCTTCACCTCCGGCAGCCCCGACTTCTCTCTGGTATCAAACCGCAGTGAAGGAAAGATACTTCTCCGGAAACTTAAAAACATTGACTTCTTTTTTTTGAAATGCGGGCAGAAAGAGAGACAGAAGGCAGAAGAACTGGCGGTAACCCTCAGGGAAATCCCGGAAATCACAGCAGTATTCGTCTTTGACAGCAGGGAGATCAGCGACAGTAACCTCCCGCTGCTGGTACTGTAAAATCGAGTAGGAGGAAAATGAAATAGGTTTCCTCCTATTTCATTTTCCGACCTCTCACACCACCGTACGTACGGGTCTCGTATACGGCGGTTCCTTAATATACAACTTTCACCTTGTTGAGGTAGTCCGAGAATAAGACGTAGCCCGCACGGCGGAGACGCTCAGTGGTAATAGTAGTGTCAAGGATATAACTACCAGCAATGTGCCAATAACCTTTCCTCGTGTTCGCCCACTCGTAAGCCTTATTCTTCTTAACGCCCAGCTTAACGAGGTTAGCTATCTTGGTCTTTGTCCGTTTCCATTGTTTCCAAATAACCATTCGTAACCTCCGGCGATACCACTTATCAACACTTAGCAGCAGCTCCTTCATGTCTGCCAGCTTGAAGTATTGCACCCAGCCTTTAATGTACTGACTCAGTGCTTCCTTCCTCCGGTCATTACCCCATCCGTTGCTCCTTGATGTCAACTCCTTGATACGGGTTTTCATCCTGGTTACACTTTTGGGATGTATCCGCAGTCTGCCCTCTCCCTTTACAACGTAGAAGGAGTAGCCAAGGAACTTGATATCCCTGACATAGGCAACCTGACTCTTGTCCCGATTCACTTTCAGAAACAGCTTCCCCTCTATAAAGGGGATGATGTTCTGCATAGTGCGCCCGGCACTCCGCCGGCTCCTGCAGAAAATGACCATGTCGTCCGCATAGCGTACATACTTATGCCCACGTCTCTCAAGCTCCTTGTCCAGCTCATTGAGCAAAATGTTGCTCAGAACCGGACTTAACGGGCCTCCCTGTGGTACGCCCTCTGGCGTCTCTTCGTAATTGCCTTCATTCATCACTCCTGCATTGAGGTACTTATGGATGAGCGAGATTACCCGCCCATCCTTAACCTTGCGTGACAGTACCTCAATCAGTTTGCTATGATTTACCGTGTCAAAGAACCTCTCCAGGTCAATGTCCACTGCATACTTATAGCCCTCCGTGATGTAATCCCGGCATTTACAAAGTGCCTGGTGTGCGCTCCGATTTGGCCTGAAGCCAAAACTGTGTTGGGAGAACTCCCTCTCGTAGAGCAGACTCAGCTGTTGTGCTATGCTCTGCTGGATAACCCTGTCTACTACCGTAGGGATACCCAACCCTCGACGCTTTCCGTTCTCTTTGGGTATATCTACCCTCCGGACCGGATTGGGGCGGTATGTGCCCCTCTCAATGGATGTTATCAACTCATCCTTTTCCCTGACAAGATAGTCTTTCAGTGACCCGACATCCATCCTGTCAACACCCCCTGCCCCTTTGTTCCGCCTCACTTGTCTGAAGGCAGTGTTAAGGTTCACGGGCGATAGGATTTGTTCCAACAATCCATTCCCTCTCTGGTGATTGTTGATGGTGAGGTTGTTTTCAGTTATCCTCATGTAAGTCTGCCCTCCCTCATGTCCTTCGGATGCCGTCCTGTCTCCATGCGGGCAGGTCCTTGATCTCTCAAAGATTTTCTGCTCTCTTCCTTTCATGCGGTAACATTCATTTACTGCTCACTCCTTAAGGTTCGGCCCTTCCCGAGGGGTGTCGTCCCTCAGTACTATGGCCTCGGCTGACTTCTCACGGTAAACCTTCTTTCGACCATGACGCATACTCCGTTTTGTCATGTCCATGAGATCTCCCCGGGTAAGAACGATAACTTTCATCCCATCTGTCTGCTTCATTTACCTTGGTTGCTCCGGACAGTATCGGACTTCGTTTTGTCTTGCAAACTCATCCACAACCTTAGGCCTTATATGAAGTTCCTGTTCGTCAGACCGGGACTTTGCCTCCGGCTTCCTTCAGATCCCACCTCACGGTGGGCACCCTTGCCTTCAGCTAACGCTTCCCACTGTCAGGGCGCGTTCGGGTCTCTCACCCTATAGTTATCGCCCATGCCGGGCACACAAGAAAGAGGAGACAACCTCTTGCCTCCTCTTCAGTGTTAACCCTAAAACTAACCTAACCTATGAAAAAAAACTCCATTTAAGTTATAACAATAATCGTGCCATAACTGATGCAAATATCAAACTTATTTTCGTACACCTCTCTTAAGGATATGTTAAATTATTGATATTTAAGAATATTTTAATTTTATTGTGCTCTGTTTTTTTCGACATCCTGTTAAAATACGTTAAACCTATTGATTACGGTTTTAACAGATTACTTTTGTTAAAATATGAAGCGTTCGTACATAGTTCTGCTGGCCGTTTTTTTCTTTCTGGCCATCTCAGCACTGGTGATCATCCAGGTAAGGTGGATCAACAGTGTTGTCAGTGCAGAGGACCAGGAGTTCAGGTTTGGGGTCAACGAAGCGCTGAAAGAGGTGGTGAATGAGCTGGAGAAGGCAGAAACCTACAAGCGCATCATCAGTGAGATCAACCCTGAGCCACAGGAGGTCACCACCGGTGACCAGGTCAATGGCCTTCCGCCACAGTCGGATGAGTCAAGGCTTCTTGAAAAGTACGGTTTCGATCCCAACATCAGGTCAGTGGTAATCAACAGGGCCGGACGCACCTACCTGCTTAATTCAGAAAGCCTTGAGTCCGAATCGTTCTTTGAGAACACCGAGCCCGGGGAGCAGAGTCTTACAGCCGGGGCTACGGGGCGCATGACCAATAAGATCATCTCCATAGAGAATATCGTCAGCCGAATACTGCATGAGACACCGCCGCTGAGAGACCGTTTCTCTTCTGATGAAATCAACACCCTCATAAGAAAGTCTCTTGACGCCGTCGGCATCCATCTTGACTACGAGTGCGCCGTTCGTGGCGACTACGGCGGGTTGATATACCGGACGCCGGACTACACCGAGAGCTCCGGGGCAAACAAGTACCTGCGGCAGCTCTTTCCCAATGACCCGGTTCCCGGAAACAATATACTGACCATCTATTTCCCTGAAGAAGAGCAGTATAAATTCAGCCAGATAGCCTTCATGGCCATCTCTTCAATGCTGCTGATCCTGCTGCTTATATTACTGTCAACCGGTACATTCATTGTCATCTTCCGCCAGAAGAGGTTTTCGGAGATAAGAAGTGACTTCATAAACAACATGACACATGAGCTGAAGACGCCCATTGCCACAATCTCACTTGCTTCGCAGATGCTCGCTGACAGGACCATTCCTGAGGATGCCCGCAACACCTGAGGGACTCACCGCAGTAATCAACGAAGAGAGCAACAGGCTGAAGGTGCTTGTAGAAAAGGTACTCCAGACTGCTATCTTCGAAAAAGCCAAGCTTGAGCTTGACAAGCAGAAGACAGATGTCCATGCCATCATTATCAGGGCGGTGGATGCTTTCAAGCTCCAGGTCACCGGCCGCGGCGGGGTCATATCAACGTTTCTCGATGCAAATGATCCCATGGTGACTGCAGACGAACCCAACCTCTTCAATGTGCTCCTTAATCTCCTTGACAACGCGCTGAAATATACCACCCGCGTACCTGAGATCACCGTTACAACTGCAGGTTACCACAAAGGAATCATCATCACAGTGTCTGACAATGGCATAGGAATACCCAGGGAGCACCTGAAACATATTTTTGAGAAGTTTTACCGTGTGCCTGCAGGCAATACTCATAATATCAAGGGATTCGGCCTCGGGCTCAGTTATGTGAAGAAGATAGTTGAAGAGCACCACGGAACCATCAAAGTGGAAAGCCAGCTCAGCAAGGGCACCAGGATTATCATTCACCTTCCAAAAGAACAGTCAAAATGAAGAAAGTAAGCATCTTACTTGCAGAGGACGATCCCAATCTGGGGATGCTGCTTAAGAACTACCTCGGCGCCAAGGAGTATGAAGCCACCCTGGTGACTGACGGAGCGCAGGCTATGAAGGTCTTCAGAAAAGAGAAATTCCACCTGTGCCTTCTTGACGTGATGATGCCCGAGGTAGACGGCTTCACTGTCGCTAAGGAGATCAGGGCCATCGACCCGCATATCCCGATTATTTTTCTGACTGCAAAGAACCTCAAGCAGGATGTTATTGAGGGCTTCAAATCAGGGGCCGACGATTATCTCACCAAACCATTTTCGATGGAGGAGCTGGTCTACCGCATCGAAGCAATACTCCGGAGGTCGTCAAAGCGCACCACCGACGCACCTGCAGATACATACACAATCGGCAAGTTCACCTTTGACGTGGCAAAGCAGCTCCTTACCTACCAGGACCAGTCGCGCAAGCTCACCACCAAGGAATCGGAACTGCTTGAGCTGCTGTGCCGCCACCGAAATGAGGTTCTCGAAAGAAATTTCGCTCTCAAATCAATATGGATTGACGATAACTATTTCAATGCCAGGAGTATGGATGTTTATATAACGAAACTCCGAAAGTATCTGAACAGGGATGAGAAGGTGGAGATCCTCAATATCCACGGCAAGGGTTACAAGCTATTGTGCTGAAAAAAATATCCCGCGCGAAAATTCCGCACGGGATATAAGATTAGGTTAGTTTCAGGGTCTTTCTGTTTGGTAATTATTCTTCCCGTCAAGGCCCAACGAGCGCTAAGTTAACATAAATTCATTATTTCCAACACCCCGGAGCTTTTTTTTTCACGTCAGTCAAGCTTGAGCACGGCAAGGAATGCCTGCTGCGGCACCTCCACGTTACCTATCTGACGCATTCTCTTCTTCCCCTTCTTCTGTTTCTCAAGCAGTTTCCTCTTGCGGGTGATGTCTCCTCCGTAGCATTTCGCCGTAACGTCCTTGCGCACAGCCTTAACTGTCTCGCGCGCAATGATCTTTGCCCCGATGGCAGCCTGGATGGCAATGTCAAACTGCTGACGCGGTATCAGCTCCCGCAGTTTCTCACACATCCTGCGGCCGAAATCATAGGCGTGGCCACGGTGGATAAGAGTTGAGAGTGCGTCAACCATCTCCCCGTTGAGGAGTATGTCAAGCCTGACGAGATCAGCCTTCTTATAGTCAGTGATATGATAATCAAATGAGGCGTATCCCTTGGAAATGCTCTTGAGCTTGTCATAGAAATCAAAGACTATCTCAGAGAGGGGCATGTCGAAGGTAACCTCCACCCTGTCACTCGTGAGGTAGACCTGGTTCTTCAGTGTGCCCCGCTTGTCAATGCAGAGGTTGAGTATCGGCCCCAGGTATTCCGATTTGGAGATTATCTGCGCATGAATATAGGGTTCTTCGATCTCATCTATGGCAGTGACGGGAGGCATTCCCGAAGGATTATGGACGTCAATGACGTCGCCTCTGGTCGTCAGCACCCGGAATGAGACGTTGGGCACTGTGGTTATGACATCCATGTCGAACTCCCTGTCAAGGCGCTCCTGGATGATCTCCATGTGAAGGAGTCCGAGAAAGCCGCACCGGAAACCGAAACCGAGGGCTGCTGACGATTCCGGGACGAAGGTCAGGGAGGCATCGTTAAGCTGCAGCTTCTCTATTGACGCCCGCAGATCCTCGTAATCATCGGCATCAACGGGATAGATCCCCGCAAAGACCATCGGTTTCACTTCAGAAAATCCTTCTATGGCCTTCTGGCAGGGGCGGGCAACATGGGTGATGGTATCGCCAACCTTTACCTCAGCTGAATTTTTTATGCCGGATATAATGTACCCGACATCTCCTGCGCTGAGCACCGGGCGAGGTTCGCGCTTGATCTTCAGCACCCCTATTTCGTCGGCGTCATATTCGCTTCCCGCATTGACGAATTTCACCATGTCGTGCGTCCTGATTGTGCCGTTTGATATCTTGAAATAGGCTATGATTCCCCTGAACGAGTTAAACACCGAGTCAAAGATCAGGGCCTGCAGAGGTGCATCAGGGTCACCTTTCGGAGGAGGTATCTTCGAGATTATCTCATCCATGATGCGGTCAATGCCCATACCTGTGCGGGCACTCGCTTCAATTATATCATTACGGCTGCAACCTATCAGGTCAACTATCTGATCCTTCACCTCCTCGGGCATGGCGCTCAGGGAATCCATCTTGTTGAGCACCGGGATGATCTCAAGACCATGTTCTATGGCCATGTAGAGATTGGAGATGGTCTGCGCCTGAATGCCCTGTGTGGCGTCAACCACCAGCAGCGCTCCCTCGCATGCAGCTATGGAACGTGAGACCTCATACGAGAAATCGACATGGCCCGGGGTGTCAATGAGGTTGAGATAATAGCGTTTCCCCTCATGCTCATAGTCCATCTGAATGGCATGGCTCTTTATGGTGATGCCCCTCTCCCTCTCAAGATCCATGTCATCAAGCATCTGATCCTGAAACTCACGCGGACTTATGGTTCCCGTCTTTTCAAGAAGCCTGTCGGCAAGAGTGCTCTTGCCATGATCTATGTGTGCTATGATGCAGAAGTTGCGTATGTTGTCCATCAGTGGGGACCGGTTCAATTCAGGTGCAAATATATACAATTTGACCCTTTCTTTACTGCAGTCATTTTATCACTCTTACTCTGCTCCATTTTGGTTAATTTAGCAGACTACCTAAACAGGAACCTATGATAACCCTGGCAGTATCGGTCACCCTGCTTATCCTGGGATTTCTTATCTATGGAAAGGTGGCCGAGCGATTTTTCGGGATGGACCCTTCGCGGACGACCCCCGCTTTCACAAAGAATGACGGCGTTGACTATGTACCTATGAAGGGCTGGCGTGTATTCATGATCCAGTTCCTGAACATAGCCGGACTGGGACCGATCTTCGGGGCCATACTTGGAGCGATGTACGGCCCTGTGGTATATATATGGATAGTCGTGGGATGCATCTTCATGGGAGCTACACATGACTATTTCGGAGGTATGCTGTCAGTACGCCACGGAGGTGCCAGCCTGCCTGAGCTGGTTGGTACATACCTCGGCAAAAACATGAGAGGTTTCCTCAGGATCTTTACCCTTTTCCTGCTTATATTCGTGGGTGTGGCGTTCGTGAGCGGACCAGCCAAGCTGCTTTATACCATGTCAGGAGTCAGCCTCCCCTTCTGGCTGGGACTGATATTCCTTTATTATATTCTTGCCACCCTCCTGCCAATTGACAAGATCATAGGTTACTTTTATCCCTTTTTCGGAGGGGCGCTTATTTTCATGGCTGCAGGTATCCTCATAAGTATCGTAGTGAACTGGGCCGGAGGATCGCTTGAGCTTATGGAGCTCACTCCGGCCACGATGAAGAACTTCCAGCCTGACATGGCAAAAAATCCCATCTTCCCCTTTCTCTTCATCGTGGTATCCTGCGGAGCCATCTCGGGTTTCCATGCCACCCAGTCGCCCCTGATGGCCAGGTGCCTGAAGTCGGAGAAACAGGGTAGGCAGATATTCTATGGTGCGATGATCGCAGAAGGAATTGTGGCAATAATCTGGGCCACGGCAGCAATGAACTATATGGGTGATGTCCACGGACTCAACTATACCCTCACTCATCCCCTTGCGGGCAACGCTGACATCAGGCCCGACCCCGCATGGCTGGTGAACGAAATATGCAGATCATGGCTTGGAAAGACGGGTGCTGTCCTGGCTGTCATAGGTGTGGTGGCCTGCCCCGTCACCTCCGGAGATACGGCATTCAGGAGCGCCAGGCTGACCATCGCCGACATGCTGAAGATGCCCCAGAAAAAGATCTCTTCACGGTTGCTGATAATAGTACCGGTGTTCATCGTTGCCTTCATCCTCACCTTCGTGATGAAGGATGAATTTGCACGTGTATGGAAATTTGTGGGCATCTCAAACCAGACCCTGGCTGCCATTACCTGCTGGACCATCGCCATGTACCTGGCCCTCAAGGGGAAGAGCCATCTCATGATGTCAATACCGGCTCTCTTCCTCACTGCAGTGTGTATCACCTACATCCTTGCAGCACCGCATTCAGGAGGCGGGCTGGCCTTGCCACTCAGGAGCTCGGTGGCTATTGCAGGGGCAGGGGCCGCTATCGCTATGGCTCTGTTCCTGGTGGCATTGAGGAAAAAGAGAGACAGGGATCAGTAACCCTCCAGGGGAGACTGGATGACAGTACTGATACGGTCCGTCACCGGCATGTCGCATTTGAGTTTCATCACCTCCCTGCGGAAAAAGAAGTAGGTGACCACTGCCGCCACCATATCCGATACCGGGTTGGCTATCCATACTCCGTTTACTCCCCAGAAGCCTGGAAGAATAAGTATCAGTGGCAGCAGGACAATAATCTGTCTCAGCAGGGAGAGGAATGTTGCCAGCTTTGCCTTGCCGATTGCCTGAAAGTAGGTGGATGCGATTATCTGGAAGCCCACAACAGGCAACACTGCAGCGTAGATGCGAAGCCCAACCACACCTGCTGTCCTGAGCTCCATATTGTCAGAGTTGAACATGCTTATCACCACCCCGGGAATAAGCATACATATCAGCCATCCTCCGGCAGCCACCAGTGTCGCATACTTAATGGCCTTCATGACTGCCTCCTTTACCCGGCAGTTGAGTCCGGCGCCATAGTTGAATCCTATGATGGGCTGTGTGGCCATATTTATCGATATGATTGTAATGACCAGCATCATGGTGGCGCTGTTGACAATACCCAGGGCGCCCACGGATATGTCACCACCGTACCTGATGAACTGGGTGTTCATTACTGCCATTATCACGCTGGCCGCCATGTTCATGGCAAACGGGGCAAACCCAATTGAAACGATATACTTTATGATATACGAGTCAGGGAAAATGTTTGGCAGTGACAGCCTGGTGACACTTTTGCTGCTGCGGAAGTGCAACAGTACCCAGACCATAAGCACGAACTGGGAAATGATGGTTGCAAGCGCTGCACCCTTCACTCCCATATCGAGGCCGAATATGAAAATCGGGTCAAGGATAATATTCAAACCGGCGCTGATGAAGATGGAGTACATGGCTATGCGCGGGTTCCCTTCCGCCCTGATGATGTTGTTCAGAGCGTAGCCGGTAATGGCAAAGGGTATCCCTGCCAGTACTATATTGAAATAGTCTGATGCGTATCCGAGGGTCTCCGGGCCTGCACCAAATATCATCAGTACTTTATCTTTCACGAGAAACCCGGTGATCATCAGTACCAGTCCCGTGGTTATGCCGAGGAAGAGTGCGTTGCCCAGTATACGGTTCGCCCTGTCATAATCTTTTTCACCGAGACTCAGGGAGATGCGTACGGCCGATCCGATGCCCACCATCATCCCGAATGCCATGATGATGATCATCAGCGGGAAGACCACGGTCAGTCCGGAGAGGGCAAGGGCGTCAACACCCTGCCCTATATATATACGGTCAACGATGTTATAGAGGACACTTGCCATCATGCTGGCAAATGCGGGAAGGAAATACTTCCACATCAGCTTGCCTATCTTCTCATGCTCAAGGTCGTGTACCTGCCTCGGATCAACCATAATTTCAAACGATCCCGCAAAGATGAGATGAATTATTGAGTTTTCAATAATTCCAGTTAAAGTCGGCAGTCACCAGTCGGCAATCCACAGTCGGCAGTCCACAGTCGGCAGTCGGCAGTTGTATATTACTGATTGACTGATGATTGAGGACTGAAGACTGAAGACTGGTGACTGAGGACTAAAAAAAAAGCTGCTCCGGTGATCGGAGCAGCTTTTTTTGTACTAATCAGCTATTACATCATTCCCGGCATGCCGCCGCCACCCATTCCCGGGTTGGGCATCGGGTTCTCTTCCTTCTCCTCGACAACGACTGCCTCGGTGGTGAGTAACATGCCTGCTATTGAAGCGGCATTCTCAAGAGCTATCCTTGCAACCTTGGCAGGATCGATGACACCTGACTTCAGCAGATGCTCGAACTTGTCAGTCTGGGCATTGTAACCAAAGTCAGCCTTACCTTCGCGAACTTTCTGCACAATCACTGCACCTTCCAGTCCTGCATTGATAACTATCTGACGCAGAGGCTCCTCTATGGCCCTCTTCACGATTTCTATACCGGTGTTCTGGTCGTCGTTATCACCTCTCAGTTTGTCAAGCAGGGGAATTGCCCTGATGTAAGCCACTCCGCCGCCGGGGATTATACCCTCTTCAATGGCAGCACGTGTTGCATGGAGAGCGTCATCAACGCGGTCCTTCTTCTCTTTCATCTCAACCTCTGATGCAGCACCTATGTAAAGGACTGCCACACCGCCTGCCAGCTTGGCAAGTCTCTCCTGGAGTTTCTCCCTGTCGTAATCGGAGGTGGTTGTTGTTATCTGCTGCTTGATCTGGCTTACGCGTGCCTGGATCATTGATTTTTCACCTGCGCCGTTGACGATGGTGGTGTTCTCCTTGTTAACGGTCACTTTGTCAGCTACGCCGAGGTCTGCAATGGTGGCATTCTCAAGCTTCATGCCCCTCTCCTCGGAGATAACGGTTCCGCCGGTCAGGATGGCTATGTCTTCAAGCATCTCCTTGCGCCTGTCGCCAAAACCGGGAGCTTTAACGGCACACACTTTCAGTGAGCCTCTCAGGCGGTTGACAACGAGAGTTGCAAGAGCTTCTCCCTCAACGTCTTCTGCTATGATCATGAGACCACGTCCGCTGCGGGCTGTCTCTTCCAGGACAGGAAGAAGGTCTTTCATTGATGAGATCTTCTTGTCATGGATCAGTATATACGGATTATCCATCTCAACTTCCATTTTGTCAGGATTGGTGACAAAATATGCTGAGATGTAACCGCGGTCGAACTGCATTCCTTCAACAACCTCAACCTTGGTCTCTGTGCCTTTGGCTTCCTCAACGGTGATGACGCCTTCCTTCTTTACCTTGTCCATTGCCATGGCAATGAGTTTGCCTATCTCTTCGTCATTGTTGGCGGAGATGCGTGCAACCTGCTCGATCTTTTTCAGGTCGTCACCGACGCTCTGCGACTGGCTCTTCAGGCTCCCCACAACGGTTGCGACAGCCTTGTCAATACCTCTCTTGAGGTCCATCGGGTTGGCTCCTGCCGTTACGTTCTTCAGTCCTACGTTGATGATACTCTGTGCAAGAACGGTAGCGGTGGTTGTACCGTCACCTGCTGTGTCCGACGTCTTGGAAGCCACTTCCTTAACCATTTGGGCACCCATATTCTGGTAGGGGTCTGACAGTTCGATCTCCTTGGCAACGGTCACACCATCCTTGGTGATCTGGGGTGCACCGAATTTCTTCTCAAGAACTACATTGCGTCCTTTGGGACCAAGTGTTACCTTAACGGCATCTGCAAGACGGTCAACGCCTTCCTTCAAGAGGTTGCGTGCCTCAATATTGAATTTAATTTCCTTTGACATTGCTATTCTTATTTAAGGTTATTACGAGATATAGAGAACATCAGTCTGTGAGAGAAGGAGATAGTCTGTGCCGTCGATGCTCAGCTCCTGACCGGAGTATTTTCCATAGAGAACAACGTCTCCCTTTTTGAGTTCCATTGCTTCATCCTTCTTTGCAGCTCCAACAAGAACTACAGTACCTGCGCGTGGTTTCTCCTTTGCCGAATCGGGGATAATAATACCGCTGGCGGTCTTCTCTTCTGCCTCCTGAGGCTTGATAAGAACTTTACCTGCCAGCACTTTTCCTTTTAATTGTGCCATTGCTATTAGTTTTATAGTTAAACAATATTTTCCTGCTTCAGGATTTCATAATCCGTGCCAAATGAAAAGTGGCAAAAAAAAGTGTCAGTTCATGACAAACTGACACTTCAATATCTCTTAAATGTCATCTTACTGGTTATTGCCGTCAGGCTGCTGTTCTTCCGTGGGGATCTGGGTAGGCAGCATGGGGATGGCGTTGGGATCCTGTGCTCTTTCAATTGACTGCTTGATGACAGATTCCTTCTGGCCCTGACCCCTTGGTATTGCTGCGGTTGCAGCGAGGCAGAGAACAAAGATTGCTGCACCGAGTGTCCAGGTTGATTTCTCGAGAAAATCAGCAGTCTTGCGCACGCCCATCGACTGTCCGGCGGAGGTGAAGTTGGCTGCCAGTCCCCCTCCCTTGGAGTTCTGTACAAGTACCACCATTATTGCGAGGATGCATGCGATGATGACAAGGATTGAAATGAAAATATAGATGCCCATTGTTGTATTATTTTATTAAGTCCTTAATCTTTTCAATACGGCTCGCAAAGTAAGCACTTTTTTCCGGATATTGCAAAGAGAGTTTTTCATAAATATTTATTGCCTTCGTATAGTAGCCCTGGGTGACGTAAATCTTTGCCAGTGTTTCCGTTATGAATTTACCTGGCTCATCGGGACTCTGTTCCGACAGGTCTCTGACCGGCTGCACCTCCCTTTGTGACATCCTCTCGATGGTTGGACTGACCTTTATGAACCTGTCAATCAGGTCCGAGGGTGAAAGTTGCTTCTCCGGTTCCGGCTCCTCTTCGTTAATGTCAGTGATGAGTTCCAGCAGCTCCGCGGGTTCAGGCTCCTGTTCGGCCCGGGACTCAGTTTCGGCCTCGGCTTCGATTTCGACATGAGGTTCGGTCCCGGCCTCGATTACGGTTTCAATCAGGGTATCGGTTTCGGCCTCGGCTTCGATTTCGACATGAGGTTCGGTCTCGGCCTCGATTACGGTTTCAATCAAGTTATCGGCTTCGGCCCGGGTTCCGGACTCAATGTGGATTTCTGATTCGGCTGTTACCGGAGATGCTGCTTCAAGATCATCCTGCCCCTGCGGTTCGGGAATCGCATGAAATTCTGCCGTCAGTTTTTCTTCCGTTGGATCCCCGGCACTGATCACATGACGCTCTGACTCCAGCTCCATTAGTCGCGCCTCTATCTCTGCAACAAGCTCTTCCCTGGTGCGGAGTTCAAGGTTCGACTCTGCTGGCACTTCCGGCTCCGGGAGTGTCACTGTCAGCAGATCTTCGGCAGGGACCTCAGTTTCGGGAGCAGCCTCCTCGGCAGGGACTGCAGCCTCGGGAGCGGCCTCTTCAACTATTTCTTCCGCGTGGAATTCCTCCGGTGCTGTTAATTCTTCAACCACCGGTTCCGGAATTTCCTCCTGCACGGACACTGTCTCTTCAACTAATTCTTCTGTCCGTGACTCCTCTGGGGCGGTTTCTTCAACTATTTCTTCCGCGTGGAATTCCTCCGGTGCTGTTAATTCTTCAACCACCGGTTCCGGCACCTCATCCTGAACTGATATTGTCTCCTCATCAGCCACCTCCTCCGAAACTTCCTCTTCCACTTCTGCTGTCGCCTCATCAACCACAGGTTCCGGAATTTCCTCCTGAACTGATGCTGTCTCCTCAACAGCCACCGGTTCAAACACCTCATCCTGTACTGAAACGATCTCTTCAACAACCACCGGTTCCGCCACCCGTTCCTGAACTTCAGATGCCGCCGCAACATCCTGCGGCACAGCAGCGCCAGCAGTGCCAGACCCGGCAGCACCAGATTCAGCAGTACCAGCTTCAGCAGAAGAAGACTCGGCAGCAAGAGACCCGGCAGCACCAGATTCAGCAGTACCAGCTACGGCAGCAGAAGAGACGGCAGCAGCAGACTCAGCAGTAACAGCGCCGGCAACATCTTCAGTCGGAGAAGAGAACAGGTAATGATAAAGCACCTCCCGGTCACTCACAGAGAGAGCCGACGCCTTGAGCTGGGAATCAAACCTTATATCTGAATTCTCCTTCAGACCCCTGAGCAATATCAGGTGGGCGGAATGGAACCAGGGGAAGAGGGCCGTCAGCTCCCGCAGCCCCTCGAGATCACCGGGGCCGGGGAGGTCGATGCCGGCAATGAACCGGTTGAATTCATTCCTGTTCATCAGCAGCCCCTACCAGTTGACAAATGCCCTGTTAAAAATATCCTCTATCAGCATCTTCACGATCTCCTCAACCAGGGTCGCCTCGACATCAGCCAGATCGAGCGAACTGTCATAATCCTGATACCTCGTGAAGGTCTGCTCGAAACTGTTGTCGGCATCAAAGCTGTTGACATACTTGACCCTGACTGAGACCGAGAAGCGGTTCATGGCAGCCTGCTCGTCGCCTCCGACAGTCAGAGGCTGCGTCTTGTAATCGGTTATATCTCCCTCGAAACTTAAATCGCCTCCTGACGTCACAATGTCGAGGTTGGTCTGTGCCCTGCACATGTCGATGAGCGCATCGGTCACCCGCTGGTTCAGTCCCGGCTGTACCAGGCTCGCCCTGTTCTGAAATGTCGCAACACTGATGTTCCTGGCGTCAACGGGAATGGATGCCCCGGTGAAGGAGTATTTCATCTTTACTCCGCAGCCCACTGCAATGACTAGCAGTGCCAGAGGCAATACTATCCGTACCAGTTTAACCATCAAGGCCGTATTCTTTTATTTTCCTGTAAAGTGTTCTCTCCGAAATGCCCAGCTCGGCTGCAGCAAGCTTTCTTTTTCCGTTGTTCTTGTCGAGCGCCTTTTTTATCAGCTCCTTTTCGCGGTCGGTGAGCGACAGTGATTCCTCAATGACCTCCTCGGTATCCTCAATGGCCCTGCTCTCCCTGGCAGAACCATAACCTACCGCAACAGGTTGTACCGGCTCGAATGTTTCCTTTCTCACAGCACTTTCATTGAACAGATTACGCGCCGCCCTGGCACCGCTCTCTGTAAGATTGTCAGACTCACCGCCTGCATTCAGCAGGTCATATACAAGATTCTTGAGATCATGCATGTCGCTCTTCATGTCAAAGAGCACCTTGTACAGTATCTCTCTTTCGGTGTTGAACCCCTTCCCCTCTGCGGTCCTGACGGGCACCGGAAGGCGTCCGCTCTGAAAATCGGGAAGATAGTGTGAGAGCATCGCAGCATCGACTTCACGCTCCTGTTCGATTACTGATATCTGCTCGGTGATGTTCTTCAACTGCCTGACGTTACCCGGCCAGTAATAGTTTAAAAGCATCTCCCTCGCCTGGCTGTCGGGCCTGATGGCCGGCATCCGGTAACGCTCGGCAAAATCGACGGCGAACTTGCGGAAGAGCAGTATGATGTCTTCGCCTCTCTCGCGCAATGGCGGTATACGTACGGGCACAGTGTTGAGCCTGTAGAAGAGATCCTCGCGGAACCTGCCGGAGGAGACCGCCTGCACTATATCTACATTAGTTGCCGTTATGACCCTGACATCCGTTTTCTGCACCTTCGAGGAGCCCACCCTGATGAACTCACCCGACTCCAGCACTCTCAGCAGCCTCACCTGTGTCGAGAGCGGCAGCTCGGCCACCTCGTCGAGGAAGATGGTGCCGCCGTTGGCAACCTCAAAATATCCCTTACGGCTGTCGGTGGCTCCGGTAAAGGCGCCCTTCTCATGCCCGAAAAGCTCTGAATCGATCGTCCCTTCGGGAATGGCGCCGCAGTTGACGGCAATATAGGGGCCGTGCTTACGGAGGCTGAAGGTATGGATCACCTGCGGGAAGACCTCCTTTCCGGTTCCGCTCTCCCCGGTGATGAGTACAGAGAGATCCGTGGGGGCAACCTGAACGGCAATATCTATAGCCCTGTTCAGGCCATCATGATTGCCGATTATCCCAAACCGCTGTTTTATGCCCTGTAACTCCTTCATCAAAATCCAATGAACTGCGAATTTACGACTTTTTTGGATTATGTTACAGCTGTTTTTTAGTAATTGGAACCACGAAAAGCAATCCCTCTGCGCCTCCGGAAGAAGAGCTCTAAACATTTATACACTCTCTTTGTTATACTCATTGAGTAAGTAACATTGAGAGAGATGAATGCAGGAAGCAGGACATACTCCATAAAGGATCTTGAGAATTTTTGCGGCATAAAGGCCCACACCATACGGATGTGGGAGAAGCGGTACGGGATCCTTACGCCCGACAGAAGTGATTCAAATATAAGATACTATACCGAAGAGGAGATGAAGAAGCTCATCACTGTCTCCATTCTCAACCGCAACGGATTGAAGATATCAAAGATTGCACGGCTGAATGACAGTGAACTGCTGCGTGAAGTACTTAAGAACGGAGGTGGAGACGAGACAAGTGACGGCACCTTCAGGCCGGGAGAGCTGATAATGTCAGCACTTAAGTTCAGCGAAGAGGAGTTCAGGGAGAAGTTGACCGGTTATGTCAGGAATCAGGGGCTGACGGAAGCCTACCTGCAGGTATTCCATCCTCTGATGCAGAAGGCGAGGGTGCTCTGGCTCACCGACTGCATTTCAAAACCCCAGGAGCAATTCATACGGCATGTCATCAGAACAATTCTCATCTCCGAGGAGATCACCGTGGAGAACACTCTCAACGGACGAAGGGCAGCCATCATTAACCTCGGCGATAACGAAAGCGAGAATAATCTTGTTTTTCTCAAGTACCTTCTCAAAAGCAGAGGTTATGAAGTTGTTTATACTGAAGGTACACTCTCGGCAGATGACATCAGGGGGATACACTCCGTCAGGCCCTTCACCGTTCTGGCTGTCAACCTGCCGGCGTCAGAGCCTGACGATGAGGTAAGGGGATTCTGCAGTGAAGTGGCAAAGGAACTGGAGCTGAAGAGAGTACTGGTTCTTGGCAGATATGCCAGCAACGGCTCATGGAGCAATGGCAAGACAGAAGCTGTCTGCTCACCTGCCGGACTGACAGAATGGGCAGACAGCCTCTGATAAATCCGAAATTTATTTCCTTATTTCCCGGTTATCCTGACAACTACTGAGTCAGCGATCTGCAGCGCTGTGGTCAGGGTACTCATGTCAGTGAACAGTTCACCGGTGGCTCCTGTCGGATGACCGTGACCTGACGGTTTCATGACATACCTGTCGCCCAGGTTATTCATGTCAACCATGCTCTCATAGACTAATGACGGCTGGGCATTGTTCAGGTAATTTTTGTCACCCGGATACTTGTCGTTGGTCCAGTATTCATTCCAGTCCCAGTTCTGGTTAACCTCGAACATCACCCTGAATTTTCCGGGAAGGGCTTTATCAGCACGCGTCTGCAAGACAAAGCTCGTGGTTGGTGTGGCTCCGCTGTAGGCGTCAGCCACCGGGTTCTCCGGATCAGGCATGTAGAGTCCGTCAGGAGCCCTGACTCCCCTCTTGTGAGACCAGTAGGGAAGGGTCTGCGGTGCCCTCTTGGCCGCTTCCTGCCACTTGCCGGAGGCATTCGATCCATATTTGAATACACCTGTGGCAATAGCCCTGGGTACAAACAGGGTCTGAATATATTCCCCCTGTTCATCCTCCAGCCAGACAGCCATCAGAGGATAATAGAGTGCAGGGCCTCCGAAGAACTTTACTTCTATCTCCGGGCCGGTTCCGGCCTTATTTGTCACCACATCGGTAAAGGTCTGCCTCTGCGCCAGTTTTGATGCCGTTGGCGAAGCCGAGCATGAGGCGAGTATAACACTTATTAATATTATTATGTATTTCATCTCTTTCACTTTTTCAGATTTCAATAATTATGCCCAGGGTAGGCAGTACCGTTCCCGAGTCTGCGTCGACATATTTCAGCAGGTAACGCGAGGGATCCTCCGGATCGATAAGAGGGACACCGGCACTGTCAGTCTGCTGCAAAAGGATGTCAGGCTGGTCAGCCTTGTAATTAAATACATTCTGAACATCAACATAGAGCATAAGAGACCATCTGTCGAAGTAGAACTGCTTGTCAATCCTGATATCAAGCTGGTTGAACCCCTTCAACCTCAATGTATTGAATTTTGTATAGTCAAGATACCCCTGGCCGTTCAGGTCCCATGCCTCTATTAATGATGATTTCTCATAGTCAAAAGGCGTATACGGCGCTCCTCCCACATATCTCCAGCGGAATCCCGCATCCCATGTTTTGCCGATGCTCTGTGTGGCCGTGACGCTGATCAGGTGTGTGTTATCCCAGGCGGTTGGTATATAACCGCCGTCTGTTCCTTCAAACTCGCTTCTGACAAAAGTGTAGGAGAAGACCATATTCAGCCCCTTGAAATCCCTTGCACGACCCATCAGCTCAATCCCGTAGGCCCTTCCTATGGCTGTGGAGACGAGGGGCTCGTTTCCAAAGATGCCGTAACCCGCGCTCTTGGTCGACAGAGGTACCTGGTCAGTGACGGAGAAGGGATAGTCGTCATAGTGCTTGTAAAATCCCTCCAGGGTGAACTGGAGCCTTTCTTCCGGGATCAGTTCAACTCCCCCCACCACATGATTGGCGGCCATATATTTCAGTTCGTTATCCCTGTTTATGTAGTTGCCATCATTGTCTTTAAGCCCCAGGGAGGTGTAGGGTGGAAGCTGATAGTAACGACCGACATTGAAATTGAGATTAATATCCTCTGTCAGGGTATATGATGCAGAGAACCGGGGTGAAATCTGTGTGAACGGATTGGCCATCTCAGGCGAGAAGCTGTTTCCGTCAGCCCGGATTCCGAATGAGAGCCTTAGCTTTTCATCAATGAACGCCTGGCTTGCCTGCCCGAAGGCCGCATATTTGAAGAATACGAGGTTGGTGCTGTAAAGCTCGGTCTGTGTTTGTTCTCCGTCAAAAAACTCCCTGAAAGTGTCATTGCGGTAACGCGACATCTCAGTTCCGCCGCCATAACTGACCCTGAAGGTGCTGGGCCAGACTACGGTTCGTTCGTACCTGAGACGGATGTCGCCCTCTCCGCTCTGGTAATCATATGTTTTGTTGTCGGGGTCCGATTCATCATTGTTTAAATATTTGTACTGAGTGTTGTTCAAATAATTGCGACTCAAAACAACCATATCAGAGCCGTTCCTGCGGAAATGGCGATAAACGGCACCTATCGTATAACTGTATTGCTCCTGCGTGGGAAGGTATCCGAGAACATATCGCTGGAATTCCGTGTCATCGGCCTCCAGGTTCAATGCAAAGTCGTCCTTGGCTCCGAGACCCAGTATTGTCAGCTCATTCTTCTGATCAAACTTGATCTTGTATTTAAACTGGAAGTCGGTATAGGTTGGCAGGAAAGGGAGTCCGAGCGCTCCGAAGAGGAACTGCAGGTACGACCTCCGTGCCGACACGATCAGGGAGCTCCGCTCACCTATGGGGCCGTTGAATGTAAGACCGAGGTCCGATGCACCCACAGTTGCCTTGTAGGTCCTCTTCTCCCTGTTGCCGTCAATCATGGTAAAATTCATAATCGAGCTGAGAGCATTTCCCCTTGATGCGGGGAAGGCACCCGAAAGAAAGTCGACCGAGCTGACAAAATCGACGTTGATAATACCAGTCGGTCCGCCTGATGATCCCTGGGTGGAAAAGTGATTCAGATACGGAATCTCCACATTGTCAATGAAGAACCTGTTCTCATTGGGCCCTCCGCCCCTTACTATGACATCATTCCTGAATGCAGGTGTGGAAGCCACTCCGGGGAACGATTGTATGACCCTGGATATGTCCCTGTTCCCTCCGGGATTGAGCTCAATCTCCTGTATACCTATGATCCTCGCTGATATGGGACTCTCAGGAGATTTCCGGAACGGAGAGGGCCTTACAATCACGTCGCCCACCTCGACGACGGTGGTTTCCAGCGGAATTTTCAGGTTGACCTCATTATTGTTTGTAACCATGATCGCCTCGGTAATATAAGGCTTGTATCCCACGGATGAGACCCTGACCTCAACAAATCCCGGTTGCACTCCCGTGAAGCGGAAATTGCCGTCAAAGTCAGTCATGGCACCTATGGTGGTATTCCATATAACAACACTGGCAAAGGGAACGGGCTCATTGCTCGTTGCATCAACCACCTGGCCGCGTATGACCCCTCCACCCGACTGTCCTGAAAGATCGGCGAATACCAGGGTTAACAAAATTATTAAAGGAAGTTTTTTCATTTATGTACACATTTTGATATAAAAAACAATACAAAAGGCAGATGGTTCAACACAACAGGTAATTTATCTTACATCAACTCCCTGAAATATTTTTCCTCAGCTGTCAGATCGACAAAGGGTGCCTTAGACTTTAAATCACGGATCCTCTCAAGCATGGCAGCAGCAAAAGGTGTTGTTTCTCTCTTCCCGCCGAGGGTGCGGTGAGCCATGGCGCGCGTTATCCTTGCGGCCTCGCTCCAGATGCGGAGCACGGGGCTGTCAAAAAAGAGCGCGGAGAATTTCTCCCATATATAATCGACCGCTGTCTCAGAGGGATGTACCATATCAGAAGCATAGAACCTGTAATCGCGCAGCTCATCCATGAATATCTCGTAGGCCGGGAAGTAGCCCGCAACGGAGCGATGCGACAGAAGCTCCTCGACGGCCAGCAGCAGGTGGGCCTTGCTGAGCTGGTTGGCATGGGCGCCGTCGCCCAGATGACGGACCGGACTGACGGTGAACCAGACCCTGAGTCCGGGGTTCAGCTCAGCCAGGCGATCAAGCGTCTCTTTCCACCTCTGGGCAATCTCGCTCCACACAGCCTGACGGCGGGTGAAGAGCGACGATGGCAGCTTGTGACAGTTGGCGACGATGGCGCCGCTCTCCCTGAGTGTATAAATATAAGAGGTGCCGAAGGTGACAAACAGGAAAGAGGCCTCCCTGATAAACGAGGAGGCATTCCGGCTTACATCATTGAGCCTGTCAACGAGTACTTCCCGCTCATAGGAGGAGAAGGCCGTGTGATGATCAAGACTCATGTAGCGGTTCTGATGGAGATAGATGTCGTTCTCACCGTATGTGTATGATGACACGAACCTGTCAAGCGCCCCGGCAACCGAGAAGGGATTGAACAGGGTTCCGTGCGGATTGGTCATTACGTTCAGCTTGCCGGATGCCATGCGATAACCAACCTCACTGGCAAAGCAGGAACCGAGGAACATCACCGGCGTGGCAAAAGTGATCCTGTCAGCTGAAGAGGGAAGAGGAACCTCAGTCTTGAGTTCCATACAATATTTTATATTAAGGTGTCAATCCACTCGGTGATGAAATCGAAATGTTCATCCCTGAGCAGGTCATTGTGCAGCTCATGATAGCCCTCGTCCCACAGTTTAAGGGTTGCCCGGGGAGCCGCTTCAGCCACCCGCACCGAACTTGCAGGAGAAATAATCATATCATTGCGACCATGAACCAGGAGCAGGGGCAAAGAAATCTCCGAGGCACGTAAAAGTGTCTCCGAGGCGGCATCGGTCACCCAGCCGTAGAGCCCGGCTGAGATTTGTCCATGAACCAGTGGATCTTTCCTGTATGCATTTACCTCCTCCGGATCACGTGACAGAAATTCGGTTTTCAGTCCTGACGGCTGGGTCAAACCCGGCATCAGTTTCTTTGCCAGATTTGCCATAAGCACCTTTGCCCCTGGAGGTGCTTCGGTGAGAAGAAGCCATGATGAGGTGGCGATCGCGCCCCTGAGCTCTGGCCTTCTCCTGACCAGGTAGTTCAGGACAATGGCGCCGCCAAGGCTGTGGCCATACAGGAAGAGGGGCACGCCGGGAAATTCCGCCACGATCTCTTCGCTGATCATTTCGATGGTGTCAAATACCTTTTCGGGAAAAGGCATCACTCCCCTCCTTCCTTCCGAGTTGCCATGACCGGGCAGGTCAAATGCGCGGAGGGCTACCCCTCTCTCATTGAACCGGGCCGCCCAGCCCTCGTATCTGCCTGCATGTTCGCCGTGTCCGTGTACAAGCAGTATCACTGCCTTCGGGGCTTCGGAAGTGTTAAAACTATACAGGGCGGTTTTTCCTGACGGGTAGTGCTTAATCTCCATATGGTCTTTTTTGTAAAGATAATTAAAAGTATTCGGGCGCCTTCCCGGATCGAACCGGTAAAAAAATACTCTCCTGTCATAATTTAGACATCTGCCATATATAATATTGATATACTGTTTATTAATATTTAGAAATTAACAAATTTCGTGACTGAAACTCGTAATAAAGGATATTCGGATTTGGATATCCGAATTTTATGTTTAACTTTGTATCAACAATATTAAAACCAAGAGAGATGACTGCACAGGAATTTACAAATAGCATAATAGGTCTGAAGGGCAATCTTCAGAAGTACGCCCTCAGTCTCACGCTCGACCGCGATAACGCACTTGATCTCGTACAGGATACCTTCCTGAAAGCAATACAGAACCAGGATAAGTTTGTGGATGCCACGAACCTTAAGGCCTGGGTCTTCACGATAATGAAAAACACCTTCATCAACAATTACCGTCGCAAGATGAGGGAGAATACGATGATGGACGGCACGCAGGAGCTCTATTACCTTAATCTCCCGTCAGACAAGGGAAGCATTTCCCCAGAGTCAGCTTACGCCGGAGACGAAATAGAAAAGGCGATAGATGCACTGCATGACGATTACCGTCTCCCCTTCCGCATGCACGTTGACGGTTTCAAGTATGAAGAGATAGCGGAGAACCTCAATCTCAAGCTCGGAACGGTAAAGAGCCGGATATTCTTCGCACGCCAGAAACTCATGAGTGTTCTTAAAGATTATAATGGTTAGATTTGATTAGTGGTTAACAGGACGGGCTGCCGGGAAAATATTTCCCGGCAGCTTTGTTTTTAATCACGGCAGGATTTTTGTCTCTCTCCCCTGAACGCACTTTTTGAATACCTTTATAAAAAATTTGATCAAAATGAAAAAGTATCTGTTTGTTACCCTTTTTGCAGTAATGCTCTCGGCAACCGCACTTGAGGGCCAGGAGAAATACCTCACCAGTCCTGTCACCCATGTGACTGTCTTCAGGCAGGGAGCCCAGCTCTCGGGTGACCTTCCCATTTCCATTCAGGCAGGAACAGTCGACTTTATTGCCGGCGGCCTTTCGCCCTACATAGATCCCAACAGCATACAGGTAAGGGGGGAGGGCGACTTCATGATCATGGGTGTCAACCACCGCAACAACTACCTTGAGAACCCGGCTGAGGCGGCATCCATAAAGGAACTCCGCAACAAGATAGAAGCCCTGGAGGTCAAGATAGAGGACGAGAGGACGGCAGTGGATGTGCTTCAGGAGAAGGAGCTCTTCCTCAAAGCTAATTATGACGTTGTCACAAACAAATCGGCCATCACCCCCGAACAGCTCAGGGCACTGCTCGACATCTATTCTTCCAATACGGAGTCGGTGAAGACGGCCCTCCTCAAGAAGAAAAGGATAATCAAAGCCTACGTGGAAGAGAAGCAGCAGCTCGAGAAGCAGCTTGCCACCAGTGTCGACAAGTCGAAGCTGCCAACAGGCGAGATCGTGGTGACAGTCACAGGCACCAGGCCCGTCACAGGCAAGCTTAAGCTCTCTTATGTTGTCATGAATGCAGGCTGGCAGCCCTCGTATGACATAAGGGTTGATGACATCACCGACCCGGCCTCTGTAATATACAAAGCCAGTATATGGCAGAACAGCGGTATAGACTGGAAGGATGTGAAGGTGAGTCTCTCCAACGCCTCTCCAATGACCTCCGGTGCCCTGCCAACGCTTGATCCCTGGTTTATAGACATTTATCAGCCCTTCGCCATCAGGGGGCTTGAAGAGGTGGTGGTAATGGGCTATGGTACCAAATCAAAGCCTGCCTCACGTCAGGCCAAGGCTGCGGATGACATGATGATGATGGAGGAGAGCGCCCCTCTCCCGGTCACCGTCAGCGAATCGAACATCAGCTTCAGCTTCGACGTGAACGTACCGCAGACAGTCCTGTCAGACGGCACTCCCTCGATTGTGGAGCTGCAGAGGCTCACGGTGCCTGCCACATACAGCTATGCCGCCACCCCGAAGCTTGCCACATCGGCATACCTGGTGGGCTATATCACCGACTGGGAAAAATATAATCTCCTTCCCGGGGAGTCAAACATCTATTTCAGCAACACATTTACAGGCAAGGGTTATATCAACACCGCGGAACTCACTGACACCCTCACGGTGTCGCTGGGGGCCGACAACAATATCACGGTCAAGCGCGACCGCAGGACCGACTTCACATCACAGAAGCTCATCGGGGCCAACAGGGTTGAGACAAAATCGTTCCTCATCTCCGTGCGCAACAACAAGAGCAAGGCTGTCACAGTCAAACTGCGTGATCAGATTCCGTTGTCACAGAACAGTGACATTACCGTTGAAGCCCTTGAGCTGACAGGTGGGAAACTCAATCCTGTCACCGGGGAGATCACCTGGGACCTGAGTGTGCAGCCACGCGAAAACAGGGAGATTATTCTTACCTACAGCGTCAAATATCCCAAAAATCAAAAGGTGATGCTTGAATAACAGGCAGTTAGCCCCCACAAACAGAAGAGGTTATGAACAGTTGTTTATAACCTCTCTTTTTGTTATGTAATAAGTTGGATTGCAATCATTTATCGATGTTAATAACCCTGTGTGATTCTTGTTACTTTCTTCATGGTATAATTAACATGAAAAACTTGACATGGAGGTATTAACCCCTTATATTTGTCAGACCATGTGAGCGATAAAGAGTCGCTCTGAGGTAAGAAGGTTCTTTCGAATGGTTTAATTATCAATCTGAAACTACATCAGACTTCAGAGTCTCACGCTGAACGACTACGGTCCGGAAGCGTCTGTCACGGGTGCAGGCTGAGAAGCCTTCCCATCCTGGCAGTCTGACGGTGCAATCATCAGACGGTGTAACAACCGCGAGAAGAGAGCAACACAAATGCAATGCTGAAAACTAATAAGGCAGCAAATGTGTCCGCGCAGAGAGAGGATCATCAGGCCACCCGAACCGGCGAGGATAGGATGGAGATGATCCGGGCATGACAGCAGTTGTCCCTTCGGGGAGTGTCAGGCCTCAGGGGTTCATGACTTCGCGTCCCAGTATGCGTTCCGCAATGCCGCAAGGCAGCGCAGAAAACAGAAGAGACACCGGAACAAGGTCCGCAGTCCGCTTCGGCGAACATCGACAGACCGCGGAAAGGGAGGAGTTAACAGAGATGGACCGGCTGTAATAACAGTAGCATGGCGACAGCGACGGTCAAGGCTGTCACTCGTCGGAATGGGAACATATACGTAAGTATTGTTCCCATTCGTGTTTTATACCCCTGCCATAAAAAAAAAGGGGACTAGCGCCCCCTGATCACTCCCCTGGCGGAGTTTTTTATAAAATCGAGAATGTAATCCCGCTCCGGCGTCGGAGCAAAGTTTTCCGCAATATAATCCAGCGCCTTGCTCCCGTTCATGCCCATGTTGTAATAGGCCCGGTATATCTCATGCAGCTCGTGCAGCTTCTCCTTCGTGAACCCTCTCCGCTCCAGTCCTACGGTGTTCAGCCCCATGAACGACAGCGGATCCCTGTCAGCCTTGATGTATGGAGGCACATCAATGCGCACCTTGCTGCCTCCGCCAATTATGGTATGGGCTCCTATGTGCACAAACTGGTGCACCATCGATCCCCCGCCCATCGTAACCCAGTCGCCCAGCTCAACCTCGCCCGCAATGCCAGACAATGCAACCATGATCACATTGTTGCCAAGCTGACAGTCATGGGCAACGTGCACATAGGCCATCAGGAGGCAGTTCTTTCCAATGGTGGTCCTGCCCCTGGCCCGGGTACCCCTGTTCAGCGTCGCAAACTCCCTTACAGTGGTGTTGTCGCCAATCTCCAGGGTGGTCTCCTCGCCGCTGAACTTGAGGTCCTGCGGTATGGCCGAGATGGATGCGCCGTTGAAGATGCGGCAGTTTTTGCCAATACGGGAGCCGTCATAAATGACTGCCCCGGAGCCTATCCATGTTCCGTCACCTATGATGACATCACCATGAATAACGGCAAAGGGCTCAACTACCACCCCTTCGCCCAGCCGGGCTTGCGGATTAATGTGTGCCAGTGAAGAGATCATATCGTCTTATTTGTTCTTGATAACCTGTGCGGTCAGTTCACCCTCAGCCACCAGTTTCTCCCCGACAAAAGCCTGCGCATACATTATAACTATACTCCTCCTGATAGGTTCAGTGAGATCACACCGGACAACAATAGTATCACCGGGTACGACCTTATGCTTGAACTTCATCCTGTCAATCTTCAGAAAGTATGTCGAGTATTTCTCGGGCTCATCAACATTGTTGAGGACAAGGATGCCTCCCACCTGGGCCATGGTCTCCACCAGCAATACCCCCGGAAAGACATGCTCCTGCTCAAAGTGGCCCTGGAAGAAGGCCTCGTTATATGTTGTGTTCTTTATGCCCAGAATGTGGTTGGGAGTAAGCTCAAGAATACGATCGACCATCAGGAACGGGAACCGGTGCGGCAACAGCTTCTTTATCTGCTGTATGTCCATCACCGCAGGCTTGGTGGTGTCAAGCAGGGGTATCTCCTTCTTTGTGGTTTGTCTTTTTATCTGCTGGCGAATGAGTCTTGCCAGTCTGGTGTTCGAGTAATGACCCGGGCGGGTAGCCACGACTTTCCCCTTGATGGGCTGACCCACCAGTGAGAGGTCTCCGATCAGGTCAAGCAGCTTGTGTCTTGCCGGCTCATTCGGGTAGCGCAGCTTGGTATTATTGAGCACTCCGGCGTGGTGTTCGGTTATTCCCGGCTTGTTGAACATCTTTGCAATGCGGTCTATCTCCTCCTGCTCCACCTCGCGCTCAAGTATCACCACGGCGTTCTCAAGATCGCCCCCTTTGATCAGCCCCATCCGGAACAGCGGCTCAAGCTCATGGAAGAAAACGAAAGTACGGCTGCCGGCTATCTCCTTCTCAAAGTCGTCAATCTGATCAAGGATAGCATACTGGTTGCCCAGAATCTTTGAGTTGTAGTCTATCAGTACATGCGCACTGAAGTGATCGTCGGGATATACTATGAGGTCAACCCCGTGCTCCTCGTCCGAGAATGTCAGCTTCTCCCTGACCACCCAGTAGTTGCGGTCTTCCTTCAGCTCCACTATGCCTGCCGACTTGATGGCCTCGACGAACATACGCGAGCTGCCGCCCATTATCGGGGCCTCAGGACCATTTATCTCTATCAATGCATTATCGATCCGCATTCCCGCAAAGGCAGCCAGGACATGTTCAATGGTCGCCACTGATGCCTCTCCCTGTACAAGGGTGGTGCCCCGTGATGTCTCCGTAACGTGGTCGGCAAGAGCATCGATCACCGGTGAGCCGGGCAGATCAGTGCGGCAGAATTTATATCCGTGGTTTGCCGGTGCCGGCTTGAAGGTCACTGTGACGTCTATACCGGAATGGAGCCCTTTGCCTTTGAGACTCACCTCCTTAGCCAGCGTCATTTGCTTATCGCTCATCTGTGAATGCTTTAAAAGTCATGCAAAGAAAAGGAAAATTTTCCGAACGACACAACAGCAACCCTCACATCTCTGTGATGTTCAAACAATTTCCTTTAGACCGTCACGATGGAACTATCTGTTTTTTAAAGATTCCACTGATTTTGCAAGCTCATCCAGTTTCCTGCTCAGGTCAGGCAGTTTTCTGAAGTAAACGAAGCTTTTCATGTACACTCTGCTGTCCATGGCAGGAGAGCCGAAAAGAGTGGCATTCTCTTCGCTCACAGTGCTCATGATTCCTGACTTGGCTCCTATTTTGCATCCGTCAGCAATGCTCAGATGGCCTGCAAAGCCCACCTGTCCGCCGAACATGCAGTTCCTTCCTATCTTTGTTGACCCGGCAAGCCCGGTCTGGGCGGCGATAACCGTGTTCTCTCCTATTTCAACATTATGACCCACCTGTATCAGGTTATCAAGCTTAACGCCGCGCCTTATGATGGTTGACCCCATTGTAGCCCTGTCAATGCAGGTATTGGAGCCTATCTCCACATTGTCTTCAAGGATGACGTTGCCTATCTGGGGTATCTTGACATAATTGGTGTCACCTGCAGGTGCGAAACCGAACCCGTCGGAGCCAATCACCGCGCCCCCATGGATGATGCAGTTGTCCCCGATTAGGCAATCCCTGTACACCTTCACCCCCGGATGAAAGGTACAGTTCCTTCCTGTTCTGACATTGTCACCGATAAACACATTGGGATAGAGTGAGCAGCCGTCGCCTATGACTGCCTTCTCCGAGACATAAACATGCGCACCTATATAAACGTCTTTCCCTATGACGGCGCTCTCTTCAATCACCGCTGTCGGATGTATTCCCTTCTTCACCGTTTTCGACTGCTCCTCATACATGGCCAGCAGCCTGGCCAGTGCCTGGTAGGGATCCTCCACCCGGATCAGTGTCGCTGTAATCTCCTTTGACGCGATGAAGTCGTTCTTCACCAGCACGGCCGATGAGCCTGTTGTGTAGATGTACGGTTCATATTTGGGGTTTGACAGGAACGAGAGAGCGCCGGCATGCCCCTCTTCGATCCTGGCAATGGTGTTCAGCTTCGTTTCGGGATCCCCGTCTACTGTCCCGTTAAGTAACCGGGCTATCATTGCTGCAGTAAATTCCATCTTTTATAATTTTAAATTCGAAAATATCTCTTTGGGATAGCATAAGTAATATTTGGTCACCTTCTCTGAAAGCGCCTCCTTGTCGAACAGGTCCGAGACGGCAGTGATGTCTTTCGTCATGCCGCTTTTGAGAAGTATGCGCACCTCAGGTGTGCCTGGCGCATAGGTCTGGTTATAGACGTCGCCTGTGTTCACGTAAAACTTTACCTCATCTTTATTAAGTTGCATCAGATGTTCGACCTTCCTTTCAAGCTCCGCCACCCTTGCCCGGTCAAACGGGTTTCTCTGCAGTTCAATGCCCAGCAGGTCCCTGTTGACAAGTCGTCTGCAGAGGTCTGCCAGCACCCTGTCGCCGGAATCCATCCATACCTTTGTGGCTGACAGGATATCGCTCTCATCAAGAGCGGTAAAATTCCTCACCAGTTCCGCATTCTCTGTGGCGCTGCCGGCGCTGTGCCGTGCCTTAAGGAAATATTCAAGGGCAGGGGCGGCAAAGAGATCCATTCCGGCGGCGGTCACCTCACGGGCCCTTACCAGCAGGCTGGTCAGGAGCTTCTCGGCTGAGACAACCGTGCGGTGGTTGTATACCTGCCAGTACATCATACGCCTGGCTATAAGGAACTTCTCCACAGAGTAAATGCCCTTCTCATCCACCACCAGCCTGTCGCCCGAGACATTCAGCATCCTGATGATCCTGTCTGACCCTACCGATCCCTCTATCACTCCCGTAAAAAAGCTGTCGCGACGCAGGTAATCCATCCTGTCCATATCCATCTGGCCTGTGACCAGGTCATGAAAGAATCTCCGCGGGTAATCTCCGCGGAAGATGGCAATGGCGTCAGTCAGTTGTCCGCCTGTCTGACGGTTCAGCTCCTCCATGATCAGGAGTGACATCATCTCATGAGGCATCTCCTCCACTAGTGAGTGCTCAAGTGCGTGCGAGAACGGACCGTGCCCGATATCATGCAGCAATATCGCTGCCAGCACCGCCTCCTCCTCCGCAGCTGTTATCTCAACGCCCTTGGTGCGCAGGGTCTGGATAGCCTGTCCGGTGAGGTACATGGCCCCCAGGCTGTGCTGGAAACGGCTGTGGACAGCACCGGGGTAAACATAGCTTGTGAGCCCCAGCTGCCTGATGCTGCGAAGTCTCTGGAACCAAGGATGGCTCACCAGGTCATAGATAAGATCGCACGGCATACTGATAAATCCGTATACCGGGTCGTTGATGATCTTTCTTTTATTCGTCAAATGGCGCCGATTTTATACCGGTAAATTTATTCAATAGTTTGCAAAATTAGCTCAGAAAAGCTTCAGATACAACGCTCTTCTGTTTTTTTCCCCCTCTGTTGCTTTTGATTATTGAAAAAATGATATTATCTTTGCACCCGAATAGAAGGGTATGGACGGCCTAGGGGACAAAAGTCCCCTATTTTGTTATCAAAAAACAGACTATGGTTACAAAGGATCATATCAGGAAACTTGCGGAGGGTCACATCAGCGGCACCGGAATCTTCCTCGTTGATGTAAGGCTGAGCAGCACCGGACGGATCACCATCCTGATTGACAGGCCCGAAGGTGTGAAAATTGAAGACTGTGCCTCACTGAGCAGATACATAAGCAGCGAGCTCGGCGAGGAAGGCGGTGACTATGAGCTCAATGTCTCATCCCCCGGCCTTGACATGCCCCTGCTCGTTCCTGAACAGTTCCTTAAGAACGAAGGCAGGATGGTTGATGTGGTGACCAATGAAGGCGACCGTGAAAAAGGTCTCCTTGTAAACGTCACCAGGGGAGGATTTGACCTGAAGGTCGACACCAAACAGAAGAACAGGGAGGTCGTTACGGTGGTCAGATCGTATAATTTTGAGGACGTTAAGTCAGTTAAAGTAATTATATCATTCAAATAACAGAACAGAATACCACAATGGAAAATGTTAATCTAATAGACACTTTTTCAGAGTTCAAGGAGCTGAAGAATATTGACAGGCCCACCATGATGAGTGTGCTCGAAGACGTATTCAGGGGCATGCTTGCCAAGAAATACGGTTCAGCCGATAATTTTGACATCATTGTCAACATTGACAAGGGAGACTTCGAGATATGGCGTAACCGTGAGGTGGTTGAAGATGAAAACTTTACCGATCCCAATACCCAGATACCCCTCTCCGAGGCCCATAAGGTTGATGAAGATTATGAGCCGGGTGAAGAGGTGTCGGACGAGGTCAAGTTCCTCGATTTCGGACGCAGGGCCATCCTGGCCCTGAGGCAGAACCTCGTGGCACGTATCCTTGACCTGGAGAAAAACAATATCTATCTGAAATACAAGGACCGCATCGGTGATATCGTCACCGGCGAGGTTTACCAGGTGTGGAAGCGTGAGACGCTGGTTCTTGACGATGACGGCAATGAGCTTATCCTGCCAAAGCCCGAACAGATACCCTCCGACCATTTCCGCAAGGGTGACACAATACGTGCGGTGGTCATCAGGGTGGAGATGAAGAACAACACCCCCAACATCATTCTCAGCCGTACATCACCGGTCTTCCTCGAGAGGCTCTTCGAGCTTGAGGTGCCTGAGATCTTTGACGGCCTCATCACTATCAGGAAGATCGTCAGGGTACCCGGAGAGAGAGCCAAGGTGGCAGTGGAGTCATATGATGAACGCATTGACCCCGTAGGCGCATGTGTCGGGATGAAGGGATCAAGGATACACGGCATCGTACGCGAGCTGCGCAATGAAAATATTGACGTAATAAATTACACATCCAACATACAGCTCTTCATCACCAGGGCTCTCAATCCCGCCAAGATCACCTCCATCAAGCTCATTGAGGCCGACAAGAAGGCGGAGATCTACCTCAAGCCCAGCGAGGTGTCACTTGCCATCGGCAAGGGCGGCCTGAATATCAAGCTTGCGGGCCAGCTCACCGGATATGACATTGAGGTCTATCGCGAACCGGATAATGAAGACGAAGAGGATGTGTCACTTGATGAGTTTGTTGATGAGATCGAAGGATGGATCATCGATGAGCTTAAAGCTATCGGATGTGACACCGCCCGGAGTGTACTGAGGCTTACGATACATGACCTGGTGAAGAGAACAGACCTGGAGGAGGAGACGATCAAGGAGGTGGTCAATATTCTCAGGTCGGAATTTGACAAGTAACAAGCGTTATCGCCGCATGGGAGAAACGACAAAAACTGATTAAGAGGTTATCATAAAGGTATATGACTGAAGAACAGAAAGCCATACGTTTAAGCAAAGCAGCCCGCGAATTCAATGTCGGGATCCAGACGATTGTCGATTTCCTTCATAAGAAGGGGATTGACATCACCACTGATCCCAACCACAAGATTCCGCCTGAGGCTTACGCGCTGATAGTGAAAGAATACAGTGGCGACCTCAGTGTCAAGAAGGATGCCGAGAAGCTGGCTCTCAAGGAGAAGGTTACTCCCAAGAAGTCGCTTTCCATTGATGATATGGAGACAGGCAAGGCAGGTGACACAGGCGAACCTGATGAGGATTTCCTTATCACTGACATCTCGGGAGTCAAGAAGCATCTTGATCTCCGCACTGAGATAAAGAAGCCTGAGATAAAGACCGTTGGCAAGGTTGACCTCACCCCTCCGGCAAAACCGGTGAAGAAGGAACCCGAAGCACCGGTTGAAAAGCCGGTGGCTCATGAGCCCGCAGCTGAAACCGCTGCTCCGGAACAACCTGTTGAGACGAAGCAACCCAAGGTTATCGGGAAGGTCGATCTCGACAAGCTTGCCGGTAAGCCTGACAAGTCTGCAAAAAAACAGGCAGCCAAAAAACAGGAACCGGAGGTTACAGAAAGCAAGCCCGAGCCCGTAGCCGAGGCACCTGCTCCGGTGACCCCGGAACCGGAAGCTCCGGCGACTCCGGTGGCTCCGGTGGCGGCTCCCGAACCGAAGGAGACAGAGATCTACCGTCCGGGCTATGAGAAACTGGCAGGACCGAAGATCATTGACAGGATAGTTCTGGTACCTGAGGTCAAGAAAAGCAGGGATCAGGCAAATGAAGCGCGTCAGAAGCATGACGACAGGAAGAAGCGTGAACGGATAAAACCCAAACCGCGCGAGAAGGTTGCGGTGGATGCAACAGCTCCCGCACCGTCGACAGACCCGAAGAAGGATAAGAAGGCTCCCCCGAGGACCGATCACCGCGGCGGCGACAGGAAGAAATCATTCCGTGCCCTGAGGCCTGAGGTCGACAGGGAGGACGTTGACAAGAACATCAGGGATGTCAACCTGCTCATGAGCAAGAGCAAGTCGAAGGTGGCCAAGCACCGCCGCGACAAGAGAGATGCCGTCAGCCAGAGAATGAGGGATGAGACCGACAAGAAGGAACTCGAAAAGAGCACCCTCAAGGTCACCGAGTTCGTCTCTGTCAATGAACTGGCAACGATGATGGATGTGCCGGTGATAGATATCATATCGACATGCATGAGCCTGGGTCTTATAGTTTCAATCAACCAGAGGCTTGATGCCGAGACCATGGCCCTTGTTGCCGAGGAGTTCGGCTTCGGGGTTGAGTTTGTCAGCGCAGAGCTGCAGGAAGCCGTAAGGGAAGAGGAGGATGATGCCTCCAACCTCCAGCCGCGTCCGCCTATCGTCACGGTCATGGGACACGTTGACCACGGGAAGACCAAGCTGCTCGACCATATCCGAAACACAAACGTCATCGCAGGAGAGGCCGGAGGAATAACACAGCATATCGGTGCATACAGGGTTATGCTTGAGAATGAGAAGGTCATAACCTTCCTTGACACTCCCGGTCACGAGGCATTCACCGCCATGCGTGCCAGAGGTGCCCAGATAACTGACATAGTCATTATCGTTGTGGCAGCTGATGACGGCGTCATGCCGCAGACACGCGAGGCTATCAACCACGCGCATGCCGCAGGAGTACCGATCATCTTCGCCATAAACAAAATAGATAAACAGACTGCCAATCCTGACAGGATACGCGAGGAGCTCGCCAGCATGAACTTCCTGGTTGAAGAGTGGGGAGGAAAATACCAGTCGCAGGAGATTTCCGCCAAGAACGGGATCAACATCGATATCCTTCTTGAAAAGATCCTTCTGCAGGCTGAGATGCTCGAGCTGAAAGCCAATCCCGATAAACTTGCCCTTGGTACCATAATTGAATCGTCTCTTGACAAGGGACGAGGCTTCGTGGCCACGGTGCTTGTCAAGGCAGGAACGCTGAAGCTTGGTGATGTTGTTATTGCAGGCAGCTGCTACGGACACATCAAGGCCATGTATAACGAACGCAACCAGAAGGTGACTGAAGCCGGCCCGTCAATGCCGGTGCTCATCCTCGGCCTGAACGGAGCTCCGCAGGCAGGTGACAAGTTCAACGTCATGGAATCCGACAAGGAGGCCAAGGAGATAGCCACCAAGAGGGCACAGCTGCAGAGAGAACAGGGACTGCGCACACAGAAGCACATCACACTCGATGAGATCGGACGCCGTATAGCCATTGGCAACTTCCAGGAGCTCAATATCATCGTTAAGGGTGACGTCGACGGATCGGTTGAAGCTCTCAGTGACTCACTGATCAAGCTCTCTACCGAGGAGATACAGGTCAATATAATCCATAAGGCTGTCGGACAGATTTCCGAATCTGACATTCTGCTCGCAGCAGCTTCCAACGCCGTGGTGGTGGGCTTCCAGGTGAGGCCGTCACTCAGCGCCCGGAAGCTTGCCGAGAAGGAGGGCATTGACATACGCCTCTATTCTATCATCTACGATGCCATTGAGGAGATCAGGGCAGCCATGGAGGGCATGCTCTCTCCGGAGATCAAGGAAGAGATCGTCGCCACCGTGGAGGTGCGCGAGGTATTCAGGATCGGGAAAGTGGGTACTGTCGCCGGTTGCTTCGTACGCGACGGCAAGATCAACCGCAATACTAAGATCAGGGTTATCCGTGACGGTATTGTTATCCACACCGGTGACCTGGGATCCCTGAAACGGTTCAAGGATGACGTCAGGGAGGTTACATCAGGGTATGAGTGCGGCCTTAACATCGACGGCTTCAATGACATCAATGTCGGAGACGTAATCGAGGGTTACCAGACCGTGTCAGCTAAAAGAACCTTGTAGAATTGGCGTCCCGACACTGCGTGTGCGGGACACAAATAAAAAAAGCTGCCCGCGGGCAGCTTTTTTTATTATCTCATCCTGTGCTTAGGCACCTATCATCTTCTTGTACGCCTCTGCGTCAAGCAGCGCGTCAAGCTCTGAAGGATCATCGAACTCAACCTTTATCATCCATCCTTTGCCGTAGGGATCAGTGTTGACAAGCTCGGCAGCTGTGTCAAGATCCTCATTCTTAGCGGTCACGGTGCCGCTCAGTGGCATAAAAAGATCCGAGACAGTCTTGACGGCTTCCACCGTTCCGAAGACCTCGCCGTGGCCCAGCTTCTCGCCAACGGTCTCAATCTCTATGAAAACTATGTCGCCCAGCTCATGCTGTGCGAAATCGGTAATGCCGACAACAGCCTCATTGCCTTTAACAAGAACCCACTCATGATCCTTGGTGTACTTCAGATTTGCGGGAACATTCATCGCTTGATATTTTATTAGTTTGACTTTGATCTTCAGGTCTCAGGATGTCAAAAATACATCTTTTTTAGTTTTTAAACCCTGATTGCAGCTTTTTTTAACTCTCCGCAGGTAAGCTTGCTACTGAACAAGTGTAAACCTGAGGCTGAACCCGAAATTGGTGTTGGAGTTAAGGAAGGTATTGGCCACAAACGGATCATTAGTTGAATGGTCGACGTATATCTGCAGGTTGAACCTGTCACTGAGCAGATAGTCGGCTGTGGCTCCGATGGTAAATACCCGCTGTCCTGCCACAGGCTGGTTCACCTCCTCTATCAGCTTGCGCGCCAGTGTTTTATTATCCCTGATCGAAAAATCAAGCTTCAGGTTGAGGTCGCTCTCAAGGGCCCGCTGGCCGGTGCGCGACCTTAATATGATAGCAACGTCGTCAAACCGGTATCCCGCCCCAATGGTTATCTCTTCATTCCTTATGTCAGCCACCTGGTTGCTCGTCAGGTTGAGGGTCACCGTACGCGATTTCCGGTACTCGAACCTTGTTGAAAGTGAGTTCTTCCAGCCGAGGTCTATATTTATGAAAGGAGCGAACTGTTCATTGATCGTCACCGCGTTGATCTCATTGAGAGGGATAAAGTTTGAATTCAGGTCGCGTATCCTGCTTATGCCCGACTCATCCGGATCATAGTAGAGGCTGGTGTTGAATGAACCTATGGTATATGTTGACCTGTACTGGTGCGAAAGGCTCACCGAGTTGAAGACCTTCCGGACTGCCTCATACTTCGTCAGCCCTTCAAAGTTGATCCGCCAGTTGGGCATCATATGAAGCGCTGAGGGGAAGGGATCCAGGGATATCTTTTCAGCATCCCTTTTTGTATATGCGGCAAGGAACGAAGGCACAAGCACATCACTTGATGTGATGCCGTAGCCGCTGGTGTAGGGGCCCGTAATCTGCTCCCCGGTGACGGGATCGATGTCAGGCTCATACGTATCGTCGATCTGACTGCGCTCATTACCCCGGCGCTGGGAGATGATGACCGTATTGTCGCGGAACTGCTCGAAGGTCTGCGAGACATAATCGCCTGACTTGGGTATCTTCTCAAAGGCCGTGCCCCATGAGACTACTGAAATTGTGAAGGAGCCCGTGGTGCGGGTGTTCCTGGTACTGTCAGGGAAATTGCCGTTGTAGTCGGCCCTCAGGTATGACGAGATCGTCTCCGAGTAGCGGCGGTCGGCGGTGAGGTCTATACGGAGTCCCGGAAAGGGTTCGATATTGGCCCTGAGGTTTATCATCTCGCGCTGACTATAGGCAGCTGCATTGTTGAGCAGAGAGTCAGTAGTGATCCATCCGTTCATGACAGCATCGTCAAAGAAACCTTCATCGGTCAGACCAATGAGAAAGCGCCATCCGGGTGCTGACATGCCCTGGTAGCTCTCCTGTCCAAGGAAAGAGGTGCCGGGCAGATAACCAGGCATGATGTGCCCCTGCTCAAGTGTATATGTGCCTGAGACATTGCGCAGAGCCATGAGGGCACGTATTAAATACCGGCCAGCAACGTTTGCCATCCCCGGTTTCTTCTCAACCCTCCCCCTGATGTCTATGCTGGCATTGGTGACATCAGCATCAGCTATGTAGTCTATCCTCATGTCAGAAACCACATCATACTTGCCCGTAACTACCGTACCATCAGGGGCGGTGACGGTGACGGTGACATCTTTTGTCTTGAGGTTATGGTTGATGATCCTGGCTTTGCCGGCCCTGAGTGGTATTCCTCTCCGGGAATGGGTTACCTCCTCGTACCCCAGGCTCATCCGGCGCTTGGCGCCTGGCTGGGTGGAGGCTTCAATCTCCTTCAGGAATTTAACCTTGCTGTAGAGGTTGGTGAGGTTGGCCTGCACGGTGA
This sequence comes from uncultured Rikenellaceae bacterium, assembly GCA_963802145.1. Classification (GTDB taxonomy): domain Bacteria; phylum Bacteroidota; class Bacteroidia; order Bacteroidales; family VadinHA17; genus SR-FBR-E99. Next base: position 82,726 of record CAWDHN010000007.1, read on the forward strand.
GCTGCGTGTTACTTGAATTCTTGATGGTGTTACCCGGGATGATATTCAGCGAATCGGCAAAAACGGTTCCGGCCAGCCAGTCATAACGTGCACTGTAACGGGCATTGGAAGTAACCCAGGATAGCAGCGGCAGCTTGTTGACTGGTATATTGTAATTGAGGTTCAGCAGATGGTAGTAGTTCGTCGTGCGCCCGAATTCCGAGAGGCTGGTCATCACTGAATCACGCCAGTCATCATAAATGTCGGAATAACGATCGCGGTCAACCCCGCCAGCCGGTTCATCGATTCGTGCTATGGTGCTGGCCGTGAAGTCAAACTTCAACTGCTTGGTGATGTCATACTTGATGTCATAGAAACGCGTCCAGAGGAAATCCTTTGTAAAGAAAGGCTCAATGATCAGGCCCGGACTGTTGATATTACGGGTCTTCACCTCATTGTAATACCTGTAGAGATCGGTTCTCAGTGTGATATGCTTCGGGAAGAGATAGATATTGAAGTCCTTGATCAGCCTGAATGCAGAAGAGTTGAAAACCCCCGCCTTCTGAAACGGGGTGTAGTTCTTCGGCGTCGCGTCAAAATCGTAAGCTATTCCTCCCCTGTAGGTCTTTTCAACGTCTATCTCCGTTTTGGTAGCCGTATTATAGAGCTCGTTAAAAGCATAGTTTACCGACAGGTTTGCCGGATCCCATGGCTGAGGCTTCTCTCCCCTTTTTGTTGTACCTGCGTTACTGACGGTCAGTGTACGGCGGCGGGTATACTGTTCTGCCAGGTTGATAATTGAATCCCTTTCTGCAACTGACTGTGCATTAGCTATCGACTCGCCCAGCTCGATATCCGGGTTCAGGGGGTCGTATTGCGGCCTGATGCGATTTTCGGAGTAGCCCAGGTAAACCGGTATCCGCATGCCAGCCTTCTCAGGGAATAGCTTACCAAGCTCCAGGTTTGACGAGATGTCATACTGAATCAGCTGCTCCATGCTGCGTTCATTGACCTTCTTGTCAATGCTGCCCCATCCCGGGGTGGATGTCTGCCCCACCAGGTTCAGGGTGCCCAGATCGGCCAGGCGTGCCTGCATCTGGGCGTTGGCGGCCCATCCCCCCTCCTCGCGGAAGTCACTGAGGCGAAGCTCGTTGATCCATACTTCGGCTGACTTGGGAGCGCCGTCGTCGCCCTGCGGATTACGCGTTCTTATCGGGTTCCTGACCCCTGCCATCACCACCCTGACATTGCTGAGATTGGGATTTCCGCTGACAGAGATACGGGCATTATCAACATAGATTGAATATATGTCGGCCTCACTGAGGGTCGATCCGGGCTCCCGCATGGCCGCATCACGTGCCTGCTTGGCATCGAGGAGCTGTGACAGGTCTATGTCCAGCTTGTTTTCTTCAGGCCATACTACCTCTCTGTCCTCCTCCAGGTCATTGTTGTACCTGCCGTAAGGTGTGAGTTTCAGCGGGATCTCATACTCATAGAAGTTGCCCTTGTAGTCTGATCCGAGCCTCACAAAGACGGTTACTTCTTCATCCAGGAGAGGCTGCCCGATGAGGGCCTCGGCATGTACCTCCATCTTGAGCCTGCGGTACTGCCGCATGTCAAGGGTGACATTCTTGTAGGTCGCCCTCGCGTCACCGTCAGCCAGTTCCCTTACGCGCAGCACCATCGACTGTTCATTGAGCTGCCTCAGCTGAGGATTGGCGGGGTCAATAACCCGGTCGAAGCCCGGAGGCAGAACATAGTTCACCGGCTCCTTGCCGGCGTTCTCCTCTATGCTCACCGAGCTTATCTCGAAGGTTCCGTCATCCTCTTCAGGTATCGTGATCCGCTCGCCGCCTTCGAAAAAAGCAATGTTGTACTTGCGCCACTCTGACCTGACAAGCTCAAGACGGGCAAATCGCAGTACCACCTCCTCATCAAAATTGCGCATGTGCATCCGGAAGAACCGTATCGATTTGAAATCACGTATGGAGCCAACCACTTTCTCATAGTCAGTGACAGGTATCTTGAACTGGTACCACTTGACCGGAGACTTTTCGCCGTTGGCAAAAGTGGCTGTATACTCAACCTCATCAACGATGAAATTCCTGCCCACAATCATGTCCTCGCGCCTCAGGCTCACATGGTACTGGTAATAGCTTTCGGTCTCACTGAGGGTGTTGTCGCGGTTGATATCCTCCATGTCAGGCAATGTGGTTCCGCTGGTGGGATATGACTCGGTTGACATCTCCGAGGTAGGTGAGTTACCGTCCGTGCCATTGAAATACTTATACCTCTCGAGAATTCCCAGCTCGTAGAGGTCAAAGTCACTGCCCCTGAAATAATGGAAATCATCATTTGAGGGGTCCATCATGATCGAGTCAAGCACCTCGGGGCTGACCACCACACCGACAGACTGGAGAAAACTGTCAAAGAAAGCCAGCTCGTCCTCATTGCTGAGCCCGTCGAGGCCCACATCCTGGTAGCGGCGTGATTCAATGTTATTGTCGAATGCCTGCACAACAGCCTGTACCGTTGGCACCCGTCCCCAGACAGTGGTGTCAACGTTCACCACCAGCGGCGAGGTAGGCAGTCCGTTCTCAAACTGCTTGCGTGAATCACGCAGGATATCCTCGGAGATGTTGCCCAGGTTGAAGTAGAGGTCACCGCCTTCATGCCCGGGGCTCTCTGCATAGGGGTCCATGACCCAGAACTTTATGTACTGTATGTTTGCAGACTCGAAGTCGTTTGTCAGCAGCTCTCTCATCATTCCTCCCCAGCGGGTGCGAGGCGAGTTCAGCAGACCGTCGGCACCGATACCGGCAGAGTAGCCGTCAGGGACCACGTTGAAGTTATAGGGGCCCCTCTCCGTCGGATAGAAGGCAACGTTAAGGACGGAAATGTTGGTAGGAATGCCGCTGGCCGATTCCTTGTACGGGAAAATCTCAGTTTCATAGACCTCCCTTACATAGTGGCTCGACTGCAGGTCGGGATCGGCCTTGATATGGTCAGGCGTGGTAGAACCGTTGCGAAGGAACAGCGGGTCAATGACATACCATGCCAGTCTTGCCCTGTTGAAGCCTGACGTTATATCCTTGCTCAGTTTTGCTTCCGGGAACAGTTGATCCTGCCCCTGTGGCACACTCGCCAGTGACCACGCATTGAAGGCGCGGAGGTCAAGTGAAATCTCACTCGCTTCAAAATCGTCAATATAAACTGCCCCTTCGGAGGTGATGGCCTTGCTGTGTCCCGGTGCCAGGTAAGCAAACTCACCGAAGAAATTGACTGATGAGGGCGCATTCGTCTCAATCAGGGGAAGCCAGTCTATTGCATTCGTCAGAAACTTGGAGTCAGCGCGGTATGATGCATCAAGCCCCCAGATGGTATTGGAAATCGGATCCTCGCCATAGCTTACCTTCTGGGTGTAGGGCCTTTCCGTCAGCCGCAGCACCGTTCCGCCGAGGTTGAACTTGTCTGAGAACCTGTAGTTAAGATGCGTTCCTATCAGGCTCTTTGTCTGCAGCCCGAAGAACTGGTTGCTCTCAAGCGAAACCTGAACCGGGGTCTGTGACTCAATGAGTGCAGTGTTGATGATCTTTACTGAACCCATATTGTAGTCCACCGTGTAATCGACATTCTCGGTCAGGGTCACGCCTCCGGCTGTCACCTTGACGGAGCCATCGGGAATGTTGGCCACATTGAGCCTTATCTCCGATCCCGAGGCTGACGTGAACTGTCCGCTGAGGAGATACTTGTTCTTCTCAGCCATCTGCCTGGCTACCGTCTGGGTGGAGTCATACAGTTCGGTGAAGACATATTTCCTTATCTGCTCCGGATCGGTGATGTATTTAAGCAGGTGACGCCCGAAAGGTTCGAGCACCGGAAATATTATCCGTCCCTTTTCTGCCATCACGGTAATGCCGTCAACAAAGTCAAACAACCCGTCGGGTACCCTGTCAAGCTGCGAGTTGAGCTGGTCAAGCCCAAGGGCCTGCAGGAGGACCTGATCCTGGAGCGGAGTGCCGGGCAGGTAATTGACTGAGTTGCCGGTTTTGTCATCCTCGTACAGGATATTGACTTCGAAATTCTTTGCATCTATGCGTCCCGATCCAAGATTATAGATGTTCTTCATCATCAGCTCCCAGGTAGGGATCTGGGGGCTCAGGTTGGTTCCCTTGATCAGTTTGAGGATAAGGGCGTCAGGAGCAGAGATACCGTCGGTTGAGAACTCACCTACCTTGAACACCTGGCCATTAAGGGTGTATTCATAGGCTACTGCCAGCACCTCGTCATTGTTCAGCGCCACATTGAGCGAGATATAGCCCAGCTGCCTGTTGACGGTATACTCCCGCTCTGTCAGTTTGCGTGCGTTTTCAATCTTCTCATAGTCGCGGCCTATCTGGAAATCGGGATAGAGTGGCGCCAGCACATCGGCCACCTGGTTGATGTTCCTAACACCGCTGTATGTGGTATTCATCTCTGAATAGAGGCCGTTGCTGCTGTTGGCGGGATTGAAGGGAGCTCCCGGGGTGCTCTGGAAGGAGGGGATGGAATTGTAAATGTTCTCCTGGTTCTCGGCGAGGTCAAGGAACGCAACTATGTTACGGTTGCTCACGTCCTCGAAGCGGCTGGTCTCATTGGTGATCCATACCTCGATCTTCTCGATGTTAAGCCCGGTGCTTACAATGGGAAGGTTCGCCAATGAGCCGTCAAAGCTGTCCTTGAACTGCTGTGCCACGAAGAAGTGACGGTTGGCTTCATATTTGTCGACGGTGATCTCATAATCAGTGATCTGTGATCCACCCTTCACCTCCACCACGGATGACTCTCCCTTCTGCTGCGAGAAGACCGTGGTCATCGTCAGCTTGCCGAACTGCAGTTCGGCCTTGAGGCCAAATAGGCTGTAGCTGCCGTTGATGAGAGTACCGTTTAGCGGCAGCGTCACATCCCCGGCCTCGATCTTTTTGATGATTTCATCCTCCTTGCCGGAGTATTCGAGCTTGGTGCGGTTTTCAAACTCGAACATAGCTTCAGTGTTGTAGTTGATTCCCAGCTGCATCTTGTCACCGATGGTGCCGGTGACATTCATCTGTATCTTCTCCTGGAAGTCGAAGGTGGTGATGGTGCGCAGGTTCTCCGACAGTGTCGGGTTCTCAGTGTGCGAGATGTTTATCCCGAAGATGAGTTCCGCCGAACCCTGCGGCACGATGTTTATGACGTTGCTGCCAAAGATCCTGTCAAAGGTCTCTCCTCCCACCTCTATCTGCGGTATGAGTGACGACCTGAAGCCCGAGGCATCTCCCCTGAGGCTTGCATCCCAGTATTCACGCATGGCCTGGTCAAACTCATACCTCCGGTACTCGTCAGGATTCATGTAGACAGGCCTGCGATAGTCGAGCTCGCCAACCTTCTGGTAGATAATGTACTGATTGTTCCGGCCGTCATACTCCACTTTTGTGGAAAGGTTTGACGGGTTATTGAGGAAGAGCGGAGATGATCTCCTGGCATCCCACGGGAAGGAGGGGTCAGGATTGAGTTTCAGGAGGGTGTCGCCGGTACTGGTCTGTGCACCAAGGGCCATAGTAATCAATGTCAGGGCAGTGAATAGCCCCACCCTGATCCTTAGACCTCTATTTTGTAACGAAAACTGCAATCCGGCACGTCTGTTTTATAACAGTTTCAGCGCCCTCCTCACTATCTCCTCCACCGGGAGAGTTCTGTTCTCCTTCAGGAGGTTGTCAACAACCTTAATGGCGCTGTTCCTGGCAAATCCAAGCATCACTAAAGCTGATAACGATTCTTCACGTGCAGTATTGTCGGAAAATGCAATAATTTCACCGGAAACGGTGTGTTTTCCTGTTTTGTCTTTCAGGTCAATAATTATCCTTTGTGCCGTCTTCAGTCCTATGCCCTTGACAGCCTTGAGAATGCCAACATCGCCCCCTGAAATTGCCTCCCGGAGGTCGCCCGGCCTGACTGATGAAAGCATCATCCGGGCGGTGCCGGCGCCGACCCCCGAAACGCTTATCAGCTGCCTGAACAGATCACGCTCATCCTCGGTGACAAAACCATAGAGAAGGTGAGCATCCTCACGAATGGATTCGTGGATCAGGATCTTGACCGTATCTGCCTTATCAAGAGCGGCATACGTGTTCAGCGAGATATTGATGTTGTATCCTATGCCGTTGCATTCCACCACCACGAAGGCAGGATTAAGCTGGGTGACCTTGCCGGTTATGTAATCGATCATAGGGCGTGGTCATAATTTTCCGGCTCGGGAGGAAGCTCGTCAACATGATCATGATCGGTATGGATCTCTACCTTCTGGGCCTGGAGGGGGTTGCGCGACAGTTCCTCATACATCTGCCTGTTGCGGTAAATGTCGCATGCAGCATATATGGCCTGACGCATTGAGTTGCCCGAGGCTTCATTCTTCCCCGTTATGTCGAAGGCGGTACCATGTACCGGTGAGGTTCTGATAACTGGCAGCCCGGCAGTGAAGTTGACGCCGGTATCAAAGGCGAGAGCCTTGAAAGCGCCCATGCCCTGATCATGGTACATGGCAAGCACGGCGTCAAACCGGGCGAAGGCACCTGATCCGAAAAAGCCGTCAGACGAATAGGGCCCGAAGGCAAGGATTCCCTCCTCATTGGCTTTTGAGATGGCAGGGATGATGATATCCTTCTCCTCCGTGCCGAGCAGACCGCCGTCACCGGCATGCGGATTGAGAGCCAGGACCCCGATGCGCGGACCGCGCACGGCAAAGTCGCGCAACAGCGAACGGTTCAGCAGTCTCAGCTTGCCCAGAATCTGACTGACGGTGATGGCGCCGGGAACATCCCTAAGTGCAAGATGCTCTGTGACAAAACCGATTTTCATGCTCTCGCAGATCATCAGCATCAACACCTCCGATGCGTTGACCTTCGACTTCAGGTAGTCAGTATGGCCTGTGAACCGGAACTTGTCCGACTGTATATTGCTTTTGTCTATGGGAGCGGTCACCAGCACGTCAATCTTTCCTCCTGTAAGATCGGCTACAGCGCTCTCGAGAGCAGCGAGCGAAGCCTGCCCTCCTTCCGGGGTCGATTTGCCAAGCTCGACACGCACCTCATCATCGAGGCAGTTGACCAGGTTTACCTTCCTGGGGTTGACCTCGGCGACGGACTTGACATTATTGAAGTTGAAGTTGGTGATATTAAGCACCTTGCGGTGGTATGCCGCTACCTTGGGCGAGCCGTAGACCACGGGTACGCAGAGATCGGTGACGGAAGAATCGGCGAGGGCCTTGATAATGATCTCATAACCGATACCGTTGATATCCCCCTGTGTTATGCCTGCAATTATAGGTTTTCTTTCCATTGTAAATCCTGTCTGGTAAACAGCTTAGAGGCTGTTAAGCGTGGTAAAGTTAATGAAATAATTGAATGATTTAGCTATAATGTATTACCTTTGCGGTCTCCTGTAACAATGCGCAGGATCTGATAAAATGGGTGTCACAGAACATTTGTACGACAAGGTTTACGATGGCGCGCGGATCACTGACACGGAGGCGCTGAGCCTCTGGCAGGAGGCTCCACTGGCCCTGCTTATGTATCTTGCCGACAGCGTACGGCGGAGGCTGCATCCCGGCAACCAGGTCGGGTGGATGATTGACCGCAACGTGAACATCACCAATATCTGCTTCTCCCATTGCCGTTTCTGCAATTTCTGCCGCACGGCAAGAAGTGATGACGCTTATGTGACAACAGACGAGGAGTATGACCGCAAGATCGCTGAGCTGACCGCTATAGGAGGCGACCAGCTGCTGTTGCAGGGCGGGATGAACCCCGACCTGGGGCTTGATTTTTACACCGGTCTCTTCAGAAGACTCAAGAGCAGATGGCCTGGCATAAAACTGCATGCCCTAGGTCCGCCTGAGGTGGCATGGATCGCACGGGCAGAGAGGATGAGCTACCGTGATGTGCTTGTCGCCCTCCGTGATGCCGGTCTGGATTCCCTTCCCGGTGCCGGGGCTGAGATACTCTCTGACAGGGTCAGGAGGATCGTCTCACCCGCCAAAGCTACCACTGCCGAATGGCTGGGGGTGATGCGTGAGGCGCACCGGCTGAACCTCCCCACCTCCGCCACCATGATGTTCGGCCATGCCGAGACGGTGGAGGAGAGGATCGAACACCTGATGCTCCTTCGCAAGCTGCAGGATGCAAAGCCTGAAGGATATGACGGTTTTGTCACCTTTATCCCATGGCCCTTCATGGACCGTGGCACGAGGCTCGCCGAAAAGGACGGCATACGCAGCAGTGTCACTGCCGCTGAATACCTGAGAATGATCGCCGTCAGCAGGCTGGTGCTTGACAATATCCCCAACCTGCAGTCGTCAATTCTCACCGTTGGAAAGGAGACGGCAATGATATCGCTCCACGGCGGAGCCAATGACCTGGGTTCGGTGATGCTTGAGGAGAATGTGGTCAGTTCCGCCGGTGATCCCTTCCGGGTGGATCCGGAGACAATGAAGCAGATCATAACCGATGCGGGCTTCACCCCCGTCAGGAGGGATCAGCGCTACATGCCGGTGGAGGAACATCGAAATCCATGATTATTTTCGCCGTAGGCGATATAGTATTGTAGATTTGCGATTTGCGATTTGCGATTGACAATTAGGCCGTAGGCCTTATAGTATTGTAGATTTGCGATTTGCGATTGACAATTAGGCCGTAGGCCTTATAGTATTGTAGATTTGCGATTTGCGATTGACAATTAGGCCGTAGGCCTTATAGTATTGTAGATTAACGATTTGCGATTGACAATTAGGCCGTAGGCCTTAGAGTATTGTAGACCAAGGACATCCATGATTATTTTTGCCATCCGGCAACTATTCTGCCCTCTTCTTTACGGTATACATCAGAGCCTCGACCTGGCGCAGCAGCTCCCTCTTCTCCTCCCTCGGAGCATAGACGAACCCTGTCACCACCACCGCACGCGATGTCTCTTCATCAATAAAGGCATATGAGATGAACGGCCCTCCCATATAACCTCCTTCGAGGGTCCATAACCCCCTCATCTCGATATAGTCGGTGCCATTTCGCCTGAATGAACGGCAGCTGACAGGGATCTGCTTCTCAATGACCATGAATGATCCTCCGTCGGGCCCCTTTACCTCTGCCGAGGTGACCTTCTCTGTTAGATTGGCGAGATCAATGCATGCTATGGCCGGGGTCATCCGTTCAGTGACAGAGACAATCACTGACTGCGTTGTTGAGGGAGTCTCGGCAGAGACCATCATTATCCCCTCACGGTTAAAATCAGGCTTGTAGCCTGAAGGCAATATCATCTCCCATTGGTTGTCTTCCGAGTTGACAACGCTTCGCTCCTTCCCTGCAGATTGCGTCAGCCACGAGGTCAGTCTCTCACGCTCGGCATCATTGAAACTTTGCCTGATGGCTTCACCATTCTCCCTGATGCACCCGGCAACCGACTCCTGATCAGCACCCGTAACAGTGATCACCAGCTGTGTCTCAGCCCATCGGTTCCTGGTAAAAACGACCTCCGGTTCCGATTTATCATCGTCTATTTTAATAATTATGATGTTGCGGTGAGCCACATAAATATCACGGAATCCCGCGGGATTTACGGGCATAACATTAAAAGCAGGCTCAGGCTGAGGAAGTCCGATAAGGGTAGGGCTAACCTGTTCCCTGACGGCCTCTCCCGGACCGCCGTTCCATGAGGCTTTGTCCATAACAACCACAACCTCACCGGTGGCGCCGGTAACGTTGGGAAGAGTACGTGTCAGCGACGAGTCGCCGCATGAGGCCATTATAGCCATGACCGGGAATAAAAAAAATGCAGGGGTTCTCATAGTGCTCCGCGTCTGAAATAAAAAGCCTGCACTCACATGCAGGCTCATAAATTAAGATATAACAATCCTAGTTATCTTCTCCAACGCCCTTCTTGGTGTCAGCACCTTCAGTGTCCTTGGCTTTCTTAAACTCCTTCAATCCCTGTCCTATTCCTTTCATCAGTTCGGGTATCTTGCGCCCGCCGAAAAGTAAAAGTACTACCGCCAGTATCAGGATAATTTCAAGAGGTCCGATCTTTCCCATTTCTCAGAGTATTTGTTTATGCAAATGTACAAATTCTTTCGCTACAGTGTAATTTCACCAATGAATAATCATTTTCTGATAAGCTTGAGGATATCATTACCGTTGGCGAAGATCAGAAGTGCCAGCAGGAGAATCATACCAGTTATCTGAGCATACTCCAGGAATTTGTCACTCGGTTTCCTGCCGGTGATTACCTCAAAGATGAGGAACATTACATGCCCTCCGTCAAGCGCGGGAATGGGGAGAATGTTCATCACCGCAAGTATAAGCGAGAGAAAAGCCGTGAGGTTCCAGAACGACTGCCAGTTCCATTTGCCGGGGAATATGCTCCCTATTGTGATGAAGCCCCCCAGTGATTCATAGGCTTTCGTGTCTTTCGCAAATATCAGTTTGAACTGCTTGAGATAATCCGAGGTTGTGTTCCATCCCTTTGATATACCTGCTGGAATCGCCTGGGTAAAGCTGTAGTGTTTAGTGCTCAGTTCCAGTATGTTGGAGACATCCCTGAAAACACCCAGTATCCCGGCCTCCGTCGTTGCAAACGTGAAATCAACAAGCTCGTTGTCGCGCCTGACGGTGACGGTCACAGGCTCTCCTTTGCGGGCAGCAAGATAACCCTGGAATTCATCATACCAATCAAACGCAATACTGTCAAGGGCAATAATCTCATCACCAACGGCAAGCCCTGCGGCATCTGCAGGTGATTCGTCGGCGACTTCTGAGATGACATACGGCCCGAAAGGTATTCGGGCATCAATGATATCAGGATTTTTCAGAAGCAGGGGAATGAACTCGCGTTTGATCGGAAGGTCAACTATCTCGCCCTGCCGGTCAAGGGTTAATACTTCGCGTTCATTCAGCAGTATGTCCGGGACGATTGCATAGAAGTTGTCAACCTTTTCTCCGTCAACAGCGAGTATCTTGTCACCGTTGCGCAGGCCCATGGCATATCCGGTAGAGTCGGTGAGGATACCGTATTTGACGTTGGAGGCGGCCAGGTAGGTCTCACCCCAGACACTCAGCACACCAACATAGATTATCAGGGCGAAGATGAAATTGAAAAAGACACCGCCAAGCATTATCATCAGGCGCTGCCATGACTTCTTAGACCTGAACTCATGGGGCTGCGGCGGTTGCTTCATCTGCTCCTTGTCCATCGACTCGTCAATCATGCCTGAGATCTTCACATACCCTCCGAGAGGTATCATGCCGATACCATATTCCGTCTCTCCGAATTTTCGCTTGAAGATCGCGAAGGGCCAGTCGAAAAAGAGATAGAACTTCTCAACCCTGGTTTTGAAGAGGCGGGCAAAGAGAAAGTGCCCGAACTCATGGACAATTACCAGTATTGAAAGCGACAGCAAAAGCTGCAATATTTTGATAAGAACTGTCATTTCCTGCTTGTTTTATTTATGTACTCCGTGGCGAGAATCCTGCTCCTTTTGTCAGTCTCCTCATAAACATCCATGGAAGGCTCATTGTTGTATACTGTGTTTTCAAGGACATGCTCCACTGCTGACGCGATGTCATTGAATCCTATTTTTTCCTGAAGGAAAGCTGCTACTGCAGCCTCGTTGGCGGCATTGAGTGCGCAGGGCATGTTGCCTCCGCTCTTCAACGCCGTGCGTGCCAGCGGCAGGCACCTGAAACGCTGCGTATCGGGTTCCTCAAAGGTTAGTGATCCGATCTCCGCGAGTGACGGCCGCGGCAGCTCCGTTGTCACCCTTTCGGGATATGTCAGTGCGTAAATGATCGGCAGTCTCATGTCTGGGACACCAAGCTGGGCTTTTACCGATCCGTCAACGAACTGCACCAGTGAATGAATTATTGACTGAGGATGAATGAGCACATCAATCTTCTCTCCGGCGGTGCCGAAGAGCCAGTGTGCCTCTATCACCTCCAGGCCCTTGTTCATCAGCGTGGCAGAGTCGATGGTGATCTTGCTGCCCATGCTCCAGTTGGGATGGCGCAGAGCCTCCAGCGGAGTTACTTTTGCCAGTCTCTCCGCAGGTGTATTGCGGAAAGGTCCTCCGGATGCCGTCAGTATTATTCTTTCAACCGAGCTCTCTAGACTCGCCGTTGATGCACTGTATTATGGCCGAGTGCTCGGAGTCTACCGGCAGAAGGCGACTGCCGGTAGTGGCAGCCGTACGGGTGATCATCTCACCGGCCACCACGAGGGTCTCCTTGTTTGCGAGGGCCACCTCCCTCCCTGCCAGCACCGCAGCAGCAGTGGGCCGGAGTCCTGCAAAGCCTACCATGGCAGCCACGACGGTATCAATGCCGTCAGACGAAGCAACCTCCTCAAACGCCTGCCGGCCCGCCAGCACTTCAATTCCCATGCCGGCAAGACCATCCCTGACCACGGTGTAAAAGGCCTCATCGCCAATGACAACCCTCTGCGGCCTGTAAAGCCTTGCCTGTTCCATGAGCAGGCCGGCATTGCTTCCGGCGGTGAGCGCCGTCACAGTGAAGAGGTCAGGGTAACGGGCCACTATACCGAGGGTCTGAGTGCCAATCGATCCTGTTGAACCTAGAATTGCGAGTCGCTTATGCATCTGCCGGTCTGATGTCAGAAGAAAATGTATTGTGCCGGGTCAAGGGGTTCGCCATTATGCCACAGTTCGAAGTGGAGATGCGGGCCCGAGGTGTATAGCTCACCTGAGTCGCCGACAATGGAGATGGCCTCACCGGCCCATACCCTGTCGCCCATCTCCTTGAGGAGCGTGGCGTTGTGCTTGTAAACGGAGACGATGTTGTTACTGTGCTGTATGATCATTACAAAACCTGTCTCCATGGTCCAGCCTGTCATAAGCACCGTCCCGTCGAGGGTTGATGAGACCACTGCCTTGGGCTGAGTGACGATATCAATGGCATAATGCCGTGTCCGAAGGTCGAAATTACTCGACACAACACCTTTCACGGGAGGGAAGAAGTGGATGCTCGCCAGGCTGGTGCCTCGCGCCGAGCCGGTTGTGCCCGAGGTAAGGTTATATTTTTCCTCCTGTTCAACCCTTGACCTGAATACTGAGTCTTCGGCTGACTTCCTGAAGACGATGTTGCTGTAGTCGCGGGTGCTGTCACGCATGGTAACCTGCCCGATGGGCTGTCTGCCGGAGATGACGTCATTCAGATCCTGGAAGTACTTGTCCCTGATCGCCAGTTCGCGCTCGAGAGAGTCAAGCATGATTGCATTCATGATTATGTTACGCCTCATGGCCACATCCGGATATCCCGGGATGAACTCACGCAGGTTGGTGAATGCTATCAGGGAGGTGTTCATGCCTATGATAAACAGGAACAGAAGGGCTGCTGCCAGCAACGCATTTGACTTTGTAAGACGAATGCGCCACACCTCCTCGAAGGTGGTGTCATTGAATACGGCGAACCGGAACTTGTCGCGCCATGTTCCCTTCCTTTTTTCGTTCTTAGCCATCAGAAAACTGGTCCGAAGGCACAAAGATAGTAATCATGCGGGAATTAAGGCAAAGGGAGAATCTTCGATTTCAGATTTTCGATTGTCGATTCAAAAATCGCAAATCGCAAATCGCAAATCGCAAATTCTCAAGACTTTCAGACTGTTACCTACCACCCTATGCCGTAATCCTCGCCGAAGTTGCTTGAGCCTCCCCAGAAGGTGCCGTGAACCTGATCAAACCCGATGGCATTCACCGGACCCGATGTGCGCTCCTGGAACGAGAGACGGTAGCCCATGCCTGCCAGCTCCTTCCTTACCCATGCAGGCATGCTGCTGTTGAGGACCAGGCCCCCGGCGACCTTCTCATGATCGCCGAAACTCGAGTACATCTGCAGCGTCTTGAATGAGGGTGCCTCGCAGGCCTCCTGGACTGTCATGCCGAACTCCGCTACATTCAGGAAGAACTGCAGCAGGAGCTGATCCTGCTCGTCGCCACCCTGCTTGGCAAAGGCGAGGAAGGGCTTGCCATCCTTCATCGCCAGGGATGGCGTCAGCGTCACGCGCGGTCGCTTGCCGGGCTCAACCACATTGAACGGATTCTCCTTCTCGTCAAGCACAAAGCTCTGCATACGCTGACTCATGCCGACTCCGGTGTTGCCGGCAATGCATGCAGGGATCCACCCGCCGCTGGGAGTGACTGACACAACCCATCCCTCCTCGTCGGCTGCCTCGATGGAGGTTGTGCCCGACTGGAAAGTACCGAGGAAACGCTCATACTGATCCGGGTCGTCTGCAGGGTAGATATTCCGCGCCGAAGCCTGCCATGAATTCAGCAGGGTGGCAAAAGGATTCGTCTTCCCTTCAAACGGATAGGGATCGCCCGGACGGATAGCCGGGTCATTGTGTTCATTATTGATCAGCTTTGCACGTTCACGGGCATACTCCTTCGAGAGCAGTCCCTTCATCGGCTCTTCCGGCGGAAAGGCCGGGTCACCGTAATAAAAGTCCCTGTCGGCAAAGGCCAGGTTCATCGCCTGGTAGAGTGTATGAATATACCTGACAGAGTTGTATCCCATCTCCTTCAGGTTAAAGTTCTCAAGGATATTCAGTGTCTGAAGCATCACCGGACCCTGTGTCCACTGCTGCAGTTTATACACCTCGATGCCTCTGTATTCGGTCATCATCGGTTCTTCGACCTTCACCTGCCATTTCGCTAGGTCATCAGTCGTGATCAGGCCTCCCTGCTCAATGCATCCCCTGGAAAACTCAGCTCCGATATCGCCTTTGTAGAAGCGGTCATAGGCGGCATAGATCGCCTCCTTTCTCGATTTCTTCTTCTTCAGGGCCTGCTGTTCAGCCTCAACCAGTTTCGTCAGTGTTGCCAGCAGATCTTTCTGGACAAATATCTCACCTGCCGATGGTGCTTCGCGCTGCTCTCCGGCATGAGGCAGGAAGACCTTTGCAGAATAAGGCCACTCGCTGATGCGGTTCTTATTGCGTTCTATCGAGTTGGCAGTCTGCGCCTCAATGGGATAGCCTTCGGCCATCTGCATGGCAGGTGCCAGCACCTCCTTCAGGCTCATGGTGCCGTATTCGGCAAGCATCACCATTAATCCTCCAGGTGTCCCGGGTGTGACTGCTGCCAGCGGCCCGTACTCGGGAGGGTACTTATAGCCCTTGGACTTATAGAATCCGGCCGTGGCGCCGGTGGGTGCCACGCCAAGAGCATTGATGGCTATGACCTTCTTCGTGTTGGGATTATAGATGAGCGCCTGCGTCTCACCACCCCAGCTGAGGACGTCCCACATAGTGCAGGTGGCTGCCAGCATGGCACATGCGGCATCGACGGCGTTGCCGCCGCGGTCGAAGATCATGGCCCCGGCTGTGGCCGCAAGCGGCTTGCCCGTGACAGCCATCCAGTGCCTGCCGTGCAGCGGCGGCTTCTGTGTAGTGACGGGAAAAGTGTTGAATGACTGTGCATCTGTCATGATGAATAGGCTTAATAGACTGATTGAAAGGATTATCTTTTTCATAACTATGTTTCTTATCTGGCCGCGGCCATTTGACATCCGTAGCTTTCGCAATTTCGCAAAAAAAACACAATCAGCAAGGCAAATATTCACCTGGAAAATTCCGGACGGAAACCGAATCATACCAGGAACAGGATGACATACCTGAAATGGTTGAATAAATATGATACAGATATCAGTGAGAGAGACTTTAAATTAAATAACTTGCATTATCAAAATCAACAATCCGACGGAAATGAAAAAAATTGCTCTATTCTTTACGGTTCTGTTCCTGGTTGCAGGAACCACCATTACCGCACAGTCACTGGAAGATATTCTTAAGGAACACTTTGCTGCCACAGGTCAGGATAATCTGTTGAAGATTAATACCCAGAAAATGACCGGTAAGATGGTCCAGAGCGGTCTTGAGATACCTTTCACCCAGATGTCCAAACGCCCCGGCAAGGTACGCATTGAAGCCACACTGCAGAACCTTACGCTGATCCAGACTTTCAATGGAACGGAGGGCTGGTCAATCAATCCCTTTGCAGGTGTAACAGACCCCCAGCCTATGTCAGAGGATGAAGTCAAGTCAATGAAATACAACGGGGACATGGACGGGATGCTGTGGAACCCGAAGGAGAAAGGCTATACCGTGACCCTCGTGGGGCAGGAAGATATGGAAGGGACTCCATGCTTCGTCATTAAACTTGTAACTGCAACGGGAGATACCTTTACCTACTATATCGACTCTGACACTTATATTATGCTGCGTTTGAACACCAAAATGCTGGTCATGGGAAATGAAAGCGAGAGCGATACATATTTCAGCAATTACATGATGGTGGACGGAATTGCCATCCCCGGAAAGATCGAGACTAAAATGCAGGGCCAGCTTGTGATGACTCTCGTTATGGATAAGGCTGAACTGAACGTCGACCTTGATGATGCACTCTTTGAAAAGCCGCTGGCAAAACAGGAATAATCAATACACACCAATATTTAGTTCAATGCCATGAACATCAGGTATCTTTTAACAAGCATCACCTGCCTGGCCTGCATTGCAGGTCTCCAGGGTCAGATTACCGAAGCAACGTTCGGAGATATTGCAGGCAGGCAGATCGGGCCTGCCAGGATGAGCGGACGAATCTCATGCATTGACGCCGAAAAGAACAACCCTGATGTTGTGTGGGTCGGGGCTGCAGGCGGAGGCGTATGGAAATCGATAAACAGGGGCACAATCTTCAAGTCTGTGTTCGATGATTATCCTCAGTCCATCGGCACCATCGCCATTGACCAGAACCATCCCGATACAGTCTGGGTAGGTACCGGAGAAGTTTGGACACGCAACAGTGTTTCCTCCGGAACAGGTATCTACAAGACAACGGACGGAGGAGGGAAATGGGAATACATGGGCCTGCCCGGGAGTGAACGCATAGGCCGTATCCTGATCGATCCGGTAAACCCTGATATTGTATATGCAGCCATATTGGGAGCATTGTGGGGAGACAGCGAGGAAAGGGGCGTGTATAAAACTGCCGACGGTGGCAAGTCATGGAACAGATTACTATATATCAGTCCTTCGACCGGATGTGCTGATATGGCAATGGATCCCGATGATCCTTCGGTGATCTATGCTTCGATGTGGGATTTCAGGAGGCAGGCACACACTTTCCGCTCGGGAGGACCCGGCAGCGGGCTCTACCGATCAACCGACGGAGGGACAACCTGGAATAAAATCCATAACGGGTTGCCATCAGGCACTCTCGGCAGAATAGCCGTTGCAGTATCACCGGTCAGGCCTAATTACCTCTATGCACTGGTAGAGTCAGAAAAATCAGCCCTTTACCGTTCCTCAGACCGGGGATCGTCATGGGAGAAGATGAGCGACCAGTATATAATGGGTGACAGGCCATTCTACTACAGCCTGCTGGTACCTGACCCTGTTGAACCTGAGCGTATTTATAAACCCGGCACCATGCTATGGGTAAGTACAAACGGCGGAAAGATATTCCAGAGCCCTTCCGTAACAGGCGGCAACTACCACAGCGATACTCATGCTCTCTGGGTCAACCCCGGCAATAACCGTTTCATCTACATGGGCACTGACGGAGGCGTTTACATCTCCGAAGACAAGGGTAACACCTGGAGGTTTGTTGAGAACCTTCCGGTTTCACAGTTCTACCATGTCAGCGTTGACAACGCATCGCCGTACAATGTTTACGGAGGTCTGCAGGATAACGGTTCCTGGATGGGGCCATCACGAAAACCGGGCGGAATAACCAACTCCGACTGGAAAAACATCGGTTACGGTGACGGGTTTTATACCTATGCAGATCAGACAGAACCTGATGTGGTTTATTCCCAGTACCAGGGTGGCAGAATCAGTCGTTCCAATTACAGGACCGGCGAAAGCAAGTATATAAAGCCCTTCCCTGAGGAAGGCGTCGGTGATCTGAGATTTAACTGGAATACACCGACCGTCTTCGGCAAAAAGACAGGATGGCTTTACGTAGGCTCTCAATATCTTTTCCGCTCAAAGGACAAGGGAGATTCATTTGAAAGAATTTCTCCCGACCTTACGACGAATGATCCGCTACGTCAGCAGCAGGAAAAATCCGGCGGACTTACGATCGATAACAGCACAGCGGAAAACAATACCACCATTTTTGCCATCTCCGAGTCTCCTTTCGACGAAAATATAATCTGGGTGGGCACTGATGACGGCAATATACAACTCACCACTGACGGAGGGAAAACCTGGACGAAACTGAATGGTACCGTTCCCGGCCTGCCGGCTTATGCATTCATTTCACATATCGACGCAGACAATTTCAACAGGAATGCTGCCTGGGTAACGGTTGATGCACACCGTAACGGAGATATGAAACCGTATGTCTATTACACCGGTGACCTGGGCAAGACGTGGGTATCCCTGACAACAGACGAAATAAAAGGTTTCTGCCACGTCATAAAACAGGACCCCGTCAATCCTGACCTGGTTTTCCTGGGAACCGAGATGGGTCTGTATGTCAGCACTGACCACGGCAAGGTATGGGTCAGGCTTAAGAACAAGATTCCGCAGACAGGTGTTTATGACCTGGCATTCCAGAAAAGGGAAAATGATCTCGTCCTTGCAACTCACGGCCGTGGCATTATCATTATTGACGATCTCACTCCCCTGCGTAATCTCACTGATTCAATTATGGATCAGGAGTTTGCATTCCTGCCTGTTCGTCCTTACTATTTTCCGTCAGGAATGGGAATGCAGGATTTTCCGGGCGACGATGAGTTTACAGGAACAAATGCCTCATCGGCTGCGACTGTAGCTTACTACCTCAGGAAAAGACATGTTTTTGGTGACATGTTCCTTGATATTTATGATGCTGACGGAACATTCCTGAAAAGACTTCCTGCAGGAAACCGAAAAGGGATCAATATCGTCCGCATTGCCACTTCCATGGATCCGCCGAAAGTACCCAGTTCTCCAAACATATTGGGTGAGGCAGCATTCGGTCCTGATTACCCTGCCGGGAAATACACCGTCAAACTGGTTAAGGGAAATGAGACATATACCACAGATCTGATCCTGAATGACAGTCGTGACTGGAAACATCCGGAGGCTGACAGGAAGCTTCAGAGAGAGACCCTGATGAGAGCCTATGCCCTCCTGGAAGAGCTTGCCGCAATTGATCAGAAGATCCTTGATGCCAGGGATGAACTGAAAAGCAGGGAGTCAACAGCCAGGGGATCCTCCTTGAAAAAAATTAAAAGCCTGGTTGCAGCCTGCGAAGAGATGCATGAAAAGATCTCGGCAACACAGTCAGGCGAGGGTGGCATTACGGGCCAGGTAAGGCTTCGTGAAAACATCGGGGAGATCTACGGCGCAGTTGCCGGTTATCCCGGCAAACCGACCGATCTGCAGGTAAAGGCGCTTGACAATTATGCCCGGCAGGTTAATGATTTTGGAGAAAGGATTGAAAATATAGTCAGTAAAGATATGCCTGCCCTGCTCAGATAACCGGATCATAACAGATAACTCAAAACCGCAAGGTATCTGACCCTTGCGGTTTTTTCGGCAGGTATCTTCCGTGAACGGTAAACAATACTCATAACATTAATGTTAGTACGGCTAAATAAGTATTTCACCAATTTTAAAACCATGAACGAATTTGATCTTAAAGCGGCAGAGTGGGACAAGAATAAGATGCACCGTGATCGTGCCGAAGCGGTTGCCGGGGAGATGATGAAGCAGATCCCGATGAACAGGACGATGAGTGCCCTCGAGTTCGGTGCCGGCACCGGCCTCCTCAGCTTCATTCTGAAAGACCATCTCAGGGAGATAACCCTCATCGACAACTCGCCGGGAATGGTGAAGGTGCTGAATGAAAAGCTGGAAACGGCAGGAGCCGAAAACCTTAAGGTTGTTCATGCCGACCTTGAAAATGACGATTACGGAGAGGGGAAGTTTGACCTGATCTATACACTCATGGTGCTTCATCATGTAGGAGATGTGGAAGCCATTATTGAAAAGTTCCGCGGCCTCCTCAACCCGGGCGGTTACCTGGCAATTGCAGACCTTTACAGTGAAGACGGATCATTTCACGGAGATGGCTTCAGCGGTCACAGGGGTTTCGATCCCGAACAACTGTCAGCTCTCCTGCAGAAGACTGGTTTTACGGGCATAAGCCATCGCAAGGTCTATGTTGTTGACAAGGCAGTATCGGAGAACAGGAGTAAAAAGTTTGACGTGTTCCTTATGACAGCATCACGATCCTGATCAATGCCTGTGAAATAACCCTTACCTCCACGGAAGCACAGTTAAAATCACACAAAACAAAGGAAATAACCCGATAAGTAAAAATTAAATAATCTTTTAAATGTCTACAATGGAAGTAACTCTGGATGGTGGCAAAGTGATCACTGCCCATATTAACGGCAAGACAATCAAAACAGACCAGTCAGTAAAAAACGGAGGAGGAGGCACCGCACCGGAGCCTTTTGAGCTTTTTCTTGCATCAATAGGAACCTGTGCAGGCATATACGTCAAATCATTCTGCGATCAGCGTGAGATCCCTTCGGAAAATATTAAAATCATTCAGTCCGTGGAGTTTGATCCGATAAAACGAGTTCCGGCAATCATCAAACTCGATATTCAGCTTCCGGCCGGTTTCCCGGAAAAATACAAAGCCGCGGTGATAAATGCCGCAGAGCTGTGCCTGGTAAAGAAAACCATCAACAATGCACCTGAATTTAAGGTTGTGACATCCGTAGGCTAGCCCTTCTGGAGGTGTGGTACGACCGGTACCTGATATATCCGTATAAATTGTAAATTTACGTGATATACTTATGGTTCATGAAACATTTGGGATACACTCAGATTGACCCGGCTGAAATTACTGACAACCTCATCGGGCTGATTGCCTCCGACTGGATGCTTGTCACCGCCGGCAGCACCGATAAATTAAACACCATGACCGCCAACTGGGGCGGTGCAGGTTATCTCTGGAACAAGCCGGTGGTGTTTGTCTTTGTCCGCCCTGAACGGTACACTTATGGATTCATCGAAAACACCGAAGGTTTCACTCTGACCTTCTTCGATGAAGGATACCGCGATGCCCTCAACCTGTGCGGTTCAAAAAGCGGTCGCGATTGCGACAAGGTTGCGGAGACGGGTCTGACGCCCCACTTCACGGAACTGGGCTACCCCGCTTTCACCGAGGCACGCCTGGTTATGGAGTGCCGGAAGCTCTACGCAGACCAGCTTACCAGGGAGGCCTTTCTTGACTCAGAGCCGCTGAGGACCCATTACAGCACCAAAGGCGGCATGCACAAATTGTATATCGCAGAGATAGAAAAGGTGTGGGCAAGGAACCCCTGAACGACTCTATAAGCCTCATACTGACAAGCCATGGCACTCAGGAAGATTTCAGATCTCTGGCAATGGTGCGAAAGACACAGTTTTCTCCTCTTCTACCTGTTATGCAAATACCGCTTCAGCCACTGGAACAGTGACCGGATCCTGAGTTACCAGGAGAGCAGGATCAGGAACAGGCTGCGGTTTGTCCTCAGGAAATCGGAGTTCTACCGGAGACACTATTCAGGTTGCGATACCTCAGACATATGGAACCTTCCTGTCACCGGCAAGACCATAATGATGGAGAACCTGACTCTCTTCAACACCCGGGGACTTGAAAAGGATGAGATAATTGAATTCTGCCTGAAGGCTGAGAGATCGAGGGATTTCAGCAAGAGGCTCCGGGGTCTGAATGTGGGCATGTCTTCAGGAACAAGCGGAAACAAGGGGGTTGAGATCACAAGCCCCGGCGAGGAGAACCTCCTGAGGGCAGCCTTCTTTGCCAGGTTCGCCTTCCCGAAAAAGCAGAAGATCAATCTTGCATTCATCCTCAGGGTTACCTCTCCCGCATTCACCCTTAACAAATTCGGACACAGACTGACATATATCGGACAGCTCGATTCGATAGAAAATATCATTAAAAAGCTCGATGACCTGCAACCGAACATCATCTCCGCTCCCCCGTCGATGCTTAAGGTCCTGGCCCGGGAAGCGGAAGAGGGAAGGCTGCACGTGAAACCTCTCAAAATTGTCTCCTATGCTGAAGTCCTTTACCCTGACGTAAGGGCTTACCTCCGGAGAGTATTTAATTGCGAGGTCCATGAAATCTATAAGTGCAGCGAAGGGGCGATAGCCATAAGCTGCCGTTATGGAAACCTCCATGTAAACGAGGATATAGTCGCAATCGAGCTGCAAAATAAGGATGGATCGCCAACCGCCCCCGGAAATCCCTGTCACAGGCTGATCATTACCGACCTCCACAAGAGCACATTGCCCATAATCAGGTATGAACTGAACGACATCATCACCCTGAGCACTCAAGAATGCAAGTGCGGTTCACATTTCAGGGTGATTGAAAAAATTCAGGGACGTGCCGATGACCTCTTCTGGGGCTTGAGAAAAACAGACGGGGCAAGGCATTTTATATACCAGGACTATATCAGCAGGAATATAATATCTGTTTCAAACCGGATTGATGAATTTCAGGCCATACAGAAGGACTATGAACACCTGGTGCTGAGAATACAGCTTAATCCGGAGACGGAGGAAGATGAAAAGGCAAAGATCAGGGAGGAGCTCATCAGCATAATCAGAAAGGTTTTTACTGACTACAATTGCAGGGAACCGGAGGTGGCGGTCATTTTTGCCGAACCGCTGAAAAACATCAATTCGGGAAAACTGAGCAGGGTAATCTGCGAAATAAAAGAGGTATGAAAAACGAACGTATACAATCCCTTGATTTGCTGAGAGGCCTGGCTGTAATGCTGATCATCCTCTTCCACTCATCAATTTACAACTTTGCCAATATCCACCTGCTTGATTTCAGCAATCCACCGCTTATTGTCGTGCTGATCAGTTTCATGGGGCTCTGGGGCGGGATGTTCATCATCTACTCCATGGCAATGAATACTCTTATGCTCGGTTCAGCCACCAGCTCTGACAGGAGCTTCAGGCCTTTCCTTTTCTTAATCATTGCCGGTCTGATCTACATCGCAGTGCACTTCCTCCTGAATCTTTTCCTTGGCAGGTGGAATGTCGATTTCGTTAATAACCAACCGGTACTGACAGGTACGGCTTATCTTTTCAGAAACGGCTCCCTTAAAACCCCGGAGAGCATAAAGCTGTTTGACGGGTCATCCGTAGGAACGATAGGGATGAACCTGATCATACTCAGCCTTATGCTTTTACTCATCTTCAGAAAGGGAAGCATGGACAGGTCAGGTCATTTCTATTGGATTGCCGGATTGACCGCCACTGCAATAATGATGCTCTCATTCGTGAGAGTCTACTGGTTCCCGTTTTTTGCCGGTCAAATAGAATCGGGCAACTATCTGACGGGGATATTATTGAGTTTCCTTCTGGCCAACCCTTATCCCCTCCTGCCCTATCTCGCATACGGGATCATCGGGGTCATGATCGGACTGATGATCCACCAGCAGAAGGACCACCTTCTAAGGAGGTTTATGGTCCCGCTGGGGATGTTCTTTCTCGTTTACGGCCTTGCAGGAATGATGAATTTTGACAAAACCATCTCCAAAGCAGATTTCTTCTGGTATTTCAAGACCCATTTTGAACTCGGGTTGTTCATTATGATGATTGTTTTGTGCAGGTTCCTGCCTGCCCCCGGAAGCCGTCTCCTTTCCTCTCTTGTCGTGATACAATGGTTCAGCAGGGTCAGCCTGACCATCTACCTCCTTGAAACGACAGTCTCGGAGCTCCTCAGGTTAGCCGGACTCAGGATATTCCCGGGGTGGAATGAGACTATCAACGGATGCCTGGCTTTCGGGGCAATAAATATTTTACTCTGGGTTATAGTGTTGTTCTTCTGGCAAAAAACCAAGTTTAAGTACAGCCTGGAGTATTTCTGGGTGATCCTCTTTGAGAGGCTTGGAAAAAAATCAACGAAACTCAGATTCGGCAATTGAGAAATCCGCTCAAGGCTGTGTAGCTGCCTGAGCAAGACCAAACCGGAATAAGTGACCGACAGACTGTCATATATTCTGACAAATTACAGGAAGGTGTCAGCACTCCTGGCCCTGGTCCTTTTAATTCTCATGCTTGCTTTCTCAAAACCTCCGGTCATTGACAGCAGGCTGAGCGGTTATAATATCGACCATAATCCTTACGATTCAATCGGGCAGAGAATGGCCTCTCTTTTCGGATCGAAAAACATCATCCAGGTTCTTGTAAGACCTGAGCCGGGGAGTGCCCGCAATCTTTTCACCGGACTTGATGAGGCTGAAAAAGCGATTGAGGAGGCCTTCCCCGGAACAAGGGTTGAATCACTTACCAGTGCCCGCAGATTGCTGACCGGCGGAGCAGATGTGGACAGGCCGGTACGGGAAATGCTGACGGAGGCGCTACGGATCCCTGTTGCAGGCAACCTGGTGAGCAGGGACACAAATTCACTGCTGCTGGTGGCCTTCACCGGGCAGTCGGAAGATCCTGACCTGGGCAGGTTCGATTCAATTACGGGTCTGCAATTCACGGGCATCGAAAGTATGCATCCCATAAGCCAGTACCATATACAGGAGGAAATTGAGAAGGCAATAATAAGGGATTATCTCATCATTCTGCCGTTGATTCTGCTCTTTATCATTGTATTTCTCTTCCTCTCATACCGCTCTCCCTCTGCTGTGCTTTTCTGCATGATCAACCTCTGCCTGTCAGTTGTACCCGTCATATTCTTCCTGACACTTTTCGGGGTAAGCATTAACCAGGTTACCTCAAGCGCCATCCCGATTGTGTTTATTCTTTCCCTCTCCTCATCGGTGCACCTCGTCACCGGTTTTATCCACCGCGCGCATGAAGGAGATCTGAATTCAAGGGTATTCAGCACCCTGCGGTATTACATTGCACCCACATTCCTGTCGTCATTGACAACGGCAATCGCATTTGGATCCTTTTTCCTGAGCGATTCGAATTACATCAGGCAGTTCGGAAGAGTTACGGCATGCAGCGTACTGGTCGTCTTTATCCTGACCTACCTGGTTGCTCCTTTGACACTCAGGCTCATCGATGTCAGGAGGGCGCCATTGCTGAAGTTCAGGTTTACGGATGCAATCCGGGAAAAACTCTTCTCAGGCAGAAAAGAGATAGCGCTGACCTTGCTTCTGATAGCCGGAGTCTCTATCTTTCTTATTCCGGGAATTAAGTTCCGGACCAATCTTGAGACATATATTCCGCGACACACCGCTGCCTATGACAATACCCTGCTCATGCAGGAGGCATTCCATTCACTGGCGGAAATAGATATTCTGGTTGAACCCGGCCGGGATGCAGTTGCTGACTCATCCGAAAATCTCAGTGGACTTCTTATACCGGCAGTTGCAGGGTTCAGTGAATCTATTTCTCTCTACCCCGGGGTGGCATCAGTCCAGTCGGTCAGCGACCAGATGGAATTCGAACAGAGCAGGACCCTCTTTGGCATCCCGGCAGTCCGCTTCCCGAGACATGGGAATCCGTATGTTTCGGAGGACCGTGAAAAGTACCGCATCAATGTCAAACTGAAGGGTCAGGAGGATATCGGGGCCGTGACGGAAAGGATGGCTCAGGACTTCAGAAAATATGAACCGTCACTCACCTACGGCATATACAGTGAGTTCCTTATGTTTGATTACATCAGCACAAGTGTCACCCGATCACTCCTGAGGTCACTCCTGTTTTCCGCGATTCTCATTTTCCTGACTTTTTTTACTATCACAACCAATATCCGGGCAGTCCTTGCAAGTATTCTTGCCAACCTGGTTCCTCTCGGATTCCTGATATTGATATTTGTCGTTTTCAAGGTCGATATGAACATCACCACATCAATCACCCTGGTCATATGCCTTGGCCTGATTGTGGATGACACCATTCAGATCCTCTACCGCCGGGTCCGGCTTGACGAGCCAATGGAGGAGCTTGGTTTTGGCGTTCTTACTACGACTCTGATCATGGCCGGAGGCTTCCTCTCGTTTCTGCTCAGCCAGTCGCGCCCCATACAGATATTCGGACTGCTCTGTGCCATCGTCTTCCTTATTGCTGCAGTAAGTGACATGACCATAATATCCTGGCTGCTTGAAAAAAGAAAGAATGGAATTTCCGGAAAGACCAGTGCAGCAGCGCCAAAAGGGCTGGCATAGGACACATATTATAATCCGGAAAATCAGATCCAGAGGAAGTTGATTTCGCTGACGGCTTGACTGGCACGGCCCCCCCATTGATGAGAAAAATTTTGAATCGGATTAAGGAAATACGGGAATTGGCTTTATTCCATTAGATCAATCTTGTTTTTACCGGATAACAGTAATTTTTAGATCTATTCAGGTTGATTTTTTTGAACCAAATCCTGGTTAATGTGTTTATAGTTAGAATATCCTCAGGCGAAGAGCCTTCACCATATAGATTGATGTAAAGTTCGTTTTACACTGATTTTTGGACTTAAATCATTTAAAGTCATGCAAACAAAAACAGATTCTATCGGTTTGGTTCTTTTTATTACAGGGTTAACAGTGTTGACCGGCTGCAAAGAAGAACCGGAAGAAGTATCGCTGCCCTTGCTAACAACCACCACTGCCGCTGAAGTAACTGTAAGCAGTGCCCTGGTAGCATCATCAGTATTTGTGCAGGGAAGCTCAGAGATTACTGAACGCGGATTTTGCTGGAGTACAGACCCGGACCCCGAAATAAGTGACAACAAACTTACCAGAGGAAACGGATTGGGTCAATTCACAGGTCGGATCACAGGTCTTTTGCCTGGCACAGACTATCATGTCCGCTCATGGGCCTCCAATTTTGAAGGCACCTCCTATGGCGCGCCGGTACTGATCCGGACCCCATCGGAGGTTACGATGGCTACCCTGGCAACTCTTGAACCTGAATCCATCACGTTGACAAGTGCAGTTTCAGGTGGTGACATTACTGACATCGGAGGAGGTGAAATACTTGAAAGGGGCATCTGCTGGAGCACTGATCCCGATCCGACTGTCGCCGGCTCCAAAGCTGCCGCTGCAATATCCGGAGCTGGATCAGGCAGGTTTGCATTAATACTGTCAGACCTGGAATCCGGTAAAAAATACTACGTGAGATCCTACGCCATAAACAGCGCCGGAGTATCCTATGGCCCTGAATACAGCTTCAGGACCCTGGCATACCTTGGAGCTAAAAGTTCCGGGTTTCCGGGTACCCTGAATCCCACTGTCACATTTTCAATTGAAAACAAGATATATACCGGGTTGGGCTCACTTGACTGGGGCATGGCTGAAACTGATCTGTGGGAATGGGATCAGGTTTCCGGTCAATGGACCAGACTTGCCGATTTTCCTGGCACGGCTGGTGGTGGTTCGGTTAGTTTTACTGTCGGCGGGAAAGGATATGTTTTGCAAAACATCTGGTTCTCTGAGGACGGGAACATCACGGAATTCTGGGAATATGATCCGGGATCCGACAGGTGGACAAGGAAAGCAAACCTGCCTACACCGGGCTTCAGAGTATATCCTGTCGCTTTTTCTATTGGCCCGAAGGGATATATCGGTCTTGGTGAGGTAGTGGTAGACTCACCATATAACACGGGGGTGCACACACTCGACCTCTGGGAATGGGATCAGGCAACCGATGCGTGGACCAGGAAAGCTGACTTCCCGGGTCAGGGCCGCTCCGGAGCTGCTGCATTTACAATCGGGGATAAAGGGTATGTAGCAACAGGAGCTACTGAAGATGGCATGCTTGCAGATTTCTGGGAATACGACCAGCAATCCAACGAATGGACCAGGAAAAACGACTTTGCGGGGAATGCCAGATCGGGTGCATTCGGATTTTCATCCGGCAGCAAAGGATATTTAGGTGCCGGAATCCATTCCGCATCTCCCGGTGACTACGGACAGGACGTCTGGGAGTGGGATCAGTCACTGGACAGCTGGACTCAGATCGGGTATATCACTGCCAACGGGTATGCCGAGTTCGGGGGCAATGTCGGAGCAGGAGGATATTATATTACCGGCTTTGGGCTTGGGCCTGCATTATGGACATTTCCCCTTACCTCCGATAAATAGAATAAAACAGGCAGTCATATGCCTGGGTATTTAATATCCACGGGCTGAAGAGCCTCCACCATAGAGATTCCTGTAAAGGTCATTTTACTCTGATCTGCTTACTTAAATCATTGAATGTCATGAAGATAAAAACAGATTCTATCGGCTTGGTTCTTGTCATTGCGGGGTTGACCGTGTTGACCGGCTGCAACAAAGAACCGGATTCAATAACCCTTGCGCGCCTTGCGGAGCTGGAAACCACTGAGATAACGGTCAACAGTGCAACTGTAAAGGGAGTAGTACTTGCCCAGGGAGGCACATTGGTAACGGCGCGCGGTTTCTGCTGGAGTACGGCTCCTGATCCTACAATTGATGACCTCAAACTGACTGAGGGTAAAGGTATCGGCCATTTCACCGGCCGTATAACAGGTCTTTTGCCGGGTACAGAATATTATGTTCGCGCATTTGCGACTAATATGGACGGCACATCCTACAGCATTTCCGAAATGATCCGGACACCCCTGACCGTAACGCAGGCTACCCTGGAAACTATCGCCCCTGAAAGCATAACATCGACAAGTGTTTTATCGGGAGGTGAGATTACAGACATCGGAGGAGGTGAAATACTTGAAAGGGGAATCTGCTGGAGCACTGAGCCCTCACCAACTATAGCCCACTCCAGGGCAATCGCAGGAGCCGGATCAGGCCGTTTTACCATCAAGGTCAACAGCCTGGAGCCAGGAAGTACATACTATGTGAGAGCCTATGCAATAAACAGCGCCGGAGTCTCATACGGTCCTGAAATGAGTTTCAGTACCCCGCCTGGCCTAGGAATAAAGAGTGTCAGCTACCCGGGTGAAACAAAATTCTATTCCACCTCATTTTCAATAGAAAATAAAATATACATGGGGCTGGGGTCGGCTGACGGATGGGACTATTGGCCTGCAGGTGATTTTTGGGAATGGAACCAGGCAACCAGCCAGTGGACCAATCTGGCTAAATTTCCCGGAACAATTAACAGCCCGGTAGGTTTTTCAATCGGAGGGAAAGGCTACATCTTTACAAACAGCTGGACCGAAGAAAACAGATTAACGAACGAATTATGGGAATATGACCCGGCACTTGACAGGTGGACCAGAAAGTCAAGCCTTCCGGCCGAGGGATCGAGATTCTACCCCGTGGCGTTTTCCATAGGGTCAAGGGGATATATCGGACTTGGAAGTGGAATGGACGGATCCGGGAACAACGCCGTATACCGGAATGATTTATGGGAGTGGGATCCGGCAACTGATGTGTGGACCAGGAGGGCTGACTTCCCCGGCCCTGGCCGCTATGGCGCTGCCGCATTCGTAATAGGTGACAGAGGATACATCGGGACAGGCAACACATCCGTGGATGTGGTTAATGATTTCTGGGAATATGACCAGTCATCCGACGAATGGACCAGGAAAGCAGATTTTGCAGGAGTTCCCAGAGTAAGTGCAATTGGCTTTTCAGCTGGAAATAAAGGCTATTTAGGGCCCAGCCAGTATATCAACCTTGATGGCGTCTCACAGGGATTATGGGAATGGGACCCGGTCATGGATAAATGGAGCCTTTTTGCGGAAGTACCTGAGTCAGTTACAATCCAGTCGGGGGGAGCTTCAGGAAATAATGGTTACTTCATTATAGATCCTCTTCCGGAGAACTGGCAGGTTCAACTATGGATCTTCCCCCTGACAACAGAAAAATAAATAGTACCAGGACATGACGTAACAGCCCGTGCTGACCGTAACCAGGAAGGTTTGAACTGGCAATGCCGTCCTTTAAAAGCTTCAGAAACAACATCAGAGAATGAAAAATGAAGTCTCCGGAGATAATATCCCGGGGACTTTTTATTTTAAAATTTATCTTTGCCGGGCGATGGCTGATGAACAAATCATGTAAATCATGGTTTGACTTGGGAACCATCACATTTGAAAACGAACAAACAACAAACAAATAATTCTATGAAACTGAAAAAAAACACACTTCTTCTTGGCATCACAGCCCTGATTATCGCCGGCATTGCAGCCTGCAACCAGGCTCCGGCAAAAAAAGCCGCTAACACCGGAACGGCCTATTACAGGAACCTCCTTTTCAGTGAGACCCCGTGGGACACTGAGAGAGGTACACGCGAACTGACAGCCGAAGAGGCAAAGGATGTCAACAGCTATAAATTCATCTATGACGATGACAGCCGTCTACTGTCAGTCGAATTTGTAAGAGGAGAGGAACTGCTGTCTTACGGATCACTTGGCGGGGCGGCAAAAATCACCTATGAATATTCCGATAGCAAGCAGATCAAGCGCTTCTTTGACGAAAACAACGAGCAGATAGAATCCGGAGGCGTCTATACCGCCGAATATACACTTGATGACAAAGGCGTCAGGACCGGCCTGAAATTCTTCGGTAAAGACGGTCAGCCGGTTGAAAACCGCAACAAGATCAACTACTATGTCTGGAAGATCCTGCCCGACGGCAAGCTCCAGGAAAAAAGATATAACCTCGCAGACGAGGAGACGGTCATGAACGCGTTCTGCCCCTTCTATGAACTCAGGTTTACCTACAACGACAAGGGTTATGTCATGGACATGGCCAATTATATGGGTGATACCCTCTATAACTGTACGGCGGAGAACTGTGGTGATATAGGCGTTTCATACTTTGAGTTCGAACCAAATGAATTCGGCGACCTGTTGAGTTTCTCAGTCTACAATGTGACCGGCCAGATGTCCAATCTCTACTGGGGATGGTCGCGCAGGGTGAGCAAATATGATGAGAACGGTTATGTACTTGAGTCTGCTCTTTTTGACCAGGATAATGAGTATCTGGGCGGGAAAAGCGTGCCTGTGACCCAGTATAGCTATGACAAGCATGGCGCCGTTACCGAGGTGAGGAACATGGACAAGGACAGGAACATAATCAATAATCCTTCCAACGGAGTGGCTATCACTGAATACAAATATGACGACAAGGGCGACCGCACGGAAACAATAAGGTATGACAAGGACCGGGTGCCCGTTACCCAGTAACCGTAGCAGCAAGCAAGATTATGAGTAGCAGAGTAAGTTATTATACTTTTCTCTTCGTGCTTCTTGCATTCTTCGCAGGAAGTTGCACGGGGAACAAGGGCGAAAAGAAGCAGGAAGCCACAGCCGAAACCACAGCTGTAACTACAGTTGCCCCTGTTATCGGCCAGGAGACAACCCTTCTCCTCAAAGACCTTGAAACCAACGGCGATTATGTCAACAGCCAGCAGTTTCCCAGCCTGATCAAGGCCTCGATAGTTAACGAGGAGCTGGGAAAGAATAACCTGGTCATAGACCTCAGGCCGCAGGAACTATATTCAAAAGGCCATGTCAGTGGCTCTGTGAACAAACAATTCAGCGAGCTGCCGGAGTATTTCGAATCCGGCATCAAGCCCTTTGAATATGATAAGATAATCCTGGTCTGCGATGATGGACAGATATCAAGCTATACCACTGCCCTTCTCAGGATGATGGGATATGGCAATGTCTTTGCCATGAGATGGGGAATGGGAGGATGGAGCAAGGCCTATGCCACAGAGGGCTGGCTGAAGGGAGCCTCCGGGAAATACGAGGATCGCCTTGAAATCACTACCAATGAGACCCCGGCACCAGTCGGGATGCCGGAGATCAGCACAGGCTTGTCAACCGGGAAGGAGATCGCTGATGCAAGATTTAAAAAACTCTTTGAGGAGGGAACTACAGATATCCTGATCACGGCAGATGCAATCTTCAGCAATCCCGAAAAATACTTCGTCATAAACCTGGAGAGAAAGGATAAATATGATTATGGCCACATCCCGGGTGCAGTGCGATACAAACCCGAGTCAACCCTGGGTTTCCCGGACATGATGGCCACAATTCCCTATGACAAAACTGTTGTCATCTATTGCGGTACAGGTCATAACTCGGCATTTGCAACTGCATTCCTCAGGCTCTTCGGCTATGACGCAAGGACACTCCAGTACGGGAACAACAGCTTCATGTATGACAAAATGGTTAAGGATAAGAGCACACTTTCGTGGCTGCCCTTCACACTTGACGAATCAAATGATTTTCCGACAGTAAAATAACCAGTGAGAATTTCCCTGGAATGATATTCCGGCCCGGCATTTACGTCAGGCCGGAATTTTTTTTCAGGGTGTCACTACGCCTTGACCGTTGAAGATGTAAAGATTCTTAATGCCCATCTCACTCAGAACCATCCACACCCTTGCAGCGACGGATGCGTCACCGGCACAGAGGATTACCGGGCCCTTGTTTTTCCGGATCAGCTTCAGGTTTCCCTTCTCTGTTACCGATTCGGGTTGAATCATTAAGGTCCTGTCCTTATATTGCCCGGGCACTTCAGCAGTCCCTCCGAGATTGATCAGAAGGAGCTGCCCGGTCATCCCGGCCAGCTGATTCACATCGATCAGGTTGGACCCATCCGCTGACGCAGCGGCCCATCTGGCAGCATCATACCTGAACCTGTTCCCGCTGAAAGAACGGAGCAGAACCAAGGCAACCACCAGTGCCACGATAGTCAGGATGAGCCAATTTTGTTGCAGAAATTTCATCGTGTTTCCATTTATGTTATCTGATCATTCGCATCCGCCGTCCAGCTTTTTTGCTGAAAATTTCCTCGACTCCAGGTACTTTACCTTAAGGCTGTCCGGAAGGCTGTTCAGCTCGGTAAACATCTCGCCTGCACGCCTCCTGGTCTCGAACAGTGCATTTTCCCTTGCCGTTATCCTTTCTCCCGTGAACTTCGTTTCAATCACAGTCGTGATCCACCCGGTGAGACCCCCTTCCATGATAAAACTGTTGTCGTACCCCAGGCCCCTGGCATACACCATGGCATAATCCGATTCCACATCCTCCGCTGCATAGAAAATTGCCCGGATATTCCTGTTGCCGAGCCATTTTTCCGGATCTGATTTTATGAACTCGGAATAAGGCACATTGACTGCTCCGGGAATGGCCAGTTTTCTGAATTCTTCGGCAGGTCTCAGGTCTATTAGCTGGAAGGCTGTGTCTTCCCTTACTATCAGATCAGCCACCTGGTCAGCAGTGAAGGAAGTAGCATCATCCAGTGCCTCAGAGAGGAGAACACCCGGTTTTTCGCTGAACGAGCGGTTACCCGTCAGTGGCAGTATTGCCAGTACCAGGCTTAGCAAAACCAGTAACGCGGATATTTCTTTTCGGATCTTCATACCTGAGTCTTATAAGTCGTTTGATATATCCGGGCGGGCAAATCTCTTCTCGGCCAGCTCGGCCACCCAGAACATCCCCACCGCAGCTGCTGTAAGCAGAAGAGTAAATAGTCCGGGCGAGAGGCCCAGCGTTTCGTTGATCTTCACCGGCCCCCTGTACTGAGCGGTGGCCATACCTTCAATGAGCGGATATGTTTCCGTGAAAAGG
The DNA here is from genome assembly GCA_963802145.1 of uncultured Rikenellaceae bacterium. Classification (GTDB taxonomy): domain Bacteria; phylum Bacteroidota; class Bacteroidia; order Bacteroidales; family VadinHA17; genus SR-FBR-E99. The sequence goes on from CAWDHN010000007.1 coordinate 116,267, forward strand.
AATGCTCCTGCAAATCCCCCTGCAACGAAAACCATGGCGTCCACCTTGCCAATCGACATTGCACAGATACCTGTCCCCGGACAGAACCCTCCCATTATGAACCCTGCTCCCATTATTATCCCTCCAACGATGGAAGCTGTAACATAAAATTCATTTACATACACCTGGTTCAGGTTAAGCAACCCGAAGTAGCCCAGGAACTGTGACCCGATCAGAGCGACTATTGCGGCGGTAAAAAATACTTTAAGCACGGTAGCGTCATACCCGTAAAACATGCCTGCCAGCTTCCGGCTCGAGGAGAATCCGGCTTGTTCAAGGGCAAATCCAAATCCCATCCCGATGAGCAGGGCTGTCAGCATGTTGAGCCATTCCGGGAAAACATATAATGATGATAATGGTGCCATATCTTTTGAGTTGTTTAATTATTCCTTCTTTGTGACTTTCGATTTTACGGACTTTAAGGACTTTCGACTTTACAGACTTTCGACTTTTATATCCAATTCTTCCTGAACACCCACGCAAACAGATAGGCCGAGCCGAATATGGTGATCATCGTCACGAACCCTGCCACTGAGAGTACCGCCATGCCTGACAGTGCGGCTCCGCTGGTACATCCCCTGGCAAGCTGTCCGCCGTAGACAAACAGCACCCCGCCCAGAAATGCAAAGACCAGCCTTCGTGTCACGGTAATCTTCGGCGATTTTTCAACCTTAAGCTTCAGTCTTCCGGACAGGGCCCCGGAAAGAAATCCCCCGGCAACCACACCGAATATCTCAAGAGTCAGCCAGTTTGTCAGAGGCTTTTTGCCGTTTTCAAAATATTTCGAATAGTAATCCGATTTTTCAACGTGCTGCGGACTGACGGCGCCGACAATTGAAACGACGCAGTACTTAACCCCGCCGCTGGCCCCTAGACCCCGGCCGGAAACAACCATCGCCGCAAGCAGTACCAGCCCCAGCAGTGTCCCTGCCAGGTAAGGATTCATATAGTTCCTTTTCATTCTCAAGATTTCTTTAGTTACCGGTTCATAAAGCAACAAAAATAAAACTATCTGCGGAAGACCATTGAATTTGGGTTAAAAGTGGCGTAACTTTGGTGTCAGAACAGATTTGTTAACTAAAACGCTTAGTCATGAAAAGCAAGTTGTGGAAGAAGATCGTCGGGGGATTGAGCTTTACTACGGCGTTATTTGTATTTCAGGCCTGTTACGGAACCCCTCAGGATTTTGGAGCTGATGCTTACATAGAAGGCATCGTAAAATCCAAAACATCAGGGCTGCCGGTGAAAGGGATACTGGTCTCCATCCCGGAGTATCAGCAGAATTTGTACACAGATGAAAATGGAGCCTTTTCACTGTACACAGTTCCGGATGAGTCGTGCAGGATCAGATTCGAAGATACCGATGCAGAACTGAATGGCCTTTTCCTGAGTAAAGATACCCTGCTGTCTGTTTATCAGGGAGACAGAGTGCAACTTGATATCTTTTTGCAGGAGAGATAGATGTACGGTATCATCAGAAAAAGCCTTTTTCGCAGCTTCAGAAAAACCGAGACAGAACTTCATCCACTGAGATATCTGTTCTGGGAATGCACCACGAGGTGCAACCTTGATTGCCTTCACTGCGGCAGCGACTGCTCGGCAGACGCCGCTAACAGGGATATGCCCCTGGCAGACTTCCTGGCAGCACTCGATACAATTGAATCGAAATCAGACGATCTGATTGTGGTACTGACCGGGGGTGAACCGCTTCTGAGAAAGGATATTGAAGAATGCGGCAGGGAGATCAGGAAAAGGGGAATACGGTGGGGCATGGTGTCAAACGGTTATTTGTACAATCGTGAAAACCATGTTGCCCTGTTAAATGCGGGTATGGGTGCCCTGACTCTCAGCCTCGATGGGCTTGAAGAGTCGCACAACTGGCTGCGCAACAACAAAAATAGTTTCTCCCGGGTCGACGAGGCTATCAGCCTGGCTGCCGGTGCCCGCAGGCTGAATTTTGACGTGGTCACATGCGTTAATAAGAGGAACCTTCACGAACTGCCATTGCTTTATGAATACCTGGCAGGAAAAGGGGTAAAAGCCTGGCGGCTGTTCACTATAGTCCCGATAGGCCGGGCCGAAAACAATCCCGACCTGCTGCTCTCGGATATTCAGTTTCAGCAGATGCTCGACTTCATCTGCAAAAAAAGGAAGCTGAAACTGATGGATGTAAAATTCAGCTGTGAGGGTTATGTCGGCAGGTATGAGACGAAAGTAAGAGACGGCTTCTTTTTTTGCAGGGCAGGAATAAATATCGGCTCTGTCCTCATCGACGGGTCAATATCGGCATGCCCTAATATCGACAGGGCATTTTCACAGGGCAATATATACAGGGACAATTTTTATGAAGTCTGGCAGACTAAATTTCAGCCCTTCAGAGACAGGAGCTGGACAAAAACCGGCCAATGTGCGGCATGTCCTGATTATAAGGACTGCCAGGGGAATGGATTTCATAACTGGCATGGCAACAGGGACAACGTTCTTGTATGCCACAATGCAAAAATTCTGCCTCCTTCTTAACTCAACGACAATTAACGGGTCACATAATATCATATAATCATGAGAAAAATCAACAGACCTGGATCCCTGTTAGCTGCAGTGATCCTGTCGGCAGTGTTCTCCCTGCTGTCGCATACTACGGCTGCCCAGACCATTGATGTTCAGAAGAAGCTTAAGGGCTTTGACCAGACGGTGGAGCAGATCCTTAAAGACTGGAACGTCCCGGGATGCGGGATAGGAATAATTGTAAAGGACAAGCTGGTCTTCGCACGAGGGTACGGATACCGGGACCTTGAAAACAGTCTCCCGGTTACGCCCAATACCCTGTTCCAGATTGCCTCCAACACCAAACTCTTTACTGCAACTGCCGTGGGATTCCTGGTTGAGGAGGGCAAAATCGACTGGGACAAGCCAATAAAAACCTATGTGCCGCAGATACAGTTTTACAACGATGAGCTGAATGCCATGTGTCACGATAAGGGATATGCTTTCACACCGGACCGGCATCTCAAGGCATGATGGCATCTGGATCAGGTCAGATTTTACAAGGCAGGAGCTGTTTGAAAGGATTAAATTTCTGGAGCCGAGCATCCCCTTCAGGTCTGGCGCACTGTACAATAACCTGATGTATGTTGCAGCCGGACAGTCGGTGGAATACCTCTCGGGCAAGACATGGGAGGCTTTTGTGCAGGAAAAGATTTTTACCCCGCTTGAAATGTCCCATTCAATGTTCATGACAGAAAATATGCTTAAACAGCCTGACTTCATGACTCCCTACTATGAAAAAAGGGATACCACCATTTTACTGAAGTCGCTGTTTTATACCCAGAACCAGGGGCTGGGTCCTGCCGGTTCAATCATTTCCAGTATCGATGACCTGTCCAAATGGGTAATAGCCCAGATCAACGGCGGCAAATTCAAAGGCACCCAGGTTATTCCTGCGGGGATCATCAAGGAGACCATGAAACCTGCCATCCCCTATTCATCGGTACCTGACAAGTACTTTGAAAACCTGAACGCCATGTATGGCATGGGAAGGGCGACATCGAGCTACAAGGGACATTACATGGCACAGCACGGCGGGTCAATAGGAGGCATTTATTCAATTATCTCCATAATGCCTGCTGACAGTATTGGTGTGATTGTTTTCACGAACCGCTTATCGCAACTGCCGGGTATCATTGCATTTACAGTCTATGACAGGTTGCTCGGACTGCCGGAGACCCCGTGGAGTGAAAGGGGACTGAAAGACTATCTCAAGGGCAGGGAGACCGCAAAAGAATCGCGCAAAAAGCCGGATTCGGACCGCGTATTGGGTACCAGTCCGTCACATGCCCTTGCTGATTACGCGGGTATTTATGAAGACCCGGCGTACGGCAGGGTTCATATCATGTACAGCAATGACAGTCTTGCATTTAAATTCAACCAGTACGAACTGCCTCTTTATCATTACCATTATGACCGGTTCATGACACCTGATGACCAGCTATACGGCAAATGGTCACTGATGTTCAGCACCGATGCACAGGGAGATATCAGCCAGCTTAAGATCAGCCTTGATGAGAAGGAGGTGGCCTTTAACAGGGTGGCTGACCCGCGACTGCGTGATCCTGAATTTCTGAAGAAGCTGGCAGGGCAATATGAGAATGGCGGAAACAGGGCTGTGATCGAATTAAGGAATGGGGAGCTCGTGGTCAATACTGCTCCTCCGCAGCACCTTATTCCTTACAAGGGGAACATGTTCAGGATCAGGGAATTCTCAGACCAGATAGTGGAGTTCATGTTTGATGAGACCGGCAAACCGGCAGGGCTGAAGATTACTGCAGACGGGAATTCGATTTATATGGAAAAAAGGCAGTGACCTGCGGTAATTAAATTCCTGTGGATAAAATGTTATGAACTGTTACACGCCCAGGGAATCAAAGCGACGACCACGGTAATTTGAGAGTGCCTGAATATCTGATATCTCCTTTGTAACCATGTTGACTACGGAGAACGTCCGATGTCATATTTCTTAAGTTCTCCGGAATGACCGGGTGAAGACGGTAAGTATAGTAAAGAGCTCGAGACGCCCCAGAATCATCAACATAATCATCGTGAGCTTTGAGACATCATTGAAATGGGCAAAATTGCTCATGTTGCCTGATGCGCCAAGTCCCGGACCAATGTTCGCAAGACAGGTAGCGCTGGCACCGGCAGATTCAACAGCGGAAATACCCGTTAATTGCATGAGGAGACTGCCCGCCAGAAAAACAAGTATGTAAAGGGTAATGAAAACGGTCACCTGGTTTATAACTCCTTCCGGCACAGTTCTTCCGTTTAATTTTATGGGTATAACTGCGTTGGGATGATGAATTTTTATAAATGCATTCCTCATGTTTTTAATTGATATGAGATGCCGGCCCATCTTAATCCCACCTGTTGTTGATCCGATGCAGCCCCCTGAAAACATCAAAAGGAACATAATAACCACACCGATGGAAGGGAATGCAGTATAATCAGTCGTTGCAAAACCGGAACATGATATCTGGGAGGCGACCTGGAAAAAGGCATGTCTGAAGGATAATTCAAAGTTCCTGTCTGTTTTAAAATAGAGGGTGAGAGTCACAAAAACCACACTTGCGGTAATAAAGAAGATATAAAACCAGAATTCCTCATTCCTGATCACCTTCTTATAGCTTCCCACAAGAGTATAATAATATACAACATAGCTTGTGGCCCCGAGAATCATAAAGATGGCCGTGACATACTGGATGTAAGCCGGATACTCCGAAAGGCTAAGGTTTTTTGTTGAAAACCCTCCCGTCGCCACCGTCCCGAATGAAGTACATATGCTGTCGAAAAGACTCATGTCACCCACTGCAAGGAAGATGATCTGAAGAGCGGTCAGACCGATATATATGATCATGATCCGGTAAACAATCCCCTTTGTTCTGGGGTGGATCCTCTCTTTCATTGATGATTCGAGACTGAAAAGCTGGTAACCGTTTACCTTCAAAGTCGGAAGTATGAGTATGACGAGTACTATTATCCCTATGCCTCCGATCCAGTGAGTCAGGCTTCTCCAGAAAAGAATGGAATGCGGAAGCGTCTCAACTTCCCGCAGGATTGAAGCTCCTGTTGTTGTAAAACCTGAAGCAGATTCAAAAAATGCGTTTATAAAGGAGGGGATGGTTCCGCTTATCAGATAGGGCATGCTGCCAGCCAGTGAAAATAGTACCCATGCGATGATTACGATCAGAAAAGTATCCCTGCTGCTGATTTGCCCCGGATCAGTTTTTCTGCTGATAACGCGGAGGAATATTGAAATAATACCGCTTACGGCTGACGATACGAGGAATGGAAACAGAGGATCCCCGTAGATCAGAGCCACCGGAAGGCAGGTAAGGAAGGACCCGGCTTCAATCAGAAGGATCGTACTTAAGATTCCGGAAATACTCTTTGGGTTTATCAGCCTCATTGTTGCCGTACTCTTTAACGGAGCAAAGTTGAGACCTAAACCATAAGCATAAAGTAAAGATTAATCAGGCAGACATAAAGATTTTGTAAAGAACCCGGTAATGAACGCGGTAGCCCGCCTTGTCATTTTATCGGCAGGGAAAGACCCGAACGGTAAGGTCCTGGCTAATCAGTTGCCAAATCGGTATCCTATGCCGGATTCGGTAATCAGAAGAACGGGATTTGCCGGGTTGTCTTCAATCTTCTTTCTGAGCTGGGCAATAAAGACCCTTAGATACTGGGTCTGTTCAAGGTAACCATACCCCCACACCTCTTTCAGAATGAACTGGTGGGTTAGCACACGGCCACTGTTTTTAGCCAGCAGGGCCAGCAATGAAAATTCGGTTGTAGTTAGTTTTATTATTTCCCCGTCTTTACGGACCACATGGTTGATCATATCAATGCTGAGGTCCCCGAATTCGAGTAATGGTGTATCCTTCCTCTCTTCACTTGATCTTATTGCAGCACGTATCCTGGCAATCAGCTCTCCGCTGCGAAATGGCTTTGTCAGGTAATCATTTGCTCCTTTATCAAGGGCGCTGACAATGTCTTCCTCTGAACTGCGGACCGATAATATTATAATCGGTTTGGAATACCATTCCCTGAGCCTGACAAGCAACTCCAACCCATCCATATCAGGCAATCCAAGGTCAAGAAGAATTAATTCCGGGTGATGTGTTGCTGCTGCCATCAGGCCCTGTTTGCCATTCTCTGCAAAAAAGGTATTATACTCATACGTCGACAGGGAGATCTCCAGCAACCGCCGTATCTGTATCTCATCATCAATGATCAGAATGTTCGTGTTCTCTTTCATTCTACCATTTTTAAGTCTTCCATATCAGGAATATCCGATGGTATGGCAACTGTAAATCTGGCCCCGCCATTCAACCCGTTTTCAACACTGACGGTCCCGTTATGAGATTCAACCAGCCCTTTGACAATCGACAATCCCAAACCTAAACCTCCCGATTTGGTGCCATCAACCCTGAAAAACTTATCAAACACAATTGGCAAAGCTGCAGGTGGAAATCCGGGGCCGGTGTCTGAGACAGTCAGAATAAAATTCTTGCTTTCATATGAGACCTCCAGCCTGATCTCCCCTGATCCTGAAGAATACTGGCACGAGTTCAGAAGAAGGTTGTAAAGCACATGCTCCATCAACCCGAAATCAATCTTTACCAGAGGCATATCCTCGGGGATGATCGCAATAAAATTAAACTGTTCAAGCTCCTGCTTCAGGTTCTGAGATACCTTGTTGATAAGATCATTCACATCACACCAGTCGGACCGCAGTGAAATTTTGCCACTCTCAAGGCGAGACATGTTCAATAGATTTTCAATCAGGTGATTAAGCCGTGCAGAAGCCTTGAAAATCTCATTGTATAATTCCTCCCTGTTCTTATCCGTCGTCTTTGAAATCAGTAATGTATCGGAGGCTCCCATGATGGTCGCGATTGGTATCCTGAACTCATGGGAGATCAGGTTGAACAGGGTATTGTACAATTTGTCCGACTCATCCAGGATGCGAGCCTTCACTGCCAGTTCTCCAAGGAACTCCCGCTCCAGGGCGTTTGAAATCTGGGTAAACCAGGTATCCCGGAACACAATCCTGTTTCTGTAGGCAGGCTCATCAATTCTGAAGGCTATCACTCCCGGATTCAGTCTTGTCCCTGTTAACGGATGGTACGTCAGACCGGCCTCACTGAACATATCCGTGTATTTGCCTGCCCTTTCAGAGTTTGTGAATACATGTTCAACGATATGCCTTTCAATTACCGGCAGATCCTTCTCATCTTGAGGGGGTGGATTAAAGTCGAGCCTGTTGTTGCCATCCTGAAGAATAAACCAGGAATCTGCATTAAAATGTTTTCTGAAATCATTTCTGGCCACTGCCAGCACCATCTCTATTCCACTCGCCTTGGAAAGCTCCTCTGTAAGCTGGAACAGGGCATTCGTCTGCGCTTCCCGGTCTCTGACAAGCCTTTCCTGCCTGCGTATCCGGTTTGTCAGGATGCCGTTCAGCAACGCGATTATGAAAAAGGATACAAACATTAGCCTGTCTTCTGTCCTCGTAATATGGAAAGTATGGAAGGGAGGAATGAAAAAGTAGTTCCATGAGATTGCACTTATTGTCGATGCAAGCAGAACGGGACCTATCCCCATAAAAACAGCCAGCATGGCAACCACAAAGAGCAGGATGAACGAAACAATATGATAACTCTGCGGATTTGAAAGGGGGCTGCAGATCAGGGTTGTAAGACCTATGATCACGACGACCAGAATGTACTGGTAGAATTTTGTTTTAAACGGAAGGTTCAGTACCCGGCTGCTGTCTTTCATGACACACCGCTTTTCAAGATCCAAATTTACATCATTAATGAATGAAGAGCAGGCTCCTCATTGTACAAAGGTGCGCCTGCTTTTATAAAGAGATTGTTAAAATCCCGCAGATTGTTGCAAAGATTTAATAAAGAGGCTGGCGCGCCCGCAGGTATATTTCTGTTTGATTAAGCCGGCAGGTTACAGGTTACAGATACCCCCACTTTTTCATTATCTCAAGGTTCAGGCGGGCACATTCCATCGGGGTTTTTCCCTGGTATGCCTCCTGCTCTATGATTATTACCTGAGCTCCGCCTGTTTTTTCTATCATGGCCAGCACCTCCCTGACATCCGCAACCCCTTCACCGACAATGGTGCTTTCAAAGCGACCTCCTCTCCTGTTCTGACAACATCCTTCAGGTGAACGAATTCGAACCTGCCCGGGTAACGATCAACGACATCCTTTGCAACGGCTCCACCGTTGTACAGGTTTCCGGTATCGAGCTGCACCACCACAAGTTTTGGATCGATACTCCGCATCATGATGTCAAACAGGCTCTCACCGTTGAATTTTTCGCTGAACTCAAAGTCGTGGTTGTGATACCCGAACTTCATCCCATACTTATTGCACAGCTCACCGCACCTGTTGAAGACATCCATGAAGGTCATGAAATCGTCGTAGTTCCTTCTTATACCCTCCTCCAGCCATGGAGTCACAACGTACTTCTGTCCGCAGGTGGCAGCATCCTCCACGGTGTATTTCCACCTGTCTGAAAAGTCGTTGAGTGTCGTATCCCAGTCGCTCCTGACAAACTCCACATGCCCGCTAACCATGGAGAGTCCTTCCCCGTCAAGTATCCTTTTGAATTCCGGCGGCGTAAAGCCGTAGAATTTGCGGTCTGAATAACCGGCGTGCTCAACATACATGTACCCCATCTTCGACAGCTGGGCCAGCGATCCCCCCGGATCGAGTGACATGTCATCCCTGATTGAATAAAGCTGCAGACCTGTCATGCCTTTCTGCCCTGGTGCAGCACAGAATGTATTTCCAAAGAGGGCAGTGCCGGTCACTGCCAGAGCGCCTGTTTTTACAAAAGTTCTCCTGTTGCAGTTCATAGTTCAGTTTTTAAAGGGTTATACAAACCAGTCCCAAGTGATCTGATCTCAACAATTTCCTATAAATTTATTAATATTTTCATTCCCTGCTTCACTATTACAGAGTGACATGTCAGTTCTGAAATTAACCTCCCGCTGCCCTGGTGCAGGTACCCCGGTTATGGTGCGCTGGAGCCTTATCGGTTTCATCCTGCTTGTCTCGTGCTCTGCTCCGGTCACAACGGATGTTTTCATTGCCGGCGGAGGCACCAGCGGCGTGGCGGCAGGGATCCAGGCTGCACGAATGGGTGTTCGCACCGTGATCGCCGGGGAGAACGAATGGCTCGGAGGAATGCTCACCAGCGCAGGAGTTAGCGCCGTCGACGGCAATTACAATCTCCCGGGTGGCATATGGTGTGAGTTCAGAGACTCTCTTATATTTCATTACGGAGGCGCTTCTCATCTGAAAACCGGATGGGTAAGCAACGTAATGTTTGAGCCTTCAGTGGGGAACAGAATATTTTCGGAGATGGCGGCAGCCGAACCCGGACTGACGGTTTTGCGCAACGTGCGCGTTGCCCGTGTGAGACGCCAAGGAAACAAATGGTTGATTTCAGTCAGAACCACAGGCGGGGCAGTGAAATATTCCTCCGCGATACTCATTGATGCCACGGAACTGGGAGATATCTCAAAGATGTGCGGTGTGAAATACGACCTCGGAATGGATTCACGGCACGATACCGGGGAGGATATAGCCCCGGAAAATGCAAACGATATCGTACAGGATCTGACATACGTTGCCGTGCTTAAAGACTATGGAAGGGAGGTGCCTATGTCCAGGCCGGAAGGTTATGATCCTTCGCTATTTGCATGTTCGTGCATCACTCCTCTCTGTTCCGGTGAGGGAAACGAAACGGCGAGATGGTCATGCGAGGCGATGCTGAATTACGGAAAGCTTCCGAACAACAAGTACATGATAAACTGGCCACTGTCAGGGAACGACTATTACGTTAACATGATTGAGATGGATCAGGAGGGGCGGGCTGAAGCCATAGAGGAAGCTAAACAAAGAACCCTCTGCTTCCTGTGGTTTATAAGGAATGAGCTCGGTTATCATAACCTGGCTCTTGCCGATGACGAGTTCCCTACCGCTGACAGCCTACCGTTTATACCTTATCATCGCGAATCGAGAAGAATTCGCGGGAAGGTGAGATTTAGCCTTAGCCATATCACAGAACCATTTGATCAGCCTGACAAACTTTACCGCACAAACATTGCCGTTGGTGATTACCCGGTAGATCACCATCATTCAGCATACGCAGGACCAGAGTCATTACCTGATCTCAGCTTCTATCCCGTACCCTCATTCGGTCTGCCGCTTGGCACTCTTATCCCTGAAGAGGCTGAAGGGCTCATCGTTGCAGAAAAATCGATCTCAGTTACCAACCTTGTCAATGGTGCAACACGACTGCAGCCTGTCGTTCTCCAGGTTGGCCAGGCTGCAGGGGTCCTGGCAGCTCTTGCCGTCAGCAAAGGGGTAGGGATTTCAGAGGTGCCGGTCAGGGATGTCCAGAACGCCCTGCTTGATGCCGGCGGATACCTCCTGCCTTACCTCGATGTGCCGCGTGACCATGAGTGGTTCAAATCGCTTCAGCGAATCGGATCAACAGGAATAATGAAGGGTGTGGGCAAAAATGCAGGTTGGGCGAACCAGACCTTCTTCAGGGCAGATGACATCACAAAGGCATCAGATCTGGAGGGTCTGAAAGATATCTACCCTCTTACGGTGTACGACTTCAGTGAGGCTGACCTGACGGTTAAGCAGGCGGTTGACCTCCTTCGCCTCGTTGCCCGCCAGAACAGCATTGAAATCAGTGAGGCCGGCCTGCAGGAATCGCTCGCAATCATATTCAGGGAAGGCGTAGGCCATCAGGACCGCCCGATGTTGAGGGGCGAGATGGCTCTGTTGATAGACAGGGCTCTTGATCCATTCAATAACCGGGAGGTGAACCTGAAAGGCGGGTTCACAAGGTGACCTTAAACAGACATTACAACCCGGTTATTAAAACCATCATAATCTGTGAACGGATTTGATACATCCCTTTTTCAGTCAATGCAGCATCTGGCATGCGATCAGGTCTTTTCAATGAAATCCGGAGTCCGCTATCTCAGGAATAGATTAACTTCATACTCCGGTAATTCGATTTTAAATACATAAATACCTCAACTAATGAACCCGAAAATCAACTTATGGCCTGACGTTCTGAAACTCTCCGGCAGGTGGTCTGCAGATCACGGTTACTTACCCGTGGCAATCTTCATTGCCTGTTTTTTCTTTTGCGGCACTGCTGTACACTCTCAGGGAACAAGGTTATTACGGCAGCCTTCCATAACTGAAACCCAGGTTACCTTTGCCTATGGAGGAGATATATGGATCACGGATTTCGATGGAAGACAAACCGTGCGTCTTACCAGCACTCCGGCCGTAGAAAGCAATCCTCACTTTTCACCTGACGGGAAATGGATTGCCTTCAACTCTAACAGGTCGGGTACTTCGGCCGTTTACGTTGTTTCAGCTGAGGGAGGCACACCCAAAAGGCTAACCTGGCACCCGGCCCCTGCCTCTGTCTGCGGCTGGTCACAGGATGGCAGGAGGGTTCTTTATGCAACCTCCAGGGATAATGCACCTGGCGGTTTTGCACGCTTATGGACGGTATCCACTGAAGGCGGACCCTCAACCCCGCTGACAAGCCAGTGGGCAGCAGACGGTTCTCTCTCTCCCGATGGCAGCCAGATAATAATTGACAGAATCCAGCGCTGGGATGTGGAGTGGCGCAATTACCGGGGCGGTCAGAATACGCCGCTGGTGATAATGAACCTGGCCGACCAGAGCGAAAAGCTCCTGCCCAACGAGTCAACTATCGATATTCAACCAATATGGATAAATAATACGATTTACTTTTTATCAGACCGTGACCGGACTTCCAACATATGGTCTTACTCACCCGCTTCAGGAGAGCTGAAACAGTTAACTCACTTCACAGGTTCAGATGTTAAATGGCTGAACGGCCATGGCAACATACTCACATATGAACGCGACGGTTATCTCCATCTTCTTAACCTTTCTTCAAATGAGTCGAAGCAGCTTAGTATTACAGTTAATGCCGATTTCCCATGGGCTGAAAAGAAATGGACCGATGTCACGAAAAATGCAGCCAGTGTCTCACTGTCTCCGACCGGTAAAAGGATTATTCTGGAAGCACGCGGGGAAATATTCACCATCCCGGCAGAGAACGGAGATGCAAGAAACATGACCCATACTTCCGGTGCTGCCGATCATGAACCGTTATGGTCCCCTAAGGGAAATGAGGTAGCATGGTTTTCTGACGCGGGCGGGAAGGGATATAATTTGCTGATTGCAGCACAGGATGGTTTATCCGAACCAAGAAGCGTCTCAATTGGTGAATCAAAGATGGCCTGGGAACCTGCCTGGTCACCCGACGGAAAACTTATTGCTTTTGCCGATGATAAAGTGAGAATCAGGATTGTGGATGTGGCCAAAGGAACGATCAAAACTGTGGATACGGCGGGAGCCAACACAGAGAGAGGTAATATGGGTCTTACATGGTCACATGATTCACACTGGCTGGCATACACAAAAACAGGAACAAACAACTTCAGGCAGATTAAGGTGTGGTCAGCACAAACCGACAGTATATACGCTCTGACCAACTCATTCGCCGATTCCTTCTCCCCGGCGTGGGACAGAGACGGGCATCACTTTTATTTCCTGGCGAGCACAAATCTTGCTCTCGGTTCAGGATGGGCAAACACCAGCGCCATCACCTCCGACCCGATCTATAGTGCATACATTATCAACCTTAAGAAGGATGATCCCTCGCCTTTCAAGCCCCGCAGTGACGAAGAAACGGCGACCGAAGAAAAAAAACCTGAACCAACTGTTAAAAAACCGGCAAAGGGCAAAGTGCCTGAAAAATCAGATAAGGATACTACCACTGCAACCAGGAAGGAGCCGATAGCCGTTACTATTGACTTTAAAGACATTGAACGGAGAACTATTACAATGCCTCTGACAAAGGGCAACTATCGCCTGATGCTAAGCGGTCCTGCCGGCGTCGTTTTTATTGGTGAGCAGAAAGAGGGAGTAACCGGTTTAGTTATCCAGAAATTTACTCTTGAAAAGCGAGAAGCCAAGGAGTTCATCAGCGGCGCAAGCCAGGCTTCTGTGTCAGCTGACGGCAACAAGATGCTTGCACGGACAGGCAGCGACTGGAAGATAATGACCACATCTTCAGCAACAGGCGCTGATGGCAAACCCGTTAAATTAGACCTGAAGATGCTCCTCGACAGGTCGGCGGAATGGAAACAGATCTTTGAGGAGGCGTGGCGATATGAAAGGGATTATTTCTATGATCCCGGAATGCACGGCAGAGACTGGAATGAGGTCTATGAAAGGTATGCTCCGCTGGTTCCTTTTGTTAAGCACCGTGCCGATCTGACATACATCCTTGACCAGATGAACGGGGAACTGTCGGTAGGACACAGTTTTGTCTTCGGAGGCGACTTCCCTGAGGTTGATAAGTCATCCGGAGGATTGCTCGGAGCCGATCTTATCCCCGAGAATAACCGCTGGAAAATCACACGTATTTATACAACAGAAAGCTGGAACCCTGAATTATCAAGCCCGCTCGACAGGCCTGGCATAAAAATCGAGGCAGGATATTATCTCGTTGGCATAAACGGGAAAGAATTGACTGATAAGGACGATCCATATCAGTTCCTGGACGGGACCCTGGATATGCAAACCACTCTTCATATAAACAAGACGCCGGATTTTGAAGGATCATGGAAGGAGGTTGTAAAACCAATAGCCAACGAGACAAATCTGCGCCAGAGAGCATGGGTTGAAGATAACCGCCGGATGGTGGATAAGCTTTCAGACGGGAAACTGGCTTATGTATGGGTGCCAAATACAAGCAGCTCCGGATTCATCTCCTTCAACAGGTATTTCTTCGCCCAGCAGGACAAGCAGGGCGCCGTAATTGATGAACGCTTTAACGGAGGTGGATTGCTTGATGACTATATGGTTGACCTGATGAACCGCCGGTTAAGGGCTTCAGTCACAAATGAGGCTCCCGGAGGTACTCCGTTCCGCCTGCCTGCAGGTATTCTTGGCCCGAAAGTGCTTCTGATCAATGAGATGTCAGGCTCGGGAGGCGACTTCTTCCCTTGGGTGTTCCGGCAGCAAAAGACAGGTCCTCTGATCGGTGCACGTACCTGGGGTGGTCTCGTAAAATCGTCAGTGCATTATGCACTCGTGGACGGAGGAGCGCTTACGGCTCCTGACAATGCAGTTTTCGATCCGGTCAGTAAGAAATGGATAGCTGAGAACGAGGGTGTCGCACCCGATATAGAGGTGCGCCAGGATGCAGTCTCCCTTTCAAATGGGATTGACCCTCAACTGGAAAGAGCCGTCAGGGAAGCATTAAAATTACTGGAGCAGCAGGGTGAAATAAAAATTATACCACCACCCTATCCCTCACCGGCAAAACAGTGAAGAAAGGGGACCTGAAATTGTCATTGGGGGGTCTGCATTTTCCCTCCTAGTTCAGGGTGCCTGTCGACCGCCATCATTACAATCCGTTTTACCATCTGGCCGTAGGTCCAGCTGGTCATTTCTGCTGCCATGGCGAAGGTGGTGTCAATGCTGATATCGTTATTGGGATTGATATCGAGGAGGTAAAACTCGTCACCGCGCAGACGGAAATCAAATCGGGCATAGTCGGTACATCCGAACCCTTTCCATGCCTTAAGGACTTTATTATGCAGCCTGTTAAGCAGTTTTTTATCAAGAGGGGCAGGTATAAGGGTTTCGATTTTTTCGTAATGAACCGAACCGGAATTATACTTCGAGTCATAGGTGCATAGTCTGTCCCGTGCTTCGGAGAAAGCAGAAAAATCCATCTCTGCCGGGGGCAGTACTTCGGGCGGTTCATTGTTCCACACTGATACATGGAATTCACGACCGTCAATAAAATCTTCGACCAGGGCCGGCTAATTCAACATTTCGTTGACCAGTCTGATCTGTTCCTGAAGGGAAGTGGTATTGAAAACCACCGAGTTTTCAGTCAGCGTAAGACTGCAGTGGTCCATTGCAGGTTTGACAATTGCAGGAAAAAGGTTCCAGCCAGCTGCTTCTTCGGGCGTGAGCACTTCTCCATAGGGTACTCTTATTCCCAGGGATCTAAGAACCTCCTTTACCTTCTGTTTATCGTAGCTCAGCTCTATTACCTTCGGAACATTGCCGGTGTAGGTGAACCCACTGCCGTCAAGTATTTCCATGACTTTTTTTTCACTGTTCGGGATACCGGGCAAGGTTTCACAGAGGTTAAAAACAATAGTGTCGGCCGGATCATACCTCTCCAGTATTTTCTCCATGTTTGGGTCGCACAATTCTTCGATGTATGTTTCAATTCCTTCATCCTGCAGTGATTCACAGAGGACCTTATTGGAGTTCCGGGTATCGTTGATTTCGTCAATATCCCAGGCAGGATCAAGGTCGTACAGTAAGATTACTTTCATTAAAGAATTGTTTCGCTACTAAACTAAAGTAAATGTTTGAAAAAAGTAAGATAAAAAGGAAAAAACAGCATTCATTCTTCAATGAGTGGCATACGGTTTTATTTGACTTGCGTCATTGCCTTTCGTAACTTTATCACAATGAACAATTAATATGGCCAGCCTCATCCCCGGATATAATTATGACATCTTCATCAGCTACCGTCAGAAAGACAACAAACACGACGGATGGGTGACGAAGTTTGTTGATAACCTGAAGGGAGAGCTTGAAGCTGCCTTTAAGGAGGATGTGTCAGTATATTTTGATGAAAATCCCAACGACCGCCTTCAGGAAACACACGATGTAGACAAAACCCTTGAAGGAAAACTGAAATGTCTCATTTTTATACCAATCCTGTCTCACACCTATTGCGATACCGGCAGTTATGCCTGGCAAAAGGAGTTTGTGGTATTCATTGAAATGGCAAGGCATGATCGTTTTGGGAAAGAGATCAGACTGAAAAGCGGTAATGCAGCAAGCAGGATCCTGCCAATACGGATACATGACCTTGATCAGGAGGATGTCAGACTCTTTGAAAAGCATACAGGAAGTCCCCTGCGGGCAATGGATTTCATTTTTAAGACAGTGTCGGGAGTAAGCAGACCCTTGCTTCCTAATGAAGATCATCCCACAGATAACCTCGATAGAACTTTTTATCGTGACCAGATTAATAGGACAGTTCATGCCATAAAAGAGATCATTTCGGGGATGACAACAGAGGCGGGCCGGGCGATTGAAGAAGAAGAGCTGCCTGAAGAACCTGCAAAAAGAATCGGATTCAACGAAAAGATGGTTGAAAATGACAAACCTGTCAGGCCGCACAGACGCAACTGGATTATCATTACTGCTGTTACGGCATTTTTGATATTAGCCGCAATACTGGTTTATCAGACATTAATTAAGGACACTGTCTCCGGCAAGCAAAATAAGGCCCTGAAGAAGTCGATTGCGGTATTGCCATTCAGAAATGACAGTCCCGATTCTGAAAACAAGCATTTCATTGACGGAACCATGGAGGCAATCCTCGACAATCTCTGTAAGGTGGCTGATCTCAACGTAACATCCAGGACATCGGTTGAACAGTACCGAAATTCAACAAAAACCATCGGTGACATAGCAAGAGAGCTGAAAGTGGATTATATTCTTGAAGGCAGCGGACAAAAATACGGTGATGACATCCGGCTGACGGTTCAATTAATTGATGCCGGGAATGATAAACATATCTGGTCATCTTATTACGACAGAAATATCAGGGATATATTCAAAATCCAAAGTGAAATTGCACAGTCAATTGTATCCGAAATAAAGGTATTTATAGCAGTTGAGGAAAAGAAACTGATAGAAAAGATCCCGACTTCCAGCCTTGCTGCTTACGATCTTTACCTTAAAGCAAACAATTTCAAAGAAGAGTATGCCAAAACCCGCGATCCGAGTAGTTACAAGACAGCTGTCAACCTGTTTAAAGCTGCTCTTGAAATTGATACAACTTTTGCCAGATCGTACTCGGGATTGGCAGGTATTTATAATATCAGGTATTTCTTTGAAAATTATTTCGATGAGCGTTTTCTGGATTCCTGTCTTATCCTGGCTAATCTTGCACTTTCATTTGATGACCAGCTCGACGAGGCTTATTTTCTGAAAGGCCAGTATAATTATGCAAACGGAAATCTGGAGGATGCAATAAAATATCTTGATGAAGCCTTAAAAAACAACCCAAATTATTCCCAGGCATATATCAGAAAGGGATACATCCTTACCTGGCACCTGGCCGATTTTGTCAGAGGAATTGAAAACTACCACAATGCATTAAATTTGATTCAAGGGGATGAGCGACCTGCTCTGCTGAGTTCACTGGCACGGGCATACCTTGATGTAGGATTTGTTGATAAGGCCAGGGATCTGTACAACGAAGCATATACACTTGACGGAGATAAGGGTAACTTATACAGTAGCCTGCAATGGCTTGAATTCAGCAAGGGGAATATTGAAGAGGCTGTAAGACTACTGAGAGTGTGCGCTGCAATTGATACAACATATACAAGCAATCTGTTCATGTACAGCATCCTTCCCGGAAATGAGGATGAAGCCTATTCCCATGCACAAAAATTAATTTACAAATCCAATAAAACAGGAGAATTAAACCTTATTCAATCTCATCGGATTGGGTATGCTTTATGGCAGGTAGGCAAACAGAATGAAGCGGAACAGTACTTTAAACAGCAAATCAGGTATTCCGAAGAGAGTATCAAACTTGGCAGACCTATTGCACAAAGAAAGGCAGCTCAGTATGATCTCGCAGCAACATACGCTTTTTTGGGTGATAAGGGAGCTGCCTACAGATATCTTAACGACTTCAATTCTCTGGGGTTTTATCCGCTTTGGTGGATCAGCCTTGCAAAACATGACCCTCTGTTCAACAGCCTCCGGAATGAGGACGCATTTCAAAAAATCGTAACAACCATGGAAGCAAAACATGATGCAGAGCATGAAAGGGTCAGAAGATGGATGGAGGAGCAGGAGATAAGGTGATGACCAAAATTCCCAGATAGTCTTTCAATTATCATCACCTCTTTCATGGACCTGCGAAGAAATCAGGCAAGAATTCTTATTTTGAGGGTGCTTTAATGGTTCTTCATCAGGGAATGCCTTAATTTTAATGCAGTTAAAGAATTAACAGACCATATGCCATCCGAAGTATGAAAACGATTGCTTCTTCAAAGCACTCACCACTAACTGGAATTGCAATAATTGCTGTGGTAGCTCTATTGGGTGTTGGGCCGGTTGCAGATGCGCAACAACCTGCAGCTAAACAGGTGACAGACATCAGTGAGGTCATGAGAGAGCATGCCGCAATTGCAGAGATCAACCTGTGGCCCGGGTTCAACATAAAAGAAATCCCCGTCGCCGTTTATGACAGTATTAATACCTGGCTTTTCTTCTCTGATCATGCACCTGAGGGGTTCAGAAAAGCTGATGATTTTGACGGCGCCTTTATTTTTGAAGGCCAGTATCCCCTTGTCAGGGGCAACTCAATTGTGCGTTTTGGCGAAACCTGGACTGCTACCAGCGTTCTTAGTAATCACTCGCGGAGAACAAATGAAAGGTATACACCAAAGGACCTGGCCGGCATTATTGTTCATGAACAATTCCATGTCTTTCAGAGAACAAAACACCCTGGCTGGCGTCAGAACGACGGGGTGCTCCTCTTTTACCCTGAGGAAACAACCGAAGCTCTCTTCCTCAGAAGAATTGAAAAGGAGGCATTTAAAAAAGCGGTGCTTTCCACTGACAGGATGGATATCGCAGCATGGGCAGCAACGGCATTGGAATACCGTAAGGAAAGACTGGAGATGGTTCCGGTACAGTTTGGAGATTATGAAAAGGACCTGCAGCACACCGAGGGATTGTCAGACTATATAGAACGGATCGCCCGGGGAGTCGATCCACTGAATGCATCCAATATGACAAACGGCATTGCCCCTGCAGGTGTCAGGGACCTCGGATACTGGGAAGGCAGATGGATAGCCCTGATCCTGGATCGGTTGAGCCCCGACTGGAAAATGCAACTTGAAAACAATGACACCCTTTTCCTGGAAGAGATCCTGGAAAATGTCCTGTCAGAACTGCCCGCCAGGAGGCAATCATTCAGCCAGGCAGAGACCAGCAAGATAAGATCGGATTCGGAGATTGCTTTCTCTGAATGGCAGAACAGAAAAGCAAAAGAGATTGAAAGTTATATCAACCTGCCAGGATACAGCATTGAGATCAGCTCAATGATCCATCCCCTGAATATCAGGATATTCGAGCCTCTCGAGATAGAGATCCTGCCTGAAAGGACCGTCTTTCACCGGGTGATATTTTCAGCCGCAAACCAGGAAGGAAACATAAGAGTATTAAATCATCCCTCAATTACCATTTTCGACGAATCATTCCGGTTGGTTAAGCTTAATTTATTTGGATTACAGGAAGCCCCTGAAGTGAATGATGAGAAAAAGAAAATAATCCTCAAATACGGAGATATTTCCATGGACCTTAATTACTCGGAATTAAAAATAGAAGGCACTGGCTATCATGTGACTCTATAAAATTCACTTAGTTATCTTTATCATAGATATTTTATTACTATCAGAAGGCGACACAAATGAAAAAACAACTGTTTCTTGTCTCAATGACAATGGTATTTATAATTACCGGTTGCCGGCAGACTGAGGAATTTCCCATAACGGACCTTCATGTGCATCTGAAGGGTGACTTTGACATTGAAGATGCAGTGCGGAAATCTGAAGCTGAGAATATTCAATACGGTATCGCAGTAAACTGCGGACTGGGATTTCCTGTCCAGAATGATTCCCAGGTAGACTCCTTCCTCCTCATTATGAAAGATTACCCTCAGTTTTACACGGCAATGCAGGCTGAAGGCCGGGAGTGGGTCGACCTCTTTACGATGGAATCAATTGAAAAGTTTGACTATGTCTTCACTGATGCCATGACCTTCACCGATGAAAAAGGGAGAAGAAACCGCATATGGCTCCCTGATGAGACCTTTATTGACGATGAGGAGGAGTTCATGAACTATCTGGTTAAAACCCTGGTCACTATTTTAAATACAGAACCCGTCGATATCTATGTAAATGCAACTTTCCTTCCCGAACAGATGGCTGACAGGTATGACCATTTCTGGACGGAAGAGAGAATGGATGCAGTCATTAACGCCCTTAAGACCAATAATATAGCTATGGAGATCAATAACAGGTACGAGATCCCTTCTGCAGACTTCATTAAAAGAGCAAAAAAGGCCGGAGTCAGATTCACTGTCGGTACCAACAATGCCGACGGGAACTTTTCCGGCGCGAAGTATGCACTCGATATCATAAAAAAGTGCAGCCTGGCAGAAAGCGATTTCTGGCTGCCTGTCAAAAAGGAGAGGATCTGAATCAGTCTGATTTTTCCGGTTTTCATGGCCGGAATACTCATTAATAAGTATTTACAATGAGCGTCATAATCTGCTATCTTTGTTTTCAGTATATGATATCTATAAATTGAACAGGAGTTAAACTTAAAAAGATATGCCATGAAATCAGATGGTTCATTTTTGACAGGATTATTGGCGGGAGCAGCTATCGGCGGAATAATAGCATTGCTGTATGCTCCCAAAAGCGGGAAGGAGACCCGGGAACAGCTGAAAAAGAAGTTTTCTGAACTTGAAAAGGATCTTGAGGATCTTAAAGATCGGGCAAACCAGAAAACTGGCAGGGCAAAAGATGATCTGGCACAAAAACTGGCAGATCTGGAGAAAGAAATAGAAAACCTTTCAAAAGCTGTTTAATAAATCTGCATGCAGGATGTTGGATGAAATAAATGATCTCAGGAAAGATATCCTTGAGTATGTCGAGGTAAAATTCGACCAGATAAGGCTTCATACGGCCGAAAATCTGTCCAGGATATTCAGTAACGTCGCAACAATAGCAGTTATTGGCTATCTGCTTTCTCTTATGATCCTGTTTCTCTCCTTTGCTGCGGGATTTTATCTAGGTTCACTGCTCGATTCAGATGAACTTGGTTTTTTATGCGTAGCAGGTTTCTATGTGCTGCTGCTCATCGTGTTCCTGGCATTAAGGAAGCGAATCGTTGAACAACCGGTTATCAAAGCCATGATCAGATTGTTTTTCCCGAAATTTGAAGACGATGAGAAAAAATAATGACCACCATTATTCCGGCATTACCTCATTTGAGGATTTGCGTCTCGAAAGAACCAGATTGGTTTTAAGGAGCAAACTGATCCAGACAAAAATTAAAATTGATATGATCCAGACGAAGGAGTCACTTCCCCTCTCAGCCGTGGCATTATCCGTTGCCAGGAAATTTATTCCGCAGGATCTTTATGAGATTGTGGAGGGGATAATTAAAAAGTAATTTCCTTGGTGGCACATATCATTCCTGGCTAATGGCAGTAATTGAATAAACAGGAATAGTTATTCTGAACCGTATACTTCGGGGGCAGGTGTTCCTGGAGATTCCTGCTAGGTTACCTGCTCTCTTTCAGATGAATATTTTATGTAGAGCTTATCTTTTACGATATTCCTGATCTCCATGACTGCTCTAAATAATTCTGTGTGGGTGGTGTATAATGGAGTTATCCCAAGGCGGATATTATCGGGTTCCCTGAAATCCGGAATGACGACAGTCTCTCCGAGCTCCGGATCGATCAGGGCTTTGCAGATACGGTAGGCTTCCGGATGGCGCAGCGACACGTGAGATCCGCGTTTCTCAGGATCCAGGGGAGATCCGGGCTGAAATCCCAGGGGATAGAGAAATTCCTCTGCAAGTCTTAAAAGGAACTCAGATTGCGAAACACTCTTCTTCCGGATCCTGTCCATACCAATCCCGTTCATCATATCGAGAGTGGGTTCTATGGCTTTCAGGGATAGTATGGGCGGCGTACCGGCAAGAAAACGTCTTATGCCGTCACCCGGACGATAATTCAATTCGAAATCGAAGGGATTCTTCTCTCCAAACCACCCCCATATTGGTGAAGAGAGTTTATCCTGGAGATCCTTTCGTACATACAGAAAAGCAGGTGAACCCGGACCTCCGTTTAGGTACTTGTAAGTGCAACCCACCGCAAGGTCGGCATTTGATACGTTCAGTTCACCGGGAACCGCACCGATGCTGTGACTCAGGTCCCATAGTATCATCGCTCCTCTCTCATGGGCGAGCGATGTGATCTCCTTCATGCTGTACCTGAAAGCGGATTTGAATGCCACATGCGAGAGTGACACCAGCGCAGTATTGTCGTCAATCACCTCCTTCAGATCCCCGGTATCTATCGTCATGCCGTCCCGGGATGGAACAACTGTCAGTTCATACCCCTCCCCGAACTCCTTTGCCAGGCCCTGGAGAATATAAAGGTCGGAAGGGAAGTTCAGTTCATCTGTCACTATCCTGGTTCTGCCCGTTTTAAACTTAAGCGCTGCATGGGCCAGTTTATAGAGGTTGACTGAAGTGGTATCAGTTATAACTACCTCGCCCTCAGAGGCTCCTGCTATCCGGGCAATCTTATTTCCCAGTTCTGAATTCTTTTTATACCAGTCGTCGTTCCAGCTCCGGATCAGTCTTTCACCCCACTCAAAATTAACAGAACGTTCAATTATGGTCTTGGTTTCAGCAGGCAGTCTGCCGAGTGAATTCCCGTCCAGGTAGATCAGCTTTTCATCCCCCGAAAAAAACTTAGACCTGTACGCGGAGAGCTCATCGAACTCATCCAGGGCAAGAGCCTCCTTATACGCTGCTTCCATATCCATTATTATTCCTCTTTCAGCATTTTTACTATCTCCGGGAGAGACAGTCTGACCCACTCAGTGTACATCTTACCTGATGGATGCAGTCCATCGCTGGCAATAAGTGTTTCATCCTGCCCGGCAAGTCTTGATATGGCTGTCACATCTATCCATACAATACCCTTTGACAGCGTTATTTCCTTGTTTACCGCATTGTACTGGTCAATCTCCCTGGCAATTTTCTCCCTGTCCCGGCCCGTTGCGAACCTGGTCACTCCCCAGTCCGGAATTGAAAGCACAATTACCCGACCGGTATCATTCCCTGCAAAATTGATCGATTGATTTATCAACTCCTCAAATTCTGTCCTGTAGATATTTATATCCTGGCCGCGGTACTGGTTATTTACCCCTATCAGGAGGCTGACCAGGTCATACGGGCCCTGTGGATTGGCAACTGCAATGCCAGCCTTCAGATCTGAAGTTGTCCAGCCGGTTACTGCAATTATCCTGGGATCCTCCACGAGGTATCCCCTCGCCTTCAGGGAATCTGCTATCTGAACAGGATAGCGCTGGGTGATGTCAACGCTCTGACCTATTGTGTAGGAGTCTCCCAGCGCCAGGTATTTCAATTTGTCTTTCTCTTTTTCCATTTTCTCACCGGTATCCGGATTTAAAATAAACGGTTGCTTCTTAACCTCACTGCTGCATGACATAGCTGTGAGAAAAATCAATAAGGTCAATATATGGGTTCTCATAAAAACAGATCTTTAAATGGTAAGTCAATATACTAACATTAGGAGTAAATAAAGGTTTGATATTGAAACAAATTTTCTTCTCAACCCCCTGGAAGAGGGAATCGTTCATTGACTTTCCGGGGCCGGAAGAAACAGGATCAATAATTTTATTTAAGTTCGCAGTCATACTTGCTTTCCAATATTGATTGAAGGATTTTTTGATTACAGCCTCTGGGGATTATTCCTGGCCAGTTTCCTGGCTGCCACAGTTGTGCCTTTCAGTTCGGAGGCGCTGCTTTCATTCCTGATCATTAACGGAACGAATGCCTATGCTGCTGTTCTGGTAGCCACGGCAGGCAACTGGCTCGGCGGAATGAGCAGCTTTGCCATTGGATACCTGGGCAAGTGGGAGTGGATTGAAAAGTACCTGAGGATAAAACGTGAAACCATTGAAAAGTGGCACGACCGGCTCTATAAAAGAGGAGCACTCTTTGCATTTCTTTCCTGGGTTCCTGCAGTGGGGGATGTTTTTGCCGTCGGGCTTGGCCTTTTGCGGACAAATATCCTAATCACTGCCATCGCCATGCTTGCCGGAAAATTCGTTCGTTACGTGGTATGGGGATGGCTGACAGGACTCGTATTCTGAGTCAGGTTTTATTTGAACAATGTTTCTTATATGTTTCTTGTCACAAATAAGAACCTGTATGTTGTTGTCTTACAGGCCTAAGTATATCTGCTTTGTAGCGAAGGGAGGATTGCTCCCGCGCTCTGCGGGATAGTGATTCTTTTTGGGGGCACACTTATTAATTATAAGCATTACATTTGAAAAGGAACTAATTAAATTAACTTAAGTTTTAAAGACTAGTTATGAAAAATTCGACCATTTTATGTTTAGTGCTGGTGTTCTTATTTTCTTCATACACTAAGTCGTACGGGCAAGATAGTGTAGCAAATGACCAGAACAAGAGACTTGGCAGAGGAGTGAATATTATCGGCTATGACAAGGAGTTGTGGAAAGATTATACCAAAGGCCGTTTCAAGGAAGAGTATTTTAAAATGATCAAAGAGGCAGGATTTTCAAACGTTCGTATTAACCTGCATCCGTTTTCATCTATGGACGGCAGCTATAAAATCAGTTCAGAATGGCTGGAAACCCTGGATTGGGCGGTAGAGAGAGGTCTGGAAGCCGGTCTGATGGTTATACTCGATATGCACGAATTCAATGCCATGGCAGATGACCCGGTTGCAAAAAAAGAGATGTTCCTTTCAGTCTGGAAACAGTTGGCTCCCAGATATAAAGACCATTCCGATAATGTGATTTTTGAAATATTGAACGAACCAAACCGGAAGCTCACACCCGAGCTTTGGAACACATTTCTTACAGAGGCTTTAAAAATAATCCGTACTACCAATCCAACCCGCACGCTTATTATTGGTCCTGGTAACTGGAATGGTATAGAGTCTTTGCCGACCCTTGTGCTACCTGTGGAGGACAAAAATATCATTGTAACAGTTCATTTTTATCACCCTATGAAGTTTACACATCAGGGAGCTCCATGGTCTGTTGAGAATGCAAACCTAAGTGGCATTACCTGGACCGGCACAAAAGAAGAAAAAGAGGAAGTCGACACAAAATTAAAGGCTGCAGCTGATTGGTCAAAGGCACATGACCGACCGATCTTTTTAGGAGAATTCGGATCTTACGATAAGGCAGACATGGAATCGAGAACTCGTTATACAGCTTATGTTGCGCGTACAGCTGAAAGGCTGGGGTTTAGCTGGGCATACTGGCAGTTCGACAGCGATTTTATCGTTTATGACATTGACAAAGAACAATGGGTCACGCCTATATTGAATGCCTTAACCGATAAAGATTCAAAATGACTTTTTAAATCATTCCTATTTTCATTTTACTATAATATATCAATAGTCTTTGCTTACCTTGTGATTATCTTAAAATTTCATAGCAAAAAAAATAAGTGAGATTTTATATAACAAGCTTATAACAACTGATGCTTACATATAAAGAACTTTATGTTGAGGGAGTCCTTTCCTTTTGCATCAGTAAACTTTGGGTACTTGAAAATCCTGATACAGATGGAGTTTGTGAAAATAAAACCTTGGTGCCAAATGGATGCTTTAATATTGCCTTCATTAACGGGAAAGGGGTTCTGGCAACATTTGGCGACCGGGTTATTGTACTGAATAAGGGCATCTACTTTTGCGGACAGGCAACTTATTCCGTGCCTATTGAGATTATGCCCGGTACCAAATTAAATATGATTCAGGTTTTCCCGTGGACCGCCTCAATGTTTATAGACTGCGAGATGAACCTATGTACAAATAATGTCATTCCTTTTAAAGAAATTAACAGTGGTTTTGAATATGAAGCCGGAAAGATTGACAGAAACGATGAATACGAGGTTTTAAGTTTTTTGCAAGAACAGTTTAGTACCTTCATTTTCAAAAACCGACATACTCTTCTGCTGCATGACAGCTGTTCGATAATAATGAAGAATAACGGTTTTGATTCAATTAAAGACCTTTGTCTGCGATTGAGCTGCTCGTCAAGACATCTTGAGAAAATATTTCTGAAATACATCGGGCTCAGTCCAAAGGAATTCTCAATCATAATAAAGCTGAGAAAAGCAATCGATGAAATTGCTTATCCTCCCTCATCAATAAATAATTCGTTGACAAGTCTCGCACTGGACAACAACTTTTATGACCAGGCACACTTTAATAATATCTTTAAAACCATAGTAAAAACTCCACCCGGGAAATTCAAACCCTCTAAATTCATTTTGGCTTTTAAAAAAAAGACCTGACCCGTTCGGTTTTTTACAATTTTCACTTGCGCACATCAGCTTCCTTTGTATCAGGAATTAAGAGGATTTATGTGATCCCATACTTGTCCTCTTATGGTTTCAACAATAGAGGAACACAGGTAATTTATAATTGGTCATTATGTCTATGCAACAGCTAAAAATCATTTTCAGAAAGATGTTATCCAACAAGCTGCATACAATCTTAAATATTGCAGGGCTGGCTGTTGGTATTTCTTCATTTATCCTGATCCTGCTGTATGTAAATCATGAATTGACTTTAGACAGATTCAACAAAAACTTCAATAACATTTACAAGCTGACCCTGGGGAATAATTTCTACTCAATGGCTCCTTTTGCTGTTGTAATAAAAGATAAGATACCTGAAATTGAAAAAATTGCAAGAATCGATTTTAATGCCGGAGGAGGCAAATCACCAATTCTTAAAGTTGGGGAAGGAGATGATGTGAAAACTTTCAGTGTGAATGACATCATTTATGCAGACAGCACATTTTTTGATATTTTCAGTTACAGTGTTATTCGGGGCAATGCAAAGAAATGTTTGTCTGAACCAAACCTGATAGTCCTTACAAAAGGTACAGCACTTAAGATATTTGGTAATGATGATCCACTGGGAAAATTAATCGGATTTACTGGCACCAATGAAACCCCCAGGTTAAATTATACTGTATCAGCAATAATTGACGACATTCCTGAAAGCTCCTCCATAAAATTCAATGGTATTGTTTCATTCGTCACCTTAAAATCAATTAAACCAGGAGGGGTTGATGTTGACGAGGATTATGGAAACTGGACATATGATACCTATATCTTAAAGAAAAAAAACTCTCCTGTCGATCAGCTTACAAAAAAGACGAATGAAATATGGATGAGTGATATCCTGGAAAGAAGCAGCCTCAAACCTGACAGCGAATCAGCAAAAGAATATATATCGGGGTTTGTACCGCTGAAGGAAGTCAGCTTCTTCAACAACAGCAAAGCCGGGCTTATCAAATTAATCCTTTCAGTCGGTATATCCATTATCATTCTTGCCCTTATCAATTTCGTCAACCTGTCAATTGCAAAAGCCTCGATACGCACTAAAGAAATTGCAGTAAGAAAGGTTTTTGGTTCAGGCAGGAAAGGTCTTATTTATCAATTTATGGGTGAGACCCTGATATTGACATTTATCGCCACCTCCCTGGCATTGCTGATTGTCAGTTTCCTCTTGCCGTTGTTTAAGGAGATAACCGGCATCTCAATCTCATTTGGCATACTGAAGAATCCGAAATGGATCCTGTTTTTGATTTCAGGTTCCATACTTACCGGGATTCTAGCTGGCATCTATCCCTCCCTATACATTTCTTCATTTAAACCAATCGCCATATTAAAAAGCGAAAAGATCAATGGAAACAGAAATAACTCTGTTATACAAATCCTTATAGTATTTCAATTCATAATCTCGATAATTTTAATAATAAGCACCATTACCATAGCCAGACAGGTAAGGTTTATGAGAACGGAAAGTGTGGGATTTGACAATAAACATATTATACAATGTCAGCTGACAAAAAGCATCAGGGACAAATATGAAGTATTCAAGCGTGGATTACTTGAAAATCCCAACATCTTAAATGTTGCAACGTCAAGTGGCAGCGGGCTTGCAGAGGAGTTTCACATGAGCTTCACTGAAGAGGTTAACGGCGTCGAGAAGTCATTCTACGCACTGGCCGTTGATCCTGATTATGTTCAAACGATTGGCCTTAATATTATTGAAGGAAGAAACTTTTCGTGGGACCTGGAGACGGACAAGCGTAAAACGGTAATTCTGAATGAAACGGCAGTAAAGTACTTTGATTTGAATCCTGCCATAGGGTATGAACTGGAAATTTATAATACCAGGGCACAGGTTATCGGGATAGTTAAAGATTATCACAACGAATCTTTCCGTGAAAAGATAAAACCGCTGGTTTTATGGTACGTCCCGGGATGGAACTACAGTTTAAGTATCAGGATCGGCAACAATAATATTTACGGGACGATTCAATATATCAAAAAACACTGGGAGGAGCTCTCCCCGGAAATGCCTTTCGAGTTTCAATTCCTGGACGAAAAATATGATTCCCTATATAAGGCCGAAGACAGGTTTATTCTGCTTATCGGTTATTTTTCAATAATAGCTATTCTCATTGCCTGCCTTGGATTGCTTGGGCTGGTTTCCTTTTCAACCGAACGCCGCAATAAAGAAATAGGGATCCGCAAAATAAACGGAGCACGGGTTTCCGAAATTGTTTTTATACTGACCAGGGAATTTATTATCCGCGTTCTGACGGCGTTTGTCATTGCAGCTCCCGTTGCCTGGTACGCAATGCATAACTGGCTGCAATCCTTCGCTTATAAAACTGAATTGGAATGGTGGATTTTTGCTCTGGCCGGGCTTATTGCCTTTGGAATAACGTTCCTGACCGTTGGCTGGCAGAGTTGGCGGGCAGCAACCCGGAATCCGGTTGATGTGTTGCGCTATGAATAACTGTAAACATTATGTCATCATAAACAAAAACAGGATACAATGAGATTAAAACAGATATCAAGGGGGCTTCTCAGAAATCCCATGAACAGCCTGATTATCATTATCAGCCTGGCAATCGGAATCGCCTGTACCAACCTCATAATTCTCTTTGTTGCAAGAGAATTAAATACTGACAGTTTTCAGCAAAACAGGGATCGGATCTACCTTCTGAAATGTGATAATCCTTATGAAATAGGAACTCAAATATCAAAATGTAAGAAAGGGGGTGTTGAATACATTAAAGAAAATTTCTCGCAGGTTGAGGATTTCTGCCGCATCAGGATGACACGGGCCCAGAAAGTTATGATCGGAGACCAGATTTATAACGATAATCTTACAGTTTTTGAGACCTCTGCATCTTTTTTTAATATTTTCTCATATAAGCTGCTTTCCGGTAACCCAAACACAGTACTCACCGGGAAAGACGATATTGTTATCTCAGAAGACCTTGCACAAAAATATTTTGGCGAGAAACTGCCTGTGGGCCGGGTTTTACCCGTTATAAACGGTGATACAAAAACGGATTTTATTGTAAAAGGCATCTTTAGAAAACCTTCCGAAAATTCTCAATTCGATTTTGACATGGTTAAACTCTCTGAAAATTCAGAGAGATATGCATTTCTGCTGCTAAAAAATAATGCTGATCCTGCTGAACTCGAAAAACTATTTGCACAAGAGAAAGATAAAATCCCTGTCATCAATGACGGCACACCCGGGAAATATTATTTGAAGAGTTTTAAAGAGACATATTTTGACACCTCTGAATACTCACTTCTGGGAAACAAGAGAGAAAAATCTGACATCTTGATAGCTATTATAATCGGCCTGACGATTATTTGTGTTGCATCTGTTAATTACCTTGGCCTGATAAACAACAGATTGTGTGACAAAACTCCTGAATTTTATATCAGACGCATAAACGGAGGCACCACAGCCAGATGGTCTTCGACTTTATGATTGAAAACCTGATAATTATCTGTATTGCTTTTATAATGAGCCTTGAGGTTATATCATGGATTATACCCTTCTTTAATGACCTGACAGAATCCCATATAGATGTCAACATATGTTACCAGTCCCAATTCCTTGCTGATCATGTCATATGTGGTATTATTGCTTTTATCTGCCACACTGATCTTTTCTGCAAATAAACTGAAAAGACAGAAAATATCCTCTGCCTATAAAGTAAGGTTTGATAAAGAAGGAAAAATCATTAAAATCCCGGCATTCAACATATTCCAGCTGATTGTTACAATTGTGCTGTTGATTTGTTCTATTACTATATTAAAACAGATAAATTATATAACCAAAAAGGAAATTGGCATCAATAAAGATGTTATAGAGGTAAAAATTCCTTCTGCATATGAATCGCAGACAAAGATTTTTAAAGAGGAATTGCTAAAATATCCATCAGTTGCCAGCATATCTGTAACAACAGCTTCACCTCTGCTGGAATGGATACAGACTTCCTTTACATTACACGGAAAATGGAGAGGACAAACAATATTCACCAAAAATATTCAGAGGCGATGAAGCATTTATCAGGACTCTCGGGATAAACCTCACGGGCGGAAGAGATTTTTCAGGCAATATGACTTCAGATAAGAATAACTGCATTATTAATGAATCACTGGCAAAATATTTTTCAGGGAGAAATCTGATAGGTGAAAAACTGCCGGGATATGAGAAACTGTACTGTGATCGGTATCGTTAAGGATTTTAATTGTTCAGGGCGCAAAAGATCCTATCACTCCTGGAGTTATAATATTTGATAATTCCGGAAATCATTTGCTTGTTATGCCGGCTCCCGGACAATCACAGTCTGTAAAAAATTCAATATCTGAGACCTGGCAAAAACTTATTCCGGATTTTCCTCTGAATATTGAATCGGTAAAGGAGAGATATGAATGGTATCATATCAAGGAAACAAACTTTGCCAAGCTCATAGTAAGCTGTTGCTTGATAAGTCTGTTTTTATCAATGATCGGATTATTTGCAATCTCATTTCATTCAAGCAGAAAACGAACCAAAGAAATAGGAATCCGAAGGATAAACGGGGCTACAGTTTTCGGAGTGATATCACTTCTTAACAGAGATTTTTTCAGATGGGTCATTATTGCCTTTGTCCCAGCCAGCCTTATATCCTGGTATATCATGAACAGATGGCTTCAGGGTTTCGCTTACAGAACAGAACTTAATTTATGGATATTTGCTCTGGCAGGATTGCTGACTGTTGCCACAACGCTTTTAACGGTGAGCGGGCAGAGCTGGCGGGCAGCAACCAGGAATCCGGTTGAGGCATTACGATATGAGTAAATATAATGACAGGCAGCACAAAGAGAGAAAAGTAGCTTTTGGTGATGCAATAGATATATCCCCTGAGATGATTATGCATATTCCTGATGGTAAAATGAATTGAAGACTTCAAAGATTTACTCAGGCTCTTCTTTTCTAAAGTTGCCTGCCCGTAAGCAGTTTTAACATATTCCCCATCATCTTTCGTTTGCTTACTTTATCGCTCAATATGCCCAGATACAACATCGCCGCATTCCTGGGAGGGATCGTTTTTTTTGTTTTTTCCAGCAGACTCAGCGCTTCTTTTTTGCAGGTAGTAACACACAGACCACATCCAATGCATCGGTCAAGGTCAATAAATGCTTTTTTATTCTCAATCTGAATAGCCTCCATCTGACACCTCGTAACACAAAGCGCGCAGCCATTACACAATTCTTCATCTGCTTTTGCATAAAAATTATGGGCAATTAATTCAGCAGGCTTCTTGTATTTTTTTGCGGAGGTCAGAACGCCACAGCAACACCCGCAACAAAGGCAGATACAAAATGGTTGAAGTGAATTACCGGGTTGCAGGACCAATCCTTCCCGTTCGGCCCGGTTAATGATTTCCAAGCACTCTTCTTTGGTTATGGTTCTGGCCTTTCCCCGGTCTAAATAACTTTTCGCATCAAACATCAGACAAACTTCGATATCTTTAGTTTGTTTGCATGGCTTACCAAGTATTGCCTCCCCTTCCTTGCATACGCAATTTGCCACCTGTATGGACTTATCTGTCTTTTCCACAATCTTTCGCATGTTATCGTATGTGGCGATATTAAATTCCGGGACAATAGCCTTCATATGTGGACTTGTGCGTAGCTGCGGCAATGAAGACCTGAAAAATTCATCATTAAAACCCTCATCGAAGTACTGATGAACCAGCTCCATCATTTCCTTGCTTAAGTCACCCAGCTGATGTTCAAACATCCCGATTGCAAGCATTGCATTGCTATATTTGAATGGCTCCTTGTTGGACCTGTTAATGGAACCTTTCATAAACATATCATGAAGTATTGTTGCTACCTTATCGGATTCATACGAAATCCCGAATTTTTTATCAAGTCTTTTCCTTACCGTTTCCACGGAAGCATTTCCCAGACTCAGGCAAAGAGCCACTTTTACCTCGATGGGTGTAAAAAGCAATTGCAGAATCCTTATTTCTACCCCTGAATTTGTTTTAGGATAGCCAATGGGCAGCTTATCAAGATGTTCCTGTAACTGTCTGTAATATGCAATTTCTGAATCCATGACTTAATGATACGAAATAAAGTATAAAGGTCAAAAAAAAGCCCGGCGGGAAAGCGCAGGTGCTATTTCTTTGGAGAGGAGAGAGGATTGCTCGCTTCACTCGTGATCCGTAGATGGGGGCACTGACACAGAAAAGCCTTTCATTAGCGGAGAAGATTACTCTCCGCCAGTTGGCGGATCGTGATCCTCTGGAGGTGGCTTAACAAAGAAAACGCTCTTTATTCGCTGTACTCATAAAGCCCTTTTTCTTTGTAGCGGAGGGAGGTGAAATATCTAACCTGAGATTGATCGAAGACATTTATAACATCTTTGAATTCATGGATTCTGAGATACTAACATAAGGTTGTAAACAGGTCAACTCATAACCAATGAATCACCGATTTGATCTAATGTGGATCAAAAATGAAAATCAACATTCTCACTTATAATATGTTATAAAATCACATTTTGCTTATCTTAACAGGTTCAAAACAGGTTTAAGGACAGATGAATTTAACTCCAGATAATATAACCATATTCAAATCTCTATTCCATGGCAGGCAGGATGTATATGCAACCCATTGGGAAAAAGATGGTAAAAGTGGGTATATGCCTGCTTATAAGGTTGATTGGAGTGATTATAAAAAGCATACAGCCAGTGGAGGAACATTTAAGGATTATTCTAAGAAAGAATATCTGCCTTTTACCACTGAAGTAATCCTTCGTCATTTCCATGGAAGCGAGACAGTTGGAATTTATCCTCTTTTGGAAGATAATACTTCCTATTTCATGGCAGGCGATTTTGACGATGAAAATTGGAAAGAATCTATTTTTAAATTGCATTCAACTTGTATTAAATACGATTTACCTGCATATATTGAACGTTCCCGTTCTGGAAATGGTGGACATCTCTGGATTTTTTTCGAAGAAAACCTTCCTGCAGAGCAAACCCGGAAATTGATGTTTGAACTATTAAGAGAGGCTTCAATTATTTCTCCCTTCGAGAAGGAGCCAAGTTTTGACAGATTATTCCCTAATCAGGATTTCCATTCCGGTAAGGGTCTTGGCAATTTGATTGCATTGCCCTTAAACGGAAAAACTCTTCAGAACAATAATTCCGCCTTCATAAATCCAATTTCTTCTGAACCATTTGTTGATCAATTTGAAGCGATAAAAAGCTTTAGAAGACTATCAAAAGCTAATTTCTTGATTCTGTATGAAAACCTCTTCGACCAGAAACCACAGGAGTTCATGAAATCAAATTTTCCCTCAGATTCTCATAATGAAATTGAAATACAAATTGACAGACTGATTTACCTTAAACGTTTACAACTAAACAAAAAACTTATCGAATTTCTCCGTGACAATCTGAACTTTCTTAATTCAGATTATCTGGTTAAAAAAAACATGGGTAGAGCAACATATAATCTTGAAAAATATTTTAGGTTAATTGAAGAAACTTCAGATAGGGTAATTATCCCCAGAGGTTTTGTTGCTACACTTGTCAGTTTCTGCAAGCATGAAAACCTTTCGTTTAAGATTATTGATAATCGGAATAAGCTTGATTTCATAGATTTCGATTCGGAAATTGAATTATTGCCGCATCAGGAATTAGCCATAGAAAAGACTTTAGACAAAGATTTTGGAGTAATTGTTTCTCCTCCCGGTTCAGGTAAAACTATTATCGGGCTTGAAATAATTGCACAAAAAAGGCAGCCAGCCTTAATCATTGTTCATAGGAAACAATTATTTGACCAATGGATTGACCGAATACAGAGTTTCCTTAAAATCCCTAAAAAAGAAATCGGCCAGATTGGCAATCAGAAATTTAAAGTCGGCAAAGAGATAACAGTTGCTATGATTCAATCTCTTGCCAGAAACGAAGAAATCGATAAAATAACTGATTGTTTTGGAACTATTATAGTTGATGAATGTCATCATATACCTGCAAAATCATTCAGAGAGGCAATTATTAACTTCAATTCATTCTATTTGTATGGTTTGACAGCCACTCCAAAACGCAAGAATAATGACGAAAAAATTATTTATGTCTATATCGGAAATATTTTATACAATGCTGATCAAATAAATGAGATTAGAAAAAACCAAACTAAAGTTGAGATTAATATCAGGTTAACAGACCTTTATGCTCCATTTGACTACAAAATTGATAAGTACGAGACAATTTCACGAATACTGATTCATGATACTCAACGTAATTCTCTCATAATTAAAGATCTGGAAAATAATATTGGCCGTTTTAAATCGGTTTTAGTACTTACTGAACGAAAAGCCCATGTAGAGATATTGAATCTTTATCTTAAAGACAAGTATGAGACGATCTCCATTTATGGGGATGATTCCGAAAAAATCCGGAAGAGTAAATTGGAACAATTAAAACAAGGTCATTACAAAATTGCAATTTCAACAGGACAATACTTTGGAGAAGGTATTGATCTTGATAGTTTAGAATGCCTATTTATCGTTTATCCATTTGCATTTGAAGGAAAATTGATTCAATATATTGGTCGGATCCAACGTTCAGGAAAACCACCTGTAATTTTCGATTACAGAGATTCAAAAATTGATTATTTTGACAAAATGTT
Organism: uncultured Rikenellaceae bacterium; assembly: GCA_963802145.1. GTDB lineage: Bacteria > Bacteroidota > Bacteroidia > Bacteroidales > VadinHA17 > SR-FBR-E99. Next base: position 151,929 of record CAWDHN010000007.1, read on the forward strand.
CAAACAGAGGAACCGGTATTATAATAAGCTATTAAAATAACCATATGTCTGAAAATCAAAGCGTAGAATTTAAGGAAACCTGGAAGGATGAATACCTTAAATGGATTTGTGGTTTTGCAAATTCCAATGGTGGTAGCATTTTAATAGGGAAGAATGATAAAGGCGAGATAGTTTCAATTGAAAATGCCAAAAAATTATTAGAAGATATTCCCAACAAGGTGAAGGATACATTAGGTATATTGGTTGATGTTAATTTACATCATTCAGTTAAAGGCGATTATATTGAAATAATAGTAGAATCCTATCCTTATCCGGTCAATTACAAAGGTCAATACCATTATCGGACCGGAACTACCAAGCAGGAATTAAAAGGAGCAGCATTAGACAAATTTCTTTTGCAACGGAAAGGCAAAAGATGGGATGGAGTTCCATTACCGAAAATTCAGGTAGCAGAATTAAAGCAAGATACATTTGATTTTTTTCGTAAAAGAGCACTTAAAAGCCAACGAATTGAAGAAGATGTATTAACTGACTCTAATGAACTTCTAATTGAAAACCTTCAATTAAAAGAAAATACGTTTCTAAAACGGGCAGCTATTTTACTGTTTCATCCTAAACCTGAAAAATTTATTACCGGGTCATTCATTAAAATAGGTTTTTTTGAATCAGATGATGACCTGAAATTTCAGGACGAAATACACGGTAACTTATTTGAACAGATTGAAAAGGCTATGGATTTACTTTTTACAAAATACATCAAAGCCGAAATAAGTTACGAGGGGATCAATAGAATAGAAAAATATGAATATCCGAAAGATGCGGTTCGTGAAGCTCTGTTAAATGCTATTGCTCACAAAGACTATTCAGGAGGGGTGCCCATTCAGATTAGCGTTTACAACGACAAAATCATTTTTTGGAATGAAGGCCAACTACCAGATAATTGGACAATTGAAAGTCTCCTGACCAAACATCCATCAAAACCCTTTAATCCTGATATTGCAAACACTCTTTTCAGAAGCGGTTACATTGAATCATGGGGCCGTGGAACATTAAAAATGATTAAAGAATGTATTGATGCCTGCTTACCTCAACCTCTGTACTACTTCGACATGTCTGGGTTTTTTGTAGAGTTTCGTAAAGATATATTCAGTGAGAAATATCTTAAATCTCTTGGGATAAATGAAAGACAGGAGAGGGCGATTTTATTCATAAAAGAAAGAGGTAAAATCTCGAATAGTGATTATCAAGAGCTTAATAATATATCAAAGGCTACAGCTACAAGAGATTTATCCGAACTAGTTGTGAAATATGGAATTTTAAGAAGAGCTGGTGACATTGGGGCTGGAACTATTTATGTTTTGATTGGCTCATAATTGGCTTAATTGGCTCAATATTGGTTCAATTGCATCACATATTAATATGCAACCATATTGCCGGAACCTTATATGACATTTTTAAATGTGTCACCTTGTCAAAATGATTATAAATCTATACTAGCAACAGAAAAAGTCTAACCTCAAATGTAAATTCATTTTTTCTCGTAAAGTCCCAATTTATGAAGACTTCAGAGGGTGTAAAAGAAAAACTCCCCACCAAAAATGATGAGGAGTCTTCTCTTGTAGCGGAGGGAGGATTCGAACCTCCGACCTTTGGGTTATGAGCCCAACGAGCTGCCACTGCTCCACCCCGCAATATCGGATGCAAATATAAACCATTTTTTCCTCAATACCAAAAATAGAGAGGAGATTATCACTAAAACCCGGATTGCTGACCTGAAATTCCTGAAATATTTCGACCAAAAAGAAATTTGCTGAGATCAACTGTAGTATGCATAATCTGCCACCAGCATACATTTAACAAGCATCATTCTCTGAACATTTTCATCTTATCTTCATCAACCCACCCACTATTTTGTGCGAAAATTAAAACCCACAAGACAATGAAAAGTAGAGAGAGACTTATAACAGTTGTGACGGCCATAGGACTGGCTGTCGTATTTACATCATGCGACAAGTTCGATAACGAAGCAGTCAATAAATCGCTGGCAACGGCAGATTGCACCCAGCAAGACCCGAAAAGCAGTGCAGCCTGCGACTTCACAGCTACCCTCACTGAGGCGGAAATAGCAGACATGATGCACATGCGCGAGGAGGAGAAGGTGGCCAGGGATGTATACAATAAATTCTACGAGTTGTATAACATGCCTATATTCAGAAATATAGCCGAAAGCGAACAGAAACATATGGACGCCGTGCTGAACATGATAGTCGGCTACGGACTTACTGACCCGGTGACAGGAAAAGGTCCCGGTGAATTCACCTCTGCCTTCCAGGGCCTGTATGATGAGTTGATTGCAAAAGGGACAAGCCTCCCAGAAGCACTAAAGGTAGGAGTCGCAATCGAAGAACTTGACATTGCCGATCTGGAAGAGGCAATCGAATCTACCGAGGTGGCAACCCTCATAAAGGTCTATAACAACCTGCTCGCAGCATCACGAAACCATCTGAACGCCTTCAGCAGCAAACTCTGATGCCATATCCCGCATAATAGTCAGGAGGCTGTCTCAATCAATGAGTACAGCCTCTTTTTTATTGAAGCCATTTTGCAGTCCGGTACTGAACAGGGCATTCCATCCTCTTCAGTGATCCTGCTATTAAAAAACCTCTTTCATCGTCTGAATATTTGCCCTTTCACCCCATGCCAGCTGCTCCCTGATTATCCCCTCATTCGCTGTAAAAATTTGAAATCAGAGTTCAGAGTTGCATCTTTACATAAAATAACGATACTATGAAATACACAAAACTGGGCACCAAAGGCCCTGTAGTATCCACCGTCGGTTTCGGAGCCTGGGGTATCAGCGGACGCGACTGGGGAAACACGGATGACGACAAATCGCGTAAGGCCATACTTGCCGCCCTTGAGGCCGGAGTGACATTCATTGACACGGCCGACGTATACGGTTTCGGCCACTCCGAGGAACTGATCAGGGAGGTCCTCGACCAGTGGCCCGGGAAGAATAAGATAGTCATTGCCTCCAAGGCGGGAAACAATTTCTACCCCTACCTCGGCCAGCAGCATAAAACAACCCCGGCCAACATAGATTATTCCGTCAAACACCTCACCTTCGCAGCGGAACAGAGCCTCAAACGCCTTAATGTAGAGGCTCTCGATATCCTTCAGCTCCATAGCCCCGACCTGGAGATCCTTGAACAGGATGAGCCGTGGCTCGCCCTCGAACAACTGAAGAAAGCGGGGAAAATAAAACATGCAGGCTGGAGCGTACAGTCGTTCATGGAGACAGAACAGGCACACATCCTTGAGAGACACCATGATCTGCTCGATGTAATCCAGGTCCGGTATAACCTCCTTGAACGCAAGGCCGAAGAGGTACTGTTCCCCATGGCCCTGAAATACGGTACGGGTGTTATTGTACGCATCCCCCTCCTCTTCGGATTCCTCTCCGGAAAATTCAGCAGCGCCTCCACCTTCGGCGACAATGACCACAGAAGATTCAATCTCTCGCCGGAAAAACTGACCGGCTATCTGAAAGACCTGGAAGGTTATCAGCCGCTGTTCGGCAAATATCCGCAATACTCGACGGCACAGCTGAGCCTGAGGTTCTGCATCTCGCACCCCGCTTGCCATACAGTCATCCCGGGCGGCAAGACCCCGGAGCAGGTCCGGGAGAATGTCGTGGCATCAGACCTCGACTTTATTCCTTTTAAGGAGTTTGACAGGTAGCACCTGAAGATAAATCTGATTAAATTTACACCACCGGTCCGATCAAATCCATCGACTGGTTGTTATAAAAAATAAAAGCCATGCCACGAGTATTCAAAGCAATTGAGGTAGAGAAGGAAGAGAAAGAGGTAATGCGCGATTACCTCGACCGCCACATGCCACACGTCATCTGCCCTGACAGCGTCAAACGCGGGGAGAAATTCATGGTCAAGGTACGCATGGGCGAGGAGTACCCTCACCCCGACGACCACGACCATTTCATAGGTCTCATACAACTCTGGAACAGGGAGACACTGCTGGCAGAAGCGACGGTACACAGCGGGCGTCAACGGCCATAAACCGACACACTTCGAGGTCGATTTCTTCATCGTGGCACCCGACGTATCAATGAACCTCAGCGCCATGGCAGTATGCACCAAACACGGCCTGTGGCAGAGCGAGGACAGGGCCGTCAAAGTGACTGACTGAAAAAACGAACAAAAAAAGACAATGGGAAGCTATGTCAACGGGCACCTCATCAAGGATGAGCATGTAGCCTACGAAACCAAGTACCACTGGGTTATATTCTTCTCCCTGAAATCCATCCTCACACTCACAATCTATGCCTGGCTCAAGCGCTGGCTGTCGGAGTTCGTGATAACCAACAGGCGCATTGTCATTAAGGAGGGATTCATCGCCCGGAGGACATTCGAGATGAACCTCTCGAAGATCGAGACGGTGAATGTCGACCAGACAGTGATGGGCCGTATCCTGAATTACGGTTCAATAACCATCATCGGTACCGGAGGCACCACCGAGACATTCCACAACATAGCCCGGCCGATGAAATTCAGGCAGGCATTCCAGGAGCTGTGTTAGCAGAGTCGAAAGTCCGTAAAGTCCTTAAAGTCTAAAGTCCCTTAGGTCTGAAGTCAATAATTACAGTCTAACTACGTGATTATTAATTCTTAATTCTTTCCTATCGCCCGGAGCGCCTCTTCAACTGCCTTATAAAGCTGCGGGTCAGTACCCTTCTGCATGTCGCCGAAAGTGGTGCGGACATAAATATCAGGTTTGACTCCGGTCTTCTCAAGATCATTTCCCTCCAGATCATAACAACCCCAGGCGGGCAGCCTTGTAAATGAACCGTCAACAAGCTGAACTCCCGATGTGAATATAATCCACCGGTAAGTCTCGGTACCCACTATTGTGCCAAGCTTCAGTGCCTTTATGGCTGCAGCAGTCATCTCAGCATCACTGAGCGACTGCTCGTTAACCATCACAATAATGGGCTTGCCGGAAGGTGCAAAGTTGGGCTGGGGTGACCTCTTCCCTCCGCGCGCCTGCCACTCGAGATAAGGCCTCTGCGAAAGGAACTGTATCACATCATCATGCACGTTTCCGCCACGGTTGTTCCGGAGATCAAGTATAAGGGCATCACGGTCAAGAGCCATCCCTGTCATGTCAATGATAAACCTGTCAAGACTCTGGTTGCCCATGTCCTTCATATAGACATAGGCCACTCTCCCCTGTGTCAAGCTGTCTACCATCTGCCTGTTCCTGTAAACCCATTCATCGTAAAGCAATGCCTTCAGGGCAGATGAAGATATCGGTGCCACAGTCATATCATACTCCTTGCCCTTACGGGAGAAACGCAGTGTGAGCTCCTTCTCCAGCTTCGGGAGGGTGAACGCATGATCCCTGTCGCGCGACCGGTCAACGCTCACACCGTTAACGGCAACAAGCTCATCACCAACACTTAGTTTATTGTCGAGAATATCGACAGGTGACCTCCTCACCCAACCGGTCACAACGAACGGGTCATCCTCACTGAAGAGTATCCCCGTTGCATTTGTCTGGAGCCTGTAAAAGGGCCTGGCCTCATCTCCCTGGCTCGAGAAGCCGAGATGTGATGAATTGAGCTCACCCAGCATGTCATTCTGGATGGTTCTCAGATTGTCCCTGTTCCTTAACTGGGGCAGAAATGCCTCATACCTGTCCCGCATTGCCTTCCAGTTGATACCATGGTAGTTTTCATCATAGAAATGCTCCGCTAGCGTTGCCCAGTTCTCGTAAAACATCTGGACAAACTCATCATTGAGGTTCTTGCTGAAGCCGGCTTCAAGGGTTATCTTCTCGGCCTTATTCTCGGCGGGTTTCACCTCCCAGACATCCCCTGACATAAGCGCGTAATACTTGTCTCCTGCACGAACCAGCCTGCTGAATGGTTTGTCACCTATCCTTTCGCTCTTCGGGGGTTCAAAGGGTGACAGCTCAACCTTCGTCAGCACACGCTCCTGAGGGGTGGGAGAGTTATTGAAAAGGACCAGCGTCTTGCCTTTTTGAGGAAAAACATGCGGAGCCGATTGTTCATTCCCCTTTACATCAATCTGCTCCCACCGCTCGTCTATACCTTCGGTTTCAATCCTTATGTCGACAACAGCACTGTCTTTCGGGGGCTTCGCTGCGAAGAGCCTGTTGTACTCCTCGCTCCTGAGGGTCTCACGGAACCTGTGCAATGGTATGCGGTAGAGCTTGCTGACACCGCCACCCCTTGGAAATCCAGGCTTGAACCGGTCAGCGCTGACATAGATGTACCTGCCGTCGGGCGACCAGAAGGGATCTTCCTCAGAGACGCCGTTATGCGTGATGGCAACACTTGCGCCAGATTTTATGTCATAGATGAAGATGTCCTGCTCAAAGTTCCGGTATGCAGTGTATAGAATATATTTCCCGTCAGGGGAGAAGCGAGGCTGGGAAACACGGAACCAGAACTCGTCGGTTATAAGTGTCTTTACCTGAAAACTCTTAAGGTCGATAAGATCGATATTATTGTTACCGCTCACAAAAAGGGCAACATCTCCATCCGGAGACAACAGCAGATTCTGTGAGCTCTTTTCGGTAAAGGTGAGTTGCTTTTCCTTCTCCGGCGAAGAGGCCGACATAGTGAAGAGGTTTGTCCATCCCTTCACGGTGCGGGTGTAAAGAAGCGTTTCGTTATCCTTCATCCAGCGGACCTCCGCCACACGCTCGCTTCTGTCGGCGGGCATCTCGCGGATGAATTTGCCTGCGATATCCGATACAAACAGCCTTCCGCGAGAGACAAAAGCAATTTTCTTACCATCACCTGAGACGTCAAAATCAGAGATCTTCCCGGCGCTGCTGTATGATATTTCGGTGGCAAGGGTCTCATTTGCCCAGATGCTGATATCACAGAGTGAACTCTTCTTCTCAGCCACATCATAGGTCCAGATCCGGTAGTCGTGTCCGAAAACAATTTTTCTGCCGTCAGTACTAACCTGGGGTCTGCGTATTGATGTGGGGAAGTCAGTCAGCTGTTTCTTCAACCCGTCTTCAATAGTATAGAGATTATATTCATCATTGGCCTCGTCCGAGGCAAAATATAACCTCCCGGACCTGTCTACGGAAGGCCACAGGTCCTTTCCTTCCCACTCCGTAAGTCTTTTGTACTGTCCGGTAGTGGTGTTGTAATACTCAATGTCAGGATCGTTTTCCCCCCTGTACCTTTTCCTGTGAGAGAACATATAGCTCTCCCACGAGGTTGTGAAATAGTATTCCTTCCCTTCACCCGAAGGCAGTTCTGCTACGTTATGCGCCTGGTCAAAATAGTTGTCTGAGAAGAGCCTGACAGCCGTTCCTCCGGTAACCGGCACCTTGTATGCCCCGAAGGTGTTCTGACGGTCAGAGGTGAAATAGAGGGTCCGCGAGTCCCACGACCAGCTGTCGGCATAATCGTTACCGTCATGGAAGGTCATCTGACGTATGGTCCCTCCTTCAAAAGGCATAATATAGATATCAGCATTCCCATTCTGGGTCGATGAAAATGCAAGCCACTGTCCGTCAGGCGAAAAACGAGGCAGGGACTCATCACCTGTCATGGCGGTCAGGCGGTGAGCGGTGCCCCCGTGGCTGTCAACAATCCACAGGTCGCCTTCATATACAAATGCGATCTTCGATCCGTCCGGCGAGATAGCGGGGTCAGTGAGAAAAGAGGCATAATCCTGTGCGCTCAATGCACAGATAAAGAGGAACATAACTTGAATGAGGAATAGCTTTTTCATTTTCTGCAGGGTGATGGTATTGTCACCAAAGATAGAATATAATTGCATTGCCGATTTTCAGGGTGTGGCTAGCTGCGGAAGAACATGAACGCAAACAGATATGGAAAATTTAATTCTCAGCCATTGATTATATTTGAAAAGAATTATACCCGGCCATGAAAAAATACCACTCCCGGACGCTGTTTCTGCTCTCCGGATTCCTGATCCTGACCTTACTCGCTTCCTGCAACCGTATGGATGAGGAAAAGTACCTTGAGGAAGGTGTGTCAAAGCTTCTTGCAACCTACCGTAAGGCGACGATAAGTGATGTGGTCTACAGGCTGGAATTCATCATCCCTGCAGGTAAGGAGGACCCCATCAGCGGAATGGCAGCCCTTGAGTTCAGCCTGACGTCAAAACGCGAGCCCCTGGTTATCGACTTCCGGGCAGACAGGCAGTACCTGGAATCTGTAAAGGTGAACGGCACCTTCATTGAAACTGTGCTGACCAACGGTCATATTGTGATTGAAGGGAAACACCTTGCAAAGAGCTTCAACAGGGTCGATATCCTCTTCCGCGCCGGCGACATGTCACTTAACCGCAATGACGATTATCTCTATACCCTCTTTGTCCCTGACCGTGCCTCAACAGCCTTTCCCTGCTTCGACCAGCCTGACCTGAAGGCGCGCTACAGCCTGACGCTGAATATGCCCGCGGACTATCGCGCAATGTCTAACAGTCCGGCGACGGCCTCCGACACAACCGGTGACAGGGTTGTTACCCGTTTTGCCGAGACGAAGCCGCTAAGCACCTATCTCTTCGCCTTTGCAGCCGGCAGGTTTGAACTTATTGAAAAAGAGATCGACGGTGTTAAGATGGAGATGCTGCACCGCGAGACCCGCCCTGAATACATTGAGAACAATGCCGAAGAGATCTTCAGGCTTCATCACACCTCACTGAAATGGCTCGAGGAATACACGCAGATCCCTTACCCCTTTGACAAGTTCGGCTTCGTGCTGATACCTTCATTCCAGTACAGCGGCATGGAGCACCCGGGGTCGATCCTTTACAGGGCTTCCTCACTCCTTCTCGAAGCCACGCCCACCCTCAATGAGCAGATGTCGCGCGCCTCCCTCATAGCCCATGAAACATCACACATATGGTTCGGCGATCTCGTAACGATGAAGTGGTTTGACGATGTTTGGCTGAAGGAGGTCTTCGCCGGATACATGTCCGACAAGATTGTTGGTCCCGATTTCCCGGGTATAAACCACGATCTGCGCTTCCTGCTGTCGCGATACCCTGCCGCCTATGACATCGACCGCACCCGCGGTACAAATCCCGTCATACAGGAGCTGGGCAACATGAAGGATGCGGGGTCACTTTACGGAGCCATCATCTACAACAAGGCTCCCATTGTGATGCGGCAGCTTGAAAAGCTCGCCGGAGAGGATCAACTCCGCCAGGCGCTTCAGACATACCTTAAGGACTACTCATGGGGAAACGCCCGGTGGGACGACCTCATAGCCATTATTGAGAAGATAACACGCGAGCCGCTGGAGGTATGGAGCAGGATGTGGGTCAGGGAAGCCGGAATGCCGGTCATCACACCGGTCATTACAATGGAAGAGGGATACCGGGTCTCCTTCCGGGAGGATGACCCGGCAGGGACGGTAAGACACTGGCCTCAGACCCTGGTTGCAATGGTAATTACCGCATCGGACACCCTCACGGGTGAAGTGAAACCTGCCAGCAGGAAGTCATTCATCACCACCACGGAAGAGCCTATCTGCATCATCCCTGATATTTCCGGCAGGGCTTACGGAACCTTTTTGTTTGACAGTACCACAGCCGCACATCTCAAAACTCATATCAATGAATTCAATGACCCGCTTCTGCGCGGCATTGTCTGGATAAACATGTACGAGAATCTGGTGAACGGCACCGTCTCTCCGGCTGATTTTTACATGGCGGCCTTCTCCGCCCTCGAGGCTGAGACAGACCTGCAGCTTCGCAACTACCTTTCCGGCAGGTTCTCATCAGTGTACTGGAACTATCTGTCAGATGACGAGCGTACTGCCGCATCTGCCGAGGCCGAAGCGATGATACGAAACAAGATCTCCCTTGCCGTTGATGCATCTGAAAAGAGGACATGGTATGGTCTTTACAGGAGTGTGGCTGTCACCGAGACGGGATTAGCCTGGCTGAAGGATCTGTGGAAGAACTCCGAACTACCCGGCGGCGTTAAGCTGAGCGAGGATGAGCTCTGCACACTGGCACTGACCCTGGCACTTAAGGGGTATCCTGATGCAGAGGAGGTCCTTGCTTCACAGCGTGACCGCATAACCGGCACAGACAGGTTGCAGCGATACGACTTTGTTTTGCCCTCGGTCTCTTCTGATCCGGAGGTGCGTGATTCATTCTTCGGGACTCTCCGTGACCCCGCCGGCCGCGAGCACGAGCCGTGGGTGCTGGAGGCTCTGGGTTACCTGCACCATCCGTTGGTTGCAGAGAGGTCAGAAAAGTATATTCTCCCCTCACTTGAGTTGCTTGAGGAGATAAAGACCACCGGAGACATCTTCTTCCCTGGAGGATGGATATCTGCCGTCCTCGAGGGTCACCGGTCAGCCGAAGCACGCGCAACAGTTGAGAAATTCCTGGATGATCATCCGGACTATCCCGCTGACCTGAAATTGAAAATACTGCAGGCCGCTGATCATTTGTTCAGAAAATAAGGCAATATGCAGTTGTGAAATAATTCCTACTTTTATAATCGCAAATCGAAATTCGCAAATCGCAAATCTCTATGGGTCTTCTCCGGGTTCTGCTGTGCATCTTCTTCCCTCCCCTTGCAGTTATCGACAAGGGGTGCGGATCAGTCCTGATCATCTTCCTCCTTACCCTCTGCGGATGGGTCCCCGGTGTAATAGGCGCACTCATTATCAACAATAAAAAGTAACCAGACCGAATTACGCTGATTGAAAACAAGGGAATAATATTAAAATTCCCAATTATATCATTTTATTAAAGCTTCCCCGTGTCAGTTTTAGTCCAGGAGTATTAAATCAACATTTTTATCAAGTAGTTTAAAAATAATTTGATTTTTCGTGTCACAAATGAGGTACTTGTGACATGTACGGTAAAAGGATTCCTTAACAAATTCTGAAGCTACTATGAAAACTAACGCGAAACTTGTTTCAGTAATTGTATTAGTCCTGATTATTGGCTCTGTTACAGGACTGAATGGCCAGATCAAAGTTTTTGATAACGGTAACGTTGGGATAAAGTACACCACAAGTACCCCGGCTTCAAAGTTTGTTTACAACGGGCCGGGGGATTCCTCCTGTGATGTTTTTCTGTACTCCGGGAACAGGTCAAGTTCAGGAAGCACTCAAAAGAGTGTTATTGCCACCGGTACAGGTAGCTCAAATCACATTTATGGAATTGTAGCTCAGGCAGAAACGGGATCCGGCAACTTCCTCTATGGTGTACGGGGAGGAGTATGGAGCGCTTCCCCAATTTCATCCGGCCGTGCATACGGAGTATATGGCCTTGCCGGCAATGTAGCAGGTGGATATAATTACGGGGTCTATGGGTATTTATATGGATCCAATAACGGAACTGCAGTCTTTGGCACAACCACCGGGGATGTAGCGATATCGGGTAAATATGCGGGATATTTCAACGGAGATGTATACATAACCGGATTAATGTCCACTAATACCCTTACTGTGCGCAGCTCCGACCAGAAGTTTAAAGAAAAAATAGTATTATTAAATGCATCGGAAGCCTATGACAGAATTAATCTCTTAAAGCCATCTACATATTACCTCCGGCAGCAAGAAATTGCGTCAGCAGACAGTTCCAGTGTCAGATATTTATATGACCCTGATAGTGAGGTATTCACAAAGAGGAAGTATGGTTTCGTTGCCCAGGAATTGAAGGACGTATTCCCGGACCTGGTTTACACCTTACAAGACGGAAATCTTGGGATTGATTATATCGGACTTATTCCTGTCATGATTCAGGCAATCCAGGAACAGCGGAAAGAGCTGGAGGCCCTCAGGAAAAGAATTGAAATGCTTGAATCAAGGTAACCTTATAATTTAGGGTGATGAAACAACATATTGCCATATTATTCCTGACATTAGTTGCCTGCGTCAGGGGGCTTGCTTCCCCGCCGGATACATTAAGGAGCTATAGCTTCTTTTATGATCAGAGCGGCAACAGAATCTTACGTGAGTCTGAAATAGTGCAACTTAAATCTGGCGGAACACTGACTTCTGACCCGAAGGACTTTAAGGAGCAGGCCCTGACCAAGGAGATATCTGGCCATACCATTAAAATTTTCCCAAATCCTACCAAAGGCATAGTAAGAATCAGCATGTCTGAAGTTGAAACTGAAACAACCCGTGTGATTATTTTTAACACGGGAGGTCAGGTTATCGCTGAAACGCAGCTTGAAGGAAGTGAAGGTGAGATTAATCTTTCCGGGTATTCTCCCGGAGTTTATTTCATGAGAATCATTTTTGACGGCACTTCAGCTGAATGGAAAATTCTTAAAGAATAAGTAATTGTGCTGTGATGTCGAAATAGGACCAAAACTGATAACCCATGAAACGAATATATCTTCTGTTCGCATGCAGTGTTGTCTTTCTGACGACCGTAGCTCAACCATACGACCTTGTGCTGAATTCTCCAGAGTCCGGGGTACAACTGCACCAGGCAATTAACAGCATAACCTTTGCCCCAAATTATTCTTATACTCCCGCAGGGGGAACGATGCTCGCTGAGATCGTCAGCCAGCTTATCTCCGGTAATATTACTTATTCTAATCCAATTGACCCCGGAGCGTATACGATTAATACAGGCTTGGCTGTGGGAAGTACTCCTGGGACACTTCTGGCCTCCGGTTCTGCAGGATACCAGATACCGATAGACGTACCAACCGGTACTAACGGCCTTCAGCCCGCTATTACGCTTACTTATATAAGTAATTTTTCAGATGGTCTATTGGGAACAGGTTGGTCAACAGGAGGTCTTTCCGCTATTGCACGAGTTAACAGGACACTTTATCATGATGGCATCTCAGATCCCGTAAGAGGAACAATATCTGACAGATATGCCCTGGACGGGAATAGAATGATAATAACCGGCGGAACATACGGCGCCTCCGGTAGTGAATATCGGACAGAAATTGAGACCTTCTCGAAAATTATTGCCTACGGAACCACGGGAACCGGGCCGGAGTGGTTCCGGGTATACACTAAATCAGGCTTAATCCTCGAATTTGGAAACGATGAAGGATCACGGATAAGAAATAACGAAGGCTCCATTTTATCGTGGAGAATCAACAAAATCAGTGACAGATACAATAACTACATTGTCTTTAACTATATCGTATCAGATGATGAACGCCCTATAGGATCAATACTATACACCGGGAACTCCTCTGCCTCTCAGGCTCCTTTTGCATCTATACAGTTCGATTATAAGTTCAGGAGTGATGTTAACTCTTATTTCTACGGAGGTAAGGAATTTATACGCGATATATTGCTTGATAATATTGAGGTGAAGTACAACGGACAAAGTTTTAAGAAATACAATTTAACATACACCCTGGATTCCCACTCACAGCTGATTAAAGTAACAGAGTACAGCAGTCAGGATGCAGCTTTGAATCCTGTTGTTTTTACCTGGTCATCACAGACTAATCAATTCAGTGAAACAACTCACTACACAAATTCCGATAATGAAAGATACTATCATGGAGACTTTAACGGCGACGGACGGGTAGATTTTGTCACAGTGCCTGTAAAATCGTCTTATACTTCAAATGATAAATGGAAACTATATCTGGCCAATTCAAGTGGAAATATGGTCTATGCCACCCAGGGTGACCTGAACACTTATTTTGAGACATTCCTGACAGGAGACTTCAACGGTGACGGTCTCTCTGACCTCATGATGCAGGAAAAGCACCCGGAGACACTATACCCTGACAGGAAATATTACTATTTTTATGCATCAACAGGCTCCGGACTAACACGTAGCACAACTTACTACAATTGCCCTGAAGGAAATAATCTGGATGTCGTTGATCATGACGGCGACGGCAAACTTGAACTACTGTATCATAATAGCAGTAACGGATGGCTGCTGTACACATACAGCGGTTCATATATTATTGGAAGTTATATAACTTCTTTTGGAGAATACTATTTAATAGATACCGGACTGCATAACCGTCTCCTTGATTTTAATGGTGATGGGTGCACGGATTTACTCATACTATTTAATGACGGGTACAAAATATACGAATTCAAGGGAACGAATAAGGTTCTTATTGAAACATTCTCAGGATCTGATATCCGTAATAATGATTTTATTCTGTTTGGTGATTACAATGGGGATGGTAGTATTGACATTATTAGAAATAGTGATGTTTATCCTTCCAATTGGTCCTTATTCTCGCTGGCTGGTAGTGGACTAATGCCCCATGAATTGATCTGTTTTAACAATTTTGACGTTGGTTTTGAAAACAACAGGATTTTTGCCCGTGACATGAATGCTGATGGGCGATCAGATGTAATATTTGTTGGCAAAGGACAAAATACATCGAACCCAAATAATAGAATTAACATTTGTCTTAGTAACGGAAATGATTTCAACATACAGGAATATATCTCATCAATTAACTTTCTTACAGGCTTTTACCAAACTTACCCTTTTATTACATGGGAGGAGTATTTCGGGACATCGTTCTTTTACATTGAGGACTACAAAGGCGATGGACGAAGTCAGTTTTTCTACAAATGTGTTAATACTTCCAAGTCGTTTTCATTTGCCTCAGGAACTCCAAGCCATTTGGTAAACAATGTAATTGACGGCTTTGGCTCAAAAACAAGTATTCAATATCTGCCAATGTCAGATGCTAATGTTTATACCAGAGGCACAGGCGCTGTATTCCCCGTGAGTGACTTCTCATCAGCTTCACAACTTGTCTCGCAGGTAATAAGTGATAACGGGATTGGCGGAACAAACACAACAACATATAGTTATGAAGGTGCAAAGATCCACCGGATGGGAAAAGGCTTTCTCGGATTTGCCAAGACTACAATAACCGATAACGCATCAGGAATAATCTCGGAAACACAAACAGGATATAGTGGCACCTATTTTTATCCCCAGGTTAATACGATCACCAAAAAATTGTCCACTGGAACTGTGGAGCAAACCAGTAATACCTGGACAGAAAAGGTATTGGATATTACTGCAAAACGTATTTACCCGTACACACAGTCAACAACACAATCAAACAGTCTCACAGGGCATTCAATAACTGTTACTGTGTCAGCTGTTGATGATTATGGAAACACGGGACAAATTGTGAAAGACTACGGCAATGGGGTAACTGAAACGACAATAAATAACTATTCCGGTTGGATAAACACCTCCGATTGGCTTATCGGCAGAATTGGCTCTTCAACTGTCACATTTGCAAAAAGCGGAGAGTCCTCTGTAGTCAAGACAGTCAGATATACTTATGATGCTAATAGTTTAATCAAACCAGGCTATGTCTATTACTTTGAGGGTAGTTCGCTTGAATATAATGACAACTATGACTATGACGGCCTTGGAAATGTAACAGATGTTTATACTACCGGCGCCAGCATAGGTTCCAGCCAGGCAGGTTATTCATATACACCAAACGGGGATAAGTTGCTGACAAAAACTGACAGGCTGGGACATGTCTATACTTATAGTTACGATAATTACGGACGCCCTCAGTCTGAGGTTGATTATCTGAATAATACACTGTCATACCAGTATGACGCTTCTGACAGGGTATCAATCACGACAAGCTCATCAGGCAGACAGGTAACAACCAATTATTATTGGGACGGGAATTACAAACCTTCATTTGCTATCTATGGTATTTCTCAAACCGCAAATGACGGATCAGTCTCCTCTGTCTGGTACGATACGTCCGGAAGGCCTTTACGTGAATGCAAAAAAGGATTCAATGGGACAATGATTCTGATTGATAATGAATATAATACCAAGGGAGAACTTTACAGGATATCCGATCCGTACTTCGCAGGAGGTTCACCTGTCTGGGCTGAGACCTATGCCTATGATAATTATGGCAGGGTAAGCGGAATCACACGAAATGGCGGCAGGAATACCGTATACTCATACTCCGGAGCAACTATATCCGAGACAACAGCCGGAAAGGTTTACAGTAAAACCTATAACCCGGATGGCACTATGGCAGCGGCTGAAGATGATGGCGGCAGTTTAGCCTATACTTATTATCCCGATGGTAAAGTAAAAAACATTACAGCCCCCGGAGCTACCGTAACTTCAATGCAGTACTCAGATGCTGCCCGTAATCAGACACAGCTAACTGACCCGAGCGCCGGTACAATAACCTACACATATAATGCCAGAGGACAAATCCTTACCCAGATAAATGCCCGGGGACAGACAACCACGTTCAGTTATCATAATGATGGCCGGCTGAATACTATAATCAGTCCGGAAGGAACCACAACTTATTCCTATAATGGCAACAAGCAGCTTACAGGGATATCCTCCCCGGGCAGTGTTGTCCGGTCATTTACCTATGACAACTATGGCCGAATAAATACTGCAGCCGAGAATATTTCCGGATCAAACTTTTCAACTACCTTTACTTATGATTCTTACGGTAGGCCAAATACCCGGACTCACCCGTCAGGAATAGTGGAAACATTGAACTATAACAGCAACGGGTATCTTGCATCAATCTCTGCCGGAGGAGCAGTAAGATACTCCATATCCGCGATGAACGCGAGACAGCAGGTTACATCGTCTGTATATGGCTCTTCCCTTAATGCCACCTTTGGTTTTGATGCTTACGGATTCCCGAACTCCTCCTCGGCCGGCCAGCTCAAGGATTACCGGTATGTGTTTGACCCGGTAACAGGAACCCTGACATCAAGGCAAAACTACCGGCAAAGTCTGACCGAAAGCTTTGGGTATGATGATCTCTATCGGCTGACAACAGTCAC
This sequence comes from uncultured Rikenellaceae bacterium, assembly GCA_963802145.1. Lineage (GTDB taxonomy): Bacteria > Bacteroidota > Bacteroidia > Bacteroidales > VadinHA17 > SR-FBR-E99. The sequence continues at coordinate 168,766 of CAWDHN010000007.1, forward strand.
TGGTCCGCAAAGTCTTTCCATGACATATTCAGATAACGGTAACCTGATTACCAAATCAGACATAGGCACTACAGAATTTGATTATGGTGAAGGCGCCAGTCCATATGCCCTTACAGGACTGCTCTCTTCTACCGGAGTAATTCCCCCGGCAGACCAGGTGCCATCCTACACTTCTTATGAGCAGATCAGCCAGATAACCCAGGGAGTATATTCAGCATCATGGTTATATAATTCAGATCATCAACGTGCTAAAATGACTGTCACCCAGGGAGGAAGCACAATACTTACACGATGGTATGCAGGCAGTGACTACATGAAAGAGACTGCAGGAGGGGTAACCAAAGAGTATACCTATCTCGGCGGCAACGCTTACTCTGCGCCGGTAGTAGCAGTAACCCAGGGAGGAACCACCTCATATTTCTACCTGCTGCGTGATCATCTTGGAAGCGTAACCCATGTCGTCAGGTCAGATAATACTCTTGAGGCTGAATATAGTTATGATGCATGGGGAAGAAGGCGAAGTGCAAATGACTGGAGTTATACCCTTGATGCCATGGACAAGGCATTATTTGACGGCAGGGGCTTTACTTGGCATGAGCACCTGCTGTGGTTTGACCTGATAAACATGAACGGCCGGCTTTATGATCCGCTGATCGCAAGGTTCCTGAGCCCGGACAATTTTGTCCAGGCCCCCGACCTGTCTCAGGCATTCAACAGGTATTCATATTGCCTCAATAACCCACTGAAGTATACGGATCCGAGTGGTGAGTTTTTTATAATTGATTCCTGGCTTATAGGACTTTTTAGTGGTGGGTGGAAAGAAGCCAATAAAAGAGCTGCAAACGATATTAAAATATGGGGTGGATTATTTGCGAGTGATCCTAATAAAAACCCGCTAGGTCGATTATGGGAAATTAAATCACGGTTCACATGGCAACTGCCTCAAACTATTGGCGGTTTTTTAACGGCTCATTCGTATAATACTTTGGGACTTAAAGGTGGCGTTAAATCTGTTGAATATAAATATGGCGCAACAGTGGTTTCTACTCGAAAGAATTGGACCGCAGTAACACAAGGCAGCTATATAGTGGGAGGCAGCTCCCTAAAAGCTGATGCGAATAATCCCTTATTCCAACATGAATATGGCCATTACATACAAAGCCAGTCTATGGGTTGGGCATATTATCCAAGAGTTGGAATACCAAGCGCAAGAAGTGAACATGGTAATTATACGTTGAACTACCCAAGCCATGATTATCATCCAGTAGAACAAGACGCTAATCGAAGAGCCTTTTTATATTTTAATAAACATGTAACTGGATTCCAGAATGATACTTTTACGGATGATAATTTAGGATGGAATTTTTCAAATAACCCTTTAGATGTTTACAAAACTGGGCAAGGTGTTTATATAGACTATAATAATTCAGAGGATTTACAACTCCTAGATAACTTAAGAGTTAGAGCTACTCTAGGCGATTATTTGAGTTGGCTTTATGGGGGGCCTGTAGGTGCAGTTTTGTACGGGTTTTATAATGCATATTTCTATAACCATTAATTTCTCGAACTATGAAAAAATTAATAATCATAATGATCTCAATACTTTGCATCGCAAATAAATGCAAAGATGAAGGAGAAAATTGTCATTTAAAAATATTAATAAAGAACCAATCAAATCAAAATATAATGTATGGTTGGAACATACAAAACACTTCAGATGAATGCAATCTTTCAGTGTCAATCATTTATCCTGATGGAACGTATGAGTATACAAGAAATAATTGTTGGGAAAGTATCTTAGCAAATGGTCAAACTGCAGAATTCTATATAGTTGATCCTGATCATTACAATCTACCTGGAGTTTTTTATGATTGTGACTTGATTGAAATAAATAATACGATCCTAAAGCATTATGTACTTACTCTTGAAGATTTAAAGAACAGCAACTTTACCATTACTTATCCATAATTAGAAGGATTAACCACCAGGGCAGGATTGTAAATGAAACTGACAATGAATCATTATTTCTATCTGAACGTTTAACCTGAAAATACTCAATGCCATGAAATGTAGTTCAGTTATTTTTATCTTCATATTGCTGGCGCTGGCATCCTGCGAGAATAAGCCTGCAATAACCTATTCCGGCAGCCTCGTACTTACAGGAATCACCCCTGCCAAGGGAAGCGAGATGGTAACAATCGACCTGGACTCTGGGTATGTGAGCACAATCCCGGTTAATTGCCACATCCTGAGCTCAACTGTTTATGACCCGAAAACTGGCGGTTACGGATATGTAAGCTGTGATACCGTATTTACATTGGTCAATACTGAAGACGGAGGTATAATCAAGTCGTTCCGGTTGCCCGGCCTGATCTCAAGCGCGGTAGTCGACCCTGGGAACAACATCCTCATAGGCACTTACGGCGAGTATGAATACATTGAGGACCCTGACAGTACCAACGGAGCCACAATACCGGTCTATCATACATACCTGCTTACTGCAAACCTGGAGACAGGTGATATAGTTCTGAACAAGGAATTTGACCTTGGCGGAGGTGTCTTTGTCTGCACCCACTTCTTTGACCTTGTTAATAAATTGTATATCCTGCAGAGAGCTGACAATAACCTTCTCCTGATCAACCCGGTCACAGGCACAATTACCAAAACAATTGACATCGGGAAACCCCTGATAAACGTGGTTTATGACTCTGATGAGGGAAATCTGATAACCCTGGTACCCACAAGTGAACAGGGAATATGTCTCATCGAAGTCTACAAGCCCTCCACCGGTGAACTGATCAGTTCCAGACAGGTGAACGGCATCGACAGCTATCACTTCTGTATGTCCGGCTATGATCCTGACACAAAATGCTATCTTGCCGTAACTGGTGACAATGAAGTGCTATTCATTGAACCTGAAACAGGTACAATCGCCAAAACAGTCAAGCTCGACTACCAGCTGAATGACATCAGATTCCTGAGAAAACAGGCTGAGTCGTTCTGAGTAACAGCGTTATTGATATATCCGCAATCATTGGTCTGCATCCCACTCCCTCCCAAGACAGTCATTGATTAGGGCTGCGGGTAAATGATCATCTTCTTCCCGCTGACCCTATGCGGCTGAGTCTCCGGTACGATCGGAGCACTGATCATCAATAACAGGAAGTAGATCTGTTAGCATCAAAATTAAGCACATGCCATCAGATAAGGGCTCGTGGCACCGGACACAAAATTCTTATGGTTTTAGTCTTAATGCCATCAATATTACCTGACGATCTAAATGTACTCCTAACGAAGTCAAGGTAATCTGACCATCTCTCCGAAGTGAAATAAAATGACCTGACTGCTGTGATTGTTAATATCTTGGTGATAACTCAGTCGGATTCTCATGTCACAAAATCAAGTTTTCTGACATGTACGGTAAAAGGATTCCTTAACAAATTCTGAAGCTACTATGAAAACTAACGCGAAACTTGTTTCAGTAATTGTATTAGTCCTGATTATTGGCTCTGTTACAGGACTGAATGGCCAGATCAAAGTTTTTGATAACGGTAACGTTGGGATAAAGTACACCACAAGTACCCCGGCTTCAAAGTTTGTTTACAACGGGCCGGGGGATTCCTCCTGTGATGTTTTTCTGTACTCCGGGAACAGGTCAAGTTCAGGAAGCACTCAAAAGAGTGTTATTGCCACCGGTACAGGTAGCTCAAATCACATTTATGGAATTGTAGCTCAGGCAGAAACGGGATCCGGCAACTTCCTCTATGGTGTACGGGGAGGAGTATGGAGCGCTTCCCCAATTTCATCCGGCCGTGCATACGGAGTATATGGCCTTGCCGGCAATGTAGCAGGTGGATATAATTACGGGGTCTATGGGTATTTATATGGATCCAATAACGGAACTGCAGTCTTTGGCACAACCACCGGGGATGTAGCGATATCGGGTAAATATGCGGGATATTTCAACGGAGATGTATACATAACCGGATTAATGTCCACTAATACCCTTACTGTGCGCAGCTCCGACCAGAAGTTTAAAGAAAAAATAGTATTATTAAATGCATCGGAAGCCTATGACAGAATTAATCTCTTAAAGCCATCTACATATTACCTCCGGCAGCAAGAAATTGCGTCAGCAGACAGTTCCAGTGTCAGATATTTATATGACCCTGATAGTGAGGTATTCACAAAGAGGAAGTATGGTTTCGTTGCCCAGGAATTGAAGGACGTATTCCCGGACCTGGTTTACACCTTACAAGACGGAAATCTTGGGATTGATTATATCGGACTTATTCCTGTCATGATTCAGGCAATCCAGGAACAGCGGAAAGAGCTGGAGGCCCTCAGGAAAAGAATTGAAATGCTTGAATCAAGGTAACCTTATAATTTAGGGTGATGAAACAACATATTGCCATATTATTCCTGACATTAGTTGCCTGCGTCAGGGGGCTTGCTTCCCCGCCGGATACATTAAGGAGCTATAGCTTCTTTTATGATCAGAGCGGCAACAGAATCTTACGTGAGTCTGAAATAGTGCAACTTAAATCTGGCGGAACACTGACTTCTGACCCGAAGGACTTTAAGGAGCAGGCCCTGACCAAGGAGATATCTGGCCATACCATTAAAATTTTCCCAAATCCTACCAAAGGCATAGTAAGAATCAGCATGTCTGAAGTTGAAACTGAAACAACCCGTGTGATTATTTTTAACACGGGAGGTCAGGTTATCGCTGAAACGCAGCTTGAAGGAAGTGAAGGTGAGATTAATCTTTCCGGGTATTCTCCCGGAGTTTATTTCATGAGAATCATTTTTGACGGCACTTCAGCTGAATGGAAAATTCTTAAAGAATAAGTAATTGTGCTGTGATGTCGAAATAGGACCAAAACTGATAACCCATGAAACGAATATATCTTCTGTTCGCATGCAGTGTTGTCTTTCTGACGACCGTAGCTCAACCATACGACCTTGTGCTGAATTCTCCAGAGTCCGGGGTACAACTGCACCAGGCAATTAACAGCATAACCTTTGCCCCAAATTATTCTTATACTCCCGCAGGGGGAACGATGCTCGCTGAGATCGTCAGCCAGCTTATCTCCGGTAATATTACTTATTCTAATCCAATTGACCCCGGAGCGTATACGATTAATACAGGCTTGGCTGTGGGAAGTACTCCTGGGACACTTCTGGCCTCCGGTTCTGCAGGATACCAGATACCGATAGACGTACCAACCGGTACTAACGGCCTTCAGCCCGCTATTACGCTTACTTATATAAGTAATTTTTCAGATGGTCTATTGGGAACAGGTTGGTCAACAGGAGGTCTTTCCGCTATTGCACGAGTTAACAGGACACTTTATCATGATGGCATCTCAGATCCCGTAAGAGGAACAATATCTGACAGATATGCCCTGGACGGGAATAGAATGATAATAACCGGCGGAACATACGGCGCCTCCGGTAGTGAATATCGGACAGAAATTGAGACCTTCTCGAAAATTATTGCCTACGGAACCACGGGAACCGGGCCGGAGTGGTTCCGGGTATACACTAAATCAGGCTTAATCCTCGAATTTGGAAACGATGAAGGATCACGGATAAGAAATAACGAAGGCTCCATTTTATCGTGGAGAATCAACAAAATCAGTGACAGATACAATAACTACATTGTCTTTAACTATATCGTATCAGATGATGAACGCCCTATAGGATCAATACTATACACCGGGAACTCCTCTGCCTCTCAGGCTCCTTTTGCATCTATACAGTTCGATTATAAGTTCAGGAGTGATGTTAACTCTTATTTCTACGGAGGTAAGGAATTTATACGCGATATATTGCTTGATAATATTGAGGTGAAGTACAACGGACAAAGTTTTAAGAAATACAATTTAACATACACCCTGGATTCCCACTCACAGCTGATTAAAGTAACAGAGTACAGCAGTCAGGATGCAGCTTTGAATCCTGTTGTTTTTACCTGGTCATCACAGACTAATCAATTCAGTGAAACAACTCACTACACAAATTCCGATAATGAAAGATACTATCATGGAGACTTTAACGGCGACGGACGGGTAGATTTTGTCACAGTGCCTGTAAAATCGTCTTATACTTCAAATGATAAATGGAAACTATATCTGGCCAATTCAAGTGGAAATATGGTCTATGCCACCCAGGGTGACCTGAACACTTATTTTGAGACATTCCTGACAGGAGACTTCAACGGTGACGGTCTCTCTGACCTCATGATGCAGGAAAAGCACCCGGAGACACTATACCCTGACAGGAAATATTACTATTTTTATGCATCAACAGGCTCCGGACTAACACGTAGCACAACTTACTACAATTGCCCTGAAGGAAATAATCTGGATGTCGTTGATCATGACGGCGACGGCAAACTTGAACTACTGTATCATAATAGCAGTAACGGATGGCTGCTGTACACATACAGCGGTTCATATATTATTGGAAGTTATATAACTTCTTTTGGAGAATACTATTTAATAGATACCGGACTGCATAACCGTCTCCTTGATTTTAATGGTGATGGGTGCACGGATTTACTCATACTATTTAATGACGGGTACAAAATATACGAATTCAAGGGAACGAATAAGGTTCTTATTGAAACATTCTCAGGATCTGATATCCGTAATAATGATTTTATTCTGTTTGGTGATTACAATGGGGATGGTAGTATTGACATTATTAGAAATAGTGATGTTTATCCTTCCAATTGGTCCTTATTCTCGCTGGCTGGTAGTGGACTAATGCCCCATGAATTGATCTGTTTTAACAATTTTGACGTTGGTTTTGAAAACAACAGGATTTTTGCCCGTGACATGAATGCTGATGGGCGATCAGATGTAATATTTGTTGGCAAAGGACAAAATACATCGAACCCAAATAATAGAATTAACATTTGTCTTAGTAACGGAAATGATTTCAACATACAGGAATATATCTCATCAATTAACTTTCTTACAGGCTTTTACCAAACTTACCCTTTTATTACATGGGAGGAGTATTTCGGGACATCGTTCTTTTACATTGAGGACTACAAAGGCGATGGACGAAGTCAGTTTTTCTACAAATGTGTTAATACTTCCAAGTCGTTTTCATTTGCCTCAGGAACTCCAAGCCATTTGGTAAACAATGTAATTGACGGCTTTGGCTCAAAAACAAGTATTCAATATCTGCCAATGTCAGATGCTAATGTTTATACCAGAGGCACAGGCGCTGTATTCCCCGTGAGTGACTTCTCATCAGCTTCACAACTTGTCTCGCAGGTAATAAGTGATAACGGGATTGGCGGAACAAACACAACAACATATAGTTATGAAGGTGCAAAGATCCACCGGATGGGAAAAGGCTTTCTCGGATTTGCCAAGACTACAATAACCGATAACGCATCAGGAATAATCTCGGAAACACAAACAGGATATAGTGGCACCTATTTTTATCCCCAGGTTAATACGATCACCAAAAAATTGTCCACTGGAACTGTGGAGCAAACCAGTAATACCTGGACAGAAAAGGTATTGGATATTACTGCAAAACGTATTTACCCGTACACACAGTCAACAACACAATCAAACAGTCTCACAGGGCATTCAATAACTGTTACTGTGTCAGCTGTTGATGATTATGGAAACACGGGACAAATTGTGAAAGACTACGGCAATGGGGTAACTGAAACGACAATAAATAACTATTCCGGTTGGATAAACACCTCCGATTGGCTTATCGGCAGAATTGGCTCTTCAACTGTCACATTTGCAAAAAGCGGAGAGTCCTCTGTAGTCAAGACAGTCAGATATACTTATGATGCTAATAGTTTAATCAAACCAGGCTATGTCTATTACTTTGAGGGTAGTTCGCTTGAATATAATGACAACTATGACTATGACGGCCTTGGAAATGTAACAGATGTTTATACTACCGGCGCCAGCATAGGTTCCAGCCAGGCAGGTTATTCATATACACCAAACGGGGATAAGTTGCTGACAAAAACTGACAGGCTGGGACATGTCTATACTTATAGTTACGATAATTACGGACGCCCTCAGTCTGAGGTTGATTATCTGAATAATACACTGTCATACCAGTATGACGCTTCTGACAGGGTATCAATCACGACAAGCTCATCAGGCAGACAGGTAACAACCAATTATTATTGGGACGGGAATTACAAACCTTCATTTGCTATCTATGGTATTTCTCAAACCGCAAATGACGGATCAGTCTCCTCTGTCTGGTACGATACGTCCGGAAGGCCTTTACGTGAATGCAAAAAAGGATTCAATGGGACAATGATTCTGATTGATAATGAATATAATACCAAGGGAGAACTTTACAGGATATCCGATCCGTACTTCGCAGGAGGTTCACCTGTCTGGGCTGAGACCTATGCCTATGATAATTATGGCAGGGTAAGCGGAATCACACGAAATGGCGGCAGGAATACCGTATACTCATACTCCGGAGCAACTATATCCGAGACAACAGCCGGAAAGGTTTACAGTAAAACCTATAACCCGGATGGCACTATGGCAGCGGCTGAAGATGATGGCGGCAGTTTAGCCTATACTTATTATCCCGATGGTAAAGTAAAAAACATTACAGCCCCCGGAGCTACCGTAACTTCAATGCAGTACTCAGATGCTGCCCGTAATCAGACACAGCTAACTGACCCGAGCGCCGGTACAATAACCTACACATATAATGCCAGAGGACAAATCCTTACCCAGATAAATGCCCGGGGACAGACAACCACGTTCAGTTATCATAATGATGGCCGGCTGAATACTATAATCAGTCCGGAAGGAACCACAACTTATTCCTATAATGGCAACAAGCAGCTTACAGGGATATCCTCCCCGGGCAGTGTTGTCCGGTCATTTACCTATGACAACTATGGCCGAATAAATACTGCAGCCGAGAATATTTCCGGATCAAACTTTTCAACTACCTTTACTTATGATTCTTACGGTAGGCCAAATACCCGGACTCACCCGTCAGGAATAGTGGAAACATTGAACTATAACAGCAACGGGTATCTTGCATCAATCTCTGCCGGAGGAGCAGTAAGATACTCCATATCCGCGATGAACGCGAGACAGCAGGTTACATCGTCTGTATATGGCTCTTCCCTTAATGCCACCTTTGGTTTTGATGCTTACGGATTCCCGAACTCCTCCTCGGCCGGCCAGCTCAAGGATTACCGGTATGTGTTTGACCCGGTAACAGGAACCCTGACATCAAGGCAAAACTACCGGCAAAGTCTGACCGAAAGCTTTGGGTATGATGATCTCTATCGGCTGACAACAGTCACTGGTCCGCAAAGTCTTTCCATGACATATTCAGATAACGGTAACCTGATTACCAAATCAGACATAGGCACTACAGAATTTGATTATGGTGAAGGCGCCAGTCCATATGCCCTTACAGGACTGCTCTCTTCTACCGGAGTAATTCCCCCGGCAGACCAGGTGCCATCCTACACTTCTTATGAGCAGATCAGCCAGATAACCCAGGGAGTATATTCAGCATCATGGTTATATAATTCAGATCATCAACGTGCTAAAATGACTGTCACCCAGGGAGGAAGCACAATACTTACACGATGGTATGCAGGCAGTGACTACATGAAAGAGACTGCAGGAGGGGTAACCAAAGAGTATACCTATCTCGGCGGCAACGCTTACTCTGCGCCGGTAGTAGCAGTAACCCAGGGAGGAACCACCTCATATTTCTACCTGCTGCGTGATCATCTTGGAAGCGTAACCCATGTCGTCAGGTCAGATAATACTCTTGAGGCTGAATATAGTTATGATGCATGGGGAAGAAGGCGAAGTGCAAATGACTGGAGTTACACCCTTGATGCCATGGACAAGGCATTATTTGACGGCAGGGGCTTTACCTGGCATGAGCACCTGCTGTGGTTTGACCTGATAAACATGAACGGCCGGCTTTATGATCCGCTGATCGCAAGGTTCCTGAGCCCGGACAATTTTGTCCAGGCCCCCGACCTGTCTCAGGCATTCAACAGGTATTCATATTGCCTCAATAACCCACTGAAGTATACGGATCCGGATGGAGAATTCCCTTGGGTAATTGCAGCATTAGCCTTGTTTGGTTCATATCTTGGAGGGGTAGGATCCAATGAAGGAGAGCTGAATCCATTACAATGGGATTGGAAAGCACCTGAAACCTATCTTGGAATAGGATTTGGAGGCCTCTTTGGGGCTGTAGGTGGTTACGGATTATTGAATCCAGGAACAATAAATCTGGCACTTGGAATTGTCACGCCAGTTGGTGGTATCTACATAGTAGGAAATCAAAGTGATTGGACATTTCAATGGACAACTATTGCAGGGGGAAGCGGAGAAATAGAAATGACTAGTGAAAAAGAAAATCTACCTATTAGAATGCCAGACAGACCAAAATGGGATGGTCCATATTTTCAGGGAACTGAAGAGGAAGCAATTGAAATGCTAACATTCGATAGTAAATATCTGGGAATCGAAACTTCAATGTTTAATACCACCAGTGGTTTCTATTTTGAAGCTTGGTCTGGTAACTCCCTTGTCTTTGATTACGATGAATTATCATTGTACGACAAGAATGGTCCCATTATCTACGATTATAACAAGTTTAATGGATACAAGAGTAACTCAATTAGCCGTTCATGGAGGTATATCAAACTTTTTAACATTAACGGCAACCTCTTTATAACACCTAGATTATTTGATTATTCCCGAGTCATTTGGAGAGGGCATACACATCCCAGGAATTCTGAACCAAGTGCGGGTGATTTACTGGTAGCTCGTTTGTTTGGAACACCGATGTTTGCATTCGGTTGGAGCAGGGTTATTTATAAATACGGTGGTTATGATTACTGGCATTAGAACAACAGTTTTTCTCACACTTTTTGTAATTTTTGGGTATAATATTAGTGCTCAAGAGTTAGATTGTTACAGTGATTGCATACAATTGAATTATGATGAGATATTTTTCATTACTACTGACTACTTAGTCGAAGATCCCAGTGACAGTATCATTATTCTCATTGACTTCTCTCGGCGTGATACATTAAATATTTATAGAGTATTGGGGACCAACGAGGCTTTCACGATTTTTTATAAGAATCCTGATTGTTATACTATTTACAGAAATAGCGTTATCTACGTATTCACTGAAAATTACAACGAACCAAAAGAGAGTGTTTGGAAAGAACTAGTCTTTTCTCAAACCTGTAGGTTTTTAAATTTTCCACATATTAAAGTGAATTGGATGAGTGATAGTATCGAAGCAATAGATGGGTCATTCAGTGATTATGGTCAATATGATCCTGTTGCCTATGAATATATTTTTAGAAACGGTATGTTGATTTCCAAATCGGTTTGTGACAAAATGCTATATCCTGAGACAGGCAATCTGAAAGGTATCAAAACCTATCGCCCCCACAAGACAAAGGTGTTAAAAGAATAAAACTATATAATCCGGACCAAATTGTACCAGTAATTCCGGAGTAAACTGTACCCGTGATTCCGGATGCTTATGGAGCAGGAGTTCGCTCCCCTTTATGGAACAGTCAGGCGTCGTTTCTATCCATCTCACCATTTTTAATTAATTTTGTACGATTATAAAAACGTGCACAAACTTTAAACGGCGACATTTGTTGAGTTGATGTACCGTTGAAGGAGACAGATATGGAAAATGACCAGGATAAGCTGCTGGGTGAGGTAACATCAGGTGAATACAAATACGGTTTTGTGACCGATATCGAAACCGATGTTATCCCCAAAGGCCTTAGTGAAGATGTTGTCAGGCTCATCTCGGCCAAGAAGGAGGAGCCTGAGTGGATGCTCGAGTTCCGCCTGAAGGCCTTCCGCCACTGGCAGACTATGAAGATGCCGTCATGGGCCAACCTCAAGATACCTGAGATTAACTACCAGGAGATTATCTTTTACGCCGCACCAATGCAGAAACCTGCCCCGGGCAGTCTCAGCGAGGTCGACCCCGAGCTGTTAAAGACATTCGACAAGCTCGGCATACCCCTCGGTGAGCAGAAACGACTCACAGGTGTGGCCGTGGATGCTGTGATGGACTCCATCTCCGTCAAGACCACATTCCGTGAGACGCTGGCAGAGATGGGCATAATCTTCTGCTCCTTCTCCGAAGCAGTGAGGGAGCATCCCACACTTGTGCAGAAGTATCTCGCTTCCGTGGTGCCATACACCGATAACTTCTTTGCCACACTCAATTCGGCAGTATTCTCCGACGGCTCATTCTGCTACATACCCAAGGGCGTCAGGTGCCCGATGGAGCTCTCGACATACTTCCGCATAAACGCCTCAAACACCGGGCAGTTCGAACGCACCCTTCTTATTGCCGACGAGGAATCATATGTTAGTTACCTCGAGGGTTGCACTGCACCCATGCGCGATGAGAACCAGCTTCATGCAGCAGTGGTGGAGATCGTTGCCGAGCGCGGCGCCGAAGTGAAGTACAGCACCGTGCAGAACTGGTATCCGGGCGACAAGGAGGGCAAGGGCGGAATTTTCAACTTCGTCACCAAGCGCGGGATATGCAAGGGAGACGATTCTAAAATATCATGGACGCAGGTCGAGACAGGCTCTGCCATAACATGGAAGTACCCATCATGCATCCTGCGCGGTAACAACAGTGTGGGTGAGTTCTATTCCGTCGCCGTCACGAACAACTACCAGCAGGCAGACACAGGTACCAAGATGATCCACATCGGGAAGAACACCAGGAGCACCATCGTCTCAAAGGGCATCTCCGCGGGTTTCGGCCAGAACAGCTACCGCGGACTGGTGAAGGTGCTGGGCAAGGCCGAAGGAGCACGCAACTTCTCGCAGTGCGACTCCCTGCTGCTGGGAGATAAGTGCGGGGCACACACCTTCCCTTACATCGAAGTTGATAATCCTACAGCCATCGTCGAACACGAGGCTACCACCTCGCGCATCGGCGAAGACCAGATCTTCTACTGTAACCAGAGGGGGATCTCAACTGAGGATGCCATAGGACTGATAGTCAATGGCTACGCCAGGGAGGTCATCAACAAGCTGCCCATGGAGTTTGCAGTTGAGGCGCAGAAGCTCCTGCAGATCAGCCTCGAAGGAAGCGTTGGTTAAACTGATTTTACTACAGATACAATATGAAAAGCAAATTTCTATTACAGATAAAGGAACTCAAAGCCTCCATTGACAATAAGGAGATCCTCAAAGGTCTCAACCTCGAGGTCAGACCAGGGGAGATTCATGCCATCATGGGGCCCAACGGAAGCGGCAAGAGCACGCTGGCCAATGTTCTGACAGGTCGCGATATTGCCACCGTCACCCACGGCTCAGTCGCCTTTGAGGGGAAAGACCTTCTTGAGATGTCACCCGAGGAGCGTGCGCGGGAGGGTATCTTTCTCTCGTTCCAGTATCCCATAGAGATCCCCGGCGTCAGCATGGTCAACTTCATGAAGACCGCCATCAATGAGCAGCGCAAGCACCGCGGGCTGGAGCCGCTGTCGGCCTCGGAGTTCCTGCGCCAGATGCGCGAGAAGAAGGAACTGGTGGAGATTGACTCGGCGCTGACCAACAGGAGCGTCAATGAGGGGTTCTCCGGTGGCGAAAAAAAGAAGAACGAGATCTTCCAGATGGCGATGCTGGAGCCGCGGCTGGCACTCCTCGACGAGACCGACTCGGGCCTTGACATAGATGCACTGCGCATTGTGGCCAACGGCGTCAACAAGATCCGGAGACCCGACACATCCGTCATCGTCATAACCCATTACCAGAGACTGCTTGACTATATCGTGCCCGATTTTGTGCACGTGCTTTACGACGGCCGCATTGTGAGATCGGCCGGACCTGAACTGGCTCACGAGCTGGAAGAGAGGGGATACGACTGGATTAGGAAGGAAGCAGACGTCAGCGAAGAGACATGGACTACAGACCGGAAGTAATAAGCAAGCTGTCAGAGCTCTATGCGGGCAGGCAGGAGACGTTCCTGAAAGACTCCCCGGAGATCTTCAACAGGCACCGAGCCGCAGCCTTTGACGAATTCCTGCGACTGGGAATTCCTGACAGAAAGAACGAAGCCTATAAGTACACTAACCTCGAAAAGTCCTTCGGTTTTAAGTACCAGGAGTACTATTCACCCGTGCCTGAGGACTTCAGGGAAGCGGAGAAGTTCCACTGCGAGGTGGAGGATCTCGATGTGTGGAACATGGTGCTGCTCAATGGGTTCTTCCCCCACGGCGAAGAGGGACTGGTGATGCTCCCCGGAGGGATATGGGTGGGCAGCATGAAGGCTGCAGCAAAGCAGTTTCCCGGAATGGTGGAAAAGCACTACAACAAGTATGTTCAGAATGAGAACGACGGACTGGTGCCGCTGAACACTGCGATGGCCTCTGACGGACTCTTCCTGTATGCCCCGAAGAATACTGTCTATACAAAACCGATACAGATTGTAAACCTGCTCCATTCCGACAGGGACATATTTGCACAGGACCGCAACCTGGTTGTGGTTGAAGAAGGGGCACAACTGTCATTGCTCGTCTGTGACCATGCCATCTCGCCTCAACATTTTCTGACAAACACCGTGACAGAGGTCTATGTAGGTCAGAACGCCCGGTTTGAGATCATCAGGGTCCAGAACCAGCATAACAACTCAGGCAAGATTACGCACACCTTCATTCACCAGGAGCGTGACAGCTATGCCTCATCGAACAACATCACCCTTCACGGCGGCCTCGTGCGCAATGCAACATGGCACCGCTGAACGGCGAGCACGCAGAGACACATTCGTACGGCCTCTACCTGGCCGACAAACAGCAGCACATTGCCAACTTCGTCAAGGTTGACCATGCCGCCCCGAACTGCAACAGCACCCAGCTCTTCAAGGGTGTTCTCGATGAGAACTCCAGCGGAGCCTTCAACGGACGCATAATGGTACACAAGGTGGCCCAGGGTACCAATGCCTACCAGAGCAACAACAACATTATTCTTTCCGATACTGCACGGATGGACACCAAGCCACAGCTTGAGATCTACGCCGATGATGTCAAATGCAGTCACGGAGCCACTGTGGGCCAGCTTGACGAAAATGCGCTCTTCTACCTCCGTTCGAGAGGCATCGATGCACGAGAGGCACGGCTGATGCTAATGTTCGGCTTTGCTCACGATGTGATTAAAAATATTCCCATCGAGGCCCTGCGCGACCGGATCGATAACCTGGTGCAGAAGCGCCTCCGCGGTGAACTTTCGCGATGCGCTTCATGCGCAATACAGTGCAACTGAACAGTGTGATGAAACTGTCAAAAACCATAGAGGAGATACGTTCAGAATTCCCGATCCTTTCGATCAAGGTGCACGGTAAACCACTTGTTTATCTGGATAATGGAGCCACAACACAGAAACCGGAACAGGTAATCAGGGTGATGGAAGAGCTCTACCGCACATCCAATGCCAATGTGCACAGGGGAGTGCATCGCCTCTCTGACATGGTCTCCGAACGGTATGAGGCAGCCCGCGAGACCGTCAGGGCATTCATCAACGCGCCGAAGAGGGAAGAGATAATATTCACAGCCGGCACCACAGCCTCGATCAACGCCAGTTGCCTTCTCCTTCGGCGAAAGGTTCGTCCGCGAAGGCGACGAGATAGTCATCAGCGGCATGGAACACCATGCCAACATCGTTCCGTGGCAGATGCTCTGCGAAAGGAAAAAGGCGAAACTTAAGGTGATCCCCTTCACCGATGAGGGTCTTCTTGATCTTGAAGCCTACCGTAAAATGCTGACGGAGCGCACACGGATCGTTGCCGTCACCCACGTTTCCAATGTGCTCGGTACTGTCAATCCTGTTAAGCAGATAGTGACCGAAGCCCACCTGCACGGCATACCGGTACTCGTCGACGGAGCACAGGGCATACAGCACGGCACCGTTGACGTGACAGATATCGGATGCGACTTCTACGTCTTTTCGGGTCACAAGGTGTACGGACCTAACGGAATCGGAGTGCTTTACGGGAGAGAGGAGCTTCTCAATGAGATCCCGCCTTACCAGGGAGGAGGCGACATGGTTGCCAGCGTCACCTTCGAGAAGACAACATATAATGAGCTGCCCTTCAAGTTCGAGGCTGGAACAACAAACTTCACCGGGGCTATAGGCCTGGCCACAGCGCTCGACTACCTGTCAGCCCTTGGCCGCGAGGCGGTGGCGGAGAGAGAGCATTCGCTCCTTGCCAGGGCCACCACCGGTTTGTTATCCGTCAGCGGGGTTCGGATCTACGGGACAGCCCCGCATAAGGTCTCCGTCGTCTCTTTCCTGCCGGGAAACATACATCAGTATGACGCAGGCATGATTCTTGACAAGATGGGTATTGCGGTAAGAACTGGAACGCACTGCGCCCAGCCACTGATGGACCGATATGGGATCAGCGGAACAATAAGGGCCTCGATAGCCTTCTACAACACTGAGGAGGAGATTGATGCACTTGTGAGAGGTGTAGGCAGGGTGACGGAAATGTTCGCATGACCAGAGTATATGAATATTAACGAGATACAGGACCAGATCATTGAGGAGTTCGCTCTCTTCGGCGACTGGATGGAGAGGTATGAGTACCTCATCGAACTGGGAAGAACACTTTCTCCCTTCGATGTGGCACACAAGACCCCGGACTTCCTCATTGAAGGTTGTCAGAGCAAGGTGTGGCTCTATCCGTCCATGACTGACGGAGTGATTACCTTCACGGCTGAGAGTGACGCACTGATCACACGTGGCATAGTAGCCCTGCTGGTGAGGGTCTTCTCAGGCCGCACACCGGATGAGATACTGGGCGCCGACATCTATTTCATTGAGCGGATAGGACTGCGGGAGAACCTCTCACCAACCCGCTCCAACGGACTGCTGGCCATGATGAAGCAGATGCGGCTCTATGCCCTGGCATACAAATCGAAACAGGAAAAGGAATGAATACACAGGAGATACAGGAGACGGAAGCACGGATAGTTGGTGTGCTGAAAAGCATCTTTGACCCCGAGATACCGGTGAACATTTATGATCTTGGCCTTATCTACGAGGTCAGGGTTGATGAGGAACAGGTTGCTCATATTACGATGACGCTCACTGCTCCCAATTGCCCCATGGCTGAGGATCTCGTTGAAGAGGTCAGGTATAAGGTCGCCGGTACCAGGGGGGTCAGGGAGTGTGACCTCACCCTTACATTCACCCCGCCGTGGGACCGCGACATGCTGACCGACGAGGCCAAACTTGAATTGGGATTACTCTGATAACGGTACCTTGACAGATGCCCGTAAAATAGCGCTCACCTGGAAGATCCGTGAAAGCCTCCGCATGGAAGGCTTTGATATTTTCGGTATCGCCCAGGCCACACCCCATCATGAAGACAGCCAGCATATAAGTGAATGGATTGCGGCCGGCAAGAACGGCTCAATGAAGTTCATTGAAAGAAATCTCGATAAACGAGGCGACATTACCTCGCTGATTGAAGGAGCAAAATCAGTGATTGTTGCAGGTCTCCGTTACTACAGCAATGATCATTCAGCAGGAACGGATAATTACTTCGTGAGCCGCTATGCCCGGGTAAGGGATTATCACATGGTGATGGAAGAGAAACTCGACCGGGTTCAGAAAATCATAAAAAAGGAGGTTCCCGAAGCATTGTGTCGCGCTGTTCTGTGATGCGGGTCCTGTGACCGAAAAGGCGTGGGCCATGCGCGCCGGGCTGGGATGGCGCGGACGGCACAGTATGGTTATAAACAAGGATATCGGCTCATACTTTTTTATCGGTGAGATTGTTACCACAGCAGAGTTTTTATATGACGACACCTCCGCCCGCGACCGCTGCGGAGAATGCACCCTGTGTGTTGATGCATGCCCAACAGGGGCCATCTGCAATGACCGTACAATTGACGCCCGCCGATGCATATCTTACCTTACCATCGAACATGACGGAAACCTGCCGGAAGAGTTCAGCGGCAAGACAGAAAATATGATTTTTGGATGCGACCGCTGCCAGGAGGTCTGCCCATGGAACAAAAAAGCCGTTCAATACACTGATAAAGACCTTGTTCC
Organism: uncultured Rikenellaceae bacterium; assembly: GCA_963802145.1. Classification (GTDB taxonomy): domain Bacteria; phylum Bacteroidota; class Bacteroidia; order Bacteroidales; family VadinHA17; genus SR-FBR-E99. The sequence continues at coordinate 186,885 of CAWDHN010000007.1, forward strand.
TGAGTTCCCCGTCACATCCCTGACGCGAAGGGAGTGGCAGAACATGACACCCGAAGACTTTAAAAAGATATTCAGGTCGTCACCGATAAAGCGGACAGGTTATAAGATGCTCCGGAGAAATATCGATTTCGTCAGTTACAGGTCACCTGAGAAGAGGTGATATCCTCTCCCTGTTACCGTCATTAGGAGCGGGAGTCAGACCAAGGATGCCAGTCACAATATTGTAGATATCGACATTAAAAAGGGTGTCGGTGGCAAAATCTTTCTTAAAGGCAGGACCCTCGGCATAGAAGATCGAATGCATGTCGCTGCATCGCCAGTCGTATCCGTGGTCACCCCTGCTGTACCGGGCTTCAGGACTCAGCCCGGCTGTCCAGCCCGGGTCAGCCACGAGGACAACTTCCGGTATGCGCGGATGGGTTCCGTAATGCAGATGAGCCGGAAGATCCTCCCTGTGGTAGGCCTTCATACCCTGCTGGATGTTCAGCAGCAGTAATACGCTGTCGGTCTTGCCCTCTGCAGGCTCAACAGCCCATACCGGATTGCCGCCGTAGATCCTTTTCACCATAACCTGAGGCAATGTGTCAAGAATATAGTTGTATCGCACTTCGTCGACCTCCGTCATGCCGTGGTCGGAGAGGACAATTAGATTGATATTTTTTGCATGCGGCAGACCTGCCAGTCCTGTTCTCAGAACACCAATCAGGCTGTCGAGGGACCTTACAACGGCCCCTGTCTCCGGTGACAGGGGACCGTAACCGTGACTGATGGCATCAGGCTCCTCGAAGTAAAGAGTGACAAGATGAGGTCTTCTGTTTGCCGGCAGGGAGAGCCATTTGATAACTGTGTCAACCCGGTCTCCAAAAGCTACCTCATCATCAAAAACCTTCCAGTAGTCAGGCTGGATGCCCTGTATGGGCGCCTCCGAGCCAACCCAGTAAAATGATGCGCTCTTCATACCCTGTTTACGTGCAGTTACCCACATCGGTTCTCCTCCGTAAAAATCACCATTGGCAACCATCGCCCGGTCGCCGATCCTGTAGACGAGATCAAGGTCGGGGGCATAGAAGCTGTTGTTGACCAGGCCGTGATGGTCAGGATAAAGGCCGGTGGCTATCGTATAGTGGTTGGGAAAGGTTTTTGTCGGAAATGACGGTATCAGCCTCCTTGCCATCACCCCATTCCTGGCAATGTCATCAAGAACCGGTGTACCGTGAATGGAGTCATAATCCCAGCGGAAGGCATCAAGCGAGACCACTACCACATATGGTTTGTCCCTTTCCAGGCTTAAGGTTGCTGCAAGAGACAAACATAATCGCGGCAAAAGCCAGCAGGGCGAGGTATTTTATAATATTCATCAGGACTGAATGCTGTTTTTCTTTTCTGAAAAGTAAACAATTTTTTTCGGGCTTTGTTTCCTGGGAACCGATCTCCCTTGTGTTCCTGTCAGCGCATTCAGGCCTCCGGGTGGCTCTTCCTTGAAATCTTATCCATGATCAGTGCTATTGCACCGTCACCGGTCACATTGCATGCTGTTCCGAAGCTGTCGACCGCAATGTAAAGCGTGATCATCAATCCGATCATCTGCTCGTTGAAGCCAAGCATGCTCTGAAGAATGCCTACCGCCGCCATGATGGCGCCCCCGGGCACACCGGGAGCGGCAATCATGATGATCCCGAGCATGAAAATAAACCCGATGAATGCGGGTAAGTCTATCGGAATCCCGAAAAAGTACTGGATTGCCAGTGCAAATCCGGTGATTTTCATTGTACTACCGGCCAGGTGGATGGTGGCACAAAGAGGTACGGTGAAAGAGGCGATTGCCGGGTTAACCTTATTGTTGATCGCACATTGAAGGGTGACTGGAATCGTGGCAGCCGATGACGAAGTGCCAAGGGCGGTGGCATAAGCAGGCAGCATGCCTTTCAGGGCTTTCAGGGGGTTCCTTCCCGATATCGCTCCTGCAACCAGGAACTGTATTATCAGCAGCAATACGTGAAGAATGAAGATTACCAGTATAACCTTCAGGAAAAGAACTATTACCGAATAAACCTGGCCTGAAACGGACATTGAAAGAAACATGCCGAAAATATAGAGAGGCAGAAACGGGATGATAATGTTCTTAATGATCATTGTAATTATCTCCCTGAATTCCAGAAACGCTTTCTGCAGGGCATCGCCTTTCAGGAATGTTATGCCCAGGCCGATGCAGAATGAAAGGATCAGCGCCGGCATAACATCCATCACCGGTGGCATCCCGATTGTAAAGAACGGATCTATCTTAATCTCCTCTATTCCGTTAAGCATCCCGGTATCGATGCCTTCAGACAGGATATGAGGAAACACCGTCTGACAGGAAAAGAAGGTGAAGAAGCCAGAGAACAGGGTTGATATATAAGCAATAAGCGCTGTAAGTGCCAGCAGTTTCCCGGCTCCGCGACCCAACTCTCCGATGGCAGGGGTTATGAGCCCGATTATAAGAAGCGGAATAATGAACGACAGGAAATTGCCAAACAGCGAGTTGAATGTTGCAAAAATCCGGGCAAACCAGACCGGGGCAAACAGTCCGACAATAATTCCGAGGATAATGGCAATTACCACCCGGCCAAGGAGAGGGATTTTGGAGAGTTTCATAGTGCGGATGTAAAATATGTCCGCTAAAGCTACTAATTTTGGGTAATCAACTATCCGTTCATCATGAAGAGTTTCATTCTTTCACTCGTCTTCCTTGCCGCATTTAAGTATGCAGCAGCCCAGACTGATTATGCACTGCTTGTCATTGACATACAGAACTTCTATTTCCCCGGAGGCCGGTCAGAGCTGGTCGAACCTGGAAAGGCTGCAGAGATGGCGGCTACTGGCCATTGACAGGGCCCGCGAGATGGACAAGCCTGTCATCTTCATACAGCACAAGGCGGCATCAGGCATGGAGATCAATGAGATGGTGGAACCGTTGCCCGGGGAGAAGATCTTCGTCAAGGAAGAGGTCAACAGTTTCCTGGGCACGGGATTGAAGGAGCATATTGACGGCCTGGAGATTGACACCCTGGTGATCTGCGGGATGCAGACACAGATGTGTGTGGAGGCGGCGGTGCGGGCAGCGCATGACTTACGGGTATCATGTCATTTTGCTTCATGACGCCTGTGCCACCCGCAACCTTAAGTTCGGTGACCGTGAGGTCATCGCAGCCGATGTGCACGCCTCAACACTGGCAACACTCAAAAGCTATGCGCAGGTGATTTCCGTTGAGGAATGGGAAAAGAGATAGCTCCGACACGAACTTAAGAAATAAGATCTTCAGACTCACGACCTTCAGATTGAGACCCGCAGGGTCACAACCACGTACACAAAGTGTCGGGGCCTGAATCCACTATTTAACCATCGCCACTGCCCGCAGATCAGGGGGCATCTTTTCTATGGCATACCTGAGAGCAGTACGCGGCATGACGGCTTTGTGCATCATGACAAAATCGAATACCTCTTTCTGATACGGTTTGCTTGCCTCCTTCAGCATCCAGCCGTAACCTTTCTGCACCATGTGATCAGTGTCGCGGAGCAATATCTCAGCAATTTCAAAGATCTCTGCAAGAAACTTTCCCCTGCGGGCAGGTATTACCAGAGAAACGGCAGATGCTCTTCGCACCCACCTGTTTTCAGACCTTGCCCACCTTTTCAACTCAGAGATATAATCTGGATATTTCTGGATGAAATCGCCCACGGTATGATTGCAGAGAGTATCACATGATGCCCAGTTATTGACATAATTATGCACCCAGCACTCAAGTACTTCAAAATCTTCCGGAACGAACTGGCCGGCCAGTTTCTCAGTCCATATACAGGCAACGAAGGTTTCCTCCATCATGCCCGACTGCCACAATGAATCGCAAAGGCTGAAGATCTGATGTTTAGATTTCTGCTTTACCAGGGCATAGTTTACCCGTGCAATCTCAGACACGGTCTTTGACCTGATCCCGTACAGGTTCACCTCCTCCTTGAAGAATCTGAGTCCTGTCTCACGTGTCTTTTCATCCGAAGCCTCCCTGAGCTCTTGTCTTACCTTGTCAAGTATCTCATTCATTGCTTTGGTTTTTGCGAAGTTATTGATGCAATCTCATTCGCATATCTGAGAACATCGCCGGAGGCCACATCTATAACCCGGGCGCCTGCCAGCCCGAATTTTCCAGTTACCGCTTCCGTAAGACTCTTCCTGACAGCAATGATCAGTACCGCATCGGTCTCTTTTAACAGCCCTTCCAGCCCCTCGCTCCATCCCAGGTCTTTGAGCTCAAGGGGGCCGATCTCGTCGACAATGATCACATCCTTATCACGGATGGCTTCATAACCCAGTGCCCTGTTCCCTGCTTCGTACCCGGCGTCATTTACAGTAAACCTTTCCACACCCATGGTCTCATTCCCTGTATGTCTCAGGAAGGGAGTCCGGTTACCGGTGGCAATGTCGGATACGTCATAACCCGTGGTCGTGCCCTCCTCAACAATTCGCAATGCAAGGATACCACCGACGCTGACCCCTTTTTCCTTAAGCAGGCCTGTAAGCTTTGCCAGCCATGCAGTCTTCCCCTCACCTATGGTTCCTGTTACGATATATATCTTCCTTTCACCCGGCGGCCTGGGCCGTTCTTCATTCAGCCTCCTCTCCACCCGTGTTATCATCCGGTTGAGTATTGACACCGGTTTTTTCATTGCAGTCTTCAGGTCGGGCATGTCAGCAATCATTGTCGGCAGGCTGGCGGCCGACAGCTCGAGGGCCAGTGGCAATTGCCTCAGGCGTGTTCGACTGAAGAGGCTGCGGATCTTCGGATTATAAAGCTCGGTGCCCAGTGCGGAGAAGCCGACAATTATAATCACTGCACGGAAGTTCATCTGTATACCGATGAGAACGGCCTCCGTGATGTCGTTTTTGCCTGGCTGAAATGCGGTAAAAGCCAGCGCCGAAAGCATGGTGATGATTACAAAGGTGATCCAGAAACCGGGTCTGGAGAGCTGTCTCATGGCACGCTGGTACCGAAGGGCAAGGATTGTGACCAGAGGTACGATCGTAATGATCCACCAGTACCATTTTGTCGTACTGACTACCACCAGCATCCCGGCAACAAGCAGTATGTCAGCCACCAGCCAACTGGTTGAATATTCAAAGGGATGCTCCTCCCTCCTGGGTGATGACCTGATCACTGCAGGTTCCGGCAATGAAGCCTCAGGTGGCATGGCGGCCAGTCTTCGGCCGGTAATGATGCCGGCGACAGCCGTGACAGCTCCAAAAAGAGCATAGATTGACAGAAGCAGCACCAGCGGCGCCCAGAAGGCATCAAACTTCAGGTTCAGCTGCTTCGAGGCATAGGCGGTAATGCTCGAATAGATATCTACCAGGTTGCCACCGTAGAAGATGATCATGTTGAATATCTTCTGGAACAGATTCCATGACATGGCAAGCATCGATCCGGCAATAAACCCTATATATGTCCTGCCGAGGATTCTGACTGATGCTTCAAGGAGCAGCGACTCCACAATGATCGCAATCATCGGCCCGAAGATGATGGCGCTGGGCGACATGGCCTTCATCAGTGCGCATATCAGTCCCGCACGCCAGTAGAGACCGTGCTCGCGCCACTTGTAACTAACCGATATCAGGATCACAAGTGCAATGGCAGTCAGCATGTTACCACTGAAAGGCACACGGAGGTTATGAAGGAAGCTGCCGAGAACGATCTCGGCAGCAGCCCATATTGTTCCAATAATGGATGCCTTGACCCACTTGTCACTTATGGTTGCGGTGCCTCTGCTCAAACAGGTTCAGATGGTTAAAGAATGATTATCAGAACGGATCGCACTCCCGGTATGCCTCGATGACCCTCTTAACACCTTCAGGTCCCCTGACGCTCCGGCCGTGTTCCATGCATATCACCCCGGTATAGTCGCGTGAGAGCAGATATTTGAAAATACTCTTGTAATTGATCTCTCCTGTGGTTGGCTCATTGCGACCAGGGTTATCACCCACGTGGAAGGCGGCTATCTGGTCCCAGCATGCCTCGATGTTCGGTATCAGGTTACCCTCGGTTATCTGCTGGTGGTACAAGTCTTCCACTATCTTCACCGCAGGGCTGTCTACCGCCTTGCAGACCTGGTAGGCCTGCGGCATCTGAGTCAGCCACAGGCCGGGATGATCACGAAGCGTGTTGAGCGGTTCGATCACCAGGGTCATGCCTTCGGGTTCGGTAATATCAGCGCAATACCTCAGGTTATCAATTACATTTGCCCGCTGTATGTCTGAATGAAGTCTTTCATCGAATCTTCCGGGGACAACCAGCGCCGTCTTGAATCCCGTCCTTCTGGCCACGTCCAGACCCTCCTCCATCTTTATGGTAAGGAAGTCACGTACCTCCTTGTGCGGCAGCACAAAGGATGTCTTACCAAAATCGGCATACAACACCCATGGTCCCATCATCAGGCCCATGCGCTGTATGGCTGAGGCAATACGTTCCTGCTCAGCCGGTGGACGTCCGGGGAGCCCGTTGTCAAAGACTGCCCTGAAACCCTTGTCGGCAATGAACTGAATGTTGTCAACCGGGTCGTCGCTGCCACATAGCTCGCGGAACATTCCTATCGATGGTGCATAAGCCAGCCTGAAAGGTTTGTCGGCGTCAGGTATCAGCACTGACCGGCTCCTGCCGGAGAGGAGTGCCGGTGCAGCAATGAGCGCAGCACCGGTTGCAGCAGCTCCCCTGAGAAAACTGCGGCGTGATTTTGTTTCCATTGTCTCTGGTTTTATTTACTCGCCTGGCACCGGTATGGTCTTCGGGACATCAACCGGACCCATCTCAAACACTTTTGGTCCGAGCTTCAGCTCTGAGTTCATCATCTCGTCCCAGGTCACCTTCTTTCCTGTATAGGCTGAGAGGCGGCCCATGATTCCGGCCATGGTCGATACAGCGACAAACTCAGCCTCATTCAGTGGTTTCGCCGTACGAATGGCTGTAACGAAATCAACGTGCTCCTGGTCATATGGGCTCCTGATAAGCTGATCGGTCATTTTACCCGCTTCATCAAGGGTGTAACCGTCATATTTCCAAAGTTCTGTACCGGCCGGGTCCCAAACAGTGTTCTGGCAATTGGAGGTTCCCTCCGTGCCCTGTATCCATTCGGAGACATTGCCCTCGCAGCCGTTTATCTGGCGGCACATGCTGTGAACATGGAAACCTCCTTCATAAATAAAGTCCGTACTGAAGAAATCGTACTGATCACCGGTGACGCGTCTGTGTCGGGCACCGAATGAGACGGCAGAAACCGGCTTCTTCCCGGTGAACCAGTTTATAACATCGATATTGTGAACATGCTGTTCAACGATATGGTCACCCGACAACCAACTCCAGTTTACCCAGTCGCGGATCATGTATTCCATCTCCGACCATGAAGGATTGGGGTCACGGTACCAGAGCTGATTCTGGTTCCAGTAACAGTTGGCAGCAACAATATCGCCAATCATACCCTCCTGCACCTTGCCCCATGTGGCTACATAATCATGCTGGTGATGTCTCTGGGTACCGGTTACAACACATAGTTCCATACCCTTTGCCTTCTCGCCGCTTGCCATAATCTGCCTGACGCCTGCCGGATCAACCGCTACCGGTTTCTCCATGAAGACATGCTTGCCTGCACTCACTGCAGCCTCGAAATGCTGAGGACGGAAATAAGGAGGAGTGGCAAGGAGGATCACATCGACGCCTGAATCAATGACCTTCTGATAGGCGTCAAAACCGGTGAAGCAATTCTCATCGGCTATCTCAACACCATCCTTGGCCAGACGCTCGCGGCATGAGGTCACCCTGTCGGTAAACACGTCGCCCAGCGCCGAGATTGTCAGGTTGGGCCCGCAGTGCAGAAAGTTCAGGGCAGCGCCTGTTCCCCTGCCTCCGCAGCCAATCAGTCCGGCCTTGAGGAGTGGCCCGTCGGGAGCCGCGTCAAGCATCACGGGAAGGATGACCTCCTTCCTCTTTTTTGGTGAGCACGAGGTTATCAGTGCCGGCACAACAATGCCTGCTGCGCCCGCAGCCGCTGCCGTACCCAGAAAGTTTCTTCTTGAGATGGGTGATTTTTTCATAATGTTTCAGGTTCTATGTTTCAAAGTTAATAATTATGCTGTCCGGACAATACTTAAACCCCTACAGGGTAAATAAATGTATTTTATATTATTCTGCTACAATACTTTAACGCCTACGGCGTATTTATTTTACTATAGGCTATTGCCATCCCTTCAATCTGGCTCCTTCGCTAAAATGCCCATCGGGTCATTTTTTAACGCTCGGCCCTCTACTGCCTGCTGCCTGGAACGACTGCCGGCTGTGGGCTGCCGACTGCCGACTGATTCAAATCCATCACCACCCGGAATCCCACATAAAAACAATCCGAGTACCACCAGATGCTCTTTGGCATCTGAGGGTCAGTCTTCAGCCATTCGGCCGTGCGCGTGTAATCGCGTGCAGCGCTCCTGACACCTGCAGCGCCGTCACGGTATGACCCTCCCCTGATGACATGCTCATCCGTACCTTCATACATGTCGGAACAGAACTCGGCCACGTTCCCGCTCATGTTCTTCAGCCCCCAGGGGTTGGCCTTCACGGCTGAGGGTTCCTGCGTCTTTGACGGACTGTTACCCCGGTAGATCACAAAGGTGTTTATAACCGAGGTGTCAGGCTTACCTCCGAAAATGCCTTTCCTGTCATATTTTGACGGATCACCCTCAAAAAAATAGGGTGTCTGCGTCCCGGCCCTGCATGCATACTCCCACTCCGCTTCGGTTGGCAGGCGGTAATTCTTTCCTGTCACCTGGGAAAGCCACCGGCAATATGTTTCGGCAGCGTGCCAGCTCATCGATATCGCCGGCCTGCGGCCCATACCCCAGTTCTGATCAGGCTTGCCATATGGCGGTGTGGCTCCGGTGACAGCATCCACATCAGCCACCTTAAGCCGTGAACCCTCCGTGTCTGTCGATCTGCCCTCCGAGGCCGTCTGCCTGTAAAACTCCATATACTCGTCCCATGTCACCTCCACCTCAGCAATGAAGAAGGCTTCCACCTTCACCTCCCCTGAAGCTTCGTCCGCATCCCTTAACGGCTCATCTTCAGGACTCCCCATGGTAAATGATCCTCCCGGCACGGCAATCATGCGGAACGTTACACCTGAGCCCGGAATCTGCTCGGTAAAATCCTCAAAAGAAGAAACAACGGCAGGGGTCTTGTAGATTGTGTCAGGTGCACTGACTGCACTTGCAAAACCGGTATTGCTGCCATGCACATAGTCCTTGATGTAGTGGCCGGCGTTGAGGTGACAGCTTATGCAGTGCAGATCCTCTCCCTTATCGGTCATCTGCTTGTAATAGAGATGCGCCTCCGATCCTTCACGCGTCAGTTTTGCAGGGAAGAGATTCTCATGACACTTTACGCAGGTTGAATTATAGACATGCTTTGAGGCTCTCTCAAGAGTCGAGGCTGCCTCCCAGTCGAACTCGGTTAAATCTTTGGTCCAGTAGCTCCACAGATCACGCATGCCCGTCTTCGCCTTCTCTATGAGATAACCCTCCCCTTTCGGTGGCAGGTGGCACTCTGTGCATGAAACACGGTAGCCCGACTGTGTGGCATAATGTACCCCCTGTTTCCAGCTGGAGGTAGCCTGCGGGTGTACATGGCACAAGGCACAGAAGTCATTGGTGGAGGTGGCCTCCACCGCCTTGCCAAACCCCAATAATAAAACCGCTCCGGCCAAAATACCGGTTAAAAACCACAACCAGATCCTCTTCTTCACAAAAGCAGAATTAGGGTTGTCAAGATAGTAAAAAAGAAAATCCGATCATACTCCGGAGGCTGTTGCACGACAGGTAATAACGATAACAGCCGGCAATAGGAGTTAAATTATTACATTTGGAAAAACGGGAAAAATGAGACGGACTATACTTGCACTTCTGTTGCTGCTGTTCATGATGCCTGCCAGCGCGCACCCCTGGAAGCCCAGGCACTACGTGATCATTGACAGCGACGGGGGCATTGATGACCTTAAAGCGATATGCCTCCTGATGGCATCGCCTGATGTGAGAATACTCGCCATCACTGTTTCAGACGGATATCACAAGGCTCCTGTTGCATACGAAAAAATCAGGAGTATGGCAGACGGATTGTGGCATGAGGGACTGCCTGTCGCTAATGCTGATGGCGCACTGAAACTTATCAGGGAGACACTGGCCTCAGAGACAACGCCCGTAACCTTCATATCCATGGGCCCCCTGCAGACAGTTGCTGATGCGATGGAAAAGGAGCCACTGTTTGCCGGCAGGGTAAAACAGGTGCTCTGGACCAACAGCGGCCTGCCGGGAAAAGACGGATTTAATTACAAGTCCGCGCCCGGCGCCGCTGAGAAAGTGCTTGCCGGCCCTCTTCCGGTGATTGTTGCAGGCGGCGGCGGAGAAGGCTTTTATGATGAATCCCTCATTCAGCAGATATCTGGCATACATTCTCCATATGCCTCCAGGGTGAAGGATCTGATCGGCTCCATGCCTTCTCATTCATTCGTATTTACGGCATTTGACGAGATGGCTCCCCTGCTGCTGCACTTTCCCGAACTATTCACCGCAACAGGGGGAGATGGCAGGGCGGTTTACCACACTCCGGCCGACATCGACGGGTTGCGACAGGCAGCCCTGAAAATGCTCCGGGGAGAAACAGTGGAGCGGATGCAGGTCATTAAGGCCATGCCCGCTGATACCTCTTTTTATATGGCTGATTTACAGCCATTTGTCACTGAAATACGCAACAGATACGGCGAAGACGAGTGGACCTCGGGCGTGATTGGCAACGAACTGCACCGGCATCTCGGAGTATATGCTATCATAGGTGTTAAAATGGGGATCCGGGCACGGGAATATTTCTGCACCGGCGTCGATGAGATGACCGTGACCACACATGCCGGCTCAATGCCGCCACTGAGCTGTATGAACGACGGCATACAGGTAAGCACAGGAGCCACCCCCGGCCACGGATTACTGACTGTCAGCACTGAAAAACCATTTTTCGCTGCTGCGGACTTCACACACAAAGGACGAACGGTACGTATCACCCTTAAGAAGGAACTTGCCGACAAGGTCTCATCGGAATTGAAGGAGATAAACTTCATCTACGGTCTCGACAGCGACATCTACTGGGAACTGGTCAGACAAAACTCAATAAAGTACTGGCTTCAGTTTGACAGACATGAAATATTTGATATTGAATTAATAAAATAAATTATCAGATAAACCTGAAATCCCTCAGAGCCGTCATGACAATAGCCACATTCCTGGCATACCGGTACCGGTGCAATAATCTAATGCATTGTAATACATTAGATTATTCGCCCCTCAGTTGAATTCCCCGAATAGTTTCGACTTGTTGTATTTCTTGACAACAATCCCGTATAGCAGGGCTGTCCAGAAAGAGAAGAGAGCGTAAACCAGTGCAGGCTTGACCATCTCATTGCTCTGTATCAGCGTTCCGGCTACCAGGAGGGCAAGTGTGGTGTTCTGAAGGGCAACCTCCACCCCGATTGTCCAGGATGTTCTTATTCCGGTCTTCCCAAAAAGGCCCATGACCATCCCTGCAGCAAACCCGGCCAGATTTATTATGACGGCGTAAGGCAGGATACTCCACAAATCGGGAAAGGTAATTCCGGAACCACCCTTCGACTCGTCCGCAAAGGCTATCAGTGTATATACCCCGGCGAAGAGAACGATCATCACGGTCCTCACCGGCTTCTGGATCCGGTCCGCAATCTTCTCACGGTAATATCTAAGCAGCACCCCTGTGAAAGCCGGCAAAAGAGTCACAAAAAAGATCTGAAGGAAGGTCTGAACCAGCGGCAACTCGAATTGCGAGTGTCTTCCTGTAAAAACAGTAAGAGCCAGATTGACAAGAAGCGGTATTGTTACAAGGGTGATTAGACTGTTGATGGTTATCAGGGAGACGGAGAGGGCCACATTGCCACGGAAGAGAACCGTAACAAACCCTGAAGTGGTGCCCCCGGGACAGGCCGACAAAATGATGAAGCCCACCTTTATTGCCGGCGGCAGGTCTGTAAAACCTATAAGGAGAAAGACTATAAGCGGGAGCAGGATCATCTGCGATATCAAACCGAGGACAAATGCCTTTGGTGACTGGTATATCTGCCTGAGATCGTTGAAGTTGATCGAAAGCCCCACGCCGAACATGATCGTGGCCAGCACTCCGCTCACAAGAAAATCGATATAGGTCAGGTTCATCGGCACAAAGTAACTTCATTTTATCAAAGAGACAATAATCAGCCATGGACCATTCGCAGAAAAGCGTTCCATTTATTGCCTTTTATCAAGAAAATTAGTAAGTTAGTTCCCGAAAAGGGAGTTATGTGAAGTCGGAGTAAATGTACCTTTACTCACATATCTGGAAGTCGTTTATCCGTAATGAAAGATGGAGGAGAAATATCTTCACCCGGATTGCCTATCTGTTCTTTGGATTTAACCTCATTTTCCTGTACCTGAGTTTCGGGTATGATTTCAGTTCATCACTGGCAGAGGAGGGCGGTGAGGCAGCCGGAAAATTCCATGCTGTGATTCTGTGGTATCTGTTTGGTGATTATCTCGTGAGATGCCTTATGCAGAACGTGCCTTCACTGGAGATCATGCCTTATCTGAGATTCCGGATCCGGAGGAAGAAACTTGCAAATAATATAATTCTCAGGAGTTATCTCAATCTTTTCAATTTTCTCCCCCTGTTCCTGATCACGCCATTTGCGGTTATGGTTACCGGTCCTTCACAGGGGACTTTTGCGGCCTTTAGCTTCCTTGCAGGATGCATTTTGTTTATCATGCTTAACAACCTGCTGGCCATGATTACCGGTATGCTTATCAGGATCAATACGGTTAACTGGATTATCCCGGCAGGTGTTGCCGCTGCCGTTGCCCTGCTCCATGGCCTCACCGGTTCAATACCCGATATCTCCCGTGCCCTGGGAACATCCATTACTGAAGGACAGCCTCTTCCCTTCATTATTGGCATCGGTCTTATCATTGCCACAATAAAGATTATATACCTCGTGCTGCATGGGTACCTCCGCATTGACCAGTCAGAAAGTACGCTCAGTTTGAAGGCTGCAGGAAGAAGTTTTATGGGGAGATTCAGTCAACTGGGTGACGCCGGAAGGTACCTGTCGCTCGAGATTTTAATGCTCCTTCGCAATAAACGACCCAGGAACACCATGCTGCTCGTGCCATTCTTTCTTGTCTATTTCATTTTTATGTTTTCCCGGGAAGACGGAATAAGCAGTCCGTTCTTTACATTGGTGATCACAACAATGCTGATCGGATTGGCATCCGCGTCATACGGGCAGCTCATCTTCAGCTGGGAGAGCACATACTTTGACGGCATAATGGCCCGAAAGAACGACTTCATCAGCTACCTCAGGGCAAAACTCTATCTGCAGGTAATATTAACGGTATTGACCTTCATCCCCCTCGCAGTCTTCATTGCCATAAGTGGGAAACCGGATATGATACTTGTTTCATCTCTTCTGCTTTACAACCTCGGGGCTAACTCTTTCCTGGTGATGATGCTTGCACTTCTGAATGACGGACGGGTAAGCCTTAATGAAAGCACATTCATGAACTACCAGGGTGTCAAGGGAAGCCAGTTTTTGCTGGGATTGCTCTTTGTGATTGTGCCTCTCGGGCTTTACAAGCTGCTCGAATTGCTGGCAGGTGATACCATTGGCAAAATTGTTCTTGCAGGCATCGGCCTTGCCTTCCTTCTCTCACACCGCTGGTGGCTCAGGAACGTAATCGCTGTCCTCTTCAGCACACGCAGGTACAAATCCATGGAAGGATTCCGGAAACTTTCAAACTGACAAACCTCAACCTATGATCAAGGCAGTAAACCTGGCAAAAAGCTATAAGCAGAAAGTCGTCCTGAACATCAGCGAGCTAACGGTTAACGACGGAGAGATATTCGGGCTGGTGGGAAATAATGGCGCCGGCAAGACCACCCTCCTGCGCCTAATGCTTGACCTGATAAAAGCTGACAAAGGTGAGTTGAGATCCGGCGAATATGTTATTTCCAAATCGGAGAAATGGAAAGATTATACCTCCTCATATCTCGACGAGGGATTTCTTATCGGCTTTCTGACCCCTGAGGAGTATTTTGATTTCATTGCGGAAGAGTATGGTTTTACAAAAGAGCTGATTGCCTCAAAACTTTCAGAATTCAGCAATTTCTTCAACGGCGAGATCCTGGGGCAGAAGAAGAAGTTCATCCGCGATTTTTCCAAAGGGAACAAGCAGAAGATAGGCATCGCTTCGGCACTGATCACCGGGCCAAAGGTTGTCATCCTTGACGAACCGTTCAACAGTCTTGATCCCACATCGCAGATCCTGCTGAAAAGGATTCTTTCAGACTATAACAGAAGTACCGGAGCAACGATGATTATTTCCAGCCATGACCTGAATCATGTTACGGAAATTTGCACCCGCATTGCCATCATAGAGAGAGGCGTCATCATCCGTGACCTCCATAACGGGGGCCAGGCCATGGCCGAGCTGTCAGACTATTTCTCCGCGAGGAAATTCAATTAACCGCCCGGGAAAAGGGTGGAGCCGAAGGGCCGGGGAAAGTGTGGAGCCGAAGGGCCGGGGGACCGGGGGACCGGGGGACCGTGATAAACTCGGCAAAACGGGGAACCGGGCGAAGGCGGATGCCATGAAAAACCCGGGGGGAATACGGAGGGGGCGGGAAACTGGGATAACCGGGGCAACCGGTTGTCAGTAAATCAGCAGATTATCAGCTCATATGGTTAAATTAAGTTATATCTGCATTATAATCCTATGATAATTATCGGTTAAACCGCTGACTGTATCAATTAAAGGATACATTTGACCGCCTAATCAATAAATTATATCGTGAAATCATTGAAAATCGGAAACCTGGAGATCGCTGTTCCGGTCATACAGGGTGGGATGGGTGTAGGAATTTCACTGTCGGGACTGGCAGCTGCTGTTGCCAATGAAGGTGGGGTTGGAGTAATTTCAAGTGCAGGCCTCGGTCTGCTGTACAAGGATCTTTCAGGTAATTTTCTGGAGGCCAGTATTGAAGGACTGAAGGAAGAGATCCGGCGGGCCAGGGAAAAGACAAAAGGCATTATTGGCGTCAATGTGATGGTGGCCATGACAAATTTTACCGACATGGTTAAGACTGCCATTGCTGAAAAGGTTGACATACTTATCGCAGGGGCCGGACTGCCTCTCGATATGCCGTCATTCCTGAAAAAGGAGAGCATTACAAAACTCGTCCCCATAGTATCATCTGCCAGAGCTGCGAAAATTATATGCGAGAAGTGGAAGTCAAACTATGACTACCTGCCTGATGCAGTTATTGTTGAAGGTCCGAAGGCCGGAGGACATCTCGGCTTTAAGGAGGAACAGATCGCTGACACCAACTTCACCCTGGAGGTGCTGGTTCCGGAAATAGTGGCTGAGCTAAAGACATTTGAAGAGAAATACGACCAGAAGATCCCGCTCATTGCCGCCGGCGGTATCTATACCGGGCAGGACATTCATGATATAATGGCACTGGGGGCCTCAGGCGTTCAGATGGGGACAAGATTTGTCACAACCAATGAATGCGATGCATCCGCCGCCTTTAAACAGACCTATATTGACGCGGAAGAAGGAGACATTGAAATTATCAAAAGCCCGGTAGGCATGCCCGGACGAGCCATCCTCAGCAGCTTTATCGAAAAGGTGAAGGCCGGAAAGAAACAGCCGAAGAAATGTCCGTTCCAATGCATCAGGACCTGTGATATATCAAAGAGCCCTTATTGCATTATTGTTGCACTGATGAACGCTTTAAAGGGAAATTTCGAAAGCGGTTATGCTTTTGCAGGTGCCAATGCATTCAGGTCTACAGGCATATTCTCCGTGAAAGAGGTCTTCCAGTCATTGCTGCAGGAATACCGGAGCAGTAAGTAACAAGAGTCCAGACGTTACAACAGGCGATTTACATCTTGGTGTGAAGCCTTACACCTTGCATATACAGGTCGATATTGTACCCCTATTCGAAAATCGCAAATCGCAAATTCCGATTTACCTCGGATCCACCACCTGCCCCATAAATACTATAGTGCCTGTGGAGGTCTCTCTAATGAAGTACAGGAACGGACGGTTGATATTTACGGTGGTGACCATTGGCATGGATGTAAACACCATCTCGACAACAGTGGCTGCAGCCGCTTCGGTGCCCTCCTCGTTGGTTTCTATAAAGGTCTGATGCAACACCCTTGATATCATCAGCGACTGATCACTGATATTGCTGAAATCGGCCGACGTAGTAAATGCGATCCCCATTCCCAGGGCGGCGAGGTCATCATTTAGTGTCCTTTTGTATTCATATTTGAATCGCGGCAGGCTGAGGTCTACTTCAGTGGCGCCGTTTGCCAGGTTTGCCATCCACTGCGACCATTTTTCAGGGGTTATGGCAGCCGCGGCGATTGAGGTTGAAACGCCCTCATCAGGCAACATCACCACCATCGAATAGTTACCCTGTCCGTAAGGCAGTTCAACAAGCACTGCGTTTTCTGACCGGGTAACGGCAAATTTCTCATTCCGGAACATCATCGGCACCTCCACCTGTGAATCAGGGGTCAGATAAAAAGGTTTATCCTTTGTCTCTTTTGTGTCAAACTGATATCTCCACTTGCCGTTGAAATAAACAGCATTGATAAGGAGCATTGCAAGATCAGGGCTCAGATTATCGAGCATCTTCTGAATCTTGTCATGCGTTTTATCCTCAATCCAGTTATTGACCATATCAACAGCATCCCGGATCCTGTTACGTCAATAGCTCTAGCCTCGGCAAGATACCAGGTCTTCAGGGCATCAATAAACGGCTGTTTGACAACCAGTCTCTTTTCCACCCACACAGAGTTGGCAATTTCCATAACGACCCTCGGATCAACGGCGACCATATCTTTCATCAGTTTCAGATAGGCATCATTGATCTCCTCAATTGTTTTGCCATCATAGCGAAGCGCTGTCTTCATGGCCTCAAATGTTTCACCACCTGCTCCGTTGAGTGTCATCGACAGGGCGCTGGCCACGCTGAACGGTGAGATCATGATATTCTCCGCTCCCTTTTTCTCGGTAATTATCGGCAGAAACAGGTCAAATGCAAACTTGTTTGCCGATTCCACAATCTCCTTTTGCTTCAGGCTCAGTTCAATCTGAACCGGGTCGCCCGGAGGGGTATCGTTCTTTGTTCTCTCACATGATGTCATAGTTGCCGGGGTGCCTGTTATCAGCAGCAGTGCGAAGCCTGTCATAACTCTTTTCATAACTCGGGAAGTATAGGTTACGGTTGGAATGCGCAAAAATCATACCGATTACGGAGTTAAGTACAAATGCCCGCTTTTAGTTATTGCAATTTTGGAGTATATTGGTATCCTGAACTGTTACCCGGTAAATCAGCTCAGAATGGTAAAAACTAAATCTGACGACAATGAAGTATTGTTTTTCAAAAACAGTTAAAGGCAAAGGTTTTCAGGAGGTAATTGAACTTGCAAAAGCTGAATTGAAGACGCAGGGATTTGGAGTGGTTTCTGAGATTGATATGTCGGAAACACTGAAGAATAAAATCAATGTCGACTTTAAGAAGTACAGGATCCTCGGCGCCTGCAATCCGCATTTTGCCTACAAGGCACTCCAGTACGAAGACAAGATCGGGGTTTTCCTGCCATGCAATGTGGTTATCGAAGAAAACGAACCGGGAGTTGTTGAGGTGAGCGCCATTGACCCGGTGGCCTCGATGGTTTCAGTCGGCAATGCATCACTTGAGCCTCTTGCAGCAGAGGTGCAGCAAAAACTAAGGGATTTTATCGACAGACTCTGATCACGCTTGTTCAAAAAATTGGTAAATCCGGGATGAGTGCACTGACACATGAGGAAGAGGCCCGTTATCACCGCCAGCTCATCATTCCTGAGGTGGGCTTTGACGGGCAGGAGAAGCTGAAAAGAGCCAGGGTGATTGTAATCGGGGCCGGAGGACTCGGCTCACCTGTGCTGATGTACCTTGCGGCTGCAGGCGTCGGCACCCTGGGCATCGTTGATCCTGATGAAGTCCGCACGAGCAATCTCCAGCGGCAGATACTTTATAATACGGAGGATATCACCAGGCCCAAGGCCGAAGCTGCAGCCGAAAGGATCTCTCTTATCAATCCACTGGTAACAGTCCATTCCTACCCGGTGAGACTCGGTGAAGAGAATGCCGCGGAGCTGCTGAGAGGATATGACGTTGCCGTGGATTGCACCGACAACTTCTCGTCAAGATACCTGCTCAGCGACGCCACGCGAGCTGCCGGTATTCCGATGGTTTACGGCGCCGTCAGCCAGTTCATGGGACAGGTGTCAGTGTTCAACTACAACGGCGGACCCTCATACAGGGATCTCTACCCTGAAAAGACCGTCAGGGCAGCAGATGCCAGCCCCTCGGAGCAGGGAGTAATAGGCGCTCTGCCAGGGATCATCGGTTCATACCAGGCCTGTGAAGTGATCAAGATCATCACCGGGGCGGGGGAAGTACTGTCCGGCCGGCTCCTGCAGGTTGACGGACTGAATCTCAGATCAGAAATAATATCCTTCTGATTTTTTTATTTGCCCTGAGTCGCATTTTTTCCGAACTTGGTTCTTGATATTTGATAGTATCTGCAATTATGACTGCCGTTACTGTTCCCCTTGTGATCATTGCCCTGTTACTCCTTCCCTCTCCGGGAGCGGCGCAGTCATACCAGGAAAACCCTGATACCGCAGTTATCAACAAACAGTCGAGAGATGCCTACGTAGGAGCAGACGCACCCCGGACATCTCAATTATCATGGCCCATCAGGCGCTCAGTGCATCCCGGACAAAGCGGATACAGTAGAGGCGTGGCAGATGCCTCACTGGCCCTGGGGATGGCCTACCTTGCCAAATACAATCAGGGCGACAGCGCCCGGTACTATAATGAACTGGCTCTTTCAACCTTTGAGGAGACCGGTGATATTACCGGTAAGGCACGGGCATGTTACGGACTATCCTATGTCTACAGCTTCAAGGGCGATTATCTCAACACGGAAAAGTACGGAACTCTTGCCCTTCAATACTTTGAAGAGGCAGCAGACCACCGTGGCATGATTAACAGCCTTAACGTCCTCTCCTATGTAGCCCGGCAAAAGCAGGATCTTGAAAAGGCAAAGGGGTATCTCGAGAAAGCCATTGCAACAGCCGGGGATGTAAAAGATACCCTCGCGCTGGCTGACGCAACCAACAATCTCGGAAATGTTTACAAGGAGATGGCTCTCTTCAGCCAGTCGATCGACAAATATTTCGAGGCTCTCCGTCTCTGGGAACTGAAAAGCGACTCAAGCGGTATGTCCCTGGCCTATGGGAGCATTGGCCTGTCATATTTTTATCAGAAAGACTATGACATGGCGCTTGAATACTTCAAAAAACACCTTAATCTTTCCGAAAGGAGAAAAGACCTGTGGGAGGTCAGCAAAGTATGCAACAACATAGCACAGGTATACAATGCCAGGGGCCTGTTCGACAGTGCACTTTTCTACCAGCGCAGAACTCTGACGCTGAGCAGGGAGATTAACCTTACGGCCGGAGAAGCGGATATCTCTGCTAACCTGGCCTCAACTTTCCTTCACCTCAGACTGATTGATTCTGCCCACTGGTACATCAACCGGGCCATCGATATCAGATCAGGTAACGACCAGCCTGTACCGCCTGAATATTACATAACCTTTGGAAACATACTTCAATCTCAGGGCAGATACCATCAGGCGGCAGGGAAGGGTATTGAGGCTTATAATACTGGGAAAAAGATGGATCTGCCACTTGCGGTCGTAGATGCCTCACTTTTGCTTAGCGATATTTATGCAAAAACAGGGCGTCAGGACCTGGCATACAAATATCTCAAGGAACATACCCGTCTTAAAGACAGCATCAGTAACGATGAATTCCTCACGCAGGTAACACGTATGGAGATACAGTATGATTTTGATAAAAAGGAAAAGGCCGCGGAATATGAACGGGAACAGCAGAGATTGATCCAGGAGAACAAGATCAGGGAACAAAGAATGTATCTTAAAGGCCTGTTTATCTTGCTGGTCCTGCTGACTCTGATTTCGCTGCTCTATACTCGTCAGAACAGGTTGAAGTCTCAGTTTGCCCGTATTGATCTCGAGCAACGGTTACTGAGAACCCAGATGAATCCCCACTTCATCTTCAACTCGCTCTGCGCGGTACAGGACCTGATAATGGCTGACAAGCCTCAGAAAGCCAATGCCTTTCTGACGAAAATCGCGAGGCTGATGCGGAATATCCTTGAGAACTCGGGTGAAGAGTATGTGGCTCTGGATAAGGAAATAGAAACCCTGCGCCTCTACATGGATGTTCAGCAGTTCAGGTTTGAAAAGGGATTTGAATATAACATCAATGTCGATCAGTCGATTGATACCGGGAATATCTCCGTTCCTCCTATGCTGGCCCAACCCTGCGTTGAGAATTCCATTGAACATGGACTCCTCCAGGGAAGGAAGGAGGACGCGTCATGTCTCATATGCCCTCCGCGACGGGCTGATGATGCTTGAAGTGACAGACAACGGTGTAGGCAGGGTGAAGGCTGCTGAAGAGACCCCGCGCATGAAGAAACAGTCAATCTCCACAAAACTTACCGAAAAAAGACTTGAACATTTCAGGAAGATCCTCAAGGAGAAACAGATAAGCTACGAGATCATCGACCTTTATGAGGATGGTGCTGCAGCCGGGACAAAGGTGGTGATGATGCTTCCGTATAAGAAGATTTATGCATAATTTGAGACCCGGGTAACCGGTCTGATATGAAAGCGATAATTATAGATGATGAACAGGCGGTCAGGAATACCATTTCAACCCTGCTGAAACAGAACTTCCCGGACATAACCGTCAGCGCACAGGCCGGCAGTGTTGAAGAAGGTTATGCCGCTGTAATGGAACACCAGCCTGATCTTCTCTTCCTCGATGTTGAACTTCCCGATGGCCTTGGATTCGACCTTCTGAAGAAGGTGTCACCTGTGCACTTCAGGACCATCTTCATCACCGGCCACCAGGAGTATGCCCTTGATGCCATCAAGGTCAGCGCGCTTGATTATATACTCAAACCCATAGACCTTGATGAGCTGAGGTCGGCCATTGAAAAAGCACGTGAAGTGGTCAACCAGGAGGAGGAGCAGATGAAACTGCTGGCCCTGAGTGAAAATCTGCATGGAAAGAGAGTCATGAAGCGTATCATACTGCGATACCGCCGATGCGCTTCAACTTATATCCGTCAGTGATATTATAAGGGCTGAGGCCGAAAGCAATTATACGCACTTCCATCTTGCCGGAGGAAAACACATCATGGTCTCACGCACCATAAAGGAATATGAGGCAATGCTTTCCGGCTCAGGGACTTATACGCGTGCATCAGTCGCACATCGTCAATCTGAACTACATCGACAAATTCATTAAAAGGGATGGGGGCTATATTCTGCTTAAGAACGGCTCCTCCGTTCCCGTATCCCCCAACCTCAAGGAAAAGGTCCTTCAGGCTATCACTGACCATTTATACGAATAGTCCCCGGATCAGGAGCCTGGCGTTAAGACCTCCGATACTAATCCAAACCCCCTCTTTGCTCATTCGCTCTTGATCATGGTATGATCATGGTATTAACTTGGGTTAAAAACCATAATGCCATGAAATATCTCATCTTATCTTCCGTGATTTCTTCCATCATGATGCTGACCGTTCAATCAATGCAGGCTCAGGCTACTCTGAAATGGAACAAATATGACTTCGTCCCCGGCGACAGCATAATCTTCGAGGATAACCAGGAAAATGAGCAGAACGGCGAATTTCCGTCAAAATGGGATCTTTCCGAAGGGGGCAGCGTCGAAAATGCCGTATTCGGTGAAGACAATGTTATCTATTTCAAGGACGATGATACCTGGATCGTTCCGTACATCAAAAACCCGGACAAGGATTACCTGCCTGAAATATTCACCATCGAATTTGATGCCTGGTTTGAGAAAGAAGATTATTGCGTCTACTATCTCGAACTGTATGACACAAAAAATCAGTTCGGAACAGAATTCAGACGAATAGAGTTCATGCCGAACCTGGTGAAGATTTACCAGATCGGCGAAGGCCTTTATCCCGGTGCAGAGGAAGAATACAATTATGATGAGAGCTTCTGGAGACATGTTGCCATCTCGTTCAACAAGCGGGCTATGAAGATCTATTTTGATGAAGCCAGGGTAATGAATATACCCAACGTCACTGAAAATCTCTCAGGCATTACACTCAGTGCCGGTGGTTTCAACTCTGCCGGCGTGAAGGGCATCAACAGGCTGATAAAGAACGTCCGGATAGCCAAAGGCGGAGTGAAGCTCTATGACAAGTTGATGCAGGATGGAAAGATCGTTACGAGCGGGATCCGCTTCGATGTGAACAAGGCAACTATAAAGCCTGAATCAATGGGAGTTATAAATTCCATATATGCATTGCTGAATGAGCATCCGGAACTGAGAATAAGTGTTGAAGGACATACCGACAGTGACGGTGATGAAGCAATGAATCAGATTCTGTCGGAGAAACGTGCACAGGCCGTAGTTGATCAGCTCATAAACCTGGGGATAGATGGCACCCGCCTTAACAGCAAGGGCTGGGGTGAGAATAAACCGGTCTCTGTGAACAACACCTCTGAAGGCAAGGCTGCCAACCGGAGAGTTGAATTTATAAGGAGCTAAACAGAGTTGTTATTGCAGCAAAAAAAAATAACAATGAACACAACTTGCAAGTTCCTGATAGTTTCTGCTTTGCTTCTATTTTCTTCATTATTCTGTATGGCTCAGGAAGACCTCGAAACTCTGTTTAACCGGCTAAACGGGAAAATTGAATCTGAGGTCTTACAGCCAGTATGGCCTGAAGTGAGACAATTTGAGGCTTATTTAAAATGGATGCAGATCAAGGCGGCAGATCGTGAAAGGGCAAAAGAATATGCCGCACTTGCCGTGAAGGAAGGTAATCCTTACTGGCAGAATAAGTTTATCTGGCTGTCAGAATATGCTCAATGGTCTGGTGAGTCTACAATTCGCCTTGCGATTGATAAATTCATGGATCCGGAAGATCACAGAACCAATAGACCTGTAGGGTGGAGTGAGGCATGTTATCGCGCAGGGCCCCATAGAGGAGAAAGGCTGTATATCAGTGCTATTGAAAACGGATTTAGGACCGATGATGTTTTAGACGCTGTAGAATGTCTTTTACGGTATGCAACCAATGATCTGGAAGCAAGTTACCTGTATATTAATCAAGAATCCTTCCTTGGCAATTATGATGAAGAAGGTTTACAGGTTATGCCTAAAGGCGACTGGAATGCTTATTGTATGCGCCGCGGTGAATTTACTACAACTTACCAGGGAGAACCGGTAGCTCAGGCTGACAAAGCTATGGAATGGGTCCAGGAGATAAGAGATATATGTGAATTCTATAACCTAAACCCGGAATTCAATGATGCAACTGACCTTATGGTTCAGTATCTCAAGGAGAAGAAAGTTCTCTGCCTGATGCCCGAAGAAGGTCATCAGTGGTACATGGATCTGGCGCAACAGTATGAGCTTGACAGGGCTAAGGAATATATGGAAGGTTTCTACGGAACGATAAAAGGAAAGATCGAGAAGAAAAAGGACGGCGAAGTACAACCTGTTCCAAATGCAGAAGTCAAATTCCTTTCACCGGATGACAACCGGACCTGGACAACGAACTCTGATCAGGACGGAAAGTATATGATCGAAGGGGTAATTTTGCATAAAAGCTGCAGCCCTTTTATTCTTTCTGCCACAGGAGATGGTTGCGACAAGGAGGAAGAAGTGCAGGGGCCCCTGGAAGAACCTGATAAAAGCTATGAGCTTGAAAGGAACCTGGTACTTGATTGTGAGGATAGTGGTTTCTCCGGTACTATCTCAATGTATGAAACAATGGGCGCCGGAGAAAATCAGTCGCTGCTTGCAGCACTGACCCCAGGTGGTGAGTACAACATTTCAAAAAACTGGATGATCGAGCTCTCCTTCACACCTGTGGTAAAAACCTCAAAGCTCCTCAACTATAAGGTTGAAAGAGCAACTCTCATTAGCTTCTCCGATGAGTATGCCCAGACTATGTTCAGGATGGAACGTGAAGGCAGACGCATTGAAGGAAGGGCAAGGGAAAAAGCAGAGGCAGGCGGCAGATCTCTTTCAGCAGCTGAGTGCGACCTCCGGCTTATCATAGATACTTTGAGCGGCCAGTACTGGATCAGGGGTGAGATCGCTGTCAGCGGTATCGAGATAAAAGGAACCGATGAAATGGATATTAAGGTCAAACCTATTGATAAGGAGATTGATGAAGAGGCAGAGGGGACAACGGGAATCGATGAAGAAATTGAAATATCCGGAACATTCACTGCTGCCAACCCCGGTAAGTTACCCGAAGAGCTTAAAGGTACCCGAGACCTTTTAAAGGATGTTCCGGAGGAGTTCAGGGAGTTTATGGAAGATCTGGGCGGAGCACAAACAATATTAATCAACTGGAACCTTTACAGAAAAGAGTAAAATGAACTCAAAAATAAGACTCATTACAAAGAGGAGCTGGCTGGTACTCCTTCTTGCCGGCATATCAACCTGCGTTTTTGCACAGGAAGATTATGAGAAAGCCTATAACAGGTTGAAGACTAAGATTACCTCTGAATTACGCCAACCTCCGGCTTCCAACAATGACCTTAATCTGTATCTCTCGTGGATGGCGATAAAAGCAAAGGACAGGGATGAGTGTGAAAAACTTTCTTACAAGGCAGGCAGAGAGGGCAATCCCTATTGGGAAAGGAAGTTCTTTGATCTTTCTGACGAGGCAGACAACTCCGGCGAAGACACCAAATCGGATGCAATGTTCAAGCTTATGAGGCTCGATGACAGATCAGGAAATCCGGGAGGTTACCAGCAGGCATGCTATACTGCAGGTCCTCGTGTCGGTGAAAGAATTTATACCACGGCAATTGAAAACGGCTATATCACTGATGATATAAGGGAACGAGCCCGCTGCATGATGCGCTATGCCACAAATGACCTGGAGGCAAACTGGCTATATTCAAACCACGAATCATTTCTTGGCCATGAGGGCCCTGATGGTTTACAGGTCACTCCGAAAGATGACCTGAGTATCACATGCAGGCGCCGGGGTGAATTCACAACTACAAACCAGGGTGATCCGCTTCCACCTGCAGACAATGCAATGAAAATGGTACAACCGGTAAGGGATATCTGTAAGTTCTATGGTCTTGACCCGGAATTCAATGATGCTACTGATCTTATGGTCCAATATCTGAAGGAGAAAAAAGTCCTTTGTCTTTGGCCCGAAGAAGGCCATCAGTGGTACATGGATCTGGCACAACAGTATGAGCTTGACAGGGCTAAGGAATATATTGAAGGCTTCTACGCCAATATTAAAGGAAAGATAGAGAAAGAAGAAAAAGGTGTCAAAAAACCTGTTCCTGATGCTGAGGTGGAGTTCTCAGCTCCGAAAGACCAGAGAACATGGACAACAAAAACTGACCAGGGTGGCAATTACAAAATCGAGGGGGCCCTTCTTCATAAAAGCTGCGGACCCTTCATCCTGATCGCAAATGGCGACGGTTGCTATAAGCAGGAAGAGGTAACAGGCCCGCTTGAAGAACCGGATAAGGGCTACGAGCTTGAAAAGAATATGCTTCTCGAATGTGGTGTTGAAGGATACAGAGGCACAATCACTATCACGAAAACCTGGGACTATACAAAACAATATGATGATTACACTTCAACATATACGGGAAGCCAGACGATCAATATAACCGGAATATTCAGACCAATCCCCGAGATGGAAGGTATGGAGGGGCAACCGATAAAGATCTTTGGCAATGGAACAGTTTATGGAACCTGGAAACACAATGAGAGACGCTACTGCGAGGGTAAAGGATGCGGCGACTGCCCCGGGCTAAAGTACGATGAATCGGGCACTGGCAGCGTTCCCAAAATGTTATTGGATGCCATAATCATAACCACCAATGTATGGCCAACGGAAAATAAGGTTGTATCTGACCAGCTCAAACAGTTCGGGATGGAAAACTTCTATGATATCATGATCCCCGGTGAAGCAGTCGACACACAGAGGAGAATCAGGTCCGACACCGCGGACGAAGGCTGTCAATGGAGCAACTCCGCTTCGTTCACAACTCTGACCGAGTGTTCGGTCAGGTTCAAAGTCACCGATATTGAGCACCTGCAGGGTAGAGAATCATGGAGTTCAAAAAGTGACAGCCATGGCATAAGTGTCACAAACCTTACTGAGGCAATTTACGATCAACCGCCATATGACCCGGAACAGAACGGTACAGACTATAACTATACAATCACCTGGAATCTTAAGGCACTGTAACCTGCCCGATTTACGTACAAACAAAAAATAATGCAAAATGAAAAAGTCAATCCTAACCGGAGTTATCCTGGTTTATGCGCTTACCTCAGCACAAGCCCAGGAGCAAATTCTGAAACCCTACGGAATTAAATCAGGAATTATCGAATATGCATACTCGGGAGATAAGACCGGAACGGGCACTCTCTATTTTGATGACTACGGGATGAAAAGCGCAATGTACATTGAGACTGTCGCTGACGGAGAAGAGAGCAGGGGTTGGGTAGTGAGTTCAGGTGATTATCAGTACATGTGGGACCCCGATCAGCCCGATGACGGCATGAAAATGAAAAATCCGCTGATTTCATGGATGAATGAGGCATCAGAAGGAGACATGGAATCATTTATTGAAGATTCATATACCAAAATTGGAATGGTTAAAACCGGCAAGGAAGTCTTGCTTGGCAAAGAATGCGATGTCATTAAAGGTGACATGGGAAAGGTACTCGTATGGAACGGAATATTGATGCTTTCGGATTTCAGGATGGGCACTTATGTGTCTCGCCAGGAGGCAACCTCCGTTATAACAAATGTGCCTGTCAATGCAAAGTATTTTGTTATCCCACAAAACATCACATTCATTGAAATGAATATGAACTGACCTGATCAACCCTGAAACTGCATCAGGTAAAAATAGGTCAGCTCACTCCCCTGAAGATCCTTCCCACCAGTACAAGCAACATCCGGTAGGGAAGCAGGGAGCCAATAGCATACGACAGCCTGATGGTCCAGCGGGGAATTATCAGCGCGGTGCCCCTGTACATCATTTTAACAATATATGATGCAGCTTCGTCAGCTTCAAGCACATTCGACCTTGCCACGAAACCCATCCTGCTGATGCGCTCCCTGACCAGTCCATTTGTCAGTATCGGTCCCGGCATGGCAACACTGACGCTGATGCCCGTTCCGCGCAACTCTTCCCTTATGCCAAGCGAGAAATGGTAGACATAGGATTTGGATGCCGAATAGATACTTTTATAAGGCACCGGCATAAAACCTCCGAAGCTTCCAATGTTCAGTATATATGCCCGCTCCCGCTGCTTAAGCTCCTCAATAAAGACATTCGTCAATTGTGTCGTGCACCTCATGTTCAGAAAAACGCTCTCTCCTATGGCGGTTTCACTGTATTCTCCAACCGGACCCCCATGGCCTATGCCTGCATTGTTGATCAGTATGTCAACATCCAGGTTCTGATCTGCCACAAACCTCCAAATTTCTCCCGGTGCCTCAGCCCGCATCAGATCAGCCTCAATGAACCTCACTGAAATATCGTATCTGGCAGCGAGGGCATCAGCCTGCTCAGGCAGTCCGGTTCCCGGCAGGGAAACCACCAGGATGTTATGTCCCCGTCGCGCCAGGGCCTCAGCCAGTGCTTTCCCGAGACCGGAGCTTGCACCTGTGACAATCGCATAATTACCGCTGATGCTGTTCACTTTACTTCTCCATTCCTTTTAAGCCACTCAAGCGTGATCTTCACACCCTCACCTAAAGGGGTAATACTGTAACCCAGGTCCGTCATCGCTTTCTGACTGCTCAGGCTCCAGTGATTGAGGTATTTTTTTACCCACTGCGAAGTGATCAAGGGGGGTATTTCGGTGACTGAAGACTGCCACTCCATGACTTTTGCTACCGCTACCATCATTCCAACCGGAAGAGGCAGGAGCCAGTGGCGGCTGCCCGTGACCCCGGCCAGGGTATCAAAAAACTGCCTGAAGGTGAGGTTCTCTCCACCCAGGATATACCGGTGACCCGGCTTCCCCCTGAGCGCAGCAAGTATGTGCCCGTTGACTACATCATCAACCAGCACATAGCAGCCGATACATGTTCCGTCACCAGGCAGAATGCGCCATCTTCCAAGGTGATAAAGCCTGATCATCTTCGTCAGGGAATTGCTTTCATTGACCGGTCCGGGGCCGTAAACACGGGGTGGATTGACGATGACAGTCTCCATACCATCCCTGCAGTAAGCCATTACAAGCTTCTCGGCAGCAGCCTTTGTCTCCTCGTACTCATTGAAGAAAGGCACACTCCTGGGAAAGGATTCGTCTATCGGATCCACTCCTGGTGAAGGACCAATAACCGCTGCCGACGATGTAAAGACGAATCGCTTCACTCCTGCCCCGAGAGAAACCTTAAGAAGGTTCTCGGTACCGGTGACATTTACCCGGTATGGAATACTTTTATCCTTTGACCACGGCTTGGCAAAGGCTGCAAGATGAAAAACAGTGTCGCAGCCGCTGACACCCTTCTCCAGCGCAGAGATATCTTCAAGATCTCCCGGTACGGCGGTGACACCTGGAAGCGATGCAAGCGAAGTGAATTTTCCGGGGGAACGGACCAGACATCTGACCTGGTGACCTTCGGCTGAGAGTCGCTCGGCGAGCCTCTGTCCTATAAATCCACTGGCACCGGTGAGAAAACAGTTCATAGGGCATTTAATACCCTATAAAATTAGAGATATTCAGGTTACAAAAACAGCCTGCCTTTATTTTTCCGAATAGAGGTCCTTCCTAGACAGCAGATGATCAAGATTGGCCAGACCGTAAACGACCACCGCGGTAACAACTGCCGTGTGCTCCTGGTATTCCGGTATGCTCTTGTCATAGGTATCACGCTCAGTGTGCCATATCTCACCGTAGTTGAAGTTGTATCCCTTTATGTCAGACTCATCAAAGCGAAGCGTGGGAACACCGTTGATCGCAAAATGAGCATGATCAGAACCTCCTGCAGTTGCCGGTCGCGGACGGGGAGGATCGGTGCGCATCTTCAGTGTGAAAGGCAACCCGGGGTTGATGGTGGCCAGCGGTTTGGTTATCTTTTCGAAATCATCATACATGGCCTCCGGAACGGTAATTCCCAGGACAGGTGTCGGTCCACCGTCACGATTGAAATAGTTGGATATCTTCGGCAGCTTTTCGGTGTTGCTCTCAACCCAGTGCTTTGACCCCAGCAGACCGAACTCCTCACCGGCCCAGAGGCACACCAGGATGGTACGTTCCGGCTTCCCTCCTGCCGCCATGATGAGTCTTGCGGCTTCCATAGCCGGAGTCACTCCTGACCCGTCATCAACGCCACCGGTGGCTACGTCAAACGCATCAAGATGTCCTCCCATCATTACGTACTCATCAGGGTACTTTTTACCTCGTATGACGCCTATCACATTATGGTACTTCACCGGTCCCGGCTTGAAATGGTTGCGGATGTCAAACTCGAGCTGGAAATACCTGCGCTCCTTTGCCATCTGCTCAATTATGGTGAACTGGTGCTCATCAAGCTTGATATCGCAGACCGTCGGGAGGTTTTCAAATGTCATATTGTCAAGGTTTTTCCGGTCATACAGAACCCTGATAGGCACCTCTGAAGACTGGATCACCCCGAGAATCCCTGCCTCACGCATCTCCCTGTAAAACAGTGCAGGCTCCTCCTTCAGTGGAAGCATCGGTTTTGGCTCACCTCCGCGGTTGGAGTAATTTTCACGCATGATCTCCCGGTTGATCTTTGAGATAGAATCATTGTACAGCTTGATAGCTTCCCTCGCCGAATCAGCCTTAATGGAGTAATCTATCGGCCAGCCTGTGCTCTTCCCTCCTATCAGAACCCATGCTCCCTTCAGGGTTCCCTTCATCCGGTCAAACTCCTCCTTGCTCTTCGGCTCAAGAAGCACATGCCCGCGCTGAACGCCTTTCGTGCCTGAGGTATATGAGGGTGTGGCAAAATGCAGTATCATGCCGTTGTCAGAGAGCATCCTTCCGAACCATGGTCCACGATTGAATCCCACCGGAACCGTCCCGACCTCATCCATGATCACCTCCATACCCCACTTCCTGAATTCCGAAGCACACCATTCGGCAGCATTCTCATAAGCATCAGAACCAATAAGCCTTCCGCCAAAACGGTTTGAGATGACATCGAGATGTCGCATGGTCTGGTTGTCGGTGGTGCCAATGGCTATTATCCGGTCAGTGACTTTGTTGTGCTGTGCATCGGTACTGCCGGCTAAGATCAGTATTGACAACAGGGTGAGGAGGGTCTTTTTCATTGCTGTGTATTTCAGATTATGGCCGGAAATTTAGACATAATCGTAAAACGAATAGCCTCCGGGGGATATGTTTAGCATAAATTAACAGTTCCCAGTTTCGCAGTGATCTCCACTTGCGCTATCCCTGAGCCTTTTTGTCTCCTTCACACTTTATTACGAATACTCTGGAATGTGACCTTATCCTTCCCGGTCCTCTTTTCCTGATCCTGCTCCTTTAACTTTAACTTGCCTTCTGTCTTTCGATTTTCAACTTTCGGCTTTTGACTTGTTTATTAAAGAAACGCCTGCAGCTTTTCTGTCAGCATAGCCACTCCCCTCCCGGCCCCTTCGGCTATGTAATCAACCTTATGATTCGTATATACTGCCACCGGTTTGGGATCAATTATGAATACAGGTGTGGTCATCGCCACATAGTGAATCAGTCCTGCTGCAGGATAGACATTCAGGGACGAGCCGATAACCGCGAACATATCAGCATATGATGCAATATCAGCTGCCTCCTCCATTGCCGGAACGGCCTCCCCGAACCATACAATATTCGGTCTGAGCGGGGAGCCGTCGGAGGCCTTCTCTTCCGGAAGGATATCGCGATAGCCAATGTCAATTATGCCGGCGGAGTTTTTGCTGCTGCGCGCCTGTGTCAGCAATCCATGGAGGTGAAGTATTTTTTTGCTGCCAGCCCTTTCATGCAGGTCATCGACATTTTGTGTAATAATGTGCACCTCATAATCCTTCTCCAGTGCAACCAGGCCTTTGTGCCCGGCATTGGGCTCAGCCTTCTCCAGTTGCCTGCGGCGCTCATTGTAAAACCTCTGAACCAGACCCGGATTGCGATGCCAGCCGTCAATCGATGCTACCTCCTCCACCGGGTACTGCTCCCACAGTCCACCGCTGTCGCGGAAGGTCTTTATTCCGCTCTCGGCGCTTATGCCGGCGCCTGTGAGTACAACCAGTTTCTTCATGTCATGAAGATATAAAAAATCAGTCAGAAAATAGTTGGCAGCAGGCAGTAGTGAAGAATTAATGATTAAGTATTAAGAATTAATAGTCAGATATTTAACTTACAGAACTACAGGTTCACAAGAACTTTTACCTTCAGATCTATGACCTTCAAACCTGAGTCCTGAGACCTTCAGTCCTGAGTCCTGAGTCCTTCAGACCTGAGACCTGAGACCTGAGTCCTGAGACCTTCAGACCTTCGGACAGCAATGTCCCGTAACATTTTTTTTCGTAACTTGTAATCAGATTGCAGGTTATGAAGCTGCTGACTGTCATATTGATCGCCCTTAGCGGTAGCCTTCTCTGCCAGGAGAAGGACAGATATGCCCAGGCACGCAGCCAGATGGTGCAGGACCAGATTGCCGCCCGTGGCATCACCCACCAGGCTACGCTGCAGGCCATGCGGACAGTGCCGCGCCACATCTTCGTACCCGCGTCCCATGCCAGTGAGGCATACAGTGACAGGCCGCTGCCTATCGGCTATAGTCAGACTATCTCTCAGCCGTTTATTGTGGCATACATGACTGAGCTGGTGAGGCCGGCCAAAGGCAAGAAAGCCCTGGAGATCGGGACCGGGTCAGGTTACCAGGCTGCGGTACTGGCTGAGATAGTTGATACCGTCTATACCATCGAGATAGTACCCGAGCTTGCCGGGGAATCAGCCACAAGGCTGAAGCTACTGGGCTATCAGAATATAATTGTAAAATATGGCGACGGCTACAAGGGGTGGCCTGAACACGCACCGTTCGATATAATAATTGTCACTGCAGCCGCGGATCATATCCCCCAGCCTCTTAAGGATCAGCTCGCCGAGGGAGGAAGACTCGTCATGCCGGTTGGCGACCCGGCAACAGTACAACAGCTTATCGTTCTGACAAAGAGAAAGGGAAAGATCACCGAACAGCGGCTGGAACCCGTGAGATTCGTACCTTTAAAGAGACTGAAATAGCCTGACAACGACCTGAACAATCGGGCAATCGAACGCCGTATTCCACTTCGGCAAAAGACAATCAATTTTTCTGTTCATTTTTATTAGTAATTAATTATACATTTAACATATTTTAACATTTAAGTTATATATTATTGTTATACAGTAGTTTAAATAGTATAGAGAGGTCATTTATCTCTTTTATGATAGATTTTTTGTATATTTTATTGATACTTATTTTGAACATTTACCGGCTTCATGATGTTTTACAATCAAATTTCAACAAACAATTAAAAATTAAACATCATGAAAAAGCAAACCCTCACTTTCGGACTGGTCGCCCTGATGGGGATCTTTATACTCACAGGCTGTGAAAAAGAAAAAGAAGAAGAGATGAAGGCTGTGGAGGATATGACCATAGCAGAATATGCTCTCTCAAACAGCAACTTCTCAATCCTGGTTCAGGCTCTCTCAAAAGCTGAACTGGTAGATGCTCTCAATGGCTCGGGCAACTTCACGGTATTCGCTCCGACAAATGCAGCATTCACCGCTCTGTTTGCTGAGCTGGGTGTCAGCGGAATAGCTGACCTCTCTAAGGAAACACTCACTCCCATACTTCTTTACCACGTTCTGGGTTCAGAAGCCAAATCGTCAATGATTTCAACAGGCTACTATGGTACTTTGAGTCCTGCCCAGGGATCTTTCCTCAGCCTGAAGGTTGATGTATCATCGGGTGTGAAACTTAACAAGAACACCTCTGTTATAACAGCTGACGTCGACGTGAAGAACGGAGTTATCCACGCTATTGATAAGGTCCTCCTTCCCCCGACGGTTGTTGACCAGGCGCTGGCCAATGACAACTTCACCATCCTTGTTCAGGCAGTTGTGAAAGCTGGTCTTGCCGATGTGCTCAGCGGAACAGGTCCCTTCACAATCTTCGCCCCGACAAATGCAGCATTCGAGGCACTGTTTGCAGCCCTTGGTGTATCAGGTATCGCTGATCTTACCGCAGCGCAGCTGACCCCGATACTTACATACCACGTCGTCAGCGGTAACGTACTGTCAACACAGCTTTCAGCAGGCACCGTTCAGACCCTCAACGGCCCCTTCACTGTGTCTCTGAGCCCTGCACCCGCCATCAATACCGACTCGAAGATAGTTGCAACTGATGTCCAGGGATCCAACGGCGTGATCCACGTGATTGACAAAGTTCTCCTGCCTTAAGGCATCTGCATATCATCCCAATTTAAAAAAGGCGACGCTCAGACCGGGCGTCGCTCCTTTTTTGTTCAATAAATATCCTTCAAATCAATACAAAAGACTATTTTTAACCTCCGAATACTCAACATAATGGACCGTTACACAATAGCCGACCTTGAAAAGCTGACCGGGATCATGGCAGGGACCATCAGGATCTGGGAGCGCAGGTATCACATCATCAAGCCACACCGCACCGACACCAACCGGAGGTGGTATGATGATGACGACCTCAGGAGGATTTTAAATATCGCACTGCTCTATCGCAAGGGAATCAAGATCTCTCTTATTGCCAAACTGTCAGGAAGGGAGATCGATGAAAAAGTTGCCCTCCTGACAATGGAAGCAACAGACAATATCACTTATATAGACACCCTGATCGTGGCCATGACCGGGCTCAATGAGAATACAATCAATGATGTCCTGATGCGGTCAATCGTCAATACAGGTTTTGAAGAGACCATAACAGGTGTTGTCTTCCCGTTCCTGAGAAGGGTGGGCTTCATGTGGCAAACAGGCTCAATCGATATAGGCGGAGAGCACTTCGTCACGAACATCATACGGAAAAGGCTCATCACCGCCATAGACTCTCTGCCGACTGCTGATAAACCGGACAGAAAAAAGGTCATCATGTATCTTCCCGAGAATGAACTGCATGAGATGGGACTTCTGTTCTATACCTACATCGTCCGGAGGGCAGGTCATGAAGTGCTGTACCTCGGACAGGCCACTCCGATCAATGCGCTGGTTGATGTCGCAGAGCGATGGCATCCTGATATTCTTGTAACCGGAGCGCTTACCGGACTCTCCTTCGTGAAGCCTGCAGACTACCTCGGGAGACTCAGCGCTCTGTTCCGAGACAAAAAGGTTCTGGTATCAGGTGCGCTGGCACCGGTAGCCATAGAGAAAAAATTCAGCAATATACATGCTGTAACCACCGTAGCCGAACTGAGGAAACACCTCTGAACCTTGTCAGAATTGCTAACTTTGTCTTCATGGAAAAACTTAACCTGTTTTTTGCCCAGATAAAGGACATAAGCTTCTGGCAGAGACTCTTCCACTGGAGGAAGATCAGGACTCTCAGCTTTGATGCCTATGAAGAGTACAGGTCGTTTGCCAGGGAACTGGAAACGAACAGGGAAAACATCGAGAAACTGAAGAACCGCTTCACCGACATCTCTGCCCGGAACGAAAACCTCGTCCAGAAGGTAAGGGATATAGAGCTCCTTTCGGCCCGCAAGGATGCCGGTCTTGAAGAGCTTAACGGCCGCATGCGCGAGTACTCCGGCACAATCAATGAACTGACGAAAAAAGTGTCGGCATTCGAGGCAACCAAGGAAGACAACGTCAAAAACTACAACGAGAACATTGCCCGCCTGAACCAGACCAAGGAGAGCTTCGAGGCCGAACGCAGAAAGCTTAACGAAGACCGCGTGAGGGAGGCCGCGGAGCGGTTCGAGGCAATGAAGAGGCAGTGGGCTGAACATGAGGCTGACGTCAAAAACAGCATCATCAGGATATGCGACGTCAACCATGTGAATTACATCGACAAGGTCCCCTTCAGGGGAAATCCCGATAACACCATCGAGATCAGCGGGGAATATATCATCTTCGATGCCAAGAGCCCGGCAAACGACGACCTCTCAAACTTCCCCCTATACATAAAGTCACAGGCTGAGAACCTTAAGAAATACGCCAGCCAGGAGAGCGTCAAGAAGTCGATATTCCTGGTAGTGCCAACCAATACCATTGACAAGCTGAAACAGCTTACCTACAGGTTGGGAGATTATGACGTGTTTGTGATAACCCGTGATTCGCTCGAGCCGGTCATACTCTCTCTGAAAAAGATTGAAGAATATGACCTGGCTGATAAACTGAGTCCCGAGGACCGTGACAGCATATGCCGCATTATCGGCAAGTTCGCCCACACAACCAAAAGAAGGATTCAGGTCGACCAGTTCTTCCAGAAAGAATTCATTGATCTTGTCCTGAAGAGCGAAAAGGAGCTGCCGGAGGATATCCGGACGCAGGTCATCGAGTTCGAAAAGTCGGAGAAACTGAACCCTCCTACTGAGAAAAGAGCCAAGATCATCTCCATCGATGAGTTGCAGAAGAAAAGCGAAGAGATCGATGCCGAAGCCCAGGCCCGGAAGCTGTCGCTTCCCGGTACCGGAGATGAATAACCCCCTGAAGATGCGCCAAGAGAAGGATTTTATAGGAGTAAAGGAGCTGGATGACATCGCCCTGTACGGCATTCATTCGCTCAGGGCCCGCGATAACTTCCCGGATAACACCCCTTTTCACATCGAATGGTACAGGGCCATGGCACTTACCAAAAGGGCATGTTACATTACGGCCGCCGGTTTCTTTTCCGAAGCGGCACAACAGTATGACCTTGAAAAAATTAATATGAGGGTCGTCAGTTCTGCTAACCTCGCTGCACTTGCATCCGCTGCTGATGAATGCGCGAAAGGAAAGCACTTTGAATATTTCCTGGTGCCGGCCCTGTCCGGCGGAGCAGGCACCAGCATCAACATGAACCTGAATGAGATCATCGCCAACCGCGCCCTGCAGATGACAGGCCATAAGCCGGGCGATTATGATCTCATCGATCCCATCGAGGATGCCAATATCTTTCAGTCGACCAACGATGTTGTGCCCACAGCCCTCCGCATAGCTGCGATGCAACTTCTCCTGGAGCTCGAGAATGCAATCAATGAGCTCCGGAAGGCGATGGAGGAGCTTGAGAAGAGATACCGGAACACGCTTCGCATAGCCTATACCCAGATGCAGGAGGCGGTTCCCTCAACCTACGGCCGTCTCTTCAGCAGCTACAGCGATGCCCTTTCGCGCGACTGGTGGAGGGTTTCTAAATGCCTTGAACGCATCAAGGTGGTCAACCTCGGGGGGTCAGCCATCGGCACATCCATAGCCGTACCAAGATATTTTGTGGCAGAGGTGGTACCACGGCTCCAGCAGTTGACGCGGCTCCCTGTCACACGGGGTGAGAACCTCTCCGACGCCACCTCCAATCTTGACCCCTTTGTCGAGGTGCACGGCATCATCAAGGCTCATGCCGTCACAATGGAGAAGATGGTGAGCGACCTCCGGCTCCTGGCCTCAGACATTCACGGGACACGCTCGCTGACCATCCCGAAGAAGCAGACAGGCAGCTCTATCATGCCCGGGAAGGTCAACCCGGTAATACCGGAATTTGTAATCAGCTGTGCCCACAGGGTTTACAGCAATGACCAGCTTATAGCAGGCCTGGCTGCACAGGGCTGCCTTGAGCTGAACGCCTACCTCCCGGTGATAGGTCATGCCCTGCTCGAGAGCCTTAAACTTCTGATTTCATCAGACACTTCGGCCCTCAGCCACCTCCTCCGCGACCTTGAAATTGATACCGGGATATCAGAGACAAGGGTGATGTCAAGCCCTGTTGTCACAACAGCCCTTCTGCCACTCATAGGCTACAAAAAAGCAGCTGAGATGGCAGCACTGATGAAAGATAACGGCATGAGCATCCTTGAGGCGAATGAGAAGCTGGGCTATGTTGATCGCGCGAAGCTGAAAGAGATACTTAAGGCTGAAAACCTTGTTCAGGGTGGGTACCGGCTCAAAGACCTTGAAGAGTGATTACCCTATGACAGCAAAAGGAAGAGATACAAAACCCCACGTGGGAATATTCGGCCGGAGGAATGTGGGCAAAAGCTCACTCATCAATGCCCTGGTGGGCCAGGATATAGCAATTGTCTCCGATGTTGCGGGCACCACCACCGATCCGGTGAAGAAGAGCATCGAGGTGCACGGACTTGGTCCTCTTATCTTCATAGACACCGCGGGTATCGATGACACGGGCGAGCTGGGTCAGCTTCGCATTAAAAAATCGTTAGCGGCACTGAAGCTGATAGACCTGGCTATCCTTGTTCTCTCGGGTAACAGGTTTGACAGCTTTGAGGCTGAACTGGTGAGAGAGTTCGGAGTGCTTGACATTCCATTCGTGCTCGTCCATAACAAAAGTGATGTTGAACCTCTGACTGACACTTTCCGCGACGAGGTCAGAAACCTCACCGGCAGAGAGATTACCGGATATTCGGCCCTGCAGCCTGATAAGTATAATCCTGAGTTACTCAGGGTTTTGAAGGAGACCATGCCGGCCACCGCCCTGAAAAGCAGGGGACTGATCGGCGACCTGGTGAGCCAGGGCGACATTGTACTGCTGATTACCCCCATTGACATCGAAGCCCCGGAAGGCAGGCTGATACTTCCGCAGGTGCAGGTGATACGCGATATACTTGACAACGACTGTACCGCCATAGTGCTGAAAGAAAGGGAGGTAGACGCTTTCCTTCGCCGGACGGGCATCAAGCCGAAGCTGGCCATCACTGACAGCCAGGTCTTCCTTAAGGCTGACGCCTCTATACCTCGCGATATACCGCTGACCAGCTTCAGCATAGTGCTGGCAAGGCAGAAGGGCGACTTCGGGGAGTACCTGAAGGGAACCCCGAAAATTGGTGAGCTGAAGGACGGCGACCGGATACTGCTGCTGGAGTCGTGCACGCACAACGTTTCATGTGATGACATCGGCAGGGTGAAGATCCCGCGCTGGCTTTCCAGCTTCACCGGCAAGAAGCTGGAGTTTGACAACGTGGCCGGACTTGATGCCTTCCCCCGACCGATAGAAGAGTATGCCCTGGTGATACAGTGCGGAGGATGCATGGTGACGCACCGCCAGCTGATGAACCGGCTGCGCGAGCCAAAAAAACATAATATCCCCGTCACCAACTACGGCATGGCCATCGCATATGTGCACGGTATCTTCAATCGCGCCACGGAGCCCTTCACCGGCAAAACGAAGAAGGCCGGTGATCTGCTCTGAACACCGGCCTCCTGTTGCTAAAACGATGTGATTATACCTCTTCTCCCGTTCCTTTAAGGATCTTAACGGGGGATGTCAGAATGCAGAGACGAATCCAAGACTGGCCTTTGCATATGGAGTGATCCCTGAGAAGACGTAGGTTCCCTCCGCAACGAGCCTCACGTTGCGTCTGAATAGGTGTCCCACATGCAGTGTGGCTGACTGATATTCAAGGGCATCAATCTGGGAATTTACAATGTTGACCAGTCCTGTGTAATACCACTTGCTCATGTCTCCCTTCGGGGCATAAATAATTTCGGCAAAACCTCCGTTGGTTGCCACATCATTCAACATCGCTTCTGAGGTTTCGTCAATTGACCTGCGAGTCTGTCCTCCAAAGGTACTGTACATTGATAAACAACTTCCCGTCAAGGTCAACCGCTATATCCGGTCCGAACATCTGCACCTCACTGGTATAGGAGTCAGCGGTGCTGGCACCGACGACCTCCTTCCCCGTATAGCCGAAGAATCCGAGTGAGACACTCTCGCCAATCGACTGGTTTAACCTCAGCATGAAATTCTTGTACTTGTCCTTGTCAAAAAGGTAGCCCTCGTCGGCTTCCCCGATGCCGCATCCGTTAACAATCTCCCCGACTATAGTCGTTCCCGAACCAAATGATTTGTCTAACACAATTCCACGGTCATACTTTAGATCAACGGATGAACCCTCTGGTTTTATTCCATAAATCTTATACGGCTCAAGTGTCAGTCGCAACTCGCCCTTGAAGAGAGGGTCCGAGACCTGGAACTGCCCGACGTACAGATTGATTCCGGTGCCAAAAGCGTCACTGTACATCAGGAACGCATCCTCAAGGCCGGCAATTGTGCCTCTTTCATTGAACAGGAAATAGAAATAGTACGACAACTTGTCTGACAGCTCCCCGCCTGAAAGTATCTTCACCACAAAGGGGGCACCAAAATCAACCGTACCCTGGTTATCAAAGTTCAGGGTAGCGAAGCCGTCTATCCTGATAGCCAGCGGAAGCTCCCTCAACAGTGAAAGCCTTTCGTCTCCCGTATTGATAAAATAACGCGGCGATTCGTAGTCGGTCATCCTGAATCCGGCACCCGCAAAATCGTAACCAAAGGCTTTCAAAGTCGGCATTGCCGGCGAGTGGCATACCTGGCAACTGATCTGGTACTTGCGGGCAAAAGCCGGAATGGCATCGGCCTTCCTTGCAGGAATAATCAGCAGAACTATGACGGCCAGGATAGGAATCCCGGCAAATGTTGATTTTTTCATACTGTTCATTTTAGGTTCAGGGTTTTCAGGGAAGAATTTCTACTCTTGTGGAATGGTCATTCACCATTAATATTTCCGACTCATCAGAGGGAACCTTCAGAAAATCAGCCACAGGCTTTACCAGGAGCTGGTAGTTCAATACGGCACGCACTGTCATTTCCCCCGGAGCAGCCTCATAAGGAATTTTGAATGTAAACTTTTCAACCTTAGTCTCCCTCGGTCCTATCCGGTAATCGACACCCTGTGAAAAGGTGTTCCATTGCATTATGGTCATATTCCCCTGCTCATCAAAGTAGGGCATCCGGAATATCCTGTTGCCGTATGGTATGCCGTCGCGCTGAACTCCCTTAAAATCGGCTATTCTCAGCGGAATGCCCATATCCTGGTAAGCAAGGTAATCGCCTGAGATGGTGTACTCCTCTCCTTCGAATCCCTTTTTGTCAACATCAAGGTGATACTTGTTTCCCTTTGCATCAGTAGCCTCTACATCAAGCCATGCTATGCGGTCTTCAACGGAACCTGTGGGGAATTTGTGCCCGGTTTTCTGGTTGAAGAGAGCAACAGTGAAGACAATATTCTCTCCGGGTTCGGCAAGGCGCATGTCAGGCTCAATCCTCACCTCAATGGTGCCCCTTACTTTGCCGGGGTCATGGGCACCATGGAAGAGATGAAGCCTGGCGTCATCATAGGTTTTGCCCATGAGCGCCAGCTGATACGGGCCACCCTTGGGCATATGGCAGTCCTGGCAGCGAACTCCCTCGGCGGCATACGGTCCCTCCTTCCACTCGAGCTGTGTGCTTTTAACCCAAATCCCATAAGGATTCATCTCATTGTGGCAATTCCCGCAGAACTCCGTCGTTCTGAAAAAATCATTCTGGATGATCTTGTGTGCAGGCGACTGTATCTGCGGGTCGCGTCCGCTGTATTTGGTCTGGCCCGGAACAATGTAATAACTGAAGTTGTTGGGAGGATCAGCCTGCGCTTTCTGTGTCAGGTGACACACCTCGCATGACACTGACTCGTTTGCCATGCTCTTCTCTTCAGGCCTCGGCGGAGGAAGCGTTCCTCCCATGAAGGCAAGCGGAGCATGGCAGCCGTTGCAGCCGTCAACGGGTCCTTTGAGTGAAGGATTGACCTCAGCATGAGGAACAGCCAGGTTAAAGTACTCAATCTCGTCCCAGTGATGAGTGTATGCCTGCGACATCATCGACTGCGACCACTGCTCATAAATGCCCGGGTGACAGGATCGGCACTTGAGTGCTGACTCGAAATCCTTGTATTTGTACTTTCCCTTTAGATCCTCCTGCGGGAACGATCTTGCAAGGGTAAATGCCGTCAGAACCAGTACGATAATAGCCGGAACAACGGTCATTGGAAGTAGCGGAGTGATTTTAGGTCTCATAGGTTTGCGAATTGAACCCAAAAGATACAAAATAAAATCATCCACTGTACAAATAATATTTGCCTTCTTAAAGACTCTGATACCGCATCCCCTCTGATTGCAGACATCAAACTTCGATTTGTGGCAGCAATGGTATTTAAAATATTTGCTCTATATTTGGCTTGCTAATAAACCATTATGCCACATAGCTGGACCCTGGAATACAAGATAAAAATCAACCGATCCGGATTGTATTTATAGTCCCGGTGATATGACGCTCACTCAGTGCGTCTCTCCGGACAATTATTTGTTTTCTTTTCTTTTAACCCCGTTTTAAATAATTCAAATAATACAATTATGGATACATTAATTATAACCGGTTCAGGACTGACCGTCAATGACATTGTCAATGTAGCCCGCCACGGGCAGAAGATTGAACTTCACCCTGATGCACGCAGAAGGATACTCGAATGCCGTGCCATGCTTGAGAAAAAGATCGTCGCCCATGAGATAATGTACGGCGTCAACACCGGCATCGGAGAGTTTTCAGAGATGGTGCTCAACGATGACCAGATAAAGGATTTCCAGAAATACCTTGTTTACAACCATGCCGCCGGCATCGGTGATCCCGCATCAATTGAGACAGTAAGGGGAGCCATGCTTGGCCGTATCAATGTACATGCCCACGGCAACTCCGGATGTCGGCTCGAGATCACAGAGACATATGTGGAAATGCTCAATAAGGGCGTCACACCCTTTGCATGCCAGAAAGGATCAGTGGGCGCCTGCGGCGACCTTGCCCCGATGTCACAGATAGCCCTCCTGCTTATGGGTGAGGGTAAGGCATATTACCAGGGAGAACTCCTTTCCGGCGCCGAGGCAATGAAGAGAGCAGGCATAGCGGTACCGGGGTTGCATGCACGCGACGGGCTGGCAGCAATAAACGGCTCCAACATGCTCACCGCCATGAGCGCCATCTGGCTTGTTGATGCCAATAACTGGCTGAAGCAGGCAGAGATAGCCGCGGCGATGTCACTTGAAGCCCTCAAGGCCAACATGAAACCTTACGCTCCCCTGCTGCATGAGGTAAGAGGATTCAAGGGCGCCATCCGCAGCGCCAACGCAATAAACAAGTGTGTTGCCGGGGGCGACCTCAAAGAGGGAAGGGTCAAATCGAAGGTGCAGGATGCCTATTCGATGAGATCAACCCCGCAGGTGATAGGCTCGGCACATGACATGCTGGCTTACGCCCGCAGCCAGGTTGAGATCGAACTCAATGGCGTGGGTGACAACCCTATCTTCTTCCCGGATAAAAACCTGCAACTCTCCGGAGCAAACTTCCAGGGATCACCGGTCAGTGTGCCGATGGATATGGCAGGCGCCTGCGTGACAATGGTCAGTGTCATGTCAGAGAGAAGAATGAACCGCCTCAATAATCCTGCCCTGAGCGTCGGACTGCCCGACTTTCTTACCAAAGGCGCGGGGATGTTCTCGGGCCTGATGCTCAGCCAGTACACAGCCGACATGCTGATAGTGGAACAGAGGATACTCTCTATGCCTGCTTCAATACAGTCGATACCGGCTGCGGCAGACCAGGAGGATTTTGTCTCCATGGGCATGAATACCGCCATTAAGAACAACCAGATACTCGATAATGCGTATGGCATACTGGGTATCGAGTTCATGGCAGCGGCACAGGCACTCGATTTCAGGAAAGAGGAATACGGCTTCGGCACCGGCGTACAGAAGGCAAAGGATGTCATCAGGAAACACGTTGAATTCCTCGACATCGACCGTCCGCTCTATGACGACCACACCAACATGAAGGAGCTCGTGAAATCATGCGAGATACTTCATGAGGTGGAGAAGACGGTGGGGTCTCTGGAGTAGGTGTTTATCCTCTCCGAGGAATTAATTTATTTTTTTGCGATTGGGCTACAATACTTTAACCGCTACGCGGTAGGATTTGGTTGATGGCATTGTGCTACAATACTTTAACCGCTACGCGGTAGGATTTGGTTGATGCCATTGTGCTACAATACTTTAACCGCTACGCGGTAGGATTTGGTTGATGGCATTGTGCTACAATACTTTAACCGCTACGCGGTAGGATTTGGTTGATGCCATTGTGCTACAACACTTTAAGCCCTACGGGCTATTTTTGACCGTAGGTCATAGAGTATTGTAGCCCGGGATGATTATTCCCCAAGTACTTTCACAATAATTTGTCTGCCGGACAAGTTTTTACATCAGAAGAACCAAACAGTATCCCTGATGAAGAAGTACCTCATTCTGCCACTCCTGGCCGCGGCTGCAGCATCATGCGCAACCCAGGAGCTCTACCTGAACGTCACACAGCCTGCCCCGGTTACCATCGCTCCGGAGATAAAGACCGTGGGGATAATTGACAGATCGAACCCCACGGACCAGACCAAAACGATTGATATGATTGAACAGCTGATGACGCTGGAGGGCGACGAGCTTGATTCAATAGGCACGCGTGAGGCCATCAAGGGTGTCACGGAAGAACTGAGGGAGAACGACAGGTTTAATGAAGTGAAGCTGCTTGACAACACTAAGTTCAAGGCATCCGTCGTAGGCTCCCTTCCGGCACCCCTGACCTGGGAGCAGGTAGATCTCATATGCCGCGAGAATGGCACTGATGCTCTGTTTGCCCTGGAGATGTATGATACTGACACGCACATAAACTACTCTACGGCTAAAACTGTAGTCAAGACGCCGCTGGGTGACATCCCTGCTCTTGAACACATTGCCTCCATGGATATCCTCGTC
This sequence comes from uncultured Rikenellaceae bacterium, assembly GCA_963802145.1. GTDB lineage: Bacteria > Bacteroidota > Bacteroidia > Bacteroidales > VadinHA17 > SR-FBR-E99. Next base: position 231,041 of record CAWDHN010000007.1, read on the forward strand.
AAAACAGGCTGGAGGATCTATTCACCTGCAGACAGGTTAATTCTCGATGAATATATCGTCGGAGAGACTGTAAACTTTTCAGGCAGGGGAATAAATCCGATGGTTGCAGTCGGTGCATTGATGAACCGGGAAGCAGCAGTAAAGCAGGTAAGCAGCAAAGCGGGACATATCTACGCCCTTCGCCTCATTCCCTACCGGCTCAGGGCAACGCGCGATTACTTCGTCAAAGGCACCGATAATTTCAAGATCGCCAAACGCAAGGCACAGCTCGGACAATGGGATGAGGCAGCTGTTCTCTGGGAAAAGGAGACAGCCAACCCTGACATGAAGGTAGCCGGAAGGGCTCATTACAATATGGCAATAATCAATGAGATAAACGGCCACCTCGAAACAGCAATAGAATGGGCACAGAAAGCCTATTCAGATTACGGCACCAGGCAGGCCCTGGACTATGTCCGGATCCTCGGGAACAGGAAATATAACGCAGAGCTTCTGGAATACCAGGAACAAAGATAAAATCACCTGCCCCGGCGGCCGTACCTGATCATAGCTTCTATTTTTTACCTTTACTTCTGAAAATACCGTAGTTATGATCAGGATAATTCTTCCTACACTCTTTTTGGGTCTGGCGTCTTTATTTTGCAACGGACAGGATGCAGATCCGCTTAAGGTACGTCAATCCCTTTATTGGCACTGACCGCATGGGACATACTTACCCGGGAGCAACAGTTCCGTTCGGTATGGTTCAGCTTTCACCCGATACGGATACGATACCTTATGAGGCTGACGGCAAATACAATAAAGATGTTTATAAATACTGCGCCGGATACCAGTATAGTGACAGCACCATAGTTGGTTTTTCCCACACTCACTTCAGCGGCACAGGACACTCAGATCTCGGCGACATACTGCTGATGCCGGCAACGGGTGATCTGCAGCTTAATCCCGGTACGGCCGATGCCCCTGAAAAAGGGTACCGCTCCGCATTTGCCCACAGAACCGAAAAAGCTTCTCCCGGCTATTATGCGGTGACGCTTGACGACCATGACATTCTTGCCGAGCTGACCGCAACAACCCGCACTGGAGTCCACCGTTATACCTTCAACAGGGGAGGTGACGCCCATATCATTCTCGATATGGTCCACGGCATATACAATTATGAAAACAAAAATGTCTGGACATTCATCAGGGTGGAGAATGACACGCTCGTTACAGGTTACAGGCAGACGAGCGGATGGGCAAGAACCAGGACCCTCTATTTTGCCATCGCCTTCTCAAAGCCTGTTGAATCGTACGGTTTTGTAAATGAAGAGCCGGCACAGGTGTACAGGGGCTTCTGGCGCCGCTTTGATCAGCGAAGGAATTTCCCGGAAGCCGCAGGCCGCAAGATAAAGGGCCATTTTGATTTCCTGACCAAACCCGGGGAACAGATCACCGTCAGGGTGGCCCTCTCACCTGTAAGCACCGAAGGCGCCATCGGGAACATGAAAGCGGAAGCTCCGCTGGCGGACTTTGATGCCGTCAGGCTAAAGGCTGAAGAGATGTGGAGGAATGAGCTGGGAAAAGTAAGGGTGACAATGATGAACGAAGGCCAGGCTGTCAGCTTCTATACGGCACTATATCATGTCTTCCTCTCTCCCACCATCTTCATGGACACTGACAACAAGTACAGGGGGCTGGATCAGAATATCCATACCGCTGACGGATTCACCAATTACACAACCTTCTCGCTGTGGGATACATATCGTGCCCTTCATCCCCTCTTCACCATACTGCAACAGGAACGTACGGCCGGTATGATCAACTCAATGCTCGCCCATTATGACCAGAGCGTGCATCACATGCTGCCTGTTTGGTCACACCACGCCAATGAAAACTGGTGTATGATAGGTTATCATGCAGTGCCGGTGATAGCCGATGCCATCGTTAAGGGCATCGGAGGGTTTGACTATGAAAGGGCAGCAGAGGCATGCCTGACCTCGGCGCACAACGGATGGTATGACGGCCTCGATGATTACATGCGACTGGGGTATGTGCCTGACGAACGGACAACCTCATCGGTGTCAGTCACCCTCGAATATGCATATGACGACTGGTCTGTTGCGCAGATATTAAATGCACCCGGCCTGGCTTTAAAAGACACAGATAATCTGATATACGATGAATTCGTTCGCCGGTCGCGTAATTACATGAACGTATGGGATCCGTCATCCGGATACATGCGCCCCCGTAAGGCCGACGGCTCATTCAGGGATAATTTCGATGTCCTGAGCACACACGGCCAGGGATTCATAGAAGGCAATGCATGGAACTACAGCCTTTATGTCCCGCATGAGCCGGCGCAACTCATTTCTCTTATGGGCGGCCGGAAGAGATTCGTACAACACCTTGACTCACTGTTCACTATGCACCTGCCCGACGAGTTCTTCGCCGAGACCGAGGACATCACCCGCGAAGGTATCATCGGCAATTATGTGCACGGCAACGAGCCATCGCATCATGTTCCTTACCTGTATAATTATGCCGGAGTGCCACGGAAGACCCAATACTGGGTGCGTCATATTATGGACACCAAGTATCTGCCTGCTCCGGATGGACTGAGCGGCAACGACGACTGCGGGCAGATGAGCGCATGGTATATCTTTTCAGCACTCGGATTATACCCCGTGGCTCCCGGATCAGTCAGATACGATCTCGGCAGTCCGCTTGTAAGAGGAGGCAGTCATAAACCTTGAGAACGGAAAACAATTTACAATCAGTACGGTAAATCAGTCACCTGAAAATGTTTATGTTAAAAAAACAGAGCTGAACGGAGAAAGGCTTGACCGCCAATGGATCAATCACGACGAGATAATTAACGGCGGCACGCTGGTTTTCTTTATGGGTAAATAATGACCTGGCAAACCGCAGCCCTGTATGCTGTCTTTCTAAGGCCGTCAGTATAATAGAAAGACTACTTCTCTCCTGGTCATTCATCATTTCTATTTGACTGTCAGTCAAAAATATTTCTTTTACATCGGAACATGGTCTAACTTTATGTAATAATTTCTGTTTATATATAAACTAATATGCGGACCTATGAAGAAGCTGCTCATTCTTTCCCTGTTCCTTGCCAGTACCCTTTCTGTTTTAAGCTCACAGGAGGTACCGGCTGATTCACTTAAGACCACGGCTGATAAGGTTCAACCCGTATCCTGATGCCGCAGTAGTCGCGGACGATATGGACAAGTACCAGCTTGAGACCGATGATATCTCAAAGAACTTCATCAAGCTCAATCTGACTTCCCTGGCAATCCTGAACTTTTCCCTGCAGTATGAAAGAGTCTTTTCAAGAAGTGTGTCCGGCGCATTATCATGCGCATATATGCCTGAAAACACCATACCGAAATATATTGCTGATGAGGCCATTAAACAGATGGATAAAAATTCGGATGAAGGAATTGACCCTGAAGCAGAGGATATCATCAGAAACATGCTGATCAGCAGCTATTCTGTTACTCCGGAAGTCAAATTCTACCTCGGGAAAAAGAGATACAGCACCGGATTCTATATTTCACTGTTCTACAGATATGGCAGTTATTCATTCAGTAATATACCCATACCATATACAAATGACCTTGATGAGGATATTACCATTGATACCAGGGGTGATATAATATCTCATTCCGGTGGATTTTTGCTCGGCTACCAGTGGGCACTTGGAAAGCATATGTGCCTCGACTGGCAGATATTCGGACCTCACTACGGAGTCAGCTCCGGCGATTTCCTGGGGATACCTTCTTCTCCCCTTTCCCAGCAGGACCAGGCGGACATCGAGGAAGAATTTCTGAAAGTTGAATCATCACTGGTTGAGCAGACAATTGATGCCACGGCTGATGAAGTCAAAATGCTCATTGACGGACCCTGGGGAGGAATGAGATTCGCAGTGACCTTAGGCGTCAAATTCTGAATAAAGATCCTGTAAGGTTGCAGCAACACTTTCACAGGTTCAGGGATTCGGAAACCTGAGAGTACAAGCTGAGATTTAAATACACCTCCTCCTCTCGATCCTATGGCTTATGGATCGGGAGTAGGGGGTTGACTTTTGTTACCTCACTCTGTTCCTCTTCTGCCATTCTGTAAGAAATTTATCTACATTTACTCTCTCTTTTTGGGGGCAAATCATTTCTTCGCGTACAGGCATTTGTGAAATAAAGGGTGAAGACTGCGGTGACAGATGATAAGCCGTTGTCATCGATGGTGGCAGATGGCAGTGAAGAGGCTTTCAGAACTCTCTTCAAAAGATATTACGACCATATCTACGGCGTAGCCTTTGCCTTTACCAAATCACCCGCTATGTGTGAAGACCTTGTCCAGGATGTATTTCTGAAGATCTGGTTCAAGCGTGAACTGCTCAGATCAGTAGAAAGATTTGACGCATACCTCTTCATGGTCGCCCGCAACCATATCCTTAATGAGCTTGAAAAGAGGGTAAGGGAGGAACAGTTCACTGACGATCTTCATAACTATTTCATGGAGGTGAATAATACTCCTGAAAACTACCTTATCCATAAAGAGGCCGAAGAGATAATAAGTGAAGTCGTAACCCGGTTACCCGCTCAGCAACAGGCGGTCTTCAGGCTGAGCCGTGAGGAGGAGATGAGCCAGGAGCTCATTGCCGAGAAGATGCACATATCAGTCAACACGGTGAAAAGCCATATGAACAAGTCCCTTCGCTTCATCCGCCACCACCTCCGCAAATACTACAATCTCTTTTTTTAATTTTTTCCCCTTTCCGGCTAATACCTCAGCCTGCTATTCCTGTCTTTATGGTATAAAATGATCTGCAACAATTACTGCAGTCACCTGACAAATAAACATAAGACATTATTTTACAGCTATATAGAATGAACAACAAAGAATTTAATAAGCTTCTGCAAAAGTACCTGACTGATTCGTTGAGTGAAAAAGAGCTTGATGCACTGATTGGTACTATGCGTAAAGGCAGAAGCGGAGACCTCCTAAAGCAGGCTGCAGACGAGGCTTTCAGAAGCGGGGAATTTGCAGGACTTACAGACAGTGAATCATACGATACCATCTTCGATAAACTGATGGAGAGTGCCAGGGAGCCCAGAGAGGAAGTAAGACTGAGGCCAGATACTGAATGGAATAAGCCGGCAAAAAGAATCTCCCTCTTTTATCGTATAGCAGTTGCTGCCGCGGTACTGGCGGCGGTTGTCCTGGGCAGCCTGTGGGTCACACAACAGCGCACAGAGCCTGTGGTTAATGCAGTCGCTGACCTTGCCCCCGGAGGCAACAGGGCTATGCTGACACTGGGTGACGGCACAACGATAGTGCTTGACAGCGCCGGCAACGGGCTGCTGGCAGAACAGGCCGGGACACAGGTAGTTAAGGTCGAGGATGGTCGCATCGCATACACCCCGGAAGGAAGAAAAAGATCTGAGTCGGTCTATAACACAATAACAACACCCAGGGCAGGCCAGTACGAGCTTATCCTGCCTGACGGCAGCAAAGTATGGCTTAATTCCGAATCATCAATAAAGTTTCCGGTTTCATTCACAGGTAGTTTTAGGGTTGTCGAGATCACCGGTGAAGCATTCTTTGAGGTTGCTGAAAATCATGAAATGCCCTTTCAGGTCAAAACAGAGGGCATCACAGTCGAGGTCCTCGGGACCAGCTTCAATGTAAGGGCTTATGCGGATGAAGGTTCTGTCAGCACTACCCTCGTCGAGGGATCCGTACAGATAGCTTCACCGGTGTCTCAGGCAAAAATTACTCCGGGCCAAATGGCAAGAGCAGATAACTCCGGGCAAATTTCAGTCGAGGACAATGCAGATATAGATGAGATCACAGCCTGGAAAAAAGGATTGTTCATGTTTAACAATGAAAACATTGAGGAAATTATGAGCCACATCAGCAGATGGTATGATGTTGATGTGGCCTTTGCAGGGGAGATAAGCAACGAGACATTCTCCGGCATTGTCAGCCGTAAAAGCAATGTCTCCGAAGTACTTAAGATAATGGAACAGGCCGGCATTAAATTCTCATTAACGGAAGAGGTGATAACAGTGGAAACAAAATGAAGTATTTAGGTTAGGTTAGGGCGGACAGAGAGCCGGATAGTGTTGGTACCACTATCCGGCCTGATGTTCGGGTCTGACTGAAATAAAAATATTTGCGATAATTCTTACTTAATGTTTAACCCAAACCAATGCAAAGTTATGAAAGATCCTCAAAATTCCCTGACTTATTTTGAGCCGGGGAAAGTTAAAAAACTCCTGCTTATTATGAAACTGACTGTTACGATGCTGATTGTCTGCCTGCAAATAAGTGCGGCTGCCGTTGGCCAGAATGTTTCCCTCTCATTAAAAGACGCCTCCCTCAAGGAGGTGTTTGCCGAGATCAATGAACAGACCGGCTACAGCTTCTTCTACAGGGACTCCTACCTCAGCAAGGCAGGTAAAATCACCCTGGACCTGAATGATGTCCCGCTTGAGGTTGCGCTGAGTCAGTGCTTTGGCGACCTGCCCATTGACTACCAGATTGTTGACAATACTGTAGTCATTAAACCGAAGGAGGAAAAAACAGCTGCGATCACTGTGATTGAGATGCCGCAGGAACAGCTCAGGCTTACAGGTACCGTAAAGGACAGAAACGGTATACCACTTCAGTCTGCAGCCGTGGTAGTCAAAGGAACAACGATAGGGGCAAGCACCGATGCCGAAGGCAATTTTGTCCTCTATTGTCCTGCTGATTCAAAAGTACTTGAGATCAGCATCCTCGGGATGAAAACCCAGGAGGTGGTTATAGGCGGTAAAAACAGCTTCACTGTTGTGCTTGAAGAAGAGGCAATGGATATTGACGAGGTGCAGGTCATCGCCTACGGCACCACGACCAAAAGGCTGAATACCGGCACGGTAGCTACCGTCAAGTCGGAAGATATTGTTTCACGGCCCGTTACCAACGTGCTCCAGGCACTGCAGGGACAGGTGGCCGGCGTGGCTTTGCATCAGCAGTCAACCGGTCTGGGCAGCCCCGTGGATATAGTAGTGCGCGGGCAGAACTCATTCTCTTCAGGAACAAACCCGCTGATAATCGTCGACGGAGTCGTCGTGAACAGCAGTCCGGGAGGATTGATCGCCGATCCAACAACAAATTATACTACAGGTGGTACCAACTTCATGACCGGAGGAGTTTCTCCGCTCAACTTCATCAATCCCGGCGATATCGAGAGCATTGACATTCTCAAGGACGCCGATGCAACTTCAATATACGGTTCAAGGGCATCCAACGGCGTGATCCTCATCACCACAAAAAAGGCAGTACTTGGTGAGACTAAATATACCTTCAACGCTTCCACCGGCCTTTCCACCCCTGCATATACAGCTGAACGCATGGGGACTGCAGAATATCTGCAGATGAGAAAGGACGCATTCGCCATGGGAAATGCGTCAGCCACATCTGCAATCAATCCCATCACACCAACCGAGTTTTATGCACCGGACCTTCTGGTCTGGGATCAGGCAGCATATACTGACTGGACCGATTATTCGATAGGTAACACGGCCCCGGTATACAGCTTTGACGGGCAGATAACAGGCGGTAACAAGACCATGAATTATCTTGCAAGCGCCGGTTATACTAAAAAATATGACGTTCAGCCCGGAAAACCATACCAGGAAAGACTTGTCGGGCGCATGGTTATCGGGCACACATCTGCAGATAACAAGCTGAAGATAAACCTGAGTTCGACATTTGGTTACGAAAACCAGACATTTACCTATACCTCATTCAGCAACAACAACCTGCAGTTGATTGCCAACGTCCCGAACTTCGAGATCTATAATGAGGACGGCAGCGTAAACATTGCCTATGGTAAATATAACAATGGTATATATTTCAATCCGGTTCCCATGTCATACGTCGATTCATATTCCAAAACCGGTAACCTGCTGCTCTCCGCAGACCTGTCATATGAAATCGCCACGGGACTGAACGCAAAGGCCCTTATCAGCTATAACCTGCAAAATAACAATTGGCACAGGATATTCCCCTCGACAGCCATGAGCGCCCAGACAGACGCTAACTATCCATATCCGTTCGGAGCCCATACTACAAATACCTTCAACGCACTGAATATAGAACCGATGCTGACTTATGACAGGAAGGTCGCAAAGGGAAATCTGTCACTGCTGGCAGGAGCCACCATGCTCCAGAAAGTAACCAGAATGACCGGGATCACCGTCAATGACCCTGGCAGCGATGCCCTACTCTACAGTTTCGCCAGCGGGAACCCCACCGTGCCCAACAGCAATGAAACCCAATATAAGTTTGCTTCACTTTTCGGAAGGGCAACTTACAACTGGGATGACAAATATCTCATCAATCTCACCTTCAGGCGTGACGGCTCATCGCGCTTCGGCCCGGAAAACAAATTCGGCAACTTCGGCTCCGCCGGCCTCGCATGGATCTTCACCCAGGAGGATTTCATCAGCAATTCAATCTCTTTCCTGAGTTTCGGAAAGCTCAGGGGCAGCTACGGCACAACCGGAAGCGACAATATTGCTGATTATCTGTATACCACAATTATGCAGTCATCGACGAGCTACGAGTACGCTACCAACGACATGCTATCTCCGGCAGGTGTACCGAACCCCGGCATACAATGGGAGAGGACAGCAAAGATGGACATCGGACTTGACCTTGGATTCCTCAGCAACAGGATAATGTTCAATACAACATGGTACAGAACCATCTCCGATAACCTGCTGACCTCTCAGCCCCTGCCTTCTCAGACCGGGTTCAGTTCGTATACTGTGAATTTTGAAGGGACCGTTCAGAACACCGGGATGGAGTTCCAGCTGACAACCCATAACCTCGGTCCTGACAATAAGCTTCAGTGGAGAACTACGGTCAACCTTTCATTCAATGAAAACAAGCTGATCGAATTCCCCGGGCTGGAAGGATCTTCATATTCAACCAAATATGAGATAGGAAGGGCAATTCCGACCTCAGCGTCATATTTCGCTCTGACTGAAATGCCGTTAAATTTCACAGGGGTAGACCCTGCCAATGGCCTGCCACAGTTTAAAGACGTTAACGGAGACGGGATTGCCAACTACACTGATGCCAGCAGAAATGAAGCATGGATAGGCACCTCACGCCCGACCACCTGGGGTGGAATAGGCAACTATCTTACATACAAGGGATTAGGATTCGACTTTTTCATTCAGTTCTCCGAGCAAACGATGACGATGTGGAACTGGGGTACCACACAATACCAGTCGCTAGGATCCCTGTGGAATCCGCCTGCCGAACTCATCGGCAACTACTGGAAAGAACCGGGTGATGTTACCAAATACCCCAGGCTTTACTCAGGCGCCCCCGGAGCCTCAGCCTACACGGCCCCCCTTACCCAATATTACGGGTTGAGCAGCGCCGGCATCTGGCAGGGTTTCTACTGGAGGCTGAAGAACGTACAGCTTACATATACACTCCCGCGCCACCTGCTGGAAGGCAAAGGGATTGATAATCTTATGTTCTACATCAGGGGCGAGAACCTGGCAGTCTATACCACCAAAAAGCTGTATAAGGATCCGGAGCCCTTCTGGTCTAACACAGCTCCCGTTTTGAGGACTTTCATTACGGGACTCCAGCTGACATTTTAACCACCCATAACAAGATTTACCATGAAATATATATCATTGAAAAACAGTTTGAAGGTGACAGTGTTGCTGATAAGCCTGTCAGTCCTGCCTGCCTGCGAAGATTTTCTTGAAATACCGGCTCCCACCAATTCCGTGACCGGTGAAACAGTATTCCTGAACAAGGGTACCATTGACAAGCTGATGAACAACATGTATTACAACTGGGCAAATTCGTCAGGATTAGCGCTTCAGTATTCAAGAAGTGCAGAATTTTTTTCAGACAATGCCTATAACCCGACAGGTGTTTCCTTTTATCCGGAGATGACCGGAGTACTTACGCCCGAGACAAGTGCAATGTCTGGTGGCCTTTGGGGTACCTGGTACACTACTGTTTACGGAGCAAACCTGATTCTCGAGGGTCTGCCTGACGCTCCCGGCATTACTGATGAGGCAGTGAGGAACGCCTACATGGGTGCAGCCCTCACCATAAGGGCAGGTGCACACTATTACCTTGCCCGCACATTCGGCGACGTACCCATCAATCTGACAGCAGATGTGGATGAAAACTCTTTCAAACCAAGAGTGCCTGTTGCTGAAGTATATGCCCAGGTGATAGCCGATCTCAATGAAGCCATGACGCTGCTGCCTGAAACAAGCGCGGGAAATAAAAGGTATATCGACAATAAATATATCCCTCAGGCCTTGCTTGCCAGGGTCTATACCACCATGGGCAACTGGACGGCGGCTGAAACTGCAGCAAATGCAATTATCGCCAGCGGTAAATACCAGCTTCTCACAAACCTGGCTGATGTCTTTTACAGAACGAGCAATGAGGTTGTCTCCTCACTCGGCAATACCTGGGCTTTTTCTGCAACATATCAGAACAGGTCCCTGTTGGGAACAGGTTTTGACCCTGTGAACACCGCCACCCAGGGCTCCTACCCTGCACTTTCTGAAGATCTGCTCAACAGTTTTGAAACGGGAGATAACAGGAAAACGGTATGGGTCAATCTGGAAAACAGTGGCAACTATTCAAACCCTGACAACAGGTACTTCAGCATCAAGTTTCTCAACGCCCAGGCAGGGCCAATTGTACCCGGGAAGGAGCAGGACTATGTTTTCATCCGGCTGGCTGAGATGTATCTCATCAGGGCAGAGGCGAGAGCCCGTAAGACCAGCCCCGATCTTACAGGGGCTGCCAGCGATCTGAACCTTATTCGCAACAGGGCAGGGCTGGCCAATACGACTGCGACTTCGCAGGCTGACCTCATAAATGCTATAATTAAGGAAAGAAGAGTTGAATTTTTCCACGAGGGAGGATACCGCTGGGATGACCTTGTCAGGACCGGCACAGCTGATGACGTAATCAGTGCTCTGCCATGGAAGATCGACTGGGATTCCTACAAGACGCTCTGGCCTATTCCCCTGGCACAGCTCAATCTGAACAACAACCTGGAGCAGAATCCCGGTTACGATACAGAATAAACACCTGCACCCGGGAAGCACCGGTTAAAATGTTTCCCGGGTGCTAATTCAATCTACATTCTTTCTTAAGCATTCAAACCCATTCATTTAACAGATGAAAAAAGCATACTCCATTTCCATACCGGTGCTCCTTATTATTATTGCCATCCTGTCAGCGTGCAACAATACCCCGAAAGCACCATTCGTTCTTACCGGGACCCTTGAGGGGATCACCGACGGAAAAGCAATCCTGACAAATACTCAAAACGGCGAAAGGGTATCTGACACCGCCATAATAAAAAAAGGCAGGTTCGTATTTACCGGAGACATTACTGAACCGGAGATGTACGCTCTTAGTGTCGAGGGAGCTGAATCGATGACTCTTTTCTTTGCAGAAAACAGCAAAATGTTAATCACAGGCAGGGTTGATTCGCTTCGTACAGCTGTGGTTACAGGCGGCAGAGTCAATGATGACTTCAAGGCTTACAATGCCGCACGGGACTCCCTTCAGAAAAAATACGGCCTTGATCTCCTGATGAAAAAATTAACGGCAGGTAGGGATTCCTCCGCTACCTATAATGAAGAGATTATGGAGAAGATGACAGCGCTCAGTGTAGAATATAAAAAAGACCTTGAGGTAATTTCAGAAAACTTTATCAGGTCCCATCCTGGTTCATACTTCTCCATCGTTCTGCTTGAAGGCCTGTCATATGGTAAAAGTGCAGACGAGATCGAAAAGGCACTCGGCTTACTTGACCCGTCACTGGCTGAATATGAAAAAGTACAGGACCTTTACAGGCTTGTTGACAATCTCCGAAACACCGACCTCTCTTCAGACAGTTTTGTCACTGAAGCTGAAAATATAGCTTACAAAACGGACATCACATTCAGTGGAGGGGATCATAAGGATGTAATTTACCTTGCATCACTTCCGGGGGATAAGGTTTGCGGGCTCAAAAAAGATGGGTCTGTGATAGTGGTTGACGGCAGAGGAGCCAGCACAGGCGGGTTTGCCACAAACCTTAAATCGCAGCCCTCCGCCGTTGCAGTAAACCCTGCCACCGGCCAGATTTACGTCCTGGGAACTATCAACGAGATTACAAAGAAGGTTGTCAGGGGAAAGGAATATGAAATATCGACCCCCCTGGGAGTCGAATGTATAATCTACGATCAGAACGGTAAACAGACAGGTTCACTGGAAGTGAAGGATCTGAAGACCGCCACTGGCGCCAAAATCCTTAACGGTAAGCTTATCGTTGCAGATTATGCAAACAAAATGGTTGCTATACTGAATGCAGAAACCGGCGCACTGGAATCCGGCGTGAAAGACCTCAGGGTCTGCTGCGGCATCCTCGACTTCAGCATTAATGCTGACAATGAGTTGCTCATTGCCAATCTCGGGGCTTTCAGAGTGATGGGTACTGATTTCTCCGGCAATACAAAGTTTGCCTTTGGCCGGAGAGGCCCTTCAATTGACGACTTCCACGGCTGCTGCAACCCGGTCAATGTCGCGTACCTCTCAAACGGAGCCCTAGTGACCGTTGAGAAGGACCCCACAAGGATAAAAGTATACAGCAAGAAAGGTGCAATTCAGATTGCCGGTATAGACGAGCTTGTAAGGGGTTGCAAATATATCCCCATGACTGTTGACAGTCATGACAATATTTACCTGGCATCGGCAAGAAACGGGCTGGTTAAGTGCGTGCCGAATTCATAGCGGAGCATGAAAAACCTCCTTACAATTACTGTAGTTATTTTCATATGTGCAGCCTGTCTTCCTATTGCAGGCTGCACAAATTCAGTCAATGAGGGATACAGGTTCAGTGAAACTGTATTTGTGCCTTCAAAAGTGAGTGCATCTGAAGCTTCAGCCGGGCCTGTGAAGTTGAAACTTGCCGTAAATGACACATATTGTAAAGAATCCGCCTGTGAGTGCGTCCATTTCCTTGCAGCGAGGGAATACAGTGAAATCCAGGCAAAACTACTGGCAGGATACCGGATAGATTTTGAGCTTACCTATTTCATTGATGAATATGAGCTGGAAAATGCTCTTATTTCAGGCGAATACGACGGGGCAATATGCAAGCCGTGGTTTGCCTTTATGCTCTCCCCGGAACACGGGACTGACTATGCACGTGTGGCTGACATTCTTGATCCCTTCGAAAACCAGATGCTGACTGGAGTATTCCTGGTAAAAAAAGACTCGCCGCTGCAATCGTTTGATGATGTCAACGGGAAGAGGATTGTCATAGGTCAGGGTGATTCAAATGAGAAGTACCACATGCCGATGCTTATGATGGAAAAGAGAAAGGTCAGACCCGGTCAGCTATTCAGTAAAGCCAGCTGCACCGAGTGTATAAGCATGCTCCTCGATGATTCGGCTGACGTTGCGGTGGTGTCAGACTATTCGCTCATAGCAAGTTGTGCGGCTGACCTGGGGAAGGAAGAGGATTTCAGGATAATTGCCAAAACTGACGCGATACCGTTGTGCTCGGTAATAATAGACCGCCTGAAGGTCAGTGATGCTGTGGCGATGCGCCTGCAGAAGGCACTCCTGGAACTGTCAGGAGAAAATGCCCCGGAGACCATGCTGAGCAAAGGTTTTGTCAAACCGGCCAGGTGGACGCCTGTGATCTATAATGTGAAATAAATCTGTTCTTGTTATGGGAGAAGACGACAATATCGTAAAAAAAGGCAGGCGCAGTTTTCTTGTCAATGCCGGACGGGTGGCATGCGGACTGGTCCTTGGCGGGGCAGCCTACAGGGTGCTGAGCGCATATGCCAGCGAAGAAACCGCAGGGCCAAAGTCACACTGGGTGTGGCAGATAGACCCACAGAAATGTGCATTCTGTGACAAGTGCGAGAAAGCCTGCGTGCGCAAACCCTCTGCCGTCAAGGCAGTAAATGATCAGCTGAAGTGCAGCTACTGCGTCGTCTGCTACGGACATATATCTGACAGGTACATCGCCTCCGACAAGATTGACACTGACGGCAGGAGAGTCTGTCCTTATGATGCTGTGACACGTAAAAACTATTCCGGGGGAAAGGACGGGTACTTCATCTATGACATTGATGACAGTAAGTGCACCGGATGCGGGCTGTGTGCAAAAGAGTGCAACAAAAAGGGGACCAAGTCAATGTACATGATCATACGCCCCGACCTGTGCCTGCTGTGCAATAACTGCAATATTGCAGACGTCTGCCCCGAGGGGGCCGTTGAAAAACTCTGGTTCGGGCCCGAAGACAACTTCAGGGGTATTTATGAACTGGAGGGACCAGATGCCTGACCTCCGCGCTCCGATGAAAAAGATTTCGGTTTTTGCCGCTTTCGTCTTCCTGGCATCACTTATGCTCTGTAACCCCGCCTATTGTCAGACGGATACAGTCACACAGCAGGAGCTGACTCCTTCTGTGTCCAGGGAACATGACATCAACGATCCGACCCGTGGCAATATAACTGAGTTCAGGGATAAGTATCTTCCCGCAGAGTACTTCCCCATGCCCGAACAGATGGTCTTCGTCGATCTCGGGGTACTGGCGCTGCTGATCTTTGCCGGGCTGTGGTTTGTCCTCAAGAGAAAGCCTTCCCGGTACATCACCCTGCTGATGATCATCACCTTTGTCTGGCTGGCATTCATCAGAGGAGGGTGCATCTGCCCCGTGGGGCTGGTAACAAATGCCACAATGGCCATGGTCAGTCCCAGGGAGATAGGGATGGCAGCCTTCATTGTGTTCCTCCTGCCGCTGATTATCGCCCTCGTCGCCGGCCGGATATTCTGTTCCGCCGGATGCCCCCTCGGATCGGTCCAGCACCTTGCGCCTGAAAGGAAGAAACAGTTCAGGCTGTCACGCCGTGTAAACAAATACCTGAGAATTGTCCCCTTTCTTGTGCTTATAGTAACAATTGTAGTGGCACTGGGGGGAAAGACATACATTGCCTGCGAACTCGATCCGTACAAGGCCATCTTCTTCACCGGCCAGGCCTGGTTTGAACAGGGACTCGCCTTCGTCGCCGGACGACCGATGGAATCAAGAATACTCTTTGCCTGCGGACTGGTAACATGGATCTACCTCGCTGCGATACTGGCGCTGGGGTACTGGCTCCCCCGGCCATTCTGCCGGTTTATTTGCCCATATGGCGTGCTGCTGGGTCTCGTGTCAATATTCGCTTTCAGGCGCCGCCATATCGACAAAGAGAGCTGCAACTACTGCACCCTGTGCGAAAAGGAGTGCCCCACACAGGCCATTGTAATTGACAGACAAGCCGGGCTGAGCACCGTGTCACACTATGACTGCTTACAGTGTAACCGCTGCAGCGACAAATGCAGGAAAAATGCAATTAAACAGTAATTAAATATCAAAATGAAAAGACAATTCGTTTCACATCCCGGAATGCTGACACTGCTGATGCCGCTGGTATTAACAGCCTGTACGCAACAAAAATTCAGTACTTCATCCGAAAAACCCGTCGCAGGCACTGAGATCAGGGTGGAGTACTCTCCTTCAGACTCCCTCGCAAAAAGTTACGAGAGTGTCAGTATGGAGTACTCCCTCTATTCATCAGCGAGTACCGGATATGAGCATATCGAGGACACAAGGTCTGTTGAGATGGAGAAGGAGGGGAAATCCTGGGCCGCCAATGTGTCCACAACTTCTATTACAGAGATAGCGGTAGTAAAATTCCTTCCCGGCAACGCCCCTTCTGACAATAACAACGGGGAGGGATATTTCATCAGGATATATAATGACAGCGGTGAGGAAACGATTAAATCGCAGTTTGGTTATGCCGTGTCATATGTCACATGGGCAACACTTAATAAATACGTTAACCGGGAGTACAAGAAAGCTGTTGAGCTTTTAACCGGTTTATTTGCCCGTTACCCTGATATGAAAGTAAGATATGTAAAGGACTACCTGGGTGCACTCAGGGGCAGCACACCCGACTCGCTCAAAAAAGAGGTTCTTGCAAAAGAGCTGGAAGAGATCCTGTCTTATGAGGGCCTTACAGACTCTGATTACCGGTATATCATCTGGCTGTGCAAAAATCAGGAGCTGAATGATCTGGCATCTGATGCAGAAAAGAACGCACTTCAGAAATTTCCTGACGGCACTGTTGCCTATGGCAAGAAAAATGAGGCGCTTGCGGCCGAGCCTGACATCCTGAAAAAGATGGAGATGGCCAGGAAGATTGAGAAGAAATTACCGGAAAACTACGAAGTGCCTCCCACAGGTATGGTATTCTACTATATGGTACAACAGGGACGGTTTGACCTGATTCCCGGATGGTGGAAGACAATGGACACGGGATTTACATACAGTCCTACGCTATACGGATGGCTGGCGCTTCAACTCATAAATGAGAAGAAAGAGCTCGGAACAGCACTCGAAATTTGCGAAAGGGGTGAAAAGGCATGGAAAAACGAAATGGTCAATCACGTAATGGCAAGAACTACCTTTGTTACAGAAGAAAGGGAGGCTGAGGTCAACGCAAGGGACTACTCCTATCTGCTCGTAACCTGGGCAACAGCTCTCAAATTGTCAGGGAGAAGTACTGAGGCTGTCCGGAAATATGAGGAGGCATTCTCCACGTATCCTGTGGCAAAGTTCCA
Source organism: uncultured Rikenellaceae bacterium (assembly GCA_963802145.1). GTDB lineage: Bacteria > Bacteroidota > Bacteroidia > Bacteroidales > VadinHA17 > SR-FBR-E99. Next base: position 247,761 of record CAWDHN010000007.1, read on the forward strand.
GGCTTCAGATATTAACGAATATGCTGAACTGATTGCCGAAACAAAAATGTTCGATAATGCTGCTGCATTCCTTGAGGATAGCAAGAAAGCCGGAATTGAAGTAGCCGCATTGAACGGGGTGCTTAAGGAGATATGGATGAGCAGAAAAGGTTCTGACGAAGGTTTCAGCGAATATGTTGCAGCACTTGAAGCAGAGGGGATGAAAGAGATCATGGAGAAGCAGAAAACGAAGATGATCAATGAGGCAGCGCCGGACTTCTCACTGATCGATCTGGCAGGCAATACCGTCCGACTCTCTGATTACAGGGGAAAGGTGGTTGTGGTCGATTTCTGGGCAACATGGTGCGGCCCATGCAAGGCCTCATTCCCCGCAGTGCAAAAAGTGGTCGACAGGTATTCATTAGATGATAATGTGAAATTCCTCTTCATCGACACGCGTGAAACCGCAGCCGACAAGAGGCAGAATGCCATCAACTTCCTTGAGAAGACAAAATATACCTTCCATGTGCTCCTTGACATTGACAGCAAGGTTAATGAATCGTTCAGGGTCACTGGTATCCCTACCAAGTTTGTGATTGACGGCAAGGGTAAAATCAGGTTCAATGTCGTTGGCGTCTCTGGCACCACTGATGAAATGATACAGGAGCTGGTGAGCATGATAGAACTGGCGAAGAAATAAAACGTTCAGAAAATTGGAATTCGAGGGGGTTGCTATTGCTACCCCCTTCGCTTTTCTGAAACCATCCAACGTGAAAATTATTACTTTTACTTTCTTTATTATGGGGGAAATTGACTTTTTCCGTGCGGATTGTTAATCAGACATACGGTGAAGCCTGAGGTAACAGATGACAGGCAGCTTTCATCAATGGTGGCAGATGGAAGCGAAAAGGCGTTCAGAGTGCTTTTCGACAAGTACTTTGACCGCATCTATGGCGTAGCTTACAGCCTCACAAAATCACCTGTGGTGGCTGAAGATATGACCCAGGACATTTTTCTGAAGATATGGGTCAAAAGGGAGATGCTCAAAGATATCCTCAGGTTTGATGCATTCCTCTTCAGGGTGGCACGCAATCACATCCTTAATGAGTTGAGAAACAAAGTCAAGGAACAGGAGTTTACCGAATACCTCATCAACTTTTTCAGGGAGACAGCCGATAATCCGCAACAACATCTCATCTTCAGTGAACTTGAAAAAGTGGTCGAAGAGGCCCTGGAGAAACTCCCGCCGCAGCAGAGGCAGATATATAAGCTAAGCCGTGAGGATGGCCTGAGCCAGGAAGAAATTTCAGCAAAACTGCAGATATCTGTCAATACCATCAAACAGCACATGAACAGGGCACTGAAATTCATCCGTCACTACCACATGTCATACTACAGGACACTGCTAATGTTCCTGTTTTAGGAAATCCTTTATTAAAATCATTCATTTTTTTCATTTTCGGATAACACCTGCAGACTCGTTTTGTGTCTTTATAACTGTAATCAGAACAGTGAAGGCCGGCAGAGGCATTGACCCTGAAGATTTTGATGGCCACTGATTACTGAAGTAAAAAGTGTTAAAGCAATGAATATTAATCACATAGAAAATTTACTGCAAGGTTACCTGAATGATTCTCTTACAGAAGAAGAGCTGCAGGAGTTTCTTGAAATTATCCGGAACAGGGGAAATGACGCTGAAATAGAGCGCGTTATTGACACAGCAATTGAGAGTGATGCCTATCCCGGACTTTCGGACAAAGCCAGGTATGATGTTTATTTCAGTCGGATAATGAAGGATGCTGACGAAAAAAAGCTCCTGCGTTTATCTGAAAGTAGCCTGTCAGATAAAAACAATAAAAGAAGACTTACCGGCTGGACCCGGATCGCCGCAGCCGCTTCCGTCATAATACTGGTCGCTTTTGGCAGCCTGTGGACCATAAGGAATTACTTTTCTGACAATGGAAAGTCCCTGGCATCATCAGCGATGCCTGTAACCGACCTCGGGCCGGGGAGCAACAGGGCAATTCTTACTCTCGGTGACGGCACCACGATCATGCTCGACAGCGCCGGCAACGGACTTCTGGCAGAGCAGTCTGGGACTCAGGTGGTCAAGGTCGAAGACGGACGTCTGGCCTATACGTCAGAAGGCAAAAGAAAGGCAGACGTTATTTATAACACTGTAACAACTCCGCGGGCAGGCCAGTATGTGCTTATCCTGCCTGACGGCAGCAAAGTGTGGCTTAATTCAGAATCATCAATAAAATTTCCGGTTTCTTTCATAGGTAGTTTTAGGGTTGTCGAGATCACCGGTGAAGCGTTCTTCGAGGTGGCTGAAAATTATGAAATGCCCTTTCGGGTTAAAACTGCAGGCATCACTGTCGAGGTCCTCGGAACCAGCTTCAATTTAAGGGCTTATGCAGATGAAGGTTCTGTCAATACAACCCTCGTCGAGGGATCTGTGCAGATAGCTTCACCGGTGTATCAGACAACTATTGCTCCGGGTCAGATGGCAACTGCTGACCTAAACGGACAGATTCTGGTGGAAAGCGATGTCGACATCGAAGAGATCATCGCCTGGAAAGAGGGACTTTTCATATTCAACAGCGCAACACTTGAGCAGATCATGAACCAGGTAAGCAGGTGGTACGATGTAAACATAGTGTATGAGGGGCAGATTACAAGCAGGACTTTCTCAGGTATGGTAAACCGGTACAGTAATGTGTCACAGCTCCTTAAAATAATGGAACAGGCAGGTATAAGGTTCGTGATTACAGAGGACACGATTAAAGTTGAATTGCAATGAGTTTTAGGTTAGGTTGATTTAGGGCGAACTGAAAGCCGGATAGCGGGGTTCCCGCTACCCGGCCGTAAGTTTGGATCAGCCTGATAATGGATAATAGTGATAATTGATGTTTTTGTTAAACTCAAACCTATCAAAAGATGAATGACCCCCAAAAATCCCTGACTGATTTCAAACCAGGAAAAGGTAATAAGATTGATCCTGATTATAAGGAGAGAATGAAAACTGATCAGAAAGATCCCAACTTGTTCTTCAGACTCATCGGACAGTGGTCCCGTGACGGATTCAGGGGGTTTGTTTCAGAAGATCCCCTGGTGACTGAGATTGAAAAGACGACTGAGCTCAATAATCAGTTTGTCACGGTGACCGACAAATTGCGGATGAAATCCCTGTTCGTGAGCAACCGCAGTCTTCAGATGATTGGAATAGAACAGACAGTTTTTTCACCTTATCATATGCTGGAGGCCACTCACCCTGATGATGCTGCCAGCTACAGCCTGTTTTTGAAAAAGTCATTTGATATTGCAAGGGAACTGCTCAGGAAAGAAGACGGTGCCCGGATCTTATCCGTCAATGTGAGGCTGAGAAATCCGCAGGGATTATATTCAGATTCACTGATACAGGTTTTCCTGTACTATAGCAGCCTCCCTGACAAATCAGTCTTCAGCATTGAGGTTATAACAGACCTCGGCGTATCGAAGATTAAAAGCACATATCATCCCTTCATGGAAAAAAAGCTCTCTTTTTTTCACTCTTTTGGCAGGAAGATGACAGGAAGCGCTTGTCACCTCTCCGGCCGCGGTGCTGAGAATACCGATGAAACGATTAAAGTTGGAATGCAATGAGTATAAGCTTTAGGTTGATTTAGGGCGAACAAAAACCGGATAGTGGTTACGACACTATCCGGCGGATGTTCGGGTCTGATTTTTAATAAGATAATTTCTTGGAACTATTTATTAATATGTATAACCCAAACCCTTACAAAGTTATGAAAAATTCCCAAAGCTTCCACCCGGACTCCGAGTGGAAAGGTTTGAAAAAACTGCTGTTGATCATGAAACTATCTGTTTTGCTGCTGTTTTTTACCTGTCTGCACCTGAGTGCGGTTGTGAACAGCCAGACCGTTTCGCTGACGGTAAACGATGCCTCTCTGAAGAGTGTGCTCAGAGAGTTCCATGAACAGACAGGGTTCAACTTCTTTTACGATGATGACCTGTTGAGAAAAGCCGGCAGAGTGAACATCGACCTGAAAGATGTGCCCCTGGAGGCTGCCCTGGAGGAGTGTTTTGGAAATTCGCAAATTGAGTATCATATTGTTGACAACACAATAGTCCTTAAATCAAAACCGGAGAGCCCTAAGCCGGTTGTAATCAGCCAGCCACAGGAGCCTCTGAGACTTACAGGTACAGTTAAGGATAAGAACGGAAATCCACTCCAGGCGGCTGCTGTGGTTGTTAAAGGAACGACAACCGGGACAAGCACGGATGCCGAAGGCAACTTCGTCCTCTATTGCCCTGCTGACTCCAGGGTTCTGCAGATAAGCATCCTGGGGATGCAAACAAAGGAGGTAGCCATAGGAGGCCAGACCAGCTTTAACGTCATACTCGAAGAGGTTGCACTCGACATAGATGAAGTACAGGTCATTGCATACGGTAAAACCACAAAAAGACTAAATACCGGTGCCGTCAGCACCATTAAATCAGAAAATATCGCCAAACAACCCTTAGCGAATTTTGCCCAGGCGCTGCAGGGGCAGTTGACAGGCGTTGTTGTAACAAACACTGAAGGATCGGTCGGCAGCGCTGTAAACATCCAGATCAGGGGATTGAATTCGTTTGGCGCGGGCACCACACCGCTGTACATAATCGACGGCGTAATCATCAATCCAGGCAGCACAAGCGTATGGTCAAGTTACGTACACGGCAGCTCAGCTCTGAACTCAATCAACCCGAATGACATTGCCAGCATCGATATTCTTAAGGATGCTGATGCAACAGCCATTTACGGTTCCAGGGGCACAAACGGAGTGATACTGATCACTACCAAAAGGGCCCAGCTGGGCAAAACGAGGGTGAATATAGACATGAATACCGGCTTCAATAAAGCCACTTATATGCCTGAATTGTTAAGCACGGATCAGTACGTGGCCCTAAGGAATGAAGCATTCGCCCTTGACAACAGGGTTCCTACCGAAAGCAGGGCGGCTGACCTTACCAACCTTCCCCCATGGGTGGAGGGGGCCTATACGGACTGGACAAAGTATGAACTCGACAACAGGGCCCCTGTAACGAATATAAACGCGGATATTTCCGGAGGAGACAAAACCCTGAACTACTATTTCAGCACAAGCTACCTGAAACAGTTTGACATATATCCCGGCGATCCAAACCAGGAACGAATAAGTACCCGCCTGAATGTACACAGCTTTGGGCTGAACGACAAGCTGGAAACGGATATCGCAGTTCATTACTCGATTGACAAACTGAAGCCCACAATGGTGGCAACAAATACTACAGGCGGTGTTCGCTTCCTGCCTCCGAACTTTCCTCTCTATTTTGATAACGGGGACTATTACTGGGGGTCATCGACACAATTTTATTACGCCAACCCTGAAGCTTCCATGACTCAGAAAATGGAGACGGCAACCAATAACTTCCTTGGAAGCGCCAACCTGAGCTATGATATTTACAAAGGGCTGAAGGTGAAGGCTGCCTTTGCCTACAACAACCAGAGCAGTGATGTGGAAAGCATTTTCCCCTCTTCAGCAGTAAACCCATACTATCCGGTAACACCTTTTGCATCATCATCTTTCAGCAGTTACACTTCTATGAATTTTGAACCGCAGCTGACCTATAACGGTAAGATATCAAACGGAATCATTAATGTATTGATGGGCTCAACCTGGTTTCAAGGCAAGTCTGTATCCAGAGGGCTGACGCTGGAAGATTTCCCGGGCGATGATTTTATGGAGTCGTGGACCTTTGCCCAGAGTGTGAGAGAGAAATCCAGTTCCGAAGGGCATGTAAGGTTCCGTTCCTATTATGCGAGGGTGAATTATAACTGGGATGAAAAATACCTTGTGAATTTATCGTACAGAAGGGACGGCTCGTCAAAATTCGGATCCAACTACAAATGGGGTGATTTCGGTGCCCTGGGGGTAGCTTGGATTTTTTCAAACGAGTCTTTCATTAAAGATGCTCTGCCATTCCTCAGTTTCGGAAAGCTAAGAACAAGCTATGGCATAACTGGCAACGACCAGATATCCGATTATCAGTATCTGAGTCTGTATAATGCCGATATGGTTACCTACGGAACAACCATAGGCCTGCAAACTCAATATCTGTACAACGAGGACATACACTGGGAAAAGACCAATAAGATGGAAGCTGCACTTGAATTCGGCCTGTTCAACAGCAGGATCGGCGGTTCAGTTTCCTGGTACCGTAACATGACCACTGACTTGATAGTCTCGGAACCTATTGCCTCACAAACCGGATTCAGTTCATTCGTCAATAACTTCGACGGTAAGGTGCTGAATACAGGATGGGAATTTGAGTTGCGCACTGTCAATATCATGAACGGGGATTTTCTATGGAGGACCAATATCAATTATACCATTGCCAAAAACTCGCTTTACGAATTTGATGACCTGGAAAGTTCGACCTACAGCTCTCTATATGAAATCGGACAACCTCTTGACATTATAAGAACATATTATGTAGACTCCATTTCGACGGTCAACGGTTATGCCATTTTCAGGGACGTCAACAATGACGGACAGCTTACCAATCCTGCCGACCTGGTCACACTTGGATCACCCACACCCAGATCATACGGAGGCATGGAAAACCTGTTTGAATATAAGAATTTTGAACTCGGGTTTACTATAACTGCCGCACAGCAGATGGTAACCAACTGGTTCTATCTTTCAGCCCTTCCCGGCAGAAAGAACAACCAGCCCACACTGCTGCTTGGCAACTACTGGCAAAAGGAGGGAGACAAGGCCGATTATCCGAGACCAACTACAGGCCTCGTCAATAATTCAAATGTCCGGAACCTTACCTATACCAATTATTCCAATATGGCATATAATGATCTCCTGTGGTTCCGGCTGAGCAATGTATCACTGAGATATACCATGCCTGCAACCTGGCTCGAGAAGGCTGGCATTGGCACCGCTTCTGTGTATGCGCGTGCACAGAACCTAATGTTCTGGGCCCCGGTTGACCTTGGCAAAGACCCGCAGGCATATGGCGGAGGCCGAGGAGTTCCTTTGCAGACCTGGGTATTCGGAATACAACTCTCCTTTTAATAAACTATAACAAGAGAAAACATGAAACAGATATATAAAACCAGAGCACTGTTTGCGGCATTACTGCTGCTGCTCCTTTCAGCCACATCATGCGAGGATTTTCTTGAGGCTCCGCTTCCTCCTGATAAAATAACCACAGATAAGGTCTATGGTGCCAAAGGGACAATTGAAATGGCCATGGTAGGCGTATACAGCAAAGCATCTAATTACTATGGATCGGGATCTTTAATACAGACAACAGAGGAACTGGCAGACAACTTGAATTACAATCCTCCGGCAAATATTGATGTTCTTGCGAATTCAGAATACGATGCCAGTAATTCAAAAGAACTGGACGGCTTATGGACTTCGTCCTACGGGGCTATTTTTCAGGCCAACAATATGCTTCAGAGCCTGCCTGCAGAAACAGCCAATCTCACCGATGCCGAGACGGATCAGTATACTGCCGAGAACCTTTTCCTGCGTGCGCTGATGTATTTCGAACTGGTAAGGATGTACGGCGATGTACCATTGATTCTGACCACTGACCCGAAGGAAACACAATCCGTTGCCCGGACCCCGAAAGCAGATGTTTATGCCGCCATTATTGCAGACCTTAAGGATGTAATGACCCGGCTGCCCGAGACCAATATCGACGGCCTCGATGCCAGGCGTTGCGCCAACAGGTATGTGGCAGAGGCACTGCTGGCAAGGATCTATTTATTTATGGGCGATTATGCAAATGCAGAAACAGCTGCAACCAGTGTCATCAACAGCGGAAACTACACTTTGGAGACCGACCTGACAGGAGTCATAATGAGGAGAAGCTCTGAGATAATTTTTGCCATGGATGGAAATATCAGTTTTGCTCCGAACAGCTGCTACATTTATGCGATGTATGGAATGCCCAGTTTTTACCATATGTTCCCGATGGCTTACATGTGGAGCTATACAGGGTGGGGTTGCCTGACACAGACCGCAATTGATGAATTTGAAGCCGGGGACCAGAGGTTTGCCACCCTGTATACCTATTCATCTGAAGGAAACGTCTTCTCACTTAAATATCCCTATGGCCCGTTTGACCAGGAACTGGCTGATGCCGATCCGCAGGATCACTGTGTGCTGAGACTGTCAGAAATGCACCTTATACGGGCGGAAGCAAAAGCCCGTAAAACTTCTCCTGATCTTGCAGGCGCTGCTGCCGATCTTAACCTGATCAGGACCCTGCACGGAGGTTTGCCTGAGACAACCGCCGCTACCCAGTCTGAGATGCTTGCAGCTCTGGAACATGAGAACAGGGTCGAGTTCATGTGCGAAGGACATCGCTGGTTCGATCTGATTCGCACCAACCGTGCGGACCCGGTACTGAGTCAGCTCGATTACAAGACAGGATGGGCCGCTCACAAAGTTCTGCTGCCCATACCTGCCAAGGAGTTAATCAATAATCCGAACCTTACTCCTAATCCGGGCTACTAACCGGATGATACTGCAAATGAAATATTTAAATCCTGCCGCACTCGCGGCAGGATTCTTTTCACTCATCCTTATATTCAGATATCACTAATAATATGAAATACATCACCTCTTTCCTCATTCTGCTTCTTGCACTGACAGTCAGGGCACAGGAACTTAAACCCTTTACGATCAAAGGCGATATAAGCAAAATAACCGACAGGATCGATTCCATCCATATCGCATATTCAACTAACGGGGTGAGGTATGATAAGCCGTTTGAAGTGAAAAACGGCCTCTTCCTCATCAAAGGGAAAATCTCACAGCCGGTGGTTGCCGTGATCTACTATTTTGCCCCGGGCGATACGATCAGGAAAAGGGTACAGAGCACTGCATCGACAAGCACCCGAATATTTATCCAGCAGGGAGATATGATTTTTATGTCAGGCAACATACTCGACGACAATACCCTGCAAGGTTCACCATGGAATCGTGATTTCAGGGAGATGTATGAGAAAGAAAAGGCATCTGAGTATAAAATTGGGGCAGAGATAGAGCATCTCATGCTGGAAAAAGACACTGCCGGGGTCCGGCAGAAACTGAATGCCTTGCTGGATTCCTCGCGGGTATCACCGTTGAAGATATGGCTCCCTTACCTCGAAAGTAACCCCCAGTCGCCACTGGTGTTTTATGCCTATAACCAGATGACAAAGTTCAACCACAACTTCCAGGGACAGGATATAGCGCCCATTTACAACCGGCTGCCGCCTGAGCTTCAGAATTCCTATGAGGGCAACCTGCTGAAAGGGATCATAGCAACCGGAAACGGCAGCAGGGCCCCTGAGTTTTCCCAGGCTGATACCTCAGGCATACAGGTCTCATTATCCTCATTCAGGGGCAAATATGTATTGCTCGACTTCTGGGGAAGCTGGTGCAGCTTTTGCAGGAAGGAGAATCCCTACCTTATAAAGGCATATGAAAAGTATAAGGAAAAGGGATTTACCGTATTAAGCATTGCGGCTGATGAGGACAAAAGCAAATGGCTTGGCGCCATCCGCAAGGACGGCATAGGTAGATGGACGCACGTAAGCGACCTTAAAGGAATGAATAACGAGGTGGCAAAACTCTATTTCGTAAAAGGCTATCCGAGCAATTTCCTGATTGATCCGGACGGCATTATAATTGCCCAGAACCTGAGAGGGGAAGACCTTGAAAAAAAGCTGGCCGAAATATTCAGGTAACAGATGCCGGAAATTTTCACCTGTGAAATCAATAAGCAAGTCTGCACAACTAAAAACAGCTAAAAAGAAATCAAATGAAAAAAACAACAATACTGACATGTCTGCTGCTGGCATCCTGCATTATCAGCCTGAACGCACAGCTCACCTATACCCCTGCGAAACCGGTTCCGGGAGGAACCATAACCTTCAGCTACACCCCGCCTGAAAATCTCTTCGGCCCAGGCGATACAATCACTTGTGAGGCTCAAAAATGGGGTTTGTATGAAGATGACCTGGTATATGAATCAGCCAGCCAGTGTAAATGGCTGAATATCAAACTGAAAAAAACAGGGACAAGTTACCAGGGCACTCTCGTTACAGATGCCCTGACCAGGGCTGTTACCCTGAATTTCACTTCCGGCCAGGTTAATTTTGAGACGGCTGACAGAAAACTGGTTCTTACATCCGGCAAGGTGGATACCAACGACAGCCTGGGCTATGCTATCCCCCTCTATACACCCGCAGGAACAGAATACAGCTACGCTAATCTCTTCATCGGGAAGTACCTGAAATCATATTATTTCAATCCGCTTGGCTTTTCAAATGCAAAAAAAGCTGCCGATTATTTTCTCAGGGAACTTGAAATCTACCCCGATGCTTTGGGAAGGGTAATAAATGACCTGGCCCCCGTAATGAAGGCTACCAATCCTGCCGGTTTTAATACGTTTATCACAAATGAGCTGAATAAGCAGTTTGAACGCGGGTTGGACTCCGCGTCGGACTACATGATGGTCGCAACCCTCGCCTACTATTTGAAACTGAAAGGCGTAAGCGGCTACTTCAGGGAGCAGGGACAGACTAAATTCGGCGAAAGCACCTGGCAGGCAACAATGAGTGCGCTGTGGGATGAATTTAATAAAGAAACGGATATTGCCAGGAAAGAGGTGCTTATGAATAACTACATAGAGAAATTCAACGACTCATCCTATGAAGACAAGATATCTCTTTCGGGGACCGGAGGGTCGCCAAGACCTGTAAGATTCTCCTTCCTGCATGCACTCCTGGAGAATGATATGCTGGATGAATATGAGAAATACCGGCAGCAATATAATTTCTCATGCGAATCAACACCCCTTCAGGTGTACGAGTTCAGGTCTGAATTGGAAACATTATTTGCCCTTGGCAAGTATCAGGAGCTTACAGAACAAAAAGCCATGCAGTACATTTCTTTCTACAAGGAGCGTTTAAGATTGCTCATCGAGGGCAGCTTTCTTCCTGCCACAGCAGATGATTCCTACCTGTCAGCAAGTCAGCTGAAAAGAAGTACCATGAACGCCCTGATAGTATTATCAGACTTCTGTGCGGCCATGTATAATCAGTCAGGCGACTACAAAACAGCACTCTCGTACGCAGGTGATGCAATCAGTTATCAGGAGATGACATGGGGAACCCAACAAAACCCTGACCTTAATACACGCTACAGCCTGCTGGCCGAGAAGGTTTTGCCGCCGGCTGAAAGCAGGAAGGCAATCGCGGGCATGGTGGCGGAAGGAGCCTGGAAACCCGAAATGAAGGATGCATTGAAGAGAGTATACATAAAGGATACAGGTTCCGAAAAGGGTTTTGAGGATTATTTCGCCACCCTGAGGGAACCTGAACTCAGATCCCTGTCAGAGGAATTGCTGAAGACAATGATAAATGAGCCCTCCCCGGCGTTTGAGCTGACAGACCTGGAAGGGAAGAAAGTCAGGCTCGAAGACTTTAAGGGAAAGGTGGTAATCCTTGACTTCTGGGCCACATGGTGCGGGCCGTGCAAGGCCAGCTTCCCGGCAATGCAGAAAGCAGTCACCGCATACGCAAATGATCCGGGTGTCAAATTCCTTTTCGTAAATACTTTTGAGAACAAGTCAAAAACCAGGACCGATGAGGTAATAAAAAAGGATGTCGTCACCTTTATAAAGGATAATAACTACAGCTTCCATGTCCTGCTCGACTTTGATAAGAAAGTTGCCGGAGCGTTCAAGGTAACCGGTGTCCCGACAAAACTCATCATTGACGGAAATGGCAATATCAGGTACCGGATCGTCGGAGCCGGCACCGATGAAACAAAGGTGATGGATGAAATGAGGATAATGATAAAGTCAGTGCAATAGTCTGATGATACTGCGTCAATAAAATGAAGTATGTCTGATTATTAAAGCTCTCCCCTTATGTCAGGGGGGACAGGGGGAGAGAATACCGGTCCGTCAGGCTGACGGACCGTAGGAGGGGTAAAACAGTTACCCCTCTTATTTTATTGTTTATTCCTGAATGCCTCGGCTCCCCTGTCGAGCCATTCGATATATGCCTCGATATCAAAGTCGGTTCCGCGGGTTTCAATCAGCGGCGTGCCTGACGGGTCAACAATTGCGTAAAGAGGAAGTGTATTGGTGTTGAACATCGATATCTCAATGTCTTCATTCTTTTTACCCATCGTCTTCTTCTCCTTGCCGTCGATCTTCGAGACAAATACCTCGCTGTCAGGCAACTTGGTCCTGTCGTCGACATAGAGCCCTACCAGCACGAAGTTTTCCCTTATCCGCCTCTGCACCTCCGGGTCTGACCATACGCGGGCATCCATCTCCTTGCAGTTGGCGCAGGCGTGGCCTTTGAAGTCGATGAGCACCGGCTTGTTAAGCTGTTTTGCACATGCGAGCCCCTCCTCAAGGTCAAAATAGCCTTCGAGCCCGTATTCAAAGTGAAGGAAATCGGAATACTTCGGTGTTCCGCAGATGGCTGAGCCTCCCGTGGTTGTGACAACAGCCCCTCCTCCCCTGTTTTCGGATATCGCCTTTAAAAGATTGAACCCCGATGTCTCGCGCGGAGGCAGCAGTGCAGAGATGCGTGTCAGCGGCGCTCCGAAGAGGCCGGGCACCAGATAGACAGCAAAAGTGAATGACGCAATTATAAGCACCAGCCTGAATACCCCTATATGAGGCACGTCGCTGTCATGCGAGAATTTGATCTTGCCCATGAGATAGAGCCCCATGAGGAAGAAGAGCACTATCCATATTGCCAGGTAGATGTCGCGCGAGAGTATTCCCAGTCCGTAGACAGTGTCAACCACCGATGCAAATTTCAGGCTGAAGGCCAGCATGATGAAGCCCAGCACCACCTTCACCGAGTTGAGCCATCCGCCCGACTTGGGCATCTTGTTCATCCATGACGGGAAGAGTGCAAAGAGTGTGAACGGCAGTGCAAACGCCAGCCCGAAACCGAACATGCCGATGGTGGGGCGAAGAACATCACCGGAGGCGGCTTCCACGAGCAGGGCGCCCACAATGGGACCTGTGCATGAGAATGAAACAAGCACCGTTGTCAGGCCAAGGAAAAAGGCTGCAACTGCTCCTCCCCTGTCAACCCTGGAATCGGATGAACTGACCCATTTCGCCGGCATTACGATCTCAAATGCACCGAAGAATGATGCTGCGAACACCAGGAAGAGTGAGAAGAACAACAGGTTCGGTATCCAGTGTGTGCTCAGGGTGTTGGCAAAGCCTGCACCTGCACTGGTGAGTGACACTATAATCCCTAAAGATGAATAAAGAAGTATTATTGTAAGTCCGAAAATCAAAGCTTTGCCGATAGCCGATCCCTTTTTGTCACTTCCCTGCGAGAAGAAGGCCACGGTCATCGGTATCATCGGGAAGACGCACGGCGTCAGGACACCGGCAAAACCTGCAAGCATCGAGAGAAGAAAAAATTTGAGAAATCCCTTTTTGGGCTTTTCCGTTGTCGTCTGGGCAGGCAGTACCGGTTCGGCTGTACCCTGCTGCATTGTGGTGACCTCCGGAGCCTCAGCCACCTCCTCCAATACCGGCTCGGCAGAGGTTTCTGAGCAGCAGCTCTGGCCGTGGGTCCTCCGGCAGCAGCGCTGGTCTCGGCAGACTTTCTCATCCGGTTTCGCCGGCTGGTTTTGCCGCAGCCGCCGCAGTGCCCTTCAATTCAAAGGCAAACTCCACATCGCGCGGCGGCAGACACTGCTTGTCGTCGCATGACATGAAGGTGACATATCCCTTTACCGTTACCGGCGACTGTGAAATGGTTACCTTCTGACGAAACTCGGGCTTGCCGCTGTGCATGCCTATATTCATCCCGAAACTGTTGTCATATTTGACTTCGGGTTTTGTGACCTCAACCGTTTTGCCGCTTAGCGTAAACCCGCTGCCGGGTTCAAAGGTGAAGCTGGTGGGTATAGGTCCGCCCGCTTCAATATCCATGGCATACAGATGCCAGTTCTTCTCCAGCTCGGCTGTCATCACCAGATCAAATGTGTTCTCTCCGGTCTTCTCGCTCCTGAAACTCCATGTGACAGGCTCAAGCACCTGTGAATTAAGCGTAACTGCCGCAAAGAGCAGAAAGAGGATAGTCAATGTTCTTCTCATCATCTTATATTTCCTATAAAGACACCGTAATGCCCGTCAGGTACTACATATAACCAATAATTTCTGATCAATGTTTAATCAGAGCACAAAGAAAGAAACTTTTTTACTAATACGGTACACCTCCCATTTCCATCAGCACGATTATAAATATTTGGCATTGAATGATCTGTAGCCTAACTTTGATAATGACTTTTCGAAACTAATAAAACAGGTTCATGAACAGGCAAAATATCAGGATTCCGGAGAAAGGCCTCGATCCTGACGACATGCTTTCAGAGCTGAAAGCACAAAGGTCAGGAGATGCCTCCTGGAGGAACGGAAGGTTGTTCGGTTATATCTATCACCCCGGTAACAGGGAAGCGAAAGCCATTGAACAGGCCTACCAGCTCTTCCTGAATGAAAACGCACTTAATCCGTCACTCTTTTCCTCATTGAGACGGCTGGAAAACGAGACTGTTGCCATGGTGGCCGACCTGCTCCATGCAGGCGAAGGCTGCGCAGGCAACCTGACCACAGGCGGATCGGAGAGTATACTGGTAGCCGTCAAGACGGAGCGCGACTGGGCCAGGAAACACAAGCCGGAAATCCGCGAGCCGGAAATAATTGCACCTGTTACAACACACCCGGCATTCTCCAAGTCCGCTGACATGACCGGGGTCAGGGCAAGATATGCCCCGGTAACGGAAGATAAACGAGTTGACGTGGCGGAGATGGAGAAACTGATTAACAGGAACACTATCGCCATAACAGCATCCGCTCCCTGCTTTCCCTATGGTGTGATCGATCCCATCGGGGAGCTTGCCGCACTGGCCCTGAAGCATGACCTGCTCTTTCATGTCGACAGCTGCCTGGGCGGACTTATTCTGCCTTTCATCGAGAGCCTCGGCTATCAGGTCCCGCTCTTTGACTTCAGGGTCAGGGGCGTGACTTCAATATCGGCAGACGTGCACAAATACGGTTACTCAGCCAAGGGCGCCTCAGTCATTCTTTACCGTACACGCGAACTGAGAAAATTCCAGTATTTCGTAATGAGCAGCTGGCCCGGCGGACTCTATGCCTCACCAACGATGCTCGGCACACGTTCAGGAGCTCCCATAGCGGGGGCATGGGCTGCACTGAAAACCATCGGGCGCGACGGCTACATGAATATGGCAGAAGCAGTCATGAATGCAACCGGGAGGATACAGGCGGGGATTGAGTCAATCCCCGGACTGAAAATCATCGCAAAACCTGTGATGTCTGTATTCTCCTTCACGTCTGACAGACATGATATTTACCGTATCGGAGATGAACTCTCCAAAAGGGGATGGAACCTTGACAAGCTTCAGTTCCCTGCAGCCCTGCATATGACCGTCTCATTCGACAATACAGGGCACGAGGATGAATTTCTGGAAGCCCTCAGGGAATCAGTTGCTGCGGTTGAGGGACATAAGATGAAGACTGTGTCATCTCATGTCCTTGCCTCTGTGGTTAAGGCCCTCTCCAGGTTCCTCCCTGAAAAATGGTTCCGGAGGCTCTCTTCAAGGTTCACTGAAATAATGAACAGGGACGAGAGCGGAGGTGCAGCCACCGGTGCCGCTGCATACGGAATGATGGTAGCAATTGATAACCGTGAAAACGTGGATGAGATAATGCTCGACGTGCTGGATAAACTATATTCTGTTTAGTTTTAATTGCACTCATAATTTTTCAGAGGGAAATCTAACCCACCAGATTAAAATTAATTTTGATTATACTGATTTTTATCTTATCTTTGATTATTCCTTGTTAAGAATCATTCTTATTTAATGAAACCAGAAGATTACGGAAAAAGTCTGAGGGAACGGGGGCTCAGGGTCACACCCCAGCGTCTTGCGGTCTTTGAGGCAGCGGACATGCTGCAGGACCACCCTACAGCTGAGGAGATCAGCCAGTTCATAAGGAAAAAATATCCGGACATTGCAACCGGAACTGTCTATAAAACCCTTGAGACTCTTGTTGAGAAAGATATTCTGAAAAGGGTAAAGACTGACAGCGGACTGCTCCGGTATGATGCGGTGAAAGAGACCCACCACCACATCTACTGCACCCATTGTGACCGGATAGAGGACTATTATGACAGTGAGCTGACGGAGATGATTTACGGCTATTTTGAAAAACACCGGATTCCCGATTTCACAGTCGAGGATATCAAGTTGCAGATCGTCGGGAAGTATACCGATAAAAGAAACTCGGTAAGAAAAAAATGATAAGGCTTTTACTCATATCCGGAGGTACAATATCGCTCGTGCTGGGCATTATCGGGATCTTCATACCCGTTCTGCCAACCACACCTTTCGTGCTGCTCTCGGCAGGCCTGTTTGTGAGGAGTTCTCCGGTGCTGTACAACAGGATCATGACCGGACGGATAACATCGAGGTACATGACCCGCACTGCAGGAAGGAGGGCGGGGATTTCAGCCCTGATCATAATGTGGTCAATGATACTGGTGACGGTGGTGGTTGCGTCGGACACCACCTGGCTCAGAATTCTCCTTATCGCTGTCGGAGTAACAGGTACGGTGTTCAAACTGAAGTACTTTTTCGCAAAAGACAACAACCAGATAATTCAAAACCGCTAAAATCAAAAAAAATGGCAAAGAAGAAACTTACAACAGCAGCGGGCAGGCCCTTCTTCGAGAACGAAGACAGCATGACCGCAGGTCCGCGCGGACCGGTACTGCTTCAGGATTACCATCTCCATGAGAAGCTGGCGCACTTCAACCGCGAGCGCATCCCCGAGAGGGTTGTTCACGCCAAGGGAACAGGCGCTTTCGGCACCTTCACCGTGACCGGGAACATTTCAAAATACACCAAAGCGAAACTCTTCAGCAAGGCAGGCAACAAATGCAGGGTCCTTGCACGATTCTCAACCGTCGGTGGCGAAAAGGGCAGCGCCGACACCGAGCGTGACCCAAGGGGGTTCGCCATAAAGTTCTACACTGAAGACGGAAACTGGGACCTCGTGGGGAACAACACCCCCGTCTTCTTCATAAAGGATGCGAAGAAATTTCCCGACTTTATTCACACCCAGAAACGTGATCCGAAGACCAATCTCAAGAGTCCGACCATGATGTGGGATTACTGGAGCCTCAACCCTGAGAGCCTGCACCAGGTAATGATACTCTTCAGCGACAGGGGCACACCCGACGGCTACAGGTTCATGAACGGCTACGGCAGCCATACATTCTCAATGTACAACAAGAAGAACGAGCGCGTATGGGTGAAGTTCCACTTCAAGACACAGCAGGGTAATAAAACCCTCACGGGCCCGCAGGCAGAGGAACTGAGAGGGAAAGACCCCGATTACTCACAGCGTGACCTCGTTGAAGCCATCGCAAAAAAGGATTTCCCGAAATGGACACTGAAGATCCAGGTGATGACTGAAGCACAGGCGAAGAAGTTCAGATGGAATCCATTCGACCTAACCAAAGTATGGCCGCACAAAGAGTTTCCGCTCATCGAAGCCGGTGTTATGGAACTGAATGAGGTTCCGGCAAATTATTTCGCCGAGGTCGAGCAGGCTGCTTTTGCTCCTTCCAACACTGTTCCCGGCATTGGCCTCTCACCAGATAAGATGCTCCAGGGACGCATACTCGCCTACCCGGATGCACACCGCTACAGGCTCGGCGCAAACTATGAACAGCTGCCGGTTAACCGGCCAATTGTTCCGGTCCACAACCACCAGAGGGACGGCTTCATGGCTCTCGACGGCAACGGTGGCTCGGCTCCCAACTACTTCCCGAACAGCTTTGACGACATTGTGGCTGATAAGGAGTACAAGGAACCGCCAATGAGCATCGATTCTGATGTAGCTGACACCTGGGACCGCAACAAAAATGACAATGACCACTATTCCCAGGCCGGAGCACTCTTCAGAAAGGTGATGACAGACCAGGAGAGGGCAAACACCGTATCTAATTTCGTGGGAGCACTGAAGGGTGTAACCGGACCCAAAAAGAAGGAGATCCTGTTGCGCCAGCTCGATCATTTCCACAAGGCCGATAAGGAGCTTGCTATGCTTGTGGCAAAAGGACTGGGGATTAAATATCCTGCAAAATAAACTAACCGGAAATCATAATTAACAATTCAACAATATGGCACAAAAAGGAAGAGAAATCGTTAAGATGAATGTTGATGAACTGATCAACCTTCTGAACAAGGCGCTGGCCGACGAGTGGCTGGCATATTACCAGTACTGGATAGGCGCCAAGGTGGTCAAGGGTCCGATGAAGGATGCCGTGATCGCTGAGCTCGATCTGCATGCAACGGAAGAGCTGTCTCATGCGGTGCTGCTTACCACCAGGATAGTACAGCTCGGGGGCACACCAGTGCTTTCTCCCGCTGAATGGATGAAAATCACGAACTGCGGCTATGACGCACCAACGGACCCCTATGTGGAAAAAGTTCTGGAGCAGAATATAAAGGGTGAACAATGCGCGATCAAGGTTTATAGCCATCTTCTGGATCTGACCCGCGAAGGCGACCCGGTGACCTACAACATCATCCTTACAATACTGTCTCAGGAGGTGGAGCATGAGGAGGATCTGGATGCACTCAGGGAAGACCTGGAGCTGATGCTGGCCAGAAGGAAATGAGGAATTAAGAATTAAGAGATAAGAATTAAGAATTTTAATCAGCTAATTTGTTATTAATCAATTAATTAAATAATATGGAAAACACACAGGTAAGTGCGATGCCGCGCATTGGCGACAAAGCACCGGAATTCAAAGCAGTGACAACACAGGGCGAGATCAACTTCCCGGCCGACTACTCAGGCAGCTGGGTGATTCTCTTCAGCCATCCGGCTGACTTCACCCCGGTCTGCACAAGCGAGTTTATGACCTTTGCCTCCATGGAGGAGAAATTTGCAAAAGCCAACACCAAACTTGTCGGGCTGTCCGTTGACGGACTTTACAGCCACATTGCATGGCTGCGCACCATCAAGGAGAAAATCGAGTACAAGGGTATGAAGAATGTAGAGGTGAACTTTCCCCTGATCGAGGATATCACAATGTCAGTGGCTACAAAATACGGCATGATGATGCCGGGAGAGAGCAGCACCAAGGCTGTGAGGGCAGTATTCTTCATTGATCCCAAGGGGGTCATCCGTACTATTATCTATTATCCGCTGAGCCTCGGTCGCAACTTTGACGAGCTCTACAGGGTGGTGGTCGGCCTCCAGACTGCTGACGCATTTTCCGTTGCCCTTCCTGCCGACTGGCAGCCGGGTGACGACGTCATCGTTCCTACTGCCGGTTCATGCGGTGTTGCCAAACAACGTATGGAGAGCAAGGAAGAGATGAAGTGCTACGACTGGTTCTTCTGCACGAAGAAACTTGATAAGCAAAAGGTGCTCGACACAGTGCTGAAAAAATAATCAGACCACCTGACCTATGTTTTTGCAGCGACATCCTTAACGGGTGTCGCTGTTTTTTCAATATGATTGTATATGAACACTTTTTGATAGCCCTGCCGGAGGGTTCATTCAGGTTGCGGAAGGCCTCGTCCCACGCCAGCGCCTCTGCCGTGCTGCAGGCCACAGAGGGTACTGAAGGCACTGTCATGGCAGCCGCCTCCGAGGGGAAGTGTTCCGCAAAGATGGAGCGGTAATGATACTCCTCCTTCGTCATGGGAGTGTTGACAGGAAACCGGTACCTTGCCGTTGCCATCATGGCATCAGTCACCTGTTGTGAGGCCAGCTCCCTGAGAGTGTCAATCCAGTTGTACCCCACACCGTCGGAGAACTGCTCCTTCTGGCGCCATGCGATTTCATGAGGAAGATAATCCTCAAAGGCCTTCCTGAGTATCCATTTTTCTATCCTGCCGTTGCCAGCCATCTTGTCTGCCGGGTTCAGGCGCATCGCCACATCCAGAAACTCCTTGTCGAGGAAGGGGACGCGGCCTTCAACCCCCCATGCTGCAAGTGACTTGTTAGCCCTGAGACAGTCGTACAGGTGGAGCTTGCTTATCTTGCGCACCGTCTCTTCATGGAACTCACGCGGTCCGGGAGCCTTGTGGAAATAGAGATACCCCCCGAACACCTCGTCGGCACCCTCACCTGAGAGCACCATCTTCACTCCCATCGATTTAATCACCCGGGCCATCAGGTACATCGGCGTCGATGCCCTTACGGTGGTGACATCATAAGTCTCGAGATACCATATCACATCACGTACTGCATCTAGTCCCTCCTGCACGGTAAAATGTATCTCATGATGCACGGTCCCGATGTGATCCGCTACCTTCCTGGCTGCAGCCAGGTCAGGAGAGCCCTCCAGGCCGATGGCAAAGGAGTGCAGCTGTGGCCACCAGGCCTCCGCCTTGTCATCGGTCTCAATCCGGCGGGCAGCGTACTTCTTGGCTATGGCTGATATGACAGAGCTGTCGAGGCCGCCCGAGAGCAGTACCCCGTAAGGCACATCGGACATCAGCTGCCGGTGTACGGCCTTCTCCAGGGCCTCACGCAATGAGGCAATATCGGCGGCATTATCTGCCACCGCCTCATATGAGATCCAGTCGCGACTGTACCATTTCGTAAAGGTTTCATCCCTGCTGAAGAAGTAGTGACCCGGAGGAAAAAGCTCAATTTTGCTGCATATCCCCTCAAGGGCCTTGAGCTCAGAGGAAAAATAGAGGTTGCCGTAGAGGTCCCATCCCAGGTAGAATGGGATTATCCCAATATGATCGCGTGCCGCCAGGTAGCAGTCGTTGACCTCATCATAGAGCACAAAGGCAAAGATTCCGTTAAGCTCATCGAGGAAGGCTGTGCCCTTGTCGGCATACAGGGCCAGAATGACCTCACAGTCAGACAGTGTGGTAAAATCATATTTGTCCTTGTACCGTTCCCTTATCTCACGGTGATTGTAGATCTCGCCGTTGACTCCCAGTATCAGCCGGCGGTCGCGGCTGTAGAGCGGCTGACCGCCCGACTGCGGGTCAACGATCGAGAGACGTTCATGGGCAATGATGGCCTTCTCACCGCAATAGATACCAGACCAGTCCGGACCGCGATGCCTTAATTTTTTAGACATTCCGAGCACCTGCGGCCGCAACTCCTCCGACCTCACCTTCAGATCAAAAACACCAACAACCCCGCACATATAATAATTAATGATTTATGAATTCAAGGCCGTAAAAATATCATTATTTACTACATGAGATATCTTTTAGTGATATTTTCTAATCCAATGCCTATAATAATTTAATATTTTACATTATTTTTCTACCATACTTTATGGCCCCGATAAATCGGGGCAAGCTCTACGGCCAAAGGGTGAGTGTTCTTGATGGCTATCTACAAAACTCAATGGCCTCCGGCCAAAATTCCTGACGACGCATTATTCTGCCATACTTTTTGGCCTCGAAAATCGCAACCTACGGCCAACTATAGCCCGTAGGGCTTAAAGTATTGTAGCCCAATCGCAAAAGAAGAAAAATTCCTCGGAGAGGATGAACACCTTACCCGGCCCCCTATTTTTTGTTGTAAGCGTCAAAGAAATCATTCCCCTTGTCATCCGTCAGGATGAATGCCGGCATATCCTTCACCACTATCTTCCTGACCGCCTCCATACCCAGTTCCTCAAAATCAACCACTTCCACTGAAACAATATTCTCAGCTGCAAGTATTGCCGCCGGTCCGCCAACCGAACCCAGATAAAAGCCACCGTACTTTTTGCATGCATCAATCACCTGCCGCGACCGGTTACCCTTGGCCAGCATGATCATCGATCCTCCGAGACTCTGGAACAGATCAACGTAACCATCCATGCGACCGGCGGTGGTGGGGCCGAATGAACCGGAGGCCATGCCCTGAGGTGTCTTGGCCGGACCGGCATAATAGACCGGGTGTTTTTTGAAATATTCAGGCATGGGCTTGCCTTCATCAAGCATCTGCTTGATCCGGGCATGCGCCATATCACGGGCAACTATCAGCGTCCCGCTGAGGCTGAGCCTAGTCTTTACCGGGTACTTCGTCAGCTCCGCCAGTATCTCCTTCATGGGACGCTCAAGATCCAGCCGTACCGGTTTGTCGAGCTCGGGAGCCTTCTCAGGCATGAACCTGGCCGGCTCAGTCTCAAGCTGCTCAATGAAGATGCCGTCGCGGGTTATCTTCCCCTTGATGTTGCGGTCGGCACTGCAGCTGACACCTATCCCTACAGGACATGAGGCGGCATGGCGCGGCATTCTGATGACACGCACGTCATGAACAAAGTATTTCCCTCCGAACTGTGCACCCACGCCAAACTCCTGACAGATAAGCTCGATCTTCTCCTCCCACTCCCGGTCGCGGTAAGCCCTGCCGGCGCTGTTGCCGGACGCCGGGAGATCATCAAGATAACCGGCCGATGCCAGCTTCACCGTCTTCAGTGTCATCTCAGCGGAGGTGCCACCGATGACAATGGCCAGGTGGTAGGGCGGACAGGCCGAGGTGCCCAGATCCTCAATCTTCTCACGGATGAATTTCCGGAGCGCGGCTTCGTTAAGCAATGACTTGGACTGCTGGTAAAGGAATGTCTTGTTTGCGGAGCCACCTCCCTTGGCAACGAAAAGAAACCTGTATTCATCGCCGGGGCAAGCCATTATGTCTATCTGTGCCGGAAGATTGCTGCCGGTGTTCTTCTCCTCGAACATCGCCGTCGGAACAATCTGAGAGTAACGCAGATTCTTTTCGCTATATGTCTCCCAAATTCCCTTGCTGATATGAAGCGCATCCTCCGCGCCCGTAAACACATCCTCTCCCTTCCACCCCATCACGATGGCAGTGCCGGTGTCCTGGCACCACGGCAGCTTGCCCTCAGCCGAGATCACAGTGTTGCGAAGCATCACCCATGCCACAAACCGGTCATTGTCAGTCGCCTCCGGATCCTTAAGTATTGCAGCCAGCTTCTCCAGATGCGAGGTGCGAAGATAGAAGTTGACATCGATGAAAGCCTGCTTCGCAAGCAACCCGAGCGCCTCAGCCTGAACCTGCAGCACCCTCCTGCCGCAACACTCCGTCACCGTTACATGGTCAGAAGTGAGAAGACGGTACTTGGTCTCATCCTTCCCGTGCTGGAAAGGTTTTTCATAAATGAATTCGGACATGGTATTGTTGATTTAGGGGTGATACAGTATCAAATATACTAAATGGCAGGCAATGGGCAATAGAGAAGCGACCGGAAAGTCCCGAAATGGTATGTCGGGACAGGGAGCTGTCAGACTGCAGCGAAGGCGGCACACTATATCCAATAGCCCTGCCTGCTATTTAGATTCAGTCTAAATAGCAGGGCGTGCAAAAAAATATACCTCAGGCCGAAAACGTTTGAAATAACTAATACAACGCAAACGCCCGAAAAATCAAGGCGCAGAAGCTTCCCCGGGGTATTGCGGAACCGGATTTTCAACTAATTTTGAGTTAGTTATAGGATTTGGGTAATAAAACTAACAGCTAACAGACTATGAGTGTGACCTACAGGCGGAAACCCAGGCTCTCTTTCTGGCAGATCTGGAACATGAGCTTTGGTTTTCTGGGCATCCAGTTTGGCTTTGCCCTGCAGAACGGCAATGTGAGCCGTATCTTTCAGACACTAGGCGCTGAGATTGACGATATTCCGATTCTCTGGATCGCCGCTCCGGTAACCGGCCTGCTGGTGCAACCGATCATAGGTCACATGAGCGACCGCACATGGAACCGCATGGGGCGTCGCCGCCCTTACTTCATCACCGGTGCCATTCTGGCCTCCCTCGCGCTGGCAATCATAACAAACTCGCCTACCTGGATATTCGCGACCGTGATGCTCTGGATAATGGATGCATCGATAAACATATCCATGGAACCTTTCAGGGCATTCGTTGGTGATATGCTCTCCTCAAAACAGAGAACCTCCGGGTTTGCCATGCAGAGCTTCTTCATCGGGATAGGGGCAGTAGTAGGCAGTTTCCTGCCATGGATGCTCGCCAACTGGTTCAATGTTCCGGAGGTGCCTGCGGAGGGAAAACTCATTCCTTTTAACCTCAAGCTTTCATTCTATATCGGTGCCCTGGTACTGCTGCTGGCAGTGCTCTGGACAATAATCCGGACCAAAGAGTACTCCCCTGAGGAGCTCGAGGAGTTCGAAAAGGGGGAAAAGATCGCACGCGGCGAACTGATCCCCGAGGAGAAAAAACCCTCCTCCGCCACTGACGCCGTTGAGGCCAGGGCAGACAACATAAGCACCAGAGACGGAAAGTCAATCAATTTCTATCGTCCGGGCATCATCTGGCTGTCGATAGGACTTGTACTTACCCTGATCCTCTCACAGGCCGACCTCGAAAAGGAGCTCTATGTAGTTACCGGGGGCGTTGCCTTCTTCGGCCTGCTGCAGATACTGGCCGGTGCGCTGAAATCGGCCGGGAAGGCGGGTGGCGGCCTGAACAGCATCCTTACTGACCTCAAGAACATGCCGGCCACCATGGGACAGCTTGCAGTGGTTCAGTTTTTTACATGGTTCGCTCTCTTCTCGCTCTGGATCTATACCACCTCAGCCGTTACGTCACAGGTATACGGCACCTCCGACACTACATCACTGGCCTATAACAAGGGCGCCAACTGGGTGGGCGTACTCTTCGGCGTCTATAACGGATTCTCGGCCCTGGTGGCTTTCCTGCTCCCAGTTCTGGCAAAATATACCTCGAGGAAGCTTACCCATACCATATGTCTCCTGATCGGCGGCCTCAGCCTCATGTCGATAAGCCTGATACACAGCCCGGGCATGCTGGTCCTTCCCATGCTTGGAATAGGACTTGCCTGGGCAAGCATCCTCTCAATGCCCTACGCCATCCTGACAGGCTCGCTGCCTCACAACAAGATGGGCATCTACATGGGCATCTTCAACTTCTTTATTGTCATCCCCCAGATACTCGCAGCAAGCATCCTGGGAAGCATGGTCAAGCATCTCTTTGATGGCAACACCATGCTTGCACTGGTATCCGGAGGTATCTCGATGGTCATAGCCGCCATCTCGGTACGGTTCGTGAAAGATGTTGACGACAAGAGATAACCATGGAACTGAAAGGATGCATTTTTGACCTCGACGGCGTCATCGTCGACACCGCGAAGTATCACTTCATGGCATGGCGGCGCCTCGCCAAGGAGCTGGGATTTGTCTTCACCCTGGAAGATAACGAGGCGCTCAAGGGCGTCAGCCGCATGGCCTCCCTGGAGATCCTCCTCAAAACAGGAGGCGTGACGGCGAGCGACAAGGAAAAGGAACAGCTCGCCGCCCGCAAGAACGGCTGGTATGTCGAATTCATCTCCGGGATGACACCGGATGAGATCCTGCCGGGAAGCATCAGGCTGCTGAAGGCACTCAGGAAAGAGGGGATACTCACCGGCATAGGCTCGGCAAGCAAAAACGCCGGGATGATCCTTGACGGCATCAGGCTCCGCGAAATGTTCGACGTGATAGTGGACGGGAACAAGATCCACAAGGCCAAGCCAGACCCCGAGGTGTTTCTGCGGGGAGCGGAGGAGATGAACCTGCAACCTTCAGAGTGCATTGTCTTCGAAGATGCACAGGCAGGTATCGAAGCCGCCATAGCCGGAGGGATGAAGTGTGTGGGCGTGGGAAGCCCTGAGCTGCTCGGAAGGGCAGACCTGGTCATCCCTGACCTCAGAAAGATTACAATTAAACAATTGAGAAACCTATAAAGGGAAATGACAGATTCACGATTCCAGTCCGATGAATGGAAGATCATCGAGACACGATTTGAACCTGAGAGTGGGCGCGACTCAGAGAGCATCTTTGCCCTGGGAAACGGCATGATGGGACAGAGGGCCAACTTCGAGGAGACATATTCCGGCGATACCCTCCAGGGAACCTATGTGGCAGGAATATATTACCCCGATAAGACCGTCGTGGGATGGTGGAAGAACGGCTACCCCGATTACTTCGCCAAGGTGCCCAACGCCCCCTCGTGGACCGGCATCATCGTCCGTATTGACGGAGAGGAGCTTGACCTTGCAGTCTGCAAAATAAAGAGCTTCCGCAGGGAACTTGACATGAAGGAAGGGGTGCTGACACGAACCTTCACGGCAGTGATGCCCTCAGGCAGACAGGCCGAGGTGACCGCCAAACGGTTTGTCTCAATGAGCCAGCCCGAAAGAGCCGCCATCAGCTATTCCGTGCGTATCACGGGAGGCGGCGGAACTGCCGAAATCATCCCCTGGCTCAATGCCGACGTATACAATGAGGATGCCAACTACGATGAGAAGTTCTGGGAGAATGAGTCTGCAGAACATGACGGTCCGGGAGCGGTGGTCGTTGCACAGACACGCAAAACGGCATTTGTCGTTGCAACAGCCATGGAGAACACCTTCACCGTCAACGGGAAGCCCGCAAAGAACAAAGCTTCAATAACCACAGCCGTCACCAGGGCTCACTGCACATTCAAATCAGCCTATGCCGACGGTGACACTTTCGAAGTAAAGAAGTATGTGGCCGTACTTTCATCCTTCAACCACCCTGCCGAGGGCCTGGCCGCGAAGGCGATGGTCATGGCCGGTGAGGCCGCTAAGAAGGGCTTTGAAGCTATGCTCCGTGACCACATGAAGGCATGGGAGAAGAAGTGGGAACATGGTGATATAGTCATCAAGGGCGATATTGCCGCCCAGCAAGGCATCAGGTTCAACATCTTCCAGCTGAACCAGACCTACACCGGAGAGGACCCGCGACTCAATATCGGACCGAAAGGATTCACCGGTGAGAAATACGGCGGCAGCACCTACTGGGATACCGAGGCATTCGCCTTCCCCTTCTATCTCAGCACCGCCGACACTCATGTCGCACGCAACCTGCTGTTATACAGATACAAGCACCTTGGAAAGGCTATTGAAAACGCACAAAAGCTGGGGTTCACCGGCGGGGCGGCACTCTATCCCATGGTCACCATGAACGGCGAAGAGTGCCACAATGAGTGGGAGATTACCTTCGAGGAGATACACCGTAACGGAGCCATCGCCTATGCCATCTTTAACTATATACGGCATACCGGCGACCAGAACTACCTGGCTGAATACGGTCTGGAGGTGCTGATAGCCCTCTCCCGCTTCTGGGCCCGGCGCTGCAACTGGTCGCAGGAGAAGAACCAGTATGTCATCCTTGGCGTCACCGGACCCAATGAATACGAAAACAATGTCAACAACAACTGGTATACCAACACGCTTGCGCGCTGGACACTGAAATATACATCAGACTCCCTCGAATGGCTAAGGTCAGCCAGCAAAGTCAAATTCAACTCGGTTGTAGCCCGCACCAGCCTCGACACCCAGTGTGAGCTCAGTCTCTGGAAAGAGATTATAGATAACATCTACCTGCCCGTTCACTATGATCTAGGCATCTTCCTGCAGCAGGACGGGTTCATGGACAAGTTGCAGCAGACCGTCAAAGACCTTGATCCTGCGGAGAGGCCCCTCAACCAGCACTGGTCGTGGGACCGCATCCTGCGCTCGGTGTTCATCAAACAGGCCGATGTGCTCCAGGGAATATACTTTTTTGAGGAGGAGTTTGACGAGGAGACCATCAGGCGTAACTTCGACTTCTATGAACCACGCTGCGTGCATGAATCGTCGCTGTCGGCAAGCATTCATTCAGTGCTTGCAGCCAGGCTGCACGACATCGAAAGGGCTTACACGCTGTACCTGCGCACAGCAAGGCTTGACCTTGACGATTACAACAGGGAGGTGAAAGACGGCCTCCATATAACAAGCATGGCCGGCACATGGCTGGCTATCGTTGAAGGGTTCGGCGGGTTGCGTATTTCCAAGTGACAGAGTACGCTTCAACCCGGTAATACCTGCCGCATGGAGCTCATACTCATTTATCATCAGGTACAGGAACAATCCACTCAGGGTCGAGGTTAACGGCTCCGCAGTAAATGTGGTGAACCTGTCACAGGCAGCCATTCCGCTCGAGGTATACGGTGAAAAGCTCAACCTGAAACCAGGGGAAGAAAAGAAATTCAAAAAATCATGATCAGACTGAAACTATTATTAAGCGCATTCCTGCTGATGGCCCTGCTGCCGGCAGGAGCCCAGACAATCGAACACGTTGACCCTCCCTCATGGTTCACCGGAATGAAGGAAAGCGCGCTGCAGCTAATGGTTTACGGACAGGGAATCGGAACATACGAGGTGAAGACAGACTATCCCGGCGTGGCGGTTACCACCATGGTACGGACCGAAAACCCCAATTACCTCTTCGTTAACCTGGAGGTAACCCGTGAAGCCCGGCCCGGAACGGTGAGACTGACCTTTGTAAGCGGCAAGAAACAGATGACCCATGACTACCCGCTGTATGAGAGGCCGGCAGGGCCTGCACGCGGATTCAACAGCTCAGACGTCATCTACCTGCTGATGCCTGACAGGTTTGCCAACGGTGACACCTCCAATGACAACCTTGAGGGCATGACTGAAAAACTCAACCGCAGCAACCCGGGCGGCAGGCATGGCGGTGACCTGAAGGGAATAAATGATAACCTCGATTATCTTCAGAAACTTGGAGTGACAGGCATCTGGCTGAATCCGTTCCTTGAAAACAACCAGCAGCGATCGTCGTATCATGGATATTCAACCACCGACTTCTACCGCTCCGATCCCCGCTACGGATCCAATGACGAGTTCAAAAAACTGATCTCAGAGGCACACAATAGAGGGATGAAGGTGGTTATGGATATGATATTCAATCATATAGGCTCCTTCCACTGGTGGATGAACGACCTGCCTTCAAAGGACTGGATCCATCATTTCGATGACTTCACCCGCACCAACTACAGGGCTTCCGTATACATGGACCCGTACGCGTCAGAGAGCGATAAAATGCTTATGGAAAAGGGATGGTTCGACGTTACCATGCCCGACCTTAACCAGAGCAACCCGCTGGTTGAGACCTATCTTATTCAGACAAGCCTCTGGTGGATCGCCTTCAGTGACCTCGACGGCATCAGGATGGACACCTACCCCTACCCCCAGCCCGATATGATGGCGAGATGGGCAAAGCGTGTAGAGGAGGAGTTCCCGGGATTCTTTATCGTGGGTGAAGTGTGGTACGACGATCCGTCACAGATATCCTACTGGGCGCTGAACAAGAAAAACAGTGACGGCTACCGGTCAAACCTCCCCTCGGTGACTGACTTCCCCGTCTGCTTCGCCACGCACAGGGCCTTCACCGGGCCCGGAAACCCCACCGACGGGCTGTCGAAGCTTTACAACGTCCTGTCACAGGATTTTCTCTACCCCGAACCCCTCAGGAATGTCATCTTCCTCGACAATCATGACATGACACGTTACTATACAGAGACTGGTAAAAGCCTTGACATCTACAAAATGGGGCTCAGTTATATCATGACCACCAGGGGCATACCGCAGCTCTATTACGGGACGGAGATAGTGATGGAGGGCGACAAGAGCAAGGGCGACGGACATCTGAGGTATGATATGCCGGGAGGATGGCCCGGTGATGATAAGAATGCCTTTACGGAAACCGGCCTCTCCGGACAGGAAAAGGAGGCGCTTGAGTTCACGAGACTCATTCTTAACTGGAGAAAAGAGAAAGAGGTCATTCATACCGGGAAGCTCAAGCATTATATCCCGCACGACGGGGTATACGTTTACTTCAGGTATAACTCCGGAGAGAGCGTGATGGTGATCCTGAATAACAATGAGAAGGAGAGCAAAACCATCCTGAAGGAAAAGTATATTGAGTCGCTGGCCGGCTTCACCTCAGGATATGAAGTGATCACCGGGAAGACCGTTAATGACCTCACCTCATTTCAGATAGCCCCCAAATCGGCAATGATAATTGAACTAAAATAACCTGATCATGATGAAAGAGCACATTTTCAAGATTATCCTTCTTGTTTTCGCAGCAGCTGCACTGGCTGTTGCATGCAAACCCAAAGCGGCGGCAGTTATTGAGCCGCTGAAGACCTCGGTCAAACATGCCGACTGGACCCGCAACATGGTCCTGTATGAGATCAACGTAAGGCAGTTCTCCGAAGAGGGAACCTTTGCCGGAGTTGAAAAAGCGCTGCCCCAGCTGCAGGAACTGGGAGTCAATGTCCTGTGGTTCATGCCCATATACCCTATCGGTGAAGTTAACAGAAAAGGCGAGCTGGGCAGCTACTATTCAATCAAGGATTATATGGGGGTCAACCCGGAGTTCGGCACCGTTGAAGACTTCACTGCCCTGGTTGATACAGCACATAGTATGGGGTTCCATGTCATCCTTGACTGGGTGGGAAACCACTCCGCATGGGATAACCCCCTTGCAACCCAGTACCCCGAGTGGTATGAGAAGGATTCCGTGGGGAATTTCATCTCTCCCTTCGACTGGACCGATGTCATTCAGTTTGACTACACGGCTGAGCCGCTGTGGGACTATATGGTGGGAGCCATGAAATACTGGGTTGCTGAAGTCGGTGTTGACGGTTACAGGTGCGATTTCCCGGGACTGGTGCCGGAGGAGTTCTGGTTCAGGGCTACCACAGAGCTCAACGCAGTCAGGCCGGTGCTCATGCTTGCCGAGGATGAGGATCACTCCTACCTCCTTGAGCGTGCCTTTGACATGAACTACGCATGGGCGCATCATCACCTCATGAACGCCGTGGCTGGCGGCTATCGCAGGCCTGCCTCCCTTGACAGCATCCTGCAGTATGAGATGAAGCGGTATGACCCGGAGTCATACAGGCTGAGGTTCATGACCAACCACGACGAGAACTCATGGAACGGCACTATCACCGAGAAGATGGGTGATGCGCAGAAGGCCTTTGCAGCCTATCTGTTTACCGTTCCCGGAGTGCCCCTGCTCTACAACGGCCAGGAGGCTGACCTCGACAAGAGGCTCGAGTTCTTCAAGCGTGACCCGATAGAGTGGAAGGAGACTGAGCTCCGCCCCTTCTACACAAAGCTTGTGCACCTGCGCACCTCCCACCCTGCACTGAGGCACGGCGTTGAGGGCGGATCATATGAAACCCTTAAGACCGATCAGAAGAATGTTTATGCCTACAAGCGCGTTAAGGGTGAAAGTGAAGTGCTGGTCATACTTAACCTGGGCAAGAGTCCCGTCACCGTGGCCCTGAGGGACGGCGCCACCACAGGTACCTACAATGACATCTTCACTGAAGCCGCAGTTGAGATAGCCCAGGGCACAAAGATGCAGATGGAGCCATGGGGTTACATGGTACTGACAAAATAGGTTTAAAGGTTTGCTATAATTCAAAACCCCGGCATAAACAACCGGGGTTTTCTTTAATCCAATGCTACAATACCGCGTAGCGGTTCAAGTATTGTAGCCGGACCGATATTTAATGATTTATTCCCCGGAGAGGATAAACAATTATCAGTCCTGCAATCTCACCACCTTTTTCACAGAGGAAACGCTCCCCGAGGTAACTCTGACATAATATACCCCTGCTGCCAGGCTGTCACCTTCGAGTATGACTTCACCGATGCCTGCGGGTGCGGCAATGACATGTACCCTTGCACCTACGGCAGAGAACACCTCAACCGTATGCGGCTGATAAGCATTATCTCCGGTGAACCTTATGACAGTCTGCTCAGAGAACGGATTCGGATAAATGTCGAACAGTATTTCCGCAACATCCTCATCTGCATGCTGGTCGTGAATACCCGTCAGAAAAGCAGGCCGGTCTACCATCTTTGACGTGTAGAGCCTGTATTCACCCTGCAGAAGAGAGATGGGTGTATTCTGATTGGCGGTACTGACATCCATGGCAGTCCCCCTGAAAAACTCATACCATGTGCCTGTCCTGGTAAAATTGGGTGCGATTTCACGGGGATAGATGTCGAAATTGCCAATCACGACTACATCCATATCAGAATGCTGAATGTTCAGCCTTTTCGTTTCGCCCGATTCATAAATGCTGAAATTGTCCGAGCCGAATGCCGGTTGACTCTTTTTCAGTTCCGCAAGCGCAGAAAAGTTGTCATAAAGGTTTCGCCGTGAGGGCTCATTGTAATATTCCCACTTAATAGGCTTTGGCCCCAGGGGGTCGTTATTGTAGTTCTTGGAATAGTCATAACCCAGCTCCTGGAACTGCCACAACATTTTTGGCCCCGGTATCATCATGAAGAAGTTTGCCGTCAGCTTAATTCTTTTCAGGGCAATATCGAGATTCCTGATGTTGTATCCACCCACAGCCTCTCCCTCGGTCAGGTTAAGGTACATGACCCGCTCCTCGTCATGGCTCTCCATGTATTCGACAATGCCCGGGACACTCCATCCGCGGTTTTTCCACGAGGCATCGGCAATGGACATGTTCCAGTCGCTTTTACTTGTTGATGCGGCCTGGTATCGGTTCCTTGTATAACTCCACAAAAGGAATCCGTTGGCTGCCAGCTCCTTCTCTTCGTTGTTGTCGGTGAAATGCTCCAGTATCAGGACGGCGTCAGGCTTGTAAGACCAGATCTTATTGCCAATCCTGTTCAGGATTGCAATGCGTGATGCATCGTAAGCCCATCCGTCACCTCCTGTATTGGTAAAACCCTTTGTAAAATCAAACCTGTAGCCGTCTGCTTTGAACTCGTTTATCCAGTAGTGGCACACGCTGTCAACAAATGCCTTTGTCTGATTGCTTGTGTGATTGAAGTCATAACCCCAGCTGTAAACGGGATTGGGGGATGTGACGTTGAACCACGGGTTGTTAGAGGCAGGCTGGCTGGTACTGCTGTTCCAGTACATCCTGACCAGCGGGTTGCTGCCGAATGCATGGTTGAGTACCACATCCAGTATAACGGCCATGCCCCGGCTATGGCATGAGTCTATAAGTTCCTTCAGGTCATTTGCCGGGCCGTAATACTTGTCAACGGCAAAGTACATTGAAGGGTTATAGCCCCAGCTGCTGTTGCCTTCGAACTCATTCACCGGCATGAGCTCAATGGCATTTACGCCCAGCCGCTTCAGGTAATCAAGTGTGTCACGTATCGTTTTAAAATCATGCTTCTCAACAAAATCGCGCACCAGCAGCTCATAAATAATCAGGGTATCAGCGGCAGGGGCTTCAAAGCTGCTGTTTTTCCATGTGTATTCTTCAGGGCGGGTCTGAAATACCGAGACAAGTCCGTCTGCCAGTCCTTCCGGGTATTCCTTCAGGTCAGGATAGGTTGCATCATCAATATACTTGTCGTTCCATGGATCGAGGATCTTCGTCGCGTAGGGATCAGGGATGCGGATCGTCTCATCTATTACATACTGGAAGCCGTACTCCTCGCCGGGATCAAGACCTGAGACCTCCAGCCAGTACCAGCTGCCGTCAGGGCTCCTCTTCATGTAGCCGTCACCGCTGTAAACCCAGTCGTTGAAATCGCCCAGCACGAACACGTTGCTTTTGTAAGGTGCATATAGCAGAAATGCTGCGGAGTTTTCTCCTGTGACATTCACTCCCGGCTTTAGCCCGGCCGGCACGGGTTCAATGACAGTCGCCGTACGGACAAAGTAATAGGCTGAGTCTGCCTTCATGACATTGTTATGCCATGCCCTCACCAGAAGCTTGAACAGTCCGGAGCCAGCTGCGGTGATGCTGTGAGAAAGGGTTGTCTCAGTAACCTTTTTCAGCCTGACATCATTCTGCAGCAGGATAATCGAATCGCACACCGATGCTGAAGCCAGGACTGGTATCACCGCTCCCGGATCAACCAGAGAGGTGTACGTGTCGGGTTGCGAAAGCAAGATCTCGAAGGCGGCCTCTTCGGTTACGTTATAGAAAATGTCAGCACCTCCTACGTCACGGCCGGTGCGCGAGGCATTGCCATTACGGAAAACAAAGGCAAGCTTAAGGATCTGCTCCCCGGCAGGCACCCCGTAGAATTCCCGTATTGACGGGGAGATATTCAGGGTATAAACATTTGCGGAAACCTTTGTGAGCTTCACCTTGGCGGGAGGAGGAACAGTCGAGCTCCAGGTACCTGAAACGACGTATTTCCAGTCAGAAGGACCTGAACTGAGGTTTGTAATCACTCCCGTATGGGCATAGACATCATCACCGGCATAGTCCTTAAGTCCCATGTCGCCCTTGTCGGCATTGAAGGT
The DNA here is from genome assembly GCA_963802145.1 of uncultured Rikenellaceae bacterium. Lineage (GTDB taxonomy): Bacteria > Bacteroidota > Bacteroidia > Bacteroidales > VadinHA17 > SR-FBR-E99. Next base: position 282,010 of record CAWDHN010000007.1, read on the forward strand.
AATGACAACCGGGCCTGAGGAGACAGGAAATACCGGATCGGTTACAATGACCTGCGCATTTGAAGTCAGACCCAATGCTGCCAGGGCTAGTATAAGGATTACTGTTTCTGCTCTCTTCATCTCGCGTTAGCGTATTGAATATGTGTTAAATATAATCAAAAACCTCTTCCTTTCAAAGAAGAGGTTTTTGATTTGAAAGAACTATTCGGTGAAACCGTTACCCGGTTTCTGTTACCGCTTTAGTTTTTGGTTAACGTTGCCACTTTTGTCCAGGGGTTCAGCGTAATTGTATAATTGCCTGCCGAAGGAACGGTGATGTTGTCACCGCCCGGTGTAAGTGCGGTGAGGCTTCCACCCAGGTTGTAATCCCAGGCGTCATTGGCCCTGAACTTGAATGCAGCTGCTGTCAGGTTCAGAGTTACTGTAAACCTGCCGTTTACTGCATCCCAGGTCATGTTGGTGTCATCTGTCCAGCCTCCGGGTGTTGCATCACCTATGACACCCCACCTGTCTGCACGGTAGGTGTATGCCAGGGGATGGCTGAGATCAAGGGTGATTGCATAGTCGTCCTCAACTGTTGTTGCGATGTTGTCGCCGCCGGCAACAAGATTAAGGCTGCCTGCCGTTGCGCCATAGTTATAACCCCAGTCGTTGTTGGCTCTGAACTTCCAGCCTCCGGCGGTCATGTGAATGCCGCCTTTCCATACTTTTACTGCAGGATCATAGGTCAATGGCAGCTGGGAGCTCCATCCGGTGAGATCACCGATAATACCCCAGACAGTTGCAACAGCCGTGTAGGTCATTGGCTCAACGCCGGCATTTACATTGATCTTGTAATAGCCTGCAGGGACAACGAAATTAGCAGCTCCCCCATCAGAAGAAAGCGTTCCGGCAGTTGAACCGGCTCCGTAATTCGGGCCGTTCCAGTTGGGCTGTGTGGCATATCTTCCACTCGTTTGCAGCGCCTGCCATATAGACATAGCCTTCAACATTGTTGGGATTGGCCTCGTTGCTCTTGACCATCGGCGACTTGTCAGGCGACCAGTCGGCCAGGCCTGAGCCCGGGTAGCTTGCTGCCACATAATCTCCGGGCACATACCATTCGCGCACGCTGACAAGCGTGGTAAATGATATTTCCGGGCCATAGGCAGTTCCTACGCTGTTGGTTGCATAAGCGCGCACATAATACTTCGTCAGGCCTTTCAGGCCGGTGAGGTTGCTCACAAATGCTCCTGTTGTTGTACCGTCTTCTGTCTTGCTTCCTGCAACAGTCGGATTGGTTGTAAGGCCGTAGCATACACCGCGGGCAGTGATAGCCGCCCCTCCGTCAGCAGTTACGTCCCCTCCGGTTGTGGCGGTGGTTCCTGTAACAGCGGTGGCAGCAGCAGTTGTAACCGTAGGCAATATAGGCAAGGTGGTGAAGGTAAGCTCCTCGCCGTAAACTGTTCCTGCCGGGCCTGTTGCATAGGCACGTGCATAATAGGTCCTGGCAAAATCCAGACCGGTAAGCGGAACATTATAGGCAGCTGTAGTGGATACCCCCGTGAAAGCAGTCTTCGACTTGGCTATCGTGGGTGCAGGCGCCTGATCATAGCAGACGCCCTTTTCAGTAAAGCCGTCACCCTCAGCCACAACAAATCCTACAACCGTGGCTGCGTTAGAGGTTACGTCAAACACCTTGGTGGTCCCGAGAGCGGGATCGAGTCTGACTTCGGATGTCTCCTTGGTACAGCCGGCAATAAGTATTGCCGCTGCCACCGGGAGCATCATAATTCTGATTATTGATTTCATCTTCATAAATCTTTCTTTTATTTATTCCCGGTACTAGTTTTTAACCACTGTACATGAACCGGCTTCGGTAGGTCCGTTGGGCTGGGTTATGGTCAGCGTGATCGTGTAATTACCCGCTGTGACCTTAATATTATCGCCGTCATGGAAAAGGTCGGTCAGGTTACCGGTGTTGTTCTTGTTGTAACCTATGTTCCATGCCCATCCGTTGTTGAGCCTGAACTTAAACTCACCTTCAACCAGGTTAATTGTGATCGACCATGTTCCTGTTGCAGGATCATATTCCATTGGCTGGTCAGGTGAATCCCATCCGTTTGGCGTAGCCGAACCTACAAGGCCTATCCTGTATTCCGAGATATCATAGGTCTTTGCATTGACGTCAACGTTCAGCTTCTCCCATCCGGTTCTCGGAGGAACAATTGCAGGGCCGTTCACTGAAAGTACACCTCCGGCGCCACCGTAATTGGTTCCGGCATCAGGGTCATTGAGCGTAAACGGATTTGCTGTGTTAAGCTTAACCAGGCCGGAATACTTGCCGTCTCCGAGAGCCGATTCAATTTTCTGATCCATACCCGAACCTATCAGATTAAGGCGCGGCAGACCGTACAGGGCCACATTTGCGCTCTTGGCTGAAGATAAGTACCTGAAGGGATTGGCGCCTGTACCCGGGGCCCCGGTTCCTGCATCAACAACAAGCACTGACCTGAGGCGAAAATCAAGCGGTGTAGTGGCGTCAGGCGGGAACTTCTTTATGAGGATCCCGTTGAGATCACTCACTGTGATCTTCATCGATTGGCACTGAGTTCCCGTCCAGACTGTGACAGGATCGGCAAAGTCAGTACCTGCAGCAGCAGCATCAATGGAATAGGTTGCTGATGCCTGGAATCCCGGGTCAACAGGAGTGCCTGTGAATTCAAGCACCTCGTTGCCTTCCGTCCTTAACAATGTAAGGTCAGGCAGGGTGTTGAGCACCGGAGCAACCGGATTGGACGACATTGTTACAATGGTCCCGTCTTTCTCGCAACCGGCGAGGAGGACGGCCAATCCGATGAATGTCAGATATATTAATAAATTCTTCTTCATTTCTCTTCTGTTTTAAGATTAATAACCGGGGTTATTCACTCCGTTATAGTTCGGATTGGCCGATAGTTCATCACCCGGTATCGGGAAAAGATTCAGGTGTTCTGAGGTGCTGGCACCGGCAAATGCGCCGCCCTTCCACTGCCACAGGTATGCACCGCCGGTGAATTTACCGAAGCGCACAAGGTCAGTACGTCTCTGTGCTTCATAGTAGAACTCGCGTCCGCGCTCGTCTATCAGGAAATCAAGGCTCAGGGCGTCAGAGGTGATATTACCGCTGGTGTTGCCGTAGGCACGCTCCCTGATCTTGTTTATGTCTGCAACAGCAGCGTCGATATTGGCCGCTCCCCCAAGTCTGAAGAGCGCCTCAGCACGCATCATATATGCATCGGCCAGACGGAAGACCGGGAAGTCGGTGCAGGCGTATGCCGTGTTGTAGTTCGCCGGCCTCGAACCGTCAGCATTGCGGGCGGTGAACTTATACACACCTATTCCGTAGTCGCCGCTTGACGACGGACTCGGGATATTCCTGGCCTTCTTCATCTTCAGGAAGACACGCTTGTCATCACACTGTGAAAAGGTCGGATCAGATGGCGGGATTGGCACGTTGCCGTATGTGGCCAGAGTGTCAACCATCAAATCCAGGAACTGTATCCTTGAACGGTTGCCGTTCCAGTTTGTGTTTGAGGTCAGTCCGTGGAAATCCTCAGCCCTGATGTAGACTGCATCACTTGAAGATTCAATGATGAAGGTGGTACCAACATAACCCTGGGTGTTTACACCGTCCTGCTCCCATGCAAAGATCATCTCGGGATTATGCCTGCCGTCGTTGTCAGCGCTGAAATTCTGCCTGTAATCAGTTGCAAGTGTGTAACCTGCACCGATAACCTTGTCGCAGTAGGTCTTGCAGTCGGCCCAGCGGGCTGTGCCAGTATAGACCTCGGCATTGAGATAGAGCCTTGCAAGAAGCATCCATGCTGCAGCCTGATCAGCCTGCGGGTAGGAGAACCTGGGTGCTCCGAGCTTGTTTTCAATATCCTTGAGTTCAGACTCAACGTAATTGAAAATCTCAGTCCTGGTTCCGATCTTCGGGAAGAACTTGCCAACACCGTCTGCTTCAGTGGTGAAGGGGAACTGACCGAAGAGGTCTATTGCCCATGAGTAAGCCAGAGCCCTGAGGAAGCGTGCCTCTGCAACATATCTTACCATGTCGGGCGAAGTATTGCCCTCTGCATTCTTGATGAAGTCGTTTGCGTAGGTTACACTCAGTGCAAGACGCTGGTAGAGAGCTGTAAGGAACGGGTTGCTCGGGCTCCATGTCTGGGTGTTGAGGTCGGCGATACCGACATCGCCCCATGCACATATAGCCTCGTCAGTTGTGATCTCCTGGAGATTCCAGAGAGCCCTCATGGTGGTGAAGAAGTTACCGTCAGAGGCTGCAATATCATCGCCTCCGTTGGCACCCTGACCGGCTATGATGAAACTGGCATAGATCTTACCAAGGGCCTGTTGCATGTATATGGGATCGTCACCCAGGTTGCCGGCAAGGATCTTGGTCGGGTCCTGAGGGGTGACATCCAGGTCTTTCACGCATGATGAGATCACCAGCGCTGAAAGTATAATTCCGAATATTACAATTTTCTTATTCATATCTGCTTATCGTTTTTTTATTAGTAGGTAAGCCCTATTCCGAGCATGAAGGTACGGGGCCTGGGATAGAAGTTATTGTCAATGCCGCCGCTAACCTCGGGATCAAGTCCGCTGTACTTCGTAACTATCAGTGCATTCTGCACCGTGAAGCTTAGCCTTGCACCTACAGCTCCGAAAAGATTGTCAAACCTGTAGCCGGCGCTGATGTTGTCAAACTTCAGGAATGAAGCATTTTCAACAAAATAGTCGCTGGTGAACTGACGCTTGACGAAATTATGCTCGCTGAGAGCCCTGGTGAAGTTCTTCCAGTAACCTATCTGATACATCTGGTCATATGATGCTCCGGCAGCTACCTGGTTGTAGACATAGTTGCCTACGCTGGCACGTACAGATGCTGAAAGGTCAAAATTCTTGTATTCAAACCTGGCCGAAAGACCAAACAGATAATCCGCACGAGGGTTATGGTAGATGTACTTGTCGGCATTGTCACCGTTAACTACGCCTCCCTCACCAGAGAGGTCAACATAGAGACCTTCGATGGGATTGCCGCTTGCATCATAAACCTGCTTGTTTACGAAGTAGGAGTAAGCCGGATAGCCAACCCTCGTCACCTGCTTCTGACCGGTGAAGGCATCGCCGTAGAGGATACCAATATACTCCGGATCATCCGTCAGCAAAAGCTTGGTTATCTCATTCCTGTTATAGGTAGCGTTGAACCCGATTATAAGAGTCATGTCGCTCTTCGAGATCGGAATGGTATTCAGTGATAACTCAATACCTTTGTTATTGAGACTGCCCACATTGGTAAGCAGGGTATTTGAAAAGTTGCTTCCGCTCGCTACGGTAACGGAATTCAGAAGATCGTCCGTCACCCTGTTGTAAAGATCGATAGAACCGGTGATGCGGTCATTGACAAAACCGAAGTCGATACCGACGTTCATCGTTGTTGTCTCCTCCCATTTAATGTTGGGGTCATATGCATCTGGACGCAACGTCGGAAGGAAAACTCCTCCGATCGGATAATAGGAACCTTCTGAAGCCTCGCGGTAGAGTGCCTGGGCCGGATAATCGTTTCCGATATCCTGCTGGCCCGTAATACCCCATCCCAACCTGAGCTTAAGGTCCGAAACGCTTTTTACATTCTTAAGGAAAGATTCATTCTTGATCTTCCATGCAAAAGCCACTGACGGGAAGAAACCCCACCGGTTTTCCTCGGCAAATCTCGATGAACCGTCTTCACGAACTGTGGCAGTGAAAAGATATCTGTCCATCAGCGAGTAGTTAACACGGCCGAAGAATGAGACCAGGTAGTTCTCGGTAATAAATGAAGAGCTGTCAGTCTTCTGATAGAGAGGATGCTCAGCATCAACCCTTCCTCGGGTGTAACTGTCGCCTTCCCTCTGGAAGTGCTGCCATGAATAACCACCTGTCACGTCGATAGTACTCTGAATACTGTTCAAATCCTTGTTGTAGTTAAGGTAGAAGTCGAGCAGACTATTGGAGTTGGTTCCGGTGTAATCCGAAAGCCTTCCGTAGAGAGGCGCTGTGAGAACCGACGGGGATGTTGTGGGACGGTTGTTGTGGCCCACGCTCTCCGAATAATCAGTGGCCAGGTTGAGGTTAGCCCTCAGTTCGCGGAGGAAGGGAAGAGCATAGTCAAGCTGGATGTTCCCTATCACCCTGTTAACCACTGCCCTGTTGTCTGCCTCAAGAGCCTGTTCAACAGGGTTGGCTGTACCCAGGTTGGCTCCGTAATTGGCCCACTGGAAGTACCCTGCTGAAGCAGGATTGCCGTCCATGATTACCTGTGTGGGATCCATATTGACTGCAGAGCCGATAGCCCCGGAGTCACCGTAGTTGTGGTGCGTGTTCATCCCCTTGACATTAAGATTGACCTTGAGGTCATCATTGAGGAATGTGGGGTTAAGGTTAAGCGTACCGGTGAAACGCTGCATGTCGGTGTTCTTCAGGATACCGTTCTGATCTGTATAACCGACGGAAAAACGGTAAGGGAAGCTCTTGACTGCTCCCGAGAGGCTCAGGTTATGATCCTGTGAGATCGCAGTGCGGAAGACCTCCTTCTGCCAGTTGGTGTTCTGTGTGCCAAGAAGGCCAAGGTTATCAGCACCAAACAGACTTACTTTATCAAGTGCAAGCTGCCTGATCTCGTCACCGGAATAGACATCAACGAAAGCAATTGCGTTGGCAGCCGAAACATTCCCGTCATATGAAACGGTCATCGGGCTCCCTGCCTTTCCTTTCTTGGTGGTGATGAGAATGACGCCGTTGGATGCCCTTGAACCGTAGATGGCGGTGGCTGAGGCATCCTTCAGTACGGTGAAGGTTTCAATGTCATTGGGGTTGACAAACGACAGGATGTTCGAACTTCCCGACACATTCCTGTTGTCAATGGGTACACCGTCAATGATGATCAGCGGATCGTTCGAGGCGTTCAGTGATGAACCGCCGCGGACGCGTATCGTTGAGCCACTGCCCGGTGCGCCACCGGAAGTGGTGATGACCACACCGGCGCTCTTGCCCACGAGAAGATCCTGTGCCGATGTAATGGCTCCCTTGTTGAAGTCCTTTGAACTTACAGCTGCAACGGACCCCGTTGCATCACTCTTCTTAACGGTACCGTAGCCGATGACAACCACCTCGTCGAGGGCCTGCACATCGGTACGCATTGCCACGTCAACCACCGTCTGCCCTGCGGCGACGGTAACCTCCTGAGGCAGGTAACCGATAAAGGTGAATAAAAGAATATCCCCCGGCTGTGCCATGAGAGAGTATTCTCCGTCAACGCCGGTAATGGTTCCCGTCAGCGTACCCTTTACAACAACATTCACTCCGGGGAGCGTCTGTCTGTCGGCAGCATCGGAAACCGTACCTGACACTCTTACCTGTTGCCCCAGGGCAACAAGACTCATCAGTATGCCGAAGGTCAGCATGAAGAGCCGTTTTCCAGTTAGTTTCTCCATAAATAGATCAGTTTAATTGCAGTTTACAGAATACTTGTTATTAATAATATTGAATTGTTCAGATTTGGGATCATAAAAATCGGGCTTTTTTCAGAGTTAACCAACTCTTTTTCAGCTTTTTTACGCAATCGTTACCGCAAACGATTGAATTGAGAGTGTGCCAATTATCTACCCCCCTGAAAAAAGTGAATTTTTTATTATCTTTAACGCATATGAGCCGTCCCCGACATGGGCAGAGAAAACATTACAATCAAGGATATCGCGCGCGAACTGGGAATTTCACCCTCCACGGTCTCAAGAGCGCTTAAAGATCACCCTGATATCAGCAAAGCCACCCGCGACGCGGTAAATGAACTCGCCGAAAGGTGGAACTACAGGCCCAACCCCATTGCCCTCAGCCTTAAAAGCGGATCGTCAAAGACCATTGGCGTAATTATTCCGGAGGTTGTCCATTACTTCTTCTCCACAGTCATAAGCGGTATAGAAGACGTGCTCTACCAGCGCGATTACAACATGATCCTCTGCCAGAGCAACGAGATGTGGGAACACGAGGTAAAGAATATCAGGACGCTGCTCTCGAGCCGCGTCGACGGCATCCTGGCATCAGTCACAAAGACTACCTCCGATTTCAGTCATTACCGGAGTATCATTGAGAAAGACATCCCGCTTGTATTTTTCGACCGGGCCGCCGAGGAGCTAAGGGCTGACAGCGTGGTCATCGATGATGAGACAGGTGCATACAAGGCAGTGAACCACCTTCTCCGCACGGGAAAGAAGCGCATAGTTCACCTCTCAGGCCCGTCTGCAGCTGGCGATAGCCCGCAACAGGCTCAATGGCTACATGAAGGCAATGAAGGAGTACCGTCTTAACCCCTCCGGGCAGGACATAGTCAGGTGCGATGACATCGGAAGCGCCGAGACAGTGATACCCGGCCTCCTTATGCGCAATCCACGCCCCGATGCATTCTTTGCCGTCAACGACCTGACTGCCGCACAGGCACTCATGATCATCAAGAGACACGGGCTGAAAATCCCCGAAGATATTGCTGTCGTCGGTTTTACAAACAGCCAGATAGCCACTCTCACTGACCCGGGTCTGACCTCCGTTGACCAGAAGGGCTATGAGATGGGACAGGTGGCCGCAAGGCTGCTGATGGACCGCATAGAGAATCCCGGCAGCCCGCTGAAGAACAGGGTTATCACCTCCGAACTTGTCATCAGAGGATCTTCATCGGCAAAATAGTCTCAGGAAGTCTGAAGGAAATCCGTCAACCGGCCCCTGACGCCCGCCCTTATTCCCTTTGGTGTCTCGGCAAGAGCACAGCACTCTGTCTGCGGATCATGCTGGAATATTAGCACTGACTCATCGCGCAGTCCCTCCTCAAGTATCTCCTGCTTTTCAGCAATTGTTACAAGCGGCAACAGATCATACGCCATATTCCACAGGAGCGAGATATGAGCTGTTGTCGGCATCAGGTCGCCGGCATAAATGAAGTTGCGTTCACCGTACCGTATCACGGGAACCATCAGTCCGGGTGTATGGCCGTAACAGATCCTCAGCATCACTCCCGGGCAGAGCTCACCGTTATCCTCGATGAGGTTAAGCCTTCCGCTCTCGCTGAAGGGTTTGATGTTCTCCGGCAGGAAGGCATCTTCTTCGCGCAGGTTTGACTCATTGGCCCACTCCCATTGCGCACGGCTTATATGGTATGATGCATTCGGGAAGATCGCCGTTGTGCCTCCTCCCGGAGCATTTGCAAAACATCCTCCGCAATGGTCGGCATGCAGATGGGTGATGATGACATCCGTCACATCCTCGGGAGAGTATCCGCATTGCGCCAGGCCGCCAAGGAGACCGGCACCGCCATGAAGGTATGCATGCCGGAAGAACTTCTCATCCTGCTTGTCGCCCCAGCCGGCATCGACAAGTATGACCCTTCCGTCAGTCTCAATTACAAGCGAATTAAGGGAGAGTTCTATGGTGTTGTTCTCATCCGATGGCACCTGCCGGCTCCAGAGCGCTTTGGGAATAACTCCGAACATTGCCCCGCCGTCAACCCTGAAATCTGTTATATTGAAGATAGATAATTTCATTTTAAAAGAGATTACCGGCCGCAAGATAACCAATTTTGGTATTTTTGCACGACGTCTCCATAACAGACAGGCATAATGAATCCCGACTTCAACACAGTATTGTTTGCATTCCTGCTGACACTTTTTGCCGGTCTCTCCACCGGCGTGGGAAGTGCAATCGCCTTCTTCGCCAAAAGGACCAACACCAAGTTCCTCACCGTCAGTCTGGGCTTCTCCGCAGGAGTGATGATTTATATCGCCTTCGTTGAGATCTTCATCAAGGGCCGTGAGGTTCTGACCGAGGCAATGGGAATGCGCCAGGGTTGGTGGGCAGCCGTGCTGGCCTTCTTCGGGGGCATAGCCCTTATTGCTGTGATTGACAGGCTGATACCGTCCCAGGAGAACCCTCATGAGGCCAGGAAGGTAGAGGGAGGCGAACAGGAGGCACGTGACGGCAGGCTCCTGCGGATGGGTGGCATGACCGCGCTGGCAATAGGGATACACAACTTCCCCGAGGGACTCGCAACATTCACCTCAGCACTCTCCGACCCTAAGATTGGAATAGCCATTGCAGTGGCCGTGGCAATACACAACATACCGGAAGGAATAGCCGTCTCCGTACCCATTTACTATGCCACGGGCAGTAAACGGAAAGCTTTCAGGCTCTCATTCCTGAGCGGCCTCGCCGAACCTGTGGGTGCACTGGTCGGATACCTCATTCTGCTTCCGTTGATGACTGATACGTTGATGGGGGTGCTCTTTGCCTTTGTCGCCGGCATCATGGTTTTCATCTCCCTCGATGAGCTCCTCCCGGCAGCAGAAAAGTACGGCGAACATCACCTCTCGATCTATGGCCTGGTGTCAGGTATGGCCGTGATGGCATTAAGTTTGTTGCTCTTTAAGTAAACAAAAACAGTTCACTTCTGTTAGATAATTATACATTTGTGCCAAATTAGTTATTAAAAAATCCTCATTATGATGAAAAGAACACTGACAATCATGTTGTTACTTGTTGCGATCACAGTTGGCACCCATGCCCAGAGTTACAAATCAGCCATCGGGCTCAGGGGTGGTGATCCCTTCGGCGTTACCTTTAAAACATTCGTTAGCAGCGTCAACGCACTGGAACTGATTGTAGGATCGGGTTACTGGGGAAATGAATTCGCCATCACAGGGTTCTACCAGTGGCAGCAACCTACAGGCTGGACACCAAACCTCGACTGGTTCATCGGCCCGGGAGCTCATCTCGGTTTCTGGAACGAATCCAAACAGGATGAATACGGTACAGGCGTTGTGATCGGTGTCGACGGCATCATAGGACTTGAATACACTCTCGATGATATCCCGCTTAACTTCTCAGTCGGCCTGGGACCCACATTCCAGTTCACAAGCGGACCGGGATGGTATTACTGGAACGGAGGCTTTGCTGTAAGGTACGTCTTCTAGCACATATTGTTACGCCCTTATAATGGCGGATGCAAGGCGGGAACTATTTTTTTGCAAAAAATTTTGCAGTTAAAAAAAAAGACGCCATCTTTGCATCCGCTTTTTTAAGTTCTTTAAGGTCCATTCGTCTAGTGGTTAGGACGTCAGGTTTTCATCCTGGTAACAGGGGTTCGATTCCCCTATGGACTACAAAATAAATTATGTTTATTTCGCAACCGCCTGAAATCAATGATTTCGGGCGGTTTCTTTTTTTAACCTGATGTACATTATTTCTGTTTGCATAGCATTTCAGACAATTTTGTTAATCTTTATACTGTGGCAACAGGGCAATAATGGATTTCATTTTAAACCACTGCTTTAATTTTTAGTAATCATGAAAAGACTGACATTTTTATCACTTGTAGCGCTGCTGTCAGCGGCATGCAACTCTGATTCGGGCCATGATCTGAAACTCAATGATCTTGAGTATTTCGAGACTCAGGGCGTCAATGTCCTCGTCTACAGCAACCTTTTTACCGGAGGCTTTAACGATGAGAAAAACGCCGGAATAGAACTGATCCACCATGGTGTCAGAACAGCACAAGGCGGTGCCGTGAGACTTTCGAACACTCCGGAGCAATGGGATCTTGTGCCTGCAATGCCGGTCCGGAAGGCAGACCGGGCATCGAACACCATTGAGGTTGGGTTAAGATATGACGATTACGATTTTGATTCGCGCGTGGTTGTCACAGCCAGGGGCAAAGGTGTTGAGATCTCTGTGTACCTTGATAAGCCCGTACCCGCAGCGCTTGAGGGGAGTGCCGGATTTAATCTTGAGTTTCTTCCCTCACAATACTGGAATAAGACCTACCTGATGGACGGGCGTATAAACCGATTCCCCCGCTATGTGGCAGGCAACACCGTCACGAAGCCCAACAGCACAAAGCCTAAGCAGTTCAAGGGTTATATAACTTCAGATGACAGGGGTACCGGAAAATTTATCGATCCTCTTCCTCTTGAAACCGGCCGCACCTTTCTCCTCGCTCCTGATGAGCCCGGACGTCTGGTAAAAATCACCTCGCCGGATGCGGATCTGATGCTTTTTGATGGCCGTGTGCTGGCACAAAACGGCTGGTTTGTCGTTCGCAGCCTGCTGCCGGCAGGAAAAACAGGCAAGGTTCTGACCTGGACCGTTGAACCAAATGCCATAAAAGGTTGGATAAGAGAGCCAAATATCGGCTTCTCGCAAGTGGGATATCTCCCTTCCCAGCCCAAAGTCTCCGTCATTGAGCTCGACAAGAAAGACAAACCGCTTGCAAAAGCATCGATTTATAAGGTTGGAGAAGACGGCAGTGCTGCCAGAGTATTCAGCGGCAAAATCGTACCCTGGGGCGACTATTACAAGTACCACTACGTGAAGTTCGATTTTTCTTCAGTCAGAACCCCGGGCATCTACTACATCCAGTATGGAGAACTTAAAACGAATAACTTCCTGATAGAAAACAACGTTTATGACAAGATCACCGAAGCCACCAGCGATATATGGATTCCGATTCACATGAATCACATGTTCGTAAACGAGGCTTACAGGGTGTGGCATGGCGAGCCTTTCAAGGAAGGTTATCTCCAGGCTCCGCCGAACACCGATCACTTCGACCTGCATGGACAAGGACCGACAACAGATACCAGGTTTGAGGCGCTGGAATTGATTCCCGGATTAAACATCGGCGGTTTCTTTGATGCCGGAGATTTTGATATCGAGACAGGATCGAACATCAATGTAGTGCAGAACTTCGTTAAGACCTGGGAATCATTCAAACCCCAGCGCGATCAGACTTTTGTCGATCAGCAGCAGCGCTATGTCGATCTTCACCGTCCGGACGGAACACCGGACGTGTTGCAGTTTATAGAGCATGGAACATTAAACCTGGTGGCTCAGGCAGAGATTATCGGCCACATGGCACAAACGCTCACTAACGCCGTTCTGGATAACTACCATCACCTTGGTGACGCAGCCTCAATAACAGATGGCCTTCCTTATAATCCGGACCTTGGCCCATACGAGGTAGCCGCTGACGGCCGTTCGAGCGGAGTTAAGGATGATATGTGGGCGTTTACAAGCCGTAATGCCGGCCTTGATCTCAGGGCGGCAACTATGTTTGCAGCAGCAAGCCGCGCATTGAAAGGATATAACGACGATCTGTCGGCGAGAGCATTGCAGCAGTCAAAAAGACTCCTGAAAGAGGCAGAGGAATTACTTGCCAACCAGCCGCAGGATACCCTTGGCTGGGGAGGCGGATCAGCAAATGCGGCCACCAATCTTCAGCTGTACATCTCAACCGGGGAGAAACAATATCTCGATAAATTTCATGAACTTCTATGGCCTGCACTTGAGCTTAACGTCAGCTGGAACATTCTGACGGCACTGGATGCGATCCCACATCTGGACGCATCCTACAAAGAGAAGCTCCGCCCGTATGTTGTCAAGTACAGGGAATACATCGACGGGCTCGAAAAAGACAATCCCTACGGAGTTCCAATAGGTCTTGGTAACTGGGCTGCTAGCGGAGCCGTGGTGAGCTTTGGCACCACCGTTTGCTTTGCCAGCCAATATTTCCCTGACATTATCGATGCCAGCCATGCTTTCAAAACCACCAACTGGCTGTTTGGCTGCCACCCGTACCACAATTATTCATTGGTGGCGGCACTGGGTGCCGCCCGCCCGAAGGCAGTCTTTTACGGTAACAACAGGGCTGATTTCTCATTTATTCCGGGTAATGTTGCTCCGGGATTATTGTTCAGGAAACCCGACCACTTTGAAAACTACGACGACTGGCCATTTCTCTGGGGCCAAAACGAGGGCACAATTGCCGGGAACACCGGTTATTTAATTTTCGGGTCAGCTTTTAAGAATCTGGTAAAATAAGCGGTCGGTTTTCAATTTAATGTGGCAATGTAACCGTTTAAACGGAACGGCCATCGGATATACAAACACCTTAAAACCACATGCATTCAAGGGTTTTAGTTTTGAATGATTTTTTAAAATCTGCCCGAAAGAGTCAGATAATAAAAAATATTACTAATTTTGCACCGGAAAAAAAAGACGGAGAAGAGTATTTTTCGAGACCTGAATAAAATGATCATCTGCATATAGTTGATTACAGGAGTTAAAGAAAAACGGTACAAATCTCCCGGGACAACAAACTAATTAAATTGAAATTATGGCTAATCACAAGTCGGCATTGAAAGCCGCAAGACAGGCTGAGGCAAGGAAGGAAGACAACAAGTACTATGCCCGCACCATGCGCAACGCCCTCAAAAAGATACGCAAGACTACCGACAAGGCTGAGGCTGACAAGATGGTGCCTGAACTGAGTGCCGTTCTCGACAAGCTGGCAAAAAAGAACGTTATCCACAAGAACAAGGCTGCAAACCTTAAATCTTCGATAACAAAACACGCCCAGAGTCTGAAATAGTTTTTTCAGGGAAAATTTTAACAGCCGTCTCTTCCGGGGGACGGCTGTTTTTTTTATATTGCAGTGGGATAATACGTTTTGCTGCATGTCAATGAAAATCACAGACTGGGCTGTCGAGGACAGGCCCCGTGAACGGCTCTGGAGCAAGGGCCCCTCTAGCCTCAGCGATGCTGAGCTTTTAGCTATTCTCATCGGATCAGGTACCAGGAACCATTCAGCCCTGGACCTGGCACGCGAACTGCTGGCCATGGCCGGCAACTCCCTCGGCGACCTGGGCAGACTCAGCGCCGGCGAGATACGCAAGATAAGAGGCCTGGGCGAGGCTAAAGCCGTGACCATCGCCGCCGCTCTCGAACTGGGCCGCCGCCGCAAAATTGCGGAGACAGGCGAAAACCCGCAGATCCGTTCATCCTCTGACGTCTACAACATCATGTGCCCTGTCATGGAAGACCTCCCCCACGAGGAGTTCTGGATACTCTTCCTCAACAGGGCCAACCGCGTCACCGGCCGGATGAAGATAAGCCAGGGCGGAGTGAGCGGTACAGTGACCGATGTACGCATTGTCATGAAAAAAGCGATAGAGTCGCTGGCATCAGGACTGGTCATCTGTCACAACCACCCCTCGGGCAATAACAGCCCCAGTGACTCCGACATACGCATAACGCAGAAGATCAAGGAGGCGGGGGCGCTGATGGATATACAGCTGCTTGACCATCTCATAATAGCAGGAAAGGATTACTACAGTTTCGCCGACAACGGGGCTCTCTAAAACTGCCTGTCGGCAAGCCTCACGTCAGACCTGTCTTCGCACATCTGAAGCATCTCCGCAACGGTCAGCCCGGTGACAGGATGCACCGCCCCCGGAGCAATTTCGAAGAGCGGCTCAAGCACAAACCTCCTGTCAGAGAGTTTCGGGTGTGGCACCTCAAGCCCGGGAACGGAAATGACACGCTCCTCCCAGAGCAGAATGTCAAGATCAATGACGCGCGATTCATACTTGCCCCCGCCGCTGCGCTTCCGGCCCACGCGTCCCTCAATGGACCTGAATAGCTGCATCAGCTGCCAGGGCTGCATGGCAGTATCAATCATCACAACCATATTCATGAACTGCTCGTCTGCATCAAAGCCCCACGGCTCGGTCTCCCACACTGACGAGGAGGCAATTATATCACCGGCCTCCTCACTGATCAGCTCCATGGCACGGCCGAGAGCGGCATGCCTGTCACCTAGGTTGCTGCCGAGACCAATTATCACCCGCGAACGTGCTGATATTTTCATCTCATGCTGTTCTCAGTCACAAAGATGACTAATTTTTTATAATTTGGCCCCTGAAATAAAGACCACGGAAATGAAAACCTTTCTTAAGATGCTTCTCGCCGTGATAGCGGGAATGATACTTACCGGCATACTCTTTTTTGTAATCATGCTCTCAGTAGTCTCAGGCATGGCCGCTGCAGGCAATAAATCAGTCGACATCCCGGAAAAATCGGTCCTTGTCATCAGGACCGGCGCGATGATACCAGACCGTACATCAAGTAATCCGTTTGCAATGTTTGACCCTGTCACGATGGCACTCACCC
Organism: uncultured Rikenellaceae bacterium; assembly: GCA_963802145.1. Taxonomy (GTDB): domain Bacteria; phylum Bacteroidota; class Bacteroidia; order Bacteroidales; family VadinHA17; genus SR-FBR-E99. The sequence goes on from CAWDHN010000007.1 coordinate 298,063, forward strand.
AGACTCCAGGACTGAACGAGCTGCTGAAGAACCTGAAGAAGGCTGCCGACGACGAAAATGTGAAGGGTATCCTGATCGAAACCGGAACAATGCCGTCAGGATGGGCGACGGCAGACGAACTGCGCACCGCCCTTGAAGAATTCAAACAGAGCGGTAAGTTCGTATATTCCTACGCTGAATATATGCTGATGCAGGAGAGTTACTTCATTTCCACGGCCGCAGATGCCATCTGGATCAACCCTACCGCCATGGTGGACTTTAAGGGACTGGCGGCTGAAGTGACCTTCTATAAGGATGCCCTCGAGAAGCTGGGCGTGGATGTGCAGGTCATCCGTCACGGAAAATTCAAGGGGGCAGTGGAGCCTTACATGCTTGATAAGCTTAGCGATGAGAACCGGCTCCAGATCTCTGAATATATGGGCTCTATCTGGGAACACATCGTCGGCGTCATCTCAGAGAAAAGAGGCCTGCCGGTTGAAAAGGTGATGAGCCTGGCCGACGCGCTTGCAGGATATGATCCGGAAAAAATGACGGCGGCAGGCCTGATCGACGGCCCGCTCTACCGTGACCAGCTTGAAGACAGCATACGCTCGGCGGCAGATATTGAAGAGGGGAAGAAGATCAGCTATGTCTCCATGTCAAAGTATTCAAAGGTGCCAGTGAAGCACGCAAAGCAGGACACGAAAACAACCAGGTCAAAAATCGCAGTGCTCTTCGCCGAAGGCAGCATTGTCAATGGCGAGGGCGACGACACCAATATAGGAGGTAACAGGTATGCTGCCGAGATGCGTAAGCTGCGTCTCGACACAACCGTTAAAGCAGTTGTTTTCAGGGTCAACTCGCGCGGCGGAAGCGTCATTGCCTCTGACATGATATGGCGTGAGGTCGAACTGACTCAAAAGGTTAAGCCCATAGTCGTCTCCATGGGCAATTACGCAGCAAGCGGAGGCTATTACATCTCGGCCCCGGCCGTAAAAATAATGGCGTCACCCGTAACAGTGACCGGGTCAATAGGCGTCTTCGGGTTGATACCCAACGCAGGCAAGCTCCTTGACCAGAAGCTCGGCATCAGCTCTGACATAGTCCGGACGAACACCCACTCCGATTTCCCGTCAGTCACAAGGCCGCTGAATGACTTTGAGAGAGAGGTCATGCAGGCCAACATCGAGCGTACCTACAGCAATTTTACGGCTCTCGTGGCAGAGGGAAGAGGAATGAGGCAGACAGCTGTGGACAGCATAGGCCAGGGACGGGTATGGAGCGGATCAGACGCAGCCACCCTGGGCCTTGTTGACTCCTTCGGAGGCCTGAATGACGCCATCAGGGAAGCCGCCACACTGGCCGGCCTGGAAGAGTACCGCATCCTGGAAAAACCCGAATCAGTCGACTTCTATACAAAGCTGCTCAAGGAGATGACTGGTGACATCAGGGCAAGAGCCATACGTAAAGAGCTGGGTGAAGTGTCACGTTACTATTTCGACCTCAAGGAGATAATATCTTCCGGCGGCGTTCAGGCAGCCATGCCTTATTACCTGGATATACGCTGATATGATAATGCCGGAGAAGCTCCTCCTGTGGACCTCCTCGCAGCTCTACGGACTGGCCGTCACTGTAAGGAACAGGTTATATGACCTGGAGATCTTCAGGAGCCGTTCCTTTAACATACCCGTGATATGCGTCGGTAACATTACGGCCGGTGGCACCGGCAAGACGCCCCATGTCTTATACCTCACCGAAAAACTGTCGGCCCTGATGCAGGTGGCTGTGCTCAGCCGCGGATACCTTCGCCGCAGCAAGGGCTTCAGGCCGGTCACCGGCACCGACACCACCGCCGATGCCGGCGATGAACCGCTGCTGATGGCACAGACCATAAAACAGGCAAGGGTGTTCGTCGACCGCGACAGGGTTAACGGCATAAATGAGATTATGCGCACGTGGCCATCCGCGGAAGCAATTATACTCGATGATGGATTCCAGCACAGGGCCGTAAAGGCCGGATTGAATATCCTGCTGACCGACTGGCACAGGATAATGACAAGAGATAAGCTGCTTCCACTCGGACGACTGCGCGAGAGCCTGAGTGGCATTAAAAGGGCTGATATCATCATCGTTACCAAAACCCCGTCTCAGATCACCGCCGGTGAGATGGAGGCGATCAGGAGAGAGCTGACTGAAGCCGGTGCCCGGCAGAGCATTTATTTCACCACCTTTGCCTATGACAGACCCGTGCCCCTTTTCTTCGGCACTCCACTTCGCGGAATAACCACCGGAACAACAGTGCTCCTGGTTACCGGTATTGCTGAACCCGGACCTCTTGCAGATTACCTTTCGGGCATTTCCGCTCGTGTAATCCCTCTCTCATTCCCCGATCATCATCAGTACACGGCAGGCGATATTGAAAAGATAACCTCGACCTTCGACGCCATAAGCGGAACCGATAAAATCATAATCACCACCACCAAGGATGGCGTCAGATTAAAAGAAATAACTAATATTGCTGATCACGTAAGAAGGGCGTTGCACTACCTGCCCGTGACCGTGCAATTCATTGAAAATGAAGAAGAATTCTTAACCAAAGTTTATTCATATGCTGGAAAAGATCGTCAAAACAGCTGATTTTCTGAGATCGAAGGGATTTATTGATCCTGACGCAGGAATAGTACTTGGGACCGGACTGGGTGGTCTCACAACCGAGATAGAAAACCAGGTTGAAATAGCCTACAAGGATATCCCCGATTTCCCGTTATCAACGGTGCAGGGCCATGCCGGGAAGCTCATCTATGGCGATTTCGGAGGGAAAAAGGTGGTTGCGATGAAAGGCCGCTTCCATTATTATGAAGGATACGGCTCTGACCAGGTTACCTTTCCCATCAGGGTCATGAAGGAGCTGGGCATAAGTGCCCTCTTCCTCTCCAACGCTGCAGGAGGAGTCAACCCTGCTTTCAGGATAGGTGACATAATGATAATAAATGACCATATCTGTCTCGTGGCCAACCCGCTGATCGGACCCAACGACGACCGTATCGGTCCACGCTTCCCTGACATGAGCCTCCCCTATGATCCGGAGCTGATTGCGAAAGCCGAAAAGGTTGCCGCAGGCCTTGGCATACCAGTCACCAAAGGGGTTTATCTCTCCACAACGGGTCCGACTTTCGAGACCCCGGCAGAGTACAGGTTCTTCAGGATCATCGGCGCTGACGCCGTGGGTATGTCCACCGTGCCGGAGGTTATCACGGCCAGGCATATGAATGTCCCGGTCTTTGCCGTCAGCATTATCACCGACCTGGGCGTTGAGGGAAAGATAGAGTTCACCACCCACGAATCGGTTCAGCTGGCTGCCGAACAGAGCGAAGAGAAGATGACGAGGATCATGAAGGAGCTGATCGCAGCGCTCTGATTACTCACCTGTAAAGCAGTGCACATACCTCCTTCCATCGCCGCGATGACCCCGCGGCGTTGAATGATTCTGCCAAGATCATATAGAGCCCGGCTGGCAGCAATTCGCCGCTGTCAGAGGTGCCGTCCCAGATGAATTGCGCTCCGGCCCCTGCTGCATGCCTCTCTGCCAGCCGCCTGACGGCGTATCCGCGGTCATTGAAGATGGTCACTGAAATGACGTTGCCCTCCCCTCCCGGGAACACCTCCACCGAGACTATGTCTTCGAAGCCATCGCCATCCGGCGAGACCCTTGACGATGACAGCGCAAGGCCCTCTACCCCCTCCGCCGGGGTGACAGTAACCGAATTTGAAGCGCCGGGGGTGCCCCATCCGCATGACTCGGAGGCCGAATGCCAGTTTCCGGCTACATCAGAAGGCAGTGACGGGGCAGCCTTCTCAAGTGCCACTCCCTCCGTGCCGGACAGGAATTGAAGGTGCATCGAGCCGTCATAGTCTACCCGGTCAACAACGTGCAGTCCACGGTCATAAAGCAATAACATCCCGGAGTCGTCATACAGAGCCGGGAGACGGTCAGCCTCAAAGACAGCCTGCGGATCAGCACAGGGAAAATGATCCAGCACCGTCTGCCTGCCGGTGGTGAGGGCAACATATCCACCCGGAAGGAGCTGCCGCGCGACAGATGTAACTGCTGACGCGGCCGCGCTGTAGCTGTTGGCTGCCGACAACCGCGAAAGATCAATGACCCTCCCGGAGTTGTTGTAAAGCTCAATATATTCACTGCATCCCTGTACCGGGTCCGGCAGGAGCTCGTTGAAGAGAATGTCCCCCGGCAGGGGATCAGAGGGAATGCCGGTCCTGATCTCCGATGAGCAGGGGGCATTTCCGGCGAAGTCAGTCACTGATGACGCGATCAGCAGCGTGATGATTGCTTCCGGCCTGATCTCCATCATGAGCGGTACAAGCACCTTGCGGTCGGCGGGGTCACCGGACAATGCCGGGAGTGTCTCCCTCCCGTCAGCCAGCCATGGTGCATCCTCAGCGATCATCACCGTCTCATCAAAAAGCACTGCAACGGTGAGAGGCGATTCCGGCCAGACGGCAATGACCTGCGGACAGCTTGCATCGATGGTTTCAACGGCCGATGAGTTAGCCCTCCCGGGTGTGCCGCCTGATGGATCAGATGATGGATTCCAGGCCCCGGGCTCGTTGAACGGATTGCTCATGTCTGTCAGCTCGGCCGACCAGCCGCCATCCGACTTCGGACCATCACCCAGAAACTCCGGCCTGTAGCATACGGCATGAATGAGCCTGCCGCAGCCATCACGCAGCGCAATAACCTCTCCTTCATTGTTCAGTGACGGGAATGACTTGATAGCCATGACGCGCCCGTAGGGAAGGAAAACCGTCCTGTTGCCGGTGGAACAGAGGATGACACTCTCACCCGGAGCGATGGCCTCCGTGGCAAGGAAGGCTGTGTCCGGACCGACGATCAGCATAATACCGCCGGTAAACAGAGTGTCGCCCGTACGGTTCGTGATCTCAAGATACTCCTTCTCGGGAAGACCGTACGACGGCACGGGATCAGCCATGATCTCGGAGATTACCAGGGCACCCCTGACCGGGCTCCCCTCACAGCCGCCAACGACCTGTGCCGTAACAGACAGGTACAATGGCAGCAACGACAACAGAATAATCTTTTTCATGCAGCGGGACTAAAAAAGAATTAAATTTGTCGCACTTTTTCAAGATAAAGTTCGTATATTTTTTTAAAATAACATAAAAATGAAAGTTGCAATTGCAGGAGCCACAGGGATGGTTGGAAGGATGATGCTGAAGGTTCTTGAAGAGAGGAATTTTCCCGTAGACAGGCTTTTTCCTGCAGCTTCTGAACGTTCCGAGGGACGAGAGGTAGTCTTCAGTGGCAAGTCCGTGAAGGTGATAAGCATTATGGAGGCTGTGGAGGCTGTGCCTGACCTGGCGCTCTTCTCTGCCGGAGCGGCTGTCTCGAAAGAGTGGGCTCCGGTATTCGCTGAGAACGGAACGGTGGTCATCGATAACTCGTCAGCATGGCGCATGGAAAAAGATATCCCCCTGGTTGTGCCTGAGATAAACGCTTCGGCAATAACCCGTAACACCAGGATCATCGCTAATCCCAACTGCTCTACCATTCAGATGCTCATGGCCATTGCGCCTCTGCACAGGGAATACTCCATCAGGAGACTCGTGGTTTCAACCTACCAGTCGGTGACAGGCACCGGCGTCAGGGCGGTGACGCAGCTCGACAATGAGCGGCACGGCCTGAGCGGTGAGATGGCTTACCCCTGGCCGATAGACATGAACTGCCTGCCGCACTGCGACATTTTCCTCGACAACGGTTATACGAAGGAGGAGATGAAACTTGTTAACGAGACCCGCAAGATCCTTGGTGATGAGTCGATACGCGTCACAGCCACCGCCGTAAGGGTCCCGGTTAAAGGCGGACACTCGGAGTCGGTGAATATCGAGTTTGAACGTGAGTTTGACCTCGACAGGGTCAGGGCCATTCTCGCCGACACACCCGGCGTCATCCTATATGACAATCCCGCTGAAAATGTATATCCCATGCCCATCATCGCCCATGACCGCGATGAGGTCTTCGTGGGTCGCCTCAGGCGCGATTTCTCCCAGGAGAAGACACTGAATCTGTGGGTCGTTGCTGATAATATCCGTAAGGGTGCCGCCACCAACGCCGTGCAGATAGCTGAACATATGATGTCGGCCGGCCTGCTTGGATAGCAGGTCACATAGTCTCGTACAGGAAATCGTTGTACGGATAGCGCTTAACATGTATCTGCCTTACCTCATCGTAGAGCATCCGCTTCAGCTCCTCGATGTTATCACGTTTTTTGGCTGATATGAAGACCGTCTTCTGATCCCTGCCTGCGGCCATCCATGTCCTGCGCAGGTCATCAAGTGACAGGTTCTCCCTCTTAACCGGGGTGAGATCATCATCATCCTTCCGGGTGAATGAGAAGAGGTCCGTCTTGTTAAATACCAGGATTGTGGGCTTATTCATTGACCCCAGGTCACTGAGGGTGGCATTGACGACTCCCATCTGTTCCTCAAACCCGGGGTGGGATATGTCAACCACATGCAGCAGCAGGTCAGCCTCCCTCACCTCATCGAGGGTCGACTTGAACGACTCAACCAGGTCATGCGGCAGCTTGCGTATGAACCCAACCGTATCAGACAGCAGGAATGGCAGATTTCCTAACACGACCTTGCGCACGGTGGTGTCAAGGGTGGCAAAGAGCTTGTTCTCGGCGAAGAGGTCCGACTTGCTTATCTGGTTCATCAGTGTCGACTTCCCGACGTTGGTATAGCCTACCAGCGCCACCCTGACCATCTTGCCGCGCCCCTTGCGCTGGGTGCTCATCTGGGTGTCGATCTTCTTCAGTTGCTCTTTCAGCTTTGAGATCTTGTCGCGTATTATGCGGCGGTCGGTCTCTATCTCCGTCTCCCCCGGGCCGCGCAGTCCGATACCGCCACGCTGGCGCTCGAGGTGCGTCCACATGCCTGTCAGCCTCGGCAGCATGTACTGGTACTGCGCCAGCTCCACCTGGGTGCGGGCATGCGATGTGCGGGCACGGCTGGCAAAGATGTCAAGGATGAGGTTGGTGCGGTCAATGACCCTGCAGCTGAGCTCCTGCTCAATGTTGCGCATCTGGCTTGGCGTGAGTTCATCGTCAAAGATGGCGAGGGTGACTTCATTGGCGGCGATGAATGCCGCAATCTCTTCAATCTTGCCCTTGTTAACAAATGTGCGTGGATTGGCATGCTCTACCCTCTGCAGGAATGACTTTACAGGATCCGCCCCGGCGGTCTCGGCAAGGAATGCCAGCTCATCAAGATATTCGCGGGCGCTTCCTTCACTTATCTCCGGGGTGATCACCCCGACTAATATCGCTTTTTCTATCTCCTTATAAATTAGAGTGCAAAAATAAAAAAAATCTCCCCCGTTATGGGAGAGATTTCCGTCCCCTCCGGCGGGGAGGGTCAAAATCCTGTTTTATCAGTTGATGTACCTCCTGTTCGTCTCCATGAAACCCCTTATAGCCCTCTTCAGGTTCTCGGTGCACATGATGACCATATCTATATCCATCGGGAACGGAACAATCTGTGACTGCAGGAGTTTCTTTTGTTCAGCCGACAGGGCGTTTACGTCGCCTATCGCCCTTGCTGAGACGTGCTCGAAGTTAGAGGTGGCGCCAATGGGCTCCTTCTTGATGGTCTTCTCCGGATAGAGTGAGAGCATCTCTACATCACCCTCTATGATGCACTCCTTTACCTGGTAGGTTTGTATCAGGGCGCACTGGAGATCCTTGTACTTCTTGACTTTTACATCATTGCCCAGGGAGTCCTTCAGGACGTTTCCCCTTGCATCCTTAACATAATCAAACCCGTCCTCGACGGTTGTCTTCACCAGGCTGTCGCGCTGGAATTGTTTGTCGGGACTGACCCCGACATTTCTCAGGTTGATGTTAACCACGTAATCCATCTGAGTGTCATTGCCCGGCAGTGTGGTGTAGTATTCGACCCACTCGCTGTTCAGTCGTGGCAGGTCGAGAGCCACCATCTCCTTCTCGAATGATTCGGGGAACTTTGTGGCAGAGTAGTTTTTGAGGGTAACATAGGCACGGCTTATGCCCAGGTATCTCGATTCCTGCATCATCTGGTCAATGCCCGGGTAGTCTCCCACGTACTCCCTTGCCCTCGTGAACTCAGCATAAGCCTGTCGGTAGGAATCCTTGGTGCCGTTATTCATAAGCTCCTTGCCATGTTCGAAGTAGAAGTCCGCAGCTTTCTTTTTGGCAATAACCATCTCCTGCATGTAATCGACATAGGGCCATTGAATTGTCCTGCCCTCGTATTCGATCGGGGTGACGGTGCGTACTGCGGTCTGACGGTCGCTCATCTTCTTGTAGATGAGATAGATCTCGTCCCAGGCGTTGGCCCTTCCCTCGACTTTCAGGAAACGGATGCGTTCGTTATCCTGTTCCAGTGCGATGTTCATGGCCCGTTCGAGGCTCTCGATGTCCTTTGAGCTTCTGGGGTTTTTCCTGAGTTCGGCCACGGCCTTGTTAATGGCAGCATCGTAGTTGCCATCCTCAAGATGTTTCTTTGATGATCCGCAGCCTGACACAAGCAGTGCTGCAACAATAAAAATTCCGAAAGTCCTTTTCATAGATTTTACAATTAAAACCCCGCTGATCTGACGAGGGCGGGGTTGTTTTATTTAACGTTGCTGGCGCGTGATTATTGCAGCTGGAAGATGATCGGTATCGAATAACGTACTCTCACCGGCCGGCCTCGCTGCATACCCGGCTCCCATTTGGGTGATGCTGCCACGGCTTCCTTGGCGGCATCATCTAGAAGAGCATCGACGCTGCGGGTTATTGTAACGTTGCTGACATTGCCGTTGGTCTCAACGACGAATGTGATGAATACTCTGCCCTCTATCCCGTTTTCGGCAGCAATTTCGGGGTAACGTACACGCTTCTGCACCCACTCGCGGAACTTGTTTATGTCACCTCCCTTGAACTTGGGCATATCTTCAACAATGACGAAGATCTCTTCCTCGGTCTCCTCCTCTTCAGCCTGCAGGACAGGTGCGTAAATCTCAACCACCTTGTCTTCTGATGTCTCATCGTCCTCGAATTTCACATCGCTGTCAATCACCACGTCGTCTTCAACGATCTCGAACAGGTCGGTTACGGTTACTTCAGGAGGCGGGAGCTCTTCAGGTGGTATCTCCTCGGTGACGGGTACCTGTTCCTCCTCGATTGCTTCTTCGGACATGCCGTCGAAGGCTGAGTCCCTCCTCTCTCCGGTAGTCCATTCAAATGCGACCAGGCAGGCAAGCAGGGCAATGATTATACCTATCTGCAGGAACAATGACTTTTTGTTCTCCAGGTTTGCCTTTTCGTTTTTCTTGAGTTCCATGGTATTGCTGTTATAGGCACCTCAAAGTTACAAAATTGTTTGTCAAGTCCTATGCCAGGGCATCAAGTGATTTGGAAAAATTTTCTATATTTGCACCGCTCCGGGGTTTGCGGGAGTATTTGACCGCGCCGGGAGAGTGTTCATCTGATCATGGGGATATAGCTCAGTTGGCTAGAGCGTTTGACTGGCAGTCAAGAGGTCAGGGGTTCGATTCCCCTTATCTCCACAAGTACATTAAGTATCACAGCTTTAGAATCCTGTAAATTAACAACTTACAGGATTTTTCATTTTGTCATATTGCCTGAAAAACCACCTTAAAAACTTTTCTGCGGTGTTTTAACCGGTGGACTTTTTTTTGTTAAAAATATCTCCACCAATTTAGCATTTATACTATTGAACTGCAGCACTTTAAATTTTGCACCCGATGCAGTAGGTAAAACCACTAAATCCGATAGTATGAAGTAATAAAATAGTGAAAGTAACGAGATGTGTCTCTTTTTTTTTTTAATTTTACAGTAACGATTGGAAATAAGTTTTACTCCCCTTAAAAACTTTCTAACATTATGAAATCGCTGAAAAACATTATCTTATGCACGCTTGTCCTGATTTTAATGTCAGCATGCAGTTCAAGTCAACAGAAAAATAAAAAGAATGAAACGCAATCCAAACCTAACATTATTCTACTTGTTGCTGATGATTTAGGCTTCAGCGACATCGGCCCATTTGGCGGAGACATACAAACACCGGTTCTCGACAAGTTGGCAAAAGAGGGCATGCTCTTCTCTTCTTTTCACGTTTTGCCAACCTGTTCGCCAACCCGTTCGGTGCTGCTCACAGGAAATGACAACCATATTTCCGGTCTGGGTACCATGAGCGAAATGATTTATCCTGAATTACAAGGGCTGCCCGGTTATTCAGGACATTTGAATGAACAGGTTGTGACCCTTCCCGAAATATTGCGGCAGAATGGGTACCACACCTATATGGCAGGCAAATGGCATCTGGGAGAAGAAGAAGGACAAACCCCGGATGACAGAGGGTTTGAAGAATCGTTTGTCTTGATACAGGGCGGAGGAAGCCATTACGCTGACCAAAAGCCGTTGTCCATTCCAATAGGGATGGATTATACGGTGAATGGGGAAAAAGTGGCAGAACTTCCGGCTGATTTTTACTCAACACGAAATTACACTGACACCCTGATTGCCTATATTGAAAAAAACAAAGCAGACCATAAACCTTTCTTTATGTATGCTGCCTACACTGCCCCCCATGATCCGTTGCATGCACCCAAAGAATACATTGAAAAATACCGGGGAAAATTCGACATGGGATGGGATTCGTTGCGTAACCTCAGGCTCAACAACCTGAAAGCTCTCGGAATTATATCAAATGATGTTAACGATTTTGCACCCAGCGGAGTTCCAAAATGGGAATCCCTCAATGCCGGGCAGAAAAAAGAGCATGCACGGACCATGGAGGTTTATGCGGCCATGGTTGACTACCTGGATATGAGTATTGGCCGCCTCATAAACTACCTGAAACAGGAAGGATTGTATGACAACACCATGATACTTTTTATGTCCGACAATGGTGCCAATGGCGCACCAGCTACGGCCTACCCGGGTAATGCCGATGGAAAATATTTAGGCACCTTTGATAATACGGTTGAAAACCGGGGGTTGCCCGGCTCTTTAATTGATGTGGGTCCGGGATGGGCACAAGCATCTTCCTCACCGTTAAGGATGTTTAAAGGTTTTACTGCGGAAGGTGGTATCAGGGCACCATTAATTGTCAAAATGCCTTCTTCCGGAATAAAGCACGAAGGTGAGTGGAATAAAAGCTTCGTTCATGTTTCTGACATCATGCCAACGGTATTGGCGCTTGCAGGAGCTAGCTATCCGCAGGAAACAAAAGAGGGTACCCCTTTAAAACAACCCATCGGGATATCCATCCTTCCGCTTCTGAATGGAGAAACAACTGCGCTGAGCGTTGAGAAAGGCATGGGCTGGGAGTTGTTTGAGATGAAAGGCTATATCAAAGGCAACTGGAAAATCCTCCGATTGGGTAAGCCTTTCGGAAATGGCACCTGGCAGCTTTATGACCTTGAAAAAGACCCGGGAGAAATTAATGATTTGTCGCAGCAGTTTCCTGCAAAAAGGGATTCCCTTATTAGCGATTGGATGAAGTATGCAGAAGAAAATGGGGTTATTGACCATAAAGGGTTTTATGATGCTTTTTTCCAGAAAAACGTTGGTGGAGAGCAATAACTTTAAAACTATGCGCACCATTTTCTTTTATAAAAGTGAACCAGAACTCTAACAGGAATTCATTGAACAAACAAAAAGAAAAACACAAACGCATAACAGTAACCGGAGAGGGCGCAGATGTTGTCATCCAGCGTAGATTGGGAAATTAATCAGCCTGATTTATTATATGCCTTGTAAGTTGAATTAATATGCTATTCATTCACTGGTAAAAATCCCCTTTCTCCAAGAGAATTAATAATTCCTCTAAGAAGATAGTTGTTATCAAACCTGATGATATATTTTCGTGCCCTTTCAGATTCTGCAGCCAACATTTTTCTATCGATAAGTTTCCGGATCTGCCTTGAAACCTCGGCATCAGCTTTTCCCTTATAGAATTCCTTAATATCAGCTGCCTGTATTACCTGTTTGTCGATAACCTTTTTAAGTATGCTTGATTCTATATTTGTCATATATTTTCGTTCAAGTGAAAAACTAATTGCCGGCAATAGGATTTCTTTACTTAAATATTTATAGTCTAAAAGTTTATCAATCTTTTCTATTTCGTACTTCAATCCTTTAAGAACGTATTCTGCCCACTCCAGCAGACCCTCATCGGTGCCTTTATCAGCTCTTGACAGGTAATAGTAATAATCATTCCTATTGCTGCAAAATACCGCATTGGGATTTAATATTCTCCCAACATTTACATTGAATCCTGTCTTCACAAGCATTGCATAAGTAAACAACCGGACGGTTCTTCCGTTACCGTTGCTAAAAGGGTGTATCCATACAAATCTGTGATGAGCTATGGCAGCCTTTAACAGGTCATATTTTGAACTATCCGGACGATTAATGAACTCTATCAATTCGGACATATAATCATCAACCATTAAAAAGTCTGGTGGCAAATGATCTGACTTATTAATTCGCAAGTTGTTTCTGCGATAAACTCCCGGATTAGCGTCTCCTTCACCTTCCGGAGGTGAAGGTAATCCCTCGACTATCATTTTATGCATTTGACTGATAAAGGCACGGTTAATCGGGTAGTCTCCGACATTCTCCTCAATAAACGCCATTGCCTTTTCAATATTTTTAATCTCTTGTATCCCCTGTGGAACAGTGTCATTTCCCTCAAGCTTTGTTTCGATGTACTCCGCAATAGTGGTGTTATTCCCTTCGATTCGCGCAGATCCAATACTTTCGAGAGTATGGAATATATGCTTTAATTGAAAAAACACTTTGGGATGTGTAGATCCTCCCAAATGTTTCTTTCGCAAATAATCCAAATCAATTATCAAATCAGTAAGGGATGAACCAAAAGAAGGTTCGACCAATTTTAAATCAAAAGGGACAAATTTTGCTTCAGACATTTTACATGATTAAAATTATTATTTAACAACAGGTTAAATCATATTTAACATTTCAACCATAAATACCTCTATATGTCAATACAATACAAATATACAAAAATAGTTGACAATTAACAATACCTCAAATTTGATTTCAAAACTAATGGATTCCTGATTTAAACCTTATAGACTCGATTATCGATTTAATCTGTCACAAAATAGCGGGTCCTATACAAAACATTCCCTGAAACTACCGTTTACCAGATTCGGGATTTATAATTAATTTTGATCAGGTGACTCTCCTTCGCTGCAGTATAAGTGAACTGTGAGCCAACCAGGCAACTGATACCTGCGAAAACCCATCGGTTGAATATTATCGAAAAAATTATATCATGAAAAATAGAATCAGGGGAAATGCAGTACTGCTCATTCTTGCTGCTCTGCTTTTAATCTTATCACCCTCCTGTGAAAAGGATGAAGAGAACCTTTTAATCGGACAAAGTTATCAGGGGGGCTTTATCGGATACCTGCTGGAAAAGGGAGACCCGGGCTATCAGAGGAGAACCCAGCATGGGTTTATTCTTGCACCTTACGACCAAACACCTGCTCCATGGGGATGCGATAACATAAAAATCGTTACATCCATGGATATCGGAGCAGGCCGGAACAATACTTCCGCAATCCTAAACGCCTGCATGGAGGCTGGTATAGCGGCAAGGGTTTGTGATGACCTTATACTTGGCGGTTATGATGACTGGTATCTGCCAAGTGATGCAGAATTGGTCATGATATGTCTCAATTTGTATAAAATATCAGGTTTATCCGGAATTTACTGGACCTCCTCAGAGTCATCCGGTGAAAACCGGTATGCCTGGACCATGGAAGCATTTGATAATTCCATCGGCGGCGGAACTGATTCAAGGTGGGTGGTAAGGAAGGTGCGTGCGGTAAGATCGTTTTGACAACTCATCCCCCCAATGTAGGTCTTTATTTCTTCAAGGATTTTCTTTGATTAATGCAGCCTCTTCCGGCTGGGAGGGGAAGGTAACTGTAATTAATTCAATATATAAAAAGTCATTTCAATCCCTCTGCGGAGATTCTTATGTCAGGTCGCCCCGTGACATTTCCACCAGTTTGGGAATGTAGCGGGGATCCTGGGCATAGGGTATGCTTTTCAGGATGACCAGGTAAAAATCGCTGTCAATCTCCCCTTCAAGCCTGTAACCCCTCGACAGGTAATATTTCTGCCACAGGGCATAATCGATTACGGAATCGGACCAGTGTGCATACTGTGCATGCTCCTTGTATATACCCGTGGCAACCGTTGGCCTGCGGATGGGATATCTCATCCCAAACAGGTTGTTCGCATTCAGAAAGATATCCGATGTAAAATAGCCCGTCTCTAGGCGCGACTGCAATATGGCTATATCCGGATAAAGCACACCTTCAAATTCGAGGCATTTTATCAGCAAATCCTCGCTGAAGGGCTGATACCTGATCTCATAATAAAAGAAATCCTTGTCAGCCCGGAGCTCCATCTCTTCTGTCATTACCGGGCTTCCTCCGGGAACCATGTATGAGTTAAGGAGAAATATCATACCCAGCAGTATGACACGTGCGGCAGAACCGCCTGGCGTCGGATTTAATTTCAGATTCCGGGAAAGTTTCCTGAATCCGGAAGCAACTCTTAAACCCGAAGAAATCTGTCTGATTGTCTTCATGGCTGTTCGTTTTGACTAACGGGTCAAAGTTACTCCACAACTCCTCGCGGATCAAGGGTGTGACGACTGATTGGTGTGATTATGAATGCATTACGGATTTCTTTAATCAAAAATATACGGCGTTTCACTGACCGATGAACCCGGCTGACACCCGGAATCATATCCTTCGTCAAAAAGAGGTCGATTTTGACGGTGAAATCATCATTTTCAATGAACTAAAGCATTCGAACAGTATATAACACACATTATCTGAGCATTGGATCCTCCCGGGTGTTGATCCGACCGAATCCTCGATTTTGATTAAAAGAAGTTTACAAAGGACAAAATCCCAGGGTAGTTTTGAACTTGTATCCCCGCTAAAGACCGCCTGAAATAAAAGCCGTACTGATCACTCTCCCTTAGCTTCCGGCGATTAATTCCACATGGATATTCATATCTTTCGTTGAATCTATTTTAAGCTCAATGACCGGTGACCCGAAATGAAAGCTAACTTTGTGAAAATTACCTGATAATGAAGGCTGTCGTTTATAATAAGAGAAGTTCTCCTGACAAACTCGTTTTTTGTGACATTGACAAACCTGTCCCGAAAGACAACGAGGTCCTGATAAAAGTGCACGCGGTCTCCCTGAACGCCGCTGATTATCGTTCAATGAAAATGGGTATAATACCAAAAAACAAAATATTTGGTGCAGATATTTCCGGCCGGATTGAAACTGCTGGCAAAAGCATCTCAGCGTTTAAACCCGGAGATGAAGTATTGGGCGATTTAGCCAATTTTGGATTTGGAGGTCTTGCAGAATATGTCACGGCGCCTGAAGGGGCAGTTATTTTCAAACCAAGACATATTTCATTTGAGGAAGCAGCTGCAATACCTATGGCTGCAACGACTGCTCTCCAGGGTTTACGTGACAAAGCCAGCATTAAAAAAGGACAAAAAGTACTGATTGTTGGCAGTGCCGGCGGAGTCGGGTCATTTGCCATCCAGCTGGCCAAATATTTCGGGGCTGAGGTTACCGGTGTCTGCAGTTCAGGTAATGTTCAGCAATCATTTTCTCTCGGAGCAGACTATGTAATTGACTACTCAAAGGAGTCTTTCCTGCAAAGTGATAAACGGTACGACATTATCCTGGCAATTAATGGGAATTATCCTTTGTTCTCCTACCGGAGAATCCTGACTGCCAATGGAACATACATTATGGTTGGTGGTTCTTTATCACAAATTTTCAAGTCTCTGCTCTTCGGCCGGATATTATCCTTCGGATCAAAGAAAATGAAGTCCTTAAGTGCAAAAGCGAGCAAAACCGACCTTGAATTTCTCGCAAACCTTGCGGATAAAGGTATCATTAAACCTGTTATTGACCGACGGTACTCTTTCGACCAGGCAATAGATGCAATGAACTATCTAAAACAAGGACACGCAGCAGGCAAAATAGTGATCAGCGTAGAATCTGTGTCCTGACCTCAATCCTGAATAGTTTTAATCCGGCCAGGGTATTTCCGCTGAAATACAAATCCTACTCCCTCCTGAACCTGACCCTGGTCACTTCACTGATCCAGCCGCCTACATTGAAAACCGTTCCCTCATCGAGAATCTTGCGGTAAAAACACTCCTCCCTGGTAGGAAAGAGTTGGGAATAGGCTTTTATTTTGGGTTCCGCCTCCTGCTTCAATGAGCGATCAACCATCATGGCCGCCTCCAGATAGTCAACCGCCACCCAGTAGGCTGTGTGATTCTCAAAGGCATTGCCAAATTCGGCCCCTGCATAACAGTCGGCGATTATCATCAGCGCCCTGCCGTTCCTGTTATTCAGCTGCCAGGCATGCTCCGCCCGGTCCCTGGCCTCCTGCCTCTTGCCCCTGGAGAGCTCCATAACGGCAACCCTGGTGATGACTTCAGATCTGGCGAGTCGGCTGGTATCGCGATTATAGGCCTCGGTAAAGTATGAAATGGCCCTCTCAATATTATTCCGTTCAACATTCAGTTCAGCCAGCCTGACGGCATTTTCGGCGGACCGGTCGTTGGCAAACATCTTGACAGCAATATTGTAATATAAGTCAGAACCGGTGCAGCCCGTTTCTGAGAGCATCGTAAAAACCTTGTCAATGAACTCCGTGTCGCGAAAGTCCCTGTCAACCTTGTTTGAATAAAGCGTTTCGATACTGCCGCAGGTCATTGCCCCGCATGTCCTGAAATAAGTTTCAAGGTTTTGCAAATCATCTTTATACCCTTCGTCACACAGGTTATCCTCCAGCCTTGCATCCAGTGTTCCGACAGAAGTGACGAAGGCATGCTCCAGCTCCGCAGCGTCAATTATGTCCATCCCGTATAGACTGGCAGCGGCCGTCGCCAGAAGCACAAAATGGTTGCATCCCAACTGGTCGGGATAACTTTCTGCAGCCTCTATGATGATATTGTAACAAAGCCCGAGGTAGACCGGGTCGTCTCCTGCCAGTTCAAAGAGCAGCTCGGCTTTATGAAGGTCATTTGACGATTTGTTATCGAAATAATAGGTGCGCTGGGTGAGTACCATCAGTATCGTATCGATGTATGACAGGTCTCCGGTATTGCTGTAAAGCTCCTTATACATTGACTCCCCATCCGCATAAATCTCCTCTGAAAAAGCGGGACATCGGGCAAGCACCTGGCGCCAGGGATCAAGAGCCATGGTGAAGTCCTTATTATTAAAAAAGGTCTTGTAAATGTTTATACTGTTCCGGCACATTATGCTGTCATCGTCGCTGCCGGAGGGAGTGCCTGTCTCGATGCCCGTCTGTGCCGAAGCAGCAAGTGCTGAAAATGTCAGGAACAGTGATGCAATAACCCTGAACACCCGCCCCGATGTTTTAATATTCATGATCATGTTCCGGTCTTGTTTTTATATAAAGGAGTTCAACAGTTACTTATATAACTCTCAGGCAGGGAAATTCGTATGCATGACCAACTCCGGGAAGAAGAAAACACCATCCGGATTATCGTGGTACCCGTTCGTCCGGCATGACAACGGGCATAACCAGGAGTTGAAGGGAAGTCGTTTTTTAACTGATGCCGGGACGCAGGGAACAACTGTTTGCCCTGGCTGAAGTAACATTATGCCCGGATATACGTTTTAAAAGGTAAGGCAATCAGATAATCGCCTGTAACTGCTTATTATCTGTATCAAAATGCTAACTAAATGACCCTGGTGACATGAAAAAAATATTCGTTGGACTGACATTATTACTGTTTTACTTCTCTTCATACGGACAATGGAAGGCACAGTCCGGCGAGACATATGACAAAACATTCAAAATGGCCTATGTTGCCTCCAAAAGCGGCAATGAGACTCTCAGGATACTCCGCACCATAAACACCGCTTCCGCTCAGAAAACGACAGACCCCTACAGCCAGATAACAGGACAGATATTATTGAACAGCAAAATCGACAAGGACAATGTGGTCCAGGGACTTGTTCTGAAGTTTGACGACAGTTATAAAATTTACATCCACCAGCCGTCCGCCTTCAGCCAGCAATGGGACAACGGAGCCAGGAGATATATAATTGAATCTGACTGGCAACATTGGAGAATTGAAGATTCCAGGGACAAGGAGGTCAGAAATATCGCTTCGGGAAATGGTTCCCAGGCCAACCTGATATCCCTGAAAGAGATTATTGCACAGCTGAAAGCCGGCCAGAAGGTCTCCTGCCAGGTTATTTTACATAACACGGTTTACGGAACCCAGTCTGTAATCAGCGCAGAGTTCCCATTGCAAAACTCAACAAAATCTATAACCTTTTTATTCAAATAGTATTTGATGCATGGTATCCGGCAAGTCCGGCTTCCGGGGAAATAATCTCCGGTGAATCTTTTCCGGCAAGTCCGGCTTCCCCGGAAAGGGAATGCGCGTCAGGGTGATGCGCAGATAAGGTAATTGTTTGTCGGGACATTTGGATTCCGGTTTTGCAATTTTTGGTAATATTGCACTGTGATCAGCAGAATAATGAAAAAGAGGAAAGAATACCGCAAAACCGTCATTCTCTTTCTCTTCCTGTTTATGATGAGTTTCCATTCATGCGATACCGCTGACACCTGCTGGATCTGTGAAAATCCTCAAAACATTGCCGAATGGCAATCAGTCT
The DNA here is from genome assembly GCA_963802145.1 of uncultured Rikenellaceae bacterium. GTDB lineage: Bacteria > Bacteroidota > Bacteroidia > Bacteroidales > VadinHA17 > SR-FBR-E99. Next base: position 316,878 of record CAWDHN010000007.1, read on the forward strand.
GCAATTCGATGACCAAGCACAAGCTGGAGTCGTACGGCTGGCGTTGCACACCCTATTGAAATCCGGACCGCCTCCCTGAAGTCGCGACGAGCCGGTAATACAGAATTCGTCAGGATTTACTAACTTGGTGTCCCGCTTTAAGGAAATCCCGCAAATGAAGATCAGCATAAAGAAAACCTGCATTTCATTCCTCCTGCTGCTGTTAACCCTCAGCGGAACCGGGCAGGATAATGAAACCCGGACTTCGCTGTGGGAAGATGAAAAACTCTTCAACATGGGCTACAGCCTGGGACTTAATGTCATGAGTTTTCACATAACCCCTTCAGAGGAATTCACAGCTATCGATTCACTGTATCCCGGTAAAGGGAGTCCCTACCCGGGAATAAATATCCATTTTGTTGCCAATTTCAGGCTGAACCAGTTCTTTGATATCAGGTTTCTTCCCGGTCTATCGTTCGGACAGAGGGTCATAAATTTTGACAGCGACCGGATAAATGATACCGTTTCATATGGCCCCCAAAAGCTGGAGTCAAGTTTCATTGAGCTCCCCCTGCTGCTTAAATATGGCTGGAGGATGCAGAATAAAAAGCCATATGTCATTGGCGGACTGAATTACCGTTATGATTTTTATGCCCAGGAGAAATACAGGCTTGAAAGACCTGTATACCTGCGGTTAAACCGGCCCGACTTCTATTATGAACTGGGCATGGGGATAGATTTCTACCTAACACACATAAAGATTTCCGCTGAGCTGAAGATGTCAACGGGAACTGGCGACATGCTGGTGCATGAGCCGCATCCCGATTATCCGCAATACTGCAATTCAATTGATAAGTTAAATTCCAGGATATGGGTACTGTCATTTCATTTCGAATGAGAAGGGCAATGATATTTTCGCTCTTACTGGCATATGCTGCAATGGGATTAACAGCATGCGACAATAATGATCCGCAGGATGATTACGCAAGTATTATTTCAGGTGTCTATACCGGAACCGTTACTACCGGCTCAACCACAGTGGCGGGCACAACCGAACTGGTAAGATTTACTGACACCAAGGCTGACATGCACATCACTGCCGGCTCCCGTACCCTTGATATATACGGAGTCAGAATCAGCAACTCCGGCGATGATAAATATTACCTGTCATATTCCATTGTCGGTAACACACTGGAGGGAAACGTGGAAGGAAACCAGCTGACCTATACACTCACCTCAGGCGACCTTAACGGTACCTTTACCGGTACCAGGTGAAAAATGATTACTATACCGTTCCGCCAGTGACCTGCCAGCCTTTTTCCCTTCACCGTAATTCATTACCTGGTGCCGGAAGGCACTCCTGATATATGGTAACGGCAAAAACCTCATTATCTCTGTGAAGTGTAATCTAAGAACAAAGTGCATTTGTCCTAATCTCCCTCATGTTGGTCAAAAATATCTACCTTTTAAGCACTTGCATGCTCAGATTATGAGGTTAATTCGCGAAATTTGGGCAGGCAGATGGAAAATTACGGGCTTCCCTGAACCATCGCTTAACTGACAATATCAATGAAATACAATTACAAAAATCTCTTCGCGTCGCAGCACGAGAAATTCATGGCGATATTGGGTCAGGACTATTTTTCATCTCTCCTTGTTGATGATGATCTCTCAGATTCAGCCATTATCATCTCCGACCAGAGGGTGTACCAGGTAGGGAAGCTGTATGAGTCAGGACGCAGGATACACGGCGGCGGACTCAGGGTGAGCCGGGGAAAGAAGACTGTCAGCCTCCGGGACGTCACAGGGACCATGAGCAAGGAGGTTACCCAACCCGTACCCGGCTCGTCACTGGTGGTTTTCGGCATCATAGCCGCCACGCTCGGCTTGCTGTCAGGGGTCAGACAATCAACAATAATAATGCTTGTCATTGCTGCAGTATCAGTGGCAGCAGGCGTCTTCCTCATTCTGAAACTCAGAAAGAGGTATCTGATTATTGAATATGCCGGCGGCAGCATGGCACAGCCGGTGAAATTCATAACAGACACCGAGCTTAACCTGTTTCAGGGTATAATTATGGTGGAAAAGGAAAGGGTTATGACAGGTGCAGGAGAACTTAAGGAATGCCCCAACTGCGGTGAAAAGATACAAATCACCGCAAAACTATGCCGCTTCTGCGGCGAACCACAGAACGAACCGGCAGCGGACTGACATTCACCTTCCTCCGGAAATAATGCGCAGACAGGACTGCAGAGTTCCCTGACTACACTCCCAGGCTCCTGAAAGCTTCCAGCACAAGGAAAACCGGCCAGACAATTGCTTTAAGGAATCCCAGCACTCCCATCCAGAATCCTGTGGCAGCGGAAATAAAATAGATGGCAGCCCCGATCAGGCCCAGACCGTAAACTGCACCCGATGCCGGCGTACACTGCTGCATTCTTTCTTTCATCTTCTCTTCCTCCCTGTTTGTTTATTGATTTGCATGGTAAATTTAAAGTTAATATTGTAAGTCGATTCAACTCCTGCTGTTAAATTTTTACATGGTTTGTCTAACTTTGAATTTAATTTCTCTGCGAACAATTGTGGTTTTCAGGGGTTTATTTATCATCTTATTACATTAATTCGTCAAATCGGATTTTATGCCCAGGAACAGGTCTCTCAGTCACAGAAGTCCGAAAAATGGAGGCGTGAGGTGCCTGCCCCGGAAAATTGCAGCTATCGCACAGTCAAATAATTATTGTTATTACCCGCGATCATCCCTAACTTGTACTATTTAAGGCCGGCCGCAAGCGAACGGACCTCAAAATATCCGAATAATGACCAATAAAACAACGAGAATATTCATTGCCCTTTTATCCCTCCTTTTTGGATTCACACTTTCTGCCGGCAGTCCTGATAACGATGTCGCACCTATTCCGGCAGTAATCGGGTCCCCGGCAGCCTTGCCGATGCAGACTTTTCCCAATGATTACAGTGATGCCCCGGCAAGCTACGGCTCTGCAGGTCATACCATAACCACATACCCCTACATGGGTACTCGGGGTGACGGAGAAGCCGGAAGCCAGTATTCCGATGAAGCCAACGGTGATGACCTGAACGGACTAGACGACGAAGACGGCGTTACAATACCGGAACTGAAACAGGGAGCCACAGTAGTTTTTCGTGTCAGGACGACCGTATCAACCCTGACCGCCGCATACCTCAGTGTCTGGATAGACTGGAACGGCGACGGGGATTTTGCAGATAAAGGTGAAAGGGTTGCCACCGACCTGAGAATGAATTCAGGAACCTCCACATACAACCTGTCAGTCAATATACCTGAAGATGCGATTGCTTCAAAACCCACATTTGCCCGTTTCAGGATAGGCCCCAGGGTCACCAGCCCTACCGGAACCGCCAACTCAGGTGAGGTGGAGGATTATATGATAAAAATTGAATGCATTATTCCTGATCCTCCCAAAATCGGCCAGATAACCCAACCGTCGTGCGCCACACCGACAGGCAGGGTTGTGCTGGAGGGTCTGCCCTCTGCGGGCACATGGACTCTCACAAGACAGCCCGACGGAGAGACCATCACAGGAAGCGGCAGCAGCTATACTGTAACCGGATTGCTGCCAGGCACATGGAGTTACTCGGTCACCAATCAGAGCGGATGCACCTCAGGGCAATCGGATAATATCGTCATTAATGCAGCCCCCCTGACGCCATCTGCCCCGGTTATCCAGGCCATTGTCCATCCAACCTGTTCAGTTCCAACCGGCTCTGTCACCCTGGGTGGATTGCCCTCCACCGGCACATGGACCGTTCGCCTCTACCCGGGCGCCGTAGCACATGAAGGCAGCGGCACCACCCTGACCATTGAAGGCCTCGAGCCCGGAACCTATTATTTCACTGTGACCAACGCTGAGGGATGTGTCTCCCCGGCATCCGCTGATGCGGTCATCAATCCGCAGCCGGTGGTACCCTCACCGCCCGTGCCGGGAACTGTCACCCAGCCATCGTGCGCCTCACCGACAGGGAGCGTAGCACTTTCGGGGCTGCCATCCACCGGTAGCTGGACCCTGACCCGGTCGCCCGGAGGGGTAACCACCACGGGTACAGGGACAAGCACCCTGATAACAGGCCTCGAGCCGGGAACATATACCTATACGGTTACCAACGAGGGAGGGTGTACGTCGGGGCCATCCACAGATATTGTGGTCATTGCCGGCCCTGCCATACCAGGAGCGCCGGTACCGGGGTCAATAACACAACCTTCCTGCAATATTTCAACGGGAAGCGTTCCTCTCTCAGGTTTGCCGTCATCAGGCTCATGGACCCTGACCCGCCTTCCTGACGGCGTGATCTACTCCGGAACAGGAACCAGTACGACAGTGACAGGCCTTGAGGCAGGAACCTATACCTTCACCGTCAGGAACAGCGAAGGGTGCGTCTCTGCCCCATCAACAGGCATAGTCATCAATCCGCAACCCTCAACGCCCATAGCGCCAGTCCCGGGTGCCATAACACAGCCTACCTGTGATCTGCCGACCGGCAGCGTTATCATAAACGGGCTTCCGGCACAGGGAAACTGGACACTGACGCGCTTTCCGGGAAGTATTACAGTTACGGCATCGGGCACTTCATTTACAGTACTCGGACTGGCACCGGGTTCGTACAACTTCACCGTCACTAACAGCGGTGGCTGCACCTCGCCTGTCTCGGCTGACGTGATCATCAATACACAGCCCGGACCATTCCCGACACTAGTTATTACCAATCCTGCCCCTGTATGCTTCCCGGGCACGGCTGACCTGACGCGTCCCGCCATAACAGCCGGCTCTACGCCTAACCTTTTATACAGCTACTGGACAGACGTCCAGACCACAATACCCTACACCACCCCTTCTGCAGCAACAGAAGGCACCTACTACATCAAGGGAACCATAAGCGGAGGCTGCTCGGCAGTTGCTCCTGTAACAGTCAGGGTTCTTCAGCCACCTCTCTCCGACGCCGGGCCTGACCAGGAGCTCACATATGTTTTTACATCAACCCTTAATGCAGTCGTCCCTGATGAAAACTCAACGGGCACATGGTCGGTGGAATCGGGCACAGCTCTTTTTGCAGACCAGAATGACCCGGCGACAACAGTCAGCAGCCTCGGAATAGGAGAGAATGTACTGCTGTGGTCAGTGAGTAATGGCGTATGCCCACCTACACCTGATTTCATGATTATAAACGTACTTGACCTCATCATACCCTCGCTGATCACACCTGACATGGACGGTTTGAACGACTACTTTGTCCTGACCGGAATAGAGGCACTCGGAAGAGTGGAACTCACTGTCTTCGACAGAAGGGGCGCCCTGGTCTTTGAGAACCCCGATTATGATAACCTGTGGCACGGAACCGATTACAACGGAAAGCCGGTAGACGATGATACATATTTCTATGTGCTCAGGGCAGAAAACGGGCTTTCAGTCAGCGGGTATCTCTATATAAGACGCTGACCACTCCTCATATTAAAAAGAGGGCGCCGTAAAAAGGCGCCCTCTGTCTGAAACTAACCCTAAAACCTAATATTGAGGATTCTGCTGAGAGGCGATTGCCGGGTTGGCATCTATCTCAGTCTGAGAGATCGGCAGGATAGCCTTATAGAACGTTCTGTCGATTGTCTTGTCGCGGTGTGTGATGATAACAGCCGGAGATATGAACTCATCATTGAATTCAATGGTCCTGTTCAGCCGGATCATGTCAAAGTACCTGTGACCCTCAGCAAAGAACTCCTTGCTCTTCTCATCCATTATCATGTCAACGGTCACTGTTGTCTCATCAGCGGGTGCAAGACCCGGAGCCCTCTTGCGTATAGCATTGAGATAGGTTGCAGCCTTGACCCTGTCAGGAGTGGGAATGCCCAGTGCAGCCTCTGCGGCCAGGAGATACATCTCGGAAAGACGTATGACCTTCACGTTGACGGCTGAACGCGATGCCTTGTCACCAAGCAACGCAGTGCCTCCGACATACTTCAGGCTTGACCCGAATCTCGTGGTGGATGACTCATCGTAATCCATTATCCCCCAGCGTATATCAGTCGGATCCTCAGACATGCGGGTGATCCAGTAGTCGCTTGCCATGAACCACCCCATCGCTCCGGTGACCTTACCAAGACGAAGGAGGTAATATCCGAGAGAGCCGGTTGTAAGGTCTGCTTCGGCCGGATAGATTGCCAGTTCAAAGACCGACTCCGAACCGAACGGTGCAGCCCATGAACCTACCCAGTTGGCATTTGAATAGAGTGTGTACTTGCCGCTGGTGATAATCTCCTCGGCAGCAGCAAGGGCAGCGGTGTAGTTGCCCATTGTAATCTGAACTCTTGCCTCGATGGCTTTGTTGGCATAATAATTAATGTAACCGTTGACCTTGTTCTTGGAAAGGAGCGGTGCCGCGTCGGTCAGATCCTTGAGTATCTGCGTGTAGACCTCCTCCACGGATGCCCTTGTCGGCTGGGCCGAGCCTTCGAGCGGTACAAGTACAAGCGGAACACCGAATGATGCCTTGTCCATGTTGTAGGGCTTGCCGTATATCCTGACCAGGTCAAAATACATCAGCGCCCTGGCAGTCAGGGCCTGTGCCTTGTAATCACTCATGGATGCGGAACCGGTTCCGGCATCCTCCATTTTCTCAATGTTTAAAATCAGGTTATTGGCCTGCAGGATGTTGTGGTAGATCTGCGTCCAGAAACCGGAACCTGAACCCGATGTGGCTGAGTGGTTGAATGAATAGTAGTAGTCAAGGCCCCTGCCCTGTGAACGGATGGCAAAATCGCCTCCCTTGGCATCACCGAAGATGACGTAATTCCGCCCGTAATATTCCGAGGAGGTCATCTTCCTCATCAGGCCGTTCATTGCCACCTTGGCATCAGCAGCGTTAAGGATCGAAGTCTCCGAATTTGCCAGGTTGCTGGGCTCGACATCGAGAAACTCCTCACATGATGTGATCAGCATGGCGCCCAGTACCGTAAGTATGATTGTTATCTTTTTCATCGTAGTACCTTTTTAAGATTAGAAACTGGCCTCAATGCCGAATGTATATGTCTTGCCTACCGGCATCTCCCAACCCCTTGAACCATATTCGTTCACCTCCGGGTCATACACCTTGTAGGCGGCAAGCGTCCACAGGTTTGAGCCGTTGAAGTACACCCTGGCACCTGAGATCTTAACCTTTTCCAGGATGGCGGAAGGAAGATTGTAACCGAGGGTTATGCTCTTGAGCCTTGTATAGTCAGCAGGATGCATGTGCCTGCTGCTCTTCTGGTTGACATCCTCAAAGTCGACTGCCACCCTTTGCGGATACATAGCATCCTTGTTCTCCGGAGTCCATCTGTTCTCATATGCATCGAGTGACATGATTCTCTCCCAGTAGTAGCCGTCATCATTTATGTCCCTGCCGGCAGCATCATAGGTTTGGCCTCCAAGCTTGTAGACGAAGTTCAGTGACAGTGACACTCCCTTCCATCCCAGGTCAGTGTTGAAACCGCCAAAGAGTGCGGGGTGAACGTCGCCGAGAATGACCTCTGTTGCCTGCGTGTAATCATATGTGGCCGGCCTTCCGTCAATGGTCAGGTCAGGTGTGGCATCGTTGTTCAGGAACCATACATTTACGCCGGTCTCCCTTTCAACTCCTGCCCATTCACGTCCGTAAATGGCCAGCGTTGATTCCCCTTCCTTATAGATGAACTTGGTACGGTTGTCACCTCCGGTAGGCTCATACCAGACAATGTTCTGCCCGCCATAGAGCTTTGTTACAGTCGACTTCACGTGTGAGGCGGTCAGTCCTGCCGTCCAGATGAAATCGCCACTCTTCATAATCTCCCCGTTTAGTTCAATCTCCACACCCTTGTTGTTTATTTCACCAACATTCTTCAGAGTTGAGCTGAAGCCTGTCACCATTGAGATGGGAACATCCTGCAGAAGATTCTTTGAGTCCCTGTTGAAGAACTCGAACGAACCCGATAATTTCTGCTCAAACAATCCGAATTCGAGAGCTATGTTGTATGTGTAACTCGTTTCCCAGGATAGATTGGGATCAGCGAGGGTGGCTACTCCTCCGCCCGGTTGCTCCATATATTTGCTGGTATAGCTGGTCAGGGAGCGCCATCCGTAATTTGCGGTGGGCAAAGTGCCGTTGATACCATATGATGCCCTAAGCTTGAGGCTGCTCACAGCCGTGACACCTTCCATGAAGTTCTCCCGGTCAATCCTCCATGATCCTGCAACGGACCAGAAGTTACCCCAGCGGGTATCGGAGCCCAGCTTGGATGACCCGTCCCGGCGGAAAGAACCTGACAGGTAGTACTTGTTGTCATAGTTGTATTCCAGGCGCGATAGGAAAGAGGCCAGTGTGCTGCCCCAGTAGTATGCGCTGGCATTAAGCTTTCCTGCCGTAGCAACAGTATGAAGCGAGCTGGTGGGCAGGTTTGTGCCGTTAGCCATCATGTAGTCGGTCTGATCTTTGGCAACCTCCCAGCCGGCAAGAGCGCCGACAGTGTGAACACCGGCAAAAGTCTTGGCATAGTTCAGTGTTGTCGATGAAAGTATCTCATTGATCTTGTTGCTGGTCTCAGTCACCGAGCCTCCCAAGCTTGAACCGCTGAAGTGCAGAGCGCTGTAGTACAGATGGTCAAAGGTCTGGGTATTGTCAAATGACAGGACTGACCTCAGGTTCAGTTCCGGCAGGATCTGGATGTTGACAGTCTCTGTGGCAAATACTCTTTGCGTTTTTGACCAGTTCTCCCACTGGGTGTTGTAATAGACCGGGTTATAGGCATAACTCCCGTACCTGGCTGTCCAGGGGTCTCCTGTAACATAGTCGGTCGGCCAGTACATGCCCCAGAGCAGGTTTCGGCTCTGAAGGAAATAGTTGTTGCCAAGGGCACGGGTGTCATTGAACCCTTCCTTGTCGCTCGACGACAGGTTGACATTGGTGGTAAGCTCGACGAACTTGCCGATCTTCTGGGCGAAGTTAATCCTTCCGGTGATACGGTCATAGTCGTTTATGACACTGCGGCCCATATCACTGGTGTATGAAAATGAGGTATAGTAGTTTGACCTGTCTGTCCCGCCGCTGATTGAGAGGTCGTACGACTGGTAAACAGCTGTCCGGAAGAGCTCACTCTCCCAGTCGAAATACTGACCTGCCCTCTCGCCACTTACAGTCAGGGAATTGACCGTATTGTCAGGGGCAGTGAAGATATATCCGTGCTTGTTGAACCTTTTATTCAGCTGGGAAAGTGCTCCCGCACTTGCTTCCTCATAGGTATCTCCTTCATAATATACCCCTGCGTTCCAGAAGTTCTCATAGTACATTTCTATCTGCTGGTCAGTGCTGGCAGCCTCATAATTGTCGGTGGCAAATGAAGGGGTAATACCGACCGATGCCTTGAAGTTGACAACCGGTTTGCCCAGTTTGCCCTTCTTGGTGGTAATGACAATGACGCCGTTGGCGGCCCTGGAGCCGTAAAGAGCTGATGCGGCAGCATCTTTCAGCACGGTAATCGATTCAATGTCATTAGGGTTGATTGTATTCATCACGTTGCTGGTGGTATAGTTACCCATCTGTGAAACGTTACCCGAGATAACCGGGACACCGTCAACAACGTACAGAGGCTCGTTGGATGCACTCATTGAGCCCAGCCCGCGAACCCTTATCGAAGATGATGATCCTGCCTGTCCTGACAGAGTGGTGATCTGCAGACCGGCGATCTTGCCTCCCATGGCATTCTCAAAAGAGAGGGTTGGCACATCCTTGATTGCATCTGCCTTAACCACACTGGCAGCGCCGGTGAAGGTCCCCCTTGTTGAGGTACCATAGGCAACTACGATTACCTCATCGAGAGCGAGAGCATCGGTTGCCATCTCTACATTAACCACTGTCCTTCCGGCAACAGGAATCTCCTGTGTCTTATAGCCAACATAGCTGAAAATAAGAACAGCGTTTGCAGGGAGGTCGCTGAGGGAGTATCTGCCATCAGCATCAGTATTTGTTCCGACTCCCCTGGAACCCTTCAGCAGCACCACTGCATAAGGGATCGGGGAACCGTCTTCAGAGGCGGTTACCGTTCCGGTAACACGTGTCTGCGCCATGCCGGCATTGACTAGCAAAACCGACATGAAAATGAAGATCAGTTTTTTCATGGAGAAAGCGCGTTAGTTTAATGGTTTACCCTCACAAGTTACAACTTAATTAAATTCAAAAAAAAAATTTGTACTACATCATATCTGTTTTAAAGCATACTATTGAGAAACCATGCGGATTGCAGCATGAAGCTCATTTAATGAGGCTCTGCGATACTCTTAAAATGTGCCTGACAGGAGTGGCGAGGTTAAAAACGAATCTCATGATATGTCATACAAATTTGAAAGAGAGATTAATTTTACATCTTCAAGGGAAAAAATTAATTTTGTTCGAGATAGATTCTTCCGCTATTTTCTAAATAAATTCGCCAAATAAGACCAAAAAATGAGACTATTAAAAGTATTCCTCCCGGTATTATTGATTTTTTCCGGATGTTCATCACCAGTGAAATATGATCTCCTGATCAAAAACGGCAACATAGCAGACGGCTCAGGGTCTGCCTCATTTGTCGCGGATATTGGTATTATGTCTGACACCATTGCGGCCATTGGCGACCTTAAGAAGGCCAGGGGTGTGACGGAGATTGACGCCACGGGACTGACCGTTGCACCCGGGTTCATCAACATGCTCAGCTGGGCGGTGGAGTCGCTGATAGAGGACGGGCGATCGCTTGGCGATATATGCCAGGGAGTGACGCTGGAGGTGGTTGGCGAGGGTGATTCGTGGGGCCCCTGGAACGAAAGCATGAAACAGGAGATGAAAGCGTCTCAGGGGGATATAAAATATGACATTGAATGGACCACGCTGGGAGAATACCTTGAGTATCTTGAAAGAAAGGGTGTGTCAACAAACATTGCATCTTTTGTGGGCACCTCGACCCTGCGGATACACGTGGTCGGGTATGACGACAGGCCCCCCACTGCTGCCGAGATGGACTCGATGAAGCTTCTTGTCAGGCAGGCTATGGAGGAGGGAGCCATAGGCGTCGCCTCGGCGCTTGAATACATCCCCGCAAGCTTCGCCTCCACGGAGGAGCTGGCGGAACTGTGCCGCGTGGCTGCGGAGTATGACGGAATGTATATCTCCCATATCAGGAACGAGGATGAGACCTTCCTTGAATCCATCGACGATTTTCTCAGGGTACCTCATGAGACCGGGATCAGATCGGAAATCTACCACCTCAAGCAGGTCGGCCGGACAAACTGGAGCAAGATTGACCCGGCAATAGCAAAGATTGACTCGGCACGGGCTGCAGGACTGCATATCACTGCCGACATGTACAACTACCCGGCCAGCTCAACAGGGTTGGGTATCATAATGCCCGAGTGGGTGCAGGAGGGCGGTTTCGAGAAATGGGTCGCCCGGCTGAAGGACCCCGCTGTCAGAAAGGTGGTGGGGCCGGAGATCATCAAGACAATTATGAGAAAACAGGGCACGCCGGAAAAGGTACTTGTCATCGGGTTCAACACCGATTCACTGAAATACCTGCAGGGCAAGACACTGGCGGAAATTGCTGCCATGAGGGGTAAGTCGCCCGGGGAGACGGTTATGGACCTGATCATCGATGACAACAGCAATGTCGATGCAGTCTTCTTCTCAATGTCAGAAGATAACCTCCGTAAGCAGATTGCACAGCCCTGGATGAGTTTCGGCTCCGACGGCAAATCGATGGCGCCCGAGGGCATTTTCCTGAAGTCGGCCACCCACCCGCGGGCATATGGCAACTTCGCCAGGCTGCTTGGCAAATATGTGCGTGATGAGCAGGTCATCACCCTTGAGGAGGCTGTCCGCAGGCTGACTTCGCTCCCGGCCAGCAATATGAAAATAGATAGGCGCGGGACGCTGAAGGAGGGTTACTTCGCCGATGTGGTGGTCTTTGACCCGCAGAAGATACAGGATCACTCGACCTTTGAGGATCCTCATCAGCTCTCAACCGGCATGACGCATGTATTCGTCAACGGAGTACAGGTTCTGCGCGACGGCGAGCATACCGGCGCCACCCCGGGACGAGTAGTCCGTGGACCGGGATGGGCCGGATGGAAATAGTCTGCAGGGGGTTCCTGAGATTTTCAAATTATCCGCGTATGTCCTTGTAGATCAAAACCTATCCGGCAGAGTATCATTTCCAGGGTAAAATTGAAACAGGATAGCATAACAGGCGCAGCGGGCCAGTCTGTCTTTTTTCAATAAGCCGTCACGGTCATGGGACCGGCCTCATTGCTTAGAACCCTGAAGAGGACCGGATCTTGCAGAATCTCCCTCACATCGGCCGGATGGCCGTCGAGCAGAACCTGCCGGTTCATGAACCTGATGCCGTGACTGTAATCAACGTACCACCAGATATGCCCGCTGTAAACGGGCTGAATAGGGTTGCCGTCAGGTTTATGCCAGCCGTAGATAACAACCCTGTCCGTACGATCGGCAATACGCGACGAGATGATTACATCCTTCTTGATTCCAGCCACCAGTTGCCCGTGCCTCCCTCCTGCTTCGGCAAGCTGTTTTTCAATCATCGTGTTATGCTCCCCGAACTTCGTCACAAGCTCATTTGCATTGCCGACGGGTTTGTAAAAGAAGGGCTCCAGTTTCACGACTGCCTCCGACCATATGTGATCACTCAGCTTCGCGGTCAGCAGCGAGGCACCAAACAGGTCTGCCAGCCTCTGTGCAGTGCGTGGACTCATCGGCATACGGCAGAAGTCTTCATCACTTCCGATGGCCAGGTAATCGGGCATGACCTCATAATCCAGAGTATGCGGAGTTCCGTTGAGATCTGTGAACTCCCCCCTGAGGGTTACGGTCTCCCTAAGAAATCCGGGAATATTCCCTGACGCCGCTGCAAGGAAAATCTCCTCCTCGCGTTCCTCCGGCGGCAGATCCCTTATCCGGCTCATGAACGCCGCTCCTCCCTCTGCCGACGGATCACGTGCAGGAATATTGAATCTCCGGATCGGCACAACGACGATATCAGTTATCATGTCAGAATATGCCCGTTCCCCAAAGTACCTGTATCCCTTCTGCTCATATCTGGTACCGCTCAGCATGCTTTGAATAAATCCGTTATACTCAACCTGCCGGGTGTGGTGGATCTTCCCCTCCGGGTTGGGCTTGAAAATGAATTCTATCTTCCTTCCGGGAGATGTGAACCAGATGAGTGAATCGCGCTGTCTCTCCTTAAGCCTGAACGAGCCGGCAACATAATCCTTCATCATCCTGCTGCGGTACCAGGTGCCTCCCGTCGGCGACACCAGCGGCTTGCCGTTGTAGATCACCACGCTGTCATTGTATGCCATGGTGCAGAGATACCTGTCTCTTCCCGATTTCAGCCAGCTGACAATCTTCGGCCCGTAAAGGGTGTCGTCATACCCGTAGTTGCTGTCGAGAAAGGCAATGCGTACAACCTCCTGAGGTATCTCATCATGGGCATCAAGGAAGCTGAAAATGAATCGTCCGCCCCCGCTGTGGCCGTTGAGAACAAGCTCCGGCTGCCATGGAGCGAAAATTGCAGTGATATCAGCCACCATCCTTTTCACCTGGTCCCTGTAATCAGGCGTTGCAGCGGTCCAGGCCGGCCAGCTTTTACGATTGTTCTCAAGGTATGCCACAACCACAGTGCGGTCCCGTATCACACTTCTCAGGAACCTTGTCTGCGCCCCGATATGCTGAATGTCATAGTGCCAGTCGTCACCCTTATTCAGCTTTTTTCCAAACGTCTGTTCAATGGTGTTGCCGTTGGGAAGGGCAAAGAGGACCAGCAGCACGCGATCAGAAGCACCGAACCCGGCCAGCGGAGCGTTGATAAGTATGCGTGTTCCGGCCGGGGAGTCCTCAATGACCATCTGCTGCTCATCAAATGATCCGGATGACTTGAATCCGGGTAGAGGCTGGCCAGGACCGGGGAGGGGCTGACCCGGCCTTGTGAGTGGCTGACCCGGCAGCAGACTGTTAAGCAAAATGAAACATATGATCGTTAAATATCTCACAGTGGGGCTATATAAGGGATATATAATTATGTGTTTCCTGATCTGATTATACTTTGTCTAACGCAGTTACGTTATAAATTTAAGAGTTTTAAAAGCATGATAAGCTTTAAATACCATCATTGAACAATTTCCGATAAATTTCTACCTGATTTTATTAACGCGGCGGCTAAACCTGAAAAAACTGATCCTGAAAAATGAGTGAAGAGATCCTGCGGGCAATGATGGAGCTGTTCGCCCTGATAGTGAAGCAGGACGGAGGCATGCTGCAAAGCGAGCGGGATTTTGTCTCGGCCTTTCTTACCAAGCAGCTGTCACATCAGAGTGCTGATGAGTTCATGAACCTTTTCCTGGAAAACGCGGGGCCCATTCAGGAAAAGGGGAAAAGGGGCGATTCAGATACGGCATCGGTAAAGGATTCAATAAGGATTTTAAATAACTGCAAAAAGATCAACAAGACCCTTACGCAGTCACAGAGGGTGATTGTCCTTATGCGTTGCTTCGAGCTGATAGACTCTGACAAGCAATACACCCCTCAGCGAATGAATATCATCAACACCATCGCCGAGGTATTTAAGATCTCACAGCAGGAGTTCGACAGCATCATGCACTTTGTCATGGAGGAGCAGAGTGAGAGTTTTGCTGATGCTTCGATGATAGTGATCAGTACCGGCAGCCTCACCGGCACGGATCAGACAAAAGGTCCCTTTATTATCTTCCTGAAGGTTGCGAGCGTCAACCTCTATTTCATGAGGTGCTTCTGTTCGGGCATCTCCTATCTCAATGGCCTGCCCATTTTGTGCAAGAAGGTGTACACCTTCGCTCCGGGAAGCACCGTACAGTCGCCTCCCGCCCCCACCATCTATTACAGCGACGTCATATCGCGGTTCGCATCCGGCAAGGATATACACCCGATCACTTTTGTTGCTGATCACCTCAGCTACAGCTTCAACGACGGCACCCCGGCCATAACAGACGTGAGCTTCGCTTCCAGCGAGGGAAAACTGATTGGTATCATGGGGGCAAGCGGATCCGGCAAGACAACGCTTCTCAACCTCCTGACAGGTCTTGCCCGTCCGGAATCCGGCGATGTGAGGATCAACGGCATCTCCCTCTTCAGGGAAGACGACAGGCTTGACGGGGTTATCGGATATGTGCCTCAGGATGATCTCCTTGTCGAGGACCTGACCGTGTTCGAAAACCTCTGGTACGCCTCATCGCTCTGCTTCGCGGGGAAGACCCGGGAGGAGCTGACCGCGATCGTTAACCAGTTGCTTCACACGCTGGGACTTTATGAAAAGAGGAATTTCCGTGTGGGATCACCTCTGAACAAGGTGATCAGCGGAGGACAGAGAAAAAGGCTTAACATTGCCCTTGAACTCATCAGGGAACCCTCTGTTCTCTTTCTTGACGAACCGACCTCCGGCCTCTCTTCAGGTGATTCCGAGAACGTGATAGACCTGCTCCACGAACTCACCCTCAGGGGCAAGCTGGTCATCACTGTGATCCATCAACCTTCATCGGAGATATTCAGGAGCTTTGACAAGGTCCTGCTTCTTGACCTGCAGGGCCACCTGGTCTTTTATGGTAATCCCATAGAATCCATCGTTCATTTCAAGACCCTGGAGGCACAGATAAACAGCGCTGTGGCTGAGTGTCCGACCTGCGGTACCGTAAATCCCGAGACGCTATTCAACATCCTTGAAACCAGGGTGGTGGATGAATTCGGCAGGTACACCGAGAAAAGGAAAGTCTCCCCTGCCGAATGGGCTGAGGCCTTCCGCAGGGTCACTGACGGCGAACCGGTGACAGAGGAGAGCACCGAACCCTATTCAAGCCTCAGGCGACCCGGATGGCTGAGGCAGACTATCATCTTCCTTACACGCGATCTGAAAAGCAAGCTGGCTAACAAACAATACATGCTCCTGACCCTTCTCGAAGGGCCGGTTCTGGGCCTTATCCTTTCATACATAATAAGATATATTGCAGACCCCTCTTCAAACGTCTATATATTCAGGGAAAATGAAAACATCCCTATATATATATTCATGAGCATTATAGTTGCCCTGTTCCTGGGGCTGACCATCAGCGCTGAGGAGATCTTCAGGGACAGGAAGATGCTGAGGAGGGAACATTTTCTCCATCTGAGCCGCAGCAGCTACATCCTGAGCAAGATGTCAGTGATGGCAGCGATCTCGGCACTGCAGACTTTTCTCTTCCTTCTGGTGGCCAATCCCGTGCTGGGCATCGAGGGACTGTTTTTCCAGTACTGGATTGCATTGTTCGCCACTGCCTTCTGTGCAAATATGATAGGACTCAACATCTCATCCGCTCTGAACTCTGCCGTTACCATATATATCGTTATCCCCCTGCTGATGATACCGATGATGGTCCTCAGCGGAGCCATGTTCCCGTTTGACAAACTGAACAGGAATATTGCCAACGCTGACAGGGTCCCGCTTATCGCTGAGATAATGCCTACCCGCTGGACCTATGAAGCATTGATGGTCAAACAGTTCACCGGAAATGAATACGGGAAGAGGGTCTATGCGCTGAAACAGCAGATGAGCGTCTCCGACTTCAACACCATCTACCGGATACCAAGGGTAAACGATGCCCTGGACATTGTACTGGAGAGGCTAAGACAGGAAGGCAGGATAAAACCTGAGGAGAGCGAGATAAGACTTCTATGGAATGAGACCGCAAGACTCTCGGCGGCAGGTATCACAACCCCTTTCACCGGCCTCGACTCCATCACTCCGGACCTTTTCACCGAAGGTCTGGGAGAACGGCTTGCACTATGGCTCAACATCGCCGACAGGGAGTACAGGAGACTGAGCAACCTTGCCGACATGAGCCTCGATAATTATGTTGGCAGCAATAAGGAGGTGCTCGAAAAACTATATAACGGTTATCACAATGATAAGCTTGAAGATATACTGAGGAAGGTGTACGAGAAGAACAAGATGCTTGAATTCAATGACCGGATCGTACAGAATGCAGATCTCATCTATCTCGAGCCTGACCCTTCGGGACCGCTTGATTTCCGCACCCATTTCATGGCGCCGGTAAAGAAATTCATGGGTCTCACGGTTGATACCTTCAGGTTCAACATTTACCTGGTGCTTATTTCAATCATCATGCTCTATATCATGCTCTATACTGAAGCACTCAGGCGGATAATCTCATACTTTGACAGCCTCAGGTTTCAAAAAAAGAGGACACCTCGTTAGGAATGACCAATTTTCTTACATTTGTATATAAACACAAACGCCTGATGACAGGAACAATTTCAAAGCTGGTCGCAGTGATCCTGCTGATATCCGTTTGTTCATGCAGGAACAGCAACACCAGGCAGGGCGGCCTCAGTTTCCCCATTGCCGATTCGGTACCGGCAGGTGAGGCTGAAAAGCTTAGTGACGAGGCCGTTGCGGACATCGTTCAGAACATTGCCTCACCTGTAGAGATAGCAGCACTGCTGCAAAGCATGGAAGTTCCGTTTTCGGCCGAATACCTGGCACCTACACAGGGAGCCGACCGCCTTACCACCAACTTTCAGAAGGCAATGATGCTCGGAATATACGGTGCCGATCTCGGTTACCTCAATATGTACGAGAAAACCGGTAATTCCGTTGATGTGCTCTCAACAATAAAGAGGCTGGCAGATGGCCTCCGCGTCGGGCAGTACTTTGATTTCGAGACACTGAAGAGGCTGTCCGTCAGCAAGTCAAATCTCGATTCCCTGCTTTTTATGTCAGTTAACTCCTACAACCAGATTGATCAGTACCTGAGGGATAACAACCGCGGTTCAATTTCCGCACTTATGATAACCGGTGTATGGATTGAAGGACAGTACCTGGCAACGCAGGTGGCACTGAGCCATCCTGACAGGGTCCTCAGGGACCGTATCGGTGAACAGAAGATCATACTGGGCGACCTGCTCATGCTTCTCCGCCCCTATCGTGAGAGCAGCGCTGAATATACCGCACTGTATGAAATGATGGAGGGGATAAGCAATGCATACCGTGATGTGCGCATCACCTACAGGCTGGGGGAGCCTGAAACGGCTGAACAGGATGGACGGCTGGTGATGATACAGCATGAGGAGAGCATCGTTGAAATGAGCGATGAGCAGCTGGCGCAAATAGCCGAAGTGTCAAAAGATGTGAGAAACAAATTAATATATGGCAAATAAAATGAAAAGAAGGTTTGTCATTCTGTCCCTCACACTGCTCCTTCTGCCTGTTCTGGCGAAGGGTCAGCCTTCCACTGACGACCTCGTCAGTAACTGCGTTCTTGCCGCCGGCGATAATACAACCTACCTTAAGGATTTCCGGGTACAGCTGCCAAAGGCTGCAGCCAATGCCCCTGCACCCGTATACAAGGCTAACATGTACCTGATGAAGAACATGAAATACAGGTTCTCGGTATGTGATGCTCCCGGATCAGTGGGAGAACTCACCATCACCATCTACGACCAGGGAAAACAGCTCATCTCTTCATTCAATAAAAGCACAGGAAAGAAATACGGCTCCATTGACTTTATCTGCAATAAGACAGGCCTCTATACCCTCTGGTATGATTTCACAGGCGGCGAGCAGGGATCAGGCGTAGGGGTGGTTTGTATGATCAAGTGATCACTAGGGCCACAACCGCGATATTATAAGCATAATCACCATCAGCCAGAAAAAAATCTCCGCTATTGTCAGACGGCGGGTGAAGGCATAATAGTTGGCCATGATGAATGCAACAGGAAGTGCCAGTGATGGCGTTCAGTTCTGCTGAAACAGCCGGAATAAAAATATAGATTGCAGCAGATAATACGATCATCCAGGAAAACAGCTCAAATGTCTTGCGTGACCGTATCTTGTACGTTGGCATCTCACTGGCAAGAGCCACTAATGACGGTATAAAATTCAACCCTGCCACGGCCAGCAGTATCACCAGCGTGCGGCCCCAGTATACCGGCGGCATCTGGTCAAAGAGATTGTGCCGGATGATCTCCGTCAGTTCTGCCACATCTCCGCCTGTCACATACCACACTGCATAAAGTACTATCCATGGCAGCAGCGCCCCGGCAATGGTCACTGTCAGTTCGCGTGAATCAGGACTGCGGAAGATCAGGGCTCCTATGATTACAAGAATTATGAACCATACAGCTCCGGCGTAGAACATACCGGCCGACGATATGAGCAGGGCAGCGTCGAAAAAATTGAATGTCATGCCATTGACACGATATGAAGAGACCATCCGCCACATGCCTGCCAGGATAAGCAGAGCCGCCGGAAGGGCGGGGTTGAGGACCATCTCGCCGGGGAGGAGTGAGTAAAGAAGTATGTATATCAGAGCGGGGAGATAGGTTCTGCGGGGGATGAAAAAGATCGAGGTGTTGAATCTCACCATTACAATTGCCACGATCAGCATCAGGGCAAATGAGAGGATGACCGCCAGCAGGGGTGAGCCCTCCAGTGCATTTGCAACAAGTCCCCAGAGTGGCATCGGGTCACTTCCGGCGACCTCCATCAGCCTGGGCGGTGAAATGAAATACTGTATCCACAGCGCCAGCGCTGAAAGTATCAGCAGAAGCATCGGACCAATTCCTGACCCCCTGAAAAACCTGATCATCTCTCTTCGGTTTTCAGGTCAAATCCGATATCTTTCCTGTAATTCATTCCTTCAAAAAATATCTCAGAGACGCTTTTGTAGCTTTTATCAAGAGCCTCCCGCATCGTTGCTCCCCGCGATGTGACGGCAAGCACCCTCCCCCCCGATGTCACAAGCCGGCCGTCGGCAACCCTGGTGCCTGCATGAAAGACGGTGCTGGCCCTGACCATATCGGTTCCCGCTATCGGGAAACCCTTTTCGTAGTTGTCGGGATAACCCCCCGCGACCATCATTACCGTCACGGCTGTGTCCGTCGCTGTCATTAGTGTGCGCCCTGCCAGGTCACGCATGGCCGTTCCCTCAAGAAGATCATAAAGGTCACTTTCAATTCTGGGTAGGATCACCTCGCTCTCGGGATCACCAAGACGGGCATTGTATTCAATGACATAAGGGTCGCCATCCACATTCATCAGCCCGAAGAAGATGAAGCCCCGGTAGTCTATCCCTTCAGCCCTGAGTCCATCCACCGTCTTCCTGATGATCCTCTCTTCCACCTTTGCCATGAATGTGGGAGTGGCGAATGGCACGGGTGATACCGCCCCCATTCCACCCGTATTCTTACCGGAGTCTCCTTCACCTATCCTCTTGTAGTCTTTTGCTTCAGGAAGTATCCTGTAAGAGATGCCGTCAGTTATAATGAAGGCTGACATCTCTATACCCTTAAGATACTGCTCTATCACTACCCTGTTTCCTGCCGCTCCGAAGCGTCCGCCGAGCATCGCCCGCAGTTCGCTCACCGCCTCGCCGAGGTCATTTATGATCAGCACCCCTTTCCCTGCTGCAAGTCCGTCTGCCTTAAGCACGTACGGCGGATCGAGGGTTCGCATGAACCGGGCTGCATCATCAGCATTCTCCGAGGTAAAAGTTTCATAGGCGGCAGTAGGTATACCATGCCGCTTCATAAACCCCTTGGCAAAATCCTTGCTTCCCTCAAGCATGGCTCCGCTGCGACGGGGGCCTATTACTGCCACTGAAGACAGCGCCGGATCATCCTCTATGAAATCTGCAATGCCTTCTGCAAGGGGGGCTTCGGGACCCACCACCACCATGCTGATGTTATATGTAAGCAGTGCCGATCTGACAGCCTGAAAATCGAGCGGAT
This sequence comes from uncultured Rikenellaceae bacterium, assembly GCA_963802145.1. Classification (GTDB taxonomy): domain Bacteria; phylum Bacteroidota; class Bacteroidia; order Bacteroidales; family VadinHA17; genus SR-FBR-E99. The sequence continues at coordinate 337,716 of CAWDHN010000007.1, forward strand.
CAACCGGGAGGTTTATTGCCAGCGAAGCGGTGCCGGGGTTACCGGGTGCGACAAAGAGATTCAGCTGCCTGCTGCTCTGCGCCAGCTTCCAGGTGATGGCATGCTCACGTCCCCCCGATCCCAGTATAAGAATATTCATTGTAAAAATTCCTTTCCCATTTCAAAAATAGTATTTAGGCTGAAATAACTTAGCCATGAAGCGAATAATCATCAACAGACCCGAATGAATAGCCCTCCTCCAGCGCTTTTTGAATGAACCTGTCGAGGTAAAGGGCCGCGTTGCTTGACTCAGTATCGTGCAGGACTATCACAGAGCCTGACCTTATCCTCCGCAGAAGTATGCTGTAAGATTGGTCCGCCGTCAGCTTCCTGTCAAAGTCGTACGGCATGAGGTCCCAGAAGACAATCCGCATGCTTCTCTCAAGTATCCTGTACTGCCTGACACGCAGCCTGCCGTATGGTGGCCTGAAAAGGTTGCTGCAGGTGATATCCCTTCCCCTTAATATGTCTGAGCAATAAGCTCTTATCGACGTCGTCAGTCCGTTCAGATGGCTGAAGCCGTGATTGCCGATGGTGTGACCCTCTGACGCCACTCGGGCAAAGAGGCCGGGAGAGGCAAGAACCTTGCTTCCCGTACAGAAGAAGGTGGCATGTACATCATGAGCCTGCAATATGTCAAGTATCGCAGGTGTTGAGACCGGATCAGGACCGTCATCGAAGGTGAGATAAAGTATCTTACCCTTGCCTTTTATCCTGTAAACGGCTTCCGGGTAAATTATTCCCGCCGGAAACGGCCTGCCGTAGTTCCTGATCATCTCAGCGGGACCTCTCCGTAGTACTTGTTAAGCTCCCCGGAGGCCCGTACGGCCAGCTCAGGCATATCGAACCTTACCGCCATCCTGTAAGCATCGAGCAAGGCCTGCAGTGAGACTGAGATCGTAAAGTCCAGGCCATAGGTCTTGTCTTCCGGCAGGGTGGAAATGAAGACCAGTGACGCGAGTGCATTGTCTGCAATGGCATTGAACATCTCTTCAGCATCCTCCTTTTTGCCGGCCATGGCCAGAGCTTCACCAAGGTCACTGCTGAAATAATCATAAGGCATCTTTTCGGGAGGCACGATGCTCATTCCCTTCTCCACCGCAGCCAGTGCCCTGACAGTATCACCCTCGAGGACAAGCGCCCTGGCCAGCCTTGCGAACTGGCGCCTGAAGACGTCAAACATCCTCCTGTTGTTCTCATCAAGGTAAACATCTTCCTCCCCGGCATTGCCCCACCTGAAGCGGTTCATCATATTCTCATACATCTCCTCCGTATCAACCATGCCGGTCTCTCCTCCGGCAGGCGGATCAATCCTCACGGGGCTGACGCGGTAGGCCATCCCTTCCAGAAGGAAAAAGTCCTCCAGGCCTATGTAGTTGGAAGCCGGTACGGTGACTGCATAGTACAGCGGACGCTCCCAGTTGTTGCCTGCCATGATATCCATCACTGCCAGGTCATCCTTGATGACCATCGAACCCTTGAACCTCCATATCATCGGACTTATGAGCCTGTCAGCGTGGTAGGGCCGGACGGCGCCCGTGGCAATTACATGGGCTGAGTCAACGTCAATAATAAAATCCCGCACGGGAATGAAATTGAAGAAGTCGCCCCTGCCTGAGAGATCCACCTTGGCCTTGGGGTCATCCGAACCGACAAACTCAATAACCTTCCTGATAGGGGTGGGTTCCTTGATCAGGTCCTCAACGGGCATCTGCACACGCTCTCCTTCGACATATTTCTCATAGTGAAGGGTGAAAGGCAGCGGGTCGGATTCAAATGCCTTGCGGCTCATCGTCTCTATGTAAAATCCGCTCTGCAGGTAACTGAGGTTCGCCACGCGAACGTCTGTGCGGAAACCTTCAACGTCCTGGATATACCACAGCGGGAAGGAATCATTGTCGCCGTATGTCAGTAAAATGGCATTCTCATCAACAGTAGAGAGGTAGTTTGCAGCAATATCCCTTGCAGTGTACCGGTCAGACCTGTCATGGTCATCATAGTTCTGAAGCAGCATCAGCAAAGGGATGGCTGCCATCAGCAAAATCGCCGGTGCGATTGCCGAAGGGTATTCCTTCATGACCTTACGGAGGAGGTCATAAAGCATCATGACTCCCATGCCGATCCAGATTGCGAAAGCATAGAATGAACCCGCATATGCATAATCCCTCTCCCTCGGCTGGCTGGGGTTCTGATTAAGGTATGTCACAATGGCAAGGCCTGTCATGAGGAACAGGAGCGCGACGAGCGACAGCCCCTTCCTGTCACGGCGGTACTGCCAGATAATGCCTGCCAGGCCTGCCAGCAGGGGCAGAAGATAATACCTGTTTCGTGCAGGGCTGTTCAGGTTCTCGGGAGGCAGCAGCGACTGGTCGCCCAGCCGGGAATTGTCAATAAAGGGAATCCCTGAGATCCAGTTGCCGTCCATTACGTTGCCGTTTCCCTGAACGTCATTCTGACGGCCGGCAAAATTCCACATGAAATACCTGGCATACATCACCCCCACCTGGTACCTGAAGAAGAAGCGGAGATTCTGACCGAAGGTGGGAAGGGTGACCTGCTCACTGCCGCTCCCTGACCTTACGGATACCTTCCTTCCCCTTACCTTACCCCAGTATTCATACTGGCTGATATGATCGGGATCGCTGCTGTACATCCTCGGGAAGATGGTCATGAAACGCTCATCGTATTCGTATTCGCTCAGAAAGTATGGTTCGTATTTGCCATCCTTCTTGTTGTAGCCTGCCACCTTTTTTGTGACACCGGTCACCGGTGCAGAGTAATAATGGCCGTAGACAATAGGCACCCGTCCATATTGCGTCCGGTTGATGTAATAGATGAACGAAAAGACATCTGAAGGGTCATTCTGGTTCATGGGCGGGTGGGCATTGGCCCTGATGATTATAAGCGCAAACGAGGAGTAACCCAGTATCAGCACCGCCACAACCGTCATCACATGGTTAAGGATGATTTTGTTATTTTTCAGTGAATACCATATTCCGGAGACTATCACTCCTGCAAGGACCAGCAGGTAGATATAGAGTCCCGTGTTAAAGGGCAGACCAAGCGTGTTCACAAAGAAGAGCTCAAACCATCCCGCCACCTTTGCGACGCCCGGGATGAAGAGGAAGTTCAGGACGCCCAGCAGGAGAAAACTCAGGATCACTGCATATACGACACCCCTGCCTGTTGCGCGGTATTTCCGGAAGTACCAGAGGAGGACAAGCACCGGCAGTGTCAGCAGGTTCAGGAGGTGTACCCCTATTGAAAGTCCCATCAGATAGAAGATCAGTACTATCCACCTGTTTGCATGAGGCGAATCAGCCTCATCGTACCAGCGGAGTATGGCCCAGAAGACAGCGGCGGTGAAGAGTGAGCTGGTGGCATATACCTCGCCCTCGACGGCCGAGAACCAGAAGGTGTCAGAGAATGCATAGGCCAGTGCTCCTGTTGCGCCTGATGCCAGAATAGCTATTGCTCTTCCTCCTGTGACAGCCGCCCCGTCACCGGTGGCGAGACGGATAAGCCTTGTTACGGACCAGAAGAGGAAAAGGATGGTAAAGGCGCTTGCAAAGGCGGAGAGGATGTTCACCATCATTGCCACCTTCGAGGTGTCACCTCCGGCAAAGAGCGTGAAGAACCGGCCCAGCAGCAAAAAGAAGGGAGCGCCGGGAGGATGGCCTACCTCAAGACGGTAGGAACAGAGGATAAACTCACCGCAGTCCCAGAAGCTTACCGTCGGTTCAATTGTCATAAGATACACCACGAGTGAGACGGCGAAGACCGCCCATCCAGTAATGTTGTTCCACAGCCGGAATTCTTTTACCATATCTTTTATCTTGTCTTTTCTTTTATAATAAACCGCCACGGTTTGCTGACCCATGGCTCACCCGCATAGTTGATGCCCACCCGTGGTCCGGCAATCAGTTCCGGCCGTAATCCTCCGTCTTCAATCCATATCCTGGATGAAGTTGTCAGGTCCTCACGGTTGAATGATCCGTCTATTCCCACTCCCCTGGTAACGCGTCCGGGGCCGGAGAATGGTCCCGCACCCCTTATCAGCACTGCCTGTGGGTTGTCTGCCGGTCCTGTTACCACATTCATCATCCAGTGCATGCCGTACACAAAGTAAATATAAAGATGTCCACCCTCGAGGTACATCGGCTCCGTCCTCCTGGTCCTTCCCCTGCTGGCGTGACATGCCCTGTCGTCATCGCCGAGGTAGGCCTCCGTCTCCGTTATCATGAACCGTCCGGTTTTTTCACCTGTTGCCGTAACGATATGCATGCCCGGAAGCAGCTGTGCCACTGTCACCGCATCACTCAGAAAGAACGATCTGTCTACCCCCGGCATATGTTAAGGTCAATATTGTATCTTATCAGGGAACTCCTCCCATTTTTTCAGGACAAGGTCACCCTCCTCCTCCAGTCCGCGGTCCATGATGATGCTTCTCTCACCTGTGCCCAGCGCCAGCTCGGTATAAATGCGCTCGTCATCAAAGCCGGCGGCGGCGGCACGGTAACGGTCAGAGGCATATACTATCCGTCTGATGCCAGCCCAGTAGATGGCACCGAGGCACATGGGACAGGGCTCGCACGAGGCGTAAATGACGCAATCGCTGAGGTCATGGGTTCCCAGTGCCGCCGCCGCCAGCCTGATGGCCTGAACCTCGGCATGTGCCGTGGGATCGTGCCCGGGAACGACCCTGTTGCCGGCGCGGGCCAGTACCTCTCCGCCACTGACGATAACAGCCCCGAACGGCCCGCCTCCATCCTTTATGTTCTCTTCGGCGGTGCCTATCGCCAGCTTAAGGAATTTCCCGTCGTCACCGTTGAGTTTCATGATTACCGTTTTTGACAATTAACAGTGTGTAAAAATAAGAAAAGAATGCAGCACCGCTAAATGATCCGGAAGTATCATCATTCATCATCGAAATTAAAAACACAACATATTGCTCAAAATAAAAATAAGTTGTATTTTTGCAGACCCCAAAATTGGGGTTTTTATTTTGAAAAATCATTAATTAACAAAACCTTAGTACAAAGTGAACACCTTAAGCTACAAGACAGTGTCGGCCAATAAAGCGACTGTTGAGAAAGAGTGGGTACTTGTTGATGCGGAGGGTCAGACACTCGGTCGTCTGGCATCTGTTGTAGCCCTGATGCTGAGGGGGAAGCACAAAACCAGCTTCACACCTCATGTTGACTGCGGCGATAACGTGATAGTTATCAATGCTGAAAAAGTCACGATGACGGGCAACAAGATGACTGACAAAGAGTATATCAGGCATACCGGCTATCCCGGTGGCCAGAGGATCGTCAAGGCTGACGAGCTTATGAAGAAGCATCCTGTACGGCTTATTGAATATGCCGTAAAGGGAATGCTTCCGAAAAACAGGCTTGGAAGCGCCATCTTCAGGAACCTTTACGTGTATGAGGGCCCTGCACACAAACAGGAGGCCCAGCAACCAAAACTAATTGATTTAAAAACCATTAAGTAAGAAACATGGAAGTTATTAACGCTATCGGAAGAAGGAAGGCGGCAGTCGCCAGGGTTTACCTTAACGACGGCAAGGGACAGATCACGATCAATGACAGGGAGTACAAGCAGTACTTCCCGAATGAGATCCTGCAGTATGTCATCCTCCAGCCCCTCAACCTTCTCAATGTTGCCGACAAATATGACATCAAAGTCACCCTTGACGGCGGTGGATCGAAAGGTCAGGCAGAGGCGATACGTCTTGGGATTTCCAGGGCCCTGATCAAGATTGATCCGGAGTACAAGCCCAAGCTTAAAGCTGAAGGTTTCACCACCCGCGATCCGCGCGAAGTGGAGAGAAAGAAGCCGGGCCAGCCCAAGGCACGCAAGAGGTTCCAGTTCAGCAAGCGTTAGGAGTTCAATAGCAATTATTTATAGATGCAGGTTTAGTATCTAAATTGCATTGACTTCCCGCAAGGAACTACTCTGCAATTGACTTCACAGAACGTAAACTTAACAATCACAACTAAAATGTCAAGAACAAATTTCAAAGAATTACTTGATGCCGGTGTGCACTTCGGGCACCTTAAAAGAAAATGGAACCCGGCCATGGCTCCCTATATCTTTATGGAGCGCAACGGCATCCACATCATTGACCTCGAGAAAACTGCAGTCAGAATAGACGAGGCCGCTGCTGCAATGAAGCAGATAGCAAAATCAGGCCGCAAGGTGCTCTTCGTTGCAACAAAGAAACAGGCGAAGGATATCGTGGCCGAGAAGGTCGGTTCAGTAAATATGCCCTACGTCACCGAGAGGTGGCCGGGAGGCATGCTTACCAACTTCCCCACCATCCGCAAGGCTGTAAAGAAGATGGGCTCAATAGACAAAATGGCCGTCGACGGCACGTTTGACAACCTCTCCAAGAGAGAGAAGCTGCAGATAACCCGCCAGAGAACCAAACTGGAGAAGAACCTCGGCTCAATAGCCGACATGACACGCCAGCCCTCGGCACTCTTCGTGGTTGATGTGTGCAAGGAACATATTGCCGTTCACGAGGCAAAGAGACTCGGGATACCGGTGTTTGCAATGGTTGATACCAACTCGGACCCTTCGGAAATCGATTTCGTGATACCTGCAAATGATGACGCCGCCAAGTCTATTTCACTGGTGGTGGACATTATGTGCCAGGCCATTGCTGAAGGACTCAATGAGCGTAAGGCGGAAAAAGACAAGGACAGCGCCGCCACTGAAAAGGAAGAGGCACCGGAAGGATCACGCAAAGGCAAATTCAGCGCCCTTGACTACGAGGAGGAAAAACCCGTTGTGAAGGCTGAAGAGGCAGAAGAAGCTGCAGATATAGTCGCAGAAGAAGCTGAAGCCTCAACCACAGAAGAGGAAGAATAAGAGATCAACCATTAAACTGATTTACAACTATGTCAAATATTAGCGCTGCCGATGTCGCCAAACTGAGAAGATTGACGGGCGCCGGCATGATGGACTGTAAAAAAGCCCTTGAAGAAGCAGCGGGCGACTTCGAAAAAGCACAGGAACTGATACGCAAGAGAGGACAGGCAATAGCCAACAAGAGAGCCGACCGCGAGGCCAGCGAGGGTGTTGTGCTTGCAAAAACCACTGCTGACGGGAAAACCGGCATGATGATATCACTTAACTGCGAGACCGATTTCGTGGCCAAGAACGCTGACTTCATCGCTCTCGGAAACAAAATCCTTGATGCAGCACTGAAGACCGGCCCGGCCGACCTTGAAGGACTGAAGAATATCACCGTTGACGGGAAGCCGGCCTCAGAGCTTGTTCTCGAAAAGAGCGGCATCACAGGTGAGAAATTCGAACTCACATTCTTCAGCAGTATCAGCGCCCCGGCCGTGCAGGCATATATCCATCCGGGAAACAAGCTTGCCACCATGGTAGGCTTCAGCAAGGCCGGCATCGATGTCCAGGTTTACAAGGATGTCGCAATGCAGGTGGCTGCCATGAATCCCGTCTCCCTCGACAAGGATGACGTTCCGGAAAAGATTCTTGCATCAGAGCTCGAGATAGCAAAGGAACAGGCTCGCCGTGAAGGCAAACCGGCCGATATGCTCGATAAGATCGCCCAGGGCAAACTGAACAAATTCTTCAAGGAGGGAACCCTGATGAACCAGGAGTTCATCAAGGACAGCAAACTGTCCGTCAGGCAGTACCTCGAAAGCAAAGACAAAGCCCTGAAAGCAACGGGATTTGTTCGCTACACACTGAACGTCTGATATTTTATCAGCTATACTTTTCACGCAGCGGCGCTCAGACATGGCGCCGCTGTTTTTTTAATACCATTGATACAATTATAATTAGTAAATTAGTGTCACTAAATAATGATGCCCTATGCAAAAAAACATTGGTAAAACTGACATGATTGTAAGGCTGGTGCTTGCAGCAGTGCTTGTCGTCCTTTATTTCATCGGCGTCGGGAAATTACTCGGCCTGATCTTCATAATTATTGCAATCATCCTGGCTCTTACAGCCGTTTCAAGGACCTGTCCCATCTGGTATATTTTCAGGACGGACACCCTTGACAAGAAAGAGTAACCGCATACCTGCGGGTAATTGAATGAGTGTGACGACGCCCTTGCCGGGCGTCGTCACATTTTCTGCGGATACCTATAAATCAGGGCACATTTTTTGCTAATTTCGTTACCATCATAAAACAGATTATTGCAATGAAATATAAAAGAATACTGCTGAAGCTGAGCGGCGAGTCTGCCGGAGGCCCTGAAGGGACCGGGATCGATGGGGTTGTTCTGACAAGGTACGCCCGACAGATTCATAAGGTAGTCTCTTCGGGCTGCCAGGTGGCAGTAGTCATCGGCGGGGGCAATATCTTCCGCGGGCTGGGCAGCAGTGAAGAGGGATATGACCGTGTCAAGGGCGACCAGATGGGGATGCTTGCAACAGTCATCAACAGCCTTGCCCTGGAGAGCTTTCTCGCCAGGACGGGATGCAGCGCGAAGGTTTTCACCGCAATCCGGATGGAACCTGTTGGCGAGCTGTACGGCAGGGATAAAGTCTCAGCCGCCCTTGACTGCGGGTGCGTTTGCATCCTCGCCGGAGGAACCGGCAATCCTTTCTTCACCACCGATACCGCGGCAGCGCTGCGGGCCGTGGAACTGAACTGCGATGTGCTGCTCAAGGGCACACGCGTTGACGGTGTCTATACAGCTGACCCCGAGAAAGACCCTTCAGCCGTCAGGTATGAAAAACTCACCTTTGCTGAGGCCATTGACAAGAGGCTTAAAGTGATGGACCAGACCGCCTTCTCTATGTGCAGCGAGAACGGGATGCCGGTGATAGTATTTGACATGAACAGGGAGGGTAACCTCGAAGCTGTCACTTCCGGAAGCAAGTGCGGCACACTTATTACTCTCTGAAAAGATTTTTTTTTACATTTGCTCACATCAGAATAATTGCGATCATATGACTGACGAACTGGAACTTATTAAAGACGAAGCCGAAGAGAGGATGGATAAAGCCATCAGGCACCTTGAATACGAGCTTTCTCACCTTCGTGCCGGCCGCGCCAATCCGCTGCTGCTTGACGGCATCAACGTTGACTATTACGGCAACAGCACTCCCCTGGCACAGGTCTCGAACATCAACACCCCTGATGCCAAAAGCATACTTATCCAGCCCTGGGAGAAAAACATGCTGGGTATCATTGAAAAGGCAATCCTGGCAGCCAATATAGGCATGACCCCGATAAACAACGGAGAGGTCATACGCATCAATGTGCCTCCTCTGACCGAAGAGCGCAGGCATCAGCTGGTAAAACAGGTTAAGCAGGAGGGCGAGACCGCCAAGATCAGCGTACGGACCAGCCGCAAGTGGTTCCTCGACGAGCTGAAGACCCTGCTGAAGGAAGGACTTCCCGAGGACGAGGAAAAAAACGGTGATAAAATTATCCAGGAATTGACCGACAGGCATATCGCCCGGATCGATAAAACGATGGAGACTAAGGAAAAAGAGATAATGACAGTATAGGAAAAGAGGCTGTCCCGGACGAAAAGGGGCAGCCTCTCTTTCTTTTATCGGTTTTACGTCACTTTGCCACCGTGGGCTTGAATATCATCTCATATTTTTTCGCTGCCTCAACGGCTCCTTCAGTGAAAGGATCATTATAGAACCCGTTATTGACATATGTCTCCGTCTGCGACAGGTAGAACGGACTTCCCGGGATGCCTGAGGTGCCCGTGGGTATCACCGTGAGGGACTTATCCCAGTCGGCAGTATTGAAGATGTGCCTCTCGGAAGCTCCGTTATTCGCCTGGAAGGTCTCCCTGTATGTGTAAGGCTCAACAGTATGATAACTGCCACCCACAGCATAGGTCTTCGAGTTCAGTCCGAGGAGCCTGTCGAGGATCTTCACTGATCCCAGCGGATGTTCAAGGGTGAGAGTGTGTATCCGGCCCCACTGCCAGGTCTCGCCATACTTTCCGTACCTGGATGTCAGGGTGTCAACGGCAGACCTTATGCTCATGGCAATGATCTCCTCCATCGTCTCCTTCCGGGGAGTGCTGATATTGTCAACCCATTCATCCGGACCCTCGCTGACCATCCGGTATATATAAAAATCATGCTGTCTGCCATTAGCCGACCCGTACAGGTCTGTAAGCTCATCGTGCATGATATGGCGGGCCAGCTCAATCCTTATGATTTCGAAGAGTGAGGGCGCAATAAGCGAGGCATCCATCGAGTAATCCCATCCCTTCAGCTCTTCCAGGGCTGCCTTCTCATCTTCATCGGGTTCAGTGATCAGGGCCGATGACCTCAGTATCACCGGTGTAAGCATGGCGGCATAAGCCGAATGATTATCGGTAATCATCCTTTTAAAATCCTCTATGCCCAGTATCTCCTTTTCAGCGGCCATCTCCCTGATGCGCAGAATGCGGTAAGGCATAGAAAACTCTCCGCTTATGAAGAATGGATAATCATCTGTGACGGTTCGCTGGTTGGCCGACGAGACGAATCCCTCGTCAGGGTTGAATGATGACGGCAGCAGCTCCGGGGGCACATAGCCCTTCCACTCAAACTCATCGGTATCGCCGCGCCGTGGCAACAATCCCGTACCTTTTCTAATCGGCACTCCTCCGCCTGTTTTAAGCCCTATATTGCCGTCAACATCTGCATAGGCGAAGTTCTGGCTGATAGACTTGAAGTGACTCAGCGCCGTGCAGAACTCATCCCAGTTGCCTGCCCTGTTCACCAGGTAGACGGCCTTTATCTCGTCGCTCTCATGATATCCTGACCAGCACATCGTCAGCACCGCGTCGTCTATGCCGCGCATGCCTGAGATGACCGGACCGTGATGAGTGTACCTGATAACCTTTGTAACTGAAGAATCCTTTCCGATCTTCAGTACCTCCTCTTCCGACCTGAAAGGCAGCCACTGGCCGTTATACAGGTAGTTATTGCCTGATGAGTCAACCGTCTCCACGAACAGGTCAATGTCATCAACGCTCAGGTTGGTCATACCCCATGCTATTCTTTCATTATGCCCCCCTATTATGAAAGGTTCACCCGGAAAAATCACACCTGTCACATTAAGTTTTCCGGGGATAACCTGGTGCATCTGCATCCAGAAACCCGGAACATTAAGCCCGAGATGCATGTCATTGGAAAGAATCGGCTTCCCCGTCTCGCTCCTGCTGCCCGAGACAGCCCAGTTGTTGCTTCCCGAGAGGGTGAAGATCCCCAGTTTCTCAAGCTCCTTCATGGAACCCAGGGCGGATAGCGCCTCCTCCATAAGCTTTTCATCTATCTGGAAGTCAGGGAATACAACCTCATCAACCAGGTCCCAGTCAGCAATTAGACCGGATGCCTTTTCCGGCCCGAGCATCTTCCCGAGCTTATAGCGGTTTATCTCATCAGAGAGGTTCGAGGATGCCAGATCCCACCCGATAAACCCGATTATATTTGTTATATCGATCATCGTCCAGGGTTCGGGCTTGTAACCCAGTATCCTGAATTCCGGCGGTAACTTCCTGCCGCTCTCAGTGATCCAGGCATTTACTCCGTCGGCATAAGCCTGAAGGGTGGCCAGTATCGCGGGGTCCTCCTTATCAAGAAGCATCTGTGATTTCCCTGACATACCAAGTGCCCTGAGAAAATAGTCGGTCTCGGTCATGTCTCTCTTGAACAGTTCAGAAAGCCTGCCCTGGGTTGCATGCCTTACCATGTCCATCTGCCATAACCTCTCCTGCGCGGTAATATAACCGGTCATGAAATAGAGGTCGTGCTCATTGGAGGCATAGATATGCGGTACTCCGCGCTCATCGCGGATGACCCTGACATCAGCCGTGAGGCCTGTGACCGACTTCTCACCGTTAAGCTCGGGCAGTCCCGACTTGCGGAGGGAGGAGACAACAACGACTCCGGCGATCAGTGCGACAGCCACAATGGCGGCAATGATCTTAAGGGAGACTTTAAGGATTTTCATGGGGGTTTAGTTTGATTTGCTTAAAATTAGTAAATGATGTTCACCTGACAATATTCAAGGCTTTAAGCTTTTAAAAAAAATCCGCCTTCCCTGCGGACAGCTTCGGCAAATATCTGTCGTGCCCCGGCTTCTGATGACGGCATCCCTGAAGGCTGTGTACTTCTCTCCATACCATATTTCCCTGAATGTCTTGTTATGGAGATTACCCATCGGATGACCTGCATTCTTGTCATAACAACATGGCACCACATCACCGTCAGAGGTGATGACCGCCGTGGTCCACATTCTGAAACACCCTCTCGCCGGGGCGCCGGCTGCCTTCCATTTACCCTGTGACAACAGGTACCTTGACCGCCGGCCGTCGGTGGGCATCCACTCCCCTGCCCTCTCATTGTCAAGCACCTGCATGCTCTTTATCCTGAAATCAGCTCCTACGGATCCGGCGAAGGCAGCCGCTGCTGTGGCCTCCTTCTCATTGCCCCGGTGCAGGAGAAACTGCAGTTCGATCTTCATCGCCGAACCCGTCTCTCTGATCCTGCCGGAAAGCATCCTGATTCCTTCCGTGACACGCGCATGATCGCCGCCCTTCCTGTACATATTATATACCACCGGCGTAACACCGTCATATGAAATGATTATTCTCTTCAGGGGAGAAGAGGCCAGCTTCACGCATGTCTCACCATCGAGGAAATGACCATTCGTTGAAATTACGGGATTCATCCCCCGGAAGAGCTCAAGGATATCGAAGAAACGGGGGTGCATCATTGGCTCCCCCTGGAAATAGAGCCATGCTGAAAGAGTATGACCCCGGAGCTCCGCCGCAATCTTTTCCGCCAGGGTGTAGCTGATGAATTCATTATTCCTCCGGAGGAGTCCGGTACCGGTGAAGCACTCCGGACAGGCCAGGTTGCATATGCTGCTTAGCTCGACGCTGACAGCCGGCGGCAGGGGCGGATTGACATCAATGCCGGTAAATCTCTTCACTCCGTAAGAGAAAACAGAGTAACTTGCATTCAGTAAAGAAGCAGGCATGGCAGTGGCAAATGAACAATTTTTTTTCCTCAATGTATAGGGTAGAGGGAACTATTCCGGTCATTACTATACAAAGATGATCCGGATTAATAACAATTAATAAATAAAACGACCATGAAAACCAAAGTCTTTTTTACAGTAATAGCTTCGGCGCTCCTCTTCCTTATATCGGCAGGAGACCTTTCAGCAGCATCGGCTCCGGTCAAAACGAAGAAGGATCAGCAGCAGGTTGTCGTCATCCGCGGAAGGGTGACTGATGCCGAGACGAACCTCCCGCTGGTATTTGCAGGCATAGCCGTGCAGGGAAGCAACGTCTCAACAGTGACAAACCTTGACGGTGAGTTCACTCTTAAAATAAGCGGTGATGAGACAGGCAAGATAGAGTTCTCCTACATCGGGTACAAGAACAGGGTGATGGCCATCGATGAGATGAAGACCAACGGCCAGCGCAATGTCATTGAGATGGAGACCGCATTGATCCCAATCAAAGAGATCATTGTTAAACCCCTCATACCGGAAGATATAATGCAGCAGGTGATAGAACGCTTTGATGAGAATTACCCCGCAATGCCTAATGACATGACCGGTTTTTATCGCGAGACCATCAGGAAAAACCGCAGTTATATCTCAATAGGTGAAGCCGTGGTTGAAGTCTTCAAGGCTCCCTACCAGAATGACCTCAGGTTTGACGCCGTAAGGATTTACAAGGGCAGGAAGAGCAACGACGTTGAGAAGATGGACACTGTCCTCTTCAAACTTCAGGGCGGACCCACAACCACTCTTTACCTTGATGTGGTCAAGAATCCCGAAACATTCCTTACCAGGGAGTCTCTCAGCCAGTATGACCTCGAGTTGTCGAGCCTGGTTGTCATCGATGACAGAACCAACTACGTGATCAACTTCTACCAGAAGCCTTCAATTTCGACACCGCTCTACCAGGGCCGCATGTTCATTGACATCGAAACTTATGCTGTGGCACAGGTCGAATTCGCCTTCAACCTTGAGAACAAGGAACTTGCAACATCAATGTTCATCAGGAAGAAACCCCTGGGCATGCAGGTAACCCCCGAGGTAACATCCTATATGGTACGCTACCGCGAAGTCAACGGCAAATGGTACTTCACCCACTCAAGGGCTGAGGTCAAGTTCAAGGTCGACTGGAAGAAGAAGCTCTTCAACACCAACTACACGACGATGTCAGAGCTCGCTATAACAGACCGTACGGAAGAAGATGTGGTAAAATTCACCTCGAAGGAGAGAATCAAGCCGACCGACTTCTTCACGGAAGAGGTGGCAGCCTTCGCTGATCCCGACTTCTGGGGCGACTACAACGTCATAGAGCCCGATCAGAGCATCGAGGCAGCCATCAGGAAACTGAGCAGGAAAGTCAAATTCAGCGACAGGGAAGAATAGAGATGCGCCACTGAGGCATGAGCAGTGACAGTGATATAATAAGGAGGATCAGGCAGGGAGACAAACAGGAGTTTGAGAAGCTGTTCCGATCCTCCTATGTTTCACTGGTTCGCTATGCGAAGACACTGCTCAGAGACCATGACACAGCAGAAGAGATTGTGCAGGAACTCTTCTTCAGACTGTGGCAGGACAGGCAGACACTAATGATTGAAAGCTCTTTGAACGGATACCTTTATCGCTCGGTGCACAACAGGGCGCTCCACCATATCGAACATCAGAAGGTGGTCAGCCGCCACGCCGGAGAGGTGACTGCACGCGCTGAGCTTACATCCGAACCGGTGACGGAGGCAATATACTACAGCGAGCTCCAGGCCAGGGTGGCCAGGGTGCTCGAACGCCTGCCCGAGAGATGCAGGGTCATATTCCGGATGAGCCGGTTTGAAGGACTGAAATACTACGAAATAGCTGATAAACTTGCTGTTTCTCTCAAGACTGTCGAGGCAGACATGGGAAAAGCACTCAGGGAATTCAGAAAAGCACTTGCAGAGTGATGAAAAAGATTAAACAAACAGAACAATTGAGTGACCGGGAGTGGGCCGAAGCGGCAGCTTGGCTCTCTGGCGAAAAGAGCTCCGGCGACGAGGCCGCCAGACTCCTGATCAGTGAAGACGGAGAGATAATGAAAAAATGGAATGATCTGAAACAGGCAGACACGGATATTATTGATGTTGACAAGGCATGGGATAAACTCAACGGCAGGATAGAGGCGGAGAAGCCTGTCATAACCCTGCAGAGAAGGTCCTTCATTCAGACATTTGCCAGAATTGCCGCAATGGTGATAATAGTTGCCGGGATGGGATGGCTGCTGTTTGAGGTGGCAGCACCGGAAAAATTCACGGTGATATCAGCTGCTGATGAGAAGAACATCGAAGTGCTCCTTGCCGACGGCAGTAAAATTTATCTTAACCGCGATAGCAAGCTTACCTATCCGAAAGAGTTCGGGCGCAGCAGCCGCAAGGTCTCACTCAGGGGCGAAGCCTTCTTCGACATATCCCCTGACGCATCGAGGCCCTTCATCATTGATGCCGGCAAAGCCAGCGTAAGAGTGCTTGGTACATCATTCAACGTCATGACTGATAACGGCCACAGCGAGGTTGAAGTCTATGTCTCCTCGGGCAAGGTGTTGCTCGCCAGCACCGACGGATCAAAGAGCGTGACCCTGGAGCCTGAGTATGTCGGAAAACTGTCCGATACCGGCTCATCACAGGCAGTCAACACAAATGCCAATTACCTCTCCTGGCACACCGGCATGCTGGTTTATGACGGCGAACGGCTGGAGGTGGTCTTCGAAGACCTGAGACGCACCTTTAATATTGACATCACGGCAGGTGACCCTGCAATAAACGAATACAGGCTTACCTCACCCTTCGAACATCAGCCTCATGATACAATTATTAAACTGATTTGCACTACCTTTAACCTTCGTTCTGTCGGGGCAGAGGGGTCTTACACGCTCTATCCCGGACAGGTTCAATAAGATCTGATGTGGCCGACAGGTTCAAAGGGAAAACGAGTGATCCTGGTTGCCGGCCTGCTTCTGCTCTCACTGGTGTCGTTCACCCAGGAGAGCGTCCTTGACAGACAGATAAAACTGACGGGGAACAGCACAAGGGCATCCAGGGCTCTGAGCGAGGTAAGCAGGCTTACCGGCTATCTCTTTACCTATGACTCTCAGATAATCGATGCCGAAAGGACATTTACCCTTCCCGACAGGGAGATGACGGTTGGGGAGATCCTCGATTCGGTTGCAGGAGATCCGGCGGTAAGGTACTCGGTGCTGGGAAGACACATAATCATCTACCTTGAACTGGAGAGAGCCCCGGTTACCGATACAATCCCCGATCCGCTCCCTTTGGTGTTCCTTATCAGCGGGAGGGTAACCGATGCTGAAACTTCAGAGCCACTCCCCTATGCAACTATTGGCATCAGCAGCCGCGGCAGGGGAACGGTGACAAACTTCAACGGCGACTTCATCCTCAGGATAAGTGAGGAGTGCCTTGAGGATACCCTCTCTGTTTCTTACGTGGGTTATATCAATCGCCGTATACCTGTCAAAAGCCTTCCGGGTAATTATATGACCATCAGCATGGACAGGGATTTTATCCCGATCCCGGAGATCATCATCAGGGCACAGGACCCGCTGCTCATAATCAGGAAAACGATCTCCTCGGTGGCATCCAATTACGGGACCACTCCCGCGCTGCTTACCGGCTTCTACCGCGAAGGCGTCTACCGCAGGAAAGAGCCACAGATCTACTCCGAAGCGGTGGTTCAGATTTATAAGAGCCCTTACGCCAGGTCATTGCAGAATGACCAGATCAAAGTCGTGCGCAGCAGAAAGATTGAGAACATGGAGGTAAAAGACACCCTGGCTGTGAGACTCAAGGCAGGGCTCAGCGCCACGCTGTCGCTTGACGGCATGAGACACCTCTTCGATTTCCTTGACCCTGAATCCTTTAACACATATGAGTACCATCTGACCGATATTGTCACTATAGACGGACAGACGGCATTCGTCGTATCGTTCAAACAGAGGGAGTGGGTCACCGAGCCACTTATGCAGGGCGATATATACATCAATGTTGATGACTACAGCGTCGTTCTTGCCGAGTTTGAGGTCAATCCTCTGTATGTTGAACAGACCGGAGAATCATTCATAAGCAGGCTCCCGCGCGATTATTCGATGAGACCGGAGTATGTGAGGTACAGGACACGTTACAGGAATGTTGACGGACGATATTACCTGGCACATGTGAGGGGCGACCTCGGCTTTATGGCCAGGGGGAAGAAAAGGGTTTTCAGCAGCCGGTTCAATATATTCTTCGAGATGGCAATTACTGATTACCGGACTGATAATGTGGTGCGGTTTGACCATGAGGAGCTTGCACCGGCCTACTCGGTCTTCTCACGGACCATCGCCGGTTATGATGCAGGTTTCTGGAAAGACTTCGATTTCCTTAAACCCGAGGAAGACCTCGTTGAGGCCCTGCAGAAACTTAATGTGAGACTGGGCGAATTCGGCAGATAAGCGAAATGCCGTTAGATTTAAGTCGCCGGGCAATTGTCTGCCGGCGGCTGTCAGTCAGCAGCTAAGAGGCCCGCTAGTAGCTCTCCAGTATCTTGTATAGATCAGTGAGGTCAGGTGTAAGGATGATCTCCGTCCTCCTGTTCTTCTGCCTGGCGTCAGGCGTCTTCTGTGCATCCACAGGCATGTACTCACTCCTTCCTGAAGCAACCAGACGCTTCGGGTTTATATGCGTATCCTGCGTGAGAACCCTCACTACCGTGGTGGCCCTTTTGACGCTCAGGTCCCAGTTATCAAGTATCTGCTGCCCGGGTGCTGCACGATATGGTACATCATCCGTATGGCCTTCGATGGTTATAGTGACATCGGGATTCTTCTCCAGGAGGGTTCCCAGCTTGCGCAGCGCATTGCGGCCGTTGGCGTCGATCTCATAACTTCCCGTCTTGAAGAGAAGCTTGTCGTCCATTGATACATAGACCTGCCCGTTCTTCATCGTCACGGTGAGACCGTTGTTCTCAAACCCGAAGAGTGCCTCTGACACCTTGTCCTTCAGGGCTTTTACCGCCTTCTGCTGCGCGTCGAGCATCTTCTCAAGCTCAGCGAGGCGCTTGTTGCGCCGCTCAAGCTCGTAGGTGAGCTCTTCAAGCGCGGCCTTCTTGGTATCAAGGTTCATCTCAAGATCACGCATGAGATCCTCCCTTTGCTTAAGGTCGGTCTGTGCCTGCCTGAGCTCGGCAAGCAGCCGCTGGGTCTCCTGTGCATTGCCCGCCACCAGCTCCTTCTGCGCCCTCTGCAGGTCGTCATAACTCGTGGTAAGCCTGCTGACCTCATCCCTCGACCGGGTAAGATCAGCCTGAACCTTATCAAGCTCATCCTTAATCCTGCCGGCCTCTTCCGTTAGTTGCGCCGTCTTGGTTGTAAGCTCCCTGTTCGACATGGCAAGCCACATATTCTCCGCCTTGAGTGAATCACGTTCGGAAAGCAGCATAAGACTTTTATCATTCAGGGAGTTATATTTCTTCCCTGTAACACATGAAGCTGCAGCAAGTGCAATAAACAGTACCGGTAAAAGTGTTTTCCGTGAGATCATGGCTGGCCTTATTTTTTAGACTTTACCTCAAGTGCGAATTAAACAATAAATGGCTAACCCTGTTGTTAATAGTTGAATGATTAATTAACAATGGAAGTTTTTTACCACCACTGCCGGGCTTAAGGATTTTTACACAAAATTTAAAATATGAGTATCTTTGCCCGGTCATTTACGACACTTTGCAGATGTCATCATCAGAAAGGCTGTTAGACAAAATAAACACCCCTGCCGATCTCAGGAAACTTGACAGGCTGGAACTGGTCAGGTTAAGCGATGAGCTCAGGCAGCATATCATTGACGAGGTCAGTACTAACCCGGGCCACTTCGGCGCCAGCCTGGGGGTTGTTGAGCTGACCGTTGCACTGCATTACGTTTACAACACCCCCTATGACAAAATCGTGTGGGACGTAGGCCACCAGGCTTACGGGCATAAGATACTGACCGGCCGTAAGGAACAGTTTCATACAAACCGCAAATATAAGGGCATCAGCGGCTTCCCGCGTATGGCTGAGAGTGAGTATGACGCCTTTGGGGTGGGGCACTCCTCTACCTCCATCTCGGCAGCTCTCGGAATGGCCGTGGCAGCCCATACCAAAGGTGAGAAGCGCAAGGTGGTGGCTGTGATAGGCGACGGCTCCCTTCAGGCCGGCCTCGCTTTCGAAGGACTGAACAATGCCGGGAACGAGAAGGCTGATCTCCTTGTCATCCTGAACGATAATAATATCTCGATTGATGCCAGTGTGGGAGCCATGAAGGAGTACCTGCTTGACATCACCACCAGCAGGACATACAACAGGTTCAAGGATAAGGTGTGGAGGCTTCTTGGGCGCTACAGGAGGGTCGGCTCAAGGGCAAGGATACTGGCTTCCCAGATAGAAAGCGGCATCAAGGGTACCGTACTTGAGCAGAGCAATCTGTTCGAGGCATTGAAATTCAGGTACTTCGGTCCTATCGACGGTCATGATGTCATGCATCTGACAAAGGTGCTCGAAGACCTTAAGACCATCCCGGGACCCAAACTACTGCACTGTATCACTGTGAAGGGAAAGGGATTCCCGAAAGCCGAGAAGGAACAGACCGTCTTCCATGCCCCCGGGAGATTCGACAAATGCACCGGTGAGCTGATCAAGCCTGCCGAGTGCTCAAAACACCCGCTGTACCAGGAGGTGTTCGGCCATACAATTGTTGAGCTTGCAAGGCAGAATGAGAAGATTGTGGGGATCACCCCTGCCATGCCCACCGGCTGCTCACTGAACATTATGATGAAGGAGATGCCGGGAAGGGCATTTGACGTGGGTATATGTGAACAGCATGCCGTGACATTCTCGGCAGGACTGGCAGCCAACGGGATGCTTCCCTTCTGCAACATTTACTCATCGTTCATGCAGCGGGCATATGACCAGGTGGTGCATGACGTGGCCATCCAGGGGCTGAAGGTCATCTTCTGTCTCGACCGCGGAGGACTGGTTGGCACTGACGGTGCCACGCACCATGGCTTCTTCGACCTTGCCTTCATGCGCAACATACCGGGGATGATTACGGCGGCGCCAATGGATGAGGTGGAGCTCCGCAACATGATGTACACTGCACAGCTTGACAGCGTGAAAGGGCCCTTCAGCATACGCTATCCGAGAGGGACCGGGGTGATATGCGACTGGCAGCAGCCCTTTGAGGAGATAGCAGTGGGTCGGGCGCGACTGATAAGCGAGGGAGACGATATCGCCGTGCTGAGCATAGGCCATCCCGGTAACTTTGTTGTTGAGGCTGTGGCCTCACTGCGCGATGAGGGAATCTCTGTCATGCATTACGATATGCGTTTTGCCAATCCTCTTGATGAGGAAGTGCTGCACAGGGTGATGAAGAAGTTTCAGAAGATCATCACTGTTGAAGACGGGGTAATCAAGGGCGGGTTTGGCACCGCCGTACTCGAGTTTGCCGCCGACCACGGGTATACGGCTGAGATAAAGCGGATGGGTATTCCAGACTACTTCGTGGAGCACGGCACCCAGCAGCAGCTCTGGCATGAGTGCGGGTATGATGCTGAGGGGATCCGCAGCGCTGTTTTGAAGTCAGTCGGCAGTCCACAGCCGGCAGCCGGCAATAGGCCGTAGGCCTTTAAGTATTGTAGAAAACCCCGTGGTAAAAGTCATTGCCCGTAGGGCATAAAGTATTGTAGGACAGAGGACATAAAACAGACCTTTCGCCGTAGAGCTTGCCCCGATATATCGGGGCGATCAAGTATTGTAGAAAGGTATTAACTAACCACCAATAGGCCGTAGGCCTTTAAGTATTGTTGAAAACCCCGTGGTAAAAGTCTTTGCCCGTAGGGCATAAAGTATTGTAGATCAATGATTAGTAACCATATAACTTTACTTTACAACCCATGAAAAACCTCCTGATTTTTTCTGCCCTTGCCCTTGTCCTGATATCCTGCAACAACCCCGCCACCCCGAAAGAGGAGTGGATTTCCCTTTTCAACGGCGAGAACCTCGACGGATGGGTGATCAAGATCAAAGGATCACCACTCGGGGAAAACTATAAAAACACCTTCAGGGTCGAGGACAGCATAATGAAGGTCTCATTCTCGGAATATGACACCTTCAGGTATGAATTCGGGCACATATATTACAAAGAGCCCTTCTCCTCGTACAAACTGCGCCTCGAGTACAGGTTCACCGGCGAACAGTGTCCCGGAGGTCCCTCATGGGGTTACCGCAACAGCGGTATAATGTTCCACTGCCAGGATCCGGCAACGATAGGTCTTAACCAGGACTGGCCCGTATCGGTTGAGGTACAGTTTCTGGGAAGCACGACCGAGCGCGAGACTCCGACAATGAATGTATGCACGCCCCACACGCATATTGTGATAGGTGATGCCCTTATTACCGAACACTGCACTGTATCGTCATCAAAGTTTTTTTATGATGATGCATGGGTCAGGGCTGAACTTGTGGTTTATGCCGACAGTATCATCCATCATATTGTAAATGGTGACACGGTGCTTACCTACAAATCTCCGCAGATAGGCGGCGATCTGCCTGAGGGCTTCACTATGGCGCAGGGCACGCCGCTCAGGGAGGGCTACATTGCACTGCAGTCGGAATCTCATCCGGTGGAGTTCAGAAAGGTGGAACTTCTGAATCTTGAGAAATAAGACGCAAGGAAAAAGGCAAAAGAGAGCGAAATTTCCTATTTTCGCAGCCTGAAGACTGAGGACTGAAGACTGAAGACTGAAGACTGATACTGCCGCCCGGATGGCAGGGCCGAGCGTCTGAAAATGATCCGGTGGATCATTTTAGCGAGGAGCCGGAATGCAGGGAAGGCAATTCCGCCATCCGGATGAGATGAGTAAACAGAGTAGCGAAAGAAAACATAAGTAGATTAAAGAAGCAGAGATAATTATTATGCCGCCCGGATGGCGGAATTGGTAGACGCGCTGGTCTCAAACACCAGTGGCAGCGATGCTGTGCCGGTTCGATCCCGGCTCCGGGTACGAAAAAGCCCTTAAGGACAAATTGCCTGAGGGCTTTTTCTTTTTTCTATATTTGGAATAGCAACCAACAATAATCCGCATGAAGTCAACCAGCCGTCTGATCTCCATCGATATTATGCGAGGACTAACCCTCCTGCTGATGCTCTTTGTCAATGACCTTAACATGAAGGTGGCACCGGCATGGCTGGGTCACATGCCTGCCGACTTCGATGGCATGGGACTGGCCGACTGGGTCTTCCCGGGCTTCCTGTTCATTGTGGGTATGGCAATACCGTTCGCCATCTCAGGCAGGATAGGCAAAGGTGACCCGGTATTAAAAATTTTCCTGCACATATCCGTACGCACCATAAGCCTTCTGATCATCGGAGTGCTGATGCTCAACACCGGACGTGTCAACCCTCAGACAACAGGCATTGGTCAGGATCTGTGGGCCCTGCTGATGTACGTCTCGGTGTTCCTTGTCTGGAATGATTATCCGAAAGGGGAAAGAGCCTGGCTCTTCACCGGACTGAAAACAGCTGGCGTGGCTGCCCTGATTTTCCTGGTCGTAATCTTCAGATCAGGCCCCGACAGTGAACCAGGATGGCTGACAACAGGCTGGTGGGGAATACTTGGCCTTATAGGGTGGGGTTACCTCGTTGCATCATTGATCTACCTCGCAACCCGCGATTCGATAGCAGGGACGGCAATTGCCGTCATCTTTTTCCTCGTTTTGAACAGCCTCGATGCCTCAGGGATCCTCGGGTTCCTTGATCCGGTCAGGCCGGCACTGGGTATTATCATCCAGGGAAATGTGCCGCTGATAGTTCTTACAGGCATGCTTGCCGGGGTCCTTTTAAGAAACATGAATAGATCAGGCAACCAGCGCATTATCGCACTCTTCATTGTTCTAGGAGTTTTCTCGCTTGCCCTCGGCTTCTTCCTGAGGAACTGGTTCATCATCTCAAAGATTCAGGCAACCCCAAGCTGGGGAATGATATGCAGCGGAATAAGCTTCCTGGTGTTCATTTTGATTTACTGGCTCGCCGATGTGAAGGGATCGAAAAAATGGGCGGCATTCGTCAAACCGGCCGGACAATACTCGCTGACGACATACCTGGCTCCTGATATTTTGTATCATGCCATATGGATGTCGGCAGTACCGGTGCTGATCTACAAGCAATCGTCAGAACCACTGGTAGTTATCATCGGTTCTGTTGCATGGGCTCTACTTATGGCCGGACTGACAGCCCTGTTGGCGAAATTAAACGTCAGACTGAAGCTGTGACCGGATCTCCCGAAAAAGCTAATGACGTCACAAACCAAAACTTTTTCCCCCTGAGCTGCCCAAGACTATTAGTTGACTTTGACATCTCCATCACTTAACTTTGATATCAAACAAACAAGGTCTCTTATGTCAGCCTTTAAAATGACCTTACACTTGCTTCTTCTGTCATACGTGAATCTGGTAAGCTGCGGTAATCCTGCCACTACAAAAACCGATTCACCCGGCGTCAGAAACGTAAACAGCGTTGGATATGATTTATCCAGACCTGACAGGACAGTAAGCCTTCCCCCGGTCCTGCTTGAAGTATCAGGAATTACCGTTATTGATTCAACTTCCGTCGCCTGTGTGCAGGATGAAAATGGCATTGTCTTCATCTTTGATATGGTGAAAAATGAGATCAGGGATCAATTCATTTTTCATTATGCAGGAGATTTTGAGGGAATAACAAGGGTTGCCAGCACATTCTACATTCTGAGAAGCGATGGCACACTCTTCGAAGCCAGGAATCAGGCTTCTTCAGGTAATCTGCAACAGATAATTGAATCCGGTGGTCCCCCTGCAGAATATGAAGGTCTCTGTTACGACAACCTTAACCACAGGCTCCTGATAGTGCCTAAGAACAATCCGCGTCAGGACTCCGGTGACAAAAAGAGACATCCGGTCTATGGGCTTGACCTGAAGTCCGGCAAGTACACCGAAGAGCCGGTGCTGGAGTTTGATCTTACTGAAATAAACAGGTACGCCGCAGAAAATAAGATTGAAGTCCCGGATGACAAAAAGAAAATCGTGCTAAAAGTATCAGCCATTGGAATCCACCCCATTACAAAAATGCTATATGTTATTTCAGGTGCTGATCGGATGCTGTTCGTTTTTGATGAGGATGGCAGGATTAATTATATTGAAAAACTCGATAAGGATCTGTTCAACATGCCAGAAGGGATTTCATTCCATGAAAATGGGGATATGCTGATATCCAATGAAGGGAGAACAAATCCCCCGACAATATTGTTATTCAAATACACGCCAGAATGAACGCAGAGTCGGATTTTAAAGCAGGCCTGGTATGCCGTCATCGGATCATTGGCATCCTGCATTTGATGGTATTGTCAGTAATGGTGTCCTATGGTCAGATTGACACTACTGACCAGGCGACGGATAAACAGGAACCTCCCAGGAGATATCTGTCGCTCTTTGAAGATGACGATCTCCTCGAGGTCTCACTGCTGTTTGATCTTTCCAGTTTCCTGAAAAAGGAAGACAGGAACCAGTCTCTTGACGGCCTGCTGACCATGCATTTCAGTCAGACCGACTCTCTGGAAAGGAAGGTTACTGTTAAATACCGTGGTAATTCACGATATGAGAGATGCAGGTACCCGCCTGCACGAATTACCTTTAAGAAACCAATCTATGAAGTGTCCGACTCCGGCAGGATTAAGAAAATAAAACTGGTCAACCAATGCCAGTCCGGAGCCTCCCATGAAAATTATGTCATCAGGGAATACCTGGTTTACAAGCTTTACGGCGTTCTTACTGATACCGCTTTCAGGGTCAGGCTAGTCAAACTGAACCTGCTCGACTCGGAAAAGAAAAGGAGACCGATTACCCAGTATGGGATGCTCATCGAACCTGAAGAGCTGCTTGAAAGCAGACTAAATATTGTTGAGGTCAAATCAGAAGCTCTGTCGCAAAGACACATGTATCCCTCAATTATAGACCGTATTGCGATTTTCAATTATATGGTATCCAACTGGGACTGGTCGGTGCCGGGCCAGCATAATGTCTCTGTTTTTACATCATCCCAACCTGGAAGCGCCGGTCAGGGTATACCAATTCCGTACGATTTTGATCTGACAGGAGTGGTTAATGCCGATTATGCCATTCCTCCGCCCGGAATGAGTATAGAAACCAACCGCGATCGACTGTTTGCAGGCATCTGCCGCAGCAGGGAGGTATATAACAGTACACTGCTGGAGTTTCTGGAAAAGAAGGGAGAATTCTACGCCGTAATCAATGATTCCCCATTCCTGAGCAATATGGCGAAAAAGGATATCAGTTCTTTTCTGGATCAGTTCTTCGATCAGCTGGAAAAGCCAAGAAGCCGTGACAATCTGATCGACACTTTTCTTGGGACGTGCAAGGATTTCAAATAATCAGGTTTCGTAATAAATATCAAGTACGGCAACCCTCTCTTTATAGTTGACCCGGCGGATCCTGACTTTTTTGACGTCGTAACCGGTAATCTCGGCTACATTGGCTATCAGCTCCTGCCTGTTCTGAGGCTTCAGCATCTCCAGGTTATCATACATTATAGGGTGAGTGGTGTACTTGTCTTTCTTTGTCAGAAGATACTCAAGAATAAATGCGGAGGCTATAATCAGGATATTGAAGATTATAACTCCCAGCAAAGGGAATTTCCCCTTCATATCAAGTGCGTTCAGTACAGAAATGGCAATAACCGCAAAAAGATATGCCATATTCTTTACATCAAAACTTATTGTCCTGAGATTAAGGATGGTGAATATTGCAAACAACCCTATTGCCATCTGAAATTCCATGGCAACAATTTTCAACATGGCTCCGATAAAGAAGATAACGATACCCATCAGAAAAAATCCAAACAGGTAATTTGTCTTTCTTGAGAACCTGTAATAGACAACTCTTAACAGAAGAAACAGAAAGAACAGGTTCATTCCGAACCTCTCAATTATGCCCCAGAATGCCGGATTATTAAGATCGAAGAAATTAGTTGTCATGGTTTTTACATAATTAAAGTGTTCACACAGGCCATTGGGTTGATGCCTGCTTTTCTTTTATGCCTTAGTAAATATATGAAATGTTAAGCCTCAAGTCAATCAGGAGAAAATATTTCATGTCTCAAGAATCTCAAGCAAAGGTGAAAATGACCTGACTGTGATGATGTGGTCAGCGACCAGGTTAAGATATTTGTTGTGTGATAAAAAGGCTACTCCCCGGCCACACTCGCGCACCATGCAGATGTCGTTGTCACTGTCGCCGATAGCGGTAATATTCCTGATGTCTATTTCATAATTGGCAGAAAGCGCCCTGATTACATTGGATTTGCAATATTCATGACTGCACTGGCTCAGTTTCGTGCGCAGGAAAAGAGAAGGTATCTTGACCTCTCCGGTAGCCACACTTTTTGAAAACTCCAGCTCATTGGCCACGGAGAAATCCATTCCGAGCTTATTCTTGATGTGATTTGTAACCACGTCATAGCTGTCGCTGATAATGCCGCATACATACCCCCTTTGCTTCAGCTCTGTGACAACTTCAAGGGCATCTTCAACGATCGGAATAGTGTCAACCACATCAAGAATTTCCTTTACCGTGTGACCTTTCATGAGGGTGGCAATGAGTTTGGTTCGCATTATGGCAGTGTCATTATGGGTGACAATGTTTATCAGATCCTCCTCAAAACTCAGAACCCTTGAAGCAGCAGTGATAAAACTACCTTTGAGAAGCGTATTATCCATGTCGAAGATCACCATCTTCGAAAGTCCCTTCCTGTTTTCACGAAGGGCATATTCCATCTGCGTCCTGAGCGCTTTCACCTTCCTCAGGGCTTCGTTGCCTGTTGTTGAAAGAGGCTCTCCCCGGCTGATAATTGCCCTGGAGACCTCAAGTGACATTGTTGAAAGCTGCTCCCACGACTGCATCCGGTTTTCGATGTAGCCTATGTTGACCTCCTCAATGCGGGCACCCATCAGGTGCATGTCAATGAGCATTCCAATGTCAACCCCATAGTCATTTTCGAGATCCAGCTTCTGCATGAATGACTTCTTCCCGGCAACCATCCCGCTGAGAGGCTGAGAGAAACGTGTCAGCTCCGGAAACAGGATCTTCAGGAGGGGTTTTGCCACCAACTCTGTCACCCTTCCCGCCTGGCGCGTGAATACTGATTTCACGAAATCGGCAGTGTCATCGGCAAGCGGTTTTATCATCAGCTCCACAATGTTGTCAGGATAGGTGGTTATGTCGGCATCAAGAAAAAGCAGCCACTCATTTATGGCAAACATTATCCCCTCCCGCATTGAGGCTCCCTTGCCCAGCAACGTGCTTGTGTAGACTGTTGCGCCGGCCTCACGGGCAAGGGTCACAGTGTTGTCAACGGATTTGTCATCCATAACAATGACCTCCGATACCAGTGACGAACCCCTGGCCAGGGCGATTACCTGGCTGATTGTCTCCTCTTCGTTAATGGCCGGAATGATGACTGTTACCATGAATTTCTTTTATGAATGTAATTTACAACAAATTACCGGAAGGCCGGTTTTTGATCTATTACCACCGATGCATCCGCTGTCTCGCCTGTATATTTAACAACCCCGGCTGCAGATGGTTGACAGGGATCTGAAGCTATCTCACCGAAGGCAGATGATTACTTACCTTCGTCATTTAAAATTCTTCGCGACCCGCTTCTCGTAATCGCTGACCAGTTCTTCCCTGCTGACCGGCTTCCCATGGCCGGGGAGGAAGGTTTCGCATCCTGTGTCAATGATCTTCTTCCAGCTCCTTATAAGCAGGTCAACATCATCGGCAAAAGGCGGGAATGGCTTGCCCGGAGTGGTGCCGATTATCGAATCCCCGGCAATGGCGGCAATGTTGTCTATAACCACCGTTGCACCCCCCGGAGAGTGTCCCGGGGTATGGATAATATACCCGTTGATGCCAAAGCGGTTCAGGTCAAAAATATCATCAAAGATGTGATCAGCCTTGCAGGGATCATACCTGAATGCCGGGGCGAGCTTCCTGCCTATCTCAACAATCCCCCTTGTGACCGCATATGTGCCTTCGGGAATCGGAGTGTCGCCGGCAGCCAGGGCCTCGCTCTCAGCTTCCTGCACAACAACCTCCGCGCCATATTCACGCGCCAGCCAGGCAGCATTGCCGGCATGATCAAAATGTGTGTGGGTGAGCACAACCGCTTCCGGAGCAATACCCTTTCTCGAGAGGGCATGCTCTATCCTGGCCCTGTCAAAGGAGATGCCTGTATCAATCAGTATCGTCCTGTTGTTACGTGTTACCGCATAAATATTGCAGCGGGCCGGCGTGAGCCTGATGATCGAAGTGCCTTTGCCTGTGTCAGGGATCTCAATCATAACACTAAGATATAACACTTGCAGCCTTTCATTGTTATCAATACGTATAAACATTAATAACTTTGAGCCATAGACCACATTTTTACGAAATGAAACCCATACCCATTTACCAGGTTGATGCATTCACCAGGGGGCCATTCACGGGAAACCCGGCCGCCGTGTGCGTTCTCACTGAACCGGTCGGTGAAGAGACTATGCAGAAAATCGCCATGGAAAACAATCTTGCCGAGACGGCATTCATCACCCGCGGAAGTGATGAATGGCTGATCAGGTGGTTCACTCCGGTCACGGAGGTGGACCTGTGCGGCCATGCCACCCTCGCCTCGGCATTCGTAGTGCTTACCATACTTGAGCCGGAGAGCAGTGAGGCAGTTTTCCGCTCCCGGACCATGGGAACCCTTACCGTCCGCAGAAAGGGGGAGTTGCTGGAACTCGACTTCCCGACTGACACCCTTCGTGAATGCGCTGTTCCTGACCTGATAAGGGAGAGCATAGGGAAGGTCCCCATGGAAAGTTACATGGGAAGAAGTGACTACCTGCTGCTCTTCAGCACGGAAACAGACATCCTTGAAATGGACCCGGACTTCAGGAAGCTTGCAACGGCTGACGGCCGCGGCGTAATCGTCACAGCCCCGGGGTCAGATGTCGATTTTGTTTCAAGGTTCTTTGCACCACAGGCAGGTATTGATGAAGATCCGGTAACCGGGTCTGCCCATACCACGCTGACCCCGTTCTGGTCAGTCCGTCTCGGTAAAGAGAAAATGACAGCCAGGCAGCTGTCACCCAGGGGAGGAGTGCTGGAGTGTACCCTGGGAAACGGCCGTACAATGATAGCAGGCTCTGCAACTCTCTATCTTAAAGGGGAGATATACGTATAACTTAGAATAAAAACGCTTAAGTTTGCCGTCGAATAAAAAGAGGATGATAAAGAAAGATGCCATTCACCCGTACGGGGAGAAGCAGACACAGTTCGACAGACGTTACCTGCGCATGGCAGGCATATGGTCTGAGAACTCGTATTGCAACAGGAGAAAGGTGGGAGCGCTGATCGTCAAGGACAAGATGATCATTTCCGACGGGTATAACGGTACCCCGGCAGGATTTGAAAATGTTTGCGAGGATGAGAATAATGTGACCAAACCATACGTTTTACATGCGGAAGCCAACGCCATAACCAAGGTAGCAAGGTCAAACAACTCAAGCGATAACGCAACCCTGTACATCACTGACTCTCCGTGCATGGAGTGTGCAAAGCTGATCATACAGTCGGGCATCAGACGCGTCGTTTACAGCAACCAGTACCGCAACCTTGACGGCATTGAGCTTCTCAAACGCGCAGGCATTGAGCTTGTTTACATAGACCTCGGAGAACAGAAAAATGAAATATAACAGAGCATATCTTCCGCTTATTATCGGAACGGCAATTGCCGCAGGCATACTCATAGGTTTTTATATGCCCCATCCGAATACAGGATTATATACCAACTTCCCCCCTTCAAATGACAAGCTGAGCCGGGTTCTTGACATCATTGAGTCGGATTATGTTGACACGGTTAACCGTGATGCCCTCATAGATGAGGCTATCCCGGTGATGCTTCGCAAACTCGATCCGCATTCGGTCTATATCCCGGCTACTGACCTGGCCCAGGCCAATGAGCCGCTGCAGGGCAACTTTGATGGCATTGGAGTATCCTTCAACATGCTTACTGACACGGTTCTGATAATAAGCGCCATTTCGGGCGGGCCATCAGAAAAAGCCGGCATCCTCGCCGGAGACAAGATAATCTATGTCAATGACTCACTGATCGCCGGAAAGAACATCCCCGATGAGAATATTGTCAAGATGCTCAAGGGACCGCGCGGTACCAAAGTCAACCTTAAGATTGAGCGCAAGGGAACAGACACACTGCTTCCCTTCACGATCACACGTGACAAGATACCCATCTACAGCATCGATGTATCCTACATGATGTCTGATGAGGTGGGGTATATAAAGATCTCCAACTTCGCCCTTACAACGCATGACGAGTTCAGGCAGGGCCTGCGCGAGCTGAAGGATAATGGCATGAAGAAACTCATACTGGATCTGAGGGGTAACTCCGGCGGGGTCATGGATGCCGCCACAATGATTGCAGATGAGTTCCTCCCTGACGGGAAGCTGATAGTCTTCACCATGGGCAAATCAACCCCGAGGCAGGATGTTAAGGCTACCTCAAAGGGCGATTTTGAAAAGGGAGAACTGGTTGTGCTGATAGACGAGTGGAGCGCCTCAGCCAGTGAGATTCTTGCCGGAGCCATACAGGATAATGACCGGGGAACCATTATCGGACGCCGCTCATTCGGCAAGGGCCTTGTTCAGGAACCTGTGATGTTCCGCGACGGCTCTGGCATGCGGCTTACCATCGCCAGGTACTACACCCCCACAGGCCGCTCTATACAGAAACCATACGACGAGGGTACAGACAAGTATTACGAAGACCTCGGTAACAGACTCATGCACGGTGAGTTCGAAGAGGCAGATTCAATACGGCAGGATGATTCTCTCAAATTCACCACACCCGGTGGGAAAATCGTATACGGCGGAGGTGGAATCATGCCTGACATCTTCATCCCCATGGATACAACTGGAGTATCAGATTACTTCATGGCCATAAGAAATTCCGGACTGCTCTACCGCTATGCCCTCAAGTACACCGAGGACAACCGGGAAACTCTGAAAAAGTACAAAGAGCTCCCCGCCCTCGAAAACTGGCTTTCAAACCAGGATCTTCTCTCAAAATTCGTCAGGTTTGCAGACCAGAACGGCATCCCGGCCAACCGTCAGCAACTTGCTGTTTCGGAAAATATCATACATGTTCAGCTGAAGGCTTACATAGCCCGTAATATATTGGATAACAAGGGTTTCTATCCCATATGGCAGGAGATTGACAAAACCCTTCTTGATGCCCTGGAATACCTGGAAAACATCTGATCATAAGATTTCTCCTGAGATTCCTGAAGAGCCTCAGATGATCCTCAGCAATTCAACTTTCCTGAAGAGAATCCGGTCCTCATCTACCAATGAAGCTTCCGGGCAAAGCCGCTGATAAGCTCTGCTGATCTCTCCGTCTCCTCTATGAATCCGAGATGCCCGGAATTCTCAAGGATTGCCACCTCCGCGTTATGCGGCAGACTTGTATCACGTATTGCCTTTTCAGGACTGAAATAAAGATCGTGTCTGCCCAGAAGCCAGAGCAGGGGGACAGCTCCGCTTTCCACAAGAGACTGCCTTGAAGGCCGCGTAATCATACCGTTCAGCATGGCTATTATCCCGTCTCCGGGAATGCGCGAGGCTATCCTTTTCGATCTCCTGAGCTCTTCTGACATTGACCCGAGATTCTTCTCCGCGAACATCATTGAAATATTACCGGGGTACATGATGTTTTTCTTTCCGGCCCTGACAACGGTAATCTCACGGTTTCGCTTTGCAACAGCCTCAGGAGAATCAGCATGCGGATGGGAAGCGAACAGAACATATCCGGAAAGCAGCTCAGGAAACAACTCCGCAAAGGCCAGGGTAACATAGCCCCCGAGCGAGTGTCCGATCATCAAAACCCTGCTTTCACCTGCGTCTGACATCACCGCCCTGACTGCCCTGGCCAGAAACTCCATGGAGTGAACCTCTCCTTTTACCCCCGAATCACCATGTCCGGGCAGATCAACCGTGATAATCCGAAACTCTTCAGAAAGCATACCTGCAAGAGGCTGCCATACCTCACCCGTCTCAAGATATCCATGCAGCAACACAAGAGTCTTACCCTTGCCGGTTACACGATATGATACCTTTATTCCTTCAAATTGAATATAGATGCTCATTGATAATTTGTTTAAGGATAAAAACTTTTTAAATTTACAAGGAAGAAAAGACTTTTCTCTGATCTTTCAAATAACCCCGAACTCAAAAGCACAACACCAATGAACAAAATCCTTTTCTCGGCCATCTCAAAGAAATTTGTGATGGCGCTGGCCGGTTTGTTCCTGCTGCTGTTCCTTCCGGTTCACCTGGGCATCAACCTGATGCTTCTCAGGAGTGATCCGGAACCCTTCAACAATGCAGCCCACTTCATGGCAACCTTTCCGCTGGTGAAGGTGGTTGAGATACTACTGGTACTGGCAATACTGGTCCACATTACCTACGGGGTAATGCTCCAGGTGCAGAACTGGCTCTCGAGGCCGGTAAGATATGCCGTCAGTAACAAATCGGACACCTCCGCCTTTTCGAGATTCATGATATGGACCGGGGGAGCCGTACTTATCTTTCTGGTCATCCATTTCTTTAATTTCTATTTTATCAAGCTGGGGATTGTTGATGGCGATCCGGAAAACTTCTATGCGGTTGCGTGGCAGCTCTTTGCCATTCCCGGCTATGTCATACTCTACTGGGTCTGCTTCCTGGTGCTGGGCTTTCACCTCTACCATGCACTGCAGTCGGCTTTCCAGACCCTCGGTCTGGCCAATGTCTTCTGGACCCCTGTCATCAAGGACCATCTCGCTTATATATGCGATAGTGCTGCCGGTTGGGTTTGCCATTATCCCGCTTGTAATCTGGCTTTTCAAATAACCCGAAGAAACGAAACATCATGATAACTCTGAATGCAAAGATACCCGAGGGTCCGCTTGAAGAGAAATGGACCAGGTACAAGTCAGCCTCAAAGCTTGTCAACCCCGCGAACAAGAAGAAGCTTGACATCATCATCATAGGCACGGGCCTCTCCGGTGCCGGTGCAGCCTCATCACTCGGAGAACTGGGTTATAATGTCAAGGTCTTCTGTTACCAGGATTCTCCCCGAAGGGCGCACTCTGTTGCTGCCCAGGGAGGAATCAATGCGGCAAAGAACTACAAGAACGACGGTGACAACGTTTATCGGCTCTTTTATGATATGATCAAGGGAGGCGACTTCCGTGCGAGGGAGGCAAACGTATACCGGATCGCCGAAGTCAGCAACCAGGTCATTGATCATTATACCGCTCTGGGTGTCCCGTTTGCCCGTGAATACGGCGGAACACTTGACACACGGTCTTTCGGTGGGGTGCAGGTGTCACGCACATTCTACGCCAAGGGCCAGACGGGCCAGCAATGCCTCCTGGGTGCATATTCATCGCTCAACAGGCAGATAAAGGCAGGAACGGTAACGATGTACCCGCGGAGAGATATGCTTGATCTGGTCATCATAGACGGAAAGGCACGAGGGATAATCGCCCGCAACCTCATCACCGGTGAGATTGAGAGACACTCGGCTCATGCCGTCGTGCTTGCCACCGGCGGGTACGGCACCGTTTATTATCTTTCAACACTCGCCGTCAACAGCAATGCCTCGGCGGCATGGAAAGCCCATAAAAAAGGGGCTGCTTTCGCCAATCCCAGCTTCGTGCAGATCCACCCTACAAGCATACCGCAGCTGAACGAGTTCCAGAGCAAACTCACCCTCATGTCGGAGTCGCTCCGCAATGACGGACGTATCTGGGTGCCCAAAAACAAGGGTGAGACCAGGCCGGCAAATGAGATACCGGAGGAAGACCGCGACTATTATCTTGAGCGGCGCTACCCGGCATTCGGTAACCTGGTGCCCCGCGACGTGGCCTCAAGGGCTGCCAAGGAGAGATGTGATGCAGGTTACGGTGTAGGCAAAACCGGACTGGCTGTCAACCTCGACTTCCGTGACGCCATAAAGAAACAGGGGAAGAAAGCCATAGAAAACAAATACGGCAACCTGTTTGAAATGTACACGGCCATCACCGGCATGAATCCCTATGAGGAGCCCATGCAGATATACCCTGCCGGGCACTATACCATGGGTGGGCTATGGGTCGATTATGAGCTGATGACAACCATCCCGGGCCTCTTTGCCATAGGTGAGGCGAACTTCTCCGATCACGGTGCCAACAGGCTGGGAGCCAGCTCGCTGATGCAGGCCGCAGGTGACGGATACTTCATCCTCCCGGTCACAATCAGCAGCTACCTCTCTGGGGAGATCAGGACACCCAGGGTGCAGACAAACACCCCGGAATTCGAAACAGCCGAAAAAGAGTCAAGGGAGAGAATTGAAAAGCTTTTGTCAATAAAAGGGAAACAGACAGCGGCAAGCTTTCATAAGCGTCTCGGGAAGATCATGTGGGACTACTGCGGCATGACGCGCAATGAGGAGGGGTTGAAGAAGGCGCTGGAGATGGTAAGGGAACTGAGAAATGAGTTCTGGAGTGACCTCCTTGTGCCGGGTGAAGGAGACGACCTGAACCAGCAGCTTGAAAGAGCCGGCCGTGTGGCAGACTTCCTCGAACTGGCGCGACTGATGATCACCGATGCACTCAACAGGAAGGAGTCATGCGGCGCACACTTCCGTGAAGAGAGCCAGACACCGGAAGGTGAAGCCAGGAGAAATGATGCGGAGTATTCATTTGTCGCCGCCTGGGAATACAACGGTGAGGATGAGCCAATACTCAACAAGGAACCCTTGAAATTCGAGTTCGTGGAACTCAAGGAGAGGAGCTATAAATAACCCATTCAAATTTTGTCAGATATGAAAATCAGACTTAAGATATGGAGACAGAAGAATGCAAAGGCAAAAGGTTCCTTTGCATCTTACGATCTTGAGGGTGTCTCCCCTGACATGTCATTCCTGGAGATGCTCGACCTCCTGAACACCAGGCTGGTCGAACAGGGAAAGGAACCCGTGGCATTTGACCACGATTGCCGGGAAGGGATCTGCGGCAGTTGCGGGATGTACATCAATGGCTATCCTCACGGACCTGTTCCGGGACTGACTACATGCCACCTCTCCATGCGGTACTTCAGGGACGGGGAGACAATCGTGATTGAACCGTGGAGGGCCAAGCCCTTCCCTGTTATCAAGGACCTGATAGTTGACCGCAGTGCCATGGACAGGATACAGGTGGCCGGGGGTTTCATATCCGTAACGGCCGGAGCTGCTGCAGAGGCCAACTCTTTGCTTGTACGTAAAAAGTGCAGTGATGAGGCCTTTGACTCAGCTATCTGCATCGGATGCGGCGCCTGCGTGGCTGCATGCAAGAACGCCTCCGCCATGCTCTTCGTTTCAGCCAAGATCTCCCAGTATGCCCTCCTGCCCCAGGGCAGGCCCGAGGCCAAAGAGAGGGTGAGGGCGATGATAGCGGAGATGGACAGCCAGGGGTTTGGCAGCTGCTCAAACACCGGAGCCTGCGAAGCACAGTGCCCCAAGCAGATCAAACTGTTTAATATCGCACGCCTGAACAGGGAATATTACAAGGCACTCTGATCAGATCAGGCTGCTGAAGATCGCACGCATGCCCGGTGCTCATTTCAAGGCATTCTGAAAAACAAGCGGCGGCCTTACCGGTCGCCGCTTTCATTTATTCTTGTTTGACGCAAACCGGTTACCGGCAGGTAGCCTCAATCTCAGCAACGGTCTTGGGCGCTGTCTTGCCCAGCATCCTTGATCCCTCAGGTGTTATCAGCACGTCATCCTCGATCCTTATGCCTCCGAAGTCAAGGTATGTAGCTACCCTGTCATAATTGATGAAGCTGCTGTTTTTACCCTCTGATTTCCACTTGGCAACAAGTTCAGGAATAAAATAGATCCCCGGCTCCACGGTGAAGACATGGCCCGGTTTGTAAGGCAGTGCAAAACGCAATGATTTTAACCCGAACTGGGTGCTGCGCTTCACCTCGTCGTTATAACCAACATAATTCTCTCCCAGGCTCTCCATGTCATGGACGTCAAGGCCCATCATGTGACCAAGTCCGTGAGGCATGAAGAGAGCATGTGCACCGGCGGCAACGGCCGCAGCCGTGTCGCCTTTCATCAGTCCCAGCTCCTTCAGTCCGGCAGCAATGATCTCGCAGGCCCCGAGGTGAAGGTCACGGTTTGAAATGCCGGGTCCTGCTCTCTTTATCGATTCAACATTGGCTTTCAGGACTATCTCATAAATCTCCCTCTGTCGCTGGCTGAAGACGCCTCCAACCGGTGTTGTGCGCGTGAGGTCTGAAGCATAATGCATGTTTGACTCGGCACCGCAGTCGGTTACCATCATCCTCCCTTCCCTGAGTATGTTATCATGTTTGTGATTGTGAAGCGTCTGACCGTTGACACTCAGAATAATGGGGAATGACGGCCCGCTGCCCTTAGCCCATGCTATGCCCTCAATGGTCCCGAATATCTCCTGCTCCCTCACCCCCGGCTTGCACATGCGCATGGCCATGGTCTGCATCTCGCACGCAATGTCTGCCGCTTTGTCTATCTCTTCAATCTCCACATCCTCCTTTATCGACCTGAGCGAAACCACAGCCCTTATAAGGCTCTCTGATGCTTTCGTACGCATCTGGCATGGATTCTCGCGAAGCAGCGCCCCAAGAGTCATCTTGGTTTCGGCCCTGTACGGCGGCAGGAAATGCACCGGCCTCCCTCCTGAAATAGCCTGATTAATATAGTCGTCCAGCTTCGACAGAGGCAGATGATGCTCCACCCCCACACTGGCGGCCAGGTCTTTAATAAACGGCTGCGGCCCCATCCAGACGATATCCTCAACGTCGAAATCATTGCCGAAGATGCAATCCTCACCCGAGTTAAAATCTATCATGCCGGTCAGTCCGGGCAGATCAATGCCGAAAAAATAGAGGAAATCACTGTCCTGCCTCCAATGGTACGTATTGTCAGGATAGTTCATCGGGGCCTCGACATTGCCCGTAAAAAGGGCTATGCCATTACTCACAAGGGATCTCAGCCTGTTACGGCGATTAATGTAAACCTCTTTTGGAAACATATTTCATTGTTTTTGTATCACAACGCTAATGTAACAAGAGCTGTTGATATTTTTCAGGATATCAGTAAATTTTAATTGCGAAGGGCATTGCCATGTTTCGATAAGAGTGTATATTCGCATACCACAGATCAGTAACAGATTAGTTCTATGCCCTATCGCCGCCTGCCCAACACTGATTCAGCCCGTCTGAGAGCATTAAAGAAAGCTGTTGAAATGAGCAAGGATATCCCGCCCTTCAGGCTTGCTTTTTCAATGAAGACACTTGTTAAGATCAAGGCATTCCTTCCGGTTTTTGAAAATGCCATCAGCCATCAACGGCAGACTCTTGCCAACCAGGGAGAAAAGAGCAAGTCAAACCAGGATACCGCACGTAAGGCAAGATTATATATTACTCATTTCCTGAAGGTCATGAATATGGCCATAGCCAGGGGCGAGCTAACCCAGGAAACAAGATCATTCTACGGGATCGCCTCCGATGATTCCTCCCTACCCTCCCTCACAACCGAGAATGAGCTTGTCGCATGGGGAAAACGGATCATTGACGGTGAGGAATACAGGATAAGGAAAGGCAGCCCGCCGGTTACAAACCCCTCTATCGCCGTGGTCAAG
This sequence comes from uncultured Rikenellaceae bacterium, assembly GCA_963802145.1. GTDB lineage: Bacteria > Bacteroidota > Bacteroidia > Bacteroidales > VadinHA17 > SR-FBR-E99. The sequence continues at coordinate 375,622 of CAWDHN010000007.1, forward strand.
GTACGGTATGAAAAGTTCCTGGAGACCCGTAACCATTACAAGACCATAAACCGCCGTGCCTCCGAGTGCGTGAACCGGACCTCGGAGATGCGGAATGAGGCTGATGAACTTATCACCCTACTGTGGAATGAGATAGAAACAAGCTTTGCATCACTGCCCGAAGAGGAAAAACGGACCAGTGCCGAAAAGTACGGACTGGTGTATGTATTCCGCCGGAACGAGACTACCAGGCAGGACCACTCACCCACCCTTTTCGAGGTGGATCAGGACATTCAATAATCAACCATTGAAACTCGGAAATACCATACTCAGGGGGCAGCCTCTCTTTCTTGCTCCCATGGAGGATATCACCGACCCTTCATTCAGGTACATCTGCAAGATGTTCGGAGCCGATTTCATGTATACCGAGTTTATCTCCTCTGACGGACTGATCAGGGATGGGAAGAGCAGTGTAAAGAAGCTTGACCTGTTTGATTATGAACGGCCGATAGGGATCCAGCTTTATGGTCATATCATTGACTCAATGGTTGATGCCGCACTCAGGGCCGGGGAGGCTCAGCCTGACCTCATCGACCTGAACTTCGGATGCCCGGTGAGGAAGATCGCCGCCCGCGGCGCCGGCGCCGGCATGCTTCAGAATATCCCGCTGATGATTGAAATGACAACGGCAATTGTCAAAGCCGTCAAAATCCCGGTTACGGTAAAAACCAGGCTGGGGTGGGATGACAGCAGTAAGATTATTGTTGATGTGGCTGAACAGCTGCAGGATACAGGCATCGCCGGACTGACCATACACGGCCGCACCAGGGCTCAGATGTACCGCGGTGAGGCCGACTGGAGCCTCATAGGTGAGGTTAAAAACAACCCCCGCATCAAAATACCAATTATCGGCAACGGCGATGTCAACGGACCGGAGAGAGCCAAACAGATGTTTGACAGATACGGTGTTGATGGTATTATGATAGGAAGGGCTACCTTCGGCAGACCATGGATATTCAGAGAGATACGACACTATCTTGACACGGGCGAGCTCCTCCCTGAGCCGACAGTCGAGGAGAAGGCGGACCTTGCCCTGCTGCACCTTGATAAGTCACTGGAACACAAGGAGGGCAAAGCTTCAATACTGGAGATGCGGCGGCATTTTTCAAACTACTTCAAGGGCCTGCCGGGTTTCAGGGAGACCAGGCTCAGACTCCTCACCTCTCTCGACGTGGAGGAGATCAGAAAAATTCTGTCAGAGATCAGTGAGAAGTGGGGCAGTTGCAGAACCGGTGACTCAACCGGCATCTACGACATCTGACACGGTTATCTTCGCATATAGCCTGCGGATATCCTTCCACCGGTATACAACGGTCATAATAATGACAAACACCACCGACATGGCCACAAGCCCTGCGAAATCCTGCCATGGATATATCTTGATCTGCTCATACATCGCCGGCGTCTGCAACGCCGCATCCTTGTGTGTCAAGAACACCGACAGAAAGGCGTTGTTGGCGGCATGGGCACCAATGGCCAGCTCTATTCCGTCATCGAGCAACGTGAGAACGGCAAACACAAGACCGAAAAATACATACTGCGGAATCATGGTCATAAACCCATATTCCTTTACTTCTGGATTAAGTGCATGCATCAGTCCGAACAGCAACGAGGTAATTAACAGCGGCACCCATCTGTTGCGTGCCAGCACGGCAAAACCCTGCATCAGATACCCCCTGAAAAGTATCTCCTCAAACGCCGCCTGGAACGGTATAAGCAACAGTGACAGGGCGGCAAGGATCAGCAATGTGCTTGAAGTATTGTTCAGACTGAAATTGCCGGGATCTGTCGTGACTGAGTAGAACAGCCATGCGGCTGACATGGCAATCCAGACAAATGCGGAGAACATCATCCTTCCCCAGCGTACCTTCCTGCCTCCGTTGATCACCGTTCCAAAACTGCGGTTATGCAACGGCCTGATCAGCCATACGATCGTAAAAAATGCCAGAATAAAGGGAAAAAGCATAAAGGCAAACCCGATGTTGGGATCAATTCCCATTAGTTCAAAATCAGGCATTCCACCTTTCTGGGGCAGGCTGGAGCCGTCCAGGGTGTAGCTTATCATGACAACGGCGAGCGGAATGGCCCCGATAATATTTGAGACGATAAAAGGCACCACCCCACCGAGGAAATACCTCCAGAATGCATTCTTTCCCCTGAAGGGAGCGGTTAGAAACGGAGTCTCACCCGTGACAACGGGGGCATCGGTGATTTCATTGGTTTCCATAGAGCTGATATGCTTAAAATTCTGAACCGGGTCTTGCGGGGTAGTCGATGGAATAATGCAAACCCAGGCTCTCCTGTCTGTTCTGTGCCATTTTTATTACCAGGTAGCCTGCCGCTATAAGGTTGCGCAGTTCAATCAGCTGCCGCGAAAGAGTTGACCTGCGGTAAAGATCTTCGGTCTCCTGGTAGATTATTTCAAGCCTTGTCTTTGCCCTTGCCAGCCTGAGGTCTGATCTGACTATCCCCACATAGTTACTCATGATCATCTGCATCTCCCTGTAGTTCTGAGTCACAAGGATCATCTCCTCGAGGTGTGTGGTGCCGTGATAGTTCCACGACGGTATCTTCTCTTCATAGGTAAGGCTTTCTGTGCGGGTCGAGGCATCAACCGCAGCCCGGTGGGCATATACAGCGGCTTCGATGAGTGAATTGGATGCCAGCCTGTTGGCGCCGTGAAGGCCTGTGGATGATACCTCTCCTATGGCGTAAAGCCGGTCTATCGAGCTTCTTCCATCCTTGTTCACCCTTACCCCTCCGCATGAATAGTGGGCTGCAGGAACAACAGGTATCATATCCTTTGTAATATCCACGCCTACCGAAAGACACTTCTCATGAATGTGGGGGAAATGTGATTTCAGCTCCTCACTGTCAAGATGGGTGCAGTCGAGCCACACAAAGTCTTCACCCCTAAGCTTCATCTCATTGTCTATGGCCCTGGCCACAACATCACGCGGAGCTAGCGATCCCCTGACGTGATATTTCGGCATGAATTTTTCCCCGTCGCTGTTGCGCAGCTCGGCCCCGAAACCTCTCAGGGCCTCAGTAATCAGGAATGAGGGTCTTGTATTGGGGTCATACAGTGAAGTGGGGTGAAACTGGATGAACTCCATGTTCTCGATCATACCGTTGGCCCTGTGCACCATGGCCACACCGTCTCCGGTGGCAACAACGGGGTTGGTGGTTGTGAGGTATATATTCCCGCATCCGCCGGTGGCAAGGACAGTCACCTTCGCCAGAAATGTCTTTACCTTGCTCGTGCTGAGATCAGCTACGTAAGCACCGTAGCACTCAATGTTTTTCCAGTCCCTGGTCACATATTCCCCCAGGTTATGCTGGGTGAGGAGGTCAATTGCAAAGTGATCTTCAAAGATGACAATGTTCTTATGCTCCCGCACCTTTTTAATCAGTACTTTCTCTATCTCGGCACCGGTGGAGTCCTTGTGGTGAAGGATCCTGTGCTCAGTGTGTCCTCCCTCCATCGCCATGTCAAGCTTCCCGTCAGGTTTCTTGTCAAAGTCAACGCCCATCTCAATAAGCTCCCTGATACGTTCGGGAGCCTCACTCACCACCATCCTGACAACCTCCTCATTGCAGTAGCCGGCGCCGGCTACCATGGTGTCCCTGACATGTTTCTCAAAGTTATCAGGCTCATACATCACTGCCGCAATGCCGCCCTGGGCATAGTTGGTACTGCAGTCTTCCATTTTGGCTTTGGTAATTATGCATACTTTGCCGGCAGCAGCTACCTTAAGCGCGAATGAAAGACCAGCTATACCTGATCCAATCACAAGAAAATCACACCTAACCTTCATAAAGGCATTTTCAGAAACGAAAAGTAAAGATACAAATTGATTTCAGACATTTTCCGCCGATTGTAAAACCGCGGATTTTAATATACTTTTGCCCGGTTAGCAGGCAGAACCTAAAAAATATTATGGCTCAGGAAGATATCTTTAAGAAACTCGTCGCACACTGCAAGGAGTACGGTTATGTGTTCCAGTCAAGCGAAATTTATGACGGACTTGGCGCAGTATATGACTACGGCCAGTACGGCGTTGAACTGAAAAACAATATCAAAAAGTACTGGTGGGACAGCATGGTACTTCTGCATGAAAATATTGTCGGGCTCGATTCGGCAATATTCATGCATCCGACTATCTGGAAAGCATCCGGACATGTTGATGCCTTCAATGACCCCCTGATAGACAACAAAGACAGCAAGAAGAGATACCGTGCCGATGTCCTGATAGAGGAACAGCTTGAAAAACTGGATGAGAAGATTGAGAAGGAGATTGAAAAGGCCAGGGGCCGTTTCGGCGAGAAGTTTGACGAGGTGTTGTACAGGTCAACGAATCCGCGCGTGGTTGAGGTCAGGGAGAAGTATGACCTCCTGCACAGGAGATTCGTTGATGCCATGGCCGGACCTGACCTTGCAGCATTAAAGCAAATTATTATTGACAACGAGATCGTATGCCCTGTCTCCGGAACCAAAAACTGGACCGATGTCAGGCAGTTCAACCTGATGTTTGCCACAGAGATAGGATCAACCTCTGACGGAGCCATGAAGATCTACCTGCGTCCCGAAACGGCACAGGGTATCTTCGTTAATTTCCTTAACGTGCAGAAGACCGGGCGCATGAAGCTTCCCTTCGGCATAGCCCAGATAGGCAAAGCCTTCAGGAACGAGATCGTTGCACGCCAGTTCATCTTCCGCATGCGCGAGTTCGAACAGATGGAGATGCAGTTCTTCGTCAGGCCCGGTACCGAGCTGGAATGGTTCAGCCAGTGGAAGGAGGCCAGGATGAAATGGCACCGGGCTCTTGGCTTCGGTGATGCCAACTACCGGTTCCATGATCATGACAAACTGGCCCATTATGCCAACGCAGCCGCTGACATCGAGTACAAATTCCCATTTGGCTTCAAGGAGGTGGAGGGGATTCACTCAAGAACCGATTTCGACCTTAAACAGCACCAGGAGTACAGCGGGAAGAAGATGCAGTACTTCGACCCGGAAAAGAACGAATCGTATATTCCCTATGTGATTGAGACATCTATCGGTGTTGACCGCATGTTCCTTCAGGTTATCGCAGCCTCCTACTATGAGGAGGACCTTACCAAAGAGGATGGCGTGCCTGACAGCAGGGTTGTTCTCAGGCTTCCGTCAGTGCTTGCCCCTGTTAAGCTGGCAGTGCTGCCGCTGGTGAGGAAAGAGGGGCTGCCCGATATCTCACGCAAGATAATCAATGACCTCAAGTTCGATTTCAACTGCCAGTATGACGAGAAGGATTCGATAGGGAAACGCTATCGCCGGCAGGATGCCATAGGAACCCCATACTGCATTACAATTGATTATCAGACCGTGGAGGACAGCACCGTGACCATCAGGTATCGCGACTCGATGCTTCAGGAGCGTGTCCCGGTAGCACAACTGAGATCTATCATTGCTGACAAGGTCAGCATGCAGGAGCAACTAAAAAAACTCTGAAATGAGATCCAGGCCGGAAAAGGTTTTGATAATAACCTACTACTGGCCTCCCAGCGGCGGAGCGGGAGTACAGCGCTGGCTCAAATTCACCAAATATCTTCCTTCATCAGGATGGCTGCCCGTCGTCCTGACCGTGAAACCGGAATATGCTGCCTACCCCTTCAGGGATCTGTCACTTTACGGCGAGATACCACTTGACGTGGAGGTACACAGGACAAAGGCGATGAATTATTTCGCCCTTTACAACAAAGACCAGTCGAAAATACCCCATGCCGGCTTTGCCTCAGGAAATGAAAAAGGGTTGAGAAGCAAAATCAGCCGCTTCATCCGGGGGAACTTCTTTATTCCCGACCCCCGCAAAGGATGGAACAGGTTCGCCTTCCGGAAGGCCTGCGAGCTGATAAAGGCTGAAAACATCACTCATGTGATAACCACCAGCCCCCCGCACTCGACACAGCTGATCGGACTGAGGCTTAAGCGCCGGTTTTCTCAGATAAACTGGGTGGCAGACATGAGAGACCCCTGGACGGACATCTATTACTATGACATGTTCAAGCCATCATTGCCTGCCAGGATGCTCGACAGACAGATGGAGATGAATGTGCTGACCAGGGCTGATACAGTGATAACCGTTGGACAGACCCTTGCTTCGATACTGGCCGGTAAGGCCGAAAATATCGAAAGAAAGATCCATGTACTGCCGAACGGGTTTGACGAGGAGGATTTTGAGGGGATAGTGCCGACCTTACCGGAAGAATTTACCATAACATATGTGGGCACGCTGTCGCCGGCTTACCCGGTAAAAGGGTTAATCGAGGCCATAAATGAGGTCAGGTCAGGCGGCAGGCAGGTGAAGATGAAGTTCGTCGGTACCGTTCCGGAGCCGGTACAGGAGCTGTTTCAGGCTGATGGCGATGGTAAAGGGCCTGAGTTCATCCAGTATTGCGAACATCCGGCTGCGATAAAGCACATGATGGATTCGAGCCTGCTGCTGCTGATCATCCCTGATCATCCTTCAAACAGGTCTATCCTCACCGGAAAGATATTCGAGTACATGGCAACTGAAAAGCCAATTCTCTTTCTGGGCCCGGAAGAGGGTGATGCAGCACGGTTACTGGCACTCTGCGGCTATCAGGGAATCTTCGGTTACAATGATGTGCAGGGAATCCGTGATTTTATCATGAGAGTTGCCGAGGGCAAAACAGTGAAAAGAAGCGGCCACCACCTTGAGTATTCACGAAGGGCGCTGGCTGTCAAGCTTGGAGACCTGATAAGCAATACCCAATAGCCATTTCTACGGAGCAGACAGGGTAGCGCCGGCTGTCAGGCCTTGAGAAATGATCGGGTTGGCTCAATGGCTATTTCTTCAGCCTCGACAGAAAGGATGCGATGAGTCCGTTCATGTCGTCAGAAAGCCTCCAGAAGTATACCCCGGCAGTAAAAATGACCGTGACCAGAAGGCTTCTTACCATTATGTCAGGGTAAAGGGAGAGCTGAGGCAGAATATAGCCTGCGGCGATTGCCACAAGGCCCACAAGTGACATTTTCAGGTGTGCCATGCTATAGGGCCACAGGCCGAACCTCCTGCCTACAACAATAACCCCGAGCATATTGTAAACAATATTCGAGATCATTGCGGCAAGGGCGGCTCCGGTAATACCGAAAAGCGGTATAAAGATCATGCTGGTTACCACAAACATCACTATCAGTATGAACATGAGCCAGGTCTGGAACCTGTAAAGTGACGATGTGCTCAGAACCACGCCGTTTATCCCTGCCGACACACTGACCAGGTTACCCAGGCCGACAAGGACGATCACGGCTGCGCTTCTGCCGTAAACATCAGGCAACAGGCGGAAGATATTGTCAATGTTTACCAGGAGCCCGATAAAAATCAGAAGCCCTACAGCATACTGGTTGATGCTGGTTCTTGAATACATGTCATCTATGGTTTCCAGATCATTCTTCTTCCATGACTCGGCAAGGAATGGGATGGAGATCTTCGCCGCCGATCTGCCAGGCAACAAAATAAGTACGGCAAAATATGAAGCAATGGAATAAATACCCACCTCACCCTCTCCCAGATACTTGTTGATGAATAGTTTATCGAACGTGGTAAGGGCAATCGTACTGAAACCTGTCAGTATCCCGAACAGGCAGAGAATGATTATCTCGCGCCGCAGATGGGGTGTTATGAACCCGGGTTCAAGTTTCATCGTTATCTCACCCCTGGCAAGCAGGCTGATGAAGATAATGATCAGCGGCACCCCCTGCGAGACAACATAGCCAAAAACATAGCCGCTGAAATCTATCAGTCCCGCCCAGAAGAGGACTATCAGGATAAGGTTAAGCACCCTGAACAGGAACTCTCTCAGAAATGTTCCAAGTACGGCATCATACAGTACTTTGTTATAGTTGTCGAGCAGGTTGAACAGCAGTGTGACCAGGAGCAGCGCCGGAATATAAAATGAGTACTCTGAGATCAGCGGTGACTGATCCATATTTGCCACCTCAAAATGAGGCGAGTAAAACTTCAGAAAGATAAGGGCTGCGATAAACCCGGCGAGGGTGATTACAAGCGAGAGAGCCAGGAACCCATGGTGTTTTCCGCGGCTGTCCCTGAACCAGGGAAAGAGCCTGTTTATAACGTTTGTGAATCCGAGGCTGGAGAACTGCGCCAGCATGGTGGCAAAGGAGAGAAGAAGCTGCACCACGCCAATCTCCCCGGTCGAAAAGATCTTCGGCGAAAGGAGGGCAATGTTCACAAACCCCAGCAGGGCACCAATGTAAGACCATGCTGTCCCGCGAAGTGTCTGCCTTTGAACTATTCCCATCTCAATCTCTTGTACCGGCAAATGTATAATAATATACTCATTTGATTTAAGGATCAGTTGGTGTATTTTTGTCGGATGATAACAACCCGGGGTTATTCCCTTATAAAGCCCATACGATGAAAGTGAATGCATTGAAACCTGTCGTGCCGCACCTTATTGCCGTGCTTGTCTTCACAGTGATCTCCTTCCTCTATTTTTATCCTGTGCTCGAAGGCAGGAAGATCAATGCGCATGACACAAAGGTCTACGAGGGCTCCTCTAAGGAGATAAGCGACTACCGCGAACAATACGGGAAGGAGCCCTTATGGACCAACTCGATGTTCGGTGGCATGCCGGCATATATGATATCTGCCAAGTATCCGGGAAACCTTTTCAAGCACCTTGATGATTTTCTCAAGATATACAGGACGCCTGTGGCGGCGCTATTCCTCTCAATGCTGGGCTTTTACATCCTTCTGCTGTTCTGCAGGGTCAACCCATGGCTGGCCATGGCCGGAGCAATAGCCTACGGATTCGCATCATACCTCTTCGTAAGCCTCTCGGCCGGGCACAACACAAAAGCCTATGCCATGGCATACATGGCGCCTGTGGTGGGCAGCGTTGTTTACGCATTCCGGAAACATGCCCTGACAGGAGCCATCCTCTTTGCCCTGTTCATGTCGCTGGAGATAATGGCTAACCACTTTCAGATAACCTATTATACAGGACTGATAGTCATGGTTTTTGGTATTTTCGAGCTGACAGATGCCATCAAAAAGAAAACCCTGCCCTCTTTCCTGAAAACACTGGGAATCCTGGTAGTGGCGGCATTGATTGCCTTCAGTGTCAATTTCGCTTCGCTTTATTCAACCTGGGAGTACAGTAAGGAATCAACCCGGGGCAAGAGTGAGCTCACAAAAGCTGAGGGCACCAATGAGAAGGGACTTGACCCTGAGTATATAACACAATGGAGTTACGGAATAGGCGAGTCTTTTACATTCCTGATACCCAATTTCAGGGGAGGAGCCACAGCCCCATTCTCAAAGGATTCAGAGACCGTTAAGGCGCTCCGGAAGAACAATATGGGGCAGGCACAGGGACAGGTTTTCAGGTACTGGGGAAAACAGCCGTCAACCAGCGGGCCGGTCTATTTCGGCGCCGTGGTGCTGTTCCTGTTTGTTCTGGGCCTGCTGATAGTCAGGGGCAGGGAGAAATGGTGGATCCTTACGGCAGTGGTGCTCTCGCTGCTACTGTCATGGGGAAAGAACCTTATGCCGCTGACATCACTGTTCATCGATTTCTTCCCGGGATATGACAAATTCAGGGCGGTTTCGATGACCCTTGTCATCGCCGGAGTATGTGTGCCGCTGCTTGCCATCCTGGCTGTCAGGGCCATTACCGAAGGTTCAGTCACAAGGGAGAAGGCCAGGAAATCAGTGCTGACGGCTGCCATGGTGACAGGAGGTCTTGCCTTTATCTTCTTCCTGATGCCCGGACTCGCCGGATCATTCCTCAGACCTGATGAGAGTTCATTTCCAGATGCACTGGCGTGGCTCAAGGATGCAATGATAGCCGACAGGAAGATGATGGTACGCGCCGATGCATTCAGATCAGCCCTTCTTATTGCAGGTGGAGCCGCACTACTCTGGTTCTTCCTGAAAGAGAAACTGAAGCTCAACTATCTGCTGATAGGCCTCCCGGTGCTGTTCCTCATTGACCAGATCCCGGTCAGTGCAAGATATCTCGGAGCCTCCAATTTTGAAACAAAAAGAGAGGCCGTCAACTCTTTTGCCCCCACTCATGCTGACAAGGAGATCCTTCAGGATAAGGGGGAATACCGTGTTCTGAACCTGACAGTATCAACCTTCAACGATGCGTCAACGTCATATCATCATCATTCGATAGGAGGCTACAGCGGTGTGAAGATGAAGAGGTACCAGGAACTAATTGAAACAAGCCTCACGGATGACATAAACTCGCTTATTTCAAGCCTGAGAACTTCCTCTTCATGGGACGAGGCCGAGGGTGTCATGAAGAACCTCAGCGCACTTAACATGCTCAATACCAAATATATCATAATTGATCCGGGGGCTGCACCACTGATAAACCGATATGCTGCCGGCAACGCCTGGCTCGTAAACAGGGTGACACTTGTTGAGAATGCCGATACAGAGCTGCAGGCTATTAAAACCACCGACCCTTTGCGTGAGGCTGTTGTTGACAGGAGATTTGCCGGCATGATTACCGTAACCGACACCCAGGGATCGCCTTCCGACACGATCTTCCTGACCTCCTATGAGCCAAATCTGCTGGTCTATAAAGCTACACTCTCATCAGAGAGAGTTGCGGTCTTTTCGGAGATATATTACCGGCATGGATGGCAGGCATATATTAACGATGTTCCTGCCGAGCATTTCAGGACTGATTATGTCCTGAGAGGCATGTCTCTGCCTGCCGGAGACCATACTATCACCTTCCGGTTCGAACCGCAGTCGTACAAGACAGGTAACACTGTCTCCCTGGCCGGTTCCCTCATTCTTATGGCATTGCTTGCCATTGCTGCCATTCTCTCATTTAAATCCCAGCGCAGGAATGACTGAGGAGAGACCGTGCCTGGTTTGCGGAAATGATCGCTTTACCCAACTGTTTATCTCAAAGGATCACCTGGTCAGCGGGGAGACCTTTGCCATAAGAAAGTGTGACGCATGCGGCTTTGCGTTCACCGCTGATCCTCCTGCTGAAGGGGAGATAGGAAGGTATTATCTGTCAGAGGATTATATATCCCATTCCGATAAAAAACAGAATCTTACCGAATATTTTTATCATCTCGCCAGGAACTTCATGCTCCGGAGAAAGCACAGGCTGGTATCCGAAGTAACACGAAAGGACTCAGGCACCCTGCTTGATATCGGAAGCGGTACCGGGTACTTCGCTTCGTTCATGCAAATGAAGGGATGGAAGGTCACCGGGATAGAGCTGAATGAGCAGGCAAGGAATTATTCGGTGGCCGTATCAGGTATTACAGCTGTTCCGCCCTCAGAGATCATTAATATTCCTGATAAATCAACTGACTGTATCACATTCTGGCATGTCATTGAGCACCTCTATGATCCGGGAATGTGGATGAACGAGGTAAGAAGGATCCTGAAAGATGACGGGAGCTGCATTATTGCATTGCCCAACCTGAACTCAGCTGATGCCGGATGGTTTGGAGATAAATGGGCCGCCCTGGATGTTCCCAGGCACCTGTGGCACTTCTCTCCTGATACCCTGATCCGTTTCATTGAGAAATGCGGCTTCAAATGCGCGAAGACCAGGTCATTGCCTCTCGATATATTTTATATTTCCGCCCTCAGCTATAAGAATCGCGGAGGCCGTCTGTCATTGGTGCGGGGCATCTTAACGGGCAGCTTTCTGACGGCAATGAGCCTGTTTCGGAAAAACAGTGCCAGTTCCCTTATCTACGTGCTTTCAAAACAGGGTTCCTAGTACCTGTCTAACCAGCGGTACTTCCTGGGTGTATCTCCAAATCTTACTGCCACAATGAACTCGTGTGAGCCGTAAGTTGACATCTGTATGGCATTAAGCGTAAAGTCAAAAGAGTACCCGAAAAAGAGCCTGTCCCTTCTTACTCCCACATTGGCAATTATCGCACTGCCGGTTCTGAAGGTTGCCCCAACCCAAAAAGCGTTGTCATATGAGTAGGTTATACCTATATCTGCCTGGGGCCTCAGCTGTTCTGACATCTTTACCAAAAGCGATGGTTGTATCAGGTTCTTGTTGTCAGGTTCGAAGTCATAATTCCCGAAAAGGTAGTATGTCCTGTATATCTTCAGGTCATTGTAAGCCTGACTTCCGGCTTTTATGAACCCTTCCATCAGCTCCTGTGCCGAAAATCCCACAGCGAATTTCCTGTTAAGAAGGTATGCCCCGAAGTTAAAGTCCGGAACGAATATCCCCTTTCTGAAATCAGTGTTCATCCACGGTTCATCCGGATCTTCAAACTGGATCTGCCTCTCGTCGATCTTATAGTGATAGCCTGTAAACGCCAGGCCTAAAGAGAGCTGAGTACCTCCGTGAAGCCAAATGTGATATGCGTATGATGTTGAGAACCCTGTGCGGCGTACAAGACCGTTTATATCAGAATATATGGTGCCCCCTAGACCTACCTTTCCTTGTGTCTGAGGCTTGAAAATCCTTTTATTGAAGAGGTTGTCCTTAATGACATATTTCTGCTTGAGAACACGTCCCTGAAAGCTCAGTGAGTAAGTCTGCGGCGCTCCCTGGTAGCCGGTCCACTGCTGCCTGGTGGTAAGGTTGATGCTTGTGTAGCCGTCACTTCCGGCTACGGCCGGATTAATGAGATACTTGTTGAAGAGATACTGGCTGTATAAAGGCAGATCCTGTGCATCCAATCCGGCTGCAAACACTACTGCGACAATTATTAACAATCCCTTTTTCACCTTACATGCTCCTCTGTTTTTGTACATAATTTACCTGATAATGGTCACATGTCCGACTATAGGTTTCTCTCCGTTATGGAGATCGATGGCGTAATGATATGAATCCATAGGAAGTGCCTTCCCGTTTGAGGCCCGTCCGTCCCATGGCTCAGGATACCCCTTCGCAGATTTCCAGACCGTTTCTCCCCACCTGTTAAGAATGATAACCTCGGCTTCGGAATAGAGAGTGATTCGGGCAATATTCCAGACTTCATTGATTCCGTCCCCGTCCGGAGAGAAGGCGTTGGGAATACCCACGCAGATATCATTTAATGATCCAAGTGTCAGCGAGTCTGTTACGGTGCAACCGTTGAAGTCTCTTGCCTCAACCCGGTAGAAGCCTGCCGTCAGGCCGCTGACCTCCTGTGTTGTCTGGCCGTTGCTCCAGCTGAAACTGTAGGCGCCCTCACCGCCTGTCACGCCTGCAAAGATGGTTCCGTCAGTGCTCTCCGGACAGAATGGTGATATCATGCTGAAGGAGATTACCAGCGAATCAGGCTGGGTAAGGGTAAGTGTTGTATCAGCTATGCAACCATTGGCATCAGTTATGATGACCTCATGCATGCCGGCGCGCAGGTCGTTGCGTGATGCTCCCGCGAGTCCGTCTGACCAGAGATAGGTCGGAGTGCCCGCAGCATTCACAGGTGCAATGTCAACTCTGCCTGTTGCTCCTCCGTTGCAGTTGATGTCGAAGTTCCCTCCGGCGCTTGGCCATATATTCAGCGTCACGCTCAGCTGGCCGGGAGATTCCAGTATGATGTTACCGGTAATCGTGCACAAATGCCTGTCTGTGACAGTCACTGCATAAACACCCTCCCTTAGGCCGTAAATAGAATCTGTGGCAGTGGCTGTGAACCCTCCTGGTCCGCTCCATGTGAAATCATAGGGTCCGGTACCGGTAAGTGGTATCACCTTGATCCATCCGTCAGATCTGCCCAGGCAGCTTACACTAAAGCCGTTATAGTTCGATTTTATTGTATCTATCGTTAGCGGTTCCGGCATTGCCAGGGTGGTATCGGCTGTTATGATGCATCCATAACCGTCAGTAACAGTCACCAGGTAGTCTCCGGGTGTCAGTCCTGTAATATCTTCAGCTCCTGACGTATATCCGGATGGCCCTTCCCATGCAAAGCTGTACGGCAACCTGCCTCCGTTGACTGTCAGGTCTATTTCTCCGTCATTGAAGGACGGCGCCGTCAGGCATGTTATCTCAGAAACTGCAAGTGCAGCCGTCAGTAGAGCAGGTTCGGTCATGACAACACCTCTGTCGTTGGTGCAACCGTTGGCATCGGTAACATATACTCTGTAAGAACCAGCCTTGATTGTCTGATCCTCCTGGGTGCTTGACCAGGCAGGATTGTTTATGTCTCTCCAGTCGTATGTATAAGTGCCCGTTCCGCTGCCGCCGGAGACTGTGATGTCAATGGTGCCATCATCGCCACTGCAGCTGATATTGAATGATCCGTCGGTTGTCAGGGACTTATCCACATTAATACTGACAGAGTCTGGCTCCTCAAGAAGATACGGATATATCTTGTGGCAGGAGTTGCCGTCTGTGACGGTAAGCTGATAGGCTCCTGCTGTCAGATTTGCTATCGAGGCCGTAGCTGCAGTATAACCATTGGGACCTGTCCAGGCATAACTGTAAGCCCCGGCGCCGCCGTCAAATCCAAGCGTAATAAATCCGTCATTTCTTCCGAAGCATGAGATTTCATAATTTCCGTCTGCGCTGGAAGAGACGGCTTCACTCATCAGGTCAATGCCGTCCGGTTCATTCAGGGAATCAGTGAAATGGAACTGGCAACCCCAGCTGTCAGTAACTGTCAGGTGATAGGTTCCGGCCGGAACATTAACCAGTATGCTGTCGGTTGCGCTTCCTGTGATGACACCTCCGTCTGAGGCAGTCCAAAGATACGTATAAGGCGCCCTTGTGCTGACAAACAGGGTGTCAGCACCATCGAGGTACCAGCTCCTTATGCTGCTTACCCATATCGACCCGTCGTTGTAACTGTCGCACGAGATGTTGTACCCGGAGTAATCCGACTTGGTAAACCTGGCTGTTGTCACAGGTGCATCGAATACCGTCCGGGGTTCAAGCTTCTTGCATCCGTTGGCATCTTCAACTATCAGGATATAGTCTCCTGGAATTATATTGTTGAGATAGATTGGCGGATCACCTACTGGTGGCATGGAGCCCTGATAGAGAGTATCTGACATATTACGAACAAGGTAATAGTAGTATGGCGGAGCCTGACCTTCCGTAAGCGCCAGCGCGAAGACGGCATCTCCTGCACCGGGACACGAAATAAAACTACTGAAATAGAATGCTACCTCCGTATAGGGTTCCACGAGGTTTAGCCATGCGTCATTTTCACATCCGAGTTCATCAGTGACCGTTGCAGTATAATAGCCCTGACTCCTCTCGTCAACGATATACATATTATAACCTTCATCTTCCCAGTAATCAGGTCCGGTCCAGGCAACCCACATCGGGTCCATTCCCTTCGCATGGATTACTTCGAGCGAACCGTCCTGGCCTCCGTCGCAGGTGATGGAATCCCTTATTTCAAGCGACTGCAGCGGATGGGCATGCACCTTAACCTCAGATATGACAACAGGGCCGTACGGACATCCCGGGCCCGTCACCTTCGGAGTGATATGGAAGAATACAGACTGCATCGTATCGCTTTCGTTGGTGTACGGGAACTGCAGGTGAGTGCCGGGGGCAATGCTATTGAGGGGGGTCCTGTTGCCGTCGACAACAGCTGTTGATGCAGTGGCCGAGATAGTGTAATTAAACTCATTAAAACCCGAATGCATTACGGTAGGACTCAGAAGTACAACATCAGTTGTAGCGCCGTAACAGATCTGGGGAGTGTTGTTTGCCGGAGTGGCCCGCGGAGTCGGATTGACCCATACCTCAACCGTATCATTGATTCCGTAACACTTCTGGTTGCCGCTGACATCAAGTGTCACCGGAGAAACAACATAGGTGACCATTCTGGCTGTGTCGCCACTGTTGCTAAGTGCTTCTATGATAATATCGGTCGTGATCAGACCTGTTCTGTCGGTGAATCCTGTTATCTCCGGATAGCTGTTTATGGCGTCAACATTGTACTCTATGCCACGATAGGGTATAGTTACAGTGGAAAGCTGAATATTGACGCTTTCACCGTTGCACAGTTCATCATCGGCCAGTGTCAGGGCGACTCTGGCAGTCGGTTCAACATGTACTGTAATCGTCACCTCAATCCCGTCATGGCAGGTGGGGTCTCCGGGATTGCCCTGAATATAGGGTCTGAATGTATAGGTAACCGTCTGGTGGCTGTTTGTGCTGTTGGTCAGCAGGTCCGCAATATTCAATATCGGCCTCGAGCCATCGGACAATATGCCGCTTACTCCGGCAGGATAAGTCACATCGAGGTCGTACATGACTTCGCCTCTTGATATAACCAGCGAATCTATCGCAAAGTCAATGGTAGATCCATTGCAGAAGAGGGTGTCGGGTACCGTGACAGATATCCGCGGTACAGGCTGAACCCAGATGGTCTGATACTGTATTGTAGTGTTGCCACAGTCATCCGTAAGGGTCCATGTCCTGGTAATATACCCGACAGTTGTTATGGTACCCATAGCTGCATCTGAATCACCGTAGACTGCATCCAGTGAGGTGTCGCAGTTATCTGCTTCATCAGTGACATCGCCCGTATTTGTTACATCCCTGTCATAGATTCCATTAACGTCACGGCATATGGTTATTTCTGCCGGAACAGTGAAGGTCGGCGGGGTGGTGTCCCTGACAGTGATGATCTGTATGTGTGTCGTCGGGTTACCGCAGTCGTCGGTAAGCGTCCATGTCCTGGTGATGATCTCTTCGCCTTCGCATGCACCCGGAACCACTGCATCAGTGAAGGTCGCATCAAGCGATGTGTCGCAGTTGTCTGCCTCGTCAGTCACGTCTCCCGTGATGCCTACGCTGGCATCAAAACCGCAGGTGGCATCCTTGTAGATTGTTATGTCTGCCGGGACCGTGAAGGTCGGCGGGGTGGTGTCCCTGACAGTGATGATCTGTATGTGTGTAGTCAGGTTACCGCAGTCGTCGGTCAGCGTCCATGTCCTGGTGATGATCTCTTCGCCTTCGCATGCACCCGGAACCACTGCATCAGTGAAGGTCGCATCAAGCGATGTGTCGCAGTTGTCTGCCTCGTCAGTCACGTCTCCCGTGATACCCACGCTGGCATCAAAACCGCAGGTGGCATCCTTGTAGATTGTTATGTCTGCCGGGACCGTGAAGGTCGGCGGGGTGGTGTCCCTGACAGTGATGATCTGTATGTGTGTAGTCAGGTTACCGCAGTCGTCGGTCAGGGTCCATGTCCTGGTGATGATCTCTTCGCCTTCGCATGCACCCGGAACAACTGCATCAGTGAAGGTCGCATCAAGCGATGTGTCGCAGTTGTCTGCCTCGTCAGTGACGTCTCCCGTGATACCTACGCTGGCATCAAAACCGCAGGTGGCATCCTTGTAGATTGTTATGTCTGCCGGGACTGTGAAGGTCGGCGGGGTGGTGTCCCTGACAGTGATGATCTGTATGTGTGTAGTCGGGTTACCGCAGTCGTCGGTAAGCGTCCATGTCCTGGTGATGATCTCTTCGCCTTCGCATGCACCCGGAACCACTGCATCAGTGAAGGTCGCATCAAGCGATGTGTCGCAGTTGTCTGCCTCATCCGTCACGTCTCCAGTGATGCCTACGCCGGCATCAAAACCGCAGGTGGCATCCTTGTAGATTGTTATGTCGGCCGGGACTGTGAAGGTCGGCGGGGTGGTGTCCCTGACAGTGATGATCTGTATGTGTGTAGTCGGGTTACCGCAGTCGTCGGTCAGTGTCCATGTCCTGGTGATGATCTCTTCGCCTTCGCATGCACCCGGAACCACTGCATCAGTGAAGGTCGCATCAAGCGATGTGTCGCAGTTGTCTGCCTCGTCAGTCACGTCTCCAGTGATGCCTACGCCGGCATCAAAACCGCAGGTGGCATCCTTGTAGATTGTTATGTCTGCCGGGACCGTAAAGGTCGGTGGGGTGGTGTCCCTGACAGTGATGATCTGTATGTGTGTAGTCAGGTTACCGCAGTCGTCGGTCAGCGTCCATGTCCTGGTGATGATCTCTTCGCCTTCGCATGCACCCGGAACCACTGCATCAGTGAAGGTCGCATCAAGCGATGTGTCGCAGTTGTCTGCCTCGTCAGTCACGTCTCCCGTGATACCCACGCTGGCATCAAAACCGCAGGTGGCATCCTTGTAGATTGTTATGTCGGCCGGGACCGTGAAGGTCGGCGGGGTGGTGTCCCTGACAGTGATGATCTGTATGTGTGTAGTCGGGTTACCGCAGTCGTCGGTCAAGTGTCCATGTCCTGGTGATGATCTCTTCGCCTTCGCATGCACCCGGGACCACTGCATCAGTGAAGGTCGCATCAAGCGATGTGTCGCAGTTGTCTGCCTCGTCAGTGACGTCTCCAGTGATGCCCACGCTGGCATCAAAACCGCAGGTGGCATCCTTGTAGATTGTTATGTCTGCCGGGACTGTGAAGGTCGGCGGGGTGGTGTCCCTGACAGTGATGATCTGTATGTGTGTAGTCGGGTTACCGCAGTCGTCGGTAAGTGTCCATGTCCTGGTGATGATCTCTTCGCCTTCGCATGCACCCGGAACCACTGCATCAGTGAAGGTCGCATCAAGCGATGTGTCGCAGTTGTCTGCCTCGTCAGTCACGTCTCCCGTGATACCTACGCTGGCATCAAAACCGCAGGTGGCATCCTTGTAGATTGTTATGTCTGCCGGGACTGTGAAGGTCGGCGGGGTGGTGTCCCTGACAGTGATGATCTGTATGTGTGTAGTCGGGTTACCGCAGTCGTCGGTAAGTGTCCATGTCCTGGTGATGATCTCTTCGCCTTCGCATGCGCCCGGGACAACTGCATCAGTGAAGGTCGCATCAAGCGATGTGTCGCAGTTGTCTGCCTCGTCAGTGACGTCTCCCGTGATACCCACGCTGGCATCAAAACCGCAGGTGGCATCCTTGTAGATGGTAATGTCTGCCGGGACTGTGAAGGTCGGCGGGGTGGTGTCCCTGACAGTGATGATCTGTATGTGTGTCGTCGGGTTACCGCAGTCGTCGGTAAGCGTCCATGTCCTGGTGATGATCTCTTCGCCTTCGCATGCACCCGGGACCACTGCATCAGTGAAGGTCGCATCAAGCGATGTGTCGCAGTTGTCTGCCTCGTCAGTCACGTCTCCCGTGATACCCACGCTGGCATCAAAACCGCAGGTGGCATCCTTGTAGATTGTTATGTCTGCCGGGACCGTAAAGGTCGGGGCGGTCAGATCGACAATAGTGATAGTCTGAGTATAAACGGTGCTGACATTGCCACAGTCATCCGTTACAGTCCAGGTGTTTGTGTAGCTGCCTGCCTGCGGGCAGGTTGATCCCTCGGCAAATAAACCAGGGACCTTTACTATATCAGAAGTTGTACCGTCGCAGTTGTCAGTTGCCACAGGGAAGAGTGCCTGTGCTGCTGCAAGACCATCGGTGTCATTGCACTCCAGGGTAACATCAAGTGCACCTGGAAGTGTTGTCCATTCTGGTGAAATGGTATCAGTGGCGGTGATGATCTGATCGTAGGTCGTTGTATTGCCGCAGTCGTCCGTCAGTGTCCATCTCCTCGTAATGATCTGTTCTCCTTCGCATGCACCTGCCACAACGACGTCGGTAAAGGTCGCATCAAGTGATGTGTCGCAGTTGTCTGCCTCGTCCGTGACATCACCCGTGATACCTATGCCGGCATCATAACCGCATGTGGCATCCTTGTAGATGGTGATATCAGCCGGGACTGTGAAGGTCGGCGGGGTGGTGTCCCTGACAGTGATGATCTGTATGTGTGTCGTCGGGTTACCGCAGTCGTCGGTCAGTGTCCATGTCCTGGTGATGATCTCCTCTCCTTCGCATGCACCTGGCACAACAGCATCAGTGAAGGTCGCATCGAGCGATGTGTCGCAGTTGTCTGCTTCATCCGTGACATCTCCCGTGATACCTGCGCTGGCATCATATCCACAGGTGGCATCCTTGTAGATTGTTATGTCGGCCGGGACCGTAAAGGTCGGGGCGGTGTTATCTTCTACCGTGATGATCTGATCATGAGTTGTGGTATTGCCATAATCATCAGACAGACTCCATGTCCTCGTGATGATCTGTTCTCCTTCGCATGCACCCGCAACAACTACATCAGTGTATGTTGCATCAAGCGATGTGTCGCAATTGTCGGCTTCATTGGTAACATCACCTGTAATGTCAGGACTTGCATCATATCCGCACGTGGCATCCTTATTTATGGTAATATCACCTGGCGCCGTGAATGTCGGAAATTCCGTGTCAATTACTGTGACCAGCTGTTCACATGTTGCAGAATTACCATGTATGTCAGTAACTGTCCAGGTAACAATTGTTATACCGGCCGGGAATTGAGCAGGTGCATCATTTGTCACACGACAACCCCGCAATTGTCATCTGTGACAGGCAGGCCAAGAACTACGCCTGTAGCGTAGCACTCCCCGGGATCAGCCGGAATGTCAAGGATGTCAGCCGGACATATGATTGTCGGATCCTCGTCATCGGTGACGATAATATCATACTGGCATGTGGCATCGTTGCCATGGATGTCGGTGATGGTCCAGATGACTGTTGTCGTGCCGACAGGGAACTGTGCTCCTGCCAGGGTCGAGGTACTGTTATAATTGTTGATTATGCTCAGCACTCCGCAGTTGTCATCAGTAGCTGTCGGGTCAAGAGCCGTGCCCGTTACCGTGTAGTAACACTCGCCGGCATCGGCCGTGTAGCTGGCTGCAGGTACTGCACACGTGATAGTCGGATCTTCATCATCGGTGACGATAACATCATACTGGCATTGCGTGTCATTACCGTGTATGTCGGTAATGGTCCAGATGACTGTTGTCGTTCCTACCGGGAACTGTGCTCCAGCAAGGGTCGATGTACTGTTATAATTGTTGATTATGCTCAGCACTCCGCAGTTGTCATCGGTAGCTGTCGGGTCAAGAGCCGTACCTGTTACCGTGTAGTAACACTCGCCGGCATCGGCCGTGTAGCTGGCTGCAGGTACGGCACACGTTATAGTCGGATCTTCATCATCGGTGACGATAACATCATACTGGCATGTGGCATCGTTGCCATGGATGTCAGTAATGGTCCAGATGACTGTTGTCGTTCCTACCGGGAACTGTGCCCCTGCCAGGGTCGAGGTACTGTTATAATTGTTGATTATGCTCAGCACTCCGCAGTTGTCATCAGTAGCTGTCGGGTCAAGAGCTGTGCCTGTTACCGTGTAGTAACACTCTCCGGCATCGGCCGTGTAGCTGGCTGCAGGTAAGGCACACGTTATAGTCGGATCTTCATCATCGGTGACGATAACATCATACTGGCATGTGGCATCGTTGCCATGGATGTCAGTAATGGTCCAGATGACTGTTGTCGTTCCTACCGGGAACTGTGCCCCTGCCAGGGTCGAGGTACTGTTATAATTGTTGATTATGCTCAGCACTCCGCAGTTGTCATCGGTAGCTGTCGGGTCAAGAGCTGTGCCTGTTACCGTGTAGTAACACTCTCCGGCATCGGCCGTGTAGCTGGCTGCAGGTAAGGCACACGTTATAGTCGGATCTTCATCATCGGTGACGATAACATCATACTGGCATGTGGCATCGTTGCCATGGATGTCAGTAATGGTCCAGATGACTGTTGTCGTTCCTACCGGGAACTGGGCTCCTGCAAGGGTAGACGTGCCGTTGAAGTCGTTGACCACGCTCTGTACTCCGCAGTTGTCATCAGTAGCTGTCGGGTCAAGAGCCGTACCTGTTACAGTGTAGTAACACTCTCCGGCATCGGCCGTGTAGCTGGCTGCAGGTAAGGCACACGTTATAGTCGGATCTTCATCATCGGTGACGATAACATCATACTGGCATGTGGCATCGTTGCCATGGATGTCAGTAATGGTCCAGATGACTGTTGTCGTTCCTACCGGGAACTGGGCTCCTGCAAGGGTCGAGGTACTGTTATAATTGTTGATTATGCTCAGCACTCCGCAGTTGTCATCGGTAGCTGTCGGGTCAAGAGCCGTGCCTGTTACCGTGTAGTAACACTCTCCGGCATCGGCCGTGTAGCTGGCTGCAGGTACGGCACACGTTATAGTCGGATCTTCATCATCGGTGACGATAACATCATACTGGCATGTGGCATCGTTGCCATGGATGTCAGTAATGGTCCAGATGACTGTTGTCGTTCCTACCGGGAACTGTGCCCCTGCCAGGGTCGAGGTACTGTTATAATTGTTGATTATGCTCAGCACTCCGCAGTTGTCATCAGTAGCTGTCGGGTCAAGAGCCGTGCCTGTTACCGTGTAGTAACACTCTCCGGCATCGGCCGTGTAGCTGGCTGCAGGTACGGCACACGTTATAGTCGGATCCTCATCATCGGTGACGATAACATCATACTGGCATGTGGCATCGTTGCCATGGATGTCAGTAATGGTCCAGATGACTGTTGTCGTTCCTACCGGGAACTGTGCTCCTGCCAGGGTCGATGTACTGTTATAATTGTTGATTATGCTCAGCACTCCGCAGTTGTCATCGGTAGCTGTCGGGTCAAGAGCCGTACCTGTTACCGTGTAGTAACACTCGCCGGCATCGGCCGTGTAGCTGGCTGCAGGTACGGCACACGTTATAGTCGGATCTTCATCATCGGTGACGATAACATCATACTGGCATGTGGCATCGTTGCCATGGATGTCAGTAATGGTCCAGATGACTGTTGTCGTTCCTACCGGGAACTGTGCCCCTGCCAGAGTCGAGGTACTGTTATAATTGTTGATTATGCTCAGCACTCCGCAGTTGTCATCAGTAGCTGTCGGGTCAAGAGCCGTACCTGTTACCGTGTAGTAACACTCTCCGGCATCGGCCGTGTAGCTCGCTGCAGGTACGGCACAGGTGATAGTCGGATCTTCATCATCGGTGACGATAACATCATACTGGCATGTGGCATCGTTGCCATGGATGTCAGTAATGGTCCAGATGACTGTTGTCGTTCCTACCGGGAACTGGGCTCCTGCAAGGGTAGCCGTGCCGTTGAAGTCGTTGACCACGCTCTGTACTCCGCAGTTGTCATCAGTAGCTGTCGGATCAAGAGCCGTGCCTGTTACCGTGTAGTAACACTCGCCGGCATCGGCCGTGTAGCTGGCTGCAGGTACGGCACAGGTGATAGTCGGATCCTCGTCATCGGTGACGATAATATCATACTGGCATGTGGCATCGTTGCCATGGATGTCAGTAATGGTCCAGATGACCGTTGTCGTGCCGACAGGGAACTGTGCTCCTGCCAGGGTCGAGGTACTGTTATAATTGTTGATTATGCTCAGCACTCCGCAGTTGTCATCGGTAGCTGTCGGGTCAAGAGCCGTGCCTGTTACCGTGTAGTAACACTCGCCGGCATCGGCCGTGTAGCTCGCTGCAGGTACGGCACAGGTGATAGTCGGATCCTCGTCATCGGTGACGATAACATCATACTGGCATGTGGCATCGTTGCCGTGGATGTCAGTAATGGTCCAGATGACTGTTGTCGTTCCTACCGGGAACTGTGCCCCTGCAAGAGTAGCCGTGCCGTTGAAGTCGTTGACCACGCTCTGCACTCCGCAGTTGTCATCTGTAGCTGTCGGATCAAGAGCCGTGCCTGTTACCGTGTAGTAACACTCGCCGGCATCGGCCGTGTAGCTGGCTGCAGGTACTGCACAGGTGATAGTCGGATCCTCGTCATCGGTGACGATAACATCATACTGGCATGTGGCATCGTTGCCATGGATGTCAGTAATGGTCCAGATGACCGTTGTCGTGCCGACAGGGAACTGTGCTCCTGCAAGAGTCGAGGTACTGTTATAATTGTTGATTATGCTCAGCACTCCGCAGTTGTCATCAGTAGCTGTCGGGTCAAGAGCCGTGCCTGTTACCGTGTAGTAACACTCTCCGGCATCGGCCGTGTAGCTGGCTGCAGGTACGGCACAGGTGATAGTCGGATCTTCATCATCGGTGACGATAACATCATACTGGCATGTGGCATCGTTGCCATGGATGTCAGTAATGGTCCAGATGACTGTTGTCGTTCCTACCGGGAACTGTGCTCCTGCAAGGGTAGCCGTGCCGTTGAAGTCGTTGACCACGCTCTGCACTCCGCAGTTGTCATCAGTAGCTGTCGGATCAAGAGCCGTGCCTGTTACCGTGTAGTAACACTCGCCGGCATCGGCCGTGTAGCTGGCTGCAGGTACGGCACAGGTGATAGTCGGATCCTCGTCATCGGTGACGATAACATCATACTGGCATGTGGCATCGTTGCCATGGATGTCAGTAATGGTCCAGATGACTGTTGTCGTGCCGACAGGGAACTGTGCTCCTGCAAGGGTCGAGGTACTGTTATAATTGTTGATTATGCTCAGCACTCCGCAGTTGTCATCGGTAGCTGTCGGGTCAAGAGCCGTGCCTGTTACCGTGTAGTAACACTCGCCGGCATCGGCCGTGTAGCTCGCTGCAGGTACGGCACAGGTGATAGTCGGATCCTCGTCATCGGTGACGATAACATCATACTGGCATGTGGCATCGTTGCCATGGATGTCAGTAATGGTCCAGATTACTGTTGTCGTTCCTACCGGGAACTGTGCCCCTGCAAGAGTGAGCGTGCTGTTGAAGTCGTTGACCACGCTCAGCACTCCGCAGTTGTCATCTGTAGCTGTCGGGTCAAGAGCCGTGCCTGTTACCGTGTAGTAACACTCGCCGGCATCGGCCGTGTAGCTGGCTGCAGGTACGGCACAGGTGATAGTCGGATCCTCGTCATCGGTGACGATAACATCATACTGGCATGTGGCATCGTTGCCATGGATGTCAGTAATGGTCCAGATGACCGTTGTCGTGCCGACAGGGAACTGTGCTCCTGCAAGAGTCGAGGTACTGTTATAATTGTTGATTATGCTCAGCACTCCGCAGTTGTCATCCGTAGCTGTCGGGTCAAGAGCCGTGCCTGTTACCGTGTAGTAACACTCTCCGGCATCGGCCGTGTAGCTCGCTGCAGGTACGGCACAGGTGATAGTCGGATCCTCGTCATCGGTGACGATAACATCATACTGGCATGTGGCATCGTTGCCGTGGATGTCAGTAATGGTCCAGATGACTGTTGTCGTTCCTACCGGGAACTGTGCTCCTGCAAGGGTAGCCGTGCCGTTGAAGTCGTTGACCACGCTCAGCACTCCGCAGTTGTCATCAGTAGCTGTCGGATCAAGAGCCGTGCCTGTTACCGTGTAGTAACACTCGCCGGCATCGGCCGTGTAGCTGGCTGCAGGTACGGCACAGGTGATAGTCGGATCCTCGTCATCGGTGACGATAATATCATACTGGCATGTGGCATCGTTGCCATGGATGTCAGTGATGGTCCAGATGACTGTTGTCGTGCCGACAGGGAACTGTGCTCCTGCCAGGGTCGAGGTACTGTTATAATTGTTGATTATGCTCAGCACTCCGCAGTTGTCATCAGTAGCTGTCGGGTCAAGAGCCGTGCCTGTTACCGTGTAGTAACACTCTCCGGCATCGGCCGTGTAGCTGGCTGCAGGTACGGCACACGTGATAGTCGGATCCTCATCATCGGTGACGATAACATCATACTGGCATGTGGCATCGTTGCCATGGATGTCAGTGATGGTCCAGATGACTGTTGTCGTTCCTACCGGGAACTGTGCTCCTGCCAGAGTCGAGGTACTGTTATAATTGTTGATTATGCTCAGCACTCCGCAGTTGTCATCAGTAGCTGTCGGGTCAAGAGCCGTGCCTGTTACCGTGTAGTAACACTCGCCGGCATCGGCCGTGTAGCTGGCTGCAGGTACGGCACAGGTGATAGTCGGATCCTCGTCATCGGTGACGATAATATCATACTGGCATTGGTGTCATTGCCGTGTATGTCGGTGATGGTCCAGATGACTGTTGTCGTGCCGACAGGGAACTGTGCTCCTGCCAGAGTCGAGGTACTGTTATAATTGTTGATTATGCTCAGCACTCCGCAGTTGTCATCAGTAGCTGTCGGATCAAGAGCCGTGCCTGTTACCGTGTAGTAACACTCTCCGGCATCGGCCGTGTAGCTGGCTGCAGGTACGGCACACGTGATAGTCGGATCCTCGTCATCGGTGACGATAATATCATACTGGCATGTGGCATCGTTGCCGTGGATGTCAGTGATGGTCCAGATGACTGTTGTCGTGCCGACAGGGAACTGTGCTCCTGCAAGAGTCGAGGTACTGTTATAATTGTTGATTATGCTCAGCACTCCGCAGTTGTCATCGGTAGCTGTCGGGTCAAGAGCCGTGCCTGTTACCGTGTAGTAACACTCTCCGGCATCGGCCGTGTAGCTGGCTGCAGGTACTGCACAGGTGATAGTCGGATCCTCGTCATCGGTGACGATAACATCATACTGGCATGTGGCATCGTTGCCATGGAT
>CAWDHN010000008.1:0-231169 GCA_963802145.1 uncultured Rikenellaceae bacterium
CGGATATGCCTCCTGCGCGCCCTATTGCTTCGAGGACAGTCAGCTGGTCATTGTAGTTGACGAAGGTGCCCGGCGCTCTGACCTCTCCGATAACCGTGAATTTATAGCTCATGAGCTTAACCTCGACATAAGCGTGGCGGAAGAGTGAGTCGACCTTCTGCCTGGAAGAGGTCACGTATCCGGAAGACAGTCAGTCCTGCTACAGGCACCTTGCCAATCAACGGCAGAGTGACGATCCCCTCGGGATCAATGCTGTAACCGATCAGGTAGGATGATCCTTCATTTGCAATGTTATTGACGTTCGCCGAACTCCCGTCACCCAGCATCTCGGTCAGCGCTCCCTCCGGGGTCTGTGCTTTGACAGATACATAGAGGATATCGCGTGGCTGAACATTGTAATCGGGGACATCCATCGGGAAATAGTTCTCACCACCCAGCTCGTCGAGGTTGTTCAGGTAAGAGAGCTCCTTCTGTGTTGAGCATGAGGCTGCGATGATGATGAGGGCAATGCAGGGGGATAAGTTTTTTCATATGGTCTGAAGTTATTTGCGAATCGTTGCTTTCGGAAGGTTTTGTCTTGCGGCCCCGACACTCCCGACTTCTTCGGGACAAGTTCGTGTGCGGGGTTTGCCTGCGGCGAGCTCCCCACCTGTCGGCGGGTCGGTTCGACCTGCGGGTCTCAATCTGAAGGTCGGATGTCATAGTTTTTGGCCGGTGCAAAAGTTTACTAAATATCCGAATTTTTATCGATTTTACGCAGGGCATTGGTTTTTATATCTACGGTAAGGTTCATGCCGTGTTTGATGATGCGTATGACCACCTTGTGCTTGCGTCCCACGCGGATCAGCTCGCCGCGGAGGCCGGTCAGCGAACCGACGATCACCTCGACCATGTCGCCCTCGGCATACACGTCGCTGCTGAGCTCCACCTCGGCGTCGCTGCCGCAGAGGATGCGGAGGTTGGTGATCTGGGCTTCGGGGATGGGTACGGGTTTGCCCTGTATCATGATGAACTTGACGACGCCGTCAGTCTTGCGGACCGTGAAATACTCCTTCGCGGTGACCTTCACGAAGACGTAGGAACTTATCAGGGGCTTCTCAACCAGCTTCTTGCGGTCGGACCACTGGCGGAGGGTCTTCTGGAGGGGGAGGAATGTCTCGATGCCAAGTTCATTGAGCCTGTCGTTGACTCTCTTCTCCGCCCTGGAGTTGGTATAGACGGCGTACCAGGCCCGCTCCGGCTTTTTGTGTGCCGGGGTCGACTCCCTTGCGAGGGACTTCTCCTTCGGGAGAGTATCCTCACCCACAAGAGTATCCTCCTTCGCCAGGGTATCCTCCTGTGCAGGAGTTCCCTCCATCGCCGGCGGGGTCTGGTTCTCTTCCATCACATCTTTGTATTGCGATGCAAATTTAATAAATTAATGTTGGCGGAGGTGTATATCCTCTCCGAGGAATGGTTAGGGTATTTTCCATCATTGTCTACCAAACTTGAACCCCCCGATACGCCTTACGGCTATCGGGGCAGGCTCTACGGGGTATGGCTTGGTTCAACATAGGTGGTCTACAATACCTTTAGATTAGCATCCAAATTAATAAATAATTATGATGTTAAAAAAGGGGGTTCCAGGGGGAGTTAATAACTTAGCATAAAGTTAATAAACCGGAGGGAACTGAGGTGAACTATTACAATACTTATTAAGAATCAATTTAAGAATTAGTCCTCAGTCCCCTTTATGGTTGCCAGAACCGTTTAGAATGTTAAGCAGGGGCTTATTAAAGGTTTTAGTCAGACAACCACTTCCGGTCATTAAAAACTAATATACCAAAAGTATGAAGAAAACTGATTTTCTTGGGATTGATATCTCAAAAGATTACATCGACTGTGCACTTCTTAATGCTAAACATCCGGGATCTTTTACTAACAAGCAGTTTAGTAATGATTTGGATGGCTTTGATACTATGATGGAGTGGCTTGTGAAGAACAAAACTGACCTTAACCGGTGCCTGTTCTGTATGGAGCATACCCGGCACATATGGCTTGTTGCTTTTTGCCTGGCTGAGCGATAAAGGTACTGATTTTTGTGTTGAACCAGGATTAAAGATCAAAAGAAGCCTGGGAATGACAAGAGGAAAGGACGATAAAATTGATGCCCGGAGAATAGCAAATTATGCCTGTACTCATGTTAGTAAACTGAAGCTTTTTACTCTCCCGTCACAGATCATTATCAGCATAAAGCAACTGCTCACCTATAGAGAACAACTTGTCCGTATCAGAACTTCTCTCAAGAACAGTATTAAAAGCCACGAACAATATGAGCAGATTACAAAAATAAAAACTGTTACAGGCGATATCAGTTCACTTATACAGGATTATAATACCCGTATAATGAGTGTTGAGAAGCAAATAATAGAAGTGATCAACTCAGACGAAGATATTCAAAGAAATTTTCTGTTATCAACTTCTGTTAAAGGTATAGGGCTTGTAATTGCTGCTTTCTTGGTTGTAACAACAAACAATTTTACTGCTTTTGAAGATGGCAGACAATATGCCTGTTATTCCGGAGTCGCTCCTTTTGATAATACTTCAGGCACATCCATAAAAGGAAAATCACAGGTGAGTCATTTAGCCAACAAAACAATAAAGACAATGCTTTCGAGGGGGGCTAACTCAGCTTCTAAGTGGAATGCGAATTGAAAATCTTATTACCAGAGAAAAAAAGAAGAAGGCAAAGGGCATAAGCTAATCATAAACGCAATCAGCTGTAAATTAATAAACAGAGTCTTTGCAGTAGTTAAGAGGCAATCACCTTATGTGGTGACTTATCAACACAAAATCGCATAAAAGTTTGCTTTTATCTTAGAATTCTTCAAGTCCTACGGACTATTAGAGTCAGGCACATACTTCAAGTCCTATGGACTATTGGGGTCAGGCATATACTTGAAGTCCTTGGACTATTATTGGGCTTATCCCCAAATTATTGCGCGTAGCGGATTAAGTATTGTAGCTTAGGATATAGAAACATATCTATACCCCGGAGGGGTTAAAGTATTGTAGAGCAGCCCATCATAACCACACCCCCCACCCGTTCGCGCATTCCTCAATGCTATCGTTGCAAGGTTTCTGTCAGAAGTTAGGGGCAGCCAAATTACCGTTGACTATCTCCGCGGTAAATTCTCAATTGTTCGTGGAAGCTTTTTTGTTTATTTTCGGCGCTCTTTTCTTAACAGTTAACCCGTAATCCTGAATTTTTCGACCCAATATGTCATCAGTAGCCACTTTGGTAATATCCTGTTCAAGTCCCAGCACAGCCAGAACCTTGACATATGCCCCAATTGTTACGTTGGAGTTGCCTCTTTCAATCGAGTGCAGAGTCGGTCTGCTGATATCAGCTCTCTCTGCCACCTGCTCCATGCTGTATCTCCGTCTCAGCCTCGCCAGACGGATGTTCTCTCCAAGGGTAGTCAGAGTCTTTTGTGCTCTTGGTAACAATATATTGTTTCGCGTTTTCATAACATTAACTCTATTTTACAAATATAGGTATTTTTGTAAATTTTAATTAATGTTATAAAACTTTATTGAATAATTTACTTTGAGGAACCCTGTTTAAAAATTTCCTGACATCAGGTATCGAGTAATCTTTTCCTGGCGAAATCCACCCATGACAGAACCTCGATCTCCCCTGCAATTGTTGATTCCGCGCCACGGTAAACGACTGCTTTTCTGACAATTTTATCTGCTGACATCGCGGGAAATGATTTCAGGTTCTTTAGGTAGTCGTTATTATAAGTCTGTCCACCTTTTATCTCAATGGCGTCAATTCGGTTACCTTCGCTTTCAATTATGCAATCAATCTCCCGCCCGTTGCTTTCACGCCAGTACCAGATTAACGGACGTTTTCCCTGATGGACCATGGATTTAATCAGTTCACTGATTACAAGGTTCTCAAACAGGGCTCCGACCAGGTAGTGTCCCGAAAGCATTCCCGGATCCTGTATCCTGAGAAGAGATGACGCAATTCCCGTGTCATAAAAGTAAAGCTTTGGAGCCTTGATTATTCTCTTGTTAAAATTCCGGTGATAGGGCTGAAGCAGGAGTATTATGTAACTGGCTTCAAGTAAAGAGAGCCATGCTTTGGCAGTATTCACAGAAATTCCTGCATCATTGGCCAGAGAGGTCAGGTTAAGCAGTTGTCCCGTTCTTCCTGCACAGAGACCCAGAAATCCCGAGAATGACCGGAGGTTTTCAATTGCCCTCAGTGTGCGGATATCCCGTTCGATATATGTCTGCAGATAAGAAGGATAGAAATCATTCGGTTGAATCTTCTGATCGTAAATACGAGGGTAAAATCCATTTATGATCATTCTGGCCGGATCATTTTCCCCGTAGACAAGGAGTTCATTCATGTCAAAAGGAAGAAGCACATTGATACTTACCCTTCCTGCCAGTGACTGGCTTATCTGATTATTCAGGAGAAAACTCTGCGACCCGGAAAGGATATACTGTCCGTTCATTCTCCTTTCGTCAGATACAACCTGAATCCAGCTGAAAAGTGAAGGAAGATTCTGAGCTTCATCAAAAATCACTTTGGTCCCGGCCTCATTCAGAAATCCGATTGGATCAGCTGATACCATCTCCCTGATATCGATTCTCTCAAGATTAAAATACTTAAACTCACTGAACGCATTTCTCAGAAGAGTCGTTTTTCCTGATTGTCTTGGTCCTGTAACAGAGACCACAGGAAACTTTTCAAGCATTCTTTTCAGATGTTGAACTATTCTTCTTTCGACTATCATTTTATGTTATTTTGCATTTCGATTGCAAATATACATAATTATTAAGAATGCCAAACGAGAATAAACCCTGTACCGGAGGGCGGCAAGCCTCGTGAAACCAAATCCGAAACACGAAGTATCAGGACCCTGACGCTTTGAGACCTAGAATCCCCAGACGATGCCACCGCTGAAGGTGGTGGTCTGGCCGTAGAGATGCGCCGGGTACCAGTCGTTGCGGCCCTCAACATTGCGAAATGTCAGCGAGGCGCTCACCTGCACGCCGCCGGTGATGAGGTAGCTGGCCTCGAATCCCGTGGCCACATTACTCCATTCAATTGTCTCAAGATAGGGCAGACCCAGCCTGCTGCCCCCGATGCTCTGGTAATCGGGTCCCCGCTCCGACCACTCGTGCCAGAGGCGGAGGGTCATCGCCCTGAGCGGTTTGTAATCGAGCGCCAGGTACCAGCTCCGGCTGTTGTCGCGGAGCCAGTGCCCCATATTGTATCCCTGGTTCTCGTAGGTGGTCACCGGCACAATATGCTGGAAGGTGAGCGGATAGGTGAAGGTGCACTCCGCAGTGAACCAGGTGTTGGGCAGAAAACTGAAGTTGCCGGTGCGGAGCCCCCCTTTCCACGAGAAGAAATTGTAATCGTCAGTGGTGAACCTTGCCGTGGAGAGTTCATCGATAAAAAGGGTGCCGTAGAGGTGGAGATGCCTTATGTTGTTCGAGCTTATGTCTATGAACATCTGCGAGTTGCTGTTGTCGATGCCGGAGTTGACGCCATGGTCAACCGACTTGTAAAAGAAGAACGGCATGAAATAGTATGGCGAGAGCCTGGGGTCAGACCAGATTATGCTGTTGCCTATAGAGAGGTACAGCCTGGGAACAGGCCTGAAGGTGAATAGGCTGGTTGAGATGTACTTTGTGTGGTAGACCTCGCGGTATTCGAGGCCGTATGCGTTTGAGGTCCAGTATGACCGTGCCGAGTCGACCACCATCGATGTCAGCCATCCGTAGAGCCAGGTCATCTCCGCCCATTTCACCGGCTTTGATGTGGAGCTTCAGCTGCATGAACGACGGCGCCCTGCCAGAGAGGATGTTCGTTCCGGCATAGCCGCTGCCCCACACCGGGGCATCCTTCAGGAAGGAGACATCGCCCCACTTCCACATGTAGCTGACCCCTCCGGTCATCTCCGAAAAGTCCGTGCCGTTCTTGATGTGTCCTCCCCTTTCCGTGGTCAGGAATTCAGGCTCCCCCAGCAGCGGGATCCTGGTGGTTGTCCTGCAGGGCGGCGAAGAACGCCAGCCTGCCATAGCTTCCATAGACCTTCGCGCCGTTCTTCCAGCTTATGGTGGACTCATCCGACTGGCCGTTCGTTATGCCGGCGGTAAATCCCAGTATCGGCGAGACAGTGAGGGTGAAGAGTGAGTCGCGGTACTGTGCCGTGGCCGGATTATACACCAGCTTAAGTTTTCCTTCGGGGCATGTCGGCACATAGTTGCCGAGCCAGAAGTCGAGCTCCTTCTGTTGCCTTCGCGTCAGCATATCCCTTTGCGCATCTGCCTCTTTCAGGCATGCGGCTATAATGCCTCTGCTGTAAGGCTTTACGGCCCTGTTAAGATCTATTATCCCGTCCCCCGCAAGCTCATCGATGAAGAGGTATACGGCCTCGTCGGCCACCGGTTCAGGAATGACCTGAGAGTACGATGTAATGCCGCAACACAATAAGAGTAGTGTTAATAAAGTTTGTATGTATGTTGAATAGTTCATCTTTTGGGCCTTTCACAAAGATAACGGTTAGAAGGAGATTTGCAGTATTCTGTCGATAAACAAAGGGGGAAATGAATAAAAGCCGGTTCCGGGTATATACAATTACTGCTGACATTATCATTCTGACCATCTCGTATGTGCTGATGACGATGCTCAAGCCAGCAGGGGTGAAGCAATATATCCCTTCTCATCTTACTTTCTTTCTGGTCCTCGCCCTGCTGTGGATCATAGTCTCGGTCATAAGCGGCAAGATTGGCCGCGGGAAGATTGTCAATCTCCGCACGCTTTTAACACATGTGCTTTCCGCCAACCTCATAGCAACCAGCATTGCCGCTCTGCTGCTTTTCGCCCTGCGCGACCTGGGTTATTCAAGGCAGGTGGTGTTTGGTACGGCCATCACCGCCACTCTGCTGGAGCTGGCTTTCGGGACTCTTTACATGGCATTCAGAAAGGCGCCGCTGCTGCAGCCTGCCCCTGCAAAGCTGACGGAGCGCGACCTGGTAGCCCGGTCGCAGCGCGCCATCGATAATGAGATCACTCCCGATCCTCAGCTGACGATACGGCTCCAGGAGGGATGCTCACGCGAGCGGGCCGAGACACTGTCGTCGATGGTGAGCATCGATGAGAAATCACGCCTCGCGATAGTCTCAACATCAGACGCCTTTAACATACAGAACCTCGAGCAGGGAGCATACACCTGCATCATCAACCTTAAGCCGATGAACAACATCAGGGGGCTCGACCAGTTCCTTGACAGGGTCAATGGACGGCTGACAGGTGACGGCATCTTCCTCTGCTCGGTGGAGACGCTGGAGCAGCGTGCGCGCCGTTTGCGGAAGAAGTTTTCACCGGTGCTGTATTATCTCTTCGCTCATTCCGGATTTCCTGTTCCGGCGTGTTGCACCCCGACTGCGAATCACGAGGGGTATATGGGAAAAACTCACCGGAGGAGCCAATCCGCCCTTCTCGAGAGCGGAGGTGCTCGGACGGCTATGCCGTGCCGGCTTCAACATCAGGCAGGAGAAGTTTGCAGGCGACATGCTCTGCATCAAGGCGCAGCGCAAGTCGGCGCCGGCGCATGCCAACGGTAACGGCTACGGTCTGATCATTTCTCTTCCGCGCATAGGACGAGACGGAGAGATCTTCAATGTCTACAAGCTGCGCACCATGCATCCCTATTCCGAGTACATCCAGGATTATGTTTATGATCTTCACGACCTGGAGTCGGGCGGCAAGATGAATCACGATTTCCGTGTGACAACGTGGGGACGTTTTGCGAGGCGTGTATGGCTCGATGAGCTGCCGATGATCGTCAACATCCTCAGGGGAGAGATAAAGATTTTTGGCGTCAGGCCGCTGTCGAACCATTACTTCAATCTCTACGACGATGACATACGCGACCGGCGCATCAGGTACAAGCCCGGCCTCCTTCCGCCTTACTATGCCGACATGCCTGCAGGGCTGGAGGCGATACAGCACTCCGAGCTGAGGTATTTCGACTCATGGGACAAGAATCCCCTTGGCACTGATCTGCGTTATTTTGCCAGGAGCGTTTACAATATTGTTTTCAGGAGCGCGAGGTCAGCGTAGGCTGAAGTCGAAAGTCATAATGTCCGTAAAGTGAAAGTCATAGTGACTAATGGTCCGTAGAATGATAATAAAAAAGGCCACAGACGCTAGACCATGACCTTTAGGACCTTTAGACCCTCAGACTATTTCTGCTTCAGCTTTGCCTCCATGCTGAGGGTGGCGTGGGGGACGGCGCGGAGACGCTCCTTGCTGATGAGTTTTCCAGTCTCACGGCAGATACCGTAAGTTTTGTTCTCTATTCGTACCAGTGCCGCCTGCAGGTGCTGGATGAATTTCAGCTGACGCTGCGCCAGCCTGCCGGCCTCCTCCTTTGACAGAGTGGTGGCTCCCTCTTCCAGTACCTTGAAGGTGGGGGAGGTGTCCATGGTATCATTGTTATCCTCATGGGTGATGCTTGCCTTGAGAACATCGTAGTCTTTCCTTGCCTTGTCGAGTTTGGCCATGATTATCTGCCTGAACTCCACCAGGTCCTCGTCCGTGTATCTTGTCTTTTCTGCCATGGCTACCGGTGTTAGAATTATGCCGCAAATGTAATACAAAATATGATATATTTTGCATTATAATTCTCATTGACCTTAAGACTTTAGACTCTCAGATTGAAGAGCGTAGCTCTGAAATCCCGATACGACGTGTCGGGAACTTTAGACTTTTCCTTATCTTTGCAGGCTGAAAAATAGCAGGTTTATATGTCGAAGAGATTTCCTGAATACAAGGGCCTTGACCTCCCGAAACTGAACAACGAGGTGCTGAAGATGTGGGATGACAACAACACCTTCCACAGGTCGCTCCGCAGTCGCGACGGCAAGGGCGAATTCATCTTCTACGAGGGTCCCCCCTCCGCCAACGGCATGCCCGGAATACATCACGTCATGTCGCGCGCCATCAAGGACGCCATCTGCCGCTACAAGACTCTGCAGGGCTACGAGGTGAAACGCAAGGCGGGATGGGACACGCACGGACTGCCCGTCGAGCTGGGCGTGGAGAAGTCGCTGGGAATCACCAAGGAAGACATAGGCACGAAGATCTCCGTCGATGAGTACAACGCCGCCTGCCGCAAGGATGTGATGAAGTATACCGATGCGTGGGAGGATCTGACCCGCCACATGGGATACTGGATCGACATGGACAACCCGTACGTCACCTACGATAACAGGTACATCGAGACACTCTGGTGGCTGCTGAAGGAGCTCTACAAGAAGGGACTGCTCTACGAGGGCTACACCATTCAGCCCTTCTCTCCCGCCGCCGGCACCGGCCTCAGCTCGCACGAGCTCAACATGCCGGGCTGCTACCGCGATGTGAAGGACACCACATGCATCGCGCTCTTCAGCGTCATCAGGAACGATAAGTCGAAGTTCCTCTTCAGCGGCATCGACACCGAGGGAGTGAAGATCATGGCATGGACCACCACGCCGTGGACGCTGCCTTCAAACACCGCCCTGGCAGTGGGACCGGAGATCAAGTATGCCCGGGTCCACACCACCAACCCCTATACTTCAGAGCCCATTACCGTTATTCTGGCCGAGGAGCTCATACCGGTGATCTTCGCGCCCGACAAGAAGCTGGAATACACCGTTAACGGAACATACAAAGGCTCTCAGCTGAAAGGAATAGATTATGAGCAGCTTATCGACTGGGTCAATCCCGGCGAGGGCGCCTTCCGCGTCATCACGGGCGACTTTGTCACCACCGTCGATGGGACAGGAATTGTGCATATTGCTCCCACCTTCGGCGCCGACGACTACCGCGCCGGACGCGAGCATGGAGTCCCGCCACTGCTGGTGCTGATGTCCGACGGCTTCGAGGGACCGCTGGTGGACCGTCGCGGCCGCATGGTGCCGCTGGCAGATCTTGACCAGGCATTCATCGCCACCCACGTCAACACTGATACTTACGGTCCGTTTGCCGGCCGCTATGTCAAGAACGAATATGACGAGACCCTGACAGAGGCCGATGCCACCCTCGATGTCGACATCGCAGTGATGCTGAAGCAGTCGGGTAAGGCCTTCCGCATCGAGAAGCAGGTCCATAACTACCCGCACTGCTGGCGCACCGACAAGCCCGTGCTCTATTACCCGCTCGACTCGTGGTTCATACGCACCACCGCGCTGCGCGACCGCATGATAGAGCTGAACAACACCATCAACTGGAAGCCCGAGAGCACCGGCACGGGTCGCTTCGGCAAGTGGCTCGAGAACCTGGTCGACTGGAACCTGTCGCGCTCACGCTACTGGGGCACGCCGCTGCCCATCTGGATGACCGAGGACCGCCAGGAGGAGATGTGCATCGGATCGCTGGCAGAGCTCAAGATCGAGATAACCCGGAGCATCGATGCCGGCTACATGTTTCATAACCCTTTGGCGAATTTCGTCGAGGGCGACAACAGCCTGGAGAACTACTCGCTGCTCGACCTGCACCGTCCCTATGTCGATGACATCATCCTTGTCAGCAAGACCGGCAGGCCGATGAAGCGCGAGACCGACCTGATAGACGTATGGTTCGACTCCGGTGCGATGCCCTATGCACAGGCACATTATCCCTTTGAGAACAAGGGGAATTTTACTGATGTGTTCCCTGCTGACTTCATCGCCGAGGGAGTTGATCAGACACGCGGGTGGTTCTTCACCCTCCACGCCATCGCCACGATGATATCCGATTCGGTATCGTACAAAAACATCATATCCAACGGCCTGGTGCTCGACAAGAACGGCAACAAGATGTCGAAACGCCTGGGCAACGCCGTCGACCCGTTCGCACCATTGACCAGCACGGATCCGATGCTTTGAGATGGTACATGCTCACCAACGCCCAGCCGTGGGATAACCTCCGCTTCGATATATCAGGAGTGGAAGAGGCGAAGCGCAAGTTCTTCGGGACCCTCTATAACACCTACTCGTTCTTCGCGTTGTATGCCAACGTCGACGGGTTCACCGGGAGCGAGCCGCAGGTGCCCATGGAGCGGAGGCCCGAGATCGACCGCTGGATCATCTCGCTGCTTAATACCCTCGTTAAGGAGGTGACGGAGCGTTACGATGATTACGACCTCACCCCTGCCGGCCGTGCCATTTCGGATTTCGTGACGGAGAATTTATCGAACTGGTACGTGCGCCTCAACCGCAAGAGGTACTGGGGCGGCGGGCTCGACGAGGACAAGCTCTCGGCATACCAGACGCTTTATACATGTCTTGAGACCGTCGCCATCCTGGCATCGCCCATGATACCCTTCTTCACCGACCGCATTTTTACCGATCTCAACTCGGTGAGCGGGAAACACAGTGAAGGGTCAGTTCACCTGGCTTCCTTCCCTTCCTACGACAAGAAGCTGATAGACAAGGCCCTCGAGGAGAGGATGGAGATAGCACAGAAGATGTCGTCGATGATCCTTGCCCTGCGCCGCCGTGTGAACATACGCGTGCGCCAGCCGCTGGCGAGGATAATGGTGCCGGCTTCTGACAAGCATTTCCGCAAGAGCTTCGAGGCTGTCAAGTCGCTGATACTTGCCGAGGTGAACGTGAAGGATGTCGAGTATGTTGATGACACCTCCGGCCTGCTCATCCGCAGGGTGAAGCCCAACTTCAAGATGCTGGGACCACGTTTCGGGAAGAACATGAAGGAGGCCGGGGCGGCCATCCTGGCGCTGACACAGGCTGAGATAGCGGAGTTCGAAAAGAACGGTTCCCGGAACCTGAAGCTCGACGGGGAGACTTATGCCATCACAACCGCAGAGGTGGAGATTATTTCGGAGGATATCCCCGGGTGGCTCGTGGCCAACGAGGGGAGGCTGACAGTGGCCCTCGACATAACCGTAACTGAGGAGCTGTTGCATGAAGGCATCGCCCGCGAATTTGTGAACCGCATACAGAACATACGCAAGGAGAGCGGGTTCGAGGTGACCGACAAGATCAGGGTTGTGATAGAGGATCTCCCCTTTGTCTCGGCTGCCGTGAAGAAGCACTCCGACTACATCGCCTCCCAGACCCTGGCGCTGGATATTTCACTGGCACCCTCCGCGGCCCTCACTGCCCCCGGCACGCGGGAGATTGACATCGAGGAGCAGATGGTGAAGGTGCTGGTGGAGAAGATCTGAATCAGTTTTCAGTCGGCAGTTTGAGGCTACGACTCAGGCGTAGACTCAATCCCGACCACGAAGTGAGTCGGGATGGAAGGTGGCACTGGGGTTGTGGTAAAAACCAATGGGGTCCTATAGACCAACATTTTCTTTATCAATACATTAATTTGTAATTATAGTAACCGCTATTACAGTAACTACTGTTACGATAAATAAATTGATATTTATAAATCTGATCTTTACCTTATACGTCATCCAGTGATAAGGATCTGTATTCGATCTCGTAGTCTGCAAGCTTACTGACAAGATTACGGGCACTGTTTCTCAGCAGCGAGGTTCTGAAACCAGCCTTCCTCATTTTTACCTCTGCAATAAGTACACGCTTATTCTCCTCGTCAATAGCCACAATATCAATCTCATTTCGGTTTCCTTTTTCCCAATAACTCCCTACAGATGTGTAATTACCGCTTAACGCAATTTTCTCCCTGAAATACTTCTCGAGAAAAATTCCGCTCCAGGTACTGAAATCGCGTTTTACTATAGTCCTGACATATTTGTAATTCCCTATCTCCAATGCGCCTCGGTACTTATAAATAAACCGAAACCAGAATGCAAGGAAATTGTCATCAATTGCATACCTCTGTATCCTGCCGCCCGGTTTTGCAAGCACCGGCCTGACACTCCTTATCAGCATATATTCATTCTCCAGTTTATCAATATACCCGCCGGTCTCTTTCTGTAAAACTGATTCTATCTCGGGTCTCGATGTTTTTGATGAAGATATGAGTGACAGAATTGAAAAATAAGTACTATAATCCTTGCCGAACTCTTCTATCAGCACATTTTTCCCTTCCTCGAGAAGCAATGAGTTCTCCCTGAATATTTCATCAACCATACCTGAAAGTGTATATTTCCCTTTATCAAAGAAGAGCTCAACATACCTTGCTGAGCACCCGGTAATTGTATAAAAGCTTAGTATATCACTGTCCTTGACATCAGGAAAACTCTCTGTAAGCAGATTCTTTACGACTTCAATATTAAATGACTTTAGATAAATTCTCTCGTTGGCACGCCCAAACAATGGTTCTTTTTCATCCTCAAAAATCTTTTTCATCATTGAATAAACAGAACCGCAAAGGACCAGATTCATTCTGGCCCTGGACTTATGCATATCCCACAGCCTCTGAATTTCTCCGAAAACCGATTTGTTCACATTCAAAAACTCCTGGAACTCATCGATAACAAGAGTGAAAGGCTTGCTCTCCGACAGTACAATAAGGTACTCAAAGAGGCGGGCAAAGCTGTTGAATTCACCTAATACATTGACATTGAGTGCACGATTAATCTCTTCAATGAAATCCTTGCAAAGTAGTATCTCACTTTTTCTCACAACAAACAGATAGAGAAAGGGCTGGCCCTTAAAAGCCTTGATTGTCAGCGTTGTCTTACCAATCCTTCGGCGGCCGGTAATGACAGTCATCATAGCAGATCTTTCAGATCTTTTTCTGATCTCTTCGAGCATCTCCAGCTCACTTTCGCGGTCAATGAATTTCACACAAGTTCTTTTATGTTACAAAGCAAAGTTAATAATTTTATCGTAACGATTGTTACTGTAACGTGTGTTACTGTAAATTGTTATACATCGGGAGAGACAGACAGCCCTCCTGGCTGCCTTCACCCTATGTAATTACATTTTGTATCTTTACCGGGCAACCAAATCTGTCAGCATGTTCTCGGGAATAGTAGAGGAAGCCGCGCCGGTGGTGCGGATAGAAAAGGAAAAGGACAACATCCACATAACCATGCGGTGCTCATTCACCGCCGAGCTGAAGATCGACCAGAGTGTGTCGCACAACGGCGTCTGCCTGACCGTGGTGAAGAGGGAGGGCGACACATATACCGTGACCGCCATTCGCGAAACGCTTGACAAGACCAACCTCGGTCTCCTTAAGCCGGGTGACAAGGTGAATCTCGAACGCAGCACCCGCCTCGACGGTCGCCTCGACGGTCACATGGTACAGGGACATGTTGATCTGACGGCAACATGCACCTCCGTGCGCGAGGCTGAGGGATCATGGTACTACACATTTGAATACGAACCCACCTCGCCCGAGCATATAACGGTCGAAAAGGGATCTGCCAGCGTCAACGGCGTCAGCCTGACGGTGGTCAATTCAAAGGACAGGTCATTTGAAGTGGCAATCATTCCCTTCACCTGGGAGGTGACAAACTTCCACCAGATTAAGGCCGGCACCGTCGTCAACATTGAGTTTGACATCCTCGGCAAGTACATCGCGAAGATTGTACGTCAAATACTTTCTAATGAGAGTAAATAGGTCGTAGACCTTATAGTATTGTAGCGTAGCCGCACGTCAACCCAATCAACCCATAGGTCGTAGACCTTTAAGTATTGTAGCACGCAGACCCAATCAACCATAGGCCGTAGGCCTTTAATTATTGTAGCACCAGACCATAATACCGAACCTTAGGTCG
Organism: uncultured Rikenellaceae bacterium; assembly: GCA_963802145.1. Classification (GTDB taxonomy): domain Bacteria; phylum Bacteroidota; class Bacteroidia; order Bacteroidales; family VadinHA17; genus SR-FBR-E99. The sequence goes on from CAWDHN010000008.1 coordinate 14,697, forward strand.
TAGACCTTATAGTATTGTAGCTACGCACGTCAACCCAATCAACACATAGGTCGTAGACCTTTAATTATTGTAGCACCAGACCATAATACCGAACCTTAGGTCGTAGACCTTAAAGTATGGTAGCATTGTTACACGTTAATTACATCAGATAAAATTTGTTTCTATTTCTATTTTGCACTATATTTGTTGCATAACAGAAATATAATAGGGTGAATTTCATTGAATTCAGAACACGGATGTTTCCTCTGGCCTGCTTTAACGTAAACCAGGTCTACGCATGGCAACCCGATTTCAGCAGGAACAACCTGGTACGCTGGACAAGCCAGGGGCTGATCATCAGGTTGAGGCAGGGATACTATACCTTCCCCGAGTACTTGAAAATGCCCGACTACCACTATTACTTCGCAAACCGGATTTACCGTCCGTCTTATGTCAGTCTGCATACCGCACTGGCATTCTACGGAATGATCCCTGAGGCAGTGACACAGATCACCAGCGTAACCTCCCTGAAAACCGCCTCCTTCACTAATGCCTCCGGTGTTTTCACCTATAGTTCCGTCAGGGAGGATTTGATGTTTGGCTACATCTCCAGACCAATAGCCAATGGCCATACTGTTTTATTTGCCACCCCGGAAAAAGCGCTTACAGATCTGCTCTATCTTTACCCTTTCTACAATACTGCCAAAGAGATGGAAGAGCTCCGGCTGGATGAGTATTTCCTTCAGGAAGAGTTGAACAGGGATCTGCTTCTCGAATACTCGTCCAGGATTAAGAGCAATGCATTGGACAAAAGAATCAAAATGCTTTTAAGTAGCTATGCTTTATGATACAAATTAATGACCTGAAGAATTATTATCCTCCGCTGGTACGTGATGATCCCAATTTCAACAGGCATATGCTGAAGGAATATATCCAACTTCTTATCCTTGACTATCTGTCGACCACTGTATGGATCAGAAAGATAACCCTTATCGGTGGAACATGCCTGCGACTGTTAAAAGGCATCGACAGGTTCTCCGAGGATCTCGACTTCGACTGTAAGGATTTATCAAAAGAGGAGTTTTTAAGGATGACCGACGATATCCTGCAACTTCTCCGTCGAAACGGTTTTAATGCTGAACCCAGGGACAAAGAGAACAGCAGGCTAAAGGCTTTTCGCCGTAATATCTATTTTCCGGGATTATTGTTTGATCTTGGACTGACGGGGCACCGTGAAGAGCGTTTCCTGATAAAGATCGAAAGCGAGGACCAGAACTTCATTTACAGTCCGGTACTGGTCAACATCAGAAGTGCCGGATTCTTCTTCCCTTTCCCGGTGCCTCCTGATCCCATTCTATGCGCGATGAAGGTTTCAGCCATGCTTGAACGGCAGAAAGGCCGCGACTTTTACGATGTAATGTTCCTCCTCGGCCAGACCGCCCCGGATTATTCATTCCTGTCGTCAAAACACTCAGTCGCCGGACCTGAAGATCTTAAGGAGGCCGTGTCAAAAATACTTCACACTGTCGATCTCAAAAATAAGAGCAGGGATTTTGAGCACCTGCTGTTTAACAAAGACAATAGCCTTCGCATTTTGCGTGTTTCTGAATTTTTCCGGGAGATGTAAACCATAGGCCGTAGAGCTTGTCCCAATTTATCGGGACCTTAAGTATTGTAGCAGCAGACCACAATATCGGACCTTAGGTCGTAGACCTTATAGTATTGTAGCTACGCACGTCAACCCAATCAACCCATAGGCCGTAGGCCTTTAATTATTGTAGCACCAGACCACCTTATCAAACCATAGGTCGTAGACCTTTAAGTATTGTAGCATTGCCGGATGTAACTATTTGTATCTTTGCATTCCTTAAGAGCTATGAATAAAAGAAAGATAATAGTTGCGGTCACAGGCGCCAGCGGAGCGATATATGCCCTGAAACTGCTGGACCGCCTGCGCTCGCTCCCTGAGCCCCCGGAGGAGGTTGCGGTCATATTCACCGGCAACGCGGAGGACATCATGCTCTATGAGACCGGCAGCAAGTACACTCCCGCCGGAACCGAGAAGCTATGGAACAACAACGACTTCAACGCGCCATTTGCCTCCGGGTCATCATCATACGACACCATGATCATCTGTCCTGCCTCTATGGGCATGGTGGGGCGCATCGCCCACGGCGTCTCCGACGACCTCATCACCCGGGCGGCGGACGTCATGCTTAAGGAACGGCGCAGACTGATACTGGTACCCCGCGAGACACCCTACAGCCTCATACATATTAATAACATGAAGCTGCTGACAGAGGCCGGCGCTGTCATATGTCCCGCTACACCGTCATTCTACAGTCGCCCGCAGACGATAGACGAGCTCGTAATGACAGTCATCGACAGGGTGCTGGCGCTGGCGGGATTCACTGTTGACACTTTCAGGTGGAACGAGGTGGGGTGACTCACATTGATCACCCTCAATTTCATAACTAATTGGAGTAACACCAGACGCCAGGCAAAAAGCAAAGTATATTCATTGACCCACTCGGGTGGGACGGAGAGTATCAATTAAGAGGCAAAACAGATCCAATCAAAAAGCTTGATGGCAGAAGCAGAACTCCACAAAAGAATAAAGTCGCTGTTCCGGCGTCACCATGTGCTGAGCATCGCCACGGTCAGTGAGCGAGGGCCGTGGTGCGCCTCGTGCTTCTATGCATGGGATGAGGAGAACAACACACTGGTCATCACCACTGACCCGGCCACCAGGCACGGGGCGGAATTCCGCAGCAACCCGCAGGTGGCCGGAACCATCGCCCTCGAGACAATGCGCGTTGGCCGCATCCGGGGCGCACAGTTCACCGGCACCGTCACCGAACCGGAAGGCGACGAGCTGGCCCGCGCCCGCAAAATATATCTCCGCCGCTTCCCCTATGCCGCACTTGTTGACCTTCACCTGTGGGTCATCACCCTCAACCACATCAAATTGACAGATAACAGATTGGGATTCGGGAAGAAAATTATCTGGGAATAATTATACCTGCAAATATTGTTATTGCCAATAATTAGTGCTATTTTCGTGATTATTATCACATAAATGGCATTAAATACGTGATATTATGATTATACACAGACATATTTCAGGTCGGCTGGTTAACTGGAAGGATAAACCTTCCCGCAAACCTTTAATCTTGCAGGGAGTCAGACAGGTTGGCAAAACATGGCTCCTAAAGCATTTTGGTTCTGCATATTTTGAAGATACAGCTTATTTCAATTTTGAAAAACAAAAGGAATTATCCCAGTTTTTTAGTTCCACCAGAGACCCCGACAGGATTATTGATAATCTTGCCCTTGTGCACGGTAAAGCTATCCTGCCTCAAAAAACCCTTATTATTTTCGATGAGATTCAGGAATGCAATGAAGCCCTGAACTCCTTGAAATATTTCTGTGAGGAGCGTCCTGATTATGTTATAGCCTGCGCCGGATCGTTACTGGGTGTCGCAATGAGCCGCGGCAGTTCGTTTCCCGTTGGTAAAGTTGATTTTTTGCAGCTTCACCCGGTTACCTTTTCGGAGTTTCTTGCGTCAGCGGCACCGGAGTTACACAGTTATCTCGAGCAAATGGATAAGGTGGAACCGATCCCTGATATTTTCTTTAATCCTCTTTGCGAACAGCTGAAGAAGTATTTTATCTCAGGAGGAATGCCCGAAGCGGTGGTAAAACTTCTTGATGAAAGTGATATCGCAGGCACACAGGATGTGCTTCAAAGCATAATCAATGCCTACCTCCTTGATTTCTCAAAACATGTTGAAAACAAAGACATCCCCAGAATAAACTTCATTTGGAAATCGCTGCCGTCACAATTGGCCAGGGAGAACAAAAAGTTTATTTATCAGGCCGTCAGACCAGGTGCAAGAGCAAGGGAATATGAAGATGCACTACTTTGGCTTATTAACGCAGGTCTTGCTATCCGCGTCAACTGTTCTGCCAGACCGTTCATTCCCCTTGCTGGCTACGATGATCTTACAGCTTTTAAGATATATCTCCCGGATGTGGGGGTGCTTCGACGGTTGTCATTGCTCGACCCGGTAGCAATCACGGAAGGAAATCGCCTTTTTACAGAGTTTAAGGGTTCATTAACGGAAAACTTCGTTTTGTCCGGCCTTCTCGCACAGTTCGAAGTTGTGCCGCGCTACTGGAGATCAGGCAATACGGCTGAAGTTGATTTTCTCCTTCAGCACGAGAATAGTATAATCCCGGTAGAGGTTAAATCGGATGAAAACATAAGAAGCAAAAGCCTTGCTTTCTACCGAAAAGAATACCACCCGCCGTTGAGTATACGTTTTTCCCTTCGTAATTTAAAGTTGGATGATGGTCTTATCAATATTCCTTTATTCATGGTTGACTATACCGGGAAGCTGATTCGCCATTTTAATGAGGACCTTTCTGCAAATCAGTAATCTTTTGAGCTTACACAGATACGCCCCGTTCAGTATGGCGGCGCTCTGGTGCAGGCTCTGACTAAGGAGGATAAATCCCAGCCTGAAATAATCCTTCCCCGCGCCCCTTACTCTTTCTCTAAAAATTCCCGCCGGGCATTCTCTTAACTCCCGGCTCTCCATTGCTTATTGCCTTTTTACTAACTTTGAACTCCATGATCGACCACTCCACCATAGAACGAATCTTCGACGCCGCGCAGATAACCGAGGTGGTATCAGAGTTCGTTTCGCTGAAGCGAAGAGGGGTCAACATGCTGGGATCTGTGTCCGTTCCATAACGAGAAGACTCCCTCCTTCACCGTCTCGCCCGCCAAGGGCATCTTCAAGTGCTTCGGCTGCGGCAAGGGCGGCAACGCCGTCAACTTCATCATGGAGCATGAGCACCTCTCATACCCCGAGGCGCTCCGCTGGCTCGCAAAAAAGTATCACATTGAGGTAGAGGAGAAGGAGGTCACCCCCGAGGAGATCGCAAAACAGAACGAGCGCGAGAGCATGCTCGTCGTCACCCAGTACGCCGCCCGCCAGTTCACCGAAAACCTCTTCCACGGCCACGAGGGGATGGCGCTGGGCCTCTCTTACTTCAGGGAAAGAGGCTTCGCCGACGCCGTCCTCCGCAAGTTCGAGGTGGGCTACTGCAACGAGAAACGTGACGATTTCACCCAGAAAGCCATCGCGGCCGGCTACCGCAGCGAATACCTGGTAGCGAGCGGACTGACAATTGACAGGGAGGGTTACCTCTTCGACCGCTTCGCCGGCCGCATCATGTTCCCCATCCACTCGCTCTCGGGGCAGGTGCTGGGTTTCGGCGGCCGCATCATCAAGACAGACGCCAAGGCCGCCAAGTACGTCAACACCCCCGAGACGGAGATATACCACAAGAGCCGCATCGTCTACGGCATCTTCCAGGCACGCCAGGCCATCAGCAAGGAGGACCGCTGCTACCTCGTGGAGGGCTACACCGACGTCCTCTCCATGCACGAGTCCGGCGTTGAGAACGTTGTCGCCTCCTCCGGCACCGCCCTGACGCAGGAGCAGATACGCCTCATCAAACGCTTCACCCCCAACATCACCATGCTCTACGACGGCGACCCCGCCGGCGTAAAAGCCTCAGTGAGAGGCACTGACATGGTGCTCGAGGAGGGCATGAACGTGCGCATCGTCATGCTCCCCGAGGGCGAAGACCCCGACTCCTACTCAAAAAAGACCTCCGAGGAGGAGTTCAAGCGCTATCTCAAAGAGAACGAGACCGACTTCATACGGTTCAAGACCAGGCTCCTCCTTGACGAGGCGCAGAGCGATCCCGTCAGGCGTGCCAACCTGGTGCGCGAGGTGGTGCGCTCCATAGCCGTCATCCCCGACCAGATCACCCGCACGGTCTATGTCAAGGAGTGCAGCATGCAGCTCTCCATGCCCGAGGAGGTGATCCTCGACGAGGTGCTGAAGCTGCGAAAGCAGCAGAGCTTCCGCGACCGCAACGCGTGGCCCGCCCAGGATGCCATGGTGAGCCCGCAGACGCAGGCGCCGAAACAGCAGAGGAAGAAGGAAGAGACATCACACTACAGCGAGCAGGAGCTCCTGCGTCTCCTCATACGCTACGGCTCCGTGGTGCTGTCGCGCGTCACCGACAAAGAGACGGGCACGGAGACCATCACCACCGTGGCCGACTACATCATCTCACAGATAACCGAGGATGAGCTGGAGTTCGAGAACCCGGTCTTCGCTACGATCTTTTCCGAGATACAGTTCATCGTGTCACAGGGCCTCGTCCCCGGCGACAGGCACTTCGTGCATCACGCTGACCCGGCCATCAGCGCCATCGCCGTCGACATGCTGACGGAGCAGTACACCCTCAGCCGCATCTGGAACTCGCGCGGAGCATATGTCGAGACCGAGGATATGAAGCTGAAGGAGATCGTTCCCGACTCGGTCCTCAAGTTCAAGAGCGACAAGATCAAGGTGATGCAGAAGGAGCTGCGCAGGGCGATGACGGAGGCGGCAGGTGACGATGACAAAATTTCCGAACTCCAGGAGAGATACAAGGCGATGACATCGCTCCAGAAAAAAATCTCCACGGGTCTCGGAGGCCGTATAGTCTTATGATATGAGGAGGCCGCAAAAAAATCTCCACGGGTCTCGGAGGCCGCATCGTATTATAAGGAGTTCGAAATGATCTTTTTCTTAACTTGTGAAAAATTTCTGCTGTCATGAGACAAAACCTTACTGTCGTTATTACTGTATGTGCGATGACACTCCTCATCACATCATGTAATAGAGCAGACAAGGGCTCCAACATACCCGTTCCGGTTTTTTCGACGCACCACCCTGAAACCCCCGATAAGAGCAAGAATGTCAGGGAGATTTACTACGGCCTCATGACGCCGGTGGAGGTGTGCAACATCTTCGAGAGGCTCGGCATCAGGTACAATGACACCATCCTCCTTCCTTCCGGGAACCGCGACCTGTACATGAGCAGCTACAAGGCCGCAATGAACCTCGGGTGTCTATGGAGTCGACATGGGATACATGAAGCTCTTCGGGGTCAACAGGCAGACAGTAAGTTATTTCAACACCATACAGACCCTCAGCGAGAGGCTGAACATGCCTGACACCTTTCTCTCAGATGCCATCAGGGGACTCGATGCAGAGATCAGCAATGCCGATTCGCTTACCGGGCTGATGAATGACGCCTACGAAAAGATCGACAGCCATCTGCGGCTGGAGGGCAGCGAGGGAACACTGGGGCTGATGCTCATGGGAGGATGGATCGAGGCTATGTACCTCGCCACGCAGCTGGCCTACGACCCGGCAAATCCTGACCCCCAGGTGGTTGGAAAGATAGCCGAGCAGAAGTATTCGCTTATCTCCCTGCTGAGCTTCATGAAGAACTATTACGATGACCCGATGGTCGTCTTTTACACCAAGAAACTGAAGTACCTCAATCGCTGGTTTGATACATTCGAGATCTATTATCAACCGGGGGATGTCGATATTGACACTCTCCGGCAGGTCATCACCACCACCGGGACGGAGATGACCGTCACTGTGGGGACGCTGAACGAGATACGCGATTACGTGGCGAAGCTCCGGGCTGAGATCACTGCTGTCTGAACAACCTTATGTGGCCAACCTCAGTGCTGAGATCACTGCTGTCTGAACAACCTGAAAAAAATATATCATGAACCGTCGTCTTCTCATTGCAACGGCTGTAATTGCCGTCATCGCCATGTCATGCGGAAAAGGGAAACAGACAGCCGGCACCGATGCCGTCTCCCCTGCTGTCACCATCATTGACAAGGGCTTCAGCAAGTTTATTTCAGCCTATACCACGGGCACAGTGCAGGCGCTGGGAACAGTGCAGGTGGTCTTCACCCCTGAGTTTGCAGCTACCATAGACCGTACCCGCACACAGGGACTCTTCTCTTTCAACCCTGCCGTCAGGGGAACAACGGAGTGGGCCGATGACATCACGCTGGTCTTCAAGCCCTCCAAACCGTTGCCGTCCGGCACGTCATTCCAGGGCACCCTCGACCTGAGCAAGCTGGGGCAGGTGGAGGAGCGTTTCCGCTTCTTCCCTCTTGTCTTCCGCACTGTTGAGAAGAACTTCACCGTCAACGTCAATCCTGTCACTGTTGACCTTCCCGACGGAAACACCTACACGCTGACCGGCACGGTGGTCACCTCCGATCACATTGACAAGGCCGAGGTCGAGAAGTACCTCACCGCCAGTGTCGGCCGGCGTGATGAGAAGATCACCTGGGATCATGAAAACAATAACATCCACACCTTCACCATTGAAAAGATACGCAGAGCGAAGGAGGAGAGTGAGCTGACCCTGGCATGGAACGGTACAGCCTATGGCATTAAGACGAAGGGTGATCTCATCGTTACCATCCCCGCTGAGGGAGTCTTCTCCGTCACCAACATAAAGATCAACACAGGCGACAGCAAGAGCATCGAGATCTTTTTCTCCGACCTGCTCGATGCAGGGAATGAGCTTGACGGGATGGTCACCACGAATCCCGTCCATCCGCTCTCCGTCAGCGCCGAGGGCAACAGGCTGCTGGTGATACCTGGCGATCAGATCGTCGGGGTGGTGGAGGTGACGGTCGACGGCTCGCTCCGCAATACCCGCGGCCAGCGTCTTGGCGAGCCGGTAAAGAGAAGCATCAGCTTCAATCCTGTTGCGCCGGGCATCCGGTCAGCAGGACGAGGGGTCATCATGCCCTCGTCGGGCAGCCTGGTCTTCCCCTTCATGGCGGCCAACCTCAGCGCCGTCGATCTCACCATCATCAAGATCTTTGAAAACAACCTGCCATATTTCCTTCAGCAGAACAGCATGGGCGATGCGTATGACTACGAGAGCGCCATAAGGCAGTTCGGGAGGCCGGTTTACCGTGGCCGCATCGATCTCACCAATGGCGCCGGCTTCGACCCTAATAAATACAACCTCTTCACCATCGACCTTGCCAATTATATCGAGCCCGAACAGGGAATACTCTATCGCATTGAGCTGGGCATGCGCCCCTCATACTCGCTCTTCCCCTGTTCCGGCGATCGCAAGCCTTCAAGGTACGAGGAGATGCTTGAGCTGGCCGACCTCGACCGGCGCTGGGAGGGTTCTGACGACTACTATTCGCTGTCGGAAGAAGGTCTTTTCTATGAGTATGCCTACAACTGGCGCGAGAACCAGAACCCCTGCAACGATGCCTATTACAGTCCTGACAAGAAGCTCGTCAGCAACATCCTTGCTTCTGACCTTGGCATCATTGCAAAGAGCGGGAGTGACAACAACCTCCGTGTCTTCATCAGGGATCTCCGGACGGCAGAGCCCGTCGAGGCCGCCACGGTCGAGATCTACGACTACCAGATGCAGTCGATGGGATCAGTCACCACCGACAAGTCAGGCATCGCCGCCCTCCCCTGCCCGCGGAAACCCTTCCTGGTGATAGCGCGCAAGGAGAAGAACCGCAACTATCTCTCGCTGCAGGACGGCGCCGCCCTCTCAATGAGCTCCTTCGATGTCTCGGGAGAGTCGCCGCAGGATGGCATCAGGGCGTTCATCTTCACCGAACGCGATGTCAGGCGTCCGGGCGACACCATCTATGTCGGGCTGATTGTCCGCGATGCGGGAAGCGGCCTCCCGGCCGGCCACCCCGTTCACTTCGAGCTTTACAACACTAAAGGACAGAGGGTAGACGAACAGGTTACCACGCTGAACGACAAGGGTTTCCTTACGTTTACAACTGTCACCTCCGACGATGCCGAGACGGGGAACTACCGGGCGCAGGTGCGTATCGGGGCAGCCACCTTCACGAAGATCATCAAGGTGGAGACCGTCAAGCCCAACAGGCTGAAGATTAAACTCGACTTCCCCGATGCTGTTGCCGGAGGAGATAACAAGGCCATGCGCGGTGCGTTGAAGGTCACATGGCTGAACGGCACCACGGCCCGCGACATGAAGTCGACCGTAGATCTGCTGCTTAAGACCGGTGAAGACCACCTTTGACAAGTACGGGCAGTATAACTTCGATGACCCCGCCAAACAGTTCTGGTTTGACAGCCAGACTGTCTTCGATGGCAATATCAACAGCTCCGGGGAGGCAGTGGTCACCTTCGCTCCTGACGATGAACTGCAGGCCCCCGGCATGCTCAACGCCATATTCACCACCAGGGTGTTCGAGAAGGGCGGCGACGCCAGCATCAATCAGACGGTCATTCCATATGCCCCCTATCCATCATTTGTGGGGATGAACATTCCCGCCCTGGGAGCCACCGGCCGCATCCTCTTTACAGACCGTCCCAACGAGGTGCGCGTGGTAACGGTCGACAAGAACGGCAAGCCCGTCCGCAGCGAGGTCGAGATCAACGTCTACAAGCTCGACTACCGCTGGTGGTGGGAGTCGGACGACGAGTACCTGGGGTCATATATCTCCCGCGGACGCAACAACAACATCTTCACCGAAACGATCACCACCGCCGGCGGCGAAGGGAAGGTCTCGTTCAGCGTCGACAAGCAGCAGTGGGGGCGTTACCTGGTTCGTGCCACACTGCCTTCGGGTCACTCCACCGGCATGATAGTGCTGGTCGACTGGCCGTGGGACTACGGCATGAAGCCCGGCGGCAACGACGGCGCCAGCCTCCTGCAGCTGAACACCGACAAGGACAAGTACAGCGTGGGTGATGAGATAAGCCTCACGTTCCCGGCACCGGAGAACGGTCGCGCCATCATCACGATAGAGAACAGCACGGGGCTTCTCGACATCAAGGAGGTGAACACGCAGGCAGGCAACACCGAGGTGAAGGTCACGGCCACGAAGGCCATGGCCCCCAATGCCTATCTCTATGTGACCATGCTGCAGCCACACTCGCAGACGGTCAATGATGCGCCCGATAAGACTCTACGGCGTCATCCCGGTGATGGTCGAGGACCCCTCCTCCAAACTTATTCCGGTGATAACCATGCCTGACCAGATAAGGTCAAGGCAGGAGGTTGAGATAAAGATCGAAGAGCAGAACAGGCAGGAGATGACCTACACCCTTGCCGTTGTGGATGAGGGACTGCTTGACCTGACGGGATTCAGGACGCCTGACCCGTGGAAGTGGTACTTCGTCAAGCATGCGCTTGGAGTGAAGACATGGGATCTGTATGACATTGTCTTCGGCGCCTTTGGCGGGAAGCTGGGTCGTGCCTTCGCCATCGGAGGCAGCGAGGCGGCGGTGGACCAGAGCAAGAACAGGGCACGGCGGTTTGAGCCGGTGGTACGGTTCATAGGGCCCTTTACCCTGGCACCGGGCAAGACCGGGACACACAAGATCAGGCTGCCGCAGTACACCGGATCCGTCAGGGTGATGGTCACCGCCGCCGGTCGCGGTAACACTTTCGGTTCCGCTGAAAAGAGCGTGGTGGTCTCCGACCCGCTGATGATACTGGCAACGGCTCCGCGTGTGCTGTCGCCGGGCGACAGGGTGGCGCTGCCGGTGACCGTCTTTGCACAGAAGAAGGAGATCAGTGATGTCAATGTCACCGCCACGGGCAATGAGATGGTCTCATTCACCCAGGCTGCCGGCTCCGTGAGGTTCACCGAGCCCGGCGACAAGGACCTGGAGCTCCTGTTCAATACGGCGCAGCAGCCGGGCAAGGCTGTCATCAGTGTCAGGGCCGAAGGTGGCGGTGAGAGTGCATCATACGATCTTGAGGTGCCGGTGCGTACACCCAATCCGCCCGAGCGCCGGGCTGAGACCCGGTCGCTTTCTCCGGGAGAGAAATATGAGAAGAGCTTTACACCCTTCGGCATTGCAGGGACCTCTTCGGCTTCAGTCGAGATCTTCTCGCTGCCCTCGGTGAACCTCTCGCGGCGGCTGAGCTGGCTCACCTCCTTCCCCCACGGGTGCACGGAGCAGATAACCTCGGCAGCCTTCCCGCAGATCTATCTTCCTGACCTGCTCGGGTCCAGCCTTCCCGATCCTGCCGTTGTCCGCAACAACGTACAGGAGGCTTTGCGCAGCATCGCTTCGCGTCAGATCTCCTCAGGAGCTCTGACACTGTGGCCGGGCAGCTCATATCCCGACGACTGGGTGACATCGTACGCCGGCCACTTCGCCATCGAGGCACAGAAGGCAGGCTATACGCTTCCGGCAGGGTTCATGAGCAAGTGGACGGCCTACCAGCGTGCCACCGCCTCCGCATGGAGATACCAGCCGCAGTACCGCTACACTGCCAACGACCAGGCCTACAGGCTCTTCACCATGGCTCTCGCCGGCGCTCCCGACAAGGGCGCCATGAACCGCATGCGCGAGGTGACCGACCTGCCCTCGCTGGCACGGTGGTTCCTCGCTGCAGCCTACGCCACCACAGGCCGGCCCGAGGTGGCTCAGAGCCTCACCGATGTCAGGAACCTGAAGACCGAGGAAGAATTCAGGTCGTACTACTACGGCAGCACCCTCAGGGACCAGTCGATCATACTCTATACGCTGACAACCATCGGCAACACCGCGGAGGCTCTCGAGCTGCTGAAGGAGGTGGCCGCCTCGCTCAGTCGCGACAGCTGGTACAGCACACAGACGACGGCATGGGGACTGTTTGCATACATGAACTTCAGCAAGAAGATGAAGGGCGATAACAGCAAGCCGATAAAGGTCTCCTTCGATTTCAACGGGAAGAAGGAGAAGCTGACCGCGCAGGAGGGAGGCATCATGCGAAACCTGTCGCCGGTGGCATCGAACAGGCTCGTCATTGAGAACGAGAGCGACAAGCCGGTGTTTGTGACCTTCACCGAGCAGGGTGTGCCGGTGACTGCCGACATGACCGTGACCGAGAACAACCTGACGATGAAGGTCGACTATATGGATATGGAGCAGAAGCCTGTGGATGTGTCATCGCTGCAGCAGGGGACAAGCTTCATGATGCTGGTGACCGTCACCAACACCACCTTCCGCCAGATCAGGAACCTGGCGCTGACGAAGATGGTGCCGTCGGGATGGGAGATACAGAACACCCGACTGTTTGAGGCCGGGTTGCCTTTGAAGGAGGGTGCATATGACTACCGCGACTTCCGTGACGACAGGGTCTATACATATTTCAGCCTGATTCCGGGTGAGACGAAGAAGTTCTTCATCATACTGACGGCCTCGTACCGCGGCACCTACTCGATGCCCGCCATAGTATGCGAGGCGATGTATGACGAGGGTGTCACCGCCCGCCGCCCGGGACGAGAGGTGGTAGTCACTGCCGGTAAGTGAAGTCAGGAAGTAGATTCCCTTTGGCCGTAGAGCTTGTCCCGATTTATCGGGGCCATAAAGTATTGTAGATTATTGACCGGAAACAAGATGCTAACCCCTTCGCCGTAGGCGATAAAGTATTGTAGAACAGTAGCATAATTACCACACTTTGGCCGTAGAGCTTGCCCCGATTTATCGGGGCCATAAAGTATTGTAGATTATTGACTGGAAACTAGACTTTGGCGTAGAGCTGCCCCGATTTACCGTAGGCGCATAAAGTATTGTAGATTGTAGATCAGTCATATAAAATTTATGTTGGTCGTAGACCATTAAGTATTGTAGTAGTGAGACCAACCCCGAAAATATTCCTCGGCGTTACCGCCGTATTAATAATTGGTGTGCTTGCGGCGCCGATGCCCTCCTTCGATACCCCCCTCTCAACCGTTGTCGAGGCCGCCGACGGCACCCTTCTCGGCGCCCGTGTAGCTGGTGACGGCCAGTGGCGCTTCCCTCCGCCCGACAGCCTGCCGGAGAAGTATGTCACATGCCTCGTCAACTATGAGGACAGGTACTTCCGCTGGCATCCCGGGGTTAATCCAGTAGCCGTTTTTAAGGCTCTGACGGATAACATACAGGCCGGGGAGACAGTCCGCGGCGGCAGTACCATCACCATGCAGGTGGCACGCCTTGCGCGGGGCAATCCTGACCGGACATACGCGGGAAAGATCATTGAGATGTTCTCAGCACTCAAGCTCGAGCTCTTCCGCTCCAAGAAAGCCATCCTCACCCTATATGCCGCCAACGCTCCCTTCGGAGGAAACACGGTGGGTCTTGAAGCTGCTGCCTGGAGATATAACGGTCGCGGTACCGATGACATGACCTGGGCCGAGGCGGCCACCCTGGCTGTGCTGCCCAACGCCCCTTCATTGATCTATCCCGGGCGAAATTCTGAACGGCTTCGGATTAAGAGAGACAGGCTTCTGCTTACGCTGGCAGAGAGAGGTCATATCGACAGCCTCACCTGTTCGCTGGCCATGAGCGAACCTTTACCCGGCGCCGCTATGCCGATGCCATCGCTTGCCCCGCATCTCACCAGCCGGATGTGGGTTGAGCGGCCAGGTACAAGAGGGTAATGACCACCATCGACCCGGCCTTGCAGAAAGAGGTAATGGAACTTGTCAACAGGCATCAGGCGGCGCTTGAAGGGAACATGATACATAACGCCGCCGCCCTCGTGGTGGAGGTGGCGTCCGGTCATGTCGCGGCATATGTGGGCAACAGCACCCTCCCCGACACCACCGGCAGGCATGGGCGTGATGTTGACATGATCATGGCGCCGCGCAGCACGGGCAGCATCATGAAGCCGTTTCTCTACGCGGGGCTGCTCTCTTCGGGCATGATGCTTCCCAACGCTCTCATCGCCGACATACCCACCCGGTTCCAGGGATTTCGTCCTGAGAACTCCGACTTCACCTACAGCGGCGCCGTGCCTGCCGGGGATGCACTGGCGCGATCGCTGAACATCCCTGCCGTTCGCATGCTCCAGATGCTCGAGGAGGAGAGGTTCCTGAACCAGCTGCACCGGATGGGGTTCACAACATTTGACAAGCCTGCCTCACATTATGGTCTCTCGCTCATCCTTGGCGGCGGCGAGGCAAACCTCTGGGAACTTGCAGGAGCCTATGCTTCAATGGCGAGAGTACTCTCTGTCAGTGTTGGCGCCTGGCACATGCCGGTGGTGATCCAGTCGGCAGCCGGCAGTCCTCAATCCTCAGTCCTCAGTCAGAATGACAAAATCGCAAATCGCAAATTTGATCCTGCGACGCGGGCGCAGGATCAATCCCGTACACGAACCTGTCCCGATGAAGTCGGGAGTGTCGGGACGCAAATCGCAAACTTCCAGTCCTCAATCAGCCAGCCAGCACCAGCTGATCCGGCTCTTACCCCCGCTGCCATCTGGCTGACCTACGAGGCTCTGCGCAGGGTCAACAGGCCAGAGACGGAGACGGGATGGCAGTATTTCGGGAGCGCGCCGGAGGTGGCATGGAAGACAGGCACCAGCTTCGGCTACCGCGATGCATGGGCCATAGGAACCACCTCCTCCTATGTGGTGGCGGTGTGGGCGGGCAACGCCGATGGCGAGGGGAGGCCGGGACTATCGGGCATAACCTCGGCGGCACCGCTGCTGTTCGACATACTCAGGTTGCTACAGCCTGCCACCGGCACATGGTTCGCCCGTCCCGAAGAGGGGATGACCCTCACAGAGGTGTGCGCCGCCAGTGGCTTCCGGGCAGGGCCCGACTGCACAGAGAGGCGCGAAGAGTGGGTGCCGGAAGCAGGGCTGCGCAGCGAAGCATGCCCCTGGCATACAGTCATCAACCTCGATACAACTGAAAAATACAGGGTTAACATCTCCTGTGCCGCTCCCGGTGAGATGGTGAGCCGCCCCTGGTTCGTGCTCCCCCCTGCAATGGAATATTATTACCGAATGCGCAACCCATCCTACCGTACCCTTCCCCCTTTCATGCCCGGCTGCACAGATGACATGACGGTGCCATCAATGGAGTTTATCTACCCACCGCGCGATGCCCGCATCTTCATCCCCCGAAGCCTGCAGGGAAAACTGATGTCGATGCTCCCCGAGATAGCCCACCGGAAGAATAACGCGATAGTTTACTGGCACCTCGACAACAGGTACATCGGGATGACCAGGCATATCCACCAGACGGAACTGCAGGTGGGAGAGGGAGAACATGTCATTACAGCCGTCGATGAAAAAGGATTTGCCATATCACGCAAGTTTTTCTGCATTGGCACGTTGTAATATGCAGAAAGGGAAATTAAAATACTTTTACCACTGCAAAACAATCCAACTTATAGGAAGGTGATAAGTCTTTTATCGGGGGGTTTCTTTCAGCGCATACTCGCAGGCAATGCCTTTACCAGGTACAAGGAGGTATTTGATCAGGCAGGCTTTGCCATAATGCTGATCGACAATAAAACCAACAGGTTCATCAAGGTGAACCGGGCTGCTTCCGAACTATTCGGTTATACCGTGGAGGAGTTGCAGAAGATGACTCCCCTCGATCTATCCACCGAACCGGAAGAGGACAGGCGTATGCTGGGCGAGAAGCCTGAAAACGCTATTGTAAGACCCTCCCGGCGCAAGGACGGAAAGATCATCATCGTCAAGGTTCTGACCCGTCACTCAGACCGCTTCCAAGTGAGCCTCGTCAGCGATGTCACAGAGGAGTACCGCATCAGGCGTGCACTGGAGCTGAATGAACAACGTATCAGGGAGGCTCAGCGCATTGGCCGTTTCGGATGGTGGGAGTACCGTCCTGAAACAAACCAGTACATCGGGTCGGAAGAGATCTCAAGGATATTTAACGACGAGGTTTCAAACCTCTCCTTCACCTACCAGGACAACATCTCATATACCCACCCCGAGGACAGGTCATATCTTATCTCAGCCATCGAGGAGGCGATGGAGAAGAAGAAGGAGTCCTACTCCATAACATACAGGATCATCACCCCGAAGGGAAATGTAAAGGCCATCAACGTCAACTCCTACGTCAAGTATGATGAGAACGGAAGGCTGCTTTACCGTTACGGGACATGCCAGGATATCACCGAGACACAGAGGATCATGGACGACCTGATTGCGGCACGACGCCAGGCCGAGGAGTCCGACAGGCTCAAGACCACCTTCCTCGCCAACTTCAGCCATGAGATACGCACACCGCTCAATGCGATGCTGGGATTCCTTAATATCCTCACCTCGATGAACACCACGGAGAAGGAGAAGGAGGAGATGGTCAGGCTGATCGAGGTCAACTCGCAGCGACTTCTGCGACTGATAAATGACATGATTGACATGGCGCGCATCGAGAGCAACAGCATGGAGATCAAATACACCAACCTCGGGATCAACGGCTTCATAGCATCGATGGCCTCGTCGTTCGCCCATGAGCTGGAGGCGTCAGGGAAGAAGAATCTAAAGATTACCTCTGTTGTTGATAAGAACAAAAAGGCTGTATATCAGTATATTGATGAGCTGCGACTGAGCCAGATCTTCAGCAACCTGGTGAGCAACGCCATCAAGTTCACAGATGAGGGAGAGATAAAATACGGGTACAGGATCTCGAAATCGGATAACAGGTATACGATAACCTATTTTGTCAGTGACACGGGACAGGGAATAGAGCCTGACAGGCTTGATGACATCTTCCTCCCGTTCGTGCAGTACTGGAATGAGGATGTGCCGAAGGTTCAGGGTGCCGGTCTGGGGCTGGCGATATGCAAGCGGCTGACCGAGCTGATGAAGGGTCGCATATGGGTGGAGTCGCTGCCAGGCAAGGGTTCCTCGTTTTTATTCTCGTTCAGCACTCCGGTGATGATCGAGTGATTTTAAAAATTCAAAATTTGTTTATCTTTGTCCCCGCCCATGACATCAGCCAAGGCGGTTTAGTCCGCCAGCCGGCGGATGCCAGGCAATAAGGGACGTTAGCTCAGTTGG
This sequence comes from uncultured Rikenellaceae bacterium, assembly GCA_963802145.1. Lineage (GTDB taxonomy): Bacteria > Bacteroidota > Bacteroidia > Bacteroidales > VadinHA17 > SR-FBR-E99. Next base: position 32,394 of record CAWDHN010000008.1, read on the forward strand.
TTTAGAGCGCTTGCTTGACAGGCAAGAGGTCACTGGTTCGATTCCAGTACGCCCCACGAACTACCATACTTTAACCCCTACGGGGTAAAAATTTCCAATATCATTCTGTGCTACAATACTATATGCGCTACGCGCAATGTGGATATTTTCCTTATATCCTTGGCCGTGGCCATACAATATTGTAGTAGAATTTTGCCCGTCTCAACCCTTGGCCGTAGGCCATTAAGTATGGTAGATTGCATTGCTCGCAATAAACCCTTGGCCGTAGAGCTTGCCCCGATTTATCGGGTCCACAAAGTATTGTAGATCATCATCGCATACCTGAACCCTTGGCCGTAGGCCATCAAGTATGGTAGATTGCATTGCTCGCAATAAACCCTTGGCCGTAGGCCATTAAGTATTGTCAGTTTCAAAGAATTCAAACAGAAACCTCGGATCAAAATCAACATCATATTTATTGAGAATAGACATATATTCCTCTCTGAATGATCTCTTTGCATGATGGATCTCCTGATTTTCAATATACCGGTAAACATCCTCAATCTGTGACTTGCTGTACGTAAACGCTCCATATCCCTCCTGCCAGGAAAAATGTCCCATTACCAACCTATTTTCATTAATAAATATCGACGAGCTCCTCTTTATTGCATGTACCGTGTCAGAGACGGAAACTGAAGGACTCAACCCCAAAAGAATATGTATGTGATCCCCGACCCCATTGACAATAATGCTTTTATGTTTCATTCCGGTGATTGTCCCGCTGATATATTCAAATACCTTCGGCCGGATTTTGGAGGACAAAACGTTTTCTTTCATGTAAACAGCAAACACGAGTTGTACATACATCTGAGTGAATGTTCCAGGTTTCATTGTCGATTATTTTAGAAATGCAGCTATTCAAATTTACAAAAACGGTGAGGAAATTGATTACTAACTCGTACAAATTTTTAATTGAGTCGATGTTAAATTTTTGAATGATTGGGGGACTTGCCCAATAATAAGGAGATGGGGTTGGGGAGGGCAACACCGTTAGCCTACAATACTTTAACTCCTACGGAGTAAAAACTATTTGATAATTACTCTAATCTAAATTACTTAATGGAACCGATCAATAGAGCCATATGGTATTACAGCATAGTATATGTACAACATTAAAGCCGGATGCCCTAATAGCAAAAAACAATTTGTTTTATCTGATTGAATACATCCATGCATCAGAGTTGACGGTCTCTCTGACGGTTGGGAGTGTGGCGCCGGCCTCCTCCGGGGTGGAATAGCGGCCGTAGCTGATCCGGTAGTAACCCTGAGGTGTCGGTGGAAGTATTATAATATCGGCATTGTAGTCATTTGCATATTTTTCGGCCACCTGCTGAGCCTGATCAATATCACTGAAGCTTGCCACGATCAGGTAGTACCCGCCTCCGGGACCTGAGGTAGGCTTTACTTCTGATGGTGCCACAGCTTCAGACTTAGCTACCTCTCCTGAGAGTGCCTCATTCTCCGCCGGAGCCTCTGCCTCCATTATCCGGTTCAGGATGGCTTCGTCAACAACATTTGTTTCAACAACGGGGTTCGCGGCAACGACCGGATAGATGCCAATACCGGAATCATCCTCCGGCATAAAGGTGTTCGCCCAGAAGTAGACGATGAAAAAGAGAATAGCACTAATCAGAGCAAATTTCTTCATCAGATCATATTAAACCTTATCAAAGAAAATACCCGGGGGCATCAAATAATAACTAACATGCAGGCCGGTACACGTACAATGTCAAATTTATGTCAGAATAAATCCGCTGTCAAATTTATTTATTAACCAAAAGGAGAAACTATCAACTTCTACAATACTTAAACTCCTACGGAATAAAAAATTATTTAATAATTACCGCTATCTACAAGACTGAATGGCCTTCGGCCAATAGATGAACGGAGTAAAAACATTTGATAAATACTGAGATCTATATTACTTAATGGCCTAGATAAATAGGGGCAAGCTCTACGGCCAAATGGTTTGGGGTTATGCTCCAGGCTACAATCTACAATACTTTATGGCCCCGATAAATCGGGGCAAGCTCTACGGCCAAAGTTGGTAATTATGCTATTGTTCTACAATACTTGATCGCCTACGGCGAAGGGATGTAATTATACTCTTGTTCTACAATACTTGATCGCCTACGGCGAAGGGATGCATTATACTCTTGATCTACAATACTTTATCGCCTACGGCGAAGGGGTTAGCATCTTGTTTCCGGTCAATAATCTACAATACTTTATGGCCTAACGGGCAAGCTTAGGCCATTGGTAATTATGCTATTGTTCTACAATACTTGATCGCCTATGGCGAAGGGGTGTAATTATACTCTTGTTCTACAATACTTGATCGCCTACGGCGAAGGGGTGTAATTATGATCCATGCTACAATACTAAAACTCCTACGGAGTATCTACTGATTGTTCAATATACATATCTACAACACTCTATGCACTACCGCAATGGATTTTTCGTACACTGAAGGTCTCTAATGACCAACTAATCAGCGCTGCTTTTTAATGTCTTTCATATTGGATATATTTACATTTGATTATGCTGATAATGAAGCAACAAAAGAGAGACTATGGTGTAGTGCGAAGGAGTGCCGGTGATCCGCAGGCAAGTGCAGATGCCGAGACGAGTCCGCAGGCAAGTGCAGATGCCGGGAAAAGTCCGCAGGCAGGCTCCGGCGCCAGCGCCATGTTTGCGATCCTGCATACACTCATGCTTTCTCTTTTGCTTGCAGTCACCAGTGTGACTTCGCTTGCCCAGACCTACCCCTACCGTGAATACACCATCGATGACGGCCTGCCACAGTCGGAATCGATGGCGGTCTTCCAGGACAGCCGGGGTTACCTGTGGATCCCCACCCGCAACGGACTGGCCCTTTTTGACGGACATACCTTCATATCATACCTGCGCAAGGACGGACTGCCTTCAAACATAGTGAGCCAGGTGGTTGAGGACCGTGACGGCACCATCTGGGCTGTCACTCCCAATGGTCTTGCCAGGTTCAACGGCAGGAACTTCAAGAGTTACCCGGTGCCTGATTCAATGAAACTGAAAAACGTGGGCATGGGCTGCGATGTCGGCGATACGGCAACATGGTTGCTGTCAGGTGCCACAGACGCAAATCGCAACAAAGTCATTCTGTTCAGGAAGGGCAGATATGAAGACCTGACCACCTCGCACCCTGCTCTAAGGGACCAGTCGTTCAACCCGTCTGTCTTCGACAATAAAGATTCTACCCTTTACATGGTGAATGACAAATTGGAGGTCTACGCATATCGTCTCGGAGTTCTCCGCCTGATCAGCAAGGGCCCGGCCACGCATGTAGAACTCACTGACGACGGGCCCCGGCTGAGAAATGATTTAGTTGAGTACAAGCAAAAGGTGAATTCCTTTATAAATGAGATAGGAAATCCGATAAATGCCCTGACAGACATGGATGGCACGTCGTGGCTTACAACCGAGAGCCGGATCTACCGTCTTATCACTGACGCTTTCCTCGAGTATGACAGGGATAATGGCCTCCCGAACAACACATGGGCGCTTGCTGCCGACCCGTCAGGAGGACTCTGGACCGGATCAATCAACGGGGAGCTCAAATACTTCAACGGTAAAGAGTTCATCGAAAGAAAAGAATACCTCCGGCTGTATGATGAACCTCCGGCTTTTTTCCGAGGCAGCACAACCCTCTCCAACGGGGAGGTGTGGTTCTCTTCTAACGTAGGCATCCTTATCTGGAACGGGAAAAGCTTCAGAAAGCTCAGCATGCTGGAGGGCCAGCACCAGATCTGCATCATCTATGAGGATCCGGTCGATGGAAAGATACTCATCGGCTCTGATAAGGGGCTGTATATCATAGAGGGAACGAAGATGACCAGCTATCCGCAGATGTCGTGGCCTGAACTCGGAATAGCTGAAGGAATTGCCAGGGATCATAACGGAAACTACTGGCTTGCGGGCCATTACGGAGTGGTGTTCTTTGACGGCAAAAACTTCGTCCCGTTCCGCTCAGCTCCCGCACCGGCAGAAAGGGTGTGGGGAGTGGTCTGCGATTACAACGGGAACATCTGGAGTGCAGGCTCTGACGGATTATTCACCTGTGACCCGGATGAGCCGGTATTCATCGAGGGACTGCCTGATGAAATCAACCTTCCTGCAAACGTCATCCGTGATCTTGGAGGTAAAAGGCTCATTGTCGGCAGGATGATGGATATATGCATCATTGATCTCGAGAAGTATTACTCCGGACAGCCGGACTATTATAGTATCATTGGCCGCAGCCGGGGATTTACAGGAAACGACTGCCAGGACAACGGAATTATCAGGGATGCCAGCGGAGAATGGTGGATCCTGACTTCCGATAAGCTCATCAGGTTCGACCCTGATAAGATCGTCAAAAACAACCGCCCTCCGATGAACCACATCACCCTGGTAGAAGTATTGGGGGACAAGTCAGACTGGGTTGAGGCCAGCGACAGCTCTCTTTTCTATGAAAAGACCAGTCGGGTAAATATCAGAGGAAGGCAGAACGGCATCCGCATCGGCTATACTGGAATATCTACAAGGAACCCTGAAGATATGAAATTCGTCTATCGTATGCGAGGCCTTGACGAGAACTGGTCGAAGCAGACCAGGGAAAGATCCGTGATATTCACCGACATCCCCCCCCGGAAATACATCTTCGAAGTAAGTGCAATCAATGCTGACGGTGTGGTCTCGGAAATGCCGGACACCCTTGAAATCAATGTCGTTCCCACTTTCTTCCAGTCGCTCCTTCCACGCATCATGATGACCCTGATCGGTCTGACCATGATAATCCTCCTCTCACTGCAGATACGCAGGAGCGTCCTTTTGCGCAGGGTGGAGACAGCCCGTAAGCAAGCCGAGAGCTACCGGCTCCAGCTCAATTCGGTGATAAAGCAGTTTGACCCGCACTTCACCTTCAATGCCGTGACCTCCGTGGGATCACTGATAATGAAAGGCGAAAAGGAGAAGGCCTACAACTATTTCATCAAGCTTTCAAACCTCCTCCGCTCCATCATCTCTGACAGTGCTGTCCTGCTCAAGCCCCTGGAGCAGGAGCTGGAGTTCGTCACTCGTTACTGTGAGCTTCAGAAACTGCGGTTCGGCGAAAGGTTTCAATACAGCATCACTGTCTCTGACGATGTAAATCTCAAGACCCCCGTTCCCAAGATGATCATCCAGTCGTTTGCTGAAAACGCCATAAAGCATGGTCTTGAGAACAAGAAGGGGCAGGGGATCATGGAGGTATTGGTAAGCAGCAGGGAAGATGGTATTGAGCTGGTGGTGCGTGATAACGGCATTGGAAGGGCTGCCGCGTCAGCACTGCATACAGGAGGGGCCGGCACCGGGCTGAAAAATATGGCCAGCATAATTGAGACCATGAACAGGGCCAACAGAGAGAAGATCACCTTTGAGCTTAAAGATCTGTACAATAACGGGAAACCCGCGGGGACAGAGGTATGGGTGTTTCTTCCGCATAACTATTCGCTCGATTTCCCGCATGTCAGCATATAGATGAAACCCTAAAATCATCAACATATGAATAACCAAAAAATCAGGGCGATGATCGTCGAGGATGAGCAGGAGGCGCTGGAATTGCTGGCAGCATTGCTGAATAGCACCGGACTTGCCACGGTAGTAGCTTCGACTTCAGATCCGTACGAAGCCATTGACCTCCTCAGCAGCCATGAGCCTGACATTCTTTTCCTCGACATAAGGATGCCGGGGATGTCAGGATTCGATATCCTGAACGAGTTGCGCGGACTCACCATGGTCAGTCCTCATGTGGTGTTCACCACGGCACACGACGAGTATGCAATCAAGGCTTTTGATTATGCCGCCTTCGATTACCTGCTCAAACCCATTGATCCGGACCGTCTTCTCGAGACCCTTCAACGGTTCAATAATAACGGGAAGAATGGTGAAACTGAGCGTGCAGATACCCTTTTCGGGAATGAGAGGGTACTGGTCTTCAAGGGTGTCACCGGGGTGATATTCATTGACCCGGAGGATGTGGTCTTCATCACCGCCGACGGAAACTACTCCAATTTTCATTTCATCTCCGGGAGGGTTGAGACGGTAACGGCACTGCTCGGATCAGTGGAGCCGCACCTCGGGAAGCAGTTCTTCAGGACTGGCAGGTCATGCATCATCAACACCACATACCTTGCCCGCATCGACATGAAGCAGCTTCAGTGCGTATTCATCAGGGAGAACAAGGAATACAGGTGCGAGATCTCGCGTGACAAGGTAAAGCAGCTCATGGATCACATGAAGAGCCGCATAACTGACATCTAAATTTTAAATTTCTCTGACAGTATCATTCTACTATTATCATTTCATCCTTTAGATGCGCCCTTTCATACAATGGGCCGAAAATTCCTTTGAGATACAATATAATTATGCAATTTTTGTCACGTAGGGTTTCATTTGAGGCAGAATAGGGTTTTAAGTGATAAAAAATGACAGGTGGTTCTTCCCCCCATTTCCCTGTCAGGCCACACAGATCCAGGATGCAACCGCATCAATAACAGGTCTGTGTGGCGCGTTTTTAGGGGGTCCCTGTTACTTTTCGATTTTCAGCACCCAGACATGGTCAGAGGGCGGGTTGTTTCTCACCTGTTGCGGCACGGTCACACTGAATGAGTCGGGGCTGTTCTTCCAGCTGCACCTTGCTCCGGTACCAACGACAGAGACCTTTGATCCTGCCGGGAGGGTCACTCCTTTCATAGTCACGGAGGATGGCATTTTCTCTCCCTCGTCGGCCATATAGAAAAGGTACATCAGATCATCACCCTTCCTGTTGATGCACACCTTGCCGTCCTTGTAGGGGGCCATGGCCCGCGTGCCGTAAATGGCCTCGCCGTTGGTCTTCATCCACCTGCCCATCTCGTCAAGCAGTGTGTAGGCTCCTTCCGGCCATGTGCCGTCAGGAGCCGGGCCTATATTCAGAAGCAGGTTTCCTCCCTTGACAACGATGTCAACAAGAAGCTGAACAGCCTCGCGGCCTGACATGAACTTCGGGTCAGGCACCCAGGCCCATCCGCCTCCGGCAATGATGCACGACTCCCACGGATAGGGAAGCGCCTCTGCCGGAACCCTGTTCTCCGGTGTCAGGTAGTTCTGGTTTTTTCCGTATACGGCCCTGTCAACGACTATCATCCCGGGCTGCTTCTCCCTCACTTTTGCAACAAGTTCATCCATGCGTATGTCCTGGCTCTGTGTGCGGACAAACCTGCGACCGGGAGCCAGGAGGTATTCCATCTCCTCCTCTTTGCTCATCTTCTTCACCCAGCCGCCATCGAGCCACAAAATATCAACCTTCCCGTAATCACCGCCGACAAGCTCCATGATCTGACCGTGGGTGAACTCCACGAATTTCTCCCATCGCTCCGGATAATTTGCGATGTTATAGTTCACGTTGCGGTCGGGGGTGGCGAAGTTGGGCCACCAGTAGTTTTCATTATGCCAGTCGGGCTTGGAGAAATATGCCCCTGTCCAGAAACCCTGCTCCCTGAAGGCAGTGAACACCTCCTGCGTCACGTTGGCGCGCGGGTTAACACTGAAAGGGCACTCAGGGTCAGTGATCCTGTAGTCTGTGAGCTTTGTGTCAAACATCGAAAAGCCGTCGTGATGCTTGGTGGTGAAGACAACATATTTCATCCCGGCATTCTTTGCCGCAGCGGCCCATTTTTCAGGATTGAACCCCACAGGGTTAAAGCTCAGCTTGAGAGCCTCGTACTGTTTCTTGTATTCAATGTAATCGGGGTTTTTCCGGCGGCACCAGTCCTCATCCTCGGCGCAGATAGACCAAGATTCGACAATGCCCCACTGGCTGTAGGGTCCCCAGTGCATCAGCAGTCCGAACTTCAGATCCTGCCACTCTTCAAGCTTCTGCAGGACCAGCGGGTCGGTCTCGGGTACATATCTCTCATCATGATCCTGGGCTGCCAGGGGGCCAATGATGGCTGCCATCAGCAGCATCAATAAATATCTTTTCATATCGTGTGGAAATTATTTCGCTTTCAGGCTTCTGCCACGGGTAAAGCTGAACAGGGTGCTATAGTTTTCCGCTTTGCGTGCAGGAAATTATCCGGCTTATCCTGCGACCGATGCAGATTAACCGTTTGTCGTCCCGTGCCCAGATTTTATTCGGTCTTCAGCTTCCCGTCGAGGGTGAGCCCTATTACTGTCATCTTCTCATCAAGCACCTCTTCAGGCACCTTGATAAAGTAAACTCCGGCATGACCGCTCCACCATGGCCTGAGATACTCCTTCGCCTCCAGCGTGGTGCCATTGCCTACCACAAAGGCCTTGTTTATCCTGTTCTTCACCCCCTCGAGCATCAGCTCGCCGCCGCCGTCGCCGGCAAAAAAGAGGTATACCGTGGTGCTGTCAGCGCTCATGGTTGAGGGACCCGCAAAGTGTCCGTCGGGTAGTCCGGCCCGGGTGCCGTATATTGCCTGGCTGTGCTTGGTGGTCCAGCGGCCCAGCTCCTTCAGCACCTCAGCCTGCTCGTCGGGTATGGTGCCGTCAGCCTTTGGCCCGATGTCAAGCAGCAGGTTGCCGCCCATGCCGATGCATTCGGCGAAGATGCGTATCACCTGTGCAGGGCTCTTGAAATTCCTGTCGTTCCCCTGGTAACCCCATGAATCATTGATGGTCATGCATAGCTCCCACTGTTTATCCTGAGGCCTTTTTGATGGCAGTCCCTGTTCGGGAGTGGCATAATCGCCGTAACCTGCCAGCCGTGAATTGATTATTGCCGAGGGGTTATGGTCAAGTATCATTTTGCGGATCTCAGGGGCACGCCACATTGCAGCGTTCTGTTCCCAGTCGCCGTCAAACCAGTAAAGGTCCGGACGGAATTCCGTGCCAAGCTCGGTAATCTGGCCGTGGTTGAACTTTACAAAACGCTCCCAGCGCAGGGAATCGGACGTATAGCGCTTAACACTCTTCGTCATGTTTGGGTAGTCGGGATGAGACCAGTCGAGCAGTGAATAATAGAGCCCCACCTTCAGTCCCGCCCCCCTCAGCGCCGTCACGAACGGTTTTACCAGGTCACGGCGGCCGGCGTTGTATCAACCGCGTTGAGACGGCTCAGCTTCGTATCCCACAGTGCCACACCGTCATGGTGCTTTGATGTCAGCACGGCATAGCGGGCCCCGCTCCCCTTTATCAGCTTTACCCATCCCTCGGGGTCATAATCAGCAGCGGTGAATCCCTGAAGCTGTTTCATGTAATCGTCATAGCTGATCAGCTCATTGAAGAAAGACCATGATTCGTCTATGCCGTTTACCGCATATATACCCCAGTGGATGAATATCCCCAGTTTCGCATCTTCAAACCATTGCATGCGTTCGGCATCCGTCACCTGGGAAGCCTCCCGCGACAGTGCATCATCCTGTCCCTGGCTGGCAGTCTCACCGGTCTGGAAAACAGCGACACCAGGCTCATCGGCCTGTACAACAGCCTCACCGGCCTGACCGGCTGACGTCATTAAAAATAAAAAGAGCAGAGCGGCGGTCAGACAGCCGCGGCAAAATTTTCTGTCACAAGCTTTCATTGTTTTATCTCCTGTAAAGGTTATGAAAAGTCAAATCCTGAAATATAGGCCGGAGATTCGTAGAATTTCTCCGTCTCGCCGGCAGCAAAACCGGTGAACAGGGCATATACCAGTCCGGGTTTTGCATTCAGCATCCTGTTCAGCGCCCCCATGCGCCTGTTAGTCCTCAGGGTATCGTACAGTCCGGAGTGATCATCAAGCCATGTGAGGGCCGTGTGGTAGCCCTCCTCCGCACATACGGCCTCGAACAGGTCGGGGAGAAGATCTTCGCTGCCCTTGCGGCAGTAGATGGCATTAAGAATGACGTACCTGAACTCTTCGGGCCTGAACAGCCGCCTGAACATGGGTGTGCGTGGCAGCACCTTCATCATCAGCCACCCCCATACTCCGGGCACATTGACCACCCTGTACTGTGCAGGGATGGCTCCGACGCCTGCGACTATCTCCCCGTTTTTCCGGAGAACATAATACTTATGATCGTAAAACGAAAACTCATCCGTGTAAAAGCAATAATCACGATAATATTCCTCAAGGAGGCGTGCCATTGCAGGCTCCTCCTCCGGCTTCAGGCGAACGACGGAGGGATCAGTCTTCGGGTTGAACCTGCTGAAGGCGACAGTGAGGAATGAGCGAATATACTCGTATCCCGACTGGTTTACCATGTTCCGGGAACGCTCATTCTGGCTCTCGACATATGCATACATGACGTGCGGCGCCTCATTCACATGCTCCTCTCCTGTGGCGTGCTGCGGATCCCTTATCAGAGAGAGTATCTTCTGCTTGAAACTGTCGCCCGCCTGAGAGAGTTTTTCTCTCCTGCTGTCCGGGGCCCTCTCGGTCTGAAAGGCGCTCTGGATGGCAAGATAACGCAGATAGGCGGAGTTGTGACGAACACCCCTGTTCAGTGTTTCGCGCCGGCATACGCCGATTACCCCCTTCAGGCTGCTCTTCTTGTAGAGGGCCATGAAGGTGAGTCCGTCGCCGTAGGACTTTATCCTCTCCCCGGTGTTCATCATGGAGTAGCGCATTCCACCCTCAGAGCCGAGGACAGTTTCCTTAAGCAGGGAAACTATCTCTTCGTCGGGCTTCCTGACCCTTCTTACCTCCAGCTTTTTATAGTCAATTATGTTTTCCTGCTCCATAGTCTCCTGCGGTTCATTGTTTGAGCATCCTGATCAGCGTGTGGGCTACGGCCAGGTCCTCCGGTGTCGTTATCTTGATGTTCTCCCTGTTGCCGTGTGTAAGGTGTATCTTCACTCCGGCCGCCTCCGCCACTGTGGCGTCATCAGTGAATGTGTGTTCGAAGGGGCGGTCATATGCTTTAACAATCAGACTGCTGAGGAACACCTGCGGCGTCTGTATCAGTCGCACCTCGTGCCTGGGAAGCGGCCTGCTGTCATCGCCGACAATGATCCTCACCGAATCTGCAGGTTCAACGAAGGGGATGGCAGTGCCAAACTCCTCAGCATCAGCATAACAACGCCATATCGTGTCATGGCTCACCAGGGGCCTGACGCCGTCATGAATGGCCACCAGTGATTCTTCGGTCACCTGGCCCGGCCCGACCCCAGGCACTTTGGTCCCGTCATGCTCAGCATCGCGGCCCGACTGTCTGACCATCTCCAGTCCTGCCCTGACCGAGTGGAATCTCTCCTCGCCGCCGGCAGCCACACGGTGAAATATGTCAAATGCATACTCATTCACCAGGTTGTTCCAGAGCGAGTGATGTTCGGCAGGAAGAACAAGGATTATCTCTATGGAGCTGTCAAAGGAATGAAACCGTTCAATGGTATGCATCAGCAGTGGTCGCCCCTCCAGCGGGAGGAACTGCTTGGGGATGGCGGACCTCATCCGTTTTCCCGTGCCGCCGGCAACTATGATACAATACTTTTTCACTCCCAAATATTAACAGAGAGGCCCATGACGGGCCTCTTCAGTTCAGTCTGGCGCTACTCCTTCATATAGAGATAACGCTTGATGCTCTTCTTCGGCGTCTTGGCAAACTCCTCGGGGTGTACCCGGAACTTCGTCACGGCCATATAGTCAGGCAGACGGTTGTTTACGTCCCTGCGGATCTCATCAAGAGCCGCAGCAATTCCATCCTCTCCTATGCCGGCAGTCCTGAGGGCCTCATAATCAGGATAAATGAGACCGACAAGCTTCTGATCCTCAGTGATGACCACGGCCTCGGTTACATATTTGTAATTGTTTATCTGTGATTCTATCTCCTCCGGATAGATGTTCTTGCCCGAAGGACCCAGGAGCATATCCTTGCTTCTACCCTTGATGTAGATATAGCCGTCCCTGTCAATGACTCCCAGGTCACCGGTATGCATCCATCCATCCTCGTCAATCACGTCTCTGGTGGCCTTCTCGTTCTTGTAGTAGCCCAGCATGACGTTGTCGCCCCGGAGGATGATCTCGCCAACTATCTTTTCCTGGTCCGGCGAGTCGATCTTAACCTCGAGGGTATCTACTGCCTTGCCGCAGGAAGCGATCCTGGCTGTCTTCCATCCGTCATAGCTGATCAGCGGACCGCACTCGGTCATGCCGTATCCGATGGAGAAGCGAAGACCGATCTTCTTGAAGAACTTCTCGGCATCGGAGTTGAAAGCTGCCCCGCCTATGACCAGCTCCTTGAAACGGCCGCCGAAGCTGGCCTCGAGCTTCTCACGAATTTTTTTGAAAAGAATTTTATTTACCCCGGGGACTTTCAGCAGTGCCTTCATGACAGGCTTGGAGATGGCAGGAACCATTTTCTTCTTGTACACCTTCTCTATCACAAGCGGAACAGAGAGGATCAGCCTGGGCTTTATCTCCTGAAAGGCCTGCAGGAGAATCTGCGGTGAAGGAGTCTTGGTGAGTATTGTTATATGACACCCGTATGTGAAGGGGAAGAGGAACTCAAAAGCGCAGCCGTATGTGTGTGCCAGCGGAAGAAAGGATACGACGGGGTCACCCGGCTCAAGCGGCATGTTATGTTGAGCATAGCGTATGTTGGCTGCCAGGCTCCTGTGGGGAACCATCACACCCTTTGAGAAACCGGTTGTGCCGGAGGTGTAACTGAGAACGGCAAGCTGCTCATTGTCAATTCCGGAGAATTTGATGTCAGCAGGACTGAATTCAGGAAATGCTTTTTTGAAATGATCGTCAAGGTTCTTGTGGATCTCATTGATCTTTTCCGACCGGCTCATGGTCAACTCAAAGGTATCGAGGCTTTTGACGCCGGTGATCTCTTTTATCTTCTCCGGATCGAGGAGCTCCCAGATCTTATCGTCGACGAATAACAGCTTTGAGTCTGAGTGGTTGATAATATTATGGAGGTCATCAGGCTTGAAGTCCGGCAGTATCGGCACCACAACTGCACCGTAGGTCACCACGGCAAGGTACATCGCGCACCAGTTGGCTGAGTTCCTGCCCAGCAATGCAATTTTATCGCCCTCCTTAATGCCATATTCCCGGAAGGCAATATGGTGTTTTACCATGATTTCAGCTATCTGTTTGTAGGTATAGCCCTTCTCACGGTAATTGGAAAGCGCTTCGATATCCCAGTTTTTTCTGATGCTCTCCTCTACATAGGTGATAAATCTTTCCTTGATCATGATGTTGGAGTTTTTTCTGTTTTTATGTAGTAAATATAATCTTAAAAACCGTATTGCAGGTCACCGCCCGTAAAGCAAACACACCGGAGAAGCGTTGCCTGTTCATTCATAAATCTCATTGACGTTTCCAGGCCGCAAAGCAATAGGACCGGCGAATAGTTGTATGCTCAGTCATCAATTCCATGGCAGGTCACAGTCTGTAAAGCACGAGTACCGTCAGGGCCATGATGAGATTTACCACCGTAAAGACCATGTTATACCGTACTCGTTTTTCGTTGAAGCGGGCAATCTTTCTTGAGAAGATGGCTGCGGTAGGCACAAACAGCACAACAAGGAATATGAAGAACTCCGGTCCGTCGAACACCTGGCTCACTCCTCCTCCCCTGAGGCTTGCGAAATATATAACGATCAGCATCACCAGGAGATAGAGGAGATAGCTGCCTTTCAGTGCCAGTGTGGAGAGGGGTCTGGAGTGATGAAGCTTGTGGGGTTTAAGGTAAGCGTATGCTATTGAGAAAACAATCAGCGCGAAGAGGGCCCCGATAATATAACTCATCATCTCCGGAAAATTGTAATTGCTCATTTAACGACTCATATCAATTCTTCTGATCCATATCAGACCAGACCAGTGAACTGGCGCCCAGCACGGCTGCATTTTGCATGCTCAGCTCCGAAGGCAGAAGATTCACCTTGTCGCGGTAAATATAGAGCAGGTTTTTCTCCATGTGCTCCTTGGCCGGCTCGAAGATAAGCTCCTTTGCAAGCGCCAGACCGCCGAAGAGGAATATCGCCTCGGGATTGGTATGCGCCACCACGTCGGCAAGCTTGAAGCCCAGCATGGCTCCCGTATGCTCAAAAGCCTCCAGGGCAATGGGGTCTCCGCGGCGGGCAGCCTCATAGATCTTTTTCGAGTCGAGCTCCTCGAAGCTGAAACGGCGCAGCTCGCTGTCATCAAGCCTGTCGGCCATAATCTTCAGCACCGTCCGTTTCAGTCCCGTTGCTGATACATATGTCTCGAGACACCCTTTGCGCCCGCACCCGCAGTCGCGGTTCGACATGCCCGGCCTGATGCAGGTGTGCCCTATCTCGCCTGCAAAACCGTCATGGCCGTAGACAAGCTTGCCGTCAACGACAAACCCGCTGCCAAGACCGGTGCCGAGAGTGATCACGACAAAGTTCTTCATTCCCCTGGCGCCGCCGTAAACCATCTCTCCCACAGCGGCTGCATTGGCGTCATTGGTGACTATCACCGGAAGGGGGGTGTGTTTCCTGAAGATGTCTGCCAGTGGAATTATCCCCTTCCAGGGAAGATCGGCCGGGTACTCAATAGTGCCCTTGTTGATGTTTCCCATCGGAGCTCCTATGCCAAAACCAAGTATCTCAACCTCCCTGCCGATAGCCGAGACAGTTAGCATCATCTTTTCATAGAGTGCGGCAACATACACCTCGGGCTCGTCATACTGGGTTGTGACCATCTGACCCTCGGCCAGAATTTTACCACCCCTGTCAACAAATCCGAATACAGTATTTGTGCCTCCGATGTCAATGCCGACCACTACCTTTTCCTTATCCATAGTATAAATCAGGTTTAACTAAAGGTTAATATTGTTTCGTTCAAAAAGGTGAAAACAGATGTCTTAACGCGAAAAATGGCTTCAGCTCTTTCCGGGCGGGAACATATTGATTACCCGCTTCCCCATTCTTCTCAGGACGGAACATATTGATTACCCGCTTCCCCATTCTTCTCAGGATGGAACATATTCATTTCCCACTTTTCTTGCCCTTCTCGGATGGTCAAGATCGATATCCAGGGCGATACCGGTCTCTACCAGTATGTTCCACCCTGCGGCAAGCTGCAGGTACTCAGCGTACTGTCCTCCATCCGGGATAACTATTGTCGGGAAAATGGTCTTTTCCCTGGCTATCGCGATGACATTGACCTCTGCCCCCTTGACGATGCACTCCATGAACTTGTCATGGTCATGTTCGAAGGGGTCTACCCAGATGAGGACCTCATTTTTGTTCATCACCTCCTCGATGCCATGGAGGGCGAAGGTACCCTCCAGGAAGGCCGACTTCTTACGGGTGATCTCATTGGTTTTCAGGGCGAGTTCGGCAGCGACGCCGTTATCGCGCCCCGCGAAGTATATCATGTCTGCATTGCGCACCATGTCAATGATCTTTTTGTCGATCGTGGCCGTCAGCACCTCCTCTGCCTGGTCTGCCGCCTTCCTGAGACCGGTCATCTTCTCGCCGCGGAGATTCCGCAGCAGGGAGTCATAAAAGAGTGCCTGCTCCACCACCGACTTTGTTGCAGCGACGGCGTTCTCCTTGCCGCATTTCAGCACATGTGCAGCATCGGCAAACTCCTCAAGCTTGGTGTTCGGGTTGGCTGTCAGCCCAAAAATGGCATTGTGCTTCTTCTTTTTCAGGGCAGCCACAAGGCGGATCACCTCCTTTGTCTGACCTGAGTTCGAAGCGGCAAACACAACGAAGTCGCTGAGATTATAGTCGAGCGACTGGGTGCAGCCCTCCGTCATCACGGGCAGAAGGAAATCCTTCTTCAGCGATGAGAAGATGGCTCTCTTTGCGGGGAAGAGCCTGCTGCTTCCCTCCCCCGTGAGGAAGAGCCCCTTTTTCGATTTGAAAGCCTTCACGAACGGAGCGGAAACCTCAGGTTTAAATGACCTGATGATGCCGGGTGTCTCCATCATTTCGCGCACAAGTGCGAACTTGCTGTACTTTTTATTGGTCAGATTCATGAACAGGTATGTTATTGTTTAACAATGAATTCACTCAGGTGACGCTGTATCTGCGGGTCTTTCTGGAAGCCGCCGCCGAGATGCTGCCAGTATACTTCAGCGTACTCCACTCCTGCTAATTTACCATAGTTTTTGTTCCCCTCCAGCACATAACCGAAGAAATCGTCTATCCGGTGCATGTGCTTCATCAGCTCAAGCTGTGACAGGTGTTTGCCCAGCATCTCGATCTTGGTGTTCACCACGCTGGTGACATCGACGAAGAAGTGGGGCGGTACGAGCTGTGAGCCCAGCGGGTCGCTCAGTGTCAGCGGGGAGGAGTGGTAGAGGAGAGGTGTCACCTCCAGCGGTTTCTCCGGCACCGGCACCGGGTCAAGCGAGGCTACCATGGCCGCTGCCTCCACGATGGCCGCTGTGGCCCTGTGGTCAGGATGGTAGTCGTTCGGCAGGTGGGTGAAGACAATGCCGGCCCGCACCTTTCTCATCAGTGATATGGTCTTCAGCCGCAGCTCCCGTGTGTCATAGAGGGAGCCGTCAGTGCCGCCCATGGTATAATATTCGGCATCAAGGACGGCAGCGGCGGCTTTAGCCTCTTCATACCGCACCCTGGCCGTCTCCTCCATGCTCATGTTGCATCCGCCCAGATCGCCTCCGGTCATGGTGGCGATCACAATGCGGTATCCCCTGTCGTGCAGGAGCTTCAGCACCCCTGCGTTCCACGCCTCTGCATCATCGGGATGAGCGTTGATGGATAGTGCGACCTTGTTGAATTCCGTTGCCATAGTGTTTCTTTCGATTATTTGATTTTTATTTCATTGGTCGAATGGAATTTACATGAGATAAAACAATTATTCTCTTTTGCGAGATTCTGCTCATGTAAGTTTCGCTTTACTTTAATACCATAATCTTTTTAAGCTTCACGAAATCAGGCAGTTCACCCGTGAGTGGCTTCATATACCTCATGAAGGCGTCAGTGACGAAGTTGCCGGAGGCGTTGAAGTACTCAGCGGGCATGGGCCTGGCGGCGATGGCCACCTCGCTCAGCGGCACCTTTCCGAAAGTCACTTCATAAGGGTCATCGGAAGCCCTGTCGATGCTTACCATGAATCCCGACTCTCCCCGCTCGGCCAGGCGTACGGCCTCGATACCGCACCTGTAAGCCTCATCGAGGTCAACAGGCAGCGCCCTGACAAAGTCGCTCATTATCAGCGACTCCGTTATCTGGAACTCGCCCCTGAGGCCCATCTCAGACGAGATCATGCGGTGGAGTGTCAGCCCCACGCTGGCGCCGCCCATGGCACCGAACTCGGTGTTGCTGAATTTGTCCTTCACCACCGAGGCGCTTACCGGGGAGCCATCGGCATATTTAATACCCTCGCCGCAGACAACTGAGACCCAGCCGTATCTGGTGATGCAGTGATCGACGTCAGCGAGGAACTGTTCCTTTACGAAGTGATGCTCCGGAGTGTATATCAGGTGGGGCGCATCATCCTCTTCGCGCCTGGCCACTGCCGTTGCTGCGGCGAGCCATCCCGCATCACGCCCGATGGTCTGGTAGACAACGAACTGGTCAACTTTCTTCATGTCGCGGGCGAGCATCCCGCCCTGCATCACGTTGAGGATGTTGGACCATGCCGCCGATGCAAATCCCGGCGTGTGATCGGTGCCAAACAGGTCATTGTCAACCGTCTTTGGGATACCCACACCCGTGAGCTCATAGCCCCTGTCGCGACAGTATGCCTCTACCCTGTGGATGGTATCCATCGTGTCATTCCCTCCTATAAGGAAGAAATACCTGATGTCGTACTTTTCAAGTATGGAAAGGATCCTGGGGAAGTCCTCCTCCTTCAGTTTGTGGCGCGAGGAGCCGAGGGCCGACGATGGGGTGCGGCGGAGGCCGCGGATGATGTCGTCAGGCTGTGCCCCGAGGTCAAAGAGCCACTCGTTCATGAACCCCTCGATGCCGTAGTTCATGCCATAGACGCCTGAAATTATTCCCGAGGCCCGAGCGGCCGTGATCACTCCTGCAAGGCTTGAGTTTATAACTGATGTCGGACCTCCCGACTGGCCGATCACTGCATTGCCTTTGATCATAACATTGTAATTTGCGATTTTCGATTTAAGATTTGCGATTTATTACTTGTGGCTGTGTTCGCCAGATGATGGATTTGCGATCTGGGATTTACTGTGTGCGATTTGAATGTGTGTCAGACGACTTGCGGAGTGGCGATTGGGGTCTGCCGTTTGACTGGTTTGTGATTTTATATGAATTTCAGTATGCCAAAGTACTCGGGCCGGTGATAATCGGGTTTTTCAGTTCCTACCGGGTTCCAGGTCACAAAGTGCGGGTTACTCAGCTTGTCGCCGCACTTGTAGAAGTTGGCCCTGAAGCTCCTGCCGGCCAGGGTGTCAATGTCATGGCGGAAGAAGCTTTTCAGCGGGATGGCCAGTGTCAGCGACCATGAAATGTCTCCGCTGATCTCACTGAACGGTTCATCGCCCATGGTTGTGAGGCGTCGTATGCCTTCAACGACTGAGGCATCGGCTCTGGTGCTGTCATGCCGGCCGTGGCCGGAGCCCAATAGCGCAGTGCCTATGGGGTTGAACTCGAAGTTATAATAGATGCCGTCATCAGAGGGTGCGACGAAGAACTCAACGCACGAGTCTTCGCAAACCATCTCGTTGGTGCGGCTCTTCTCCGCCTTGACATGGGCCTCACGGACATAATATTTTATATATATCTCCTTGTCGCCCCACGCAATATTGAACCTGACCTCAGGCTTGTAGGGAAAGGATTCCCAGTTTACCGTCTCTATCAGGTGGCCTTCGCCGAGCTCATCCAGCCTGGCAGTGACCTCTGCCATTGGAGGATTGGCATTATCGGTTTTCAGTCTTCTGACCTCAATGGTTCGCATCTCTTCAGTTTTATTTAGTTCCTCACAAAAAGTACAATCAATGAAAAACGGTTTTCAGGCCTGCATTGGTCAGTTTTATCTTGCTTCCTTCCATATCAGAGCCGAGGCGCCGAGTATCGCAGCACGTGCTTCCGGCAGGCCTGACGGCACCACGGTGAATGTACCCCTGAATACTGGCTGCACCAGTTCATCCGCATATTTCCTCACCGGTTCAAAGAGGGCATCACCTGCCTTTGCCAGGCCTCCAAAGAGGAATATTGTTTCCGGGCTGGAGAAGATCACGGCGTTGGCTATCCCGAGTGCGATCATGCGTGCGGTCTGGTCGAGGGCCTGTATTGCGATGATGTCGCCGGCCGCCGCGGCCTCGGCCACTCTTCGCGAGGTAATCTCATTGCTCTTCAGGTCACGCAGTATGCTCTCCTCGCGGAGGTCGCTGAGCAGGGCGAGGACAGTGCGCACCAGCCCTGTGGCCGAAGCGTAGGTCTCCAGGCATCCGCGGCGGCCGCATCCGCATACCCTGCCTCCCTCGGCAACGGTCATGTGACCAAGCTCACCGGCAAAACCGGTATGGCCGTAGACCACCTCACCGTCAACGACGATCCCGCTGCCGAGACCGGTGCCGAGGGTGAGGATGATAAAATGCTTTATGCCCTTCGCCGCGCCGAAGATCATTTCCCCCAGAGCCGCGGCATTGGCGTCGTTGGTTATCCTGGCCTTCAGTCCCGTCTGTCTCTCAATCAGCTTTACCAGGGGTATTATTCCCTTCCACCGGAGGTTCGGCGCCAGCTCAATGGTCCCTTTGTTGAAGTTGGCGTTGGGGGCTCCTATCCCTATGCCTGTCAGCAAAAGGTCATCATGACCGGCAATCATCTCCTTCAGCTTCTGATCGAGGGCTGTGACAAAGTCATCAGCAAAGGCATAATCAGGCGTTGAGAGCCTTCCCTCGGCATGGATCTCCCCATCGTGATCAACAAAACCGATCATGGTGTTGGTTCCGCCAATGTCTACTCCGGCAACTACTTCTTTCATATTCTGTCAGTTTAAACTTCTTTCAGCAGTTCAGGTTTGGTACGGTAGGTCTCAAGCACCAGCTCACCAAACAGCGTGTTGGCCCAGGCAAACCACTTCCTGGTGTATTGTGTCGGGTCATCCTTCATGAACGACTCATGCATGAAGCCTGTGGCGGCATGGGTGTTCCTGAGCATCCTGAGTGATGATATGATATCGTAATCGTTATTGGCGGTGAGAGCCCTGATGGTTATAGCTATCGGCCATATGCGGTTCATCCCGGTGTGCGGACTCCCTACCCCGTGACCGCTGATGCCGGAGAAATAGTAAGGATTGCTTTTGCTCAGCACAAAGTCCCTTGTCCGGAGATAAAGCGGATCATTGCGGTCAATGGTTCCCAGGTAGGGCATGCTCAGCAGGCTCGGCACATTGGCATCATCCATGAAATTGTAATTATGGTAGCCGTCGGTCTCATATGGGATGATCTCCCCGTGCTGAGGATGGAGTGCCCTGGCGTATGTGGCGAGAGCAGCATCAACCTCATCGGCCAGCCCGGCGGCGTCTCTGGCCAGCGCCTCATCCCGGGTAACGGCTGTGGCAATCTCCGCCATCTGCCTGAGCGACTTCACCGCAAAGTAGTTCGAGGGAATGAGGAAAGGCCATATAGTGGCATCGTCCGATGGCCTGAAGATGGAGACGATCAGTCCGACAGGATTGACCGGGTTGCCGAAGCCGCCGCCGGCGACAGTGTCGGTCTGCCATCCCGTAACCCTCTGGAACCGGTACGGACCCGGTTCTTCCTTTCGCTGCTGCTGGCGGAATGTTTTTATGATCAGCCTCATGGCAGAGCTCCATGACTCATCGAAGACCGAGGTGTCACCGGTGGTCTTCCAGTAACCGTGAGCCAGCCTGACGGGATAGCACAGAGAGTCTATCTCCCACTTGCGCTCATGAAGCTCGGGCTTCATGTCGGTGAGGTCATTCATCCATTCACTCTGTCCGGGACCGTCATTGAAGGCATTGGCATAAGGGTCGATATGAATGCACTTCACCTGCCTGTTGATGACCCCGGCTATCAGATCCTTAAGGTTTGCGTCACCGGCGGTCAGTGAGATATAAGGCCATACCTGTGCGGTAGAATCGCGGAGCCACATGGCGTTGATGTCACCGGTGATGACGAATGTGTCGGGCCTGTTATCCCTGACGGAGAAGTTAACGGTAGTGTCAAGCGTGTTGGGGAAGCAATTGCCGAAGAGCCATGCAAGCTCGTTGTCGCCGAGAAATGACTCTATCTCCCTGATGGTCTCCTCCACAGCCTTGCTTCGGAATTTGCGCAATTTTGGCGAGGGCCTGTTGGAAGTCCACCCGGCCGCTCTTCCCGCCGGGAATGCCGGTACACCGGCAGAGATGGCGGCACCTGCCACCATGCTGTTTCTGATGAACCTGCGACGCGTCGACATCTTATTATCTCTTTATTGCCGGTTTATTCCTGATCGAGACATCCTTGCTGTACATTACCCCGAGATCCCAGTCCTGCTCCAGCGCCCAGTTAATCTTTACCTCCAGCTCGCCGGGGTAATAGGATACAGGTTCGGGATTCCTGAGAAGACCGAAGTCGCCTGTCGTCCATACCCTGTTTGAGTCGAGGTCATAGACCGCCTTAAGCCTGTAGCGTCCCTTGTCGAGAAGCGGGAAGGAGATGTCACCCGGGCTTTTGATATAAGCCTCCCTGACAACCTTTTCCTTGTCGGCAAGAAGCTGCACGATGACATCTCCCTCATAGCCTGACAGTTTGACCTTGATGCTTCCGTAATCCTCCTCGGTGGCGACAGTAAACCTGTAATTTGTTGAATCATTGGTATTTCCATAGATATCCCTGAAAGATCCTGCCATACAGACAAGGGAATATGCGCCACCTGGTATCAGAGGGGCCTTCATCATCAGGTGTCTTGTAGTGGTGCTGTCGCGGATGAATTCAAAGTTCAGCTCCGTTCTGACTGTATCGATGGTCTGAATGAGCGTTATAAGTGAAGTGTCAGGGTCAGCCAGCGGCACCATTGACCTGAAGTAAGGTTCAGCTCCGGGTCTGATCTTTCCGGTGAGATTTGTGGCCAGCGTCAGCGCCGGGGCTCTGCCGGCCCCCCCCCGCGGAGTAGCAGGCTTTGTATACCGGAGGTTGAGCGTGTCGGTTCTGGCAATGACAGTGCCGGTGCTGTCAGTGAAGGGATAGGTAAGCAAAGCCTCTATCAGGTCACGCCCGTAAACCTCCGGGTCGGTGATCCAGATCATGAAGGTGTCACGTGCAGCATTGTTTTCCATGTACCACGACTGCGGCGGAGCATCGGTAAGGGCGATTGACACCTGTCCTGTGTCTGCTGGCAGCGCCAGTCCGAAACCCACTGACCAGGCACTCCTCCTGTCGGAGAACCTGAGGTACTGCTTCCAGGGCTCCTGCTGGAAGGCATACAACCTGTGAAGCCCGAACAGGAAGATATCCGGTTTGGTTGTCTCAGTGGCGGTGGGAGGCTTGTACTTTATCGAGTCAGGCACAAGGGAATAATAATTCTCAGGGGTGATATCGATGACCGAATCACAGAAGGCAAATATCTCGTCATCAAGATCGTACAGCCTGTTCCCGTTAAGGTCCTTTACTGCAAAGAGCCTGTAATGGCCGGGTTTGATGTTGCTTATCATGAAACCGCCAGACGGGTCGGGGCGAGATATATATGCCGGGAGGAGTTTACGCGGCGCAGTATCGGAAAGGTTGGAATACATCATGACCATGACCTCCTCCACTGTCTCGAGGGTGGCGGCATCAAACACATTGCCGGTGAGAGAGAGGGAGTCGAGCACGGTCCCCGTCGAAAAGACATACTGGTAGTTCGGGATGGGATTGTTCTCGTTGTTATCGCGTATTGCGTCCTGAAAGTAAAAAGTATAGGTGGTGCTGTCTGCCAGCACCTCATCCCATGTCACCAGCAGGCTCTTTCCCTTCAGCCTTATATCCGGTTTTGTCGCAAGCGGAGGCGATACCATGAACTTCTCGGTTATCCGGTCAAGCACGACATACTCGTCAAATGTGATCGCGAACTCGTTGCCTGTAAAAAGCACCATGCTATTCTCCGGCTGGCTCTTCACGATTACCGGAGGGTCAGTATCCTTCGGTCCGCCTGCCGGGGCGCTTATCTTGGCACATGACAGTATAAACAGCATGATCAGGGCCGTTGCGCCCAGCCTGCCTGATATGTAACTCCTGTGATCCACCGTTTACAAACTTACATCAAATTTTTTTAAGTAAAGAAGATGGGCGGCATGCGTAATCTATACTTTGCACCGGATAAGTTTCCCGTTGCTTTTTTATTTAAATTTGTATCCCATACACAATACCTATGGAGCTTCAGATAATTCCGTGGAATGTTGATCCGGAGATCTTCCGGATCGGCAACTTTGCCGTCAGATGGTACGGCCTGCTCTTCGCATCCGGATTTGTATTCGGATATTACATCATGAGAAAAATCTTCAGGAATGAGGGACTGAGCGATGAGATGCTTGACAGGCTGACTGTCTACGCTGCCATTGGAACAATTGTCGGCGCCAGGCTTGGTCACTGCCTCTTCTATGAGCCGGCCTATTATCTCGCGAACCCGATAGAGATACTGAAGGTATGGCGAGGGGGACTTGCCAGTCACGGGGCAGCCATCGGTATCCCGCTGGCGCTGTGGTTTTTTGTCAGGAAAGAGAAGAAACCATACCTCTGGGTCATTGACCGTGTGGTCATAGTGGTAGCCCTCGCAGGCGCACTGATACGCTTCGGTAACCTGATGAACTCGGAAATTTACGGTGTGGAGACAACGCTTCCCTGGGGGTTTGTGTTCCTCCGCAACGGCGAGACGGTACCGAAACACCCGACACAGATATATGAGTCGCTTGCCTATCTGGTAACCTTCGGTCTGCTTATGTTGCTTTACTGGAAGAACAGGGGGAAAGTCAGGCCGGGACTGATCTTCGGAGTGTTTCTCATAATGGTATTCGGGTTCAGGTTCTTCGTTGAGTATGTCAAGGAGGACCAGGTTGCCTTCGAGGCCGGGATGAAGCTGAATATGGGCCAGTGGCTCAGCATTCCTTTGGTCATTTTAGGAATAGTGCTGATTGTCCGGGCCTTCCGGAAGAAACCGGTTCCCGTGGCCAATGCGGGGAAGAAGAAACAATAGCCCGACGGCTTCTGGCTGGTACATGGATAAAAGCAAGGGTCAGCCTTCCATTTGTTGATCCGGCTGGAAAATATAAGCGCCTTTTTACCTCTTGTTGATCCCGTTGAATATCAGATTCAGAATTGCGTCGAGGCGGCTATTGATGTCTATCTCGCGCTTGCGCCAGAAGAGAGGCACCTCCATTCCCTTAAGCATGGTCTGTATCGCCATGGCGGTATATTCGCTGTCCTCGACCCTGAAGACGCCTCGAGAGTTGCCCACATAAACTAGCAGCCGGAGTATGGCCAGCTCCTCGCGGTCATATCTCGATCTGATCTTCTCTATGAATTCATAATGGTCGAGGTTCTTGTCGAAGACGGCGTTGTAGTAATTTGAGAGCTTGGCAAACGCCTTCATCCTCACATAAATGTAGGTCCGGAGCTTGTCCGGCGGGGAATCGACCTCCTTGATGGCGGCGGTAAGCTGCATGCGAAGCTGGTTGGCCTCGTAAAGAACCACCGCCTCAAATATCTCCTCCTTGCTTCCGAAATAGTAATAGATGGAGCTCTTCCCCTTTTTGAGGGCACGGGAGATCTCCTCCATGGTGGTCTTCCTGAAGCCGTAATGACTGAAGATCTTTCTGGATGTCAGAATGATCCTGGTCCTGTATTCGTCTTTATCTACCATGATTTTATTCTTATGCAAAGATAATCAATTCATTCTATCCATGTGGAACAAACCGTTCGGATATTCGAAAATTAATTTATACAATTACCGTGTCTTCGGGACAAAGGGATAGCAGGGATAAAGGGAGCAAAGCCGAAAAACAGGGGTTCACTCCTGGTTAGAGGGAAAGCAACAAAACCGAAACCCTGGTTTTGCTCCGGCTTTGCGCCAAAGCAACAAAACCGAAACCCTGGTTTTGCTCCGGCTTTGCGCCAAAGCAACAAAATCGAATATGGGAGTTCACTCCTGCTTTGCTGGACAAGCTATCATGCCCTTTTTTGTCAGATTTTTTCATGATGAATCATGTAACCCTGACGATAATCAAAGTCAGTGTAATTATTCTTAATTTTACCAATTAATTCCGCTGGGGAAGTTTTTAATGAAGATTGGGGAAAAGGATTACAGGAGCATCTGGCACGATGAGAGAGACCCGGGGTCGATACATGTGATCGATCAGCGGAAGCTGCCATTTTCATTTGAGGTGATGACGCTCAGGAGTTGTGACGAGGTGTGTGATGCCATCAGCACCATGGCAGTGAGGGGTGCGCCACTTATCGGGGCTGTGGCGGCATGGGGAGTCGTTCTTTCATTCCTTGAACGCAGTGGTGAAAGCGATGTCCATGCCTCAGTGATGAATGATGCTTTTAAGATTAAGTCGACAAGGCCTACCGCCGTCAACCTGGCGTGGGCGGTCGACTTTATGACCGAGGTGCTGAAAAACTACCCCGATGCCGATATCATGCGCAGGGCGGCAGAGGGGCTGTGCGACGATGAGGCGGAGAGAAGCAGGAGGATAGGTGTTAACGGACTGCCGCTTATAGAGGAGATAAGCAGAAAAAAGGAAGGCGGTGTTGTAAATATCCTGACCCACTGCAACGCCGGGTGGCTGGCATGTGTCGATTACGGCACCGCGCTGGCACCGGTGTACATGGCTCACGACCGCGGCATCAATGTTCATGTGTGGGTTGATGAGACGCGTCCGCGCAACCAGGGTAGCCGCCTGACGGCATGGGAGCTGAGCAACCACGGTGTGCCGTGCACGCTCATCACTGACAATGCCGGCGGTCACCTGATGCAGAACGGCATGGTTGACATTGTCATCGTGGGATGCGACAGGGCGACGGCCTCAGGGGATGTGGCGAACAAGACCGGGACCTATCTGAAGGCGCTGGCTGCTCGTGATAATGGTATCCCGTTTTATTCAGCCTTCCCGGTCTCAACATTTGATATGGCCATTGACCGTCCTGACCAGATAATCATTGAAGAGCGTGACGGTGATGAGGTGAGAAAGATCGATGGCATAAATATTGCTCCGGATAATATTCCGGTTTCGAATTACGGGTTTGACGTGACGCCCGCACGTCTGATCACGGCGATAATAACCGATCGCGGAATATGCAGGGCAGATAAGAAATCAATTTTAACATTATTATCATAATTATATGGAAGGCATTGTCAAGTTCAACTGTTACTGGAGCCAGTCGGGTTCAGTCATCACCGATGAGCAGTATGAGATCATCAATCACTGGAGGGATATTCTCTTCAATCTTGATCTCGTGGGGGCGCATGAAAACGGTGTGGGGTTCGGGAACATCAGCATACGCATAGGGAAGTCGCAGCAGTTCATCATCACAGGTTCTTCAACCGGGGATATCCCCGAGCTGGAGCCGGGCCACTATGTAAAGGTCTCATCATATAACATCGACGACAACGCCGTGATGTGCAGCGGTCCGCTGAAGGCATCGTCGGAGTCGCTCACCCATGCCGCCATTTACACTGCCGATCCGGGCACAAATGCTGTCATTCATGTACACTCCACCAGTCTGTGGGAGGAGTTGCTGAACAAGGTCCCCACCACTGACCCTGCCATCGAATACGGCACCCCGGGCATGGCGCGGGAGATGATCCGCATCTTCAGCGAGCCGGAGGTCTTTGAAAAGCGCATCATCGTGATGGGAGGCGACCGCGGCGGGCTGATCACCTTCGGCTACGACCTTGACGAGGCGGGAGGGGTATTGTTTGATTACGTCAACAAGCTATAGTCCAGTCGGCAGTCCACAGTCCTCAGTCCTCAGTCCCGACTGCCGGCTGAAACTGAAGACTGAAGACTGAAGACTTATAAATTGGTTTGCAGATATTTTAATTGTGTATTATATTTGCACCCTGTTTATTGGGGCCCATAGCTCAGATGGTTAGCAGCATCCCGACTAAAGTCGGGAGGGTCGCTGGCCGGAACAGCAAGATGGCCCGGTGAATTTGAAATGTTTTTGGGGCCCATAGCTCAGATGGTTAGCAGCATCCCGACTAAAGTCGGGAGGGTCGCTGGCCGGAACAGCAAGATGGCCCGGTGAATTTGAAATGTTTTTGGGGCCCATAGCTCAGATGGTTAGCAGCATCCCGACTAAAGTCGGGAGGGTCGCTGGCCGGAACAGCAAGATGGCCCGGTGAATTTGAAATGTTTTTGGGGCCCATAGCTCAGATGGTTAGCAGCATCCCGACTAAAGTCGGGAGGGTCGCTGGCCGGAACAGCAAGATGGCCCGGTGAATTTGAAATGTTTTTGGGGCCCATAGCTCAGATGGTTAGCAGCATCCCGACTAAAGTCGGGAGGGTCGCTGGCCGGAACAGCAAGATGGCCCGGTGAATTTGAAATGTTTTTGGGGCCCATAGCTCAGATGGTTAGCAGCATCCCGACTAAAGTCGGGAGGGTCGCTGGCCGGAACAGCAAGATGGCCCGGTGAATTTGAAATGTTTTTGGGGCCCATAGCTCAGATGGTTAGCAGCATCCCGACTAAAGTCGGGAGGGTCGCTGGCCGGAACAGCAAGATGGCCCGGTGAATTTGAAATGTTTTTGGGGCCCATAGCTCAGATGGTTAGCAGCATCCCGACTAAAGTCGGGAGGGTCGCTGGCCGGAACAGCAAGATGGCCCGGTGAATTTGAAATGTTTTTGGGGCCCATAGCTCAGATGGTTAGCAGCACCTGACTCATAATCAGGGGGTCGCTGGTTCGATCCCAGCTGGGCCCACTCAATATCAAGAAGTTACAACCTAAAAAGTTGTAACTTTTTTTTTGGTGCCAGTTTGGTGCCAGGATTTGAACTATTTGTCAATAATCAACCTTAAAAAAAAGGGAGGTAAGGGAGGTTTAAATAATTAGTGCATATCGACATATGGATAACCATAAGTTGAATAGTCAGAATAAACACCTTTATAACAAATTAACTTTAGTACAAGTATGTGGAAGAATACAAGATTGGTTTCGCATAAGTTCATGTATTTCTGAAAGTCATCGGTTGGATCTTTCCCGTGACTGACAGGATTTCTAAGTTTTTTCCAGTCTCTATAAAACTTCCTTTTCAGCATTCCTTTTTTAATTAAATCTCTTATTATATCATCGGCACTTTCTTGTCCAAAAATATTAGTTATCATGCCGATCAACCTCTTCTTGATCAGATCGCATATATCGGTTTTATTCAGTTCCGTTAATGTAAATTCAATTTCATCTTTTGACAAGTTCTTTTTGCCTGAGGAGTAATAGGAGTGTAATATGTTCTCAATAGCAGTAGTAATTGTTAACGCATAGCCTGTAATAAATGAGTTTTGTGCACTTATTACCCTTCCCAAGATACTGTTAAGAGGTTCAAGGGTATTATCTTTAATGAATTGATAGAATTTGACAAAAAGTTCAGTAAAGTGTTCTTGATTTACAGAAGCCGATATAGATAAGGGTGGTTTGCCTTTTGTGATATCCCTTCGCTGTGGAAACGCATAACGAAAAACTCGTTTATAAATCCCTGTCTTTTCATACTCAACTGAATACCTATCAATAATTGATGATGTTATAAATTCAACTGTTAAAATAATAAGTTGAATATCGTCCTCAGACAAAACAGTATCCCTATTTTGAATCAAAATATTTGTTTTATCAGATGTTGAGAATATATCAATTGATGTTTCGCTTAAATTAATCTCAAAAATATTTCTCGATAATGATTTGCTAATCCATTTGTCAGAATATTTCCTTTCAACCTCAAGGCCATGATTAGTGGGTAATTTTATCATATATGGGACTTGAACTCTGGCTATTTTAAAAGAATCTTGTGTAGGGTCATTTGTAATAATCAAATCTGAACACAATTTGAATGTGTATACCCTTAGATTATAGTGATCGGTTATTAAAAGTCGCTTACAGAAATATTGATCGTTATTTACTGCTGTTCCCTTAAATGAATAGTAAGCCTCTTCAGGTAAGAGTTTTCCCGCATCTGCAATCGATTGATTATACGAACTGAAAAAAGTTTCGATTGTAAAATCCTTAGGATTGTCAGGAAATATTTTAAGCTCAATTATTCCATTCGAATTTAAAAACAATGATCCTTTGCCTTTTATTATATCGTCTGCCTTAACTAATTCAATATCATGCAAATCTATTGGCAGACCGTTAATGTTGCTTTCTAAGTCCATGTGATTGGATTTATGGTTAAAGTTAGTAAATCTTAGCAAGGTACCTGATCACCACCTGTTTGGAGTTTAATCCTTGTTGTTGGTCTATGCTTTTTATTTGTTGTCAGACCTTCGTGAAGTGGTCAAAGATGGACGGATTTCGAAGAAATCAGACAATTTCAAGACCAATTGTGGGTGTCTTTTGACTACTGATGGACTGAGGCGCCGTTTTTGGTTTAAAAATGGATCTTTGCCAAGTATCTGTCTCGATTTTCCATTCACTTCTGACTCCTTTGTTCCAATATCTTTTTCAAAGCAGCGTTCGCATAATTGAATTTCTCACACCAACCTTTACAATGCTTTTTTATTTTGGGGTCTAAGTACCTATCCCAATGATAGATATATTTAAATACAGCATAGGTCTTTTTATAATACAAATCCACATATTCTCGCAGGTTAAATTCCTCAAATTCTTTCCATAATGTTTCAATTTCACTTCTAACCAATTCCTCATTCGGTGCAGAATATGGCTTAGAAAATATATCCTCAAGTCCCTCTGGTATCATAAATCTCCTTCTTTTCTTGATTCCCTCTGATTGAGAAACACTTACGATATATTTCTGAAACTTCTCATTATCTCGTAATAATTCCTCATATACCTTCAAATTGATGTTTCTTTCTTTGAGCTCTAAATTGAGATCTTGTAAATCTTTTTTCTTGAAATAGTAAGTGCTTCCTCGTTTGAAATAATTTTTAAACTGAAACTCTTCAATAAGCATCTTAGCAGGATTATATGGGGCATGTTTTATAATTTCGTTTACATCACTTGATGAAATCCATTCTCCTCTCTCGCATTGCATTTTCCTATAATCCTTAGCTGCTTTAGCAATGGCGGCTCTTGAAAACTTCTCTTTGGCAGGTAGTTCTTCCGTCCCCAAAAGAACAGTAAACAGCCTCCTTAACTGCTGAAGTTCTGCCAATATTTTATCCTCCCGACTTAACGAGTTGTTATCATTTTCTTCCATGTCAAATGATTTTAGGAATTCAAATTTCTTTTCTTCTTCAGCTTCTCTTCAGTGATGACGCTTTAAGTATTCTCCCAGACGATCACCTCCGCTCATATATCGAGATTTTTGGATGTATTCATCAACTTCCTCTCGTTTAAAAAGGATTCTACCCCCGATTTTGTAGAAAGGGATTTTAGTGCCCCTAATGTTGGTCACTGCTGCAGTTGAAATGCCGAGGTGTTGAGCAAGTTGCTTTGTTGTCACCCAAGTTGGGTCGAGCATCGAAGTATCTTTCTTCTCGTCGATTCTTGTTATCAATCTGTCGAGTTTATCTTCGATGTTAGAAAGTCGCATGTCGAGAGCTTCAAAGGGATTTTCCATTTTCTATATGTTTTAAGATTACCTATAAAATTAAGACGAATATCACTCAAGTGGAAGCATTATAAAGAATTTGGTAATCCCTTTTATATTGGGAAGGCTACATTATTAATAGATCAAATCCAAACGCCAAGGACAAATACATTTTGTTTCCAAATGCATATGAGAATTTTTCAAACCTTCCTTGAAGTAGTCAAAGAAGGATGGATTTCTAATAAGAATCAGCAACTTACAAGACCATTTATGAGTGCCTTTTGGTTGACCCATCTGGGCCCACTCAACATCAAGAAGTTACAACCTTAAAAGTTGTAACTTTTTTTTGGTGCCAGTTTGGTGCCAGTTTTAGGATGAATTACACCATAATCGTTTATCATTTTACTAAGGTCGGTGGTAGTTTACACCACTCTTCACCTACTAAGGAATCCCAGGGTTAGGTCATAGCTGGGCAGCATAACAAGTCAACCACATATGGGAAACCACGGGTGTTTTTTTTTTTGAGATTGCCAGTTTTGAGCCAGGTTTTAGAGAGATGCCCAGTTTATTAGGTCTTAGACATCATTGTTTAGAGACTGTCTATTAGATCAATACCCTCAATCTTGTTTATTCGTTAGAATTCATTTGAAATTTTTCAGGATGACTGAAGTTCATTGATAAATTCCTCCACCGCGGTCTTATTGTCATTTAGCATTAAATTGAAATTATCACCAAGTTGCTCGATGAGTAAATTTAATATATAAAGGCTCTCGTGTGCTTCTGATAAGGCCTTCTCAGTTTGATTGAATTCGTGTAAAAGACTTGCAAATTGAAAAAGTCCCCCAGCTAATTCTTCCATGTAAAGACTCGAGAATTCAAGATTACAGCATTTCCGCATGGATTCAATAGATTTTTGATGATATTGCATTAAATCCTCCTGCTTTTCAAGATAATTTAGATCGCAGGCTATTAAATAATAGAGCTTAGATAATCCCTCCAGTGTACTACGCTTCTCTTCTTGTCTGTGGTAGGCATTAGTTTTTTCAACCCACTCTAGGCTCAATTTAAGAGATTCTTCTCTGTTATTCTGAAATTTCAATTCCATTATCTCCTCAATTGCTTTATGTTGCAGAATTGAAAATTCAGACTCATTTAACTCGGGTTCTCTTTTGAATGGATAGGCCATGGACTTACTTATTATAATAGTGATTTATGTGTATCAATTTAGAAGAAGTTAACCTTCTCTATCTAGGCAAATTTTTAAGATATCAAGTTATAAAAAAATGTTCCAATTTGCCCGCCATCCTGTTAGAAAAGAACATACAGCGAAAAATCAAAGAAACAATAATGTCATATTTTTACTGAGCATAGTATTACCTGGTTCTGGACAGAAACTTAAAAGTCCTGTATTTTTTGTTATCGATTATTTTTGCACCCAGTGAAGTTACCTCAGTATCCAATATCTGAGATAAAACTTTCTCCAAATCCCAATCACTAAATACCATGTTTTTATCGTTTAAAATATTATCGTTTGTGTCAATCTCCACACCAATAGTACATAAGTAATATTCCTCTTCAGAATCCATTATTACTTGGGGTTGCTTTCCGATCTTATTTGTAAGCACTACAAGAGAAATGTCCTGATTTTTAAATGCGGTGACATAATCACAATATTCATGAAACACATTACACCCTAATTCAGATTTTAGCCTTAACTCTACTAGGGACAACAATAGCTTTAAGCTTTCAAGTTCTGAGTTCATAAGTACCATAATACGGAATCCTAACTAAAAAATGGTTAGATTTGACTAACTTAATGCCAATTTACTGCAAAAGTATTATTATACCAAATAGAAAAATCGAATGGATAAGAAACTATTTGAAGCGAAGGAACTGATCAATCGAAAGGAATATGAAAAAGCCAGAAATGTTCTTACTCAGGTACTAACTCTGACGAATTCGCCAAAAATTCAATTCCCTATTTTCAATCTATTGGGTTCTTGCTTGTTTGGTCTAAGTAAGTATAAGGAGGGGATTAACTATTTGCACATGGCCTTAAAATTGACTCATAATATTGATGACGAAACTTCTAGCCGAACATACTATATGTTAGGTTTAGGTTACTACTATCTTCATGAGTATGATATTTCACTCGAATACTTGAACAAGTCTATAAGTATAGATTCCACATTTTCAAATTCATATAGACTTAGGGGTGAATGCTTTTTCAAAACAAATGACTATGTGAATTCTGTGGCAGATCTTGAAAAATGTTACTCAAACATTGGTGATATCGAAGAGGTAGAAGATAATCTTAGACCTATTGTAGCCTTAGCTGGCAGCTATATTCAAATCGATGAAATTATTAAGGCGGCAACACTGTTATTAAAGGCTGTGCGCATCAACCCAAACGACGATTATTTAAGGGGTGCATTAAGTACTATAATGATTGAATCTTTTGGGAAAGACAGTGATTCGGAAATTACTACCCTCTTAATAAAAGGTAAGTTGTACTCTCAGATTGCAAATTATTTAAGCCCTGATAACAGTGCTGGATTAGTTGAAGGAATTCAAAATAATTTTATTCAGAAATTTGAACATGCCAGGAAGCGAAAACCAAATATGGTAATTATGGATATCCTTAATCTTAGTTCGCAAGTAGCAACCGACATGTTTAATACTTGGGAGAACAATGTAAAGCATATTAATAATATTCAAAAATCTTATCTAGCATACGAAGTTGCAAAAGTGATTCAGCGTTTCGATTTTTTTAAGATGGACCTGGATGAATTGCATAAAGATATTTTTCAGCCTGCATTTTTGCTTTCCAGATTATTGTGAAATTAATCCTTAATAAAAGTCACTACTTGCACAGATTTCGATTAAGTGTTTTTTCTTTAGTGCCAGTTTGGAATTAGGATTTATGAGGATTTCAGTTATGACCGAGATATTTGGATTGAGATGGTAGGTTTGAAATTTTATTCACATCGATAGTTGATTCAAATAGCGTTAGTTAATCTTTCTTGGCCACAGCTTCATTTATACCTAAGTGTTTATCAAGTAAATTATAGTTGAGCTCATACTTAGTAACGAACTGGTTTTCTTTGAAATTGTAAACTAAAGCCTCTTCGTAATCAACAACTAATTTGCCTTCAGGATCCTTGGTAAATGATCCTCTTATATAAATTAATATTTCATTTTTATCTAGTATTTCTGGTGATATTGGAATAGATCTAGATGATTCAACGCCTTCGGTGATAAAAGAGTTACCTAAGCCAAGCATTCCACTAGCTAGCACATGCATATCTCTGAAATCCAACAAATTATTTGATTTGTATAGCCCCTCAATAACATAGTAAAAGATTGAGATATTATATGAGGTGCCTGCCTTGGAGATGAATTTAATTATCAATTCTTTTCCTTCGTCCGAGAGGTAAACCATCTTTCTTTCCTTTTCTTGCGGAGAAATTAGTAGCTGAGGCTTTAACGATTCTAATTCAAGTTTTGAAACTACAGATTCCAAAGAATCTTGGATTACCAAATTATATTGTGCTAAAGCCTCATTTGAGGCTTTGATGCTATTAATGTAAGTTTCATTTATAGCGTAGATTATAGTATCCTTGGTAGAAAGCTGTTGCTTTATTAGTTCTTCTTGCATTGCTAGACGCAACGAATCAGACATAGCTATCTTTCTTTCAGCATCCCTCTGTTCAATATTTAACCTAATATCCTTTTTCAAGTTGAAGGCTATGGTAAGAACTGCAATTAATATTAATCCTCTCCCATTTCGGGTTATTTTAGCTAAGCCCTTACCAGGTTTTTTCTTATCGTAGATCAAGTCATATACCGACAATACCGCAAATGCCATTAGCAAGATATTGATAATCAAATTTGTTATCATTACGCTTTTTTTGGGATTAATTATAACCGAGGAATAATTCTATCAATTAGTCAGTTTTTATATACACATTTCATGCTCAACCTGCATACTTGATTCGGTTTATCAGCAAATTAGTAATGATAGTATGCTTTTGTTTTTCAAAGCTACTAAACATGACGGATTTTGTCAATTCAGGATTTTAAGTGAAATAACAGATATAATTAGTTCCTGCTTCAAGGTTACAGGTTATTAAATATAAGTTTTCTTCATGAAGATTTTTTCTTAGTTAATACCCCTTTAATCTGAATGCAGTTTTTGTAAAGACCGCTGAAATGACACTTTGATCAAGTCGGTAATGCAACCCGTAATATGATTTGGGGATGGGTATTTCAAGTCGGAGTGGCCCATTAAATATGGCTATGACAATGTTTGGCAATCTTAAAAACTGCCTATACATTAGCCTAGCCATGAAGACACTCGTAATACATCCCGAAGACAAATCCACGGATTTCCTTTCACCAATCTATGCACCCATAAGAACCAAAACCGTTGTCAAAGGTGGTATAACCAAATCAGGTTTACATCGACTTATCGAATCCCACGATCGGGTAATAATGCTCGGACACGGAGCACCTTATGGATTAATGAATGCGAGACAATTCCCAGATGCTGGCCTGTTCATCGTTGATGAAACGATGGTATGTGGTCTAAGAAAAAGGTCAAACAGCATTTTTATCTGGTGTAACGCCGACTTGTTCGTCAAGAAACATGGACTTTCAGGATTATGTAGCGGGATGTTCATTAGTGAAGTTGGGGAGGCGTTTATGGAAGGATTTTGACGATATCGAACAGGGGGTGATAGACCAGTCAAATGACATGTTCTCATCCATTCTTTCAAAGTATATAGACGAACCCATGGATGCCCTGTATCAATCACTATTAAATGAATATGAGGTGGTAGCAAGGAACAATCCCATCGCCAGGTTTAATCTTGAACGGATTACGACTTGTTTCTGAGGATATCAACTATAATCCCCTGAACAAGCTGAATGCCGAATATTCCAAGAGAGATATTGCAGGAGACAACGAGAATGGTGTTTATTAACACCGATCTGGGTCAATGCGGTGAGTTCTGGGACATCCAAATGTGTTGTCTTAGCAATTTGACGAGTTTTGATGCATCTCTTGGACTAGGTCAAAATAACACTATCCAGCAGGATTCCTGATTTACCGAGAGACAATGAGCTTTTTGGTACACTTGATTTGAGACAAAAATCTTGCATAATTCAGATTCAGATTTGTACTTTTGTTTAGCATTTCGAGTTCATCCGCCAGTTGGCGAGATGATACCAACCGAGTGACCGTCACCACGGTGGTAAAACAATGCGGACGAAACAGGTCAAAATAAACGAGAACTGATCTCCATCTGCATACGCCGGATAATCTGACCACATTGCGCCGGAGTAAATTGACCACATCATAGTTGGTCTTTTAAAGAGAGCTTTCTCACGGTAGAAAGTGGTTTAACAAATTTATCTTTTTTAGTTCATTATCTCCAAATTTTTCTGTTTTTCGCGGACCTTTCTCATTGATTCCCCGCGGAGCTCTATCCGGTGAGCGTCATGCACGATCCGATCAAGTATGGCATCAGCCACGGTTTTTTCTCCGATTACTTCATGCCAGCAGTTAACCGGCAGCTGTGATGTTATTATCATTGAGGCTCTTTTATGACGGTCTTCGACTATTTCCATCAATGCCGAGCGGTTGGCGCTGTCAATGGGCAGAAGTCCAAAGTCATCAATGATGAGCAGGTCCTGTCTTTCTATCTTAGATATTTCTTTCAGATAGGATCCGTCAGCCTTACCCATCTTAAGCCTTGAGAAGAGTTTTCCCAGGTTTGCATAGTAGACTTTGAAGCCGAGCGTACATGCCTGATGGCCAAGAGCTGTTGCAATGTAGCTTTTACCTATCCCAGTGCTGCCTGTAATGATAATGTTTTCATGTTTGGTTATGAAGCCGCATTCGGCAAAGCGCAGCAGTTGTCCGCGGTCCAGGTTACGGTCAGATTGGTAATCGATGCTTTCAATTGAAGACTGGTACCGGAACCTGGCATTGCGCAGCCTTCGCTCAAGGTTGCGGTTCTGTCGGTCATCCCACTCTGCTTCAACAAGCATGCCTATCAGCTCATCAGCAGATAGCGCAAGCATTTTCTCATTCTCAAGGCTTGTTTCATAGGTTCTTGCCATACCCCATAGCTTTAATTTTTTGATCTTTTCAAGTGTTTCTTTTGTCATCTTTTGGAGTGTATTTGTTTGAGTTGTTACTGATAATATTGTTCACCACGTATGTTTTCGTGGTTAGGGATATCGGCCGTGATCTCGGCATAAGTGATCATATCATATTTGTTCTCAAGGATTGTTTTAATGGCCCCATAGGAGTAGTTCTCATATTCAATGGCCCGGCGGCAAGCATTGATAAGTCTTTCTCTGCCAACCTTGCGCTCAAAGCCCAGAACACCCTGGCAGGCCTTGTATGCCTGCTCGGGATGTGACTTACTGTCCATCAGTCCTGTTATGAACGCCTTCACTGAAGTGTCGATTGATTCTCCCCATTTAATAAATCTATCGGGGTTCCACTCGGTAAGATACCTGTGAGTGCTTGCCAGGTGGTCGGGGTTTGTTGTGTAGCCATAAGCCCTGCGATCCCTTTTATGAGTGGCTATCAGAACATAATTATAATAAATCTCCACCTCGGTGGCGGAGTACATGACCTTGACCTTCTTTCCGATATATCCGTAAGGCACGCTGTAGTAGTGTTTATCCTCCTTAAGGCAGGTGTGGCCGTTGACTGATACTGTAGAGTATTGCTGACGCTTAAACTCATACGGCAGAGAAGGAAGCGGCGTGAGCACAGATCTTTCTATGTCTTCAAAAAGGTCACGGCGGCTGTAGGGTCGGCCCGTCAGCCTGATGCTATTATACTGCTCCAGCGCAACCTGCAGGGCTGCATTCAACTCTTCAAGGCTGTGGAAGGTCCTGCGGTCAAGGACAGAGTAAATACGACGGTATGTGATCCGTACGGCCCCTTCAACCAATGACTTGTCTTTGGGCTTATAGCTTCTTGCCGGCAAGATAGTCGTGCTGTAGTGAAGGGCAAAGTTCTCAAAGGCCTGGTTAAGGGTGGGCTCATACAGGGAGCTCTTGGTTACTGCGCTCTTGAGGTTATCCGGAACTATTGCCCGGGGAACACCGCCGTAATAGGCCAGGGCGTTTATACAACAGGTGATAAGATCTTCCTTGCATTGGCTGGGAACGGCTTCAATATAGGTAAGCTGACTGGCGCCAAGTACAGCAATAAATACTTCGACTTCGGTTATCTCCCCGGTCTCCCAGTTAACAACATGAAGCTTCTCGCCGGCAAAGTCAATGTACATCTTATCGCCAGCAATATGCTCGATATGCATTACCGGCCTGCTGCGCTTTAGCCACTGATGGTAATAATGTTTGAACTGCGACAACTTGTAGCCATCCGGGTGTGCGGTTATGTACCTTGACCATAGTATCTGCCTGGTAATGCCACGCCGTTTGAGCTCCTTTTCAATAACAGGGAACATGGCCTCAAGGGTCTTATACTTATCCCCTGGCTCTGGCTTGAGGCTCTCGCCAAACAACTCGTCCAAGCTCTTATCGCTGAGCATCTCAATGTCCTTTATGCTCAGGCCAAGCCCCTGATATATCCTGAGGTATTTCTTTAATGTATTGCGCGACACCCCGGTCATGGTGCTGATCTTCAGCTTTTTCTCCCCCTGGGAGTAAAGTCGCAAAATCTGTCTTAGCTTGCTCATGTCTGTCTTTTTATTGGCCATTGTCCCGCTGTTAATCGTTAGTAAAACAGCAAAGATCATGGCTCATTTCTAAACATGAGAAGAGCTCTTTAAAAAGTGGTCAGTTTGCTCCGGCGCTAGGTGGTCAATTTGCCCCGACGCGGGGTGGTCAGTTTAGTCCGGCGTCAGGTGGTCAATTTGACCGTTTTTTGCACATTAGCGATACACTTTCTGGAATTATTGACACTTTGCTATTCTATGGGTTGATTGATCTATTGCAAGAGGATGTTGATGATGATTCTTGTCGATCTACCCATTATTTCATATTCTCAGTCAGGGACATAAACCTATATCCTGAGTTCTTCCAAATACTGGAAGATGAACAGGCAGCGTGATTACACGAAATACTATCACATTAAATAACCACTAAAAACGGGGGACAGCGATATACTGAACACCTACTATTATGAAAACATTGAATTTACATTTCACAGTTAAAGGGTACTGTTCCATGTTGTTGGATGTACCCGATAATTACCAAATTCCAAGTACCAATCCCAAGGTCTTATGGGCAGACATTATGAAGAAATTTGGAGATCAAATAGAGGTTGACCTGGAGGAATTGGATTATTACCTGAAGTACGGATTCCCTCTATTTAATTCTAACATAGATCATATGTATGTTGACCACATGCAGAGGGTATACTTACAGGGAGATGATGGGAAGGAGGTTAAAACGGATCTTGATTGTATTCCTTTTACTGAAGAATAGTTCTACTAATCATTGGAGAGAATCACTGATTTCTCTCCAATGATCTGGTTTACAGCATATTATTAATACATTAGCCATATACGAAATGGAAAACAACAAATACATGGATGTTAAAATGGTCAGCGAGTATTTACATGTATCAAAATCACTGATATACAGGATGGTTAGTTTGGATCAGATACCATACAATAAGATTGGCTCAAGAACCATCTTTGATCGTGTCAAGATTGACCAGTGGTTACATAATCACTGTATGATGACCGTAGAATTACCTCAGATACCAAAAATGTAATGAGAACTTCAACCATCAAACTTGTCAAGGACACCCGTAAAAAACTGAAAGACAACAAGTATAATCTTTCAGTCAGGGTCTGCCATAAAGGTAATGTTCTATACTTGCCTGTTCCCAACGCCAAGCTGACGGTAAGCCAATACAACCAGGTCTTTGTAAAGCCAATCAATGGATGACGGAAGTATAAAGTTCCGAGAATCCGTAAATGAGTTCAAGACCAAGTGTGAGCGGATCTATTCAGAGATGACCGTTTATAATCCCAAGAGGTTTCGGGAACAGGTTTACAGTAAGGATAAAGAAATTCCAAAGACCTTGGTGCTTAAAGATATGTTTGATTATTATATCGAGAACTACAGGGGAATTACGACTGCGAACCCGTAAGCACTTCAAGCTATCCATCAACTACCTGGAGGCGTTTCAGCAGGGTCTCACCGTCCAAGATATTACTCCTGACTTTCTGAGATATTTTGAGGACTCAAAGCGCAAAGATGGACTATCAAGGAGCACAATTGATGGTGTCTTTCGAAACCTCCGCAGGATTATCAGTTATTTCCTGTATGAGAAGAAAACCATCCCCAAAACATATGAGTATCCATTTGGCAAGGGTGGTTACAGCATAAGTAGTTCCTGGCCTAAGAAACTTGTTCTCCGAAACGAAGAAATACAGAAGGTAATAGATTATAAAGATCCTGAAAATCCTGATCGGGAGTATGCAAGGGACATATGGCTGTTTCTGTACAGGGCCAACGGAATAAACTTCGCTGACCTGTCTGAGAATGAGGTGGGATAACATTCAGGGGGATTATCTTATCTTCTTCAGGAAGAAAACCGAATCCACTAGGAAGAACAATATCAAACCCATCACGGCACCAATAACATTCAAATTGCAGGAGATAATTGATAAGGTTGGAGTGACAGATAGCCCATTTATTCTTGGGCTCTTAAAAGAAGGGTATTCTGAAACCACATTTGAAAACCTGTCGCATAAAGTCCGTTCAAATCTTAATAAAGAGCTGCTTGAGATCAGCACAAAACTCAAACTGTCGGTTCCCCTGAAATTAAAAAGCGCAAGGGATTGTTACGCTTCAACACTTAAGACGGGCAAAAGTACCAAAAGATGATATCGGAGAAATGCTCGGACATTCAAATTCGATAGTTACAGAACACTACCTGGCGAGCCTTGATGCATGAGGAGACATTTTGAAATCAACAAACATCTTCTGTAATAG
The DNA here is from genome assembly GCA_963802145.1 of uncultured Rikenellaceae bacterium. GTDB lineage: Bacteria > Bacteroidota > Bacteroidia > Bacteroidales > VadinHA17 > SR-FBR-E99. The sequence goes on from CAWDHN010000008.1 coordinate 73,014, forward strand.
AGACCGTTTCTCCCCTGCTATTGCTCAGGATGTGGTCTTCATATTCAATCCACTAAGAAAGTCCGTTAAAACCCCTTATTTGGTCAAATTTCCTTAACTTTAAGCATAATAGATTACACTAATTACAAATTAAGATGAATGCTATTGAAATTTCAGATGATAAAAGTTTTTACGCCTTTTTGGAGCTGGTTTCGGAACAAAAAGATTTCGACTTTATTCAGAGGAGTTAAATCTGAGAAATACAAGCTTATCCCAAGCATTGGAAGGTATAAAACCGCTAAAGGATCAGATTTTACGCCCCACGAAGAAAAAACCATGTTAAAACTGTTTAAACAAAAGGCGTACCCCCATCTTAGCATTAACAATCCCAGCAATCTTGAATTAATGGCTTTAGCACAGCATCACGGATTACCGACACGATTATTAGACTGGACTTGGAATCCTCTTGTTGCTTTATTTTTTGCTGTGGAAAATGAATGGGGCAATAATTGCCCTTCAAATGATAGAAGCTTGGTTTACATTTGGCAAAGAGTAAATAAAGGAGAACTTGATCCCTCGTTTGATCCTTTTAAAATTGAAAAAGTAAGGCTTTTTTTACCTAATCATATTACCGCAAGAATTACTGCCCAATCTGGTATTTTTTCTATTCACCCGATGCCAACCATTGAATTTAAATCACCAAAAAACATATCAAAAGTTTACATACAAACTGCCTATAGAAAAAACTTAAAGAAACTCTTACATAAGTTTGGAATCCATAAAGCGAACCTGTTTCCAGAACTAGAAGGTATTGCCCAATATGTAAAATGGTTAAGAACAACCTCTCACTGAGATTTGACACATTTTCAAAAGAGAATTTAGTGCCAGATTTTTATAGATAACCTAAATTTTAAACCAAACTTCCTGTGGAATGATTGGAAGTCCCAAATAAATTACATCACGACTCTTTAACCTCAAACAGAAGCTTTTTATTATATCTGGCCGACCCAATGTGATCAAGAATACGGTCTCTTTGCTAACATGCACTAACCTTTATTAATAAATCTGGCCAACTTATAAGGGGTTAATACACTTTTCTGCTCGAGGTAATCACCAAGAATAAAACCGAACCATGACATATACTTTAGACAAGCAAAAAATTTATAACTCAGACCATCTATTTAAACTACTCAAAGATCAACAGTTCAAAGAGTCTGATGATGTTCTTAATGAACTTGTACCGAAATTTCATAGTCTTAAAAGAGAAGTAGTCAACTTCTCATCTTTTTTCGGTTCAATTAATAACTATTATTTATTTCTAATAGATGAGAAGGGGGTTAGGCGATATAAAATAGCTGCCACTTCATCTATCCATTTTCAAATAGATCGGTGTTTTGATACAATGAATAAAAGGGACAATCAGGAAATAATAGAATTGACGCCCTTAAATTCTGCTCACTTAAAAAATCATCATAGTAGAATTTATTATGAAACTAATGATAAAACTTATGAGCTAAGGCTGTGGACAATTATCGCAGATCGTATGAGAAGTGATCTGGTAAAATGGGGATGGTTTAACAATGGTTTAAATCTTTACTTTACCGAAAATGGGGCTCATCATAAAGACGAATGCTATTTTTCATCTAGTTCTGAAAATATGCCTCTTCATCGATGGAGTTTCAATGATTTTTCAAACACTTTACAAAATAATCTTATTTCGTTTAAGGGAACAGCTGAGATAAATTTGTATAGGGAATATTATGCAAATTTCTACTATACAGGTCAGTTGAATATTTATAACGGAGATTTAATCATTCAAAGAGCTGATTTTGATCATTATAATTATAAGTGAGTAACTATAATTGATGAAGTTAAGCTAATTGAGCCAATATTAGTATCATATTGGCCTAAATCCCTGTAATCTTATACAATTTCCCCGTTACAAAATTAGCTGACACAAACAGAGTCAAATCTGTAGAAACCCGTGGATCGAGTAATATTATTAACTAAATTTCGTTAATCTAATTGTCATGTCACCCCATTTAAAACCTAAGCAATGGAAGAAAATTTCAACATATTAAGGAAAATTTTTCACCCTGTCTCTCCATCTCCTTTTGACATGGGTGACTGGAACACTTTCTTAGAATTATCAAAGTCAGCAAAATTGATTTGGCGTGCGAATGCTGGAAAAAAATTTGACAAAATTGATTTAACTACAGATGCATCGAAAAAACTCTATGTTTTTACAGATGAATTTCCTGCGGATGGGATCTTTGATTTTTTAAATCCTCTTGAAATCCCCAATTACCGTCTAGATGATGTTCCTAACAACCAAGATATTGATCAATTATATATCATAACATTAAATATTACTGAGTTACAACCCAGCAAAGAAATCGGAACTTGTTTTTGGAATAAGGTATTAGATGCTATCGATCACGATGAAAACATTGATGGATTCGAGAAAGAATATGATGGGCGGCGATCAAATGTAAAGTGGCTAACTGACAAGTCCTTTAAAGAAAACTTAAATGGTTTGAAAGAAGAAGGACTTGAAAAAATATTGATTGGGCGTGTCTATCTTCTGAGTTTATTAATAGGAGATGCAGATATTCACCATGAAGGTTTAACAAGGCAATACATATTGCATATGTTTGTTGATAGTAACTATTTCGTTAAATCCATAATCGAAGGAATGGGGTTGGATTGCGAACAAGAAAAATGAAATAATGATTGGTAATAAAACATAATCGAGCATGAGTAAAAAAAAGGATTTAGTCAATCTAATACAACAAGAATTTAATCAGTTCATATTATTAAACTATTCTAATAGCATAGTTCCAAACTCAATTCCAATTGTTTGGTTTGGTGATTCAAAAAGATATTTTGCATCTGAGATTAAAATTATTACCGTCTCTCTTAATCCCTCTGACAATGAGTTTAGGCTTAAAAAAAATGACCCATATTCTACAAGCTATAGGTTCTCGTCTTATGATGGTACAATAAAAAATCTCTATAAATCCTACAATGAGTACTTCTCTAATGGACACTCTTATGACAGCTGGTTCAAGGCATCTTTCAAATCTGTATTAAAAGGCTTCTGTGCATCACATTATAATGTTGAGATTAATACAGCATTACACACGGATATCGGGAGCCCGTATGCAACGAACCCAACTTGGTCTGGATTGAATCCTCTTGATCGGCAAAAATTAGAACCTTTGGGATCGGCATCATGGCACAAATTAATAACAATATTAGAACCTGATGTGATACTTTTTTCAGCTTCAGAATCATTTGAAGAGAAAATAATGTTTCCCCAGTTAGGTGTATGGAGAGAGATTGATGTAAGTGCAAATAGACCCCTACTATCAGGTAAATTTCAAATAGTTAATACAAAAACAACCGCTGTTCTGTTTCAAGTACAAGGAAGAAAACCGTTTTTAAAGACCGCCCGAGATGAAAAGGAGAAATTTATTAATCACATATAGCATGACAATGAAAATACAACTAAAGCACCCAGGCCATCAAAAGGAATATAGACCTGGAAGTATGAATCCAGGATTTATAAATATTGGAAATAAGATCATTCGGGAGTGGAATAAAGGAGACCATTGCCGAAAATTTATTCTTAACAAAGGAATATACATAGATAATGTTAATGATGTAAACCCTAAAAGCTCAGACTTATACTTCTGGGGGGAATGGGAAGGCCATTCTATATTTGAGCCTATTATAAATACTAACTACAGAATTTTACCGAATGGCATACATAAACCATTCCATTCACTTGTAAACAAAGGTACCCAAAACACAGATCCTTATGTTTTTGGGGAAGATTTTTTTAAATATTGTATCTGTAAGCAATCTAATATGTTGAGTAATTTAGCTCACGGATCATTAATTGTATTTGGTACAGTTTATCCTTCATTGAATAAATTCTATATCGATACTGTCTTTGTGACAAATACTAGTGAGAAATCCACCGATGTTAATGCCAATGGAGGCAATCGTTACTCACCTATATACAGAGAAGAAACCCTCGAACAATTACAGGCGTACTTAGGGGTACCTTATACTGCCACAAATAACAGACTCTATCATAGTAAAACATGGTGGGATAATAAAGAAGAGAAAGATAAATATTTCAGTTTTGTCCCCTGCAAACTTAGCCATGATGGAAATGGTTTTGAAAGACTATATCTTCATTTAGACGATCCTTTGTTTAATTTATCGACATACCCATCAGGGAAGTCGTTTTTAAAGAATTGCAGTCTGACACCAATGCAATTTTGGAATGAAATTGCAAATAAGGCCAAAGAACAGAAATTTAAGTTAGGTATACGATTTGATGAACCGAAGCATTCAAATGTACTTGGCGGAACGGTCAAAGGAATGATTAAGAATCAATCGAATAATTGCTGAAGATATGGTGCCAGTATTGGTGCCAGTCTTTCTACCATATCGGTATAAACCAGTATAATCTTTTACAATTATCCTGCTACAAAACTAATTGGTACAACCAGATACAAGTCTGTGTAAACCTGTGGAAACCCCTATTTGACGCTCATAATCAGGGGGTCGCTGGTTCGATCCCAGCTGGGCCCACTCTCAAGGCAGTCTTTGTGACTGCCTTTTTTCGTTTCATGCCTGGGATCGAGCCAGCCCTGCGAGTCGACCCCATAAGCTGATCAATCTGCGACTAAAACCTTAAATTTGGGGCATTTTAATGTCTGGCTTGTTTCTAAACCTTGTTTTAAGGCCAGCAGAGACTACAAACATTAAATATTTAAGTTTTTAATGCCAAGACGTTAGATTATGGTTATATTTGTGTCCAGAAGTTGCTCAAACATTAAAATAATTGCTAATTAATGCCTGACTTATTGTATCAGATCAATCCCGACAGAAATGTCCCATGGAACAATCTTCCCCTGTTGCCAATAAGAAAAGAACTTTATCAGACAGTTGAGCTATTGGAGAAACTGGGAGATGCCAAAGCCGCATTGGCAAGACTTCAGGGTCGCAGTGTTGTGATTCCCGATCAGGGATTATTAATCAACACTATCAGTTTGCAGGAAGCAAAAATTTCAAGTGCAATTGAGAACATTTTCACAACAGATGACGAACTTTATAAGGCCTATAGTGACCAGAACACTGAAATTAATGATGCTTCAAAAGAGGTGATAAGGTATAGAGAAGCACTATGGTCTGGTTACAATTATTTAAGAAACCAGGATTATTTTGATATAGAGTATTTCATTAAAGTCTTTCAGGAAATAAAACAAACAAAAGATGAGATTCGCCCCGATTTTATAAATACAACCATAAAGCAAGGTGACACTGGACAATCTGCGGGTCAGGTTATTTATACTCCGCCGAAAGGTCAGGCTGTGATAAAAGAAAAGTTGGACAACCTGGTAACTTTTTTAAATGATGATGAAAATTTCAGAATGGACTATTTATTTAAAATGGCCATTGCTCATTATCAATTTGAAGCTATCCACCCGTTTCGCGACGGCAACGGCAGGACAGGGAGGGTCTTTAATATCAATTATCTGACAAAAAAGGGGTTACTTGATGTTCCAATCCTATTTCTAAGCCGATATATTTTAGATCATAAAGAAGATTATTACTCAGGACTATCAGGGGTTTCTCAAAGAGGTAACTGGAAAGACTGGTTATTATTTATGCTTAAAGCTATTGAATACACATCCATAATTACTTTCCAGAAAATCAATGAAATTGTATCAGCGAAAGATTCAATTTTAGAGTTTATAAAGAAAGATGCCAGGAAGGTTAGAAGTCCCGAAGACCTTGTAAATGCATTGTTCACTCAGCCCTTCACAAAAGTAAAACACCTGGTTGATTCAGGAATATATTCTGAAAATACTGCAAGGGATTATTTAAACAGATTATCCGATATACATGTTCTTGAGAAAAAGGAAATTGAAGGCCGTCATTATTATTTGAATCTTGAGTTATATCGCATACTTTCCGAATAAACATCCCGACAAACATAATTATTTCTGGTGCCAGTTTTGGTGCCAGTATTTATACCATATGGGTATAAATCCGTGCAATCTTTTACAATTATTCTGCTACAAAAGTAATTGGTACAAACAGATACAAATCTGTAGAAATCCATGGAATTGCACATTTAACGCTCATAATCAGGGTGTCGCTGGTTCTCCCGCTTTTTGTGCCAAAAAGCGGGACAGATGGGCCCACACTCAAGGCAGTCTTTCCGGCTGCCTTTTTACATTTCTGCCAGGGACAGCTCTCACATATGAAGACGAACATGCAAAAGGCGGAAAAAGGACTTGAAAATCCCTGTTGTAAATTACAAACTGTCTGAATAGCTTTGCGGTTTCAAAAATCAGGGGTTGACAGACCCCTGTAAAAGTGAATATATGGTCGGAAGATCCAGGCGAATAATCAAGTACAGAGGTCTCATTGTGACGGTATCCGTTGTATTGACCATCCTGGCCGCTATGATGCTGCCCAGACTGGAAATAAGTCCCAGTCTTGATGAATATGTGCCCGATCACCTGGAGAACAAGACCTACCTCAAAGAGTTAAATGAGATCTTTGGCAGCAGCAAGATGATCGTGCTGATGATGCGTGCCCCGGACGTGGTGAATGCAGCCACCATCGGGAGGCTGAAGGCCATGGCCGGCGACCTGGCCGAACTGGATGGAATCGAGCGGGTGGTATCCCCTTTTGATGCAAAAGAGATCTCCTATGAAGACGGATTCATGCTGATGGAGCCGTTCCTTGAAGATATACCGGGGGATCAGTCCGGAAGGGATCAGCTTAAGCAACGGATCAGCAACAACAAAATGGCCAACCGCTTTTTTGCAGATGATTTCAGCCTGGTCTCCCTCATTCTGATCCAGGATCCGGAAACTCCTGATACAATCATCGAAGAGATCCGGGCAGTCATTGAGTCGAACCCCGGGGAGGAAGAGGTTCTTATCGGCGGACTTCCCTTTATAACATACTCCATCCAGGGCAGCATCAAAAGCGACATGACCCTTCTTATTCCGCTGGCACTTCTACTGATGGTGGCCATGCTCTACTCCTTCTTCCGGGAATGGAAGGGCGTAATCATGCCGTTCATCGTTGTGGCCATGAGCATCATTATGTCTTACGGGCTGATGGCTCTGCTGGGCTGGAAGATTTCGCTGATCACCATTCTGATGCCGATCATGCTCATTGCCATCGCCAATGACTATGGAATCCATATGATCGCCCATTACCAGGAGCTGATCAGGAAACATGGCTGGAAGTCGATGAAGGGGATCAGCCGGAAAATCTACAAGGATCTGCGGCGGCCAATAATAATCACCGGACTGACAACCATCGGGGGGATACTCGGATTGCTCACCCACAGCATGATCCCGGCTGCCCAGCTTGGAGTCCTGACTGCTTCGGGGATCGGGTTCGCCCTGCTGTTGAGCCTGTGGTTCCTGCCGGCCCTGCTCTCATACCTCAGACTTCCGGGTGAAGCATCGATCCGCAGGCAGGAAAAGGCGGTCAGAACCAGCCGCTGGCTCAACCGGTTCGGAAGATGGGTCAGCCATCATCCCCGCTCGATAGTCGTAATAACTGTAATGGTGGGGATTATAGGTACACTGGGGATTCTGTTTGTCAGGGTTGACACCAACATCGAGGGATATTTTCTTGGCAAATCCGAAGTCCGCCGCTCGACTGAACTGATCAATGAAAAGTTCGGTGGCTCCCAGTATATTTCCATTCTGTTCAAGGGAGATGTATTGCTTCCGGAGATCCTTCAGAGAATGGAACAGTATGAGGATTCCATCAGGAAGGAGCCGGCAGTGGGTACCGTCAGCTCGCCGGTCACCCTGTTAAAAGAGCTGAGCAAGGGATTTTATTCACAGGATGAAGCGGGATATGACAAGTTACCAGCCTCGGCAGATGAAGCATATCAGTTCCTGGAAGTATTTTCGATGGGGGGCAACGGAGAAGAGATTGAACAGTTCATCGACTATAATTTTGAGCATGCAAGGATTCTGATCAGCCTGAAGGACGGAAGCAACAGGGCCGGCAAAGAGCTGGTGGAAAAGCTCAGGACGCTCACCCGCGACGACCCCAGCGTGATGTTTATTACAGGAGACGGACTCACCAAGATCGAACTGGCCGACATGGTGATCAGAGGACAGGTACTCTCCCTCGTATTTGCCATAGTGGTGGTATTCCTGCTGATATGTTTCAGCTTCAGGTCATGCAAGGCCGGACTTATTTCCACCATTCCCCTGTCTGTGGCGATAGTCGTGCTATTCGGGTTGATGGGATTTCTGGGTATATCTCTGGATATCGCCACTGCCCTCCTCTCCTCCATCATGATCGGGGTGGGAATCGATTACACCATCCATTTTTTATGGCGGTTCAAGATCGAGCGGGCCAGGGGACTGGATCATATGGATGCAGTGCAGGAGACACTGACCACGGCCGGGAAGGGCATTTTTTACAACGCTATGTCGGTCATAGTGGGGTTCCTGGCACTGGGTATCTCCAATTTTGCTCCCATGCGATATTTCAGTGCCCTGATAGTGATCTCCATAACAATCTGCCTGATCAGTGCATTGCTGGTGGTTCCGGCGATTGTGATCCTGACCAAACCAAAGTTCCTTGATCCCAAACAATTATGAAAACTCTCAAAATCTATAAAAGTATTCTGTGGATGTTGTTGTTTACAATGTCCACGGCCCTTCACGCACAGGATGAGGCGAAAGCCATTTTTACCCGTGCGGTTGACCAGCTGCTGACAAACCAGATGGATCTTTCCATCCATATTACAACCACCGAAAGCGATGGCAGGTCCACGGTAAAAGCGTATGACATCCTTATGGGAAGCTTCGGCGACAAGGATATGATGCGAATGGTCATGCAGGAACCTGAACGGGCCAGGGGAGTAACCATCGTAATCACGCAGCTGCCCGGCGAGGAGGGGGTGATTGAGGTATTGACTCCCTCAAACGGAAAAGTGAGGAAGATGAAGGCTACTCCCGAAAATATGGAGCGGGTGGGTACCAGCTATATTCTGTCCGATTATGCATCAAAATCGCTGCAGGAGATGGAATTCTCCCTGTCAGGAAAGGAAGAGGCGGAAGGGACATCCTGCTGGCTGATTGATACCAGGGACAAAGAGAAGGCCGACGGAAAGAAGGCCCGGTTCCTCATCGAAGAAAACAGTTACCGGATCAGGGAGATACGGGTTCTGGATGCGGAAGGAGAATCCTCCAGTGTTACAAAGCTTTCCCAGTACAGTCGCCTCGAGGGGATTAAGGGCAAGGTTCAGCCCATGCATATCCGCACTGAAGACCTGACAGGAAAAACCGTCACGGAGATGACTGAAGACATGAAGGGCAACACCATCACAGAGATCACCCGCGTTGCCTGGCGGCCTGACCTTAAAACGGAAGATTTCATCCTGGAGGGGGTCACGCAATAAAACGGTATCCTCAGTCGGGGTACAGGCAGTGAAGGAACCTGCCCTGCATCTTTAAACGGGCTTATGTCCGGGGCTGACTGAATTTTTTATTTACGCGCTCTTATTTCCACCAGAGTTGGCGGCACTTTCACACTCTGCATCATGGCAGTTGTGTCGCCGTTAAACGTCTTGCCCACAGGATTGCCGTCACGGGTCAGGCCGTCAAAGATGCCGGCATCAACCAGATCCCATAAGACGTATTTTGCCTGAGCCTGAAGGTTAAACAACCCGAAATGATTTTCTGAACCTTGCGGGTTTGCTGACATCTTTCCACTGCTCGTCGAACGCTTCAAAATAAAAACAGCTTATTCCGTTGTGCTTTTGTCCATTCACTCATCAGATGGTAAAAGCGGGCTGATTTGTATTCATCGGTCGCCCTGGATCCGGTATCACCGTAGAGACCGTCTGAAACAGTAGCCCAGCCGGTTTCGCCTATATGAACAGGTTTATCAACACCAATGACTTTTCATGTAGGATCACCACGCTTTCGTACTGGGAGATGGCATAATCCCTTGCCCTCAGCATGGCCGCATCAATCTTCTCCATGTCTGACAGTCCCTCCTCTTCTTCTGGTACTCTCCAGAAGTCGGGGTTATAATGTGTCTCATGCATGGGGTAGGTGTGCATTGAAATATAATCAACCGCTCTAATGAGCTGGTTCAGATCTTCGAGGTGGTACTCGGTACCGCCGCCGCCCCAGGCGGCATAATTGTCAGAACTGGTTATCCATAAAGTCGTGGGTAATTTGCCTTTCTTCTTCAGATCCTGCAGATGAGTTTACCCATTTAAGGATGATTGCCGGTTCAACGTAGTAATCCCATGCCCAGTGCACCATGGCTTCATTGCCAACTGCAATTACCTTTACAATATCGGGGTATTGGCGGGTCAGCTCAACCGCGCGTGCAATCTCGATTTCATTTCTTGGGCTTTCTTCGTTTCTGATGCGATCCGGAAGTGCGGTCCAGGCATTTTTGCAATCTATCCAGGCTCCAAGCATAACATACATCTCAAATCCCGGGTCATCGCTCTTCATCTGCCTTATGGCTTCAAGCAGGTTGGCTGCTTCATCGAGATGTACGTTATATGTCCGGACTATCCTGATTCCCATTGCCGACAGTATTTTCATGTCTTCTTTCAGCTGAGGAATCGTTGGTTGTACATCTCTCGTCTTATCGCGGTACCCTCCGTATGAAATAGCCTGGTAGTCGGGTGAGCCCAGAATCTCCGCAGCGGTTTTACCGGCCGCAGCCGGTCTCTGCGTGCACGAGACAGCCACCATGGCAGCCACGGCAAAAATCAGTATGGAAATGAACTTTTTCATAATGCTGATAATATTGTTATTTTAAATTGTCACAAACCCACTTTTGTCTCGGGGTACTCATTGAATGATCTGGAAATATCCTCCGACCGGAATGTGCTAATGGCCAATTATGTAATATACTATGCCCGGAATGTACCGGTGCTATTCTCCATTCTGTAAAGAGACCCTGTCGCCTTTTAATTCTCTTCTGATTCTTCCCTTCTTTTTTCCAGCTCTTCCTGCATCAGGAGGCATGTTTTATGGTCGATGGCATAGAAATACAGCAGGATTGCGCACGACATGTACAGAATCCCGGGAACGACTGAGATCATCAGTTTAATGCCGTTCAGGGTGGTGGCAGACTGGACACTGTTGGGAACGAACTGAAACAGTGCAAGCATCCAGCCTGCAAGCGCACCGCCAATACCCCATCCGGCCTTCTGGGCAAATGTCGCTGCCGAAAAGACCAGCCCGGTAGCCCGCCGGCCAAATTTCCATTCGGAGTAATCGGCAGTATCGGCGAGCATTGTCCAGAGCAATGGTACGGCAGGTGCGTAGGTGAATTTGGCCAGAATATTAAGTATGTAGACGGCTGTCATATTCTCGCTGCCCGGGAAATATAACAAAATAAAAAACAGGCCTGAAAGCAATGAACTGGCGATAAACACATTTCGTTTCCCAAACCTTTTTGCCAGCGGTTTTGAGAATGGAATACCAAGTATCAGCGCAACTGTACCAATTACATTGAATAACTGAACGCTCTGTTCCTGCCCGATATAATATTTGAAGTAATAGGCAATGGAAAGATTCTGCAGGGCAAACATGATGAATGAGACTATGCCAACAAAGAACAGGATGACCCAGGGGCGGTTCCTGAACAGGTTTTTGATATCCTGTTTAAGATTGTGCTGTTGCATGGCAGGAGGCTTTACCCTTTCCCTGGTCGTTTTGAATGTAATCATGAAAAGAATGAAGCTGATTGCCGCAAACAGTAAAAGGGTGTACTGGTAGCCTTTGGCGTTGTCGCCCTTGCCGAACCAGCTCGCCAGGTAAAGGGCGGTTCCCGTGACAACAAACTGCCCGGCAAAGGCAAATATGAAACGATATGAATTTAATCCTGCCCTCTCATAGGAGTCGGAAGTCATTACGGCGCCAAGCGAGGAATAGGGAAGGTTGATGGCGGTAAAGACGGTCATCAGCAGCAGGTATGTGACTCCGGCATAAATCACTTTTCCTGTTGGGCCGATATCAGGTGTGGAGAAAGTAAGTACTGCCAGTATGCCGTACGGAAGCGCCATCCACAGCAGGTATGGACGAAATTTCCCCCACCGGGTGCTGGTCCTGTCGGCAATGATCCCCATCAGCGGATCGCTGATCATGTCCCAGAAACGGGCTATCAGCATTATGGTGCCGGCAGCAGCAGCAGATATCCCGAAGGTATCCGTATAAAAAATCAGGATCCAGAAGCCCACCATGTCCCATACAAAGTGCGAAGCAGTATCGCCAAGGCCATATCCTATTTTTTCTTTAATGGATAATTTTGTCGTGATTGTAGTCATAGAGGCTTAAGGGTTGAAAACATTTCCGTGTTTGGTTATGGCAGAGTGCATGCCTGAAAAACCAAAACAAACTTGGGTAAATTTTCTCACTCATTCAAATGAAACGGTGCCTTTTTTCATTTCATGCCGTGACCGGGCCCCCTGCTTATGAACTCAGAAATGAAATGAGACCCATGGTTTGGAATTAAATCTGACTTTTAGATAGTTTTGCCGAAAAGCATATCATTATATATGAGTATGATAATAAAAGGCAACTGGTTATATCCCGGATTTGTGGCTTTTTTACTGATCCTTAATTCCTGTTCAGGACCACTGGAATGGCCTGAAGCGCCATTATATGTTTTCGAACAGGGAGAACCGGACACAACTCAGCCGGCTGACATTGAAAGCGTCCGGAATGAGATTGTAGGACATTATGCACATTATGATGTGGTGGCATATGAAGACACCACAACCAAAACGACCATGCGGACCTTTATCATTTCATACGGGTTTACCGATTTCTACCTCGAGGATGGAAAGCTGATGCAGGCGGATCGGTTTGTGCGTGCAGAACAGAAGCTGAGCAGAAAGAATGCCCGGTCAGCGTTCAGTGACGAAGCAGTTCAGGCTATCAAGCCCAGGATCCAGGAAGTTGAATTATTCCGGAAAGACGGGATATGGCATCTCCACAGACCTGAGAGCCCGAGTCTTTTAGGAATTAACGGAGACCCGATGAAACCCCTTTCGACCGATCCCAATGACCCAAATCTGACAGATCCTGACAATGACGGTCATCCCGGAGTAACTGTTAAAATCAGCGTGGGGAAATATTTCAGTGGCGAAATTTATATAACACGAAGGGAGATATACAGCAATTACCTGACACTTAACAATAACGGAACCCTTACCGGATATGTCATCGACAGTTCGGAGCAATTCGTTGTAGGAGCTTCTAAAAAAATACTTAACCAGGAATCCAATCCTCTTCAGCATCCTGATAAAGGACTTAGTCCGGTGTTGCTGGTTAAGGTCGACCCGGCCATAGATTCGCTCGAGGAGTTGATGAGAATAAGAGATGATATCTTCCCGCCGGAACCGGAGTTTGACCCGAAAAAGAGATAGTGGGAAGATTCAATCCACTCAATATTAAATATATACTTAACCACGCGACATGAAAACAACTCAAAAAATATTTCTGGTTTTTGGTTTATCCTTAATAATAGTATCCTGCGCTACTACGACACAAATCAGAAAGACATGGTCGGATCCTTCCCTTGCGCAGAACCCGGTGGCGCCGTTCAAAAAGGTATTAGTCATGGCTACTCCAAGGATATGAGGAGAACAGGAAAGTTGCCGAAGATCAGCTCGTGTCGCTGCTAAAGAGCGGAACTGCTATTCCCTCCTATAAATACGTTACCCCTGCTGATACTTCAACCAGGGAGCTGGTTGAAAGGCTGATAAAGGATGGTTTTGACGGTGCAATAACCCTTCGCGTAAAAGCTGCAGTACGAACTAAAACCAAATCCGATCCGGGGACCTCATATTCAAGCTTCGTCAGCTACGGACCCTATGGATATAGTTACGGCGCCTCATATACTATCGGCGGAGGGGAAGAAAATGCCTACGTAGATATGAACAGTGCCATGGATTACATTATTGAAACGAACATCTATTCGCTTGAGAGAAAAATGCTTCTCTGGTCAGGAGTTACAGCATCCCTGAGCCCCAGCAAGGTTAAATCGGCCATGACCGGAGTTGTAAATACAATAAGAGCAGAGCTGGAGAAAAAGGGGTTTATCAAAAAGGAATAACAATAAAATCCGTGTAATCACGGGGAAGCACTCATTTCAAGCTGTAAACAGGGATTCTCTGTTTCGGTTCCACCGATATCCGCACAAAGACAGCCTTTCCGGAATAATCCGAGAGCTTTAATTGCCGCATCCGGCGGGTTTTAGGAATAATTTCAGCCCTTAAGGAAATACTTTAGTCCAACCCTGAATTTGCCTTTTGGATCGATATAAGGATTGCCGATCATCCACCCCTCTGTTTTATATCCGGCGGTAATGTTCACAGAAAAACCTTTGCCGAGATAATAATCTGACATCACTTCTATTGCACCGCCAGGCTTTCCCGACTGATCAAAAAATCCCTGGTCAACGGGTTGCATCCAGAAATTTAGCATTCCGCCCAATTCCATCCTTTTGTTATTAAATGGAGAGATGTTAAATATGCCGTACTGTATGCCCGGAAACATTTTATCCCTGTTACTGTAAGTATGAACTGCAATAAGTTGATTAAGGGATCTAATCTGAAATGGAATATAAAGTGCAATGTCGTTCCCGAAATGCACAGGACTGTACTGTACAAATGCCATAAAATTGAAATCAGGATTGACTTTTATCCTGTTAATGAGAAAGATGGCCGGATTGGCAAAATTCAATAATGAAAGCTGCTTCTGTTTCTTCAGGTAATCCTGTCCTTCAGCAGTCAAGTCACTAAAGCCTATCCTTCTGTTTACACCATCCCCGTCAGGAAACAGATCCCGGTCAGTATATGGTGTTTCCGGGCTGAACATGTCATTGATCCAGGCCGTCAGGTCGGCCCCGGCGAAATCGCGGTAGAAGGGGTTGGCATCCTCATGGGGAGGGGCCAGTACTTTTACGGAATCGCTTTCTGAACTTGCTGAAAATTTGAAATAGTTCCAGACATAATAAGCATTGTACAGATACAGCGGATTTTTATAAAAAGTCCGGGGGTGGAAAAAATCCTCAATGACATTAACCTGAGTCGAATAGTTCTCTGATTGAACCCCACTGACATATGAGTAAAGCAAGTCATTAATACTGTTGATCTTAAGTTCACTCAGATTCTCATCAGACAATCCGTAAACTGTTCCGTCCCACCGATTTAAAATCCAGTTCCCATTCATGGCTGAAAGACCATTCACCCCCAGCACAGACCGATGGAATTCTTCATGAGTATATACCCCAAGTGGAATGGGAAGCTCACTGGCGTAATAACTGAAGCCAAATCCAAGAAGGTATTTGACCGCGATATTTGCAATTTTACCGCCGGATGTTTCATTCCGGTTCTTAATAATTGCATTGCCCGCCGCATCAATTCCCCAGAAGGCTAAATCAAACAGATCGTTGGATAATTCAACCGATTGGATCATTGAAGGATAATTGCCACCGGAATTGAAATTCTGGGGAGCATCGAGAAGCGAGTAGGAGAGCCTGAGCTTATAAACTGCAGGGTCCTGACCATTTAAGAAGTTTGCTGCAAGTAAGAAAATACCCAGATAAATTGACTTTTTCATAAATATGAGTTTTAAGGGTTAGTTAATTCTTCATATATCAAAAAAGGAGTATTTCAGCATAAACAAATATCATTTACTTCTTGTTTAGCCCGAGATGTTTTTTAAAGAGTATTTAGTGTAATCAGACTTGATTTTGAGGTCACCCGGAAAAGGTCAGCTGCGGCAGGAAATAATCCGGGTAAAGGAATTTTTCAGTAAATTACATTGCCAAATAACTAAAATGAGAGACTATGGCTGAAAGAAAATTTACACAGGCAGTGAGAGGACAGAACGCTGTTGACGGAGCCGGCGTTCATCTGAGAAGGGTCCTTGGATACAGGACAATAAGGGATTTTGACCCGTTTCTGATGCTCGACGGATTTGATTCCAAAGATCCCGCGGATTATATCAAGGGATTTCCCTGGCATCCGCACCGGGGGATCGAAACGGTCACCTATCTGCTTAAGGGTGACATTGAACACGGAGACAGCCTGGGGAACAAGGGTGTGATAGGGGATCTGCAATGCCAGTGGATGACCGCCGGATCAGGAATCATTCACCAGGAGATGCCCAGGGCCTCAGAGAGGATGCTGGGTTGTCAGCTCTGGGTCAACCTCCCGAAAAAGGATAAGATGACCCAGCCCGCCTACCGTGATATCAGACCGCAGGATGTTGCCGAGGTCCGTGAGGAAAACGCTACCGTAAGAGTACTGTCGGGCATCTACAAAAACAATAAGGGAGCAGTCAAAGGCGAATATGTCAGCGTGCAATACCTGGATATCGCACTGGAGCCCGGGAAGGTCTGGAGTTACAGTGAAACACCCAATGACCAGACCCTTTTCCTATATCTGATAGACGGTACACTGGCCGCTGACGAGGCACTGGCCAGCTTTGAAGGCAAGGCATGTGCACTGCTTATGACCGCCTCATCGTCAGACAGCTCTGACTTTGATGAGGTAAAGGTCAAGGCAGGTCCTGAAGGAGCAAGATTTTTCCTTATAGCTGCAAAGCCGCTGCAGGAGCCTGTAGCCTGGGGAGGCCCGATTGTCATGAACACACAGGAAGAGCTGAACCTGGCCTTCAGCGAACTGGAAAGCAGAACCTTCATCAAGCACGACAAGCCCCTGGAGTACTGAGGTAGTCTGAAAACTGGTATTTTATCTCAATGGTGACGGACTGTTTGCCATATTGACCACTGATACAAAGAGCAGCTGGGCCAGATCCTCCATTATTTCCGGCTTGATTATTTCCATATTATCAAGAGGTGTATGATAGTAATTAACTGATCCATAAGTTGAAAAACTGATCGACGGCACTCCTGCAGTCAGGAATCGTGCCGCATCAAGCCTCGGTCTTCCAAGGTTCGGAAAATTATTGGCTGACACCTGCCGGTGTATGTATTTATCATTTGCATCCTCAATGAAAGACCACAGGCCCGGGTAGTTAAGACCGGCTGCGGCCCGTATGGAATGGCCGATACCAACGCCATCCATATTCAGAAGGATACTTTTTTCCAACGGCATCACCGGATTGTCAAGATAGGCCTTAGCTCCTATGATTGCCTGCTCTTCGGCACCGAATGAGAGGAACATCACCGTTCTCTTCAGCGGGATTTTGCTTTCAGCAAGTGCCTTCGCGACGCCCATCATGACAGCAACGGCTGATGCGTTGTCATTGGCACCAGGTATGATTTCGTAGCATTTGCCGAGGTGATCAAGGTGAGCGCCGATAATGATGGTCTCCTTGCCCAGCACAGGATCAGAGCCCGGGATAAGCCCGATAATGTTGCTTCCCCTGCCATCGGGAAAATGTTGCGTCGACATCTTAACTGTAATAACCTTTTTTGTGTTGAATGAACGGGGCTTAAGCGAAGCCTTTATTTCATCCACAACAGTTTTGTGATTCAAACCTGTGCCTGAAAAGATGTCCCTGACAACCGAATCGCCGACATGAACATAGATGAAATCCTCAATATATGCATTGTTCGGATTGGCAATGGGCCCGTAATTATAAATCATGCCCACGGCCCCGTGCCTGGCAGCATTGGCCAGCTTGCTCTGGTGAAATGAGTGGTCATACCAGGGATTGAACTTCTCAGGACCGTCTGCAGGACTGACCGGGGCCTCGCTCTCAATCAGAATTATCTTTCCCTTTACATCAATCTTTGCATAATCATCATAACCCAGCTCTGGTGCGGTGATGCCATAACCTGCATAGACTACCTCGCCGGTAACTGAACCGTTGCCTGAGGTGGACCCCGGCATATACTCGCTTATATACCTGTAATGTTTCAGAACGGGTGTACCGTCCTTCACCGGCATATGAAGCGAGAGCCCGCAGTCGGGATACACCAGTGTATACGGGTATATCAAACCACTGGAACCAGCTGCCCTCATCACCCCCCGGAGTCAGTCCCCATGCTGCAAACTCTCCGGCGAGCCATTCGGCGCAGGCCTGATAACCTTGAGTTCCTGTCAGCCTTCCCTCATACTTGTCGTCACACTGGATACTGACATATTCAAGCAAATCATGGCTTGAAATTGAATGCATTGCATTAAGAAGAGCTGCTTCATCTGATCCCTGTCCGTTGATGATTCCTGCTGTAAGAAACAGGAACAGTAACAACATTGCCTTTTTCATTATTAGATAATTTGATTGTTTATTTAAGATCGCTTGTCCCGCAAATCGGGAGACCATCCCGGTTTTTATGCCAGCCTCAGTCAGCCGGAGGCCGGAACCGTCATTTAAAACCGAAACCTGAAACTGGTCTTCTGGTCTCGCTATGCACATCTGTTTTTTGTACTTTTAAGGACTCTAATATAACAATATAATGACCCGGATAAGTTTTACATGTGCAATTCTGACGTTGACACTGATCCTCTCCTGCCAGTCGCTTCAGGCACAGGGCAGATTTGAGATCAGCACCGGAGCCGGGCTTTTTGACGGGATCTTCATCAAAGCGAAGTATGGCGGTACAATTCAGGTGGGACTCAGCCAGGACCTGGTAAGTCAGTTACATACCACCGGCCTGGAGGTTTATTACCGGCTGCCGCGTAAATCAGCTCCGGGGATGCCCGGACCGTTTTACCTGATGTGCGGCGTCAGCACCACCCTCTTCGGCAAGGGTTATGACACCTTCGAACAGAGCTTCATTTATCCAAGGATAGGAAGATATTTCCTTATACCGGGAAGGAGCAGCAGATACGGGCTGAATGTAGACCTGGGAGTGGCCATTCACAGGTACTCAAACCCTCCTGATGGTTATATCACCGACTTTGTCCCCATTTCGGGCAGCCTGGGCTTTTTCTACAGACTGTGAATCCGAAAGAAGCCAGGAAACACCTACTAACCTGAAACTGAATCTTAACCATACCTCCCATGTCAATTCTGCTCTCTCCCCTGACAATAAGGAATGTCACCCTGAAAAACCGCATTGCCATGTCTCCCATGTGCCAGTATTCGGCCCATGACGGATTTGCCAACGACTGGCACCTTGTGCATCTTGGCAGCAGGGCGACAGGTGGTGCAGGACTGCTTATAGCCGAGGCGACAGCTGTAGTACCTGAAGGAAGGATCACCCCGGGCGATCTCGGGCTGTGGAGCGATCAACACATTGCAGGACTCCGGAGAATAACGGAATTCATCCACGGTCAGGGCTCGGTGGCAGGAATTCAGCTTGCTCATGCAGGCAGAAAAGCCTCGTGTGCAGTGCCATGGAAAGGAGGAAAACAACTTGACCTCAATGACGGAGGCTGGGAAACGGTAGCACCATCGGCTGTTCCCTTCAGTCCGGGTGAGAGAGCTCCCTTTATGGCTGACAGTATCTGTATTGAGCGGATCATTTCGGGGTACCGCGAGGCAGCCGTCCGGGCCGCAGAAGCGGGATTCAGGGTTGTCGAGATCCATGCCGCCCACGGTTACCTTCTCCAGGAGTTCCTCTCTCCGATAAGCAACCACCGGACTGATGAATATGGAGGGTCATTTGAAAACCGAACCAGGATGCTGATCATGGTAACCATGGCTGTGAGGGAGGTATGGCCGGAAGGCAATCCGCTCTTTGTGCGCATTTCCTCCACTGACTGGACTGAGGGAGGCTGGAGTCTCGAAGAGAGTATCAGGCTGGCGTACCTCCTCCGGGAGGCTGGTGCTGACCTGATAGACTGCTCATCGGGAGGTAATGTTCACAATGCGAAGATCCCTGCAGCCCCCGGTTACCAGGCACCATTCGCAGAGGCTGTAAGAAAAACCGGAATAATGACAGGCGCCGTAGGCCTCATCACCTCGCCAAAACAGGCAGAGGAGATACTCCGGGAAGGACAGGCAGATCTTATTCTTTTGGGGCGCGAACTGCTGCGAAACCCATACTTTCCGCTGCAGGCCGCCCGGGAGCTCGGTGATGAGACCCAATGGCCCTTACAATACCTTCGGGCTAAATAAGCCCCAAGACAGTCTCCGTCATTATCAGGCAGGGAATCAGGCGCTGCGTGATTGAAAATTAAAAATTTTGGCGTAACTTGAATGTGAACTTTTAAGCCGAAGGGAGGGTTATTATCAGTGAAGCAATAAATCTTAAAGGTCTGGAAGATATCATCATGAAGCTGAGATACTGAACCTTCATGAGACCCCTGACAATAAAACAAAGAATAAATAAACAGGTAAGACTTTAATTAATAACAACTTAGAATAACCAAAATAGTATGAAACCACTAATGCTTGTTTCAGTTGCAGTGATCCTGATGCTGATCTCATCATGTGCCACAAAGATGCATTTCCCCGTTTCTTCAATTGCGCCTGCTGCCGATATAGTACTGACAAAGAAGCTTGACAAGAACAACAATTACGGAATTACCCTCACCGCAAAGAATCTTGCCGCCGTTGACAGGCTTGCTCCCAACAAGTCAACATATGTTCTATGGATCATTACCACGACCGGTGAGACAAAAAATGCCGGACAACTAAATGTGAAGAATGCCAGTAAGGCTACACTGAAGACAATAACGTCATTTGATTTCAATGAAGCCTTTATCACTGCCGAGGAAAAGGGTGACGTTCTTTATCCTGCAGGAATGGAGATCACCAGGTCTCTCCTTTCTGAGGAACATGCACAGTAAGGGTTCCTGACTCACTCTATTTATGAAGCGAGTAGAGATACTTTATCTCCTCCGCCCAGAGGGTCTAATCGGGTGTCTCAAGTATTAGCGGCATATCGTCAAACCGGGGGTCATTATGAAAAAATAATTAATAAAAAAAAAATAAAAAAATAAATAAATAAAAAAATTTAAATAAAAAAAATACGCTTCAGGCACAGGGCAGATTTGAGATCAGCACCGGAGCCGGGCTTTTTGACGGGATCTTCATCAAAGCGAAGTATGGCCGTACAATTCAGGCAGGCCTCAGCCAGGACCTGGTCAGCCAGTTGCATACCACCGGCCTGGAGGTTTATTACCGGCTGCCGCGTAAATCAGCTCCGGGGATGCCCGGACCGTTTTACCTGATGTGCGGCGTCAGCACCACCCTCTTCGGCAAGGGTTATGACACCTTCGAACAGAGCTTCATTTATCCAAGAATAGGAAGATATTTCCTTATACCGGGAAGGAGCAGCAGATACGGGCTGAATGTAGACCTGGGAGTGGCCATTCACAGATACTCAAACCCTCCTGATGGCTACGTCACCGACTTTGTTCCCATTTCGGGCAGCCTGGGCTTTTTCTACAGATTGTGAATCCGAAAGAAGCCAAGAAACACCTACTAACCTGAAACTAAATCTTAACCATACCTCCCATGTCAATTCTGCTCTCTCCCCTGACAATAAGGAATGTCACCCTGAAAAACCGCATTGCCATGTCTCCCATGTGCCAGTATTCGGCCCATGACGGATTTGCCAACGACTGGCACCTTGTGCATCTTGGCAGCAGGGCGACAGGTGGTGCAGGACTGCTTATAGCCGAGGCGACAGCTGTAGTACCTGAAGGAAGGATCACCCCGGGCGATCTCGGGCTGTGGAGCGATCAACACATTGCAGGACTCCGGAGAATAACGGAATTCATCCACGGTCAGGGCTCGGTGGCAGGAATTCAGCTTGCTCATGCAGGCAGAAAAGCCTCGTGTGCAGTGCCATGGAAAGGAGGAAAACAACTTGACCTCAATGACGGAGGCTGGGAAACGGTAGCACCATCGGCTGTTCCCTTCAGTCCGGGTGAGAGAGCTCCCTATATGGCTGACAGTATCTGTATTGAGCGGATCATTTCGGGGTACCGCGAGGCAGCCGTCCGGGCCGCAGAAGCGGGATTCAGGGTTGTCGAGATCCATGCCGCCCACGGTTACCTTCTCCAGGAGTTCCTCTCTCCGATAAGCAACCACCGGACTGATGAATATGGAGGGTCATTTGAAAACCGAACCAGGATGCTGATCATGGTAACCATGGCTGTGAGGGAGGTATGGCCGGAAGGCAATCCGCTCTTTGTGCGCATTTCCTCCACTGACTGGACTGAGGGAGGCTGGAGTCTCGAAGAGAGTATCAGGCTGGCGTACCTCCTCCGGGAGGCTGGTGCTGACCTGATAGACTGCTCATCGGGAGGTAATGTTCACAATGCGAAGATCCCTGCAGCCCCCGGTTACCAGGCACCATTCGCAGAGGCTGTAAGAAAAACCGGAATAATGACAGGCGCCGTAGGCCTCATCACCTCGCCAAAACAGGCAGAGGAGATACTCCGGGAAGGACAGGCAGATCTTATTCTTTTGGGGCGCGAACTGCTGCGAAACCCATACTTTCCGCTGCAGGCCGCCCGGGAGCTCGGTGATGAGACCCAATGGCCCTTACAATACCTTCGGGCTAAATAAGCCCCAAGACAGTCTCCGTCATTATCAGGCAGGGAATCAGGCGCTGCGTGATTGAAATTTAAAAATTTTGGCGTAACTTGAATGTGAACTTTTAAGCCGAAGGGAGGGTTATTATCAGTGAAGCAATAAATCTTAAAGGTCTGGAAGATATCATCATGAAGCTGAGATACTGAACCTTCATGAGACCCCTGACAATAAAACAAAGAATAAATAAACAGGTAAGACTTTAATTAATAACAACTTAGAATAACCAAAATAGTATGAAACCACTAATGCTTGTTTCAGTTGCAGTGATCCTGATGCTGATCTCATCATGTGCCACAAAGATGCATTTCCCCGTTTCTTCAATTGCGCCTGCTGCCGATATAGTACTGACAAAGAAGCTTGACAAGAACAACAATTACGGAATTACCCTCACCGCAAAGAATCTTGCCGCCGTTGACAGGCTTGCTCCCAACAAGTCAACATATGTTCTATGGATCATTACCACGACCGGTGAGACAAAAAATGCCGGACAACTAAATGTGAAGAATGCCAGTAAGGCTACACTGAAGACAATAACGTCATTTGATTTCAATGAAGCCTTTATCACTGCCGAGGAAAAGGGTGACGTTCTTTATCCTGCAGGAATGGAGATCACCAGGGTCTCTCCTTTCTGAGGACCATGCACAGTAAGGGTTCCTGACTCACTCTATTTCTGAAGCGAGTAGAGATACTTTATCTCCTCCGCCCAGAGGGTCTCATCGGGTGTCTCAAGTATTAGCGGCATATCGTCAAACCGGGGGTCATTCATTATCAGACCGAAAACTTCATCTCCCAGCTCGCCCTTATGAAGGCTGTCATGCCTGTCAACACGAGTGCCGAAGGCCTTTTTGGATTCATTAAGATGCATGCCGCGCAGATATTTAAATCCAACGATCCTCTCAAACTCGTCAAACACTTTTTTAAATCCTTCCGCCGTTGACAGGTCGTAACCCGAGGTAAATGCGTGGCATGTGTCGATGCATACCCCTACCCTGTTTTTATCCTCAACCCTGTCAATGATATACCGGAGGTGTTCGAACCTGTAACCCAGGTTGGTTCCCTGCCCGGCGGTATTCTCAATGACGGCAATGACGCCGTTGCTTTTTGAGAGTGCGATATTGACTGATTCGGCTATCAGATCGAGGCTCTGCTCTTCGGTTATCTTATCAAGATGGCTTCCCGGATGAAAGTTCAGCCGGTCAAGTCCAAGCTGCTCACATCTCTTCATCTCATCATTGAAGGCATAGCGGGAGCGGCCCAGGTTTTCCGGATCAGGGGCCCCCAGGTTGATCAGGTAGCTGTCATGCGGCAGTATCTGGAAAGGCTTGAAGCCATATTTCCCGCAGTTATTACGAAAGGCCTCTATGCTCTTGGCGGTAAGCGGCGGCGACACCCACTGGCGCTGGTTCTTGGTGAAGAAGGCAAAAGCCTTCGCTCCTATCTCATGAGCATTGACCGGTGCGTTCTCCACACCACCTGCTGCGCTGATATGTGCTCCTACGTATTTCATTGGATAAAGATTTTGTTACCTGTCTATAAGCGGTTTCTCATAGACAAAGATATCCGTGAATCCGAGTCCTGCAAGCTCAGGATAATAAGGATATGTCTCCTCCCTGGTAAAGAAGCCTGTGACAACAACACGATATCTGTCCCAATCCTCCAGGATCTCCACCGGACGCTTCAGTTTCCGTTCAATCTTCTGTTTCGCCCTCTCAGCCTGAGTAAGCTTGGGATAACTTGCCGCATGGAGGATAAATCTCGGTACCGGTGGCGGCGGTGCTGCTTCCTTTTCAACCTGGGGCTTCTCCGGCGCAATGACCGCCGGCGGTTCCTGCGGCACCGGCTCCTCCGCGGGTGCGGGCGCTTCGGGCACCTCGGGCACTTCGAGCGCTTCGGGCACTTCGGGCAGTCCGGGCTCCTGCGCAGCCGGAAGTATCACTGAAGGCGCAACAGGCACCAGCTCTGTCTCATCCTGATGAATAACAAGAATGTCTGTAAAGCCATGCTTCTGTAACAGAGGAATGAACTCCCTCACCTCACTGGTGTCGGCAAAACCTGATATCTGGACCTTGAACAGGCCTCCCTCGTTCCTGATGGTGATAAGCTTCTCTGCAGCGGCAAGGAGCCTGTCGCTCATTGAAACCGTCTCCTCGAGGCTGTTGAAGGCTCCGAGCTGAACGGTGGTGCCTGCTATCACAACGGGAATCGGAGCCTCAGCGGCAGTCTCCCCGGCAATGGCAGCAGAGTCCGCTCTGACGGTCTCCCCGGCAAGAGCAATTGAGTCCGCCCTGAGAGTCTCCCTGACAAGCGCCAGCGAATCCTCCCTGCTGATTGTGATCCATTCACCCTTCACCGCCTTGTTTGTTATTACCCATATTTCAGTGATGCCCTGGTCGTGTATTATGGGGATATATTTTTCAAGGTCCTCGCGGTCGTCAAAGCCTGTTATGCGCACCTTCCAGAATCCGTCTTCCTCAAACAGCTCCACATTCTTGTCAAGCGCACCCTCAACCTTATTCTTCATTATCTCGGCATAGACCTTGGTTCTGAAAGCGCCAAACTGAACGGCGAAATAATCTTCGGTTATCGTCACCAGCTCACGTGTTACCTCGTGGATGACAAGATATGATGTGTCTGTGGCGATGACCCTGTCCGGCGTCCGGATAACCACAGCAGTATCAGTAATAACAGCTTTGTCCGGTGGGGTGACAGTGTCAGCAGCGACAGCGGTCTTTCTCAGGGTAAAGTCGAGACCGTCAATATAGTCGCCCTCCATGTTCGTCATTATACTGAATGTAAGGGAATCGGGGTCGGAGATCATGTTCAGCCTTCTCATCTGAGCCGTGTCAACCCGTACCTGGTAGAGGCCCGGAGCCAGGCCGAAATAGCTGAAGTAGCCATCTTCCTCTGTCAGCGCCCGGCCTGTAATTGTGCCAGTGTTGTTGTAGAAGTTGACGATAACACGTCCAAGACCCCTTGAAACGCCATTCTCTGCGAACAGTACCGTACCGGTGGCCTCTCCCCTGATATAGACCGGTATTTCAAGCAGTTTCATCATGTTTGGATCAGCGATAACGGCATATGACTTTTTATCGATTCTCCATGAGATGTTTTCAAAACTGTTCTCGTCAATTTCAATATAGTATTTTGCGTATGGCTCAAGTCCGGTAATATGTATCGTAGTATCTTTTTCGGTGCGTTCAAGCCGTCCGCTGTTGGATCTTACATTCAGGCCGGGAGCTTTCGGTTCACCTTCATCACGGCGGCCGTTGGCATTGAGGTCCATGAATGCGACGATTGATATTCCGCCCCGGCCCACATTGGTCCGGTTGTCCGCCTTAAGCCAGCGCGTGGGTCTGTCATTTATAAGACTCCCTCTTGCGTATTGTACAAATGTTGTCTCTTTATTGGTCTGTCTTGCCGATAGCCCGGCCTGTGCAAAGGAGAAGTCATATCTCATGCCTATCTCTCCCATTCGTAAGTCATGCCTGAAGTTCTGCTCGTATGAGGCATTGATATAGCCCTTCTGAAAAATGCGTTTCTCAATTCCCAGTTTGGCTGTCATAAACCCGTTGTCAGTATAGCTGTACTGTGCCTGCGGCATGAGAAGAATCTCCGCAGGCAGGCGTATGCCGAGGGAAAGGGTGCTGTAAACGCTCGGGTCACTCTCTCCTGCAAAAATGCCATAGGTTGTGAGGTTGGTATTAACCCCCAGAACAGACCCTGCAATCATCCATTCTGAAGTGCTGTACCTGGTTGAAGGAAGCACTATCTGATACCAGGATAGCCTTGAATAGGCTGTGAATTTTTTTATGCTGACGGGAATGGAAAGAGAGGCTCTGCGTTCTTCCAGGTAGTTGTAGCTGATGGCCTTCTGGTCTTTGTCATAACGGATATAATCGAGGTCGAGCTGGATGTTGGAAGGGAGCCTGTACGCCAGCGTTCCCCTCGCCCTGACACCGTAAGTGTACTCGCCTGATACAAGCACGTTGCCGGGAAGCCGGACGGAGGCATTGACAAAGGGCATGAAAGGATCATCGGAGAGAGAGGAGAGATATTCAGCACCGCCGCCCACGGTAAGAAAACGGGTGGCTCCGTAACTTATACTGGCCTTTGAGTACCGGCTCCACAGTGAGTCTTCAACCACGCCGGCACTGACCCTGTATTCAAACTCCTTGTGAGGAATGAAGTTATAGGGTATGCTCAGGCTCTGTTCGCGTATGCGTTCCTCTCCCCATGGCCCGTAAAACTTAAGCTTGACCGTAGTGGTGCCGTAGACAAGGGGTACCTCAAAGGTGAAAAAGCCCGAAGCGTCGGCTTTGACATAATCAACAAGCACATTGTTGACATAGAGCTCAACGGTCCACCCCGGCTCGGTCCTGTCGGTCAGGGTATAAGTCCCGAAGGAACGCCTGAAGGTGGTGGGCGTGTTCGTAAGCTGAATACCTACAACAGGGTCGTATATTGATGCCGTGGCGTATGAGGTGATCTTACCCGCCATGACCTGGCGAAGCAGTGTGCGGTCGTTGTTGACATGACGCCACAGATAATACTGCTGCTTCTCTGAAAAGGGATCACCGGTAATGTAATTGAGCGAGGCATTCGCCTCTCCTCCCGCAATGACAGCACCCAGGGAGAGGTTCAGCCGTGCCTGGGAGCTCCCTCCTTCCTGTTCGGTAGCATATACAGACCAGTCGGCCATTCCAAACCTGAAACCAGGATAACTCCTTCCGATGGTGGTGTCAACCTCCACCTCACCGCTGAGACGGGTCATATTGGCACGCATCTCCTCCAGCTTCATCTCCTTAATGCCGGGAAGCTCCTGCTTGGTATCTATGTTGACCGTAAGATCGCGAAAGCTGAACCGGCATTCGAGCCCGAAGATCTTTCCGTACCATGGTGCCTTCAGGTAAAGGTTGGTTTCTGACCTTACAAGGTCTCCCTCTCCCAGTTCCCAGGTGCGGCCCCCGTAGATGATCCTTTTACCGGGCCTGTCAACGGTGTATGTTGCTTCGGGATTGATGAAGAAGCCGGTGATAAGGTCAAGGTCATCCGAAGGGACGTTCTTTATTTTCAGGAAATCAAAGAGAGAGGTTACAGGAAGATATACCTCCTCGTCTCTTATGAGCGCGTCAATCTCACCGACACCTATGTAGGGCAACCTGATATAAACCGAGATCTCATCATAGAGAGGCTCATCCTGTGCCGCCAGGGGTGCGAAAGGCAACAGCATCAACAGCAGGAGAAGCCATGGGTATACCGACAAGGCACGAGACACTGATCCTGAGCATTTGCCTCCGGAATATGTCCCTTTCTCTGTCATTCGGTCCTGTCTGGGTTAAATTGATTATTATTCCCTTATCAGTGTTATGCTGAAGTTGCCGGTATAATTCCCCGGCGGGTTTGAAGCAATGTTTCCGATGGTAAGAATGCCACCCACCAGCACCGTTGTCTGCTGTGGCCATGGAAGGGTGGTTACAAATGGAGAAGCGGGCAGCGACCCCGATACCTGGAGCGTTAAAGTCCCTCCTCCGCTGCCTGTAAGTGTAACGGGCGGACTGACGAGAACGGAAAGCACTGTGCCCTGGTTGGCCCTGACATAGAACATTGCCGGGGTGTATAAAAAACCCAATGATAAAAGCACAACGTCTCCTGAAGCGCTTCTCGATCCTCCCGGAGCAACTGTGATTGTACCGCCGGCCGCACCCGGGGAGAAGGCTCCGAATGCAAGCGGCTGCGATTCGTTAAAAGTGACTATTACAGGCCTCGGAGGCGGCTCCTGGGCAGATACGGTGAAAAACATACCGTAAAGCATCAGCAATACCGCGGCGGCCAGTAGCTTTCTGTTGATAAGCAGTATTTTCACGCCGGTATTCATCATAAACCTATCGTAAGTTTCAGGGTTTTCCGAAGATCACCCGAGGTAAATTCCACTATATATATGCCCGCATTTACATTGACGGGAAGGTCATACTGACCTGTTTCGAATACTCTCCGCACGAAAACCGGGCTGCCGTTCAGGTTATATACTGTTATCAGTCCCTCATTGCCTTCAAGAGCCCATACAGTAGCCTTCACCAGGCCTCCGGAGCTGTACGCGCTGAAGACTGCTGATGTGGCATCCGGATAATTCACTGCGGTGGTGCTTTTCAGGAATGCCAGGCTGAACCTGTTGTTATAATCTCCCGCAGGAAGATTCACCTGGTACTCGCCGGCAGGTAGCAGTTCTGTGTTTGCTCCGGTTACGGCATCCCGGAAAACAACGCGGACCCCCACCGGAAGATTTTCAATATCACGAATACGGAACCTGACCTCACCGTCACGGTAGCCGGTAAAGCCAAGCGGGACATAAACGGCACTGTCTGTCTGTGTCGGCAGTGCGTTCACGGAGAGCATGCGACCTCCCGAAATGAGGGAGTAAAAGTTAGTTACCTGCCAGTCTGTGTTGAACAGCTTCAGGGCATCAAGCTCCGTATCAAAGGCGGGTTCAGCCGCATCCTCAAAATAGACCACCATCGGGTCGGCAGAAGCCTGATCGTCAGTAAATGCCGCACTCATCCTGACAAGGAACCTCTCTGGTGCATCGGCAGATTTCCCGTACTGGCCCGATGCCTTTGCCGACTTGAGGAAAGGCTGGGTCATGTCATTTATCCTGACACTGTTTGTAACACCCAGTGTGCCCGTGACAGGGAAGGTTCCGTTGGAAACACGCACAAAGAAGCCCTGCATTGATGGGATGGTGTCACTGGCAAAACCATCGCTCGATACCCCGTTAACAAAGCTGCTGTATGTACCACTGTACTCGTCTGTGTCACTTGCCCTGAAATAATAGACCGCATTGTCAATATTGGTCTTTGTCCAGCCCGGGAGACTCCATCTGATTGGTGAGGGGTATGGATTTCCCACAAGGTTGAACCCGTCAGTATAGGTATGGCCATGATTATAAAGCGTTACCGAAAGGCTGCCGTTATTCACCACTCCTGTAACATCAACGGTCCATGGTAGAGCCGTGGCGCCAAAGTTGACGGCATAACCTTCCATCGGGTTGAGAGGTGCGGTACCCGTTGCATACGCCACCCATCCAGATGATGTGCGGCTCTCATCATACCTGTAGAACATCGGAAATGACGAGGCCAGGTCCATATCGTCACCAAACTCGCTTACCGTGGCGCCTGTGAAGGGCGAACCGAAATATTTATACCCGTACTTCGACGGGAGATAACGCTGCATGGTGACAGTGCCGGTCACCTCTCCGATTCCCGATCCGTCAATAAGAGCTGTCTGAACAGCATCAGAGAGAAGGGTGAGATGACCTCCGGAAACCAGGGCACCGCTTTGCACCAGCACAATGCCCCTGACATTCAGAGGACCAAGAAGTGTGAGGCCGGCGACGTTATTCACCGTCAGGTTTCTTACAGTATTCCCTGTAAAGATGCCGGCTCCTACGCTCTGTGCTGCAGATCCGCAGAACTCGGCAGTACCGTCTGAGACGTTGAAATTGTCGTTGCCGGCCACTGAGCCATGTATCCTGATGGTTCCGCCTGCCACGGTCAGTGAAGAGCCAGGAACTATGGTGATGTTTGCTGCGTTTCCGGTATCGCCGCTGCCGATGACCGGTTCATTTGTCACATCCGGTATTGAAATGTCTGTGACGGAATAGGGCACAAAGCCGCATGACCAGTTGGCTGGATTATTCCAATCGGTACCGTCAGATCCGTTCCAGCTCTGGCCCGAGACAGTTACGGTGGCGGTTGCTGTCAAAACCCCGCAGGGCGATGGTGATACCGTGTTGGTTACCGTGTATGTTCCCGAAGCACTGGCCGAGAGATCAATCTGCCCGGTTGCGGCGTTCAGGAACACGAGTCCCGGCGTGGATGAAAACACTCCGGTAACGCTGCCCGGGTCGAGCACCGGAAGCGGGTCAGCATGGTTCTGGCAATATGGAGACCCCGTATAAGCAAACGAAGCAACGATAATGCCTATGTCAACAGTGCGGGCAGGTCCCGTGCCACAGGCGTTGGTGGCAGTGACGCTTAATGTGCCGGCGGTGGCAACTGCATTGAAGTCAATGGTCACACTGTTTCCCGAACCGTTTATTGTATGACCCGTACCACTATATGACCAGTTATATGTAACTCCGGAAACGAACGGGACGGTATAAACATATCCGGTCCCTCCCCTGCATACCTGTGTGGCCGCAGCTGTAAACGCACCTGGCTGAGATGCGACAACAGGGAAGGAGATAACGACATCATCGGCAGACGTACAGGGACCGTTGCTGATAGTCCACCGCAGCGTATAACTGACTCCCAGCACGCCGTTGAAAACCGTGTTGCGCTGAACGCTGTTCACGAATGACCCGCCGGCTCCGCTGACCACAGTCCACAGACCCTGAAATAGTCCGGGATCATTCCCTGCAAGGGTTGCTACCGATACACCGCATAGCGACTGGTCCGGACCGGCGAGTGAAGTGGTCGGTAACTCATATACAGTGACCGTGTTACCGTCTACCACCCCAGTTCCCGCACCTCCATTGAATTTAAAACCTGTCAGTCTGTAGACGCCAGGAACATTTGCAGGCAGTGTGAAAGGCAGGGAGGTCACCGTGATGTCAGGACGCGCAATGCCGTCAATTGTGTAGCTTATGATATAGTTGAGGCTGATGGGGGTAAACGAGATGAAACTGACCGGAATGCCCCCTGATCCGCAGATGGGTGCAAGGGAGGCAAAGGAGGCTCTGGCCAGCGTTCCTGAAACGGTTGCTGTTGTAAAATCGGCCGGAGTGGATGACATACTCACACTTCCTGCTGTTTCAACCTCTCCGGTGCTGCTGTTTCCCGTGGCAACGGAAGCAAGCTCTGTCCATAGTCCTGTAATGT
The DNA here is from genome assembly GCA_963802145.1 of uncultured Rikenellaceae bacterium. GTDB lineage: Bacteria > Bacteroidota > Bacteroidia > Bacteroidales > VadinHA17 > SR-FBR-E99. Next base: position 104,389 of record CAWDHN010000008.1, read on the forward strand.
ACTGCGCCACTCGCATGTCAGGCAATCCGTTCACGGTCATTAGGGGCGTAAGTTCGCTCTGCGGGTCCCAGCCCATCTTAAGCCTGGCAGATGATGCGGCAGATGATGCCACACTCCAGTATTCGAGGGTGTTTGACACCTGCAGAGGAGGAGCAATGGATGTTGCCGTACCGTTCGGTGAGAAGTATTCGGCAGTCCATGCAAGGGTGCTTCCTCCTGTGGGAGTGAGGGTAAATTTATGCCCTTTAAGTGTACCGCGGCCGAGCGGATAGATAAATGATTCTCCGTTGATTATGTGCTTGGTAAGCGGACCATTGATAAATGATGTGGCGGTGCCGCCAGCAGGTACCACTGATGCGGTGGAGGTGCTCAGAAGGATAAGCCTTCCCGTGGCTGAGGTACTGATGATCCCGTTTGTCAGGACAAGCTGGTTTGCGGTTTCAATAACACTTCCGCCTGACATGGTAAGCCCTGCCGGATTATTGATTTCAATATTGTTGAACCTGCTGGCACCGCTGAAATCACCTGTAGGCCCACCTATCATCTGGGGTGTGCTGCCGGCAAATGATACGGTGGCGGCAGGGAATGAACCTGTTCCGCTGCTGAAGGCTCCCGAATTATATCTCTCGAATGTTCCGAGGATTATAAGCTTTCTGTTATTCACGCTGTTATCCAGGAGAGGACCGTCGATGACCAGCCGTTTGCATACCGTCAGGTCAGCATTGGGAAGGATCCTGGTGCCGGTACCGGTAAAGAAAAGGTTGGGCACGGATGTGTATACACCCGAGACAATTATATAGCTCCCGCTGCCGCCATACTCGATGGTTGCATTTCCTGAGCAGTCGGTAAAGTTTGTGTAGGTTCCTCCCGGGAGATTGCCCCCCTCAACGTAAAGTTTGCCATCACCGTAAACGTTTCCGAGATTGTGTCCGTAGGTAGGGGCAACTACCCTGAGTTCACCGTTAATGGTTGTGTTGAGGACGGAGATGAAATCAATGTCCGTGGTTACAACGTGGGCAATTGTCACGTTGCAGCCTGCAGGCCCGCCCGGAGGAGCCGCAGGAGAAGCACCCACGGGTGTCCAGATATTCGGGTCAGACCAGACTCCGTTGCTGTTGGTGATGTATTCGGGAACCTCGTCAGGAATGGCTGTATCTGTCCCGGCGGTATAGTCTCCGTTAAGGTTGTTGCTGCCAGCGTAATTAAATGTAATTGTATTGGCCGTCTCGTCAACATTATCCGTGGCTGCTCCCGGGAAAGCCTTGTCCCATGTGCTCCCGGGCATGATCAGCCTTGCTGCAACATAGGCAGTCTCATCACCCGAAACATCACCGGCAAGGTAAGAGAGCTTCATATTTGCATTAAATCCGGAAATCCCAGAACTCTCTGTTTGCCAGTAATATCCAAGAGAATTAAGAGGATCTGTGACACTCGGGTGACATTCGTTGACCGGGTTTATCCTGATCGATCCCACCGTTGAGCTTGCGGTTATGGTAAACAGCGCAGGTGTGTATTTACCGGCTACGCCTACCGGAAATGTAAATGTCTGGGCCCCTGCCGGGAAAAACTTAAGTACGCCCCTGCTGCTTGAGACCCCGTCAGATTTTATCATTTTGGCAGACTTGAATCCCGTACCCTGGATCAGGCTGTTCTGGCTCAGGGTAAGCTGGTACCTGTTTATGTCAAGCACTCCCCTGGTGATAACAAGGTTATGCTGCAGTGCAATGTCATTGTTCAATCTTGCCCCTGCGCCATTGTCGAGGAGAAGCCTTGCGAATGATCCTGTTCCGGTAAGTGACTGCTGGGTGTTGCCTCCAAGCAGAACCCCTCCGGTACCGTTGTCATCAGTGTAGGCTCCGTTGTTGGTCAGGTTGCCCAGAAGGGTTGCCAGTATTGAACCGAGAACCAGGTTGCCGGAGACAATATCAAGGTCACGGTTGACGGTAAAACTGCGGTTTATCGTCAGGGATGTCAGGGATGATACTTCCAGGTCGTAAAAGTCTGTTGCTGATGTGCCTGTGACAAACTGGGTCCCGCCATCAAAGATCGTCCTGCTGGTTCCGAAATTATAGGTGCCGCTGTTGTTCATATCACCCCTTATCGTGATATTCCTGCTGGCGGTAGAGAAGGAACTCCTGTTGTTGCTGACGGTAAGTGACCCGTTAAGCACCAGGGGGCTTATCATCAGAGAGAGCGCGGCATTACGGGCTGTTCCTGCCGTCTTTCCGGTGACGACAAGGTTGTTGAGGGCTATGCCTGCGTCAAGGAGATATGACTGATCAGCATCAATAACGGGGCCGGAGGGCGGGGTCTGACTGAATGATATCGTCCCTCCGGTTACAGTGCCTGTGGCTGGCCTGAGCCAAAGATCACCAAAGGCAGTACCTCCCCCGCGAACGATGGCAATGGTTCCGCCTGACATTGTAAACTCACTTCCGTCATTGAGGACCTCAAGCATTGCCTTGGTAGCACTTGAGTTATTTCCATAAATGATGACATTGCCCCCGCTCTGCCTGTATGACAGGATTCCGTTTGTTGATGCCAGAGGTCTTCTGACCTGACCGTTCACAAACAGGTTACCGCTTTGTATTTCCAGAAGCGAGGCGCCGCTGCCGGAATACTCAATGTCTGCATTGTTGGCTGTGTTGCCTGCAGGTCCGATATATACATTCCCCCCGCCTCCAAGAATCCGGAGCCTGCCGTTAAGGTAGAGAGTCTCAGTGGCGCCGTTGTTGGAAATATAGACGTTTGACGGGGTGTTGAGAGTAAGTCCGGCTGTCGCCGGGATGATGAAATCAGTCGATGTTGATATATTGAAATTACCGCTCCTCTCATAGACCAGGGTTCCGTTCTGCAGTGTGAGCCATCCGTTTGCGGGAGTTGTCAGCGTACCGCCAATATTCCATGTTATAGTTGAATCGGGGGTTGTTCCCTTGCTGATGGTAACGTTATTGAAGACGGTGACCGGCGTCGTGCTGATGGCCGGGTTATTTGTCACAACAGCGGACCTGGTGCCGGTGAAGATGAGATCGCACCTGTTTCCCCCGCTCAGGAACCGTATAAGGCTTGGTGTTCCGTATGGCGCAGTAGTGTTATTGCTGTTATTAAAGATCGATCCTCCTACAGAGATGACGTTAGCCGTACTACTGGCCCAAACATCAATGCCTGCTCCGGGGGCAACGTATATGTCACCCTCGATATTGACCGTCTGAAGCCGTGTTGTATTATAGATAAACCCGAACGACCCGCCTGACACAATCAGGTTTCCCTTTACATTCACTGTCTTGGCTACAATGGTTCCGTACTCCCCATTCCAGGTCACGGCCAGCCAGGCGTCGGCATCTGATCCGTTGCAGATGAGATCCCCGTTTATGGTAATAAGAGACAGATTGGGAAGGATGATGTTGGAGCCTCTCAGCGGGGTAAGAATGACGGTACCGTATTCGCTTGCATTGGAGGGAAGAATATAATACATTCCCTGCTGCGGGTTTATGGTATAAAATTCCGATATGCCGTCGTTGACACTGAATTCCGAAAAGTCGCCCCCGGGATAGACAAAAGGCTCGGGGCTGTCAAAGGCCGACGGGTCTCTTGTGGTTATCCTGATCTTGCCGTTACCGTTTGGATGGGTCAGCACCGAGGCAAAAGTGCTTCCCGGGTTGTTCTGAATGTCCAGGACGGAACCTGCTTCAATCTGAAGGGTGGCACAGTTTACAACAGCCTCATTACGCTGATAATATGTGACGGCAGGATTATTGTCATTGATTGGCAACGGCGGATTCTCAGTTGCAAGCCAGATGGAATCATTATCACCTATGATGACAATGTCATTGGCACCCGGAGGTGCCGCAGGAGGATTATTTACGGTATGCCCGGTCAGAGACCAGGTGGCGGTTGCACTCCACAACCCCGACTGACGGCTGTAAAATATCCTCGGAGCTCCGAAACTTGCAACACTTCCGGCAGTATAGTCGGCATCAAGGAAATTCGTGCTGTTTGTGGGTGAAGACCAGTCTGATATCGTATTGGCAGCGGTATTGATATCAGATGTCTGTCCCGTGTACCAGCTATAGGCCACTCCGTCATACAATGCCGGAACATAAGATGTCTCTATACCCGCCACATCAGAGTCGCTGTAAACGAACGAATGAGTTACCGAATAGAGAGGAAGGCCGCTGAAGCCTGATGATTTCAGCCTCCAGAAGTAGGTCAGACTCTGTCCGCTGACAGTAGTCACTGGATGTTCATAATCAACCGGGATAACTGTCACTGACCCGTAAGAGGCGGGTGCTGATGTAAAACCAATGGTTGCCGGCGTGTATTTGCCTGCCACCCCGATCGGAAATATAAATGGATCAGTCGATGCAAATGTTCTTGACAAGCCACCGTCACCTGCGTTTCCTGCCGACTGAACGAACCTTGCAGCGCTGCTGTTAATAATTGATGCCGTGGAGTTAAGATGAAGATTATATGTGCCAATGTTCAACACATTGCCGGCTGAGAATGTCAGCACGCCGTTAAGGGTCATCCGGTCAAGAAGAGTTACCGGTGTTGCTGCGCTGTTGGCAAGCTCCACATTGCCGAATATGCCGCCACCGTCAATAGTCTGGGAAGATGACCCGTTAAGGACCACCTTTCCTGCACCGGCAGTCATGCCTGAGTTATAGACATTGCCTGCTATATTGATGGTTTTGCCTGCGTCATTCAGGGTTCCGGCAGCCAGTCTGAAGGCCGAACTTATATTGATTGTATTCTGTGAACCCGCAAGCGTGAGGGCGATTCCTGACGGTTTGTCAATGGTCAGACTGCTTAATGAGAGCGGGGCAGCAACATTGACCGTCATCGTCTGCGCTCCCGTTCCGTTAAGGGTAGTTGTGTTGGTGCCTGTGGTATATGTTGTCCCTGCCTCCAGTGTAAAAGCGCCACCGACTGTGAGGTTGTTGCCGTTGGCGTTCAGAACACCAGAGATGAGGTTTAAGTTATTCGTCGCGATCAGAGGAGTGGTCATGCGCACAACGGTTGAGCTGCTCGTCCTGTTTATCGTAAGATTATACAGGGGGGCAGTTGAAAAAACGGAATGGTCCGTAGCGTCAGTTCCCGATCCTGTCACAGGGACAAGCTCCAGCGTGCCTCCTGAAACGTTAATGTTTGCAGCTGATGATTTGACGTCAAATGCCTTTGCAACACCGCTGTTCGTGGCGTCATAAATCCTTATGGTTCCCCCTGATACATTGTAAATGTTGGCGGCATTTTCAAGATTGAAAGAGCCGTAAGCCGTGTTTATGCCTGAATTGGCCCGGGTCGTGTTCAGGGTGGCTGACGTCACATCCGTCAGGTTGGCCACAGAGGTGAAGGCCGTAGGCGTGCGCTGAAACCTTCCCCTTAAAATGAAGAGACCTCCCGACTGGCTGTAGGAGGCAGATCCCGTCGCTGACAGAAACTGCTTGGCGTCAACAGTTCCGCCGTTGATGATTATCTGTCCGGATGCAGTTGATGATGTGACAATCCCGCCGGACTCCTTTGTTGAAAGAAATCCGTTATTGATCTGGAGCTTTCCGAAAACATAGAGAGCGCTGTTCGTCCCCGTGGTATTCACACCCATGGCTGCATTACCTGTGGCGGAGACACCGTAAGCAACATTTACCTCCCTGTAATCATCTGCCGTTGACTGTATGACAACATCAACACCATCGGCGACAAGGGCGCTGCTGGCAGGAATATAATACCAGGCATTCCCTGCCGATCCTTCGGAAAGCGAAGGTATCACAACATTGCCCTTTAGAATAAGAGTACCCGTATAGATCCAGAGGGCTTTCCTCATTGCCGGGTTGGCCGAAACCGCCTCGGCTTCCAGCGTGTTGGCCCCGTAAAGACGGAAATTTGAATATGCCGATGAACTGATTGTCAGGCTGAAGGTCTGGTCAGAGCCTTTATTTACAATGAGATTGTAGAAATCGGTGGTTCCGTTGCAGGTCAGGGTATTGTCAGACGCCCCCTCAAACCAGACCGAAGCTGCCCCGGATGTTGGTCCGGCGACAGTCGGAGGAAAGGCGTTGTAAACAGGATGATTAAGATTCGTAAATCTCACTGTTCCGTTGTTGGTAAAATCCCCGCTGATGGTAACTCTATGGAAATTGAGATAGTAATTCAGGTAGGGAACCGTGCCTCCCGTACCACCTATTGCAGTGTTGGTGACACCGTTACCCACCGCAATAGCTGCTCCGGTTTCAACGGAGACATTACCGGTTACGGCAAGAGCCAGTTTGGCAGTACTTGTATTGTCATTTATCCGGAACGTGCCGCTTCTAACAGTGAGGTTACTGTTGATTGTGAGGTTGTTCAGCTGAGTTGCCGTAGCGCTGCCGGTATTGATGGTAAGGTTATTATATGTAGCCTGTGACACCGGAAGGGTAAAATCAGAGCCATTGTAATACTCAACGGTACCACCACCTGAGTTTACGAGCGTATTTGATACGGTCCCGGGGAAATTTGCCGTAGCCAGCCTGAGGGTACCCTGGCCGGCAAGTGATGATATTGTGCCGGTGAAGCGATATGTTGCCTGGTCAATAAACCCTCCGGATGAAATCGTTATGTCCAGTCCCGTTTCGGATACATCCTGGTTAAGTGTTACAGTACGGTCGGTAAGGATCACCACGAAAGATCCCTGTCCGGGAATCTGATTTCCTATCTGAAGCGTACCGCTGGGATCTGATGTCCACGTTCCAGGATCATGCCAGAGTCCGCTTCTGTAAGAGTAAAAAACATCATAGTCAAGAAGACCGATGGCAAAATAGGGGCCCGGTGCCGAAACCGGTGACGAGATGATTGAAGCTGCTCCGGGAATCCCGCCTATTGCAGAGTAAACGCCTGATTCAGCTGGCGCCATGCAGATTGTTGCGGCAGAATTAAGCCCGTTCTCAAATAACTCAACTGCAGCACTTGTAAGGTTCCCGCCGTTGGTATTCAGGAGCGACCACGATCGGGGTCGTATAACGCTGACAGTGATATCGTCTCCGTCAAGGGCCCCGGTTGGACTAACGGATGCCCTGAGAACCGGTCCTGTTGCGCCGGTAGTAACATCAATAAGGTTGATGGACTTGCAGGCGCCTCCCTCGCCTATCGGGAAGAGAAAATCATTCCCGGTTCCGGTGAGGTTTGCGGGTAAAGTTCTCTGGAGCCAGCCGGTTGTCACATTCAGGAATGATGATTGATTTCCGGTCACGGCGGAAGAGGCGCTGCTGGTTACATTGACGGTGCCGGTGCCGGCGTTAAGGATGCCCTGGCTAAATGTCAGGGTTCCGGTAACGGTGATAGATGCGGTCAGGTCTACGCCGGCTGAATTATCTATGGTCAGGCCCTGTACTGTTGCGGGTAGACCCGAACCGGTTATCTGCAAAACGGTACCATTGTAGGTATAGTTAGCTCCCGTATTGAAGCTTCTGGTACCGGTGACCCGGATGCTTCCGGTGGCGCCGGAGGAGGAGATGCCCTCCGGATGCGCGGTTATTAGCCCTGCCCCGGAATTAAGCGTAAAACTCCCCGAGCTGCCATCAAGGATGCTGGTGCCCATATCGAGTGTGGAGCCGCTGTTAACGGTGAATCTTATGTCATTTGAAATGGTGCCGCCGGTTTTGCTGAAGGACTGGATACCTGAACCGTTATAAATAATTTCTCCGTACGAGTTAGCCGATTCAGTAATCGCTCCACCAGTCATCGCTAATGAACCCTCTAGGTTGATTATCAGCTCTCTCCCGTTATTGTTTGAAAGACTCAGTGTCCCGGAAGATACTGATAGCCCTCCCAGAATAGATATAGTTCTGTCTGAATTGTTGGGAGTTAGGTTGGCTTGTATAACCAATGAGCCGATCGCATTTGCCGGATCGACATTAAACGTCACGGCATGCCTGACAGTAACGATCCCCGTTCCGGCGTTTTCTCCGGGGTACCTGTTTGGTGTAACCCAGGTAGTCCCGTTATACCTCTCCCATATATTATCATTGTCCCAGTTACCGTTGGTGACCGTGCGATAATCCCCTGTCGTCTGAGAATACAAATGCAGACAGGATCCTGAGAGCACCAGAAAAAATGCAAAAAATCTCAGGATCCTGCTTGTATGGGAGATAACAAAAATCATTACTGGCTTAGCATTAGCACTGCCTTTCGGCATATTTTTCGGGTTTGACATCAGAGGGGGCGGAAAAGGTGATGAGCAGCCTGCCGCTTCTGAGGTTAAGACCGGATGTATTATGAGGTTGAATTCAAACCTTCTGCGGGTATTGGGCGTATAAACGGCAACTCCGTTTGCTATGCCAACCCTTGTAACGGTACCACCCGGAGATACATGATCAACTGCCAGGTCGCCGTAAACAGAATAGTCTCCGGAACGATTGAAGACTATGGCCAGCCTTGGAGTGGTATCATTTTCAAATGTAAGTGTGGCTCCGTGATGGTCACATTGGCAGATGGCTGCCCAACCCTTATTATTGCAGGTATGGTTATCCCGAATATGGGGGTAAGTTTGACAGAGATCGATGATGGATCTGAAATGTACCTGGAGCTTCCTCCTCTCCAAGAGGCTTCTCCTTCGGTACGGCACGGAAATAGAGATGTGACCGGTACTCACCGGGGTCCAGGCTCTCCGCTTTTTACAGCCTGGAATTTTAACAGTCTGTACCTCATTGGGACCCAGTGTTACAGTCCTTGGAAAATACCTCAGTAGGGACTGGCGAACATCTGCCCTTCGTCAGGTTCAGTGATGGTTTCAAAACCGCCCTCTTCGGTCATCCTGATCTGTATCAGGGAGACTGCATAGGTGGCAGTATCATCTCCGATGTTGGCCAGACTTCAGGTCCATCGATCTCTTATTTCCCTCAAACACAACTCTTTTGGGAGTAATGAGCAGGTTGCCCTGTGCCCTTGTATTAAAAGGAAAAAAGACCTGAAGCAGTATCAGGCCTGTGGTTGAAAGCAATAGCGAAAGCTTTGACATTATATTTAGGTTTTCTTGTTCAGATCCCTGTCAGTTGAAGTCAAAGGTGATTGCATAAGTTCCTGTATATACCCCCACCGGGTTATCATTGATGGTTCCCACCTTAAGAGTTGCCCCCACATATACCGTCTGTGCTCCGTCTGCCAGCATCCCCGCTCCCGGAGTCGGGGCCGGGACCGATCTCCAGTCCTCAACCGTCATGGTGCGCGCGGTGCCCATATGGGTTATGACAACCGGATCAGAGGGCAGGGTTATGGTATATGCTATTCCGGGGTCGCCGGTCACATAGAAGCTGGCAGCGTTGTGAGTACCGCTGCCGGGCCATACGCTGCCCAAAACAGAGATTGTGTTTTCAGGAGTCACCATCAGCTCGCCGCCCTGCGGCCCGGGAGAAAATTTGCCAAAGTTAGCTGCGAGGTCTCAACGGCGGCAAGCGTCGTTATGACCTCAGCAGTGATATGACCGGTTACACTCACGGAGGGGCTATCTGAGCGACAGCCACACCGAAAGGTATAACCAGAATACAAACTCAGGCTTAAGATTATGTCTCCCGAAACTATTCATTATGACCGGACGGTTTTTGTTCTGTTATACGGCCATTAATTGTTAGAGTTGACAGTAACTGTAAAACCGGCTGCATTGGTATAGGTGCCGGCAGGTTGAGCAGCACCAACATTAAGTGTTGCACCTACGTTAGTGTCTCTGTACCGCCCGTGAGCGTTCCTGTCCCGGAAGGGGTGCTTGTAAAGGTATTCACAACCATGTTGTTGCCGTCCCATCGTTGATTGTATGGTTGGCGGGTAGGGTGATTGAATAGGTTGCATCTATAAGTCCCGTAACCGTAAAACTTGCTGCAGTCACAGTACCAGCAGGATGGAACGGTGAGGTCAGGCCGTTAAGAGTGCGCGTTCCGGCCGGAACAAGAACTACGGTTCCGCCGTCCGCGTCAGCAATGATATTGTCCAAAGCTCATGTCGGCAGTCTGAGTAAGGGTGATGGGTGACACAATAACTGCTGTTGCTGTTGCAGTTGCTGAGTGTCAGTTGACTGCGCAAATGCACCCACGGTAAATGCAATCATAAAAACTGAAAACGCAAGGATCTTTTTCATCTTAGAAATTTTTGAGGTTCGTTATTAATTATTTGTTGTCGTAATTATCTACGGTTATGATCAAACTCAAACAGACAGTGGATTAGTATATGCCGCCAGAATTTTTTTGTCAGTTCCGCACGGTAAAATTATATCTAACCGTTTTTTCAGAAATGACAAAAACGTCAACTTATCAACAAATGCGAAGGCTTGTCAACAATGTTCAGAAGCTGCTGCTGCCGTCCCAGCAGTGGGTGCAGAGTCTCTCCTTAGGAAGACCAATGGCGGTTACAAGATCATCAAGACGCTGGAACATCAGTGTGTCCATACCCAGGGTTGATGATATCTCGTTGACCATCAGCGAGTATTTTTCAGAATCAGGATCAAGGTACTGTTCAATGTTCTTCTCCTCTCCCTCCAGCCTGACAATAGCCTTACGGGCGGCGAGCTCAAGAGTTGAGCGCGACTGGGAGAAATTCAGGAAAGGACAGGGATAGAGCAGCGGCGGACAGGCAATGCGCATGTGCAGCTCCGAGGCTCCGGCCTCGCGCAGGTCGCGAGTGTTGTCCTTCAGCTGCGTTCCCCTGACAATGCTGTCATCAAGGAATACTATCCGCTTTCCGCTGGTGACCTTTTTGTTTGGAATGAGCTTCATCCTGGCAACAAGATCACGCTGAATCTGCCTCTGCGGCATGAAACTCCTGGGCCAGGTGGGGGTATACTTGGAAAATGAGCTCATATAGGGCAGTTCTTTCTCATTCACATAGCCGTAAGCATGACCTATACCGGAGTCGGGTACACCGCACACAAAATCAGCCTCCACCGTGTCACGCTTTGCCAGCTCCGCACCGCACCTGTAGCGCACCTCCTCTACATTCCGGCCCTCATACTCCGAAGTGGGAAAACCATAATAAACCCACAGAAAAGCGCATATCTGCATTCTCTTCCCGGGCGCCTTCAGACGCGTAAAGCCGGAAGGGCGAATGTGAACTATCTCTCCGGGACCAAGAAAATATTCCGTCTCGAACCCGGTGTTCGGAAAAGAGCAGGTCTCTGAGGCTACGGCACGGGCTCCGTCACGCCTGCCTATCACCACCGGCGTGCGTCCCAGCTTGTCGCGGGCGGCAATGATCCCATCCTTCGTCAGGACAAGCATCGAGCATGAGCCCTGGATTTTTTCAAACACATTGGTAATTCCCTCAACAAAAGAATCGCCGTCACAGATTATGTTCGCGACCATCTCCGTGGGATTGATGTTGCCCATGAAGTTTTCTGTAAAATGCTTCTTGCGGGCCAGATAATAATCGGCGAGCTCGGTGATGTTGACAATCCGCGAAACCGTGACCAGCGCAAACGGACCGAGATGAGAATTAAAAAGAATAGGCTGCGGGTCAGTGTCGCTGATAACCCCCATGCCGCTGTTGCCGCTGAAATCCTTAAGTTCTGCTTCGAATTTGTTCCGGAAATACTCGTTTTCCAGGTTGTGAATCCTCCTCCTGAACCCTATCTCCGTATCATAAAAGACCATCCCGGCACGCTTGGTGCCAAGATGAGAATGATAATCAGTACCGTAAAACACGTCGTCAACGCAGCTTCTCTCAGAGACAGAACCGTAAAATCCACTCATAAACAGTCAGATAAAGGGGTTTTTTTTCACAAAAATATCCAAGGCTAAGATAATCAAAGAGAAGAATAACTTGTTGTACTGATATTATTACTAATTTTGCACCGGAATAAAAAACAAAAAAATGGAAAATCAGGAAAAATATCAGGCTGAACACGTTGAGCATAAAAAAGGTGCTCCGATTGTCATGATTGTGTCAACCATAATCCTGACACTGGGTTTAATTGCACTTGTCGTACTCTACTACAACCAGAAGAGCAAGATGGTTGAGATGGAACAGGTACTCACGGAAGAGAAAGATTCTCTTGCCAACGAGCTCCGCATGATGATGTACGGCTATGACACCCTCAAGACAAGCAATGATACCCTTAATGCTGAGATACAGCGTGAGCGTACCAGGATCCAGAAGCTTCTCGAAGTCAACGCTTCCAACGCACAGCTGATCAGGAAATACAAGGCAGAGATAAGCACCATGCGTGATATCATGAAGAGCTATATCGTCCAGATAGACTCTCTGAATACACGCAATCAGATACTGACCGCCGAAAACGTTGAGATAAAACAACAGATGACCGTTGTTCAGGAGACAAACGTAGAACTCGAAAAGGTCAAGGAGGAACTCACCTCCAAAGTCACTGTGGCTTCGGTAATACAGGCCAAGGATGTGGTTGCCGTGGCACTCAATAAAAAACGGAAGGAGACTGATGAGCTGAGGAACCTCGACAAGGTAAGGGTATGCTTCACCCTCAGGGAAAATCCCATCGCCGAGGCAGGCAACAAGATCGTTTACCTGAGAGTTGTGCGCCCCGATCAGCTTGTGATAACTCCCTCCCCTGACAATCTCTTTGCAGTGAACGGCGAACAGCTGATATTCTCGGCAAGCAGGGCCGTTGACTATGCAAACGCAGATGTTGAAATGTGTATCTTCCTTGACAATACCGGCGATTTCATAACCGGCATATACAACGTAGAACTCTATCTCAACGGCGAGAAGATAGGCACCGGAAGCTTTACACTGAAAGGCAGGGGTTAATCAGAGCTCCGTCAGAAGTTCGGCAATAATATTATCAGATATCATTTTACCCTGGTCAGTCAAGGCCAGGGTATTTTTTTCGCGCTTCATCAGACCATAACGTATGTACTTGTCAGACAGATTGACAAGATAATCGTGGAGCTCCTTGTCGTAAAAGGACTCTACATGCGACAGGTCGATACCCCACATGGTCCTCAGGGAGGTCATTACATACTCATTGAAAACCGTCAGCCTGTCAAGCTCCTCCCGAACAAAGGGCACCTCTCCGCTATTGATCGACCTGATATATTTTTTAACGTCGGAGACATTCCACTGGCGCGACCTCCTGTCAAAGGAGTGAGCCGAGGGCCCAAGGCCCACGTAAGGCACCTGCCTCCAGTATGAGGAGTTATGCCTTGAGATATATCCCTCCAGTGCAAAGTTGGAGATCTCATAATGAATGAACCCGCGCTCCCTGCACCGGTTGCCAAGCAATGTAAACATTGAGGCACTCGTCTCCTCGTCGGTCTCGGTAAGCCTTCCCTCCTTTTTCATCTTACCCAATCGGGTGCCATCCTCAATTGTCAGATGATAGGCAGAGAGATGGGTGACGGGGAAGGTGAATGTCTTTTCCAGGTCGGCCCCGAGATCAGCGACAGTCATCCCCGGGAGACCGTATATCAGATCAACCGAAACGTTTGTTATTCCTTCCCTGAAGATTTGTTCAAGAGCGCTCTCAGACTGTACGGCAGTATGGCGACGGCCGAGATACTTCAGCCTTTTTTCATCCCACGACTGCACCCCCAGGCTGACCCTGTTCACACCGATCCCCCTGAGCGAACTGAAATAACCCTCATAAACATCGTCGGGATTGGCCTCAACGGTTATCTCCGGCTCATCATCAACCCCGAAATTATCTTTAATGGCAGAGATAATACTCTCCGCCTGGTCAGCAGAAAGAAGTGATGGTGTGCCCCCTCCGAAATAAATAGTATCCACCTTTTCTCCCTCAAGATACCGCGACCGCAATGAAGCCTCCCGGATAAGGGCCTGAACAAGAGCATCCTTTGTGCTGTTATCAGTTATACTGTAAAAGTCACAATAGCTGCAGAAGCTCTTGCAGAAAGGTATGTGAACATAAACTCCGGCCATGGGAAAATATATACTTTAAAAATACAAAAGATTTAATATTAGTTTGTTATTTTCACAATCGCAAAAATTAAGGATGTTATATCTATTTATAAAACAATATTATAAGAGTATTATCATAGGATTGCTGATCCTCTGGCTAAGCCTCTCGGGCAGCAAGACGCTTGTTCCCGGGCGCATGCTCAACATCCCCTATATTGACAAGATGGGGCATTTTGCAATGTATGCATTCTTCTCTGCCATGCTTTTGCTTGATTCATGCAGGTGGCAGACAGCACGCAGGTTTAACTATCTTATTCTGCTCATACCGGTGATCTTCGGGGCGCTGATGGAGATTATGCAGATGACGCTTACCACATCACGCAAGGCGGAGACTATAGATCTTTTGGCTAATATAGGTGGTGTCACTGCAGGTATTCTGCTGGCACACATTGCCAGACAGGTTCTCGACAGATTCAGATCGTAACTGAATTGTCGCCGCTTACCTGCCTGATAAGCTCATCAACAGTCTTTGAACTGAAAAATTTCTCCAGCCTGACCTTTTCCTTTCTCAAATCATTGTGAAGTATACAAAGGCCATTGCCGGGTTTATCAAAATTGCACCTCTCCCCTGTCACATAACAGCTGTCAAAGAAATTCCTTCCGTCAATGGCATCAATTATATCCATCAGTGTCAGCTTTGTTGCCGGTATGAGGAGATAAAAACCGCCATGTGGCCCTTTCGAGGAATGAAGCATCTTTTTCCTGGCAAGTATCTGTAAGATCTTTGCAAGATACGGCTGAGGAATTTTCAGTTTTTCACTGATCTCCTTAAGCCCTGTATTACTCTTCTGGTCAGGCTTTGATGCAATGAAAATCACAGCCCTGATCCCATATTTACAGGTTGCCGAAAGCATCTAGTTGTTCTTCATCGGGATTTTTTCAATACGCCTCTTGTGCCTGCCTCCTTCAAAAGGAGTGACGAGAAACGTTTTTATGATCTGTATGGCCTCAGCCTCAGAAAGGAACCTCCCCGGCAGTGCACATATGTTTGCATCATTATGTGCTCTTGCCAGCCTGCCTATGTCTTCACTCCAGCAAACGGCAGAACGTATTCCCTTATGCTTGTTGCTGGCCATGTTGATTCCGTTGCCAGACCCGCAAATGGTAATACCATATGCAAACTCACCCTTCTCAACCGCCAGGGCAAGAGGATGTGCATAATCAGGGTAATCTACACTGTCTTCTGAAAAACATCCAAGGTCCTTAACTTCATACCTGTTTTTGATAAGCCATTTCACAAGCTTCTCCTTAAGCCTGAAACCGGCATGGTCTGAGGCAATTATGATCTTTTCCAAAATGCCTTTATTATTTTATACAAATATAACCCTGTAATTATAAAAAGAAAAGAAAACATGTGCTGTTTGAATGGTTAATAACATGTAACCATGCTTCTAATTCATTGTTCACTATTTTCACCAGGACTCTCCCGGAGTATCACTTGTTATTTTTATTCCAATTCAAAAAGTTTTTCTTACCGTTTTGAAAAAATGTTTCAACCTCTGCTGAACAGAAGAAACATTCATTTTGCTATATTTCCGTTATTAACAAAACATGCGTAACAGTTGTTAATTATTAAGCCTAATTGTCTCTTTTTCAGAAAAGGTACATTTTTTGATGTGTTCATAAGGTGTTATTATTCTTTTAACTGCCATTTTTGCAAACAGAATCGTAAAATTGTTTGAACAGAACTAACAGCATATAATAACCATCATATATATAAATCTATTTAAAACATAATAAATAATGGTTGTTAATAAAAACGTGACTGAAGAGATCGAAGCACTGAAAAAGGAGAAAAATGCGGTAATCCTGGCTCACTATTATCAGACTTCGGATATACAGGATATTGCCGACTTTGTCGGTGACAGTCTTGCACTTTCTCAGCAGGCAGCCAAAACAAGCGCTGATATGATAGTGTTTGCCGGTGTAAAGTTTATGGCTGAGACTGCAAAGATACTCTCTCCCGGCAAAAAGGTAATCATTCCGGACCTGCTTGCAGGTTGTTCCCTGGCAGATTCATGCAAAAAGGAGGACTTTGAAAAATTTATACTGGATAATCCCGGAAGAACGGTTGTTACATATGTCAACACCACAGCTGACATAAAGGCGCTCAGTGACATTGCATGCACCTCTTCAAATGCCAGGCAGATCATTGAATCACTTCCTGAGGATGAAAAAATAATATTCGGCCCTGACAGAAACCTGGGCAATTATATTAAAAGCCTCACAGGCAGGGATATTCTTGTCTGGGATGGAGCATGCCACGTGCATGAGCAGTTTTCACTGGAAGCGATACTCAAGCTCAAAAGTGAGAACAAGGGATCAAAGATCATAGCCCACCCCGAATGCGAAAGACCCGTTCGGATGGTGGCAGACTATATAGGATCAACATCCGGACTCCTTTCCTTTGTAAGCAAAGATCCGGGTAAGGTATTCATTGTAGCAACTGAACCAGGCATCATCTACCAGATGAAAAAGGCAGAACCGGGAAAGGAATTTATTCCTGCTCCGCCGAAAGATTCTACATGCGGATGCAGTGAATGCAGCTTCATGAAACTGATAACACTTGAAAAGATATATAAATCACTTAAATTTGAAGAGCCGGAAGTGACTGTTGATGCATCAATAATTGAACGCGCGGCAGTACCGATTAAAAGAATGCTTGATATCTCGGCGAAACTTGGCTTATAAGATGAAGAGGCTTTTTCTGATTATGCTGGTGATTATTCCTTCTGTTGTAACAGCACAGCAGAATGAACAGCTGAAGGACGGATTTCAGCAATTCCGGTATCCCAACGGTAATATTTCAAGTGAAGGTTTTATAAGAAACGGTAAGCCTGACGGTTACTGGAAGAGTTATTACGTCACAGGGGTTCTCAAGTCAGAAGGAAAACGGACAAGCTTTCTTCTTGACAGCATCTGGGTGTTCTATGATCAGGCAGGTGACACGACGGAAAAGATAAGCTACCTCCTGGGCAAGAGGAACGGGTATTATATCAAATATCAGAAGGATCCTGTTTATGGTTCTTATGTCCATTCAGCAGAGCTTTTTGCGGGAGACAGGAAAGAGGGCGTTGCCCGTATTTTCTATCCTGACGGGAAGACGCGCCAGACCATCCCGTATGCCAACGGCAGAAAGGATGGCCTTTCACGCGAATATGACCGTGAGGGAAAAATAATAACCCTCCTTGAATACAATAATGATTTCCTTATCAGCCGGTCGAGGATAAATCACACGGATGCATCGGGACTGAAACAGGGCGAGTGGCTCGAGTTCTATCCTGAAGGAGGGATCAAAACCGAAAGAAACTATCGTGATGACCTGCTCCACGGCTATTACAAGGAGTACGATGAAAAAGGAAGGCTTCTGGTCACTCTCCTTTATGAGAGCGGTAAGGTTACGGGCACCAATATTGACAACAGTGCCGAGATTGACATACAAAACAGGTATGACGAATCAGGAAAACTGATCTATTCCGGTCCCTTCAAGGAGGGTATACCAGTGGGTATTCACCGTGAGTATAATCCTGACGGCACCATAAAGAATTCGCGCATATACAATGACAACGGGGTGCTTATCTCTGAAGGCATTGTTGATGATGAGGGGAACCGCAGGGGGCCATGGAAAGATTATTCTGCCGGAGGTGTGGTGATAGCAGAGGGCACATACACCGACAGCAGGCGTACCGGGATATGGAAGTTTTACAATCCGTACGGAAGGCTTGAGCAGGCAGGGCCCTACATCAACGGCCGCATTGACGGTGCCTGGCGCTGGTACTACCCTGACGGAGAGCTACTGCGGGAAGAAGATTATTACCAGGGCAGAAGGGATGGATCATACACGGAATATACCCGCACCGGCGAGATAATAGCACAGGGCGCCTATGCTGAGGGTGAGAGAAACGGAGAATGGAAGATCACGTCGGGTGACAACACCGAGCAAGGCGTATATCTTCTCGGGCTGCGCGACGGAGAATGGAAATCATGGTATCCTAACGGAAAGCTCAGGTTCAAGGGTGATTACAGGCAGGGCAACCCTGAAGGCCATCATGTTTTGTATTATGACAATGGCCGGACAAAGGAGGACAGGTATTATAAAAACGGTTTCCGTACCAAAACCTGGAAGAAGTATAACGAAATCGGGGAAGTTATACTCACCATCACTTATCGCGATGACGTCGAGACAAGCATCAACGGCGTTGCGGTAAATCTTCCGGAGAGCAGCGTCAGGCGCATCCAATAAGAATGAACGATGAGCGAGCAGTTTAACCTGAGGAAAGAGATAACCCTGGCAGCGGATGCAGAGCTCGAGAAGCAGCTGCGCCCCCTCTCCTTCTCAGACTTCAAGGGACAACAGCGTATCACTGACAACCTGAGTGTCTTCGTCACTGCCGCCATGCAGCGCGGCGAGGCTCTTGACCATGTTCTGCTCCACGGTCCTCCCGGTCTGGGTAAGACCACCCTTGCAGCAATCATTTCAAATGAGCTTAAGGTGAAGCTGAGGGTGACATCCGGGCCGGTGCTCGACAAACCGGGCGATCTGGCCGGGCTGCTCACCAGCCTTGATGAGGGAGACGTTCTGTTTATAGATGAGATACACCGGCTGAGCCCCATCGTTGAAGAGTATCTCTATTCGGCCATGGAGGACTATCAGATCGACATAATGATTGACAAGGGTCCGGGAGCACGCTCCGTTCAGCTCAAGCTCAATCCTTTCACCCTTATTGGCGCCACCACACGCTCGGGACTGCTGACAAGTCCACTGCGTGCCCGCTTCGGCATAAAGTTCCATCTCGAGTATTATGACACACCGGTGCTGAAGGGAATTGTCAGGCGGTCTGCTGCAATACTGAATATAAACATAAATGATATTTCCGCACACGAGATTGCCTCAAGGAGCCGCGGCACGCCAAGGATTGCCAACGCACTTCTCAGAAGGGTGCGCGATTTTGCCCAGGTGAAGGGCACGGGGTCTATAGATCTCGACATAACACGTTACAGCCTCGAAGCACTCAACATCGACAAGCACGGTCTTGACGAGATGGATAACCGCATTCTCAGGACCATCATCGAAAAATTCAGGGGCGGACCGGTTGGGCTCAGCAACGTGGCAACAGCGGTAGGCGAAGAGAGCGGAACAATTGAAGAGGTGTACGAGCCATTCCTTATAAAGGAGGGTTACATAAAACGTACACCACGGGGCCGCGAAGCCACAGAAACAGCGTACCGCCACCTGGGTATAGTCCGGGGAAAGGAAGAGACTCTCTTCTGATCAGTAAAAGCGGAAAATCAGGAACTTATCTTTTCAAGTCCCTTCAGGTCAATGACCCTGATCTTGCGTCCGTTAAGCTCAATGACCTTGTCACTTTTGAATTCCGAGAGCAAACGTATGACCGACTCCGTAGCCGTGCCGACAATATTCGCCAGCTCCTCGCGTGTGAGGGAGATGCGCAGATACTTCTGCTCATCGAGGCCGAAATCCTTGACCAGGTTAAGTAACACCTCGGCTACCCTCTCCCTTACGGTCTTCTGGGCAATGTCTGTGATGTAGGAATTGGCCTCCGCCAGTTCATGACAGGTAAGCTTGACCACCTCAAAGGCAAAAGCGGGATTGGTCTTGACAAACTGGATCAGCAGCTCCGAAGGGATGAAACATACCTGGCAGTCCTCGATCACCTTGGCCGAGGTGCATGCAGGTTCGTTGCTCAGCACTGACCTGTAGGCGATGATCTCACCCTTGCGGGCGAAGCGTATGATCTGTTCCTTCCCGTCAACTCCCGTCTTGAAGACTTTTATTATGCCTGAGTTGATACAGTAGAAACCGCTTATGCGGTTGCCTTCGTGATATAATATATCCCCTCTCCTGTAACGTCTGAAGTCCTTCTCAAAATTGAGCCTGTCGGTCTCATCCCTTGTCAGGAAACGAAAGACGGCGTTTGTCTCAAATGCGCATTTATCACAGAATGCTATGGTATAGTCAGACTGTTTCATTCGGTTGGAATATTAATTTTCCAGGTTGTATGGAACTTGAAGGAAACTCAATAATCAAATCCTTTTGTGAGGTTTTGTTTATGCAAGTTTCATGACCCTGGCTGTTACGTTGGCAAAGGTGGATATTAATTCACTAATATCATAAAATTTCCGTCCTGAACTGGTCGAGGAACCGGATGTCATTTTCAAAATAAAGCCTGAGGTCATTGACTCCGTACTTCAGCATCGCAGCTCTCTCGATGCCCATTCCGAAGGCATAGCCGGTATATTTCACCGGGTCAATGCCGCATGCCTCCAGAACATTCGGGTCAACCATGCCGCAGCCCAGCAGCTCGAGCCAGCCGGTTCCCTTGCATACATTACAGCCTTTTCCGCCGCATATATTGCAGCTTATGTCCATTTCTGCCGAAGGCTCCGTAAACGGAAAGAAAGAGGGCCTGAGCCTTATGCTCACATCCTCTCCGAAAAGCTCAACAGCAAAATAGAGAAGCGTCTGTTTCAGATCGGCAAAGGACACATTTTCTGCAATATAGAGTCCTTCCACCTGGTGAAATATACAGTGGGCGCGGGCAGAGACAGCCTCATTTCGGAACACCCTTCCCGGCGAGATGGTGCGGATAGGCGGTTTCTGCGTCTCCATCACCCTGACCTGCACCGATGATGTGTGGGTGCGCAGCAACACATCATGGGGGTCAGATTCAGATCCGGATTTCTTTTCAATGTAGAACGTATCCTGCATGTCACGTGCAGGATGGTCGCTGACAAAATTGAGCATCGTGAAGACATGATTGTCATCCTCTATCTCCGGACCCTCAGAGACGGTGAAGCCGATGCGGCTGAAGATGTCTATAATCTCATTGCGGACGATGGAAATGGGATGCCTGGTGCCCTCACCGAGAGGATATGCCGGCATGGTGAGGTCAATACCTGACTGTACGGTTTCAGCCATGGCGAGACGCTCCTTGTAATCACTGTACTTATCCGAAGCAAACTGCTTCAGGTCGTTCAGCAGCTGCCCTGTCTCCTTCTTTTCTTCGGGAGATACATTCCTGAAACCTTCAAACAGCGCAGAGATCTGTCCCTTCTTGCTCAGGTAGGCAATCCTGAACTGCTCCAGCGCATCTGCACCACTGACCTGGAAATCGTCAACCTCTTTCCTTAATTCTGCAATCCTCTCCTTCATTTCTTCAGCCGAAAGTTATTTTAAGATTTTTATCTTCAGGATCCTGATATCCTGTACCGGTCTGTCTGTCATGTCTGTAGCCGTGGCGGCAATGGCATCAACGACCTCCATGCCTTCCAGCACCTCTCCGAAGACGGTATATGCCCCGTCAAGGAAGGGAGTGCCTCCGTCGGTCTTGTATGTGGTCTTGCGCAGTTCGGGCATCTGATACGGACCCTCTTCCTCCATGGCTTCATAAGCCTTGATAATGGCATTCTGCTGTATTACGTCCTCTGTCATCGGGGTTGTGCTCTGCCTGGCCTCCTCCCGCAGATCCTGCAGGGCCTTGTTATAAAGGTACTGCCTGCGGTTGTATTCAATGCGCAGAACGGTATTTTCCAGCGTCTCGTCATCATAGACTTTACCCTGAACAATGTAAAACTGCGTGCCGGAGGAGTTGCGGGTCGGGTTTACATCATCGCCCATCCTTGCCGCAGCAACGGCTCCGCGCTTGTGGAAGAGGGAATCGTTTATCTCTGCCGGTATTGTGTAATCATCGCTGATCAGAGATGAGTCCTGCCTTGTTGACCCGTCGCCTGTCTGGACCATGAATTCCTTTATAACGCGATGAAATGTCACCCCGTCATAAAAACCGCTTTCTGCAAGCTTGATGAAATTATCGCGGTGCAACGGAGTCAGGTCGGAAAGAGAGATAAGTATGTCTCCTTCGGTGGTTTTGATCTCGGCGCGGACGCCTTTTTTGTTGCCTGATGAGCAGCCAGCGATTATGAGCGTGGCCGTCAGCAGCAATAACATGCGTAATGAAGTCCTCATTTTCTTATAATTTACGAATGACAAAGATATATATTTGCAGTAAGAGTTAAGCATGAACGATATACGCAAGCTTGCGGGCCAGACTGCTATTTACGGCTTCGGAACGGTTGTTCCACGATTCCTGAACTATGCGCTTCTGACACCCTTCTACACCCGTATTCTGGGTCTTGAGCAATATGGAATTGTGACGGAGCTGTATGCCTGGATGGTTCTGGCACTGGTCATTCTGACCTATGGCATGGAGACAACCTATTTCAGGTTTGCTGGGAAAAAGGCTCCTGCGGAAAAGGTTTACGGCACTTCTCTTGTATCACTACTCACCACCTCGATCTTTTTCATTCTTGCTGTCTCACTTTTCATTACTCCCGTTTCCGGGTTCCTTGGTTACGGGCAGCATCCGGAATATATCAGGATGTTTGCCTGGATAGTTGCGATTGACGCCTTCTCGGCCATCCCCTTTGCCTGGCTGAGGAACAACAACAGGGCGGTCACCTTCAGCATCCTGAAGATTATAAATGTTGTGGTGACCATGATCACGGTCTTTTTCTTTCTGAAGATTGCCCCGGCACTTGCTGATAAGGGAAGCACCTGGATTCATAAAGTATATAATGCTGATTTTCAGGTAGGATATGTCTTTGTTGCCAATCTCGCCGGATCGGCATTTACCATGATATGCCTGCTGCCCTTCATGCTGAAGATCAGGCCTGCGTTCGACCGGAAGCTGCTTGCGAAAATGCTCTCATACAGCTGGCCCCTGCTGGTAGGCGGAATAGCCGGGTCACTGAACGAGGTGCTTGACAAAATCCTGCTCAGGAGGCTGATAGGAGGTGCTGAGGGCCTTGCCACGGTGGGGCTCTATGGCGCCGGATATAAGGTCGGGGTGCTGATGTCCCTCTTCATCCAGATGTACCGGTTTGCCGCAGAGCCTTTCTTCTTTGAAAAAGCCGGCAACAAGGATGCCAAAGAGACCTATGCCGTCACCATGAAGTATTTCGTGATCACGGCACTGATACTGTTCCTTGGGATAAACCTCTACATCGAAGCACTGCAGATCATCATCGGCCCGATGTTCCGGGAATCACTCATTGTTGTTCCCATAATCAGTATGGGATATCTCCTCCTGGGGATATTCATAAACCAGAGCATCTGGTACAAGGTGGATGACAAAACCATCTACGGAGCATGGATCACAATCATAGGTGCAGTGGTGACGGTTATCGTAAACGTTGTGTTCGTGCCGTCCTACGGATACGTGGCGGCAGCCTGGGCCCACGTCGCATGCTATCTGTCAATGGTTCTGGTATCATACATGGTTGGCCAGAAGTATTACCCGATAAAATATGAAACCGGGAAAATATTCATGTATATCGTCCTGGCTGTTGCCCTCCTGGCAGCTTCAAGACTCCTTGCCGGTGAAATTAAAATTGTGAATATAATTGTTGATACTCTGCTGCTTATGATTTTCTTTGCGGTGGCGGAGATAAAAGATAAATTCTTTACGTTAATGTTTAAGAGAGGATAATGAAAATAAGGATAGTCAATAAATCACCCCATCCGTTGCCTGCATATGAAACGGAGCATTCAGCCGGAATGGACCTGCGGGCTTTCACGGGCGGACCGGTGACACTTAAACCGCTGGAGAGAAAGCTTATACCGACAGGTCTTTTCATGGAATTACCCGTCGGTTTTGAGGCACAGGTCAGGCCAAGGAGCGGCCTCGCGGTGAAGCACGGCATAACGGTGCTCAACTCGCCGGGCACGATTGACGCTGATTACCGCGGAGAAGTGGGAGTGATACTCATAAATTTGTCTGATACAGAATTTACGGTTAATGACGGTGACCGCATCGCCCAGATGATAATCTCACATCATGAAAAGGCTGAGCTGACAGAGACGGAAGAAATAAATAATACTAACAGGGGAGCCGGTGGCTTCGGCCATTCGGGGAAAAGATGAGAAGGATCGCGTTACTGTTGCTGATAGTTTTTGCTGCGGCCGGATGCTCCCGCAAAGCCGTAATGTCCACTGCTGACACCGAAAAGGCAATAAAGGCCGACGGCAGGTATGATTACCTGCTTGCTGAGGCTCTCAGGCAGAAGTATGTGGGAGATGTCGGTGAGGCAGCCAGGCTGTTGGAGAAGTGTATTGAAACAGATAAGACAAGGGCTGTACCATATTTTGAGCTTGCACAGATATATTCTGCAGCTGGCATGGCTGATAAATCATTGAGTTACGCCTCCACAGCCGCCCGGCTCGAACCCGGTAATTACTGGTACCAGCTTGCAGCAGGGTCTCTCTTCACCCAGTATCAGCAAAAGGATTCGGCACTGGTTTACTTTACACGGGCCCTCAAGGCTGACAGTCGTGCCGTGGAGATCAACTCCATCCTGGCTGGCCTGTATGCTGAGATGGGTGAAGCCGAAAAGGCCGATTCACTGTTCAGGGTGCTTGACAAGGAGGGAGCGCTGGGTGATGACATGTTCCTGATGATGATATCAGGACTTATAATGAAGGGAGACCTGGATGAGGCTGCCATGAGGACTCAGAAACTCATAGAGAAGGAGCCATCAGAGATGAGGTACAAGGCACTGCTGGCAGATATCTGGCTTGAAGACGGCAAACAGGAAAAGAGCGACAGCATCTATAAGGATATCATCGCACGGGATCCTGATAATATTGAGACACAGCTTCTGTACATGATGAACCTTGTTTATAAGAAGGAGTATTCAGGAATCACCGGTTTCCTGAATAATGTATTTGAAAGCGAATTGGTTGAGAGAGAGAGAAAGGTGGCTGTCGCCGGAAGGCTGCTCAGCGATACGGCTTATGTGAAGGAAAACAGCGCGTCACTCGCCGAAAGTCTTATAATCCTTGAAGGAAAATATCCGGATGATGAGGAGATACTTTCAATGAGGCCGGGAATGTATGAAACTGCAGGCAGAGAAGATGAGGCGATTGCCAGATATGAAGAATTGCTGAAGACGGTGAAACCCGGATTTTATTATTCGGAAAGACTTATACTGCTCTATGCCGGCAAGCGCGAATACAGAAAACTATATGATCTTGCATCTGTATATTCACGCGAGAATAACCGCAGCATCCTGGGCAAGGTCTACTATGGCATAGCAGCAATGGAGCTGAAAGAATATGAGGTGGCTGACAGCGAGCTGAAGAAAGCCCTTATCCTGGCAGGCAATAACGACGAGCTGAAGGTACAGGTCCTGTCCATGATGGGGGATCTGAAGTACCGGATGAAAGATTTTGACGCTGCGTACGCTTTTTATGAGGAGGCTTTGCAAATCTCACCCGATGAAACACTGATACTGAATAACTACGCATATTTCCTGGCCGAAGGAGACCGCGATCTCAAAAAAGCGCTGAAGATGGCTGAAAGGGTCATGGAGAAGGAGGGAGACAATGAAACGTATATTGACACATATGCGTGGGTTCTGTACAAGCTCGGAAGGCACAGGGATGCATACAAGGCCATGATGCGGATCTTTGAAAAGGAGGGGGAGCGGGATCCGGAAATACTTGAGCATATGGGATACATCGTAAAGGCGCTTGACAGATGTCATGAGGCGGTGGCCTATTGGAGAAGCGCACTTGAGAAGGATAGCACAAAAACATACCTGGAGGAAGAGATAAGCAAATGCGGAAACTACTGAAGACAGGACTGATAACGGTAATGATAATTCTTCTGGCAGGATGTTCAGCCTCCAGGAAAAGAAAAAGCACTGATGCCGGCTCCATGCCTGCTGATGCGACCATGAGTGCAATGATCAGCAGCATAAGGAGTTATAACATTACCGATAAGGGCTTTGTTATTAAGAGGGGGAGGATAGAGCTCGAGGGCACAGAGTATGATGGAAGCTATGGTTTTAATGCCAGGCTAAACAGCAAGGGTGATTTTTATGCCTCTGTGAGAGGCCCGCTCGGAATTGAACTGATAAGGCTCCTTGCAGTTGGAAATGATATCGCAGCTGTCAGCAGACTTGATAGAATCGTATACGTGGGAAAGAAGGATGCTGTCATGCAAAAAAACGGGATGCCCGAAGACTTCATCAGGATAATTTTCGGAGACTTGCCGGAAACGGACTTTCAGAATTACAGGATGGAAGGTGACAGGGTTATGGTAGTGAAATCCGCAGAGAACGGTTTTGAAAATGAGATTAATATATGCCTTGATGACTTGAAGGTGTGCAGGGAAAACATTGGATCAACGACCTCGGGACATCAGATCACTATTGACTTCAATGCCTTCACGGACAGCGGAGATGTAAAGTATGCATCGGAGATATTGATAAAGGAAAGACGGAGGATGTTACAGGTCAGGCTGAGCATTGAAGAGTTTGCCAGCGGTTATGACACTGACATAGAATTTAATCTCCCCTCATACAGGAGACGGGATTTATGAGAATAATTCTTTTCATATTCATTTTTTATATCGTTGCAGGCGTCAGCCTCGCCGGACAGTCCAGAGCCGAGATGGAGGAGCTGAGGAAGAAGAACCTGCAGGAGATTGAATATGTTGACAGGATGTTGAAAACCACTGCCACACAGAAGAATGAGAACCTTAATGAGCTGAGGGTTATAGGGAAGAAGCTTAATCTGCGTGAGAAGCTGATAAATGAATACGGAGAAGAGATAAGTCTGCTGGAATACCGTATTTCCCTGAACAGGCTGGCAACAGAGATGCTCGAACAGGATCTGAATAACCTGAAGAGGGAATATGCTAACTCGATAGTAAGTGCATACAAGGCTACCAAAGGCACTCCGGCAGTTGCATTTATTCTTTCGTCTTCGGATTTCAACCAGGGATACAAAAGGCTGAAGTACATTCAGCAGGTCGCCCGCTACAGAAGGAACGAGACCGAAACTATAGAGACAATTTACGTTGAGCTTCAGGGCACGAAGGAGAGACTTGAGCTGGACAGAAAGAACATAAACGATCTGAAAAATAAGGAGGTCAGGCAGAAGCAGATACTCAGTGAAGAACAGAACAGGAAGGAACGGCTTGTCACCACGCTGAGCAGAAAAGAGAAGCAGCTTAAGCAGGAGCTTGAAGAGAAGAAAAGGATTGCCAGGCAGATTGAAAAGGAGATCGAGAGGCTTATAGAGGAGGAGAGGAAGAAGAGCGAAGTAACTCCGATGAGCAATGAAATGAAAGTGATCGGAGAATCATTCGGAGAGAACCGTGGCCGCCTGCCTTGGCCGGTTGATAGGGGTATCATAACAAGTCATTTCGGACTGCAGCCTCATCCGGTCCTGAAAAACGTTACGGAAGACAATATTGGAATTGAAATAACCTCGAGCGGTGCAACTCAGGCCAGATCAGTATTCAAGGGCGAGGTGGTGCGCGTTTTTGCAATATCCGGGGCTAACATGGCTGTGATTGTCAGGCATGGGAAATACCTGACGGTTTATCAGAACCTGATAAACGTCAAAGTGAAGGCAGGAGATATTATAAGCCTGGGGCAGGTTCTGGGCGATGTTTTTCCGGATAATGCCAACGGAGGAAAATCAGTGTTGAAATTTATGATATACGAAGAAAAGAAAAAGCTTAACCCCGAGGTGTGGCTGTTAAAAAAATGACTAAATTTTGCAACAAATTATAACCCCTGTCAGTATAAAAAGAGATAGGGAATCAGGATGGAAAGCATTACTATAAATTCAGACGTTGAACAGCTGCGCGTTGTTGAAACTCTGGTTGATACATTATCAAAGAAACTCGGTATTCCGGATGAGGTGTACGGAAAGATACTGATATCAACAGTGGAGGCTGTCAATAATGCCATTCTTCACGGTAATAAGGGAGAGACCAGCAAACTGGTGATTGTTAATTTCACAGCCGACGGAAATATGTTCGACGTTACAGTTACGGATCAGGGTGATGGATTCAAATACGATGCACTGCCTGATCCTACTGATCCTTCAAATATCGAGAACCTTCATGGTCGCGGAGTGTTTATTATGAGAAGCCTGGCAGATAATATTGAATACAATGAGGCAGGAAACGAGGTAAAAATGAGTTTCAGATACTAAAATCTTGAAAGTAAATTTTCACTACGATATTGCAAAATTCAGACTGCGCGACAGCAGGCAGATAAAGAAAAACATCAGCAGGATTGTCAGCGATGCGGGCATGAGGGGAGGCGTTGCAGATATAATAATTACCAGTGATGACAAGGTGTACGAGATTAACAGCGAGTTTCTCGGTCACGATTATTACACTGACATAATAACCTTTGATTACAACAGCGGCAAAACCGTAAATGCCGAAATTTATATAAGTGCAGAGAGAGTCAGGGATAACGCCGGAAAATTCGGGGTTACTTATGATTCGGAGATGAAACGTGTAATATTTCACGGGTTCCTTCATTTATGCGGATATGATGACAGTACAGCTGAGCAGAAGAGGAAGATGTCTGAGATGGAAGAGATGTACCTGGCCTTATCATATGCCGAATGAATTTCAGATATGATATAATAGTTGTGGGCGGCGGTCACGCCGGTTGCGAAGCTGCTTTTATAGCTGCGACCATGGGTGCCAGGACACTTCTTGTCACCATGGACATGACAAAATTCGCACAAATGTCATGCAACCCGGCTATGGGTGGCATTGCCAAAGGTCAGATAATCAGAGAAATAGACGCACTTGGTGGCATGTCCGGAATTATTACTGACCGCACCATGATACAGTTCAGGATGCTGAACAAGAGCAAGGGTCCGGCAATGTGGAGCCCCAGGGCACAGTGCGACAGGATGCTCTTCAGCCGCGAGTGGCGCAAGGCCCTGGAGGAGACGGAAAACCTTAGCATATGGCAGGAGCAGGCTAACAGGCTGATTATAGAAGAAGATAGGGTGGCGGGAGTGGCTACCACATTCGGTACTGAGTTCCGGGCTGATGCTGTCATTCTTACCAACGGCACATTCCTTAACGGACTGATGCATGTGGGATTCAACACGATGGCCGGAGGCCGTTCGGGTGATGCCGCCTCGAAAGGTATAAGCGATCAGCTCCGGGAGATAGGGTTCAGTGTAGAAAGACTTAAGACGGGAACAAGTGCAAGGGTTGACGGAAGAAGCATTGATCTCGGGAAAATGACCGAACAGAAGGGCGACGGCGACGGACGCTGTTTCTCCTATCTGCATGACGAGATAATGATCCGGGACGAGAGATCATGCTGGATAACCCATACAAATGAGAATGCTCACAAGGTGCTTCGCGAGGGACTGAAGTTTTCTCCCCTGTTCACCGGCAGGATCAAGGGCAGGGGTCCGCGCTATTGTCCGAGCGTGGAAGACAAGATCGTTACCTTTGCTGACAAGGAATCGCATCAGCTTTTTCTGGAACCTGAAGGATGGGATACAAACGAATACTATATAAACGGGTTTGCCAGCAGCCTTGCCCTGGAGACTCAGCTTAATGCACTGCAGCAAATCCGGGGACTGGAACATGTGGCAATCTACAGACCGGGGTATGCAATAGAATATGATTTCTTCCAGCCGACACAGCTCAGGCATACCCTCGAAACAAAGAGGTTGAGCGGACTGTTTTTTGCGGGACAGATTAACGGCACTACAGGTTATGAGGAGGCCGGGGCACAGGGACTCATGGCTGGAATAAATGCCGTACTGAAGATAAGAGGAGATGGAACCCTTTGTATTGAAACGCGATGAAGCATATATAGGCGTCCTGATCGATGACCTGGTTACTAAAGGTATTGACGAACCATACCGGATGTTTACTTCCAGGGCAGAGTACAGAATACTTCTGCGGCAGGACAATGCTGACGAAAGGCTCACGCCAAAGGCAAGCCTGCTCGGTACAGCCGGAAAAGCGAGAATGCAAAGGCTGGAAGAGAAATACAAAATGGTTGAAGAGGTAGTGGCGTTTCTCAGGAACCGGAGCATTTCCCCCACGGATATAAATCACTTCCTTGTGGAAAAGGGAACAGCTGAGATAAACCAGAAGCTGAAGGCAATCAATATAGCCTCCAGGCCTCAGATAGGACTATATGAGCTTCTCGAAAAAATACCCGGTGCAAAGGAACTTCAATGCAACCATTCAGAAAGAAAAAGAGAGATCATTGAGGCAGCTGAGATCAGGATTAAATACTCCGGGTACCTGGAACGTGAGAGGGGTGTGGCAGACAAAATTAAAAGACTTGAAGATCTGAAAATACCCGAAGACATGAGCTATGAGGAGCTGACCTCAATTTCAACCGAGGGCAGACAAAAACTGTCAAGGATTAAGCCTGCAACCATTGGACAGGCTTCAAGGATAAGCGGTGTTTCCACTTCGGATGTTTCTATTCTTATAATGTATCTGGGAAGATGATACTATATGTTCCACGTGGAACATATATTTTGTATATATATTATGAAAGTCTCAGGGAAAATTATTGATGTTCACAAAAGACGTATCTATCCTGGTACTGTTACTTTTTCAACAGGTAGAATAGAAAGTATCGTGGAAACCGATGGAGCTCCGGATCTGTTTATTATGCCCGGACTGGCAGACGCGCACGTGCATATAGAAAGCAGTATGCTTGTGCCATCACATTTTGCTGTAGCTGCGGTACGGCATGGCACAGTGGCCGTTGTGGCCGATCCGCATGAGATAGCTAATGTTCTGGGCAAGGAAGGGGTAAGATTCATGCTTGACAATTCGGAAACAGTGCCGGTAAAAATGCTTTTCGGTGCGCCTTCCTGCGTGCCGGCAACCGCATCTGAAAGTGCAGGTGCGAGAATAGGGGCGGATGACATATCCGAGCTTCTGCAGGATAGGAGGGTTGGGTTCCTCGCAGAGATGATGAACTTCCCGGGTGTTATTTATAACGACGGTGAGGTATACAGAAAGCTGGATGCGGCTAAAAAAGCCGGAGTGCCTATAGATGGCCATGCTCCCGGATTAGGCGGAGAAGAGCTTAAGAAATATATCGGAGCGGGAATATCAACCGACCATGAATGTACATCGCTGGAAGAGGCCCTGGAGAAGATTTCAGGCGGAATGAAGATACTCATCAGGGAGGGCAGCGCTGCAAAAAACCTCGATACCCTGGCACCACTGCTGAATTATTATCCGGGTGAAGTTATGCTATGTACCGATGACCTCCATCCTGAGATGCTGGCAAAAGGTCATATAAATAAAATTGTGGCGCGGCTGATAGAGATGGGTTATGACCTGTTCAATGTAATAAGGGCGGCCTCTGTAAATACGGCAGAGCATTATTCCGTAAATACCGGTCTCCTGAGGGAGGGTGATGCGGCCGATTTTATTCTCGTAGACGATCCCGCACGGATGAATGTGCTGCAGACCTGGATTGACGGGCAACTGGTTTACGACGGTGACAAGGCCCTCTTCAGCCCCGGAATAGTAAAAAAAGTAAATAAATTTAAATGCACACGGCTCCTCACTGATGAGATCCGCGTGCCAAACGAGGGTGGTAAGATACGCGTAATAGTGGCTGAGAACGGCTCCCTGATGACAGGCTCAGAGGAGACGCCGGCAGGAGAGGAGGAGTTCATCAATCCGCGTCTTGATGAAGATATCCTGAAAATAGTCGTAAAGGAGAGATACAATGACCGGCCGCCATCGGTAGGGTTCATAAAGGGATTCGGTCTGAAAAAGGGGGCCATGGCATCATCTGTTGCCCATGACAGCCATAACATAGTTGCCATAGGCACCAGCGACCGTGACATAGTTGCAGCTATAAACCTGGTAATTGAAGCAGAGGGAGGGATGTCAGCCGTGTCCGACGAGGGTTCCGATATCCTTAAGCTGCCGGTTGCAGGAATAATGTCAGATATGCCCGTAACGGCAATGGCAGCGAGGTACGAACGGCTCTCAGAGACTGTCAGAAGCTTCGGATCACGCCTTGACGCGCCTTATATGACGCTCTCTTTCATGGCTTTGCTGGTAATCCCCCGCCTGAAACTAAGCGACAGGGGATTGTTCGACGGCCTGGCCTTCCGGCATGTTCCGCTCTTTATCCAGAAAACTTATCCGGGACAAAAATCCTGAATGTCAGCCCAATCCATTCCGGATATACCTTGAGCTACAATACTTTATGGTCTACGACCAAATTTACCGCGTAGCGGTTAAAGTATTGTAGGACAACGGCATATATAAAACCTTACCGCGTGGCGGTTATAGTTCTGACGCCTATCTACCATACTTTATGGTCTACGACCAATCATACCGCGTAGCGGTTAAAGTATTGTAGACCAACGGCATGGATTAAACCTTACCGCGTAGCGGTTATAGTATTGTACACGGATCTACCATACTTCATGGCCCCGATAAATCGGGGCAAACTCTACGGCAAATTTTTGTTATATCCTTCGCGGCTACAACACCTTATGGCCTACGGCCAATGGTACCCCGTAGGGGTTAAAGTGTTGTAGGACAACGGCATATATAAAACCTTACCGCGTAGGCGGTTATAGTTCTGACGCCTATCTACCATACTTTATGGTCTACGACCAATCATACCGCGTAGCGGTTAAAGTATTGTAGACCAATGGCATGGATTAAACCTTACCGCGTAGCGGTTATAGTATTGTACACGGATCTACCATACTTCATGGCCCCGATAAATCGGGGCAAGCTCTGCGGGAAATATTTGTTATATCCTTCGCGGCTACAACACCTTATGGCCTACGACCAATGATACCCCGTAGGGGTTAAAGTGTTGTAGGACAACGGCATATATAAAACCTTACCGCGTAGCGGTTATAGTTCTGACGCTTATCTACCATACTTTATGGTCTACGACCAAATTATACCGCGTAGCGGTTAAAGTATTGTAGGATAATGGATTATAATATATTCCTTATTTCACGGCCACCTTCCCAGCAGTCATTTTTTTCACTGGTCAAATGTTAGTTTGTTCTATTTCCTACCTTTGGGCAGAATGAAAGGAGAATAAACCAGATTTGCCTGACAGAGACAACATAAGATCAACCGTTTCAAGGCTTCCGGACAAGCCCGGGGTGTACCAGTTCGTCGACGCCTCCGGAGTCATACTGTACGTCGGAAAGGCCCGCAGCCTGAGGAAACGCGTTACCTCCTACTTCTCGAAGAACCAGTCCGGCAAAACCCTGGTTATGCTCTCCCGTGCCGCAGATCTCAGGCACGTCGTCGTTGACAGCGAATCCGATGCCCTGCTGCTTGAGAACAGCCTGATCAAAAAGCACCAGCCCAGATACAATATCCTCCTGAAGGATGACAAGACATATCCATGGATATGCATTAAGAATGAGCATTTTCCGCGTGTCTTTCTTACACGAAAGCTGATTGCCGACGGCTCTTCGTATCACGGCCCCTACACATCGGTTCCTGCCGTTCGCACTCTCCTGGAACTCATCCGGCAGCTGTTCCAGATAAGAACCTGCTCACTTCCTCTTAACAACAAGGGTATTGCAGAGGGCAAATTCAAGGTCTGCCTGGAATATCATATAGGAAACTGCAAAGCCCCATGCATTGGCCTTATAAAGGAAGAGGAATATAACCAGCAGATAGAGAGGATAAAGCAGATCATCAAGGGTGACGTGAGCGGCGTCACGGGCCACCTGGAGGCACTGATGAAAAAATATGCGGCGGAACTCAGGTTCGAGGAGGCACAGAAGGTCAAGGAGAAACTTGAGATCCTCTCAAAATATCGCAGTAAATCAGTGGTTGTCAACACTTCCGTCAAAAACGTGGACGTCTTCGGATGCTCTGCCGACGAGAGTTCAATGTTTATCAGCTTCATGAAAGTAGTCTCCGGCGCAATTGTGCAGACATATTCCATTGAGTTGAAAATGAGGCTCGAAGAGGAGAAGGAATCTGTCCTCTCAACTGCAATTACGGAGATAAGGCAGAGGGTCTCAAGCGATTCTCCTGAGATAATCGTTCCCTTTATGCCTGATATTCTGACAGATAAGATTAAATACTCCGTGCCCCAGAGAGGTGACAGGCACAAGCTGCTGGAACTGGCTAACCGTAATGCCGTCTTCTTCAGGCTGGAGAGGCAGAAAAAGGCAGCCGAGCATTCAAAGGAAAACAGGACGGAGCGTAACCTCGGGAAGATGAAGAAAGATCTTCACATGCCCGTTTTACCGGTTCATATCGAATGTTTTGACAACTCGAACATACAGGGTGAATCGGCAGTGGCTGCATGTGTCGTCTTCCGTAACGGCAAACCCAGCAACCGGGAATACCGCCACTTCAATATCAGGACTGTCAGCGGTCCCGATGACTTCGCATCAATGGAAGAGGTCATATACCGACGCTACCGGAGGATGATAGATGAGGAAAAGTCTCTACCCCAGCTCGTGGTGATAGACGGCGGCAAGGGACAGCTCTCTTCAGCGATGAAGAGTATTGATGAACTTGGAATCAGAGGAGAGCTCACCGTGATTGGCATTGCAAAGAAACTCGAGGAGATTTATTTCCCCGGCGATTCTGTTCCGCTATACCTTGACAAGAACAGCATAACCCTGAAAATTATCCAGCACCTCCGTAACGAAGCGCACCGGTTCGGTATAAATTTTCACCGGGGAAAGAGAAGCTCGAAAATGAACAGGTCATTACTCGACGAAATTCCCGGCATAGGGGAGAAGAGCAAGGAGCTCCTCCTGAAAAAATTCGGCTCGGTGAAAAAAACGACTGAGGCATCCCCGGAAGAGCTTGAGACAGCCCTGGGGAAGAAAAAAGCCGCAATTCTCATCGCAGCTCTCAAAAAGTGACTTTTTTCCACGTGGAACAATGATTTCGCAAAAATCACATAAATATCTGATTAACAACAGATAAAACCATATTTTCTGTTGCCTCAACTTCGCGAGAATTGAAAATTTTCTGTTAAGCGGGCAGTCCCCCGAAGATTTTCTTCAGAAAACGGTGAAAGGAATGGACTCCGTTGGGTTTCCAGAACATCATGATGCACTGGCTGTGTATCAGGTTGACATTTTCATTCTCAAGTCCGGCAATGACTGATTTTGATTCTGCCCCCTGCTGGATCCACAAATCTTTTATTCCATGTGCTATTGCCTCCCTGGCTACCGAAAGGGTCTCCTCCTTCGGGGTCATAAAAATCAATCCTTTTATATCAGCAGGCAACTCGCTTACCGAGCTGTAGCATTTTACTCCGTCGAGAGTTTCGGCTTTTGGATTTACGGGCACCACGTCCATCCCCTTTTTGCGGAGGTCCTTGAACATTGTATGACCGAATTTCTTCGGGTCCCGCGAGACACCTGCCACAGCATACTTCCCCAGTGACAGGAAACGTGCAACGTCTTTCATTTTTTTCTTAGTGTTGAGAATATTACAAATTCAATCAGTGCTGACTTTGTTTCTGAATCAGGATAAGTTTCAAGGATCCGCATCGCCATGTCTGAGTACTCCTTCATTTTTGTCTCGGCATACTCGAGCCCCTTATGTTCCCTGACGAAGGCAATAACCTCGCTTATCTCCTTCCTTCCCTTTTTCTTTCTTCTTAATATCCTGATGACATGACGTCTCTTCAAAGGGCCGGCCTCCCTGAGAGCATGTATAAGCGGCAGGGTGATCTTTTTCTCCTTGATGTCATTACCCTCCCTCTTGCCTGTCAGTCCGTCTCCGGTATAATCCAGAAGATCATCCTTTATCTGGAATGCCACCCCGAGATGCTCACCGAACTCCTTCATCCGCGCGATTATCTCCGGATCGGCGGTGACGGAGCTTGCCCCGCAGGCGGTGCACGCCGAGATGAGAGCTGCCGTCTTCATCCGGATGATCCTGAAGTAATCCTCTTCCTTTATATCCAGCTTGCGGGTCTTCTGCAACTGCACCAGTTCGCCCTTCACTATCTCCTTGACCGCGTCGGAGACTATTCCCAGCATGTTGAATTTCTGCTTCTCAACACTGATCAGCAGTCCCTGGGCCAGCAGGTAATCTCCCAGCAGGACGGCAATCTTTGAATTGTACAGCACATTTATGGACGGTAATCCGCGTCTTTCCGAGGCATCATCCACCACATCGTCATGGACGAGGGTGGCGGTATGCAACAGTTCGATGAAGGTCGCGGCTACAAAGGTTGTCTCGCTGACATTACCGTTCAGTTTCGCAGTAAGGAATACCAGTAACGGTCTCATCTGCTTGCCTTTACGGCGAATAATATTGCTGAGGATGATATGAAAGAAGGGTATGTCGCTCTGCAGGGTGTGTCTGAAATAGGATTCAAACTCACGCATCTCTGATGCAACAGGCTTCTTTATATCTGTAAGGGCTGCCAACTTGTGCCGACGGTTATTCCCTCAAAAATAAGACAAAATGTGGAATTAGAGTGTTTTTAAGGAGTGGCACTTCAGTGAAAGCTGCCGGAATTCAGAATATGATCAGTTGTGCTCTTCCAGGAACTTCTTCTGGAATAGCAGGATGGCCAGAACGCCGGATGTTATTGACGTATCGGCAATATTGAACACAGGCCTGAAGAAAATGAATGACTGCCCCGGCTTTATTGGAGACCAGTCGGGCCAGTAGGTATCAACCAGCGGAAAATAAAACATATCCACAACTCTTCCATGCAGGAACGAGGAGTATCCTCCGCCTTCGGGGAACATAACGGCGGGGGTATGCCAGCTTTCGCTGAATATCATCCCGTAAAACGCACTGTCAATAAGGTTGCCGGCAGCTCCCGCAATTATGGCACTGACAGAAAGGATAAGGCCCAGGCTGGCTTTCTTTCTGATGATGCTGTCAAGATACCAGGCAATTCCAGCTATCGCCACCATCCTGAAGACGGAGAGAGCCACCTTACCGGCTTTGCCACCCCACTCCATGCCGAAGGCCATTCCGTTGTTCTCAAG
Organism: uncultured Rikenellaceae bacterium; assembly: GCA_963802145.1. Classification (GTDB taxonomy): domain Bacteria; phylum Bacteroidota; class Bacteroidia; order Bacteroidales; family VadinHA17; genus SR-FBR-E99. Next base: position 141,116 of record CAWDHN010000008.1, read on the forward strand.
GAAATGGATCCTGAACCAGTTGCCCAGCACGGGAATCTCCTCACCAATAACCATATTGGTCTTAATTATGATCTTGAGAATCTGGTCAATGATCAGAATTGAAAAAATCAGAAGCAGTGCTTTATTCCTGGTCGACATCTTTCAGCGATTGTGCCGCAAAAATAACAAAAAAACGGCAACCACCTCAGTGATCAACCGTTAGTTGTGATTTCGGCAAACTGTAATCTATATTGACCTAGTAGTACAGGAACCTTTTAATCTTGAGAGTGGCAGTTTTCTGGAAAGGCTCTGGCTGATATACCACCAGCTGAAGCTGGCTGTACTTGCTGACCTTTGAGTTTACGTACCTGCGCAGTTCCTCGAGGTACTCATCTACCATCAGTTCCGCCTGATCGGTAAAATCCTTCTTCATCTGCCGGTATTTGGCCTGCAGCTCCTCGATATTGACGTGGACCATTGCAACAAGCTTGCCTTTCTGCTGAACGACAAGAGATTCGATCACATGACCGAAATCGTTGATCACTGACTCAATCTCTTCGGGATAGATGTTCTCGCCGCTTGCTCCCACGATCATGTTCTTCAGTCTTCCCCTTATGCTCAGGTAGTTCTGCTTATCGAACAGGCCCAGGTCTCCGGTACGGAACCATCCGTCAGGAGTCAGAACCTCGGCGGTCATTTCCGGCTCCTTGTAATAACCCTTCATCACGTTGTCGCCCTTTGCCCACACTTCGCCTTCACCGGTAACAGGATCGGGATTATGGATCTTAAGTGTCACTCCCTCCATTGCCGGGCCTGTTGACCCCAGGCTGCAGGAACCGACTTTGGTGCCGGCAAGCAGCGGGGCTGTCTCTGTCAGTCCGTAACCGATAGCATAAGGGAATCCGGCGTCAAGAAGGAACTGTTCAACGGTGGGATTGAGTTTTGCGCCTCCGATACCGAAGAATCTCAGCCTGCCGCCAAAGGTTTTGTAGATCTTCTTGCCGGCGATCCTGTTAAGGAGCTTTCTTGCCGGGGTCTTATGGTACAGAAATGAAACGATCTTGTTCTTGCTGAATGTGGGAACGATCTTGTTGAAATAGATTTTTTCCATAATCAGGGGCACCGAAAGCATTGTCGTGGGCCTCACCTGCTCAAGTGCCGGCAGCAGCACGGATGGTGTGGGTGCCTTTCTCAGGTAATAGATCGCCGCTCCGTTGAATATCGGAAGGATCAGTCCCAGCGTCTGCTCATAGGTGTGCGAGAGCGGAAGTATGGAGAGGAACACATCTGTCTCCACCACCTTCTGAATTGTCAGAACCTGTGTGGCGGTGAAGCAGATATTCCGGTGGGTCAGCATGACCCCCTTTGATTTGCCCGTTGTTCCCGAGGTGTAGATTATCACTGCCAGATCCTCTTCTGAAACCCTGTATTCACGCAATGGCTTCAGTTCAGGATTATAACCGGTTCCACGGTAGCCTGAGATAACCGCGAAATCATCAGTCGTTATGACTGTCTCAAGCGTTTCAGAATTAAATCCGGTCAGCTTTGATGTGAGGCTGGTTGAAACAAACAGGACTTTGGCTCCGGAATGAATCAGAACGTTCGATACCTCCAGCGCACTGAAGTCCGGAAGGATGGGAACTGCAACAGCTCCCATGGATGTAATGGCCAGATATGAGATCCCCCAGTTGGGTGTGCTGCCGCTCAGAATGGCTACCTTGTCACCGGGCTGGACTGAATACTCTTCAAGCAGGCGTATTACCGATTCGGTTCTTGCCTTAAGCTGGTTATAATCAATAACCTCTTCTCCCACAAACCCCATTGCCTTGTTCTCTCCGTGTCTCCTGAAGCTCTCTCCGGCAAGGAACGGGATAGTCAACATCTGATTATTATCCATTGGGTATTATGTTATTAGGGCGCAAAGGTACGCTTAAAATTTTATGTATGACATTTAACATCATAAATATCAGTGAGAAATCGTGATGTAAACAAAAATCCTTATAAATAGTTTACTTTTGCGGGAACCAGTTAAAACATCAATGGCAATAGTCAGGGTTACAAAGGAATTTCGTTTCGAGATGGCTCACGCACTGTGGAATTATGACGGTCCGTGCAGAAATGTACACGGTCACTCATACATCCTGTATGTCACGCTTAAGGGTGAGCCGGTGAATGATCCGGATAACCCACGCAACGGAATGGTGATGGATTTCGGAGACATTAAGAAGATTGTCCGCGACAATGTTGTTGACCGGTTTGATCATGCACTGATGATATCGGGATTTGCCCCGGCGGAGTCGGTTGAAAGCTACAGAAAGCATTTCGGCAATGTCATTGTTTCGCCGTATCAGCCAACGTGCGAGAATCTTGTTGCAGACATCGCAGGAATACTCAGCGCCAGGATTCCCGCCGGAGTATCGTTGCACAGCATAAAGCTTTATGAAACAGCCACCGCTTTTGCCGAGTGGCATGCATCTGACAACCGGTGACAGCTACAGAGAGTGATAAGAGGCTTTTTCTGCTTGATGCCTATGCCCTGATTTTCAGGTCATATTATGCATTCATAAAAAACCCGCGGGTGACCTCAAAGGGGATGAACACATCTGCGGTTTTCGGATTCCTTCTCACCCTTGAAGATCTGCTGACGAAGCAGAGACCCTCGCATATTGCGGTTGTCTTTGATCCCCCCGGCCCCACCTTCAGGAATGAGATCTATCCCGCCTACAAGGCCAATCGCGATGCCACGCCCGAAGACATAAAGATAGCGGTTCCCTACATCAAGCGCCTTCTTGATGCATACAGTATTCCCGTCATCGAGGTTGCCGGGTTCGAGGCTGATGATGTTATCGGCACCCTTGCCCGTAAGGCAGCAGAAGAGGGTTATACCACCTTCATGATGACCCCTGACAAGGATTTCGCCCAGCTGGTCACTGACAGGGTGGTGATGTACAGACCGGGGCGCGGCGGCGGAGAGGCAGAGATATGGGGCGAGAAGGAGATCGTTCGCGAGTACGGTGTTCCCCCCGGCAATATCACTGACCTCCTCGGGCTGATGGGAGACGCCTCCGACAACATCCCCGGGGCTCCGGGAATAGGCCCGAAAACGGCCTGTAAGCTCATCAGCGAGCACGGGGGTATCGAGACACTGCTTGCCAAGACTTCAGAGCTCCAGGGCAGGCAAAAGGATATACTCGAGCAAAACAGGGACCAGATACTGCTTTCAAAGCGCCTTGCCACCATAGAGCAGAATGTTCCGGTGGAATTCCGGCACACTGATCTTCACCGCAGGGAAATTGATACGGATGCTCTTCGAAGGCTTTATGAGGAGCTCGAATTCCGGACCATGGCATCACGCCTTCCCTCATCCGGCAGTCAGCCACCGGCATCAGTCATGCCCGCCGGTGATCAACCCCCGGCATTCGTCAAGATCTCCGGTGATCAACCCTCATCTTCCTCCCTTTTTGCCGGCGACAGGCAGCCTCCAACAGCAATGGTGAACGGTGAACAGGCTGAGCCGGGAATATTTGCTTCTCAGCAGCAGCCTGCCGCGGATACACAGGGCACCCTTTTCGGGGCAAACCCCGCCGGCAACGGATCATCGCTGGCAAACATAAACACCACGCCGCACAACTATACCCTTACCGAAACACCGGAGCAGGCAAAGGCACTGGCCCTGAAACTGTGCACTCTCAGCGATTTCTGCTTCGATACTGAAACAACCTCGCTCGATCCGCTCAACACCCAGCTTGTTGCCATTGCCTTCTGCTGGGAGAAGGGATCCGGGACGCTCCTCTGGCTGCCGCCGGAGAGAAGCAGCGCCATGGAGCTCCTCGAACCATTCCGGCCTCTCTTTGAAAATGAGACCATAAGAAAGACCGGACAGAATCTGAAGTTCGACATACAGGTGCTGTCAGGGTATGGCATCAGGGTGAAGGGACCCCTTTTCGACACCATGATGGCTCACTACCTGCTTGAGCCCGACATGCGCCACAATATGGACCTTCTGGCAGCCAGGTACCTCAACTATGAACCCGTTCATATTGAAGAGCTTATAGGCGAGCGTGGCCCCCGGCAGAGAAACATGCGCGATGTGGAGAAGGAGAGGGTAAGGGAATATTCAGTGGAAGATGCTGACGTCACCTGGCAGCTTAAGGAGATATTCGAACCCATACTCAAGAAGGAGGGACTCGACAGGCTGGCTGCCGATATTGAGATGCCGCTCATAACCGTGCTGGCGGCCATGGAGCGCGAGGGGATTCTCATTGATGAAAGCGTACTCAGGAACTTTGCAGTCACCCTGCGCGAGACGATAATCAGTCTTGAGAAGGAGATATATACGCTTGCAGGGCAGGAGTTCAACATCTCCTCCCCGAAGCAGCTGGGCGACATACTCTTTGTCCGGCTCCGGCTCGATGACAAGGCCCGTCTTACGAAGACCAGGCAATACCGTACTGACGAGGAGGTGCTGCAGCGGCTCACGGCCAAACACCCGGTGATAGGCAAGGTGCTTGAGTACCGGGGGCTGAAGAAGCTTCTCTCTACCTACGTGGAGGCTCTTCCGGAGCTGACAGACCGCAATACGGGAAGGATTCACACCACATACAACCAGGCGGTTGCCTCAACGGGCCGGCTCAGCTCCACCAATCCGAACCTGCAGAATATACCGGTGCGTGATTCCGAGGGACGCGAGATACGCAAGGCATTTGTTCCTGCAAAGGGGAAGATCTTTCTCAGCGCCGACTATTCGCAGATAGAGCTGAGGCTTATGGCTCACCTGAGTGGCGACAGCGCCATGATTGCAGACTTTCTTTCGGGCCAGGATATCCATTCGGCAACAGCCTCAAAGATATTCGGCGTCCCCCTCAGCGAAGTGACCCGTGAAATGCGTGCAAGGGCCAAGACGGCTAATTTCGGCATCATTTACGGCATCTCCGCCTTCGGCCTCTCCGAGAGGCTGACAATAGGACGAAAAGAGGCAAAAGAACTTATTGACGGCTATTTCAACTCCTACCCCGGAGTGAAGGCATATATGGATGAGAGCATCCGCAGGGCGAGAGAGCAGGGGTATGTTACCACCATGTTTGGCCGGAGGAGATATCTGCCTGACATCCACTCGAGGAACCAGGTTGTCAGGGGCAACGCCGAACGCAACGCCATCAACGCCCCCCTGCAGGGGAGCGCCGCCGATATCATCAAGATAGCCATGGTACGGATTGCCGCCAGGCTTGAGAAGGAGCTTCCGGAGGCCAGGATGATACTCCAGGTGCATGATGAACTGATCTTCGAGGTTGACACAGACTCGGTGGAAAAGCTCAGAACCATGGCTACGGAAGAGATGAAGGGTGCCGCTGATCTGCAGGTGCCGCTTGAGGTTGACAGCGGAACCGGAAACAACTGGCTGGAGGCCCACTGAGATGAGTGCAATGGTGAAGGTTCTCTATTTCGGCGCAGCACAGGAGATGGCAGGAAGGGCCTCAGAAGAGTTTGCGGCCGGAGATACGGCTGCCCTGCGCAAGGTTATCCTTGAAAAATATCCGGCAATGCGGACCCTTGCATTCAGGGTTGCACTGAACAGAATCCTGATGAAGGAAGAATCCACACTTAAAGAAAATGATGTAATTGCAATACTTCCGCCCTTTGAGGGTGGATGACACATTAAGGTTTGATATGAAAAACAGGTATCTGGTCGGGGGGCCGATAACACCTCTGCTTATTTCAGAATTGATGACACTTGGCAACGATGATGCCGGCGCAGGCGCCGTCTCAATATTCATTGGCAGGGTGCGCGATGATGAGGTCAGCGGCAAGCGGGTAAAAGCGATAGAATATTCCGCCTACAACGATATGGCCGATAAGGAGGCTGAGGATATAGTGAAAACTGTCAAGGCTGCCTTCAGTGATGTGCGCAGGGTCATAATTGTCCATTCCACCGGGGTGGTCAATGCCGGGGAAGCATCGCTGTTCATCATGGTTACATCAGGCCACCGTGATCATTCGACCCGGGCATGCCGCCATACCCTCGAGATGATCAAGGAGCGGCTTCCCGTCTGGAAGAAGGAGTTGTACCTGTAAGTAAGCCTGACCGGTTAAAGCCTTACCGATATGTCAGCCTGACCGGCTAAAGGCTCACCGACACCTGGAGGAGCGACTGGTAACGCGCCCTGTCGCCTGCAATGCTGATAGCCTCTTTTACCTGGGAGTCACGCGAGAGGGAGTATTGAACCATCCCCGAATCATAAAAGTATCTTCCTGCAAGTTCTGATTCTATCAGTTCGGCCACATCTTTTCCGTAAGCCGACATATCTCTCTCAAGGGTATGGCCCAGGCCGCTCCTGAGTTTTTCTATTGCCTCCCGGTTGTCATTATAGAGCTCCTCCTCAGTGGCTGCCTTTGCCAGTTCATCGAGCAGTGCTTCGGAGTCAGTCCTGTAGGTGAACTTCCTTTCCGTGAGAAATGCCGCGAAACGTTCAATGTCACTCGCTTTCAGCCTCAGGCTGTCAGGCACCGTTGGCTGTGGATGAGACCAGTAGTATTCGGTGGCGAAATCAAAGATCATATTCTGAACATACAATTCGCTGGTAAAGCGGTTGAGCATGTCAGAGGGCACGGTCACGTCGGGGATAATTCCGCCTCCGTCCTTTACCAGCCTGCCGTTTCTGGTCTTGAATGTCCTGATGAGGGAATCGGGTATGGTTCCAACGCTTCCGTCCTCATTGGGGTGCGAGAAGTCCACCGCCTGTATGCATCGTCCGCTGGGGATGTAATACTTGGCCGTGGTGATCTTTACCTGCGCCTTGTAGCTCAGCGGTCTCGCCACCTGCACCAGTCCCTTGCCGTATGACCGTTCGCCAACGATGATACCGCGGTCGAGATCCTGCAGCGCGCCGGCAACGATCTCCGATGCAGAGGCCGAGGCGCGGTTTATAAGCACAACAACTGGCATGTCAGGCGCCACGGGGCTCCTGGTGGTACGGAAGACGGCGTCATACTGTCTCGCTCTGCCCCTGGTGCTTACAACCTCCTGCCCGGGCCTGACGAAGAGGTTTACTATTTCAACCGCCTCGTTCACCAGTCCGCCGGGATTGCTCCTGAGGTCAAGTATAAGATCCTCCGCTCCCTGTTTGTCTTTAAGGTCAATCAGCGCCTCCCTGACTTCGGCAATGCAGTTCTGTGTGAAGTTTGTAAAGCGGATATAGCCGGTGTTGTCATCCACCATGCCGTAGTAGGGAACGGCAGAAATGGAAATTCTCTCACGCTTCAGCTTTTTCGTGAACTCATCTCCGTTCCTCCTGATGATTATCTCGGCCTCGGTGCCGGGCTCTCCCTTAAGCATGTCGGAAGCCTTGTCGGAGGTGACATCCTTAAGCGACTGTCCGTCTATGCTGATCATGAGATCACCGGCCCTGATACCGCCCTTGTCGGCAGGGAATCCCTTATAGACATTGGTAACCTGGATATAATCGCCTGATTTTCTTATAAGTGAACCAAACCCCCCATATTTGCCTGTTGTCATGAAATCGAGGTCCCCGGTCTCCTCTTCAGGGTAGAATGATGTGTAGGGATCAAGGGTGGAGAGCATCCCCTCGATGCTCTTGTGCACCAGTTTTTCGGGATCGATCTCGTCAACATAAAAGGCATTGAGCTCCCTCAGGAGGGATATATATATGTCGAGGTTTTTTGTTAACCGGAAGTCCCTGCTCTCCTGGCCGCCCATTAGAAATCCGAACGTGACCATTGCCGCAATAAGCATTGCAGATACCAGCAGTATCTTATTTCTGTTTCCTTTTCTCATAAAAGAAATTTTCGCAAAGTTAATATTTAAGACGTGTCAATCTCTCAATCACATCTTTTACAGACTTCTCGGTTTCATCATAGGGCCTGAACCGGGTGTCATTCCATATTATAGCCAGCTCGATGCGCTGGCCGCTGGCTGAAACTATCTCTTTCAGCGGTTTTTTATTCTTTCTCCAGGCCTCCTTGATCCTTCTCCGGATCAGGTTGCGGTCAACGGCTTTCCTGAAGTTTCTTTTGGGTACGGAAACCAGCACTCTGACGGGCTCATGGGCCTCGTCAGCAGGCATTATTCTGTAGATAACCCGGAGAGGGGGCATATTGATCGTGCGGCCTCCTGAAAAGAGTTCACTTACGGCTTTTATACCGCAGAGTCTTTCCCCCCTGGTGAATGATGCATCTTTGTGTCTCATTAAGAAAGTGAAAGCATCGATCAGTAAGGATGGATGCTTTCAATGGGCGCATTATCTCTGTCCGGATCTATTTATTGTTCTTGTTAAAGTCCCTGATGAAACAGTCAAGGGCCATGGTCATCGAAGGGGCCTTCGGATTGGGAGCCTGTATGTCAAGCCGGTACCCTTCGTTTGTCACAGCCTCCGCCGTGGTGGGACCGAAGGCGGCTATTTTGATCTCCCCCTGCGTGAATGCCGGGAAATTTTCTTTCAGCGATTTAATTCCCGAGGGACTGTAGAAAACAAGGATGTCATAGTCGAGCTCCTGTGTTTCAAATCCCCTGCTTATGGTGCGGTACATTGTGCCGATGGCGAACCTGATATTGTTCTTTTTCAGCAGTTCGGGGATGTCAGTCTTGTGCGGGTCAGACAGTGGCACGAAGAAGTTCTCGTCCCTGTGCTTGACAATAACATCAATGAGATCCTCAAAGGTTGACTTGCCGTGGAAGATTTTCCTCTTGCGGTACACGATGTACTTCTGGAGGTAAAATGCCACGTTCTCTGTGATGCAGAAATACTTCATCGTGTCAGGAACAGTGATGCGCATTTCGTCACATATCCTGAAATAGTGATCAATCGAAGTTTTGGCTGTAAAAATAACTGCCGTAAAATCGGTGAGAGCGATCTTCTGCTGCCTGAAATCCTTCGCGCTTATACCCTCCACCTGGATGAATTGCCTGAAGTCGATCTTCAGGTTGTATTTTTTAGCGAGCTCGAAATATGGTGATTTCGGATTGTTTGGCTCAGGCTGCGACACAAGTACCTTCCTTATCTTCAACGCCATAAGTTTTAAGTTCAACCTCCTCAATTTACCCGCCAGGTTCAGATGACACCCAGTATCTTCAGGATGACCAGAACGGGTAAGACTTCAAGGGCACAAAGGTACAAAATGAAATATAATATTGAAATATGCCTGCGATTAAAAATGGCCATCAGCCTTAACACTCTGATTATAAGAAATATGACTGATATTACAAGACCTGAGACAATAAGCGGAACAGGATTGTTCAGCGGGGCAAAAAGTATAAGTGCGTTGAGTATGAAAAGAATGATTGAGTTGGCGAACCATGCATTATAAACTACATTCATGTACTCTCGGAATGGCTCCTTCCAGCCTGTGGCCTCTGCTGCCATTATGCACGTAAGGTGTCTTAACATCAATGCTGCCAGAAACGATCCGGTAAGGATAACAGCCAGTTTAACGGAGCCGTAAGGGTTGTTGTAGCGGATCACGTCAGTCAGCAGCAGTGCGGCGGTGGCGAAGAGGCCCACGTTGAGAACCGTGAAGATATTCCTGAAGAAGAAAGGCCATACAAACACTTCCGACGTACCCGGAGGGGCCAGGTCGGGTTGTCTCCTGAAGCCGAGGGCGGAAAGGCCGTTTACCATGATCTTTCTTCCTCCAACCATCAGCACTGTCATTACCAGAAGAGAGAGGGCGAGAATAATGAAGCTGAAGTCAGTGTTCATCTTTTCCGGAGGCAGGGGCTGGCCTTCAATTCGTCCGGCTCCTGTCATATAATCTGCCTTCATGTCGCGCACATTGAGATTCTCGTCCGTATGGTCCTGTCCGGCTGAATGCAGCGGAATGATCCGGCCAATACTGAATTCTTCCTGCGGTGCTGCCGCAGAAAGAGTATCAGAAGCAACAACACTTATGGTTTCTCCTGGCCTGGTCATCTTTGCTGAATGTTAAAAATAAGCGGGATGGCCCGGGTAGAGTTCGTTAAGGATGTTGTTGGCCAGACGTGAGGCACCTATCCTGAAATAATCGGGGGTGAGCCATTTTTCTCCGAGCATGTTCCTGACGATGAAATAATAAATCAGAGCATCGTCCGGAGTCACTATCCCTCCTGCGGCCTTGAAGCCGATCATAATGCCGGTCTCATTAAAGTAGTCGCGTATGGCCCTGCACATCACCCAGGCAGCTTCGGGGGTTGCCGACACCGGTATCTTTCCGGTGGAGGTCTTTATAAAATCCGCGCCCGATTCCATTGCCACCACTGATGCCCGGTAAATGCTTCTCTCGTCTTTCAGCAGTCCTGTCTCAAGTATCACCTTCAGGGTGGCCTCGCCGGCAGACTGCCTGATCTCCTTCAGCTCCTCAATGACTGAGTCATAGTCTCCTTCAAGGAATGTTCCAAGGGGAATGACGATATCTATCTCATCAGCTCCCATTCTGACAGCCATCTCGGTCTCCAGGGTCTTCACATCAAGGAATGTCTGGGAGGTCGGGAATGAGGCTGACACCACTGCGAGTCTTACCCCGCATTTGCCCAGCCCCTCGTGTGCTACGGTGACGAAGTTCGGGAAGACGCAGAGTGCCGCCACATTGCTTATATCACTGAAACTATAGCGGAATGATGCCGTCCTCTCTGCAAAACTGCGTATTGTTCCGGCACTGTCGGAGGTATTGAGGCTCGTGAGGTCAATACAGGAAAAAATATCCCTCAGAAGAGGGGCCCTCTCCACGGAATGGGTCATCTTTCCGGCCTCGGTGATGCATTCTCCCATCTCCCCGGCCGAGTAGTCATGATTTAAAAGCTTCTTGTATAGTTTGGTCATAATGAATGATATGTATAAACCTACAGATAGTGTTTACAGGCTGGCAAACACGGGTCAATTTAATTGTTTTTAATGAAAAGCAAACAAAAATACGGGGGAACCTATCTGCGAAGGCTTTTATTTCTTGCAAGCGATGCAAAAATACCGGCAAAGCAGAGTATGGAGAAGATCACGAACCCGCTTCTCATTGCGTTCAGAAGCTGCGGGTAGTTGCCGGGATCTATTTTTGCCTGTCCCATGTAGAGAGCGAGGAGCATCAGGGCTATAGCCATGCTGAAGGTCTGACCAACGTTCCTCATGGTACCGAGCATACCGGATGCATTTCCGAGTTGTCTCTTCTCAACAGAGCTCATGATGGCATTTGAGTTGGGTGATGAGAAGAGTGAAAAGCCCGCTCCCATAATGACAAGCACTGCAACGATAAACAGCACGGAGGTCTCTGCAGTAAGGAAACAGAGCATTATCAGTCCTGCCGATGTTATGGTCATGCCAATGGAAGCGATCACCCCCGGGTTATGGCTGTCTGACAGTTTGCCGGCAGCAGTGGAGATAAGCGCCATGGTCACCGGCCAAGACATCAGCACGAACCCCGCATCGCGGGGCCCGAGATCCTTTATATACTGTAGGAAGAGGCTGAGAAAGAATCCTATGGCACTTGTGGCCGCGTAGTGTATCAGGGCTGCCAGGCTGGAGAATGCAAAGACCCTGTTCCCTGATATCAGGGTCAGGTCGAAAAGCGGGTGTACCGTTCTCTTCTCCCTCATTATGAAGAGAGGAACAAGCAGCAGTCCCGCCGGCGGTGATGATCCAGCCTGCGACCGTCGGCAGTTTCGAAAACCCGTAAATCATTGCAGCGATGGCCGTCCCATAGATCACCGCACCCGGCCAGTCAAAGCTCTCTCCCTTCGCCTCGGCCCATTCGCCCTTCATCTTCCTGCGGATCAGGATCAGGCTTATTATGCCCATCGGCACCAGGAAGGCAAAGATACTCCTCCAGCCCAGGTAGCGCGTCAGGAGGCCTCCCAGGAAGGGGCCTGATGCCAGTCCCGCATATACTGCCGTGACATTGATTCCCATTGCCCTGCCGCGTTCACCGGGGGGAAAGACGGATGTCAGAATGGCCATATTTGTGCCGAACATCATTGCCCCGCCCACGCCTTGCAGCACTCTTACCCCGATAAGCCATTTTATTCCCGGGGTAAAGGTCAGCAGAATCATGGTCAGGGTAAAGATGATCAGTCCGGCGGTAAATATTTTCTTGCGCCCGAGGATATCCCCGATTCTCCCGGCAGGGAGCAGGAAAACAGAGGTGGTAAGCATGTAGCTGCTCACGATCCAGTTCAGGGTGACGGCATTAACGCCCAGTTCATCTCCGATGGAGGGCAGGGCAAGATTGACCGACGATCCCATGAACGGGGTCAGGAATGACGCGAAGGCGGTTACAGTCAGAACTGACCTTTTAAGTTCCTTATCTGTCATTCCCTGTTTCTGCTGTCTATGAAGATTGTTACCGGACCGTCATTTACAAGGTCTATCTCCATCATGGCACCGAAGACCCCGGTGCTTACGGGGCGTCCAAGCAAATCTTCGGTGCGCGCGATGAAATCCTCATATAACGGTATCGCCTTTTCGGGCCGGGCAGCCCTGATGTAGGATGGCCTGTTACCTTTCCTTGTCGATGCGTGCAGTGTGAACTGGCTGACGATCATTATCCCGCTTCCGGTCTCAAGTGCCGAGAGGTTCATTACGCCGTCACTGTCGTCAAACAATCGCAGGTTCACCAGCTTCGATGCCAGCCATGAGGCATCTTCAGCGGTGTCGGCATCCTCAATGCCGACCAATACCAGTAGACCCCGGCCTATTGCTGACCGTATCTCCCCGCTGATGGTCACCGAGGAGCTCTTTACTCTCTGTATTACTATCCTCATCTGGCTTAACAGGTTGGTAAAAGTAGTAATATTTGACTATTTTTGAGGCCTCCTTGCTGACCATGGATCTCATTACTATAACAGGTATTGCTCTCGCTCTCTCGCTTGACAGTTTTGCGGTATCACTCTCATGCGGTGTAATCGAGTCCAGGATTCGTTTCAGGATAGCAATGCGAATTGCCTTCATTCTGGCCCTCTTCCAGGGAGGATTTACCGTGCTGGGCTTTTTCCTCGGCTCAACGGTCAGCCGGCACATCGAAAAATATGATCACTGGATTGCATTCGGTCTTCTGTTGATTCTTGGTGCAAGGATGGTGATCGAGGGGCTGAAGAAGGATGACGAAAAGGAAATCCGGTTAATTTCAACAGTTTTCCGATCCTCCTGACCATTGCCGTAGGAACCAGCATCGACGCCTTTGCCGTTGGCATCAGCCTTGCCCTCCTCAGGGTACAGATATGGCTTGCCGGCCTCATAATAGGGGTAGTCACCTTTCTTGCATCGATGACGGCCATACGTATTGGCAAGTCTGCGGGTTACCGCCTCGGATCAAGGGTTGAGATACTCGGAGGAATTATCCTGGCAGTGATCGGAATAAAGATACTTATTGAGCACCTGACCGCCGCCGGGTAAAAGAGCGCACGGAGCCTTCCCGGGTCATAGGCCCGGAATCATATAGCGTTCGCGCCTGGCGAAGACAGCCATCTCTTTGAACCCTGCAAGTCTCAGAAGATCATAGGCCTCATCGAAATACTGTCCGATCCGTTCGGGAAAATGAGCGTCGGAGTTAACGCAGACCGGTACACCGCGCTCTGCAAACAGCGAAAGATACTTCCGGTCAGGATAGAAGTCATTCAGGGGCCTGTTTCGGCCGTTGGTGTTAAGTTCAAAGGCAACGTCATGGATCTCAAAGGCAGATGCCATCATGCTGTATAAATGGGTAATGTCATTATCCGGAGAGAAGCGATGGATCCTCACAAGGTCCGGGTGACCGATGATGTCAAAGAATCCTGTTGCGGCAGCCTCGCAGACAAGGTTGAAATAGTTTTCGTAAATGAGATTTATATCCTTGCCGATATAGAATTCAGGGCCGAGATCAACCGTCTCTTCACCAAGGTAATGGACAGATCCGATAATGTAGTCAAAGGGGAAGGAGCTTATAAGCCTCTCCGTCTCCTTTTCCATTTTTGGCAGATAGTCGACCTCAATACCCATCCTTACGGCAATTTCCGGATGCTCTGACTTAAGCTTCATGATCCGTTCCGCATATTCCGGCAGCCTGTCATGATCCATGCACCATTTCAGATGCTCACCGGCAGGATTGAGATGATCGGAAAAGCCAATCTCCCTTAACCCCTTTTTCACTGCAGCCTCTATACAGGCCTCCGGTCCCTCCCTTCCGTCGCTGAAGGTGGTGTGTATGTGATAATCGGTTCCGTATATCATGCTCTTATCTGCCATCGATGGAGAATTGTCAAAAATAAAAAAGGTGAACGATATTATCTGCAATTTGTTCTAAATTTGCATAATCCATGGCTTTCGTGATACAACCACCGAAAAAAAAATGCAGTTGTCTCTCCTGCGAACTCAGAAACCTTGCCTTCTCAAGCCTGAGTGAAAACGACATAAACCGTGTATGTGATTCCAGGGAGGAGATCTCCTATTCAAAGGGGGAGTCAATACATTCGGAGGGTGACAAAATACATGATTTCAAGTACCTGAAGAACGGGCTGGTGAAGCTCTACAGGGTAACTGAGACCGGTGACGAACAGATAATCACCATAACCCGTCCAATGGAATTCGTCAGCAACACGAACATCTTCCATGAGGAGAGGTACAGGTATTCTCTCTCGGCCCTTGAAGATTCTGTAGTCTGCTGCATTAATATCGGCCTGATAAAGGAGCTGATCTTAAAGAACGGCAGTTTTGCAATGAACCTGATAACTGCCTTGTCGCGCACATCCGAAAACATAATTTCTCTTGGACTGGAGATAAGGAAACGGAACCTGGCAGGCAGGATAGCCTTTGTGCTGCTCTATTTTTCGGGAGAGATCTATCACTCGAGGATTTTTGACCTTCCGGTCTCAAGGAAGGAGATAGCCGATCTGATAAGCATGAGTTCGGCCAATGTCATCCGCACCTTCTCGGAGTTCCGGCGTGACGGCATCATCCAGTCGAACGGCCGTACCATTGAGATAACAGACATGAATAAGCTGGAGGTGATCTCCAAAAGAGGCTGATTGTGCCGGCAAAAGGCATCATATTAATTTCGTTTTCCATAAAAATGCTCTTATTATGAAATTTTTCCTCCTGATCATTATCGGAGCCATGGCTCCCGGCATTCTTATCTCACAGCCAGCGCCCGGGTACGAAAGCAAGCCGGACTCAGCAATATACACGGTCTTCGGGGAGAGACATGGCATCAGCTTTTTCCCGCAGATGCAGCTCCCGGGTGTTGAATACGTCGCCGGCGAAAAACTCACCTTTGACAGGTACCATTCACTGGATGTTATTTACCACTGGATGGAGAGATGGGCTGATGAATATCCTGATATTGTCTCACTGCAGGAGATTGCCCGAAGCTTTGAGGGCCGGGCTGTGCTGCAGCTGACTCTTACCAACAATAAAAAGGGACGTGACACGGATAAACCTGCTGCCTTTTTTGAGGGAAACAGGCACAGCGGGGAGATAACCAGTGCAGAGTCGGTGCTCTGGCTTGCCCGGCATCTTATTGAAGGCTATGGCAAAGACTCCGTCATAACCGGCCTGCTTGACAATTTTACCGTTTACCTTCGTCCGGTCAACAATCCTGACGGCCATGAGCTTTACCTGAAAACCGCACAGAGCAACCGCAGCACTGTCAGGCCACATGACACTGACAGCGACGGTCTCTTTGACGAAGACCCGCCCGAGGACCTTGACGGTGACGGAGTGATACTGATGATGAGATGGCCTGACCGCAAAAACGGCACCATGGTACCTGATCCCGATGATCCTTCGGGAAGGATAATGAAAAGGGTTCCCCGCGGAGAGGGGATATATTCAACATCAGGCGAAGGGATTGACAATGACAGCGACGGCCGCATCAATGAGGATGGCATCGGAGGTCTCGATCTTCACCGGAATTACCCTGAGAACTGGAGGCCTGAGAGAGAGATGACCGGAAGGGGATTCACCCAGCGGGGTGCAGGCGAGTATCCCCTTAGCGAACCGGAGACCAGGGCTGTCTTCACCTTCCTTCTGACCCACCCGCATATTTATGTTGTCAACTCAATGGACACCAGGGTGCCAATGCATCTTCGACCCCCGTCAACCTCGCCATCGGAGGAGAGAATGTACCCGGAGGACCTGAAATGGTACAGGTATTTTGATGACCTGGGGCAGAAGATCACCGGCTATGAGAAGGCGGGAGATGTGTATGATGATTACGGCAACGGGCAGCCACTCTTCGGCCATGGACCTGATTTCGGGTACTGGTATTACGGCGCCATATGGTACGGTGATGAAATATGGAACGGCGGGCAGTACAAGGACTATGACGGTGACGGCGACAAGGACCAGGTTGACCTGCTGAGATGGGATGACGAAGAGAATAATGGCGAGGGCTTCATTGAATGGAAGCCCGTCAGGCATCCGCTCCGTGACAGCGTTGAGGTCGGCGGCTTCCACCCGAAATTTTTCAGCCAGAATCCACCGGCGGCACATCTTGAGGAATGGATCTCAAGGCAGGCATTGTTCAACCTTGAGATGGTCAAGCATCTGCCGCGCCTCGAGTGGGAAGATGCCGTTGTCAAAAGAGTCAAAAAACATAAGGGTGATTCTGCCGACTATGACCTGACCATCAGGTTCAGGAATACCGGCAAGCTGCCCACCGCGCTTAGCCAGGCGCATCTTGTCAAGATAGTGAAGCCGGATGAGGTCAGGATAACCTTTGATTCGGCCAGGGGAGAAAAACCGCTGTACAGGGTTCTTGATCCGGTACCTGAAACAGGGCGGCGCGAAGGCATGATGATGAATGACGATGAGAGGAGGGCTCCGGAATATATTTCAAAACAGGCAGGTTTTACTCCCGGCGGTGCTGTCGGCGAAGTCGTCTTCAGGATAAGGGTCTTTGATAATGCAGTGATAGGCGGCAAGGCTACAGTGCTTACCACACGAGCCGGAATCCTTGAAGCAAGGGCGTTTGTTATAAGCAGTCCCTGAGCGCCGGAGCCAGCTCCGGATAGCTGAAGGCGAACCCTGAGCTGATAATCCGTTCCGGAGAAATCCTGTTGCCCGTTGTCAGGATCACGGACATCTCTCCCAATACCGCTCTCAGGAGCCATGCCGGCACGTGAGGCAGGAATACCGGCAGCCGCTTCTGCTTCGCCACCTCGGCCATAAGCATATCATGCGTAATGTGATCGGGTGCTGAAGCATTATAGGGTCCGCTCATGGTTACATCACTGACAGCCCTGAGATAGATACTGCAGAGGTCATCGATATGGATCCACGGGAAATACTGGTTTCCGGGTCCAAACCGCACAATCAGCCCTGCCCTGGCCGGAAAGGTCATCTTTGAAAGGGCTGAGCCCGCGCGTGCCAGCACCACGGCTGTTCTGAGCTTTACCAACCTGGTCCCCGAAGCTGCAAAAGGATCTGCAGCGGCTTCCCACAGGCGGCAGGTCTCTCCAAGGAAATCATCACCCGGAGGGTCATTCTCCTCACAGATCTTTCCTGTGCCTGAAGAACCGTAATAATTAACGCCCGAGGCGGTGATGTACACCGAAGGCCTGATGCCCGAACCCGCCGTCGACCAGTGAAGCAGTTCCGCCGTGACAGTCCGGCTTCCTATGATCTCCCTTCTGCGGGTTTTGCTCCAGGGCCTGGTTCCCAGGTTCTCTCCCGCAAGGTTAATTATCGCATCGCCATCCCTGAATGCATCAACGTCACAGTATCCCTGCTCCGGATCCCACCGGTATGATTTGTAACTCCCTCCCTCTCTTATTTTCCGGGTGAGGTGAACCACCTCATAACCCTCGCCGGAAAGGAGGCGGCTCAGGTGTGAGCCAATCAGTCCGGTTCCCCCGGCTATAACCACCCTTTTCATCTCTCCTCCAGCACCTCAATTATTTCAATGGCATCGGTAATGCACTTTTCACACACCTTTTCGGTAAGCCCTTTGCGGGCAATGCGGTTCTTTCCCTCAGGAGTGTTGAGATCCTCTCCCAGCAACTCCGAACAGCTGTCGCTTCCGTTTCTGGCAACAAAGATCCTGTTGAACTCTCTCACTTTTTCGTATACCCGGGCTTTGTCAGTCTCACCCGGAATGCCTTCTGTGGCGCAGGAGAGTCCGAACCAGATATAGGCTCCTGTCACCGCTCCGCAAGTCTTCTGCATCCTTCCCATCCCGCCGCCGAATCCCGCTGCAGCCTTTGCCGTCACCTCACTCTCGCCGTCACATGCCATAAGCACAGCCTGCGAGCAGTTATATCCTGAACGGAAATAGCCGATGGCCTTATCTTTTCGTTTCATTAGCTTTTTCTTCAAAAATATTAAAAAATTAAAGGGGAGAACTATTACCTTTTTGATATGATTTTGAAATGTTCTACTTTTGTCGCCTGCATTAAAAGTATACTAAATCAGCATTAGAAATGGCAAACCAGAAGAAAATCAAAGGAGTGATTGGTATCCTGACAGGCGGAGGTGATGTTCCGGGGCTTAATCCCGCAATCAGGGCGGTCACCATCAGGGCGAACAGGGAAGGATACAAAGTGATAGGGCTCCGCAGGGGATGGGGCGGTATCATTGAGATTGTCAGGGACCCCAAGGCAGACAACAGCAACTGTTTCCAGGTGCTTACCGATGACATCGTCAACAAGTCGGGCAGAACCGGAGGGACATTCCTTCATACCTCACGTACGAGGCCGAGTCATGTGACCAAAAATATGGTGCCTGACCACCTCAGGGACACCTACAAGGATGAGGTCAATGACCTTACACCCGAGGTTATCAAGAACCTGGAGTGGCTCGGCATCGATTTTCTTATTCCCATTGGCGGAGACGACACCCTCAGCTATGGCGTTCACCTCTACAAGCAGGGCGTCAAGGTTGTGGCCATCCCCAAGACCATGGATAACGACGTGCCTGGCACCGACTATTGTATCGGGTTCAGCACATGCGTCACGCGTACCATACAGATGACCAACACGCTGCGCACATCGGCAGGTTCCCACGAGCGCATTATGGTTCTCGAAGTGTTCGGCAGGTATGCCGGTTTCACGGCTATGCTCCCGACAATGGCCGGTGCTGCAAACCGTTGCGTGATACCTGAGTACAGGTTCGACATTGAGCAGCTGACCAGGCTGCTTGTTGAAGACCGCAACTCCAACCCGAGTAAATACTCAATAGTGCTTGTCTCCGAAGGCGCACTCTACAAGGGCGGCGACATGGTCTTCCAGGACAACGAGCTGGATGCCTACGGACATGCCAAACTGGGAGGCATAGGTGATCTCGTGTCGGCGGAGATAAAGGAACACACTGCAAAATTCAACAACGGCAAAGTCATCAATATCATTAACCAGAAGCTTGGCTACATGGTCAGGGGCGGTGATCCTGATGCCGTTGACTCAATCGTTCCGATGGCATTCGGCAACCTTGCCCTCGACCTCATAATGAAGGGAATACACGGCAGGGTCGTGGTGCTCAAGAACGGACGCTATGACAATGTGCCGATTGACGTCGTCACCTCATCCAAAAAGGTGGTCAAGGTGTCGGAGTATTACAATGTCGAAAGGCTCAGGCCCTACTATTCAAATTTTGAGATGAAGCCTTTCTTCCTGATGGCAGCAGAGTATTGAAAAGCATAATCGCCTATACTACAAGAGGTGATGTCAGGCTTGCACTGACATCACTTTTTTTATTTTTGTCTCAAATTTGCGGGCGATGAGACAGGGAATTGTCATTAAGTCGACAGGAAGCCGCTACAGGGTGCTCGATGATGAGGGGACGATCCATGAGTGTGTCCTCAAAGGCATATTCAGGGTCAGCGGTGTCCGTACCACCAACCCGGTAGCTGTGGGAGACCACGTGACGATTGATGAGTCCGAATCACTTATAACGGCACTTTCCCCGAGGCGTAACTATATCATCCGCAAGGCATCAAACCTCTCGAGGGAATCCCAGATTATTGCATCAAATATTGACCAGGCATTCCTGATGATCTCTGTCAGGATGCCTTCAACACCGGTAGAGTTTATAGACCGTTTTCTTGCCACTACCGAAGCCTACCGCATTCCTGCATCCATTATCATAAACAAGGCCGACTTGTATGGAACGGAAGAAATAGCCACAACCCTGAGGATCAGGGAGGTATACGAGAAGATAGGATACCCTGTTTTCATAATCTCGGCAACGGAAGATGAAAACCTGGACCAGGTAGCAGAGGCGCTCAGGAACAAAACAACACTCGTCTCAGGCAACTCGGGCGTGGGCAAAAGCACGCTGCTTAACAGACTCAACCCGTCACTCTCCCTCCGGACCGGATCGGTATCCGATTATCATGAGCAGGGCAGGCACATCACAACATTCCCTGAGATGCATCCCCTGCCCGGAGGCGGATTTGTCATTGACACACCGGGAATACGCGGATTCGGGGTGATTGACTTTGACCGAAGCGAGATTTACCATTTCTTTCCCGAGATATTCAGGCGCTCTTCAGGCTGCCGGTTTTACAACTGCCTTCACATGAAGGAGCCCGGATGCGCCGTCCGGAAAGCCGTTGCGGGCAATGAAATAGAGCCGTGGAGATATAAAAGCTACGTCAGCATGATGCTGGAGGACAATGATAAGTACAGATAAACGTTATTGTAACGGGATGAACCAGTACTGAATGAAAAAGATCTCTATCGTTGCATTTTCCGCATTCTTTCTCCTGATGCTGATCACGGTAATATTTTACGTCAGCCTCTACAGGAACCAGATTGAATATTCCAACAAGATTCTTGACAGGCAGGTCATGATTGTCGGCTCTGACATCGACAACACCAGCATGTATATTCTCAGTGACCTCAATGAGATCGATTTTTCCGATGATATTACTCAATTCTTCGCCGATCAGGCTGTCAATGAACAGGCCAGGGAGAAGATGAAGCTCTATTATTCCAGGTACGAGGATATTGTCGTTGGACTGATGCTGTACAACAAGGAGGGAGATGTCTACACCCTGTTCAAGGATGAGGAGCGCAATTCATGGCTGGACGGGTCATACAGGGCTCAGACGGTGCCTCGTATCTACACCATCGAACAGCTTGAAACCGACCGCGACAGGTACAAGTATTACCTGCCTGTCCTCAGCGACGGACAGGTTATGGGGAATCTGGTGATCACACTCGACTTCACCAGGTACTTCTCAAGGGTCTTTGCCAAGTATAACCTCGAACAGTACCAGTGGCAGTGGGTGGTAAACGATACCGGCACCATAATTTTCGACAACCACGGCGGTGAGGTCATTTACAGCGGGTTAAAAAAGATAGCCGAAGATCTTGAACAGGGAAATTCAGGGAGGATCTCCCACAGGATGGAGGCAGGCGGTGAGGGTAACGAGATACTATCGGCATTTTATCCGGTAAACATACTGGGGCTCGACTTTGGACTGGTCTTCTCGGCGCCCACCGACTTTTTCCAGAAGTACATCGTCAGGAATTCCCTCATACTGGGCTTTCTGACAATGCTCACCCTTCTTTTCATTATTATCCTCTTCCGGCAATTTGCACAGAGACAGGCGAAGAAGCTTGGGGAAACGAAAGACTCGGAGAAGACCCTTATTTCAATCATTGACCAGATGCCGGTGGGGTTTATTATCTATGACTCCGGCAGGGAGATAATAAGGGCAAACAGGCAGGCAGCCACGCTCTTCTCATATGAAAATGAAAGAGAGATGACCGGCAAACTGGTGCCCGACCTCTCGCGCAATGAATATGAGGGTGATCAGTCAGGCCGGCTGAGCCAGGGCAAGGTAATAAGGCTCCCCGGAACAGACGGTGACAGGATCGTCTTCATGAACAGCATACCGGTCAGATACCGGGGTGATAACTCCACGCTCGAGGTGCTCATTGATGTGACATCGCTTGAGTCGGCCCGCAGGCAGGAGGCTGATGCCAATATTGCCAAGTCGGAACTGCTTGCCCGCATGAGCTTTGAGATACGTACCCCGCTGAACGGCATCCTCGGCATGACCGAGATGCTCTCCAGGGCCGACCTTCCGGAAGAGACGAAGGAGGTTGCCGCTCTGCTCCGGCGATCGGCAGACCTGCTGCTGACGATCATTAATGACATTTTCGACGTCTCAAAGATGGAGACCGGGAAAATGATCCTTGATGAAATACCCTTCAGGCTCAGGGAGGAGGTGGCCTACTGCATCAACCTGGTGAAACGGCAGAATCCCGAATCTGCTGTCAGGTTTGTCTCACTTATTGACCAGGCTGTACCCGAAAACCTCATAGGTGATCCGTACCGACTGAGGCAGGTGATAACCAACCTCCTGAACAACTCCCTTACCGGGACCAAGGCCGGGGAGATAAGGATGGAATGCCACGTCAGGCAATCGTCCGGGAACCAGTTTACGCTGGAATTCACTGTGACGGACACCGGGGTCAACTACACGAAAGCAGAGATCAAAAAACTGTTCGGCGACTATATAACAAGCCTGAGCGAGAGGTCAGAATGGTCAGAGGATCTGAAGCTTGGACCTATCCTGGCAAGGCAGCTCACCGAGCTGATGGGTGGTGAGCTGACGGCAGAAAGCCCTGCCGGCAGAGACGCCTCCGGGAATGAAAGAGGTCTTAAAGTGACATTCACCATCAACGTCCATCTAAACGAAAAGATTGTCAAGCATCTCGATCTCAGCCGCTACGGTGAAATTACCGCGATCCGTACCCTTGCCATTACAGGAACACAGGGACGTGATGACGACTTCCTCAGTGTGATGCACCGGCTGGGTCTTCCTGTTTCAGTGACCAGCTTCCAGAAGCATACAGTCTCCCAGATAAAAACCAGCCTCCAGAGCGAGCAGGGCAGGTATGCACTCCTGGTCATCTTCGACGAACCGGAGACTGACGGCTTTGAGGCGGCGAAAGCACTTATGGATGCCGGGCTTACCGGGGAACATATCGTACTTATGCTCACCTCCAGGGACCCGAAGGGACATTACGCCAGATGTGTTGACCTGGGTGTTGACCACCTGCTTGTCAAACCCTTTGCCAGTGAGGATCTGCTTGGCGTTCTCCAGGATCATTTCCCGGCACTGAGAAACCAGCCTGGCAGAATTAGTTCGGATAAATCCAGGCTTCCCGTGATCCTGGTGGTTGACGACAACTTCCTGAACAGGAAGGTGGTAGGCTCTCTGCTTAAGGTTCTGGGAGTGACAGCGGAATATGCTGCCAGCGCCCCCGAGGCCATAGCCATGGTCCGGGAGAAACCTTATGACCTGATTCTCATGGATCTGATTATGCCCGAGATGGATGGTTTTGAGGCTGCAAGGGTCATACTGGAGTTTGACAGGGATACCCTGATTGTTGCCCTTTCAGCCGATAACATGCCTGAGACAAGGATCAGAGCCGAGAAGACAGGGATGAAGGAACTGCTCTCCAAGCCGGTGACTGTTGAAGAACTGAGAAGGGTGATTGAGAGGTATCACAAGCAGTAACGGGAGATGTCTGCTGATTTAAAAAAGATTCCCCCCGATGAATTTCTAAGGCTGAGGTCGCATCTGCCCGTTGTGGATGTCAGGTCGCCCGGCGAATACGCATCCGGTCATATCCCAGGAGCGGTAAACATCCCGCTTTTTGATGACATGCAGAGGGCAGAGGTGGGGACCCTGTACAAAAAAGAGGGCTCCGAAAAGGCAGTGCTCAGGGGTATAGATCTTGCGGCACCGCAGATGTCAGAAAAACTGGTAAGGGCACTGGAGCTTGCGACAGAAAAGCAGCTGCTGGTTCATTGCTGGAGAGGAGGAATGCGGTCAGAGGCAATGGCGTGGCTCTTTTCGACAGGAGGAATAAAACCATTGGTACTCGTTGGCGGTTACAAGGGATACAGAAACCACATACTTGCCGACCTGGGCAGAAGAAGGAAGTACATCATCCTGGGAGGCCTCACAGGAAGCGGGAAGACAGGGATACTGAAATACATGATGTCTGCCGGTCAGCAGGTCACAGACCTGGAGGGACTGGCATCACACCGGGGATCAGCTTTCGGCGCCCTCGGACAGCCGCCGCAGCCGACCACCGAACACTTTGCCAACCTGCTGTTTGATGACCTGGCGGGCAGGAGTGATGACACTCATATATGGCTTGAGGATGAGAGTCGGAACATAGGTACGGTCTTCATGCCCGACAATTTCTTTGAGCAGATGCAGTCAGCACCTGTGGTTGCGCTGATGATGAGCATCGAGACCCGAATGCCCAGGCTCCTTGAGGAGTATACGCTCTTCCCCGCAGAGCAGATAGAGGCTTCAGTGATCAGGATATCAAAGCGGCTGGGAGGTGACCGCACGCGCGAGGCGCTGGAAGCCATCCGGGGAGGTGATTACCCGACGGCAATAAGGATCACGCTTGAGTATTACGACAGGTCTTATAATTATGGCCTCTCGAAAAGACCGGCAGGGCAGGTGGTCTATGTAGAGACTGACACCGATGATGTGGCCGTGAATGCTTCCAGGGTGACCGAAGCAGCCTTAAGGATAATTTCAGATTGGTCGCAACCCTCAGAATAATGCCTGATAGATCACGGCATTAGGGATAAAGCCTGATCAGCCGCAGCCCTAAGGATAATGCCTGATTAGTCCTTCTTCAGCGACGAGGCATCAACCCACCGGAAGACCTTGTCTGACCGTCTAACCGGATGAGGCGTCTGAACAGAGCAAATCTCTCCCTTGGGAATGGTGTCTGCCTCGTTGGTTGAAGCATCCCTGAGTCCGGTGACGGTATGGGCCACTGATCCGGTGGTAGGACCAGTGAATATCAGCTCATCGCCCACACTCAGGCTGCCTGTCTCCAGTTTTATCTCAGCCACGCCCTGCCTGCTGAAGTAGTTCGTGACCTTGCCGAGATAGATCTTTTTCTTTGTGGCGGCAGAGCCGTAGGTGGTGCTCCACTCACCCAGCCGTTGCCCCAGGTAGTAGCCGTCCCAGAATCCCCTGTTGAAGACGGATTCCAGCTGTTTCATCCATTCCTGAACCTTTTCCGGGCCGAAGGTGCCGTCTGCCACGGCCGCCGCTGCCTCGCCGTAACATTGGGTGACAGTTCTGACATACTCTGCTGACCTGGCCCGGCCCTCAATCTTCAGCACCCGGGCGCCGGCAGCAATGATCTGGTCGAGGAACCTGATGGTGCAGAGGTCCTTTGGTGACATGATGAACTGATTATCAATGTCAAGCTCATAACCGGTCTCGTTATCAGTCACCCTGTATCCCCTCCTGCACGTCTGATAGCAGTTGCCCCTGTTGGCTGAGGCGTTGTATTCATGGAGGCTCAGGTAACATTTGCCCGATATCGACATGCATAGTGCCCCGTGGACGAACATCTCGAGCCTGACATGATCTCCGCCAGGGCCCCGGATGTCATCACTGATGATTGAGTCATGTATTTTCCTTACCTGTTCCAGGTTTAGCTCACGGGAGAGAACGGCCACATCGGCCCACTGTGAATAGAACTTCAGCGATCCGGCATTGGAGATGTTCAGCTGTGTTGAGAGGTGTATCTCCATCCCGGCCTCCCTTGCCGCCATGATGGCAGCCTGGTCAGTGGCTATCACCGCTGTCACTCCTGCATTGGCTGCGGCAGCGAGTAAATCGCGCATCTCATTGACCTCTTCATCGAACAGCACGATGTTCAGGGTGAGATAGCTCTTCAGGCCGTGTTCCCTGCACAGGGCAACAATCGCGGGCAGGTCGCCGGTGGTGAAGTTATCCGAAGAGCGTGCCCGCATGTTAAGCTTCTCCACGCCGAAGTAAACAGAGTCAGCTCCTCCCTGTATCGCAGCGCGTAGCGACTCCCATGAGCCGGCGGGGGCCATTATCTCTATATCGCTTCTCTTCACAGGAGACAGTGCATGAATGTCTTATTTATTCAGTATGATACGCATGCAGCTTCCCAGTCCGGGTTCTGATCGCAGTACAAATATCTTACCCTTGTGATACTCCTCAATGATCCTCTTTGAGAGTGACAGACCCAGTCCCCACCCGCGTTCACGAGTTGTGTAACCGGGTTTGAAGATCGTCTTGAAATCCTTCCTCGGGATGCCTTTTCCGGTGTCATCCACGTCAATGACAGCCTCACCGGAAGTCTCTGTAAGCCTGACAATTATCTGCCCGCTGCCTTTCATGGCATCGGCAGAGTTTTTCACCAGATTCTCTATTACCCATCCCAGAAGCACGGGGTTGAAAGGCACGGCCATGCATCCGCTTGTCTCATTCAGCACGGTCAGCTCCACGGTTGAGGCTATTCTCTTCCTCAGGTAGGCAGCTGTGGTCTCCACAAGTGCCGGGAGGTTTTCGGGATGAAGCTTCGGCCTTGACCCGATGAGTGAAAACCGTTCGGCCACCCTTACCAGTCTCTCAACATCGGCAGGCAGTTCTTCGGCTATGTCTGTGCCGGGGTACCGGCTGCTGATTATCTCGCTCCACGCCGAGAGTGAGGAGGTAGGGGTACCGAGCTGATGAGCGGTCTCCCTTGAGAGTCCCACCCACACCTGGTTCTGCTCGGCCATGCGTGAGGAGCTGAAGGCCACGTATGCCACTCCTATGAAAAGCAGTATCACCGCCAGCTGCACATACGGGTATACCCTCAGCTGCCGGAGTAAGGTGCTCTCGCGGTAATAGAGATAGTTGAATATGCCGCCGGAGAGCTCGATGGAGATGGGTTCATTCCTCTTCTCCATGCGTCCCAGCTCCTTCATGAGCGAGTTGATGTCAGAAGAGATGGATGAGGGGATGTTCCTGTGAGAGATGATATTATGCTCCTGATCAATCAGTATGACCGGGACGGTGGTGTTGTCTTCAATGATGCTGAAGAGGAACTCGAAGTCGTCTGAGGTGACCAGCCTGCGCGTGGCCTCAGCCCACTGCTCCGCCTTTTTTCTCTCCTCCTCCTTGAGCCTGGTTACCAGGTCATGTGTATAGATCAGTGATCCGAGGCCGATGACCACCGCGAAAACGAGAAGCAAAACCTTCCATAGCAGTCTTTTACGGTAGATATTCATAGGTCATTTTTTCTTTCTGAAGATCTTGAGCGGGCTCTCGGGAACCTCCTCCTGCTTCTCCGGTGCGGCGGCAGGAGGTTCTTTTCCCTCCTCCCAGGTGATGGAGAATTTTGGCTTGCTTTCAGCCGGCCTGGCTTTTACGGTGTCTGCAGTGTACCATCCGTATTCCTCGTTGAGTATACCCTTGAGGGTCTGCTTCTCAAGGGCTATGTCAGTCTTTATGTTGTCCTGCATCTGGCCGAAGTCATAACCCACATCTGTCTTCCCGTCTGTGCACACTATCTTCAGGGGTATGGTAGCCTTGCCGCTGCCGTCAACCTGTACCTGCCCGAATGAGCTTACACCCCTGTTTTGCTCCCTCGCCTTACGGCTCAGAACCTCAGAAAGGAGCAGCCTGACATGGTATGAATAATCATTGTCAAATCCGTGTGTGCCGTAGAGAGTGAAGTTGACGGCGGAAGAGTTTATAAGCATCTTGGGGATCGAAACGGTGCTGTTATTGATGAACAGGTCGTTTTCCATGCGTGAGAAGCTGATCTCCTTCAGTTCATCAAGGTCAAGGTAGGATGAGAGGCTCTCAGCCGGGGCAAATTTTGACAGTTTCCCTTTGGTGATAACCAGATGTGCTTCGGCCACCAGTGCCTTTTTCATGATCCTGTAGGTGCTGTCGAGCGGCGAGAGCACTGTCACTGTGCCTGTAAGATTGCCCTGAAGGTTGTCACTCACAATGAAATTCTGTCCGAAGTTGTTGAAAGCGGTGAAGGTCTTGTTGATGTCAATGTCCGTCACATTAAGCTTTGTCCTGGTGATAAAACCACCCTCCTTTTCCTTGCCCAGCATGAATTCACCTGCAATAAGGCCGTCAACTCCCGTGGCACTGATATCGCTGAAGGTGAAAACAAATGGCTTGTAGCCAACCATGGTGCTGAGGCCGGCAGCTCTGAACCCGTTGAATATAAGGCTGTCAGCCCTTAGTCTCACGTCGGCCCGGATATCAGCGGGGAATATATCCATCTGCCTCCCTCCGCCGGACGTGGTGTCGCTCTCTTTATCAGTGAACATGGCGGTGACAACCCTGTCGGCGTGCACCTCACCCGTTATGTCAAGCACCTCCGGCCCACCCGCCACCCACGGTATGAAGTTCCTCATCAGGGCGTTAATGGTGAAATGCTGTTCCCTGAAGGTGAAGGAGAGGTTATCCGCTTTCATGTCATTGGCAATCACAACCGAGCCGTTCATATCTGACACGGCCACACCGCTTTCAGGAATGGCAGCTCCGAAATCCCTGAAATCAAGAAAAATGTCAGGCTTGAGCATTGGAAGATAGGAAACCATATTACTGCCGGAGGGGAGAGTGCCTGAGAGTCTTATCCTGCCAGCTATTGAACCCGTCTGATCATGTATATAGCCCTTCCTGATGATTCTGTTCAGGTCGTTGAAATTAAGATCGCCGTCCAGTGCAAGGGTGATATGCGGCTTGTTGAGGTTGTTGATCATGAATGAACCTTTCACCGATGCGGATCCGTAGGTGGCGGCAAGATTGTCAACCGTGCAGTGGAATGTCTCCGCCGAATTGAGGGCACCGTTGGTAAGGCCTCCCCTGAATTCGAGGTTGTTGACCCTGAAGCCGCTGGAAAGATGGCTCATTCTCCCGCCGGAGAGGGCATAATTAACGTCTATGTGGGGTTTGCCGGCCTCTCCGTATGAGCCGGTTATCTTGCATCTGAGATCCATTATTCCCGAAGGAGTCACGCTGCCGGTGAATGACCTCCATTTTTCCGGAAGGAGGGAGATCACAGATGCAATGTTTATCTTTTTTCCTGCAATTGAAAGGTCGAGGGTGGAGGAGGAGTAATTGACGTTGCCGTCAATATCGAAATTAAGGTCAGCCACCTCCAGGGACCCTTTTGCGACCGAGAGTGAACTGGCCGATTTACGGAGTTTTATCTCAGCGCTGACAGGAATAGCCCTGAAGGCCATGCTGTTAAGATTCACCGAGTCGATATTGGCGCTTACTGTGGTATTCAGAAAGATCCCCGTCCGGAAGATCTCACCTCCAAGGGTGGCTTCTCCTATTCCGCCTGAGATTCTCATCCCCGAGCTTCGGTCATTCCATACCGCGCGTATGTTTACGGCGCTGATGTTTTTCAGCCTCACGTTCTTTCCTTCCTTCGATTTCTCCTGAAAGACCTCGTAGTTAATATCACCTCTCTTGTCAGTAAGCAGGTTTACCTCTCCGTCTCGTGCAGTGATGGAGCGTACTGCAACGGTGCCTGTCATCAACG
Source organism: uncultured Rikenellaceae bacterium (assembly GCA_963802145.1). Classification (GTDB taxonomy): domain Bacteria; phylum Bacteroidota; class Bacteroidia; order Bacteroidales; family VadinHA17; genus SR-FBR-E99. Next base: position 170,352 of record CAWDHN010000008.1, read on the forward strand.
ATGGCAATGAGACTGTCACCGAGAGCGATGAGGCATAGAGGAGGGTGTCATTGTTTTCGCTCCTGAACTGTGTCCTGTCGTAATAGGGAGATGGTTCCACGAGCAGGTCACTGAACCTGACGGTTATATTCGGGAACGATTCAAAAATGGTTATCCGCAGGTTACCGTATGAAACTTTGGTGTTGATGCTCTCATTGAGCTTTGCGATAAGTGCAGTGGTGATCTTCTCCTGTCTGAGTGATGCATAGAGTCCAAGCAGTATCACTGTCAGCATCAGGAGACTGCCTGTAATCAGCGCTATTTTTTTCACCAGTTTCATTGACCCGGCCCCGGTGATCCCTATTTTTTTCTCCTCTTCAGCAGGAAGGAGAGGTCACTGCCCGGAGCGATCTCAAGGGGTTCGCTGCCATGTCTGAAGATGCGGGTATTCCGTGGCCCGATAAGGGAGAGCTTCCTGTTCTCGAGAAGGAACATGGTGCCCTCACGCAGGCCTGCGACAAAGATATCCCTGTTGACCTCAATGAATTCCTGTATCCTCTGCTCGCGGGTCTCACCGGCATGACCTGCCGGGTTGGCATCGAGGTAATGAGGATTGATCTGGAAGGGGATCAGTCCGAAAGCCCTGAATGATGAGGGTGCCGTTACAGGCATGTCATTGGTGGTCATGATGGTCGGGCAGGTCACATTTGATCCTGCGCTCCATCCTATATAGGGCGTCCCGGCCAGCACCTTCTTCCTGACGGGAGCTATCAGCTTGTTGTCTCTCAGGCATTTGAGAAGCATCCATGTATTGCCTCCGCCGATAACTATCGCCGGGGCATCCATGACGGCCTTTACCGGGTCGCTGAAACGGTGTATTGACACCACATCATGCCCCACTTCGGCAAAACGGGTTCTCACCTTTTCCTCGTACTCGTCATATGAGAAAGTGACAGCCGCATAGGGAATGAATAGCGCTCTTACCTTTGTTCTGCCGAGAAAATCCCTGATATTGTTCTTTGGATAATCGAGATATGCCTCTCCGGCATTGGTTGAATTGCTGATTAGAAGTAGTCTCATCTCCTGTTATTTTTCCGGGTTTGATATCTAACGCTCTGTTTCATGAGGTATTGCGGCAAAGATATATAAAAAAGAGAGAGGGTATTTGCAGCAAATACCCCCTCATGTCAGTGTTAGTATCAGAATTTTCTCAGTCGTTGAACGTCAGGGCAATACCCACCTCGTAAGGATAGAGTACCGGGCCCCTGTCATTTTCAAACATCGGTGAGAGATAGCAGGTACCATAGACCTGGAACATTTCATATCCGGCCCTGGCGGTGACACCGTATCTCAGGAGGTTAAGATTGAAATCGTCATGGTTCTTGTCTTTCTGCTTTTCATCATCACGATAAACAGTCTTTGTATGTGCAGCCGAACTTGATGGCCCCTATCATTCCCGCACCGAGGTTGATGTTCCTGTTATGGCTTACCGGTATCTGTACTTCGAGCATTACCGGAATGGTGCCATAGACGGTTGCCAGCTTGCTTTTTTCGTATGTGATGCCGTCAGCCGGGTAGCTGGGTGCGACGTTGCCGCTTTCATCGACATAAATTGAGTTGTTGTTGTCAAAAAAGTAGTTATTGAAGTTGATGCCCAGTGCTGTCACCAGTCCAAACCGGCGTGAAAAGCCAAGGCTCACCGGCGGGGAGACCATATTAAAGCTGGATGACTTGGTGGTATTCAGGTCAAGCCAGTCCTCCAGCGGCTCATCATTACGGCCCCAGGTGTCTGAAGAGTAGCCGTTAAAGGCAAATTCAATGCCCCCCAGGTGACCTTTGAATGCACGTCCCGGATGATCAGAATGATCGGGTTCTTCGTATTCCTCGAAACTGATCTCTGTGTTATTGCCGTCCTCAATGATTTTGACCGACTTCTTCCCTATCCTGATGATTGTCTCGTCATCAGTCTCTTCCACAGTCACAATTTCGCCCACTTTTACGCGGGTGGTATCCTGATCCCCGACCCATACTACTTCTGAGTAAACCTCCTCTTCCGACATAGCCTCCTCTTCTGTGGCCTGTTCTTCTTCAAGTATCAGCGTGTCCGGAGGGGTTGCCTTTTCCGTTTGCTGTTCGAGTTTCTCAAGTTCCTTAAGTTTTTCCTCCTTCTCCTGTGCCCTGACAGGAACAATCAGGGCCAGTATGACAGCAAGTGTCAGCAGTTTTCTTTTCATGGCAAATATTTGTTTGTTGTTTATTACCGGGACGATCAAAGGGTACTGAAAGTTACAATCAGGGTGAATTTTTGTTCACAGGCGCTGAGACTGAGATGAGGGAGGAGCTGAAGTTCACCGCTACCGGTTGCCCTTCATTGTTGCTGGCCTGTTGCAGTTCCATCTCCCATCCGAGGAAATTGCTGATGCCATTCACGCATGCGCTGGCTACTGCATATCCGTCGATGTTCTTCTCCTCCTTTGTTATGGCTTTTGCCAGCGCCGAGATGCCCCTGAATACCCAGCTTGGCTCTTTGCCGGCGGCAGACATTTCTGCAGAGACGGTGGTTTGATCGGGTGCGGCTGTCGTCTTCCTGATTTCCACAGGCCGGAGGTCTCTGCTGTCCGCGGCTGTCGTCGTCTTAATTTCCACAGGCCTGAGGTCTTTGCTATCCGCGGCCGCGATCATAAACGAGGTTTCGGCAGCATGGCTTACGGAGACCGGTAGTTGTTTTGCCGCCTCAGTTGATTCAAATGCCGGGACGGTTTTTACTGATCCGGTGGTTTCAGAGACCTGAATGGACATTGTTGCATCAGCAGTCCGTGTGGACACCATTGCATCACTATTCCTGACGGACCGTGGCGTGACACTGTTAATATCAGCAGTTACCCGGGCTGCCGGCTCTTCCACTGATCCCTGGATAATTATTGGAGAGCCCTCGGGAATAAGCGCGTCAGACATGACTGTACTTTCCTGAATTAAGCCGGGCAGTGTATCTGTTGCCTGCCTTGCCGCCGATGGCCACATAATAATGAATGCAACAACTGCGGCAGCAGCCAGGAGAGTAAGAACGAGTGAACGCCTGATGGCCGCCGTGGCAGGTGATTGTCTGAGCAGTCTGTCCCTGTAGATCCATTTGTCGTTATACGGAGTGAGCCTGATGCTTCTGAAGCTCTCCGCGCGCATCTGCCTGGAAGGGAGCGCTTCAATGGCGGCCTCCATATCTGCCAGTGAGCCTGCTGCAAGTGCACCCTCGGCCCATGCTGCAGCAAGGAGGTCAAACTGCTCGTCTGTAAGCTCTTCCGGCTTGCGGTGTAACCTGTCAGACCCCGGAAATCTGTCATCCGGTGGTGTCAGGCGGGGAAAATCGCTGTCGTCTGTCATTGCCATACCGATGTCTTTACCAGGTAATTTCTGAGAGCCACACGGCCCCTGAAGATGTAGGTCTTGACCTGTGCCTCGGAGAGTCCTGTAATGTCTGCTATCTCCCGATAACTGTATCCTTCGTAATCGCGCAGGAGTATGACTGACCGCTGTGCCTCAGGCAGCTTTTCGAGGGCCCGGTGAAGGACCTCGTTCAGGTCGCTGCCGCTCTCGTCGGCGAAGAGTGTGCTGTCATCGTAATATTCAACCCCCACGAGCCTGGAATCTTTCCTGATAACGTCTATCATCCTGTTATAGGCTGAGGTAAAGAGCCACGACTTCACCGCTGCATACTCAACCTCAGTGACGCACCGCCACAGTTTCTCGTAGGTGTCCTGCACGATGTCGCCTGCCCTGTGGCTGTCCTTCAGGCTGCGGTAGATGAAGCGGTAGACATGGTCACCGAATTCTCTGACGGCGTTGTTGTACTCTTTTACGGTCATTAAGGTCAATGCACTGACAACATAAAGACGGCTGTTGCATGGCAAATGTTACAGTCAGGGCAAAAAAAGATGGGAAAGATGCCGATACAGGTCTGCAGTAAAAAAGAAGCCATGCTGGTTTAAGATATGCCTGCAGAGGCTGCCCCTGTTGAGACAGCCTCCTCGTAAATGCCGTTAAACGGATATTATTTTGCCTGGTAAACCCTTATCCAGTCGACCTCCATCGACGATATGCCGCCAATAGGCTGGTCGACTCCGCCGGCAAGGTTGATGTACATTGCTTCCTGCGGTACGCCTGAGGTCTGTCGCGTCACCTCCACGCCGTTGATCTTCCAGATGAGGCTCTCCGGCGTCCACTCCAGGGTATAGATATAGAAATCGGAGAGATACTTTGAGCCGAGGCTTTTCTTGTAATGGTTGCCGGGAGCGGTGAAGAGGTCAAACCACACTTTTCCGTGCCCTGACCTGCATACATCTATATGCGGGGTGATACGGTCGCCGATAAGCCAGAAGGCATTGCGCACCCGCGGGTCGGTGAGTTTGACCTTGGCCGTGAAGATGCCGTACTTCTGCCTGAAGGAAGTTCCTGTATTGAGTATGCCTGATGTGAATGCAAAATCCTTCGTGTAAAAACCCCTGTCCGGATCCCACACCTTGCCGTTGATCTTTTGCGGTTTGGTGATGATTCGAAGCACACTGTGACGCACCTCGAAATTATCTGACGGAGTATAGCAGTGCAGATCGGTGGCTATGCTGTAGCTGTCATGCAGCAGCTTTTCGCCCCAGTAATATTTGTTCAGCCACTTTTTGTCATCCGGAGCCGTTCCGTCGAACTCATCGCTGAAGGTAAGCTTACGGTTCTTGATTACATCGAACTTGTTCGAATCCTTGACGCTGAAATACCACTTTATGTCGGGAGAGTTCTTCAGGCTTTCGTACTCCTTCAATTCCTTGAACAGATCTGTCTTCTCAAAGCGACGCTTGTCAAGAAGATACTCTTTTCTTTCAGTGAAGGCTTTGGTTTTCAGGTATTCCTCCAGCTCTGCCAGCCTCTTCAGCCGTGAAGAATCCTTCACGTGGATGTAGTTGTTATAGTCTTTTGAGGCCCTGAACTTGTAATAGGAGACAACGTCTGCAGCGCTTCTCTTGCTCTTGAAATCAAGCAGTTTCTGATACTCGGGACTATCCTTGAAGGTGACAGGTTTCATGTTCTTCTTCAGCAGGAAGGCAGATGATGTGACAAACGACTGCAGTTCCCTGAACCTTTCCACCTTGGAGGGGTTAAGATTCTTTTTTACCTCCTTGTCTCCCTGAAGTTTCTTGAATTCCAGCCACTTGCCATACTCTTCGGTATCCTTGAAGGTCACAGGTTTCATCCTCTCCTTCTGTTTGAACTCCGGCGACTGGATAAAGAGCTGAAGGTCTTCGATCTCCTTAATCCTGGCCGAGCCGTCAAGGGAGTTGAAATTCCGCAGGAGGGCGCTGCCTTCTGTCCTGAAATAGGAGACAATGTCCTTTGCCTTTTTCAGGCCCAGGAATTCAGTCTCGCGGGCGTGTTCCTCCGAGCCTTTGTAGGTCAGTGATTCAATCTCTTTCTTTTTCTGCCTGAAGCCGGCTGAATTGACGCTCTCGTGAAGCAGGTTGTATTTTGCAAGGGCTTCGGAACCGGTAAAGGAGATCAGTTTTTCATACTCGGCTATCAGTGCCTTCTCATCCTGTTCCAGTTTAGAAGTTGCGGGGATCATCCCCAGCATCAGCTTTAAGGTTGACATTGCAGATTAAGTTTTGGTATAGTTCGGTTAAAGTTAAAAATCTTTCAAACATAACGGTCAACATCAGCCAATTATTTGTTACTTAGGAGATAACAAACAAAAAGAACCGATTTTGACAATTGGTTTATTTTCAACAGAATAAAAACGCATGAAAAAGCTCATTATTGTAGCCGGCATGATTATACTGGCAGCTTGCGGCGCTGTGAAGCAGAAATCACTAATGCCGGAAGAGAATCCCGGCCAGCACACCCAGGCTCCTGTGGTAAATCAGGGTCAGCCTGCACGGGTGCCCGGCGTAGACGCTGACCAGCTTACCCTTGAGCCCGAGGCAAGCCAGGACCAGCTCATACTGGCAACCCTGTGGTACCAGAAATCGGCCGAGATGAGAGCCCTCTCATACCAGTGTTTCCGGAACGCAGAGATCGCCCTTGCGGAGAACCTGGCTTGGGCTGGCCGGACGAAGCCCGCAGCCGTGGTGCTTGACATAGACGAAACGCTTCTCGACAACAGTCCGTTCCAGGGCTGGCAGGTGACAGAGAACAAGGCATTCAACAACCAGGACTGGACGCGGTGGGTTGAGCTTGCCCGGGCGGAGCCTTTGCCGGGGGCGGTGGATTTCACCCGCTATGCAGATTCGATTGGTGTTGAGGTGTTCTACGTTTCAAACAGGACTGTGCAGGAGATGGGGCCGACCATCACCAACATGTCCGCCCTGGGGTTTGCCGATGCCGACAGCGTGCACATGCTTCTGAAGGAGAGCACCTCGTCAAAAGTAGAGAGACGGGCTAAGATAGAGCAGGATTTTGAAATTATTCTACTGGTGGGCGACAACCTTGCTGATATCAGCGGGGTGTATGAGAAGCGCGGTTCTGATTTCGGCTTCGATGCCGTTGATGCCGACAGACAATTGTTCGGCACCAGATATATTGTACTTCCCAACCCGATGTACGGCAACTGGCTCTCGGAGCTGCTGAAAATTGCTCCGGGCAGCACTGAACGGGAGAAACTCCTAAGGTTGCTGGAGAAGTTCTGAGATAAAGACATTTTTTACAGAGGCTAATCGCTGTTTTTGCATCAAATTGTTGACTGCAATCGTAAAAATTGTATTATTTCTTCCGTATATAATTTTGATTTTAAAGGTCGGATGGAATCGCACATGATTGAATATTTTATTCATAAGTGTTTGTGATTGTGATCAATCATGTGGGTTTCATATCAACTGACTATAAATATAGACGAAAATTAATAAAAAATTTGTACGTCTATAAATATAGTCGTATATTTGTGCTGAAGGATTGATTGAGAAGTGATATCCGGCAGCGGGCATCGCTGAGACATTAATAAAAACAGGAAATCATGCAGCTGACGAAGGCAGAAGAGCAGATAATGCAGATTCTATGGGATCTGGAGGAAGGAGTGGTGAAGGATATCAGGGATAAGTTTGATGATCCGAAGCCTGCACGCAACACCATCTCAACCGTGCTGAAGGTATTGGAAAAAAAGGGATATGTTGATCACAAGGCATACGCCAACGTGTTCCTCTATTATCCAGTGGTTTCGAAAAAGGAGTATTCAAAGCACCAGCTTTTCGGACTGCTGGAGGGATATTTCAATAACTCCTTCCCGGCAATGGCATCGTTCTTTGCCAGGGAGAAGAATCTTTCAGTAAAGGATCTGGACAAGATACTTGAGGAGGCCAGGGAAGATCTAAACGATGACCAACAGGAATAAGATATGGATTCAATTGCATTTTACCTCCTGAAATCGGCCGCATGGCTTGCGGGGTTTACGCTGATATACCTTCTATTTCTCAGGAAGGAGAGGTTCTTCAGGCTTAAGAGAGCATACCTGGTTGCCGGGGTTGTCATGTCACTGCTTCTCCCGCTGATAACGGTTCATTACAGGGTTGAACTGCCGGCGCCGGTAATGCAGGAGGTCCAGGGTGGGACTATGGCCCAGACACCGGAGCCTGCAGTCGCCACGGAACCGCATGAGCAGAAATCCCCGCTCACCCCTTTCCTGCTGGTATATGCCGCAGGAATGGTCTTCTTCCTGTTCCGGAGCCTGCTGCATATTTTTTCGCTTTACCGGGCATTGAGCACGGGATCTGTCAGCAGGACAGGAGATGCCGTAATGGTCAAAACTGAAAAATATACCTCCGCTTTCTCGTTCTTCAATTATGTTTTCATCAATCCTTCAGTGAGTGAGCAGGAGGCCAGGGAGATCCTGAACCATGAGATGGTGCACCTCAGACAGAAACACTGGTTCGATCTCCTGCTTGTTGAGATGATAAGCCTGATACAATGGATGAATCCGTTTGTATGGATCTACTCCGCGCTGGTCAGGCAAAATCACGAAAATCTTGCCGACGAGGAGGCGCTGCAGAGCACCTCTGACCCGGCAGGTTACAGGGCGGCTCTTCTCAACCAGGTCTTCAACGCCAGGCTGATAAGCCTCTCGAATTCATTCAACTTTTCATTTAACACAAACAGATTTGAAATGATGAAAAAAGAATCTTATTCTCCATACAGGAAGCTTAAGCTGCTTCTTGTGTTGCCTCTTATGGCAATAATGATGTACGCATTTGCCGACCCGCTTTATACATATTCAGACAATCGTGACAGTCAGACGGTGGGTATGATAAAGGATATTCAGGGGACTGTGGTCAAAGAAGATGGCACCCCGTTTCCTGGTGTAAAGGTTTATGTATCTGGAACCTCCCTAAGTGTTATCACTGATGAAGCCGGGAAGTTTTACTTCAGTGACCTGCCAGGATATGTTGCTCTCATGTTCTCTCCCAGCGGCTATGAACCGGTATCCCTAATGGCTGAATCAGCCCGCGGGATAACGGTCACCATGAAGGCCGATCCACGCTATGCCGTACGAGGACCTTCAGCAGGGGCCGAAATTGTTGTTATTGACGGAAAGGTATCAGAACTGTCTCTGGAAGAGGCGACAAAGAAGCTGGGCAAGGATTATGGCAAGTTTACTTACCTGTTGCCAGAGGCAGCAAAGGCAAAGTACGGTGAAAAGGGAGCTAAAGGTGCCTTCGAGGTAATCTCCAGAAGCAAGGCAAGGGAGTCGGGACTGATCCTGCCATACCCCAGAAGTGATGAAGCAGATTTTCCCACATTCAGGGGTGAAAGTTACCTGGCATTTGCTGACTGGGTAGCGGAAAAAGCCAAATATCCGCAAGAAGTTGCCACAAAAAATATCAGCGGATGGGCAAGGATGAGCTATACCGTAGAAACAGACGGCTCCGTCTCACAGATAAAGCCCTCATCTGACACAGATCCGGTCTTCGCAGCGGAACTGACAAGGGTGATGGAGTCCTCGCCCCGCTGGAAGGGCCCGGAGAACAGCGATGCCAATGAACCATTCACCTCCGAGATACTGATCAGGTTCGAACCACCTGCCCGGGTAAGTAACGGTATCGTGTATATCATGGTGGATGAGATGCCTCAGTTTCCCGGCGGTGATGCTGCTCTGTTCAAGTTTTTATATGAAACAATCAAGTATCCGGCGGAAGCGAAGGATAACGGTATTCAAGGGAAGGTCATCCTCAAATTTATTGTTACTTCTGAAGGGAATGTTGAGAACGTGTATGTGGTCAGAGGCGTTGATCCCCTGCTCGACAATGAAGCGGTGAGGGTAATGAATCTCTGCCCCAAATGGGAACCCGGGAAAATGAAAGGTAAACCGGTTAATATTTATTACTCAGTTCCGATCAGTTTTTCACTGAAATAAAATAGTCGGGGAGATATGTAAACCACCACGTCTGCAATTCAAAAATCCGGGAGGGTAATCACTTCCGGATTTTTTTTGCGAAGTACAATTGGTTCTACAATACTTGAAGCGCTACGCGCTATAGTCTTTATTGACATGGTCTTCTACAATACTGAAAGCGCTACGCGCTATGTCTTTATTGACATGGTGTTCTACAATACTTGAAGCGCTACGCGCTATAGTCTTTAATACCGGACCTGCTACAATACTTTAAGCGCTACGCGCTATAGTCTTTGATTACAGGGACCTGCTGGCAACCATGTATAATGCCCAATCGACAATCGTAAATCGCACATCTACAATACTTTAAGTGCTGCGCGCTATAATAACCAATTACATTATTTTCTGTAATTCCCGCAGTCCAAAAAAAAATTCTTGAAAAATATTTGCATTTTTTAAAATCACGTTTTATCTTTGACCGACCGTTCAATCAAAGAACGGTTTTTAAAGGGGGTTTTATTGAATGAACGTTTAATCAAAGACCATGTCACCGAGATCATCTGCACAGTTCGAGGAGATGAGGGAGGAGAAAAGGACCCTCATAATGAATGCAGCCCTGGAACACTTTTCAAATACCGGGTTCCACGCTACAACCATCACCCATATTGCAAGGCATGCAGGCATCTCAAAAGGCCTCATGTACAACTACTTTAAAAGCAAGGAGGACCTGCTGGCAGCTATTATCAACAGATCGCTGACCGAGATATACGGTACGTTCAATCCTGATCACGACAGCCAGCTGACCCCCGCGGAGTTCGAACTGTTCATCCGCAAGGTGTTCAGCCTCTTCCGCGAGAAGCGGCAGTTCTGGAAGCTGTTGTTCAGAATAATGATGCAGCAGGGGGTATACGAAAACCTCCTCAGCGATGAGAAGATGCCGATTTCCGTTTCCGGAACCCCCCTCAGGGAGTTTTCCGAAAACATGATCATGCTCCTTGCAGACTACTTTGCCAGGAAGAAGGATGACTGAAGGGCCGGATTATGATCCCACCACCGAGATGCTCATGTTTACCAATACAATCAAGGGTTTTGCCATGACTTACCTGTTTGCCGATGAAAATTACCAGGGTGACTACTTTGAAAAAATGATAGACGCATTAATCAGGAGATACAAATGAAGATGATTATGAGATCGACTATTGTGCCGCTGACGGCTATTCTCATGCTTCAGGCCTGGCACTCTGCTTCAGCCCAGCAGCTGACCGCCACGGAGATAATCACCAGGGCGGATGAAAAATTCAACGGCGAGATGTCGGGCTACAGCGTTATGAGCATGACCATCATCCGCCCCACCTGGCAGCGTACCGTGGAATTCAAATCGTGGTCGCTTGAAGACGATTATGCCCTTACCCTTATCACTGCTCCGGCACGCGAGAAGGGACAGACATTCCTGAAGCGGGGCACGGAGATGTGGAGCTGGAACCCTGCCATCAGCAGGCTGATAAAGCTTCCCCCCTCAATGATGTCACAGGGATGGATGGGCTCAGACTATACCAATGACGATATCCTAAGGGAATCATCCGTGGTGGAAGATTACACCCACTCCATGGAAGGAGAGGAGGAGATTGACGGCCGCCAATGCCATAAGATCAGGCTTATGGCGAAGGAGGATGCCGATGTCCTCTGGGGACACCAGGTATGGTGGGTCGACAAGAAGGAATTCATTATCCTGAAGGCCGAGCTCTTTGATGAGGACGGATACCTTGTCCGGACCGAGAGAGGCACTGATCTTAAAACCATGGATGGCAGATTCATTCCATCCACAATTGAGCTGGTACCGGCGGAAGAGGAGGGTCATAAAACCGTCCTGAAGATCCTGGAGATGAAATTCAACATAAAGCTCGAAGAGAGTTTCTTCTCACAGCAGAACATGAAAAGTATAAGGTAATTTCCGATAAATGAAAGGGCTATCAGTATGAAAGACTATCAGCTCGCCTGGAGGAACCTGTGGCGAAACAGGAGAAGAACCCTCATCACTGCCGCCTCAGTCTTTTTTGCGGTATTCTTCGCACTGGTAATGAGATCGTTCCAGCTTGGAACCTATGAGAAGATGTACAGGGATGTCATTGAATCCTATACCGGTTATCTGCAGCTGCAGAACGTTGATTACATTGATGAGTCAAACCTTGACAACGGCTTCATCATTGATCCGGAAGTCATCAGCAGCATAGAGGGTGATCCGAATGTGACAGCCGTCATTCCGAGGCTCGAGTCGTTCGCCCTGGCCGCTGCCGGCAGCCGCACGCAGGGGGTCATGGTAATTGGAATGAATCCCGAAACTGAAATGAAGGGTCTCAATATCAGAAACCGCCTTGTCAGATACAGGCTTACCCCGGAGGCTGTCGGGTCACTGAAGGCCGAAAGCCTGCCTGGCCGCACGGGAAAGCTGCTTGATGTCTTTACCAACGAATCCTTCACTGACGAGGCAAGCCTTATCTCCATTCTTGGCATCGACCGTTCCGACACCCTTGAGGTACTCCCGTTATTCAGAAAGTACGCCATTTTTGAGAATGGCTACCTGACTGCGACCGATACGGGTTATGCCGTCATCGGCAATGGTCTCTCCGAATATCTTCATGCCGGAGTGGGTGATACACTCGTGCTGATGGGCCAGGGTTACCATGGAACATCGGCAGCAGGTCTATTTGTCGTAAAGGGAATAGTAAGCATGCCTCAGCCCGAGATTGACAACAGGTTTGTATACCTCACCCTGAACGATGCACAGTACCTTTATGCCGCACCCGGCATGGCTACCTCCGCCATCATAAGTGTACGGGAAACAGGTGACAATGACCTTCTGATGACCCGTGAAAGGCTGGGGAAAGTCTCCGGTGACGGCCTTGCCATCCGCACATGGAAGGAGATGAATGCCCTCCTCATTAACCAGATGGAGGCAGACAACAAGAGCGGTGCAATAATGATCGGTATCCTGTACCTGGTGATAGCCTTCGGGGTCTTCGGCACAGTGCTTATGATGATGGCGGAAAGACGCCGCGAGTTCGGCATGATGGTATCCATTGGGATGCGGAAGGGCAAGCTCGCCAAAGTGATCTCCATGGAGATGCTGCTGATTGGCCTCCTTGGAGTTGCTGCCGGTGTTGCAGGTTCCCTGCCCATAGTATTCCTGGGTTACGCTAAACCCCTTCGTTTTACAGGTGAGATGGCAAAGATGTACGAAGACTATGGCTTCGAGCCGGTGATGCCAATGCTGCTGCCCGACACCTATTACCTCTGGCAAGTGGTGATCGTTCTCCTGATACTTTTGATTGCCATCGCCTTCAGTGTCCGCAAGGTCTTCAAAATGAATGTTATAAACGCTCTCAGAGCCTAACAGAACACAACCATGATAACATCTTTAGCCTGGAAAAACGTCTGGAGGAACAAGACAAGGAGCCTGACCGTCATTGCTGCCGTTACGGTAGGTGTCTTTGCCGGCGTCTTCGCTATGGCTGCTATAAACAGTTCAATCGTTCAGCGGATTGATGCGGCGGTCAATGAGGAGCTTGCCCACATTCAGGTAAACAACAAGGAGTTCCGGAGCAGCAGTGATATTCAGAATTTCATACTGGATCCCGCGACTGTTATCACCACACTGGAGAAGACCCCCGGTGTGACTGACATCACTGGCAGGGTCCTGGTCAGGGGCATCGCCTCAACCTCGGCCGGCAGCACAGGTGTTGAGATCAACGGCATAGATGTTCAGAAGGAACTTGAGATGTTCACCCTCTCGCAACGCCTGATCCCGGGAACCGGCAGTTACTTCGGATCCGACACAAAGCTTAACAGCGCATTTATCGGTGAGAAACTCGCCAAAGAGCTCTATATAATCAGGTATATCCTTACTCCTGAAGCGTTTGAGTTGCTTGAGTCGAAAGAGGTACCCCCAGCTGTCATCGAAAAGCTGAAACCACTTGAGGGCGAGAGGTTCACCACGGAGAAGAAACTGACGGAGGCGCTTGCCGGGCTTTTGTCCCAGAAGGAGATAAAAGAAAACGGATTGTTAATCAAGGAAGCGGCATGGTCATACCGGGAAGGCTCAAGGATCATCCTCTCCTTCCTCGATGTCAACGGCAATCAGACCGGTGCGGCATTCAGGATAAGCGGCATCTTCCGTACCAACAACGACCTGTTCGAGGCAACGTCACTCTTCGTTCCCGAAGGTGAGCTCCGCAGGCTGACAGGCCTGGAAGAGGGACAGTACCACCGGTTTATTGCAAGGCTGGAGGAGGACGACCTCACCAACAAGGTTACGCCGCTAATAAGGGAGGCGCTGCCCGGACTGGAAGTACTTAGCTGGAAGGAGATCCAGACCGACCTGGCCATGGTTACGGATTACATAAACCAGATCTATGCCATCTTCATGGTCATTATACTTGCCGCCCTCGCCTTTGGGATAGTGAATACAATGCTGATGTCCGTCCTTGAACGGACTCGCGAACTGGGCATGCTGTCGGCAATAGGCATGAACCGCCGCAAAATCTTTGTGATGATAATGCTTGAATCAATATTCCTGTCGATTGTCGGTGGCTTTGCAGGGATGGCAGTCAGCGGAGGGGTTATTGCCATTACCGGCCGTACAGGAATCAACCTGGTAAAATATGCGGAAGGGATGGAGGCTTTCGGGTACTCTGCCAATCTCTATCCCACGATTGGAGCAGATTTTTTCATCATGCTTACGGTGATGATAGTGATCACGGGGATATTATCTGCGATATACCCGGCCCGCAAAGCCCTGCAGCTAAATCCGGTGGAAGCATTAAGAGGTGAATAACAACAAAACAATATACCAATGAAAGTAGTTGAAATCAATGATGTGTCTAAAACCTACCACGATACCGAGGTGGAGGTGAAGGCCGTTAACGGGGTCACGCTCAGCTTTGAGAAGGGCGATTTTGCAGTGATTGTGGGGCCCTCAGGCTCAGGCAAGACAACGCTCCTGAACCTCATCGGCGGACTTGACCAGCCCACCGGAGGTGAGATCATTGTTGCGGGACACCGGCTCTCCGAACTGAAACCCTCGGAGCTGATCGATTTCAGGATGGAGCATGTGGGCTTCGTCTTCCAGTCGTACAACCTGATACCTGTTCTCACCGCCGCGGAGAACGTAGGGTTCATCATGAACCTTCAGCGGTGGCCGAAGGATAAGCGCAAGGCCCGTACTGATGAGATGCTGGCGTCAGTGGGGTTGTCAGACCGTCACAACAGCCGTCCCTCTCAGCTGTCGGGCGGGCAGCAGCAGAGGGTTGCCGTGGCCCGCGCCCTGGCTCCGCGGCCGGAGTTCATCCTGGCTGACGAGCCCACTGCAAACCTTGATACAAAATCAGCCGAGGCGCTCCTCGATATCATGGAGAAGCTAAACCGGGAGGAGCAGATGACATTCATCTTCTCGACCCATGACGTCAGGGTAATGAAAAGAGCCCGCAGGGTCATCACCCTGGAAGACGGCAGGGTGGTATCTGATGAAAGGACAAACCACATTTCATGAGGGGAGCGTCACTTCTGGCAGTTGCGGTTCTGGCATCGTTCCTTGCATTGAATGCACAGGAACCCGGCAGTAAACTGTCTGCCGGCGGGTATGCATCGTGGCTGCACATGGCGATGTTTGAGAAACCTTCAGACACATGGCTCAATAGCTCCATGCTGCATAACAGACTGAACTTCAAGGCATACCCGGGAGCGAGAACAACCATCGCAGTTGAGGTGAGGAACAGGTTCGTCACAGGTGACATTGTCACTCTCGATCCGTCCTATGCCCCTGAACTGGCATATGATCCGGGATGGATTGACATGTCATGGAACATCAGCAGCGGAACATCTTATGTTCTGAACACCATGATAGACAGGGCCTGGGTCGATTTCACGGCAGGCAGGCTCCAGGTAAGGGCGGGCCGGCAGCGCATCAACTGGAGCCAGGCACTGGTGTGGAATCCCAACGATCTGTTCAATACCTATTCGTTCTTCGATTTTGACTACGTGGAACGCCCCGGCAGCGATGCCGTCAGGCTGACATACTCTACCGGTCCCTCTTCAGCCGCCGAGACAGTCGTCAAACTGAACAGTGAAAACGAGGTGACCGCTGCTGCACTGTACCGTTTCAGCATCCTGAGCACTGACCTTCAGTTCCTGGCCGGAGAGACCGATGAGGAGCTCTTCACGGCGGGCATGGGAGGGTCAGGAGCCATCGGCTCTTACTCAATCAGGGGCGAAGCCACTCTCTTCGCTCCCTTCAAGAGCTCAATGGAAGAGAAGAACATTTTTTTAGTCACAGCCGGGGTAGACAGGGCCTTCTCCGACAAGATTACCGCCCTGGCTCAGCTGATGTATTCGAATAACCCAACCCCGCTTGACAGTTTCACCGAGCTGTACAATGGAGCGCTGGCAGCCAGTCAGCTGGCTTTCTCGGAATGGAGCGCCATCGGCCAGCTGACCTATGCTCCCATACCCCTGCTGAATCTCTCCCTGTCGGCTATCTGGTACCCTGATCTTGACGGATTCTACGCCGGCCCCGGAATTGACTTTTCACTTGCTGAGAATGTTGACTTCACCTTCCTGTGGCAGTATTTCAAAAGCAATATCGGGGAAGAGGAGATGAGGATAAACCTCGGTTTCATGAGGATTAAGTATAATTTCTGAAACCTGCATGTGTCAGCACGCAGAAATACAAGTAAATAAATATCTGACACATGTAGGTTCTCCCGATAAACCGGGACAGGCTATCATACCAATTAAATCAATAATTATATGATGAAATTTTCATACTTTTACGGCATTAAAGCCAAAAAGTATGTCACTGGTCCATGAACTTGAGAAATCCGGTAACTGGTTGTTCCGAAGGAGAAGCTGGCTGCCTGCAGTAATCATTGTTCTGGCAGTGGTTTATCTATTCATTGCCAATCGCAGTGTAATATATTTCAACCTCACCTGGGAATTGTTATGCATACTGGTCTCCGTTTTGGGGGAGCTTCTCAGGTCATACACCGTGGGCTATGTTCCGCGTAACACTTCAGGTCGCAATGTGATAGACCAGCTTGCCGATGAGCTCAACATTACAGGCATTTACTCGGTTGTCCGTCATCCTCTTTATATCGGCAATTTCCTCATGTGGCTCGGACCGGTACTTTTTCTGAGGTCGGTATGGTGTCTTATGATCTTTGTCCTTGCCTTCTGGCTGTATTATGAGCGGATTATTTTTGCCGAGGAGCAGTATCTCCGCCGCAAGTTCGGAGAGGCTTATGACACCTGGGCTTTCAGGGTTAAGGCGGTGATCCCGGGGTTCAGGCACCACATAAAGTCAAAGCTGCCCTTCTCATTAAAGAATGTCCTGAAGCGCGAATACAACAGCATAGCCAACCTCTTCATAGTGTTTGCCATCCTTGACCTCTTCCGTAATCTGGCCGTAACCGGAAGGGTATACATGGAACCCCTCTATGTGACTCTTCTGACAGCAGCGCTTATCTTCTGGGCTGTTATCAGGTATATGGTGAAGAGGACGAAGTTCCTTTATGTTGAAGGGAGATAGGAGAGAAATTCTCCCCCTATCTGTCTCTTGCCCCCATAAAAAGCATGATGTAGTAGATCAGTGTTGCCAGAGAGCCCAGTGCTGCTATGACGTAGGTATATGCAGCCCATCTCAGTGCATCTTCAGCTTTGTCATGCGTTCCCGAATAGGTTATGCCGGCATTGGATAGCCATGCCAGCGCCCTCTTTGATGCATTGATCTCCACGGGAAGGGTAATGAAGCTGAAAAGGGTGGTGATGGCGAACAGGACTATGCCAATAAGCAGTATCTCCGGTCTCGAGTTAAGGAGCACCAGTCCTGCTATAAGCACCCACTGAATCCAGTTGGAGGCAAACCCCACCGCCGGGGCAAGCTTCGATCTCATATTCAGCCATGCGTATGACTGTGCGTGCTGCAGGGCATGACCCGTCTCATGAGCCGCAACGGCAGCTGCTGCCACGCTGGCGCCTGAGTAAACGTCACGGCTCAGGTTGATTGTCTTCTTAAGCGGATTATAGTGATCAGAGAGCTCTCCCGCCACGCTGTGAACAGTCACGTCGGTGATCCCGTTTTCGCGAAGCATCTTTTCAGCCACATCACGTCCTGTCATGCCGCTGGCTATCGGCATTTTCGAATACTGCCTGAATTTGGATTTAAGCCTTGCGCTGACAACCCAGCTCAGGATCATGAATACTATAAAGATTATCCAGTAAGTTCCGTTGTGTAAAAACATTGTCTCCATTAATATTCTGTCTTATAAGTTTCCCATGTTCAATCAAAACACCTGCCATCTGGTGAAAGTTCTGAAAGGAGGTCATTTTGTCATGCCAATTCAGCTTATCTTTGAAACCGATGCAAAGTACGATTGCAAAGATATTCTCTTTTTTGTTGCTGATACCGGTCTGGTTTTACAGGTGGTTCATTTCGCCATGGACGCCGGCGTCATGCCGCCACGTTCCCACCTGCTCGCAGTATACCATTGATGCCTTTACGATGCACGGGCCTCTGAAGGGTATTGTCATATCAACCGGCCGCATCCTCAGGTGCAGGCCGGGGGGCACTCACGGTTATGACCCTGTCGCGCGTTTCATCTTCAGGCGATACCGCCCTGAAGGTGGCCTGTTACGAAGCAGTCCGCGGTGCAACAGGCTTAAGGAGCATGACTAGAAGCTGAGTTTTTCCCTGAGCATTTTGTACCCGGCACGGCTCACGGGTATCTTTTCCCCTGATTTAAGTATTGCCACATAGTTGTCCTTGCTGTATGGCTCAAGGCGGGTGATGTGTTCCACGTTCACAATATATGACCTGTGTACCCTCAGGAAGAGGCCCGGAGGGAGGTGGTCCTCATAGTATTTCATTGTCTTCGGCTTAAGGGCCTTTCCCTCGCTGTAATAGATCATCACGTAGTCATCCTCCGCGGCGAGGTATGAAACATTGTTCAGGGGTATAATCTTTATGCCTGCCCCTTTCCTGAAGACAATACGGGTAAGATAACCCTCCGCCTCTGAGACTGTGGCAACCAGCTGGTCAATTTTTTCCGGTTCGGGTGTCTCCTTATCGAGACGTCCTACCGCCTTGGCGAGTGCATCGTCAAACCTCTCCTTTGAGAAGGGCTTAAGAAGATAATCCACAGCGTTCAGTTCAAATGCCCTAATTGCATACTGGTCGAAGGCCGTGGTGAAGATCACCTCGGGCTTCTCGTCAATTACCTCCAGCAGCTCAAACCCCGTCAGCTTAGGCATCTGGATATCGAGGAAGATCAGGTCCGGGTGTTTCTCCTTTATCTCCCTGGCCCCGCAGAACCCGTCGCCGCACTCCCCCGCTACCTCAATCTCCGGGTGGTCCTTCAGCATAAATTTAATCAGCTCCCTGGCCGGGGCTTCATCTTCAATTATCAGTGCTCTTATCTTTTTCATGCCCTTTTGATGAAATCTTTTTCATGTTTTCCGGAACGGGAACCTGACGACCACCGTGAAGCTCTCCTCTGTCCGGTTAATGTTAATGTCAGCCATTTCGCCGAAGAACAGCTCAAGCCTGCTGCTTACGTTTTTAAGTCCGATGCCGGCACCCTTTCGTGTCACCACCGAATCAGTATCCACATTATTGGAAACAGATATGATCACAATGTCATTTTCCTTCCTTGCGTTGGTTCTGATGACAACCTCCTCGGTTGATTCATATACCCCGTGTTTGACAGCGTTCTCGTAGAGTGGCTGAAGCAGCATTCCCGGCATCAGTGCCGGAAGGCAATCGGGGCTTATATCCTCTTCTATCAGAAGCCGGTCGCCAAACCTTACCTTCTCTATCTGAAGGTAGAGCCTGAGGCTCTCCATCTCGCTCTGCAGGGTAACCGGCTGTTCATTCCTGGCCGATAGCGAATAGCGCATGAAATCCGAGAGCTTCACTATCATCTCCCTGGCCCTCAGTGGGTCGGTCACGGTGAGTGAGCTGACGGAGTTAAGGCTGTTGAAGAGGAAATGCGGATTTATCTGTGAGCGGAGCATCTTCAGCTCCCCTTCACGAACCTGGGCCTCAAGCTGCGCCTGCCTGGCCGCCTTTTCCGCCAGCCTCGTTGCACTGAGGAAGAGGTAATAGACCAGGATTATCATGAAGTATAACAGTGTGCCGGCGGTTGCCCTGAAGGCCAGGACTGAGTGCCAGAAAATGTCGTAATCGATCTTCTCGGCAACCATTGTCCTTACCAGCACTCTTGAGCCAAGCAGCCATACCATCAGTGTAAGGGTGCCGGTCAGGAGAGCATTGAATATTGAAGTGTAGATCTGATTGTCATCTCTCAGCAGGTATCTTATGGGAAACCATATGGCCAGACCCAGAATTCCGAAAATAATCATTGAAACCAGTCCGTCAGCGATTGCCACCTCGGTCCGGCTTCCATACCCGAAATGAATAAGAAGGGACTGGCCTGCTGCCAATCCAAGCCAGGCCAGCCACCATATAAGCAACCTTGTTCTGCTTTCCAGTAACGGATGCCTCATACCTTACTTGTAACTCTTGATCTCACCCCCTCCGAAAATCACTGTACCCCTTATTACCAGCGACCTGGTGTTGTCTTTTATCACATCACCCCTTATCTTCCTGCCGTCGGAGAACCCACCGAGGATGGGTGTCACGTCCAGAATAACGTTCCAGCTTTCAGGCACGATGATGGTCGTACCACCAAAGATACAAGTAATTTCAATTACATTCTCGCCCGGTGCAAGTGACGACCTTGTAAGGTCAACCTCACCGCCTCCGAAGATTGAGGTTATCTTTCCTCCCTGAAAATGTTCGGTTATCAGCTGTCGCTCGGCACCGCTGAAAATATTTGTATAATCAATGTAATCGGCTTTGTTGCTGGTTGAAAAGTTCAGGGTCTTGCCGAGCCTTTTCGAGTTGATGAGCAGAACCACCCCTATCACTATGAACAATGCAGGCCAGAAGAAATTGAATGATCTGAAGAAGTCGGTAAACAGTTCGGGAATCATAAAGAAGCCTCCAACGGCAATCAAAACAATTCCTGGTGTTTTATTCTCCGAGCCCGTCAGTGAAATCACCCCGATGACTACCAGAAGCATCTGCCAGCTGAAGATGATGTCATCAATGAAATGGTCAAGAGGTTCAGGAAGCACTGACGATTTCTTGACCATCAGTATCAGTCCTGCGAGGATAAGAAGTACACCGATAATGAACCTGTTGGGGGTCTCGGAGTTTCTTGCCGGTTTATTAATTTGGTTTTCCATTGCTTGAAGTATTATGATGGGTTATTATTTAAAATTTTTTCTCAGCGGCCTGAGCATTATTGCCACTCCTGCCAGAACCAGTACCGCTGGCCAGTAAATGTTTTTATACACCGGTGTCAGCTGCAGGGTCAAGTCGGGCATCAGGAACCAGAAGCCGATGGCGAAAAGGATCACTGCCGAGACCAGTTCCAGGCCGATAAGTGAAAATATCCCGAAGAAGATGAGAATCATCTCCCACCGGAAGTATTCCGGTATATCACCCAGCCTGAGCATGTCAAGCTTTGCAACTATCATTACCAGTCCTAGTGAGATCAGGAACCGGGCGATGCCAGTAAACGGATTTTTATCTTTGTCTTTCATGTCAGTGGAAATGATTTACGGTTCAAAAATATATTGAAGCCCCGTGCCGTCGCGAGACATTTCCGGCGGGGTGCGGATATATATCGGTGAACAGCGAAGAAAACGGGCGTTGTTACTTTTTTGTTCATAATTTTTTTTATTGGAAGAGGATTTATAATTTTGCAGACCGAAAAAAAGGGAATATGCCCGGATTGTATTCCATACCGCTTGCGGGATTAAAGGAAGCCAGATATACCTACGACTTCAAAATAGGGGATGACTTCTTTAAGGCTTTCGAGGGGTCTGAGATACAGAGGGGAGAGCTCGATGCGGTAGTGGTGCTTCAGAAAAGTTCCACCCATATAGAGCTTGACATTGTGATAAACGGCCGTGCCGAGGTAATATGTGACAGGTGCCTTGACAGTTTTTATCTGCCGCTCTCATCAGTCAACAGGCTGGTTGTAAAGCAGGAGAGGGAGTGGGAGGAGGTCGATCCGGACATGATTACGATGCCACTGGATGAGCATGAAATAGATTTGAGTCAATTTTTCTATGAATACATCCATCTGGCGTTACCTTTGAAGCGTATTCATCCTGATGACAGCGAGGGCCGCACAACGTGCAATCCCGAAATGATCAGGAAGCTTGAAGACCATCTTATCAGCGGCGAGACAGACTACGACCCGCGATGGGATGAGCTTAAGAAACTGACGAGGAATAACTAAATTAATTCATTACTTCGATGCCAAATCCAAAACACAGACACTCCAGTACCAGGAGGGACAAGAGGAGGACACACTACAAGGCTGTGGCTCCTACAGTATCTGCATGTTCGAACTGCGGATCAGCTCATCTGTACCACAGGGTCTGCCCTGAGTGCGGTTTCTACAGAGGCAAGCTTGCCGTTGAGAAGAAAACGACAGCCTGACAGGCAAACCGTTCAAAAAAGCTGAACGATGAAAATAGGTCTTGATGCAATGGGGGGCGATTTCGCTCCCGATGCTACCGTAGAGGGCGCAGTGGATGCCCTAGACAAGCTGCCGTCAGGAGACCGGCTGGTGCTTATAGGCGATAACGGACGGATAAGGGAGAAACTCGCATCAATGAATGTCGAGCCTTCACTCTTTGATATAGTCCCGACAACCCAGGTGATAGAGATGTCTGATCACCCGGCAAAAGCCTTTTCACAGAAAAAGGATTCATCCATAGCCGTCGGATTCGGCATGCTCAAGAGCGGCCTCATTGACGGCTTCGCCAGTGCAGGCAATACCGGCGCCATGCTGGTGGGAGCAAGCTATACGGTCAACGTCATCCCCGGCGTCTTCAGACCAGCCCTGGCAGCACTTATTCCGAATGTCAACGGAAAGTCATCAATAATACTTGACGTGGGGATCAATCCCGACAGCAAGCCGGACGTCCTGCTGCAGTATGGCATGCTGGGCTCCGTCTATGCCAAATATGTTCTGGGAATCCAGAACCCCGAGGTGGGGCTGCTCAACATCGGGGAGGAGGAGTCAAAAGGTTCGTCGGCTGTAAAGGCTGCCTACGAACTCCTCCGTGAAAGCACCGATGTAACATTCAGGGGCAACATCGAAGGACATCACCTTTTTACCGATGAGATGACTGACGTAATCGTCTGTGACGGATTTGTCGGGAACGTTGTTCTGAAAATGGCCGAGAAGTTTTATGCCGTGGCCAGGGCAAAAGGCATCAGCGACAGCTTCTTTGACAGGCTCAATTTTGAAGTAGTGGGAGGGACGCCTGTTGTCGGTATTAACGAAAATGTTGTGGTAGGTCACGGCATCTCAAACCGGACAGCAATCATGAATATGATACTCCAGACCCGCGATGTGGTTCATGCTGACCTTGCCGGAAAGATCAGGGAGGCAATCGGAGGATGACGAAAATAAGAGCAGCTATCACGGGGATCAATGCGTGGGTGCCGGAATACCGCCTCACCAACCAGGAGCTCTCCACCATGGTCGATACCACCGACGAGTGGATCATGCAGCGCGTCGGCATTAAGGAGAGAAGGATATTAAAGGGAGAAGGGAAGGGTACCTCGGATCTGGGAGAGCCGGCGGTGAGAGGACTGCTGGAAAAGACAAACACCTCGCCCGATGAGGTTGATCTTCTTATCTGTGCTACCGTAACACCGGACATGATGTTCCCGGCAACGGCCAACATCATCTGTGACAAGGTGGGGATCAGAAATGCCTTCGGCTTTGATATGAACGCCGCCTGTTCGGGATTTCTCTTTGCTCTTCAGACCGGAGCATCTTATGTTGAGTCGGGAAGGTATAAAAAGGTTATCGTCGTGGGCGCAGACAAGATGTCATCGATCACCGACTATACTGACCGCACCACCTGCACCCTCTTCGGGGATGCTGCCGGCGCCGTACTGCTGGAGCCTACAGAGGAAGAGTATGGCCTGATGGACCATATTTTCAAATCTGACGGATCAGGGAGGAAATACCTCCACCAGAAAGCAGGAGGATCACTCAGGCCTGCATCACATGAGACCGTCGGAGCAGGTGAACATTTCATCTACCAGGAGGGACAGGCTGTATTCAAGTTTGCCGTTTCAAACATGGCTGATGTGGCAGCAGAGATCATGGAAAAGAATAACCTCCGCCCTGAGGACATAGCCTGGCTGGTGCCGCACCAGGCCAACCTGAGGATCATAGATGCCACCGGACGAAGGATGGGACTGCCGGCCGAAAAGGTGATGATCAACATACAGAATTACGGCAATACCACTGCCGCTACCATACCGCTCTGCATATGGGAGTTTGAAAACAGGCTGAAGAAGGGCGACAACCTTGTTCTTGCAGCCTTCGGTGGCGGCTTTACCTGGGGAAGCATCTGGCTTAAATGGGCCTACGATCCACGGCCGGCAGAGTAATAATCAGATCCGGAGCGGTAATTCCGCACTCTTTTTATCCAACGGGCACAATACTTTTTATATTTGTGGGTTAAAGTTATTCAGGGAAATCAAGGGACCAAACAAAAATCACTATGGCAAAAATCATCGAGACAGACAACGGCACAGCGGTCAACCTCATAAGCCAGGGCACAGAGATCACAGGCGATATCAAATCATCGGGCGACCTTCGCATTGACGGAGTCCTGAACGGTAACATGTCAACCAGGGGAAAGGTGGTCATTGGCCCGACGGGAAGGGTCAAGGGCGAGGTGGAGTGCAAGAATTCGGAGGTGTCGGGAATTATAGACGGTAAAATTACCGTTTCACAGCTCCTCAACCTTAAGTCTTCATCAAAGATCAACGGAACCATAGTTACCAGCAAGCTCTCCATCGAACCGGGAGCTATCTTTACCGGCAACTGCGCCATGAAAGAGGGTGAAAATGGAGGAACAGCGGCAGCCAGACCCAAAGAAGGAGAAAAATAACGGTCAGGAGGGCCTCTCGGCCTACTCCAGGTACAGCACCATCGCCATCCAGATGGCGGTAATAATCATCATTACCTCCCTCGGCGGTGTCAAGCTTGACAAGCTGGCTGGCACAACACCGTGGCTGACCGTGATATTGTCACTTCTCGGAGTGGCCGCAGCAATGTGGCTCGTTATAAAAGAGGCCCTCAGAAACAAGTAGGATGTTTACCCCCGGGGCTATAAGGCATTATATTATTCTTCTGATTTTCGCCGTGACTGTTGCCCTGGTGATCATGGGTTTTTGCATGGTCCGGCCCTCAGTTATCAATCCCGTCAGCTCCGTGATGCTCGCAGGCGGATTTACCTTCACGGCATTCATTTCACTTTTGATCTTCTTCAAAGGCGTCTGGTCAGATCCGGAGAAAAGTGTGTTTATGACATTTATGGCACTGGGCGTCAAGATGCTCTTGTCATTTGTTCTCGCCCTGCTGTTTATTGCTGTCTTTAAAAACAATCAAACCGGTTCAGTCATATTATTTTTTATCCTATATTTGGCATTCACTGTTTTTGTTCTTCTAACAATTTTTCGTTTCCTTAAAAAAGGTCAGTTAAAATAATACTAGCTTGAAAACCAGGTGCTTATATATTTTGCTCCTAATGCTCGGATTAATGGCTGGAACGGTTCCTGCCATATCCTCCGGGGCCGGGGAAGAGGATAAAAAAACACACGAAAGCCAGGGAGAGTTTGATGCCAGTACATTTATCATGGGTCATGTGGCCGACTCTCACGAATGGCACATTCTGACGAAAAAGGATGGAAGCTCTGTGGCCATTTATCTTCCGGTAATTATAATCGATAAGGCGTCGGGTTTTCACATTTTTTCTTCCCGAAAGCTGGCTCACGGCCATAGCCATCTCGGTTATGCTATTGCCCACGAGGGCAAATATGCAGGCAAGATTGTGAGGGTTGACGCTGAGGGGCATCCTGACGGCACAAAGCCTCCGCTTGATTTCTCCATCACCAAGGCTATCTTCGGCATGTTTGTGGCGGCAGTAATACTGCTGTGGCTGATGATCGCCATGGCAAGGTCGTACAAAAAATCCGGCATAAGCGCCCCAAGAGGTCTTCAGGGTTTCTTTGAGCCCATAATTCTGTTTATCAGGGATGACATTGCCATCCCCAATATAGGAGACCATAAATATGCAAAGTACATGCCCTACCTGCTGACGGTCTTCTTTTTCATCCTCGTGAACAACCTTCTCGGGCTGGTGCCCATCTTCCCCTTTGGTGCCAACGTGACAGGGAACGTCAATGTTACCTTCGTTCTGGCGCTGTTCACCTTCCTCATTACACAATTCAGCGGGAACAGGTCACACTGGCGTCATGTCTTTGCCGCCCCGGGTGTCCCTGTATGGCTCCTGCCAATCATGATACCCATCGAGGTCATAGGGCTCTTTTCAAAACCGTTCGCCCTGATGATACGTCTCTTCGCGAATATCACGGCAGGTCATATAATAGTGCTTAGCCTCGTCTCGCTGATCTTTATCTTCAAGTCGGTGGCTGTAGCGCCGGTCTCCATCTTCTTCGTGCTGTTCATGTACTGCATCGAGCTGCTGGTGGCCTTCCTTCAGGCATACGTCTTCACATTGCTGTCGGCCCTCTTCATCGGAATGGCCACAGCTGAAGCGGAACATCATTAAGATCATTATATCAATATGTTTTTAAATTTAAGATTATGGAAGAAGCACAAACAGTAATGTCATTAGCAGCAGTAGGAGCAGGGCTAGCGGTGATAGGCGCCGGTATCGGCATCGGTCGCATCGGCGGCTCGGCTATGGACGCCATCGCACGTCAGCCTGAGGCCTACTCAAAGATCCAGCTTGCAATGATCATCTCAGCAGCACTCATCGAGGGAGCAGCCCTCTTTGCAATTGTTGTTGCAATGATCAAGTAAGCACAAAAACAAAGCCTGCAACGGTTGGTTGCAGGCTTTCTCAATGAATTAAAAAACACAGAACAATATGTTACTACAAAGCAGTCTCGCAAGTCCCGCCATCGGGACCGTTTTCTGGACAACGCTGATCTTCCTCATATTGCTTGTTCTCCTGTGGAAATTCGCATGGGGACCGATCATGAATGCTGTCAAGTCCCGTGAGGACATGATCCGCAATGCCCTTGACTCAGCTGAAAAAGCACGCGATGACATGAAGGTACTGCAGGCCGACAATGAGATTATCCTGCGCAAAGCCCGTGAGGAGAGAGATAAGATTCTCCGCGAAGCAAGAGTGGCTTATGACAGGATGATGACCGAGGCCAAGGAGAAGAGCCAGTCGGAAGCGGATGCAATGGTCAGGCGGACAAGGGAACTCATCGAACGCGAGAAGGTGACGGCTATAACTGAGGTGAAGCGCGAAGTGGCCAGGCTGGTCATTGAGGTGGCTTCAAAAGTTGTCGGGGAAACACTGAAGAGCGATGCCGAGCAGCAGAAGCTGATTGAAAGGTATATTAACGAGATCGAAGCAAACCGGAACTGAGCTGATGAACTCGAGCAAGATAGCGGTAAGATATGCAAAGGCGCTTTTTGACCTCGCCCTTGAGCGTGATATCGTTGACAGCGTCTACAGGGACATGAAGACCGTCAGTCACCTCTGTGCAATGGATGAGGTTAAGGCAGTCATAAATAACCCCGTGATATCGCAGCAGAAGAGAAAAGAGGTCATCCTTGCACTTACGGGCGATGAGACTGAAAAGCTGTCAGCGAGGTTTGTGGCGCTGATTTTCGATCATGGCCGCGGAGACTACCTGGCTGCAGCTGCCAGGAACTTCATCGATCTCACCCGCCGTCACAGGGGAATACGCCAGGTAACCCTCACCACCGCCGTTCCCGTTGGCGGCAGGCTGAAGGAGGAGATGGCAGCCCTTATTTCCGGCAAGGAGAAAGGCACCATCGAATTCATTGAGAATGTGGACCGTTCGCTTATCGGTGGCTTCATCCTCAGGGTGGATGATGCCTATATTGACGCCAGCGTCAGGAACAGACTGAACAAATACAGAAAGGAATTTTCACTGGCAGGGTATGCCGCAGAATAGTATATAAGATTTAGAGATATGACTAATATTAAACCTTCAGAGGTATCACAGATTTTAAGGCAACAGCTTGAAGGAGTAAAGACGGCCATTGATATTGAGGAAGTGGGGACGGTGCTTCAGGTCGGAGACGGCATTGCGCATATCTACGGCCTCATGAATGCCGGATCAAATGAACTGATAGAGTTTGTCGAGTCAGGGATAAAAGGCATTGTCCTCAACCTTGAGGAAGACAATGTGGGTGCCGTCATCCTTGGTGCCTCGGATAAGATTAAGGAGGGTGACATTGTACGCCGGACAGGCAGGATCTCGTCGATCATGGTTGGCGAAGGTCTCCTGGGCAGGGTGATCAACACCACGGGCGCACCCATTGACGGCCGGGGTCCCATTACCGGCGAGCTCTATGAGATGCCCTTCGAGAGAAAGGCGCCCGGGGTCATCTTCAGGCAGCCGGTGAAACAACCCGTTCAGACCGGGCTGAAGGCAATCGATGCCATGATACCCATCGGCCGCGGACAGCGCGAGCTGATCATCGGCGACAGGCAGACGGGCAAGACCGCCATCGCGGTTGATACGATCCTGAACCAGAAAAGCGAGTACGATAAGGGCAGGCCTGTCTACTGCATCTATGTGGCCATAGGGCAGAAAGGCTCGAATGTTGCAAACATCGCCATGACCCTTGAGAGTTACGGCGCCATGGATTACACTGTCATAGTCAGTGCTACCGCTGCCGACTCCGCTGCCGCACAGTTCTATGCACCGTTTGCCGGAGCCGCAATAGGCGAGTTTTTCCGTGACACCGGCCGTGATGCGTTGATAATATACGATGACCTCTCGAAGCAGGCCGTATCATACCGCGAAGTGTCGCTTCTCCTGCGCCGTCCGCCTGGCCGAGAGGCATATCCTGGCGACGTCTTCTACCTCCATTCCCGCCTCCTTGAGAGGGCGGCCAAGATCATTGAATCAGACGAGGTGGCCAGGAACATGAATGACATCCCCGAGACAATAAGGCATCTTGTCAAAGGCGGCGGGTCGCTGACAGCACTGCCCATTATCGAGACACAGGCAGGCGACGTGTCTGCATATATCCCCACAAACGTGATCTCCATCACTGACGGGCAGATATTCCTTGAGTCGAGCCTCTTCAATGCGGGTATCAGGCCAGCCATCAACGTTGGTATATCAGTCTCAAGGGTAGGCGGCAACGCCCAGATCAAATCAATGAAAAAGGTTGCCGGCACCCTGAAGGTTGACCAGGCTCAGTACCGTGAGCTGGAGGCTTTCTCCAAGTTCGGGTCTGACCTTGACCCTGCGACCCTTGCCGTACTCGACAAGGGATCAAAGAACGTCGAGATACTCAAACAGAACCTCTTCTCACCAATGAAGGTGGAGGAGCAGGTTGCGATCATTTACTGCGGAACAAAGGGACTGCTGAAGAGTGTGCCTGTGAATAAGGTGAAGGACTTTGAACATGACTTCCTGGCTTTCCTGCGCAGCAACCATGCAGATGTGCTTGTGACAATCAGCAAAGGAGTTATAAATGATGAGGTTACTGCTGTTCTTGAGGCTGTGGCAGCTGATGTGGCGGGCAGCTATTCTTCAAAATAGCGTAAAATAAGCTAAGTAAAATGGCAAACCTAAAGGCAATAAGGGTCAGGCTCAGCTCGGTGAAGTCAACCCGCCAGATCACTTCAGCAATGAAGATGGTGGCGGCAGCCAAGCTGCGCAAGGCACAGGATGCCATTGTGCGACTCAGACCGTATGCAGATAAACTCAATGAGATCCAGGCGGGGTTGAGCGCCGCCCTGCGCGACACGGAGATAGAAAATATATATGCCCCAAGAAAGAGCGGCAAAGGCAGGGTGCTGATCGTGGTGGTTACCTCCAACAAGGGGCTATGTGGTGCGTTCAACGCAAACGTTCTGAGGGATGTCAGGCGCCTTATGTCTGAGCAGTACGGTGAGCAGATGCGAAAAGGCGACCTGTGGTTCATGCCTGTGGGAAAGAAGGGCAATGATGTCCTTAAAAGACTGAAAAGCAATATTCTTGAAGAGCACAGCGATCTCTACTCCGGGCTCTTATTTGACAGGGTAGCCAAAGTGGCCGACAGGCTGTCTGAACTATACCTTACCGGAGAGTTTGACACGATTGAAATAGTATACAACCAGTTCAAGAATGCCGCGGTGCAGAGGCTCACCAGGGAGGTGTACCTGCCGGTCTCGGTAGGAGACACCGGCAGCAGGGCGGAGGTCTTCACGGACTACATATATGAGCCAGACCAGGTAACCATTGTGGGAGAACTGATCCCCAAAACATTGCGCATAAAACTTTTCAAGGCACTGCTTGACTCGTTTGCCGCTGAGCACGGGGCGCGGATGACGGCAATGCATCAGGCTACCGACAACGCCACCGAACTCATCAGGGAACTTACATTGCAGTACAACAAGGCCCGCCAGGCCTCCATCACAAACCAGCTGCTTGAGGTGGTCAGCGGCGCGGAAGCACTTAACGGTTAACCAAAAGCGAAATGTTCACAAGCGATTATCTGAGAGAACTGTCTGACAAAGCCATCACAAGCCTGGGCGTATCAGCCGAGGCTGACAAACTCTTTGCCCCAGTGAGGTATATCCTCGGCATCGGGGGAAAGAGGCTGAGACCGGTGATGTGCCTGCTGTCATGCAACCTCTTCAAGGATAAGATCGATGAGGCGGTGATGCCGGCAGTGGGCATTGAGGTATTCCATAACTTCACCCTTATTCATGACGATATAATAGACAAGGCTGACCTGCGGCGGGGATCCCCGACAGTCCACTCGAAATGGGGCCATGATCAGGCTATCCTCTCAGGTGACGTGATGGCTTTCGTGGCAACGGAATGCATCGGGCAGGCACCCGAAAAGGTACTTGCCAAAACCCTTAAACTCTTCAATCGCACTGCAATAGAGGTTTGCACCGGACAGCAGCTCGATCTTGATTATGAAAAGAAGGGCCTTGTTTCAGAGTCAGAATACCTCCGGATGATAGAGCTGAAAACAGCAGTGCTGGTCGCCGCCTCACTGAAAACCGGAGCCATCATAGGAGAGGCGTCTGAAAAAGACCAGGATCTGCTTTATGAGTTCGGAAGGTGCCTGGGGATAGCTTTCCAGATCCAGGACGATGTGCTTGATACCTATGGCGATACAAGAATGTTCGGCAAGAAGACCGGAAGCGATATCGTTGCAAACAAGAAGACCTACCTCCTTGTAAAAGCCCTGGAGATGGCCGGAGGCGAGAAGCTGCGCCGGCTGAAAAAACTGCTTGAACCGGGAGACCATGACCCGGATGAGAAGGTAATTGCCGTGAGGGCAATATATGATGAGCTGGAGATAAGACTCCATGCCGAGAACCTTGCTTATGACTACTTCAACAGGTCATTTCAGGCACTTGACCAGGTGAATGTAAATGCCGAACGCAAGAAAGAGATTAAACAGATGGCGGTGAACCTCATAGGGAGGGTGAAATAGACATGCCTGCCACTGCCGGCGGACAGGAAGAATGAACACTATCAAAAAACATTGAAATATCAAGTCAGAGAGATGGCAAAGAAAACAGGAGTGATAAGTCAGGTCATCGGACCTGTGGTTGACGTTACCTTTGAGACAGCCGGGACAGAGATGCCCAACATACTTGATGCGCTGGAGATCACACGTCAGGACGGAACAGTGCTGGTTGTGGAGTGCCAGCAGCACATAGGTGAAAAGACTGTCAGGGCCATAGCCATGGACTCAACCGATGGGCTGCAGCGGGGGATGGAGGTTGTGTCAACAGGTCTTCCGATTATCATGCCGGTGGGAGAACAGATACGCGGCAGGCTGATGAATGTGACCGGCATGCCCATCGACGGCCTTGGTACCCTGGATAAAAAAGGAGGTTACCCCATACACCGCAAACCGCCGAGATATGAAGATCTCTCAACCGAGAAGGAGGTTCTTTACACGGGTATCAAGGTAATTGACCTCATCGAACCCTATTCAAAAGGCGGTAAGATAGGTCTTTTCGGGGGCGCAGGCGTGGGAAAAACCGTTGTCATTCTTGAGCTTATAAACAATATTGCCAAGGCCTATTCAGGACTCTCCGTCTTCGCCGGTGTTGGTGAGCGCACAAGGGAAGGGAATGACCTCCTCCGTGAGATGCTCGAGGCAAATGTCATCTCATACGGCAAGGATTTCATGGAGAACATGGAGAAGGGAGGATGGGACCTTAATCTCGTTGATCATGAGGGGCTTAAGGAGTCGAAACTGGCTCTGGTCTTCGGACAGATGAACGAGCCTCCCGGCGCACGTGCACGCGTGGCCCTGTCAGGCCTCTCCGTTGCCGAATATTTCCGTGACGGTGAAGGCGAAGGAACGGGAAGGGATATACTCTTCTTTATGGATAACGTGTTCCGTTTCACACAGGCGGGGTCAGAGGTATCGGCATTGCTTGGCCGAATGCCCTCGGCAGTTGGTTACCAGCCAACCCTGGCCACGGAGATGGGCGTGATGCAGGAGAGGATCACCTCTACCCGCCACGGGTCAATAACCTCGGTGCAGGCTGTATATGTGCCGGCTGATGACCTTACCGACCCGGCGCCTGCAACAACATTTGCCCACCTTGATGCCACAACCGTTCTGAGCCGCAAGATATCCGAGCTGGGTATATACCCTGCCGTCGACCCGCTTGACTCGACCTCAAGGATACTTTCCCCCGAGGTGGTTGGCGAGGAGCACTACCGCTGCGCACAGAAGGTGAAGGAGATACTCCAGAGATACAATGAGCTTCAGGATATCATCGCCATCCTCGGCATGGATGAGCTCTCCGAAGAAGACAAGCTGGTGGTGCACAGGGCACGCAGGGTGCAGAGGTTCCTGTCTCAGCCATTCCACGTGGCCGAACAGTTCACCAACATACCCGGCAAGCTGGTCTCGATAGAAGACACGATCAGGGGCTTCAACATGATCATCGACGGCGCCGTGGATCAGTACCCCGAGGCTGCCTTCATGCTTGTAGGCACCATCGAAGACGCAATAGAAAAGGGCGAGAAGCTGATTGCCGAGAGCCGGTAATGCCAAACATGATCAGACGTGAAGATTGAGATTATCACACCCGACAAAAGCATCTATTCCGGAGAGGTGCGCTCCGTGAGGGTGCCAGGCAGAAAAGGCTCCTTCCAGGTGCTGAAAGACCATGCCCCGATCATATCTACACTTGAGGCCGGCATCGTGATCGTGGCTGATGAACAGGGCAACGAGGTGAAGTTTGATATCACCGGCGGAGTGATTGAGGTGAAGAAGAACCGGATCATCCTCCTTGCCGACTCCGTCATTCAAGGCTGAAGCTGATGGACAGTGACGAGTTCCGCAGGCAGGGTCACGAGATTGTTGAGTGGATAGCCCGCTACTTTGAAAACGTAGAACAGTACCCGGTCAAAGCACACGTGGCCCCTGGGGAGGTAAAAAACGCCCTTCCCGGAACAGCTCCTGCAGGGAGTGAGTCTTTTGATCTCTTCATGAAGGACTTCGATGAGATCATCATGCCTGGCATAACGCACTGGCAGAGTCCCAATTTCTTTGCATACTTTCCCGCCAACAGCAGTCCCCCGTCCGTTCTTGCCGAGATGCTTACCTCTGCCCTCGGGGCGCAGTGCATGATATGGGAGACCTCCCCCGCAGCAGCCGAGCTTGAGGAGAGGATGATGGAGTGGCTGCGTGAAATGACCGGGCTGCCCTCCTCGTTTGAGGGGGTGATACAGGATAGCGCCTCGTCGGCCACCCTGGTGGCTGTCATCACTGCACGGGAGAGAGTCACGCAATACAGGTCCAACATGGAAGGACTGTCGGGGTCAGGCCGGATGCGCGTTTATGCATCACAGCAGGCACACTCGTCAGTGGAGAAGGGTGTTGGCGTGGCCGGAATCGGGAGGGAGAACCTGGTGAGGATTGCGGTCAGGAACGACTATTCTATTGATGCCGCTGCCCTGAGAAAAGCCATAGAAGAGGATATAGCTGCAGGTTATATCCCCTGCTGCGTGATTGCCACCCTCGGCACCACAGGCACAACGGCAATAGACTCACTGAGGGATGTGGGTGAGATATGCCGCGAAATGAATATCTGGCTGCATGTTGACGGAGCGCTGGCCGGAACCGCCCTGCTGCTGCCGGAGATGCGATGGATGGCTGACGGCATTGAATATGTCGATTCCATTGTCTTCAACCCCCACAAATGGATGTTCACCAACTTCGACTGTTCGGCCTATTTTGTCCGTGATGCCGCCTCACTGATACACACTTTCGAAATATTGCCCGAGTATCTCAGGACGCGCACCAGGGGTAAGGTCAATGACTACCGCGACTGGGGCATACCTCTCGGAAGGCGGTTCAGGGCGCTGAAGCTGTGGGCCGTGATACGGACCTATGGCGTTGAACGGCTTCAGGGCATGATCAGGGAACATCTCAGGCTGGCGAAGATGCTTGCCGGGTTGATTGAGGATGAAAGGGACTTCACCCTGGTGGCGCCGGTACCGCTTAACACCGTATGCTTCCGCTATAAGCCCGCGGGTATGAGCGACGAAGAAGCTAACAGGCTGAATGAGAAGATCAACCACACCCTGAATGATACAGGCAGGATATATCTCACCCATACTAAAATAGACGGCATGTATGTTCTGCGGATGGTGACGGCACAGACTAACGTGTCTGAGAGACATGTGCTGCAGGCATGGGAGATGATAAAGGAATGTGCCTCAGCGCTCTCTGCCAAGGACGGTGCCGTAGATATTCACTGAGATCGTGCCGTTTATGAAAAACCTCTCCTGCACCGGGATGTAACCTGCGGTGGCGCCGGCGCTGATCTCAAAGGGAAACCGGAGCACGTAGAAGTCGGCAAGGAGCTCTGCCCCGAAGGAACCAAAGTCTTTTGACCCCTCATCAAGCTTCCCGGCGCCATAATCATATATTTTCCAGCCCGTTGAGCCGTCAAAGAAGGCTGACCCTCTGATTCTCTTCAGGTAGAGAAGGCTGCCGGCAGCAAGGTCAGGATAGAGCAGAGGCATGGTGTAATCTGCAGAGAGGGAGAATAGCTTTTCGGAAACGATCGTCTCATTATATCCCCTCGGATAGGGAAGGGAATTGCTGTAAAGCATCTTCCCGAAGGGGGACTGATTCTCGTATCCGGCTTTGACGACCAGGCTATGGTTGGCAGCAACGCCGGGGAAGAATAATGTGCCCCTGGCGTATCGTCTGGATCCGTAGAGGTCACCGTCCCACGGTGCTGTGGTGAACCTGACATCGATAATCTGTCCCCAGCGCGGGTTGATGTCACGGTATGCGGTACGAAAGATATTGGAGAAATAGAGTCTTCCTGTCAGATAAACAAGGTCTTTGTCATAGCTGTTTTCCTCAGCTACCCATGTATAACTGTTGCGGTAATTCATGTAAACGGCCGGCATAAGGAGCTGCCTGAACTTGCCGTAGGCAAACCAGAGCTGGTCATATACACTTACATTCAGCTGGAGGTCGCTGTTCAGTCCGGAGGGTGCCGGACGCGTGACGGAGTCCCTTGATACCGCCTGCTGGCCTCCGTAGCCTATCTCCGCATCTATCACAGGATGCCATCCGCTCCATTTGATGCCGGAACGGAGGTAATGGTTTCCGCCGGTGTACTCATATCCTACCGTCGAGGTAAGGGTGCTGAGGTGGTTCTGTGACATGAGTGTCACTCCGGGGCTTATGGCCGTGGGATCAGTCTGGAGCTCATCAATGTCTGCGTAAAATGGGAACCAGCTGTGGAAGTTGAACAGGTGGGCCGTCTTGCTGTATGGCTTTGATTCAAGGTTCAGTGATGCCGGCTGCTCCTCACCTGTCCCTGCTGATGGCATAGGCGCCACCGCGGGAATTACGCCCTTCATACTGTTTCCCGCTGACCCGGCTGTAGCCCCGGAGTGTTCAGCAGCAATGATAAATCCTCCTGCGGTGTAGTCGGAGAAAAGTACCTCTTCACCGGATATTGAGAAACCGGATATCCCGAAACGCGATCCGGTAACACGTGACACCTGATTGTCATCGGTAAGACGGTATATATTGTCAGAGCCGTCGCCCTGCGCCAGGTAGAAGAGCGTATCGTTGCAGAGCTTTGCCTGGATAATGTCCGTAACGCTTTCGGGCAGGTGTATGGTCCATCTCTTGCCTGTCGGCCTGTATGATCTTATCCCTTCTCCATCTTTGCTGAGCGTGACCACCGTCACTTCCCTGCCGTCAGATGACCACGCCGGTCGTTGCAGGATGAGATTGTCAGGCGGCACCACATCCATCAGCACCTCACCGGTCACTGCATCGAGGAAGACCAGTGAGCAGCGCAGTGCGGGCGTCGTTGAGACCGCAACAATGGTTTTCCCGTCAGGGGAGATGTCGGGTGCCGCGTATCTTGTGCGGTAGGTAAGCTGTTTCACCGGCCCCCCGCCGATGTCCATCCGCTTTATTACCGAATAGTCGCGGTTATCCCACCTTATGTCGGGGTGTATCTCTGACCACACCAGGGTGCTGTCAGAATAAGAAAAAAAGTAAGGAAATATATATCCGGTGGTGGTCAGGACATGTTCTTTACCACCACTTTCATCAGTTATGACGAACTGTGACGGAGCCGTCAATGAGGTTCTGAGCGAGACAATCCTCCCGTCGCCGGTCCGGTAAGGGGTAAAATGGCTGACGTAGTCCCTCTTCCTTTCGAGGCTGAGTGACGGGTATTCCCTGAAGTCCGGCGACGCAATCTCCTTCCAGGTTCTCTCAAGCATTGCGAATGTTGAATCGTACAGTTTTCGTTTTGTCAGTCCGGTCTCCCTTTTAAGGCTGTTATTGACAGGATTGAACGGATAGCCCGATGACACTTTTCTTACGGCACCAAGCCATGCGCTGCTGTCAATGTTGCGGAGGTGGTTCATCATCAGGTATCCGAAGACGTAGTGGTCGGGGGTGTAGTTCCGGTACGAGCCGGAGAGCATCTTATCATAGCCGTATATCCCCTGCGGGCTTGTTGCCAGGGCCCTGGCTCTCTGTGTGAAGGCGTTGCTGCGCCCCCTGCCTGACAGTGACGTAACCGTCTCCGCATAGACGGCATCGCCCTCGAACGCCCACATGGGTATCTCCAGGGCGCTCAACCCCACCGACTGTTCCCCGAGGAGATACCAGAGCGCCTTCCCCAGTCCTTTTCCGTTGAGAGATGAGAGCTGCAGAACATGTGCGGTCTCATGCACGGCCAGCTGTTCCGAAGGCAGCATAGGGAGGTTATCCTGTCCGGGCATGGGGAAGAGCTCCATCCTGCGCGGGGCCCAGCTCACATAGCCGTTTGATGACATGGAGAGGTTGTGGATTATCACAGGGATTTTTGTCTTCCCGTCAGGATAAAGAGGTGATAGCCTGCTGTATGACTGCTCCAGCAGCAGCGCATAGTCCCGGGCAACTTCGGAATAATCTTCGGGATGGATTATCCGGAAGTGTGGTGTATTTATTTGTCGCCACCTGAGCGACGCCGGATCCTGCCCCGAATCATAGTACTGTGCTCCGGCCTTCGTTACTGTCAGAAGGCTCAGCAAGAGGAATATAATGTATTTTCTCATGCGGGGCAGTTTACCCAAAAATACCAAAATTGGCTGATATCTTCGGCTTCACAGCAAAATCTTATTAATTTCGTGCGGAATAACAGGGAACGGAAAACATACTGTCATGATAAAGAAATACAGGCTCTGGGACAACATACTCGGCTGGACAGCCTTCGCCGTTGCGGCGGTAACATACCTTATGACCATCGAGCCGACTACCAGTCTGTGGGACTGCGGTGAGTTCATTGCTTCTGCCTTCAAGCTTGAGGTGGGTCACCCTCCCGGAGCTCCCTTCTTCATGATCCTGGGAAATTTCTTCGCCAATTTTGCCGGCGGTGACCTAACCAGGGTGGCAATGATGATCAACGCCATGTCAGGCCTGGCAAGCGCCCTTACGATACTATTCCTTTTCTGGACCATCACCCATCTTGCCAGGAGGATATTCCTGAAGCAGGAGTCGGATTACACTGCCGGAAGGATTATTGCCGTCCTGGGTGCCGGGCTGACGGGAGCCATGGCTTATGCTTTCTCAGATACATTCTGGTTCTCAGCGGTGGAGGGAGAGGTCTATGCCACCTCCTCGCTCTTCACAGCCGTGGTCTTCTGGGCCATGCTCAGGTGGGAGGATGTGGCTGACGAGCCGTACGCCGACAGATGGATCATCCTCATTGCCTTTATGATGGGTCTCTCCATCGGGGTGCATCTGCTTAACCTGCTTGCCATACCGGCAATAGTATTCATATACTATTTCCGCAAGTATGAGTTTTCGTGGAAAGGGTTCGCGGCATCGCTGGTCGTCTCGGTCATCCTCCTGGTAATCATCATGTACGGTATCATCCCCGGCATCTTTACGGTTACCTCAAAGTTCGAACTCTTCTTCG
Source organism: uncultured Rikenellaceae bacterium (assembly GCA_963802145.1). Lineage (GTDB taxonomy): Bacteria > Bacteroidota > Bacteroidia > Bacteroidales > VadinHA17 > SR-FBR-E99. Next base: position 208,297 of record CAWDHN010000008.1, read on the forward strand.
TCAACAGCCTTGGCATGCCCTTCAACAGCGGCATGTATATTCACATCATACTTCTCATTGCCGCTCTTCTTCTCTCAGTCTGGTACTCGTTCACCCATCAGGACGGGAAAAGAGGGTTTATCCTGGCGGCCCTCACACTGATACTGTCGGGGATCTGGCTGCTGACAGACTCGGTCATCCTTGATCTTTTCATCCTGGCCGCAATCGTCTATGGTGCATGGTATCTTTCAACCAGGAACAGGATTGTGCTGAACACGATCATGACCGCCATGCTGGTGATAGTAATCGGGTATTCATCCATTGCAACCATCGTCATAAGGTCAACGGCGAATACACCGATGAATGAAAACAACCCATCCAACCCCTTCGCCCTGCTCTACTATCTCAACCGTGAGCAGTACGGGCAGCGCCCGCTGGTCCACGGCCCCTATTACAACGCCCCGGTGACCAATTATGTAAAGGGCAAGCCGACATATAATCCCATCGACGGCAAATACGTGATAACCAACCGTGAGACGATTCGCGAATATGATGAACGGTTCATGACATTGCTTCCGAGGATGTGGAGCGACTCACCCGACCACATCCGGATTTATGAAGAATACACGGGCAACAAGGGGAAACCGGTCAAAATAACCGATCCGCAGACCGGTGAGCCGGCCACGGTACGCGTGCCCACCTTCGGGCAGAACCTGAAATTCATGTTCCAGTACCAGTTCGGCATTATGTATTTCAGATACTTCATGTGGAACTTCAGCGGCCGGCAGAATGACATTCAGAGTATGGGAGGCCCTGTAAACGGGAACTGGATCACCGGGATTGACTTCCTTGATGCACCACGGGTGGGATCGATAAAGGGCATGCCTGATGACATGAAGAACGCGCCGTCGCGGAATGTCTATTTCCTCTTGCCCCTGCTGCTGGGACTGGTAGGGTTCCTCTGGCATTTCAACCGCGATGTGAGGAACTGGTGGATAGTGTTGCTGCTATTCATTATGACAGGTATAGCCATCGTTATCTATCTGAACCAGTATCCGAACCAGCCGCGTGAGCGCGATTATGCCTATGCGGCCTCTTTCTATGCCTTCACCATCTGGATAGGTCTGGGAGCACTGGCTCTCTTTGAGCTGTTGCGAAAGGCTGCCGGCGAGACCCCCGCTGCCGTCATTGCCTCTGCGCTGACCTTTGCCGCAGTGCCGGCACTGATGGGTGCCGAGAACTGGGATGACCACGACCGCTCGGGAAGGTACCTGGCCCGGGATGTGGCATTCAACTATCTCAACACCTGCAAGCCGCAGGCAATAATATTCACCGGCGGCGACAATGACACCTTCCCGCTGTGGTATGCTCAGGAGGTGGAAGGGATACGCACCGACGTACGCGTGTGTAACCTGATGCTGCTCAATACCGACTGGTACATTGACCAGATGAAGATGAAGGCATATACCTCCGAGCCGCTTCCCATCAGCCTCCCGAAGAGTCTGTATTATGACGGCGTAAATAACCAGGTGGCTGTATATGAACGGGTCAGCGAGCCTGCCAGTGCAAAGGAGGTGATGAAATTCATCAGCAGCGGCAGTGATGTATCAAAACTCTCAATGTACGGTGAGGATATATATTACATTCCGACACGTACCGTGCGCATTCCGGTGGACGCGGCCAAAGTGATTGCCAACGGGACCGTCAGGCCGGAAGATGCAGACAAGATCGTGCCCTATATCGACATAAACCTCAAGGGCTCATGGATAATGAAGAGCCAGCTGATGGTGCTTGACATCATCGCAAACAACGACTGGGAGAGGCCGATCTATTTTGTGTCCGGCATGCATGATGATGCCATGGGCCTGGAGGAGTATTTCCAGCTTGAAGGTATTGCTTACCGCCTGGTGCCCGTGAAAGGCGTTAACAGGGGCTGGCTGGAGTACGGCCGCATTGACACCGATATTCTCTATGAGAACCTGATGAACCGCTTTGTATGGGGTGGTGTCGCTGATCCCGATGTCTATATAGACTATTATCACACGCGCACCCTGACGGTTATCAGGAGTCGTTTCAACTATGCAAAGCTTGCCGGTGCGCTGGTTGCCGGGGGCGACACTGCGAGGGCCCGGGAGGTTCTTGACAGAAGCCTGGAAATATTCCCTGTGTCAAAGCTCGGATATGACTTCTATTTTGCCGAGATCATATCAGCCTTCTTTGCTGCCGGCGACAATGAGAAGGCGGTGTCACTGGCACGCGGCTTCTCTGAGTACTATCTCGAGCGCTCGGGGTATCTGCTTGACCAGAGACCCTCCGTGGCACTCTATGCCGACCAGGAGATAGCCAACGGGCTTCAGCTGGTGTCACCTGTTATGCAGATGTGCTATGACAACGGAGAAACAGCCGCCGCGGAAGAGATAAACAGGAAGTTCAGTGAGCTTTATGCCAGGTACGCCGTTCTGAGGCAGTAGGGAGCAGGCAATAGGCAGTAGTGTAATAGGCCGCAGGCAGCATGCAATAGTGTGTAATGGCCGTTGTGTAAAAGGCCGTAGGCCTTATAGTATTGTAGATTGCGGTGATCCCCCCAACTATAGGCCGTAGGCCTTAAAGTATTGTATACCTGTTAGTCGTATGACTGATACGCCGGCCTAGGAGCCAGGTACTTCTCAAGAATCAGGTGGATCTTGTCAGGGAAGACAGGCTTGAGGTTATACTCGGTACACCCTGCTATATAAGCTTCGTTCTTGGTCTGTTCAGAATAGTAGGCGGTGATCAGTATCACCGGAGCCGAACGGTTCATCTGGCGGAAGGCCCTCGTACAGTCAATGCCGTTGATCAGGGGAACAAGAAAATCCATGAAGACAAGGTCAAAGTGAGCCTTGCCTGTAGTGATTGCATCAACAAACTCCTTACCGTTACGGAAGACTGAGACCTCAGCGCCGGTCTCCTTTAGCAGTGTCTCGTAGTACTTCAGTGATGCAATGTCGTCTTCAACGATCGCAATCCTTTTGCCTGTAATATTCAGCATCGTGTATAAAGTGAACCCGGGGTTAATGATCCGAACTCAGCGTAAAGGTATCCGGCGAAGGCAAACAAGATTAATTAAAATTTTCTCAAATTTCAACTTTAGAAACAACTTATTAACAACAACTTTTAAACAAAAAGCAGAGGAATGGTTAACGTTCAGATAATGAACCCCGGAGGCTGATCAATAGCACTCCCACCGCGTGGTGACGCCGTTGTAGGTGGTGGGGGCAATGGCCTTTATGGCGACAAGTTCCTGATCGCAATATTCAGCCTCGGTGCCCCAGGCAATGGGATTGCCGTTTTCATAGGAGACCGTCTGGCATACCTGGCAGCCGTCGCCAAGCAGATCACATGAAGTAAAACTACAGGTTATCAAGAGCAGACCGGCGATATATAAAAGCTTCCTTTTCATCTTTTTCTGATATAACGGCAAAGTTAAAAAAATAGTATCATAAGGGAAGTGCAGCATTTTTCATAAATTAGAGTCATTAATCCGAACAATAAAGCAAACCCAAAACCCTCATATCATGGAAGAGAATACGATTTCACAGTCACCGGTGACAGCGGAAGAGAACAGGATGAAGAAGCATGTAAATGTTGCAGCAATCCTGCAGATAGTCTTCGGATCACTAAATGTCATAGCCGCGATGGCCATTGCCTTTGCCTTCGGCTTTGTAGATCAGTTTGTTGATGACCCTACGGCTGTTAAGGTCCTGGGAATTGTCGGAACACCTCTGGTAGTTCTGTTTCTGCTTTTCGGCGGTGCAATGATAGCAGGAGGAGTGGGTCTTCTGTCATGCAAACCCTGGGCGCGGATTCTTACCCTTGTCATGTCGGCTGTAGGGCTTCTGAACATTCCGATTGGCACACTTAAGGGAGTATATATCATCTGGGTGCTGGTGCAGTCTGAGACAGTCTCACTTTTTGACAAGGGCTGCCCGAAAACTCAGCTTACCCGATAAAGGAGCCATCGCCCTGTTTCAGGGCAGACAAAATGATTATTTTTGTCGTCGGTAACCAGCAACGTTATGGCAGACGACAAGAAGATCATTTTTTCCATGTACAGGGTAAGCAAGAGCTACCCGCCTCACAAACAAGTTATTAAGGATATTTCGCTCTCCTTCTTCCTGGGAGCCAAGATCGGCATTATCGGTCTTAACGGCTCGGGGAAGTCGACCCTGCTTAAGATCATCGGAGGTATTGAGAAGGAGTTTCAGGGCGAAGTGGTCTTTTCCCCTGGCTTTACCGTGGGTCACCTTCCACAGGATCCGCTGATGGATGAGCGGCGCACCGTCCGTGAGATAGTCGAGGAGGGCGCTGCCGATGTGGTTGCTGTTCTGAAGGAATATGAAGAGATCAACCTCCGCTTTGGTGAGCCGGAGGTCTATGAGAATCCCGCGGCCATGGAGAAGCTGATGACCCGTCAGGCAATGCTTCAGGAGAAGATCGAGGCACTCGACGGATGGAATCTCGAGCACCGGCTTGAGCAGGCCATGGACGCACTCAACTGTCCCGACCCCTCAACACCTGTCAATATCCTCTCCGGAGGCGAGCGCCGCCGTGTGGCTCTCTGCCGCCTGCTTCTCCTCGAACCTGACGTCCTCCTCCTCGACGAGCCGACCAACCACCTCGATGCCGAGAGTGTCCAGTGGCTTGAGACACACCTCAAACAGTACAATGGCACTGTCATCTGCATAACCCACGACCGCTACTTCCTTGATAACGTGGCCGGCTGGATACTGGAGCTCGACAGGGGTGAAGGCATACCGTGGAAGGGCAACTACACCTCGTGGCTCGAACAGAAGGCGAAGAGACTTGAACTTGAGGAAAAGGGCAATGTCAAGCGCCGCAAGACACTCGAGCATGAGCTTGAATGGGTGCGCATGTCACCGAAGGCTCGTCATGCCAAATCGAAGGCCCGACTGAGCGCTTACGAGAGTCTTCTCAGCCAGGATGTCAAACAGAAGGAGGAGAAGCTTGAGATCTTCATTCCCAACGGCCCGAGGCTGGGCGATAAGGTGATAAAGGCAAAAGGTGTCTCCAAGGCCTTCGGCGACAAGATCCTCTTTGAAGAGCTGGAATTCAATCTGCCACCGAACGGCATTGTGGGGGTGATAGGACCCAACGGTGCCGGCAAGACCACCCTGTTCCGTATGATCATGGGGCAGGAGATGACTGACAAAGGCACTTTTGAGGTGGGCCCGACTGTTACGCTGGGATATGTAGATCAGGCACATGCAGCCATAGACCTGAAGAAGAGCGTCTATGAGGTTATCTCAGGCGGGGTTGATGAGGTCATGGTCGGCAACAGGCCGGTAAATGCCCGTGCCTATTCGGCAAGATTCAACTTCACCGGCGCTGACCAGGAGAAGAAATGCGGAGTGCTCTCCGGCGGGGAGCGCAACAGGCTGCACCTGGCCCTGACACTCAAGAGCGGCGCCAATGTCCTCCTCCTCGACGAGCCGACGAACGATATCGATGTGAACACCCTCCGGGCGCTGGAGGAGGGTCTGGAGAATTTTGCCGGTTGCGCTGTGATAATATCTCACGACCGCTGGTTCCTTGACCGCGTGGCGACACACATTCTTGCCTTCGAGGGCAACTCCAAAGTGGTATGGTTTGAGGGCAGCTTCTCGGAATACGACGAGAACTACCGTAAGCGTACAGCCAATGCAGGCCCGGTAAGGATGAAGTATAAAAGGCTCTCCTGACACTTGTTTAGCGGCAGCGTCTCTTCTGACATTTGATTATGGCAATGTCTCTCCTGACACTTTTTTCCAGGATTTAAAATATCATATTAATCATCAAAATTGTGCTGTTAATCTTAAAACAGTACCTTCGCTTATTGTAAAATTATGACCGGCAGACAGATCCTCTGAACTGCCGCGGCAGTGACCTGAAATCGTAGCAAAAACAGAATAAAGAATGGCAACACGCAGACAATTCATCAGGATCTCAGCGATGGGAGCAGGAGCTGTCATGGCCGGCGCAGCCGGTTTCAGGCTCCTGGCTTCGGAGCTTACTGATGGACAGAAGGCAACTCTGGCTGCTCTTACCGCCCGTACACCCACATACTGCGAGGTATGTTTCTGGAAGTGTGCAGGGTGGGTTTACAAGAATGATAATGGAGTGATCCAGAAGATCATCGGAAACAATGAAGACCTCAACTCCAACGGCCGGTTCTGTCCGCGCGGTACCGGCGGTGTGGGCATGTACCATGATGAGGACCGTCTGCGCAAGCCTCTGATACGCACCGAGGAGCGTGGAACACAGAGCTTCCGTGAAGCCACATGGGAAGAGGCCTTTGATTACATCGCCGAAAAGATAAAAGTGATCTCCGCCGAACACGGCCCGGAGTGCGTTGCACTATTCACCCACGGCTCGGGAGGTAAGTATTTCTCCACGCTTCTGCGTGCCCTCGGATCACCACATATTGCAGCGCCATCCTATGCACAGTGCCGCGGACCGCGCGAGGTGGCCTTCCAGGCTACCTTCGGAGAGGCACTCGAAAGCCCCGAACCGCTTGATATCCGTGACACAAAGTGCCTTGTCCTGATCGGAAGTCACCTGGGTGAGAATATGCATAACGGACAGGTTCAGGAGATGTCTGATGCCATTGACAAGGGAGCAGCCATCATCACTGTCGACCCCCGGTTCTCGACTGCCGCCGGCAAATCAAAGTACTGGCTGCCGATAAAACCGGCCACTGACCTCGCCCTGCTCCTGGCATGGATAAACGTCATCATCACCGAGGAGCTGTATGACAAGCCCTACGTGGAGAAATACACCTACGGGTTCGAGTACCTTAAGGAGCATGTGAAAAACATGACTCCGGAGTGGGCTTACGGCATTACTACAATTGATCCCACAGTCATTCGCGAGACTGCCCGTGAGATGGCCAATGCCGCACCGGCTGTCATTGTTCATCCCGGAAGACATGTCACGTGGTACGGTGACGACACACAACGACTGAGGGCGGTGGCCATACTCAACGCCCTGCTGGGCTCATGGGGCCGCAGGGGCGGATTCTTCCGCACCGAGACCTTCGAGCTGCCCGAGCCGCCACACCCTGCCTATCCCACGCCAAAGAGATCATGGAGAACGGAGTTTCCCGATCTTTACAAGCTTGCCGACACCGTGCTGGCCAACGGCGTCTGCGACGCCACCGTTCCGGACCCGAGCCGCAACTGCAAGTTCCAGGCATGGATTGTCAACGGCACAAACCTGATGGAGACCCTCCCCAACCAGGCGAACACCCTTAGTGCCATTCAGGCCCTCCAGCTGCTGGTGGTCGTTGATACGATGCCCATGGAGATTACGGGATGGGCTGACGTGGTGCTGCCTGAGTGCACTTATCTCGAACGTTATGACGACCTGAGAGTAGGTCCGCACCGCAAACCGCAGATCGCCCTCAGGGCCCCGGCCGCAGAACCGCTGTACGACACCAGACCGGCCTTCTATATGGCCAGGGAGCTCGCAAAGAGGCTGGGAGTGATTGAGTATTTCCCCTTTGAAAAAATTGAGGATCAGCTTGACTGGCAGCTCAAGCAGGTGGGAAGCAGCCTCGAGGAGATGAAAAGGATCGGGGTCAAAACCTTTGAACGCACAGCCGACGACCTATATTTCTATCCCGATGAAGCGGTGGAGTTCTTTACTGCCACCGGAAAGATAGAGCTCTATTCAACGGCTTTGGAAGAGGCAGGCTTCGATCCGATGCCAAAGTATACTGCTCACGAGGAACCGCCGGCCGGCTTCTACCGCCTCAACTACGGCAGGGCCCCGATGCACACCTTCAGCCGCACCTCCAATAATCCCAACCTGACCGACCTGATGGACGAAAACAGCGTGTGGGTCAACCCGCGCGTGGCAAAAGAGTGGGGACTGAGCACGGGGCAGTATGTTCACCTGATGAACCAGGACGGCAAGAAGTCGGAATTCCCCATCAAGGTGAGGGTGACAGAGCGTATCCGATGGGACTCCGTTTACATGGTTCACGGATTTGGCCACCAGGAGAAGAAGCTTCGACGATGTTACGGCAAGGGCGCCAGCGACACCAATCTCATTACAAAGGTGCTTGTTGACCCGATCATGGGAGGCACCGGCATGCGCGGCAACTTCGTCACCTTTGTCACTGACCTGGCCGGAGAGGAGGTGGTATCATGAGATACGCAATGGCTGTTGATACGAAGAAATGTGTGGGATGCAGCGACTGTGTCGTGGCATGCCAGACGGAGAACAATGTGCCTATCGGCTACTGCCGCGACTGGGTAGTGGAGGTGATGGATGGGACCTATCCTCAGCTCGAGATCGAGCTGAGATCGGAGCGCTGCAATCACTGCGGCAATGCGCCCTGCGTCAGATGCTGTCCTACGGGAGCGAGCCACATCGCCGAGGGCGGCATAGTGCTGGTCAAACCGAACAAGTGCATCGGCTGCGGCGCATGCATTGCCTCCTGCCCCTATGACGCACGCTATCCCCATCCTAAAGGTTATGTTGACAAATGCACCTTCTGCATTCACCGCGTGAAGGAGGGAATGAAGCCTGCATGCGTGGCTGTCTGCCCGACAAAATGCATGTACTTTGGTGATCTTGACGACCCCAACAGCGAGGTGAGCGTCATACTCAAAAAACGCAAGTCGAAGACACTCATACCCGAAGCAGGGACACAACCGCAGTTATATTTCCTTATCTGAGCAGACGATGAACGAAGAGCTTATTATCAGCGGAAGAGAGAACCTGATGGTTGACCCGCAACTGCATATATGGCATTGGCCCATACCGCTTTACCTCTTTCTGGGAGGACTGGCAGCAGGGGTGCTGTTTTTTGCCGCACTCTACTATCTGATGGGGAAGGAAGAGCAGTACCGCGCTGCCGTGCGCAGGGTGCCCTTCATTGCCCCCTTTGTGCTTGTCATAGGTCTTGCAGCCCTCTTTTATGACCTTAACCACAAAGCCTTTTTCTGGCAGCTTTACACTACCATAAGGATCCAGTCGCCGATGTCATGGGGCGCATGGACCTTGCTGGTAATTACAACCGTTTCAGTGATCTGGTGTGCCCTGCACATAAGGGAGTTTTTCCCGAACTGGGACTGGAAGTATGGCTGGCTGAAGGAGACCGAGGCTTTCTTCAACAAGCACAAGAAACCCCTTGCATGGGTGATGCTGATCTTTGCCATCATCACCGGTGTTTATACCGGCATCCTGCTCTCTGCCTTTAACGCAAGGCCCTTATGGAACACATCGGTGCTGGGGCCTCTCTTCCTTGCCTCCGGACTGTCGGCAGGGGCGGCGACAATAGTGCTGGCCTCAAAGAACCGCGAGGAGAGGCTTCTCTTTACGAAGATCGACCTTATTATCCTTGGTACGGAACTCTTCCTGATAGTCCACATGTTCATGGGCTTCCTGGCCAGCACACAGGTGCAGATAGAGGCCGCACAGCTTTTCCTGGGCGGGCCCTACACAATGGTCTTCTGGATCTTCGTGGTGGTTCTCGGCATTATCGTTCCGGGAATCCTCGACCTGATGGAACTGCGCGGGAGACATATCCCGGCACTGATACCCGGAGTGCTTGTACTCATGGGCAGTTTCGCCTTTCGTTTTGTTTTTGTCTTTGCCGGCCAGGTGAGCCGGTGGCTTTACTGATCACAATTAAAAACACAACTATATGAGCAATACTACAACAAATGAGAGGGGCAGGCGATACCTCAACCCGTATGTGGGCGGGGTTCTTCTGGGTCTCGTACTGCTTGCCGCCAATTTTGTTTCAGGCAGAGGACTGGGTGCCAGCGGTGCCATCAAGAGTGTCGTGGCCACGTCCATTGAAGCGGTGCATGGCGATGCGGCCAACACCATGCCTTTCATGGCCGAGTATGCCGGATCACACAGCGGCAGTCCCATGAAATCATGGCTTGTCTTCCAGATGCTTGGAGTGATTGTGGGAGGATTTCTCTCGGGAACCTTTGCGGGCCGCCTGAAGCTGAAGGTTGAGCACTCCCCTAAGATAACTTCAAGGCGCAGGCTGATATTTGCACTGGCCGGGGGTATCCTCTTCGGGCTGGGCTCACAGATCGGGCGAGGCTGCACCAGCGGCTCGGCCCTTAGCGGCATGGCCGTGCTCTCCCTGGGAGGCTTCGTGACCATGATGGCTATCTTCGGCACTGCCTTCGCACTGGCTTATTTCTTCAGGAGAAACTGGATTTAACGGAAAGGAGAAAACAATGGGACCATTAGCACCATACGAAATCATATCGGAGAACACCAATTTTCTCCTTGCATTCTTCATCGGCATAGCATTCGGCTGGGTACTCGAGAGCTCCGGCTTCTCGTCGAGCCGCAAGCTGGCCGGCATCTTCTACGGTTATGACACCGTGGTATTAAAGGTATTTTTCACCGGAGCCGTAACGGCTATGCTCGGACTGCTCTTCATGAGCCTCTTCGGCTGGGTCGATCTTGACCTGATATATGTAAACCCGACATACCTGACCTCCGCCATTGTCGGCGGCGTGATCATGGGAGCCGGGTTCATCATGGGCGGCTTCTGCCCGGGAACCAGCTTCTGCGGCGCGGCCATCGGAAAGATTGACGCAATGGTATTCATAGTCGGGCTCTTCATCGGCGTCTACGGCTTCGCGTTTACATATGGCCTCTGGGAGAAACTCTATTTTGCGAAGTATCTCGGCGAACCCAAGGTGAGCGAGGCACTGGGCATGAAGGACGGCCTCTTCGGGCTGCTGCTCATTGTGGCGGCCATTGGCATGTTTATTGTCGCTGAATGGGCAGAGAAAAAATTCCCCAGGGAAGAGTATTGACAGACAACATTATGTCTGCCCGCTTGTTAAACAGTGCCGGAGTGCCATGAACGCCGGTATCTGACAAAGGGCTTGTGAGATAAATAATTAACAAAATAACAGATATGAAACCGTTAAAATTACTTGCACTGATAGTTATTCCTCTTGGAATAATAATAGCGGCCGTACCGGCTGACAGGGTAAAGCACTTTCAGCTCACTGCCGACGAGCTCCTTCAGGAGGCTGGTGCCGGTGTGCAGTTCATCTCACCCGATGTGGTTGCTGACATGCTTGTCCAGAAAGACCCGTCGCTGCGCCTGATTGATGTTCGCACTCCGGAAGAATTCGATGCATACAGCATGCCCGGCGCAATCAATGTTCCGCTCAGCAACCTGCTTGCGGATGAGTACACTGATCTGTTGCACCAGGATGCATATATGAATGTCTTCTATTCAAACGGTTCGGTCTATGCGAACCAGGCATGGATGATCACCAGGCAGCTGGGGTATGAGAATAATTATGTGCTTGAAGGCGGACTGAACTACTGGTTTGGCAATATTCTCTCCCCGGAAGCTCCTTCGGTGACCAGTCCCGATGAGGAGTTCGCCAGGTATGATTTCCGGAAGAGCGCAGCTGCCGCCCTGGGAGGTGGAGGTGTTGTGGCTACGGAGGGAAGCACCCCGACGGTGAAGGCTGTCAAGCCGCCAACAACTGCCAAGGCCAAAAAGAAGCCTGCCGGAGGCTGCTGATTTTTTGCGATAACCGAAAAATGATTTACATTTGCGGCTGCAAACGCGCGGCCCTATAGTTCAATGGATAGAACGCGGGTTTCCTAAACCTGAAATCCAGGTTCGATTCCTGGTGGGGCTACAATTGGCCCCGGAGCTGAGAGCTCAAAGGGAACAGGCCGTAAAGCAGCGCTATCCCGTATCACGGGGAAAGAAAAGCCCGGGAGATGATCCCGGGTTTTTTTATTGAAGGGCATCGAGATAACTCATGTCCTCTGCGGTAATCTCAAAGTCCACATCAATGTTCTGGATGATATATTCGGGGTGGGTCGACTTGGGAAGAGGCAGCGCTCCTTTCTGAAGAACGTAGCGGATGGAGAGCTGGGCAACACTCTTGCCGTATTTCTGTGCAATGGCAGCGATTTCGCTGTTCTGCAGAAGCTTTCCGGTTGCGAGAGGAGAGTAACCTTCTACAAGAATCCCGCTCTTAACACAATGACTGACAATCTCTTTCTGAGGGTATCCGATGTGGAGCTTTATCTGGTTTACCATCGGCCTGATGCGCGAGTTCTCAAGTATGGCGTCGATATCCTTTACATTGAAATTCGATATGCCGATTGACCTGGTTTTGCCGCTCTCATAAAACTCTTCCATGGCCTTCCAGACCTCGATGTTTTCCTTTGTATAGTCGGCGCCGATCTCTGTCCAGGGCCACGGGGCGTGAATGAGGTAGAGATCGATATAATCAAGGCCGATCTGTTTCATTGTGAATGCGGTACGGCGAACTGCCTTGTCGTAACTCTTGATCTCTGCGGGCAGCTTTGATGTTACGAATATCTCACTGCGGTCAATGCCGGAGTCAAGTATGGCCTTCCCGACACTGGCCTCATTGCCGTAGGCCTGTGCTGTGTCAATGTGTCTGTATCCTGCCTTAATGGCTTCTATGACTGAGTTATATGCGATGTCACCTGAAGGAATCTGCCAGGTTCCGAAACCAATTGCCGGGATTTTGACTCCGTTGGCGAGTGTGAAGAAATCGTTGCTTTTCATAGTTTGATGATATGATGATGTATAAAATTACTGATTATTCATTAATAACCCTCATGCCGGGAAATTGTTGATCCCCGGTTATCATTTCTGATTTCAATAGATTAAATTCACTACCTGTAATAAACCGTAATTATGCTTAAGGGAATATCTCCGCTTATATCTCCTCAGCTGCTTGAGGTGATGGCCAGGATGGGGCACGGTGATGAGCTGGTGCTGGCCGACGCACACTTTCCGGGTGAGAGCCTGGGGAAAAGGGTTATCAGGGCGGACGGTCTGCGCATTGCCGACCTCCTTGAGGCAATACTGCCGCTCTTCGAGCTCGACAGCTATGTGCCGCACCCGGTTATCATGATGGAACCCGTTGCCGGCGATCAGCACGATCCTCAGGTTGAGGCCTCCTATAGGAAGAGCATCCTGCTGACCAACCCTGATCTGCCTCCCATAAAACGGCTTGACCGCTATGCCTTTTATGAGAGGGCAGGAAGTGCCTTTGCAGTTGTCATGACCGGAGAGACGGCAAAGTATGGTAATGTTATTCTGATAAAGGGAGTTACGGCAGTTTGATTAAATATTTACTTAACCCCCTGGTGAAAGTACATAGGATATTAAATAACTGATATTAAATTTTCTATAGCAAATATCTGCACGCAAAGTTTAGAAAAACATATTTAACTAATTATTCAACAGATATGTATAAAATTCTGTTATCACTTCTGATTAGTTTACTTTTTGTTTATTCTGCGAACGGGCAGGATAATACAGGTTCGTGGGATGATACTCTGAATGCTGACTGGCCATCCGGTTTCAGGGTTGTTGAGATCAGATCTTCATCTGACGGCTCCCTTCAGAAGGCAAGGTTCTTTGCATCAGGGTCAGATAAGCCTGCTCCTCTGATTGTCTCGCTTCATACCTGGAGCGGTGACTATAACCAGGAGGACCCGCTGGCTGAAGAGATTGTGCGCAGGGGATGGAATTATATCCATCCTGACTTCAGGGGCCCGAATATAAGACCTCAGGCCGGAGGATCGGACCTTGTGATAACGGATATTGAGGATGCAATCAATTATGCACTCCGGCATTCGGATGCCGACCCGGCTGATGTGCATATTATTGGTGTTTCCGGAGGCGGATTTGCCACAATGGCTGCCTACATGAAGATTGGCTATCCGGTACGAAGCTTCAACTCATGGGCTGGCATATCTGACCTTGAAGCCTGGTACAGCGAATGCAAATCCAGAAAACTGAAATATGCGGGTGATCTCGAAAAAATGACAACAGACGGAACGCATTTTGATGCAGCCGAAGCAAGGAGGAGATCTCCCATGTTCATGAAATACCCTGCTGATAAAAGAGACGGTGCATACCTGAATATATTTGCAGGAATCAACGACGGTTATACAGGGTCAGTACCCATACCTCATTCTGTCAGTTTCTTCAATAAGATAGCCCGGATTAAATATCCAGGAGTTGACAGCCTGGTTGTGAAGGATAGCACTCTTGTCAGACTTCTTGCCCGCAGGGTTGATCCTGATAAATCTTATGATAAGAGGATGGCAGGGAGAAATGTCTATTTATCTACTGCCGGTCCGGATCTGAGCCTCACAATATTTGAGGGCGGACATGAGATGATTGTGCCTGATGCCGTTGACCTGATACCTGTACGGGACATTGCAGAAAGAGCAGTGACGGCTAAGCCTGATACAAATATCATTATTCCTCCTGCATGGGCGTTCGGGGTGCTGTATGGCGGATATACTGACCAGGCCGGGTCCATTGAGCGGATAAAAGAGATACAGGCGCATGACTACCCCATCGATGCCTACTGGATTGACTCGTGGTTCTGGAGTTATGCCGACTCCGGGGCAGGACCGGCAGGATATCTGAACTTTACTGGCGACAATATTGGTTATCCCGACAGAAGAGCCATGTGGTCATGGATGGAGAAGAACAATATCAAAGGCGGGTTCTGGGTCTGGGACTGCATACAGGAGACCGGCAATGAGGAGGCTTTCAATGACTTCAGGGAGAGGGGATATTTTTCCGGTGTATACCTGAACAGGAACCCCTGGCACAATAAGGGCACCACCACTGCAATGTTCAGCGATGATAAGGATCACCCCGGCACAATCTGCGGTAATATTGACTTTGATAACCCCAGGGCTGTCAGTTATTTTCAGGAGAGACTTAAACCTTTTTTTGAGGAGGGTGCGGATTTCATTAAACTCGACCGTACTGACAGAATAAGTGTCTGCAGATCAGTATATGAGCTTACGGCATCTGAAGGAAAGGAGAGCAGGGGAAGGGGGCTGATTCTCTCTCACAGCAGTGGTACCGGCAGTGAAGAGTATAAGCGTTATCCGCTCAAATGGACAGATGATACAAGGTCAGACTGGACGGTTGAGAATCCGTTGGTCCGTTTTGACCCATGGGTTCCGGAAGTGGCTCTGAAGGAAAATATCGCTATGTACACGAATCCGGGTTCTGCAACAAGCAAAATACCCTTTTTAACCAACGACCTGGGTGGCTTTGACATGGGTAAAACGGAGATACCTGAAGAGGAGTTGTATGTAAGATGGATGCAGTTTTCAATGTTCTGCCCGGTAACGGAGGTATTCTGTCAACCGGAAAATCCGACTGCGAACCTGGCATGGAACTACTCACCATATGCCGACAGCCTTTTCAGGGCATACTCTCATATGCGGATGAAGCTCTTTCCCTATCTTTACTCTTATGCCCATATTTCACGTCTCCGGGGAATAAACATTGTCAGGCCGATTCCGGGGAGGTTGTATGAGTACATGCTGGGCAATGAGATCCTGGTGGCTCCAGTATATGAGAGGGGATCGACGGAAAGAACCCTGCATCTCCCGGCAGGTCAGTGGGTAAATTTCTGGTCAGGTGAGCTGCTGGAGGGAGGCAGAGAGCATACTGTCGATGCCCCGTTGGGAGAGATACCCCTGATGGTACGGGCGGGTGCAATTATACCTGAGCGTCCGTACCATAATTCAATTGAGAGGGGGAGCAATGACACCCTCCTGCTCAATATATACCCCGGTGTAGATTGTTCCTTTACCCTGATCGAGGATGACGGGTTGAGCAATGAATATCAGAAAGGCTATGTTGCCAGAACGGAAATTACCTGTCGGGGTACTGCAGACGGGTTCTTGCTTACCGTCAATCCGGTGCAGGGTTCTTATGACGGCATGAAACCACACAGGAACTGGAATCTGAAGATCCATTCCGGCAATATACCTGCGACAATCAAGGTCAACGGGAAAAAGAGACCCTTCCAATTTGATCAGGACGGGAAAGAGACCTTTGTCAGTGCCGGTCGTTACAGCAAGAGCAAGAAAACGGAGATCACCGTTTCCTTTGCACCGTGAGAAGATGTGCTTAGAAAGAAATGGGTGCCCCGATTCTTTACGGGACACCCATTCACTCAAACCAGATCGTCTTGCGACGATACCACTAAACTAAACTTAAAACCAATCTATTTTAATAACCACATCAGCTTGTTCACCTCGTCATAACCATCATACTGTTCATTCAATGCTTCGATCAGGTTTTCACGGTTATAGTTTGTTTCAGAGCTGGGATATAGCCAGCGCATCGGCATTCCGTTCGGGTTGTTCTCATTGAGGTTTGTCAGCGGATTAATCGGGAAAGGCGGATAGTTGTTTCTGCGGTACTCATAATAGCTGGATTCGGGAAACTGCATGAAATTCAGGATATACCGCTGCATCCAGATCTGCTTTAACTGATCTTCTGTTGTTGCCTTGAAAGCTGCCTCGCCTGTGAAATATCCGTCTATGTAAGCTGTGTTAATGGGCATCCCGTGAGCATAGGTAGCGTTGGTTGCCCCTATAGCTGCAAGTGCTGACTTCACCCCTGATTCATAGTACTCCTGAGCCGTGCCGGTTGTAATCCATCCCAGTATGCGTGCCTCGGCCAGTATCAGCTGCTGCTCGGCATAGGTCATCATCATCCTTGGCTCACTCGCTGGCTCCTTGAGATAGCGTGAGTTAATAAGTGAATACTGTCCCTGCAGATGCATCTGCGTCAGTTCGTCATAGCTGATTGAGACGTCAGCTCCCACATATGCTTCCCAGTCAGACTGTGTCAGTCCGCCTGCGATCTGTATAGCTGCCGGATCTGCAAAGTAGAAGAGCCTGCGGTCATTCAGAAGCTTCAGGTTGTCGATCAGTAGCGAGCTGATGTCTGTCCTGCTGGTGAAGAGATCGTTTGTACCCGACATCGGATGCATGTTGGTCGCTGAATAGTTCAGACCCAGGAATCCGGTTGTCGGCTGAAGGAGAAAACCTTCTGCAACTATTGCGGCAAAACGGTTTTTGATATCAAGTGACGCCACGTCAGCTTTTTTGCTCATTGACATCAGCACTTTCAGGGCAAAAGCATTTGAAGCTCTCCTCCATTTATCAGGATTGCCGTTGTAGGGTGTAGGGTCGCCGCTGAAGGTCACTCCCTGGGCAAAGTACTGATCTGCTTCCTTCAGTTCATTAAGGATGCCTAAAAGAACATCCTGCTGGTTGTCATATGCCGGACGGTATTCACCCTCCATTCCCCCGTTCGTTTCGCTGTATGGTATGTCACCCACCTGCATTGTAATGTTATAGAACATCCAGGCGCGGGAGAATTTGCCTATTCCCCGGTATGAATTCTCCATATTGGTTCCTGTCGCGTATTCAACCATTTTATCAATGTTTGGAAGTATTGTCATCGAGCCGAAACCGGTATTTTCAATCTTGTTGTACTGGGTTGGCATCTGGCTCTGGTTGGCATATCCAAGGTACTTGGCAAGCGCGTTTGGCTGAAGATATGCGTGAGCATCCCTGCCGTTGAACTTGATGTTGACCAGGATCACGCCGGTGCAAAGCATTGATGAACTGGCCTGTGTGATTGCGTCAGGGTTGGTATTTATATCCTCGAACTGGCTGCATCCGGAAAGCAGTATCAGCAAAAGAACCAATCCTGCTCCTGTTTTATATATCATCTTTTTCATATTCGAAACTGTTAATTGTTTTTTCATGACGGTTTTCACTTCTTATCAGAATCCCACTTTCAGGTTTACTCCCAGGTAGCGCAGGGAGGGATCAAGAAAGTTCTCTGAGCCGCCGTCAGGATCGGAATACTTGAAATCTTTTGCCCAGAGATAAACATTCTGGCCTACTGCCGAGATTGAAACGTCTCTGGCCTTAATCTTTGAAGCCAGGTCTTTGGGCAGTGTATAAGTAAGGGCTATCTCTCTGATCTTAAAGAAAGTTGCATCATAGAGGTCGACTGTAGAGGGAGATCCTCCCCAGGCGGTTCCTTTATGATATGCCTCGATATAGCTCTTGTAGGTTGTGGCCACATCATTCACGGCAAAGACTCTTGTGTCGCTGGTGATATTACCGTAAGTGTCATATGTAACGGTTCCTTCCACAACCTTAACCCCTTCCCCGATATAATTTTTTGTTCCGGGATTGGTTGCGTCAAGATATCTTTCTGGAACAACCGACAGGGGATGGTTGCCCGAGCGCCACATATACATTTCAGTGGTTGTCTGGGCAAGGCCGCCAACGCGTCCGTCGACAGAGAAAGTCAATGACAGGTTTTTATACTTCAGCATTGAGCTAAGGCCCCATATCCAGTCGGGATCGGAATTGCCATATTTGGAGTCATAGGATGAATACAATGGCAGTCCGCTTGCATTATGGATGATATTGCCATCAGGGTCCTTCAGGTAATCACGAAGCACGTATGCGTCAGCCCTGGCGCCTACGACCACCCATGGCTTGTCAGCCGAATAAAGGGAGTCGAGCTTGGTATAATATCTTGCGTAGGTTGACCAGTTAAATGATATATCCCACTGCCAGTCGCTCGTTTTGACTGCCGTACCGTTCAGTGTCAGCTCCACGCCCCGGCGGGTTATCTCCTCATCAATGTTTATGAAATGTGAATTATATCCGGAAGCAGGAGAGATTCCCGTTGACTTGAGGAAGTCGAACATGCGCTTTGAATAGAATGTCAGGTCAAGAGAAGCCCTGTTGTTATAGAAATTTGCTACGGTTCCGATCTCAAAAGTAGTAGCTGATTCGGGGAGCACATCCATACCCCTTATCGTGGTCGGGTAGGTTGCCGAGCTCAGGGTAGCCCATGCATTGTTTGTAATTGTATAAACAGAGTTTATCTGATATATTTCGGCAGGGGTCTTAACGGTAACCCATGATCCGCGCAGCTTCCAAAGTGAGAGCCAGTTGATGTCGGGCAGAACTTCCGAGACAATGAAGCTTGCCGACACCGAAGGATATGCATATGACCTGGTTGAAGCTGAGAGTGTCGATACCCAGTCGTTACGAAGTGTTGCCTCCACAAAGGCTATGCTTCTGTATGCAAATCCCACGCGTCCGTAGAGACTATTGACCTGTCTTTTGAAGAGCCTTGAACCGGTTAACACCGGGTCAATGGAGGCTTTCAGTGAATAGAAGGCGGGAATTGACAGTCCACCCCTGGTCCTTGCCTCAATGCCCTCATCCTCCCAGTAATAAAGTGAGCCACCTACAAAACCGTCCAGGGTGAAGTCGTTTATTTTCTGATTGGCAGATATGATCAGGTCGTTGTTAAAGCTGAATCCCCTTGCCAGGCCGATGTTATATGAACCCTTCTGGGATTCGCCCCACACCTCCGTTCCACCGGGAATTACCGTAGCGCTTCCTGCACCCTGGAATGACCCTTTTGAAACGGTGATGTCCTGTTTGTTGCTGTAGGTGTCATAACCGGTCCGGGCGGTAGCTGAAAGCCATGGAGTGAAATCGTAGGTAAGAGCGAGGGTACCGTTGAAGATATCCTTGTTGATACTGTGTAATCTCTCATACCTGTCGAAGTAGGGGTTATTATTCCCTGCGGTATAGCTGCTGTTCTGCACCTCATTCGGTACCACCCAGTAATCCTTGTAATCCCTTATGTCCCAGTCGGGCGCAGACCATATCAGGAGAGCATACATGGGGTCATACCCTGTGTATCCGCTGAAGCCTACGTTGGGTGAAGAGTGTTTGTTATAGGTTACGCTTGAAGAAAGTGTGAACTTATCTACCTTCATGTCGCCCCCAAGGCTGTATGTTAGCTTCCGGAAGCGGGAGTTGGGATATATTCCCTTGTTCTCGACCCATGAGATGGAGGATCGTATGTTTCCGAATTCGCTCTGCTGAGCCAGGTTGATGTTGTTATTAAGAATGTACCCCTGTTCGAGGAAATTCTGGAAATTGTCCTTGCCGCGAGGCAGGTATGGCATTTCCATCATCGTTTTGGAAACCGGATCCCATTGAATGACCGTCTGTCCTTCAAGAGGTGCGCCCCATGCGCCGTCACCTGAACGAACGTAGGTGTTGGTGGTTGTGTTTACCACGCGCCCGTATGTCGATTGCAGTTCGGGTACTGCAAGAAATCCGGCCGAGAACATTGAGTTGCTGTTGACAGAGACGGTAAGTCCCCTGGCAGCACCGCCTCTTTTGGTTGTGACCATGATGGCTCCGCTCCCACCGCGGTATCCGTAAAGGGCTGAGGCAGTTGATCCTTTCAGTACGCTGATGTCCTCAATGTCATCTGAAGGTATATCCCTGAGTGTCATGTTCCCATAAGGCACACCGTCAATTACTATAAGGGGTTGCTCTCCACGAAGAAGGATCTGTGGTTCTGCCGTAAATTCACTGCTGTTTCTTACCAGAAGGCCTGCGACTTTACCGGTCAGGGAGGTTCCGACATCTATGCCTTTCACCGTTGTTACAGCGTCACCGGACACTTTCTGGACAGAATAGCCGAGTGCTTTCTCCTCCCTTTTTATACCGAGGGCGGTAACAACAACAGCGTCCATCCCGATCAGTTCTTCCGTGAGTACCACCTCAAAAAATGTCTGTGAGCCAACGGGCATCTCCACGTTTTTCATTCCGATGAAGGAAAAAACGAGAAGGTCTGTTGCCACGACATTATCAAGTGAGAATGTGCCGTCAATACCGGTGGCTGTACCCATGATCTTCCCTTTTACAGCAATTGTCACACCCGGTAGCGGTTCACCATTAATACCGGTGACTTTTCCTGATATCTTCACCTGCTGCATCCCGTTCGCATCAGCGAGAAAGCCGGGAGCGAGAATGATCTTGCGGTCAATGATGGTGTGCGTAACGTCAGTCCCGGCAAAGAGCCTGTCGAGTATCACATCAATAACCTGGTTCTCTTCAGTGATGGAGACCTTTCTTTCGGTATCCAGCAGTTTTTCGTTATAGAGGAAAAAGAATTCCGTCTCATCCTCAATCTTGTCGAGCACTGTCACGAGCTGCGCATTGGTGACATTGAGTGACAGCCTTGTTTTCTGGGAATAGGCGTCTGTCGCATGCGCCTGCAGGATCCCCAAAATCATAAGTGCAAATACCATACGCATCGTTAGAAGGATTTTTTTCAGGGGGTGGTTAGAGGAACTGCCCCGGAGTTTGGTTTTTTTCATAACTTTGTAAGTTTTCAGG
The DNA here is from genome assembly GCA_963802145.1 of uncultured Rikenellaceae bacterium. Lineage (GTDB taxonomy): Bacteria > Bacteroidota > Bacteroidia > Bacteroidales > VadinHA17 > SR-FBR-E99. The sequence continues at coordinate 229,384 of CAWDHN010000008.1, forward strand.
TTAAAAAATGTCTTTAATGATGTTTTTTCAGGAAATCGCTGCAACGATTTCCTTTTTTCGGTTAAGGACTGTTGATCTTTTGCATGGGACTGAAGGGTTGGTTAGCAAACAATTATTTCAGGTATATTTTTACAGTGCTCTTTGCATAGATTGAGTCTTCCGTAATTTCCCGCGGGGTGATATCTCATATCTTATGGGTGAGGTCATGCTTAAGAACTTAAGGACCTCTTCCAGCGGATCATCCTCGAATGTTGCGCGGAAGGAGTAGTTTTTCCAGGTCGCTGTCCCATAAGTTCCACCCTTACATTGTACCATCTTTCAATTCTCCTTGCCACCTCGGACATGGGGTCGCTTCTGAAGACAAGTTTGCCCTCCGTCCATGCTGAGTATTTACCGGTATCAGTAAGGCTCCTGGAGCCTTTGCCATTTTCAAATACAAATCTTTCAGAAGGCTGCATAACTATGCCCTCCTTATAAAGTCCGCAGTTAACCGTTACTTTGCCGTTTTCAAGCACCACCTCGGAATACTTTTCATCCGGGTATGCGCTTACATTAAAGGCAGTGCCAAGCACTGTCAGGTTCAGGTTGCCGGCGTCGACTTCGAAGGGGTGGTTGCTGTCATGTGCTACCTCAAACCAGGCTTCACCTGTGAGGTTTACATCTCGCTTGTCAGTGAAGGGCATTGAATAGGTCAGGGTTGATTCGCTGTTAAGCATGCCTGCAGTGCCGTCAGGCAGTGAGAATGCTACACGGGAGCCGGCCGGGGCATAAATGGATACGACGACAGGTAGGCCGGTATTACCCAGCTTGCCTCTCAGAAGAAGAAAGCCAGTTCCTAAAAGAAGCGGTATCATTATTACGGCGGCAAACCTCGCATAAAAGCCCGATACTTTCCTTACGAGGGTCTTCCCCCTCTTAAATTCCCTGATCCTGATCTGATGGTGGATGCTGTCAAGCAGGGGTCTTAGCTCTTCCCCGTTGCGATATCACTGTCCATGAACGCCTCCAGTCATCTGCAATGAAACTCCTGAGTCTGTCATTGTCTTCACCGGACGAGAACATTGCCCATACATCATCTCAATCCTTCTTACCGGCAACACCGTTGACGTAGTTTATGATTTTCTCGCCGTCCTCTTTGCTTAATTTCATTCCGTTTTGTATTACTCACGGGTGCGACTGTTTTTCTCTCCCGTTGTATATTATATCCACGGGGGGTGAAAATCTAACATTAAAAGATACAATATTTTTGTGACTCCGATCGGGCAGGGCAGTTCACAGAAGAAAAAGCGAGATAAACAGCACTACGGGAAGGTTCTCCCTGCTGAGTTTTCCCGCGTATAATTTTAAGGGTGCCGGATACATAATTGTCAACTGTGCCTGCAGTGATGCCGAGTTCGGCGGCCACCTCCCTTGAGGGTTTCCCCTCTATCCTGCTCATGATGAACGCTTGCCTCTGGTTTTCCGGGAGGCTGCCTATCAGCCTCTGCACCTCATCGAGCACTGACTGGTACTCTCCGCCTTCCTCAGAAGCAGATGTTGCCCGGGTATTCTCATAGAGGGTCTCCATGACATACTTCTGAAGATAACTCCTCCTGCGGAAAATTTTGCAGATGTCATTGTATGCAATGGTGAAGAGGTATGAGCGGAACGAAAGCTCCCTGTCTATCTTCCGGTGGTTCTCCCATACCTTAAGAAAGACGGACTGCACAACCTCTTCAGCCTCGGCCAGAACCTGAGGTATCTCATGCCAAAGGCATGGAGTTTACCGGCATAGAGGCCATAGATA
>CAWDHN010000009.1:0-245119 GCA_963802145.1 uncultured Rikenellaceae bacterium
AGATACTTAAGGCCAATAACATTGAATACCTGGATCTCGACAGCAGCAGTCCCGATTTCATTGAACAGGTCAGGCGGGTCGACTTTTTCATCTACCGGTGGGCCCACACTGATTACCATCATCAGCATGCACCGACGATAATCCCGGTCATAGAGCGCTTTTTACCGCAAGAAATGCTTTCCCGACTGGAATACCTGCTGGCATTATGATGACAAGATCAAGCAGTCTATGATGCTTGAGGCCGGGGGTTTCCCGTGTTGCAGCTACCATGCCTTCTGGCATATGGATGAGGCGGAAGCCTGGTTAAGGTCAAACACGGAGTGGCCTGTCGTATTTAAGCTGAAGGCCGGATCGGGGTCAATGAATGTAAGGCTGCTGAAGACACGAGGCCAGGCCCTTAAATATCTCAGGAAGTCCTTTTAAGAGGCTTTCCGGCCGATTTCCACGGCCTGCGCAATACCCTGAAGACCTATAACTACAATATTTACAAGACGGGGAGAGACCTGCTCAAGAGCTTCTACCTGAGGTATCTGTCGAGGAGGCTCAATCCTTACTGGGTGAGGCAGCGCAACTATTTCTACTTTCAGAAGTACTATCCGGGAAACGATTACGACACACGGGTACAGATTACGGGCTCAAGAGCCTATGCCTTCATCAGGTATAACCGGCCCGGCGATTTCCGTGCATCTGGCAGCAACCGGTGGTCTATTGACCGGGAGCAGATTGATATGGAATTCGTGAAGATCGCATTTGCGGTCTCCGGACCTACGGCTTTCAGTCGATGGCCTATGATTTCATCTATGATGAGAAGAGGAAGCCGGCTATCGTGGAGATGAGCTACTGCTTCGGTGACTATCCGGAGTTCTCAAACGGTTACTGGGACGAATCGCTTACATGGCATGAGGGAAGGTTCCTGCCTCAGTATTTTGAACTGGCGGATCTTCTCGGGATCAATGACCTGATACTGCCTGATTGGGTAAAGCCATCCTCGTCTTACAGGGATGTGGATGTAAACCGATGAACAGGAAGATTGCCTTTTCAACCGATTCTCTTGCAAGAGCAGGAAGCAGATGGCGATAATGGCCAGGGCGCTGCTTGACAGCGGTTATGACCTTATCTTCATTGCCAAGAAACCGACGGGGAGAGCAACTATTTCGTAGAGTACGGGCTGGATATCAGCCTGGTAAAGGTATATCGCAGTTTTTCGGATTTCACTTCGGTGGTGGCTGGTTTCAGGCCTGAAATTGTCATGTCATGGGACGCAAAGAGCTCCTTTTACAACCTGCTCATTTATCGTAAACACCGATATGCCTTCATTAACGGCTCCATCAGGCACGGGATACGGCTGTTCACGCCCGGTAATCTCTTCCGCTCCATCGTCTGCCGGCTGTCGCCCTGGGTGATTGCTAACTCTGTTGCCGGACTGAAGGCCAACCACCTCAGTGCCGGTCCCCGGCGGTTTGTGCTATACAATGGGGTTGAGAGCCGTTTTGTCAACAGCCTTACCGCAGCTGAAAGAGAGAGCTTACGGGAACGTATAATCCCCGGTTACGGCAGCAGGAGAGCGAGGGGTTTTTATCTCCGTGGCCAATTTTGTTCCGTTCAAGGATTATTTCACCGTCATAAAGGCCCTGGCAAGATACAGGGCGCACGAGGATTTCCTGTATGTTATCGTCGGAGAGGGGCCGCTGAGAAAAGAGGTTGAGGAAGCGGTAAGGGCATCCAGCCTTGAAGAGAATGTGATATTTACGGGCAGAACCACCAATATAAGGGATCTGCTTTTCGTGTCGGACCTCTATATACACTCCTCCCGGGGCGAAGGGGTGTCCAATGCAATTCTCGAGGCTATGCAGGCAGGACTGCCGGTAATAACAACTGATACAGGAGGGGTAAGGGAGACAGTCTTCCCTGGATCATCACTCGTGTATGGTTACGGCAATGAAGATGCCCTGTACGACTGTCTGCTCGGGTCAGCCCGGTTGCCCGGCCCGGCAGCAGAGAAGCCTCCGGGCTATTATAAACACCTCGGCATGTTCTCTGAGGAGAGTATGATCTCCCGGTTCTTCGGAATAATTGACGACGTCAGCGGGCAGGCCGGCTGAGACTCAGATTTAACCTGTCACCCGGCTGAAATCCGATTTACCTGTCATCAGGCTGCACTTACGTTTTTTGCGTTCAACAGGCAACATGGGACTTTACTCACTTATACGGTCATTCCTTTCCGGCGGCTCCAGGGGCAGGCTCACCAGGTTTCTGTATGTCACCGGACTGAAGCCGAGGATCAACCGCAGGGCGCGGTCGCCCTTCACTGCGGGAACGGTTGTCCTCTCGGCTGATTTTGAGATGGCATGGGCGTTCAGGTTTTCACGGACAAGAGGCGCTGAGGCAGTTGAAAAGGGGATGCTGGAGAGAAAAAACGTTCCCCTCCTGCTTGCAATGCTTGAAAAGCATAACCTGCCGGTTACATGGGCTACCGTAGGGCACCTGTTGTTGCATGAGTGCCGGCGCGGAGATGACGGCAGAGCACATCCGGAGATGCCAAGACCCCGTTTTCTTCGTGACCCGGAACTGGGATTACAGTGAAGGCGACTGAGTAGGCCACGATCCGTGCACTGATCTCTGGCGTGATCCCGCCTGGTATGCATCCGATCTGGTTGACATGATATTGCAATCTGGGGTGGGGCATGAGATAGGGTGTCACTCCTTCTCGCACGCCAGACTGGCCTCTGCTCACTGCACGAAGGAGCTGGCTGATGCAGAGCTTGACGGGTGCATCAGGGCCGCAGCAGTGAAGGATGTGAAACTGAGCAGCATGGTCTTCCCGGGGGGCACCTTCGGTAACTATGAGAGCCTGAAGGGAAGGGGATTCACATGCTACCGCCTACCGATGAAGTATCACCTCGATCTTTGTTACCGTGACGAGTTGGGCTGGTGGCTATCCCGAGTTCGCTGGGACTGGGAAGGGACCAGTACGGCTGGTGGCCGAAAATATTCATCTGGGTCATTGAACAGTTCCTTAAGAAAGCGGCCAGGCATAAGCTGATATGCCATTTCTGGTTCCATCCGTCAGTGGACCAGTGGTATCTTGACAGGGTGATGCCTTCCGTGCTGGAGCTTATTGCCGCTTATCGCGACAGCAAGAGGGTTACGGTCAAAACGATGGGGGAGCTGGCAAGGGACTACCTTCGCCTGACTGAGTAACACCGGTGGTTCATATCCCCGTGAAAGGATGATAAACTTTATTCTGGAAATACCCACAGAGAGGATCGTAAAAGATACCGGGAGTCTATTTCTCAGGAAGCCTCCCCGTGCAATGCAATGGGAGAATGAAAGCCTTGAGTTTGTAGCGTGGGGAGACCCGGTGCTGGCTTGTACCCTGGCGGAGGCAAAGGAGAGAATTGCATCACCCGTTGATGTGGTAAACACGATCAGGGGGCATTATTATTTCCTGCTCCGGACAAAAGAGACAGGCGGGCTGTATGCCGGCAATTCGCTCTTCAGCATTCTGCCGGTCTACTACTGAGTTACCGGAGAGAGCGTTGTCCTCTCTGACAACGCCTTCACAATAGGCAGCCATACAGGCAACGAAGGTCCGTGCACCAGGTTTGTCCTTGAGACAGTCCTGTTCGGTTATCCCCTCTTTAACAGCACTCTGTTTAATGGGATCAGCCTGCTGCCGTCAAATTCGTTCCTCTCTGTCAGTGAGGGCAGGGTGATCGTTCACAAACATACGGCTATAGAGGATCTGTTCGAAAAGGATCCGCTACCCTGGAAAGGGGCTGTTGAGGAGACGGCGGAGTCATTTCTTGAGAGTGTACGGCACTATCTTCCCGGGGAGGGATATGCCTCTTCCCTGACGGGAGGCTTTGACGGCAGGACCCTTGTTGCTGCCGGCCTTGCCCTGAAACGGAAGTTTTCCGCATACTCATTCGGGAGAGCAAGAGGCGGATGATGTCGGGATTGCCTCCGGGCTCTCGGCAGCAGCGAATACCATTCATCAACATCACTCTCAACCGCGATTATGTTGAAAGGGAAAGCTACGGTTGCGGGCGTGATTTTGTTGTATGAATTCATCGGCAACCGCAACATTTGCCCGTGCGCATTACCTCTTTTGCCGCGAGAAGGTTGTCGGAGGGACATGATATCATCATCACGGGAAACTTCGGGAGTGAGATATTCAGGGCTCCGCATATTGCCGGGTCAGTAATTTCTTCCAACCTCATTACCCTTTTCACTGAGCAGGATCCCGGAAAGGCATTTAAGGCAATAGAAGAGTCCAGCGAGTTCATGGTGCTTAACCGTGACAGTTTCAGGTCTGACTGGGAATCGCTGAAGTCGGACATTATCTCACTGCCCTGCTATAACCCTTTATACAGCGGACTTACCAGGAACCAGAGGTTCTATCTCTTTTGTCTTAGGGGGAATCTTCAGAAAGTATTTCGGTGCCGAGATGGTTAACCAGTTCAATTATATAAGAAACAGGACACCTTTCCTTGACATTGATTTTCTTCGGACCATCTTCAGGAGCAGGCTGGCCGGGATACATTCGGGATTATTCGATCACAATCCGTTCAGAAGATTCAAGGGGCAGGTTTTGTATGCTCATATTATAAAAATTCATGGCCGGCTTTCGGGAGGATACCGACGGACAAGGGTTATGCCCCTGAAGATCTGATCAGCTTTACAGGGAAGGCACGGATTGCGTTGAGCTATGCCGGCAAGCGCCTGAAGAGGCAGCGTCACGGCAGCGATCCCTATGCAGTAAAGGCCTCGTGGGAAAATAACAGGCAACTATGGGAACGGATAATTATTCCGGGGGAGTATTTCGATTCCGGGATGCTCAGCAGTGAGCAGGCAGGCATTGAGCTCCGGAGTAAAGTTATCAGCCTCTCTTCTGCATTAAGCAGGAGTTTGTAAATATTGTACCTGAATCCCGGCGAATAAATCAATGCAATGAAACTGAGAGCAGTCATTTTAAGGAATGAGATGGATTCTGATCACAGCGGCTGGATAAGGGCATGTGAGGAGTTCAGCGGGAAAGTCGCATACAGGGTTGTTGATCTCACCGGTCACGACTGGCTGGAGGCTGTACGGAGCGAGCCGTTTGATCTCTTGCTGGCAAAGCCGGGAGGGCTGACCGCTCTCTTTAAGCAGCTTTATGACGAAAGGATATTTATTTTGTCAGGTGTTTACGGATACTGTGTCTTCCCCTCTCCCGAGGAGATATTCATCTATGAGAACAAGAAGCTGCTCTCCTACTGGCTGCAGGCGAAGGGGATTCCCCATCCCTCCACGTTAGTGTTTTATAACCGCGATGAGGCTCTTGCCCATGTCTCGCGGAGTCAGTATCCGCTGGTGGCCAAAACCAGCATAGGAGCATCGGGGAGCGGAGTAAGGATACTGAGGAGTGCCCGGGAGGCGGTGAAATATACCGATGACACCTTCAGGGGCAAGGGAGCGCCACAGAGGAGCGGTCCCAACACGGACAAGGGGGGGTTGTTCATTCGCGGGTTGCACTACCTGAAAAACCCGGCTGACATACCGGGGAAACTGAACATCTATCAGATCAGGGCTGCTTCTGCCCAGAAAGGGTTCGTCATCTTCCAGGAGTATGTGGAGCACGATTATGAATGGAGAGTGGTGAGGATAGGCGACAGTTACTTTGCCACAAGAAACTGAAGGCCGGGGATAAGGCCAGCGGGGCGTTGCTGAAGAACTACGACAATCCTCCCATCAGGCTGTTTGACTTTGTCATGGAGATCACCGAAAGCAACCGTTTCTACAGCCAGGCAATAGACCTTTTTGAGACAGACAGGGGATTCCTTGTCAATGAAATGCAATGCATTTTCGGGCAGAGTGATGATTACCAGATGATGGTCAATAACAAGCCCGGGAGGTATATCAGGGCTGACGGATCATGGCTCTTCCAGGAGGGCGATTTCGCCCGTAACGAGTGTTACAACCTGCGGCTCCAATTTCTTATTGACAGGCATGAAGGTACTGTACGTCTGTAGCGGGCAATCGCCCGAAAGGATCAGTCCTGTTGTTGCCGCACAGGTAAGATCGCTGGTGGCGGAGGGTGTTGAAGCGGAGCTTTTCGCAATAGGCGGGAAAGGCACCGGGGCATATATGGCCGCAATTTTCCGGTTGAGAAAACACCTGAAAAACAGGGCCTATGATTGTATCCATGCCCATTACGGGTTATGCGGCATTGTAGCTCTGCTGGCCCGGCGCGGAAACAAGTTGGTTGTCTCGTTTATGGGCGATGACCTGCTTGGCTCAAGAAGAGAGGATGGAAGTTTGACCGTCGCCAGCAAGCTCATGAAGCAAATTAACGTTGTTTTGTCGAACCGCTTTTACAACCACACTATCGTGAAATCAGAAGGGATGCTTCATCCCTGCCTTCGCCGGACCTCTGTGTCGGTCATACCAAATGGCGTCGATACCGGGCTGTTCACTCCCGGTGACAGGACTGCGGCTCTCGGGGTTACAGGATGGAGTCCGGCGAAGAGGCATCTGATTTTTGTATCTGATCCCGGCAGGAAGGAAAAGAATTTCATCATGGCACAGAGCGCTGTAGCCCACATGGGCAGGGATGACACGGAGTTGCATGCTGTAACCGGGGTGGCGCACAACCTGATGCCTGCATTCTACAACTCAGCGGATACTCTGTTGCTGACATCATTCCATGAGGGGTCGGCGAATGTGATTAAGGAGGCAATGGCATGCAATTGCCCGGTGGTGTCGACTGATACCGGTGATGCCCTGCAGGTGACAGGTGATGCTGAGGGATGCTATGTTGTTCCCTGTGAAATGGAGGCTATTGCACAGGCTGTTAACAAGGCGATAGAGTTCAGGATGTTGAGAGGAGCCTCTGCGGGGAGGTCAAGGATAATTGAGGCAGGCCTTGATTCAGTCACGGTTGCAAAACGGATCGTAACCGTTTATAACGAGGTGAAAGGCTGATGTGCGGAATTTGCGGAATAATAAATCTTGACGGAGAGCCGGTTGCAGAACAGGCCGTGAGGAAGATGATGACCCTGCAAAAACACAGGGGGCCTGATGATGAAGGGGTCTTCGTCGAAGGCAATGCAGGGCTCGGGTTCGTAAGGCTGAGCATAATAGATCTCACGCCCGGGGGGCATCAGCCCATGGTCTCGGATGACGGTAGGTACTTTATTGTCTTTAACGGCGAAATATTCAATTACATAGAGCTGCGTGACGAGCTGAAATCGCTTGGACACAGGTTCAAAACCAACTCTGATACCGAGGTTCTCCTTTCAGCATGGCAGCAGTGGGGCCGGGAGTGCCTTCACAGGTTTAACGGGATGTGGGCATTTGCCATTTATGACAGGAGCCTGCGACGGCTGGTTGCGGCCAGGGACAGGTACGGCATCAAGCCATTTTACTTTTATCATGACGACCGGAGGCTGATATTTGCCTCGGAGATACCCCCGCTGCTTGCAGCGCTTGACAGGTCAACGGTTCCCGATGACCGGACAATTTACGATTACCTGTTGTTTAACCGCACGGACCAGACCGGGAACACCTTCTTCAGGGATATACGCAAGCTTCCTCACGGACATATTTTGGAGGCGGCGTGCCCGCCGGGTTCAGGTACAGCATCGTTTGCAACTGAAAAGTGGTATGACCTGAGGCGTGAGGCGGGCAGGGCTAAGCCCATAAGCGGCCCCGATGAGTTCATGGATCTGCTCTCAGCGTCGGTCTCACTGAGGCTTCGCAGCGATGTGCCGGTGGGAGTGTGCCTGAGCGGGGGAATCGATTCTTCAAGTATAGTCTCGCTCCTTCTGAAGAGCCGCGAGATAAGCGATCTGAATACCTTCTCTGCAGTCTATTCCAGGGGGCAGCATGGAGATGAATCGGAGTTCATCCGGGAATATGCGCCCCTGGTCAGAAAGATGCATATGACCACTCCCGATGCTGAATCATTTTCCTCTGAGATCTATGATTTTGTGAGAATGCATGCTGAGCCTGTTCCTGAAACGGGAGTCTATGCACAGTACAAAGTCATGCAGCTGGCAAAGGGGAAAGTGGTGGTCACACTCGACGGCCAGGGCGCTGACGAACTGCTCGCCGGCTATCATTATTTCTTCGGCTTCTATTACAAGGATCTACTCATGAGCATGAAGATGCGCCGCCTTGCCGGGGAGTGGTATCATTATGTCAGGAATCACCGGAGCCTTTACGGTATCAGGAGCATGATCTATCTCTTGCTCCCTGAGTCATTAAGGGTCAGGGCGATGACCGGAACGAAGGGCTATATAAGCGACAGTTTTCTCAGAGGGCAGGGATTCCGCAAGTCCGATGCAGATGAGCTGTACAGGTCGGCAAACATCACCGAGGCACTGTTCAACCATTTTGAATACAAGCTTGAGCATCTGCTAAAATGGGAAGACCGCAACTCGATGTTTTTTTCACTTGAAGCAAGAGTGCCGTTTCTCGACCATAATCTGGCAGAGAGGACCCTGGCTTCGGAGGGTATGGAGAGGATCAGCAAAGGCATGACAAAGGTTATCCTCAGGGAGGGAACAAAGGGGCTGGTTCCGGAAAAGATAAGGATGAGAATGGACAAGGTGGGGTTTGGCACGCCGCAGGATGAATGGTTCCGCACCCCTTTCTTCACCAGCCTGATTTCGGAGGTGCTGGGCAGCAAAAGTATCATTGCGGGAAAGTATGTCGACCGTAACAAAGCTGTCAGGATGGCCGAAGACCATATTTCCGGCAGGGCCAATAATGCAAAGGAGATATGGAAGATGATCAACCTGGAGCTATGGCTCCGGGAATTTTTTAACTGACGCTGGCATCATAAACTGATTTTTAGAACAGATGATCCTGCTTTCCGGCAAGGAAATAGATGAAGAAAAATGGCTGGCACTGCTTACAGTGAACAGGCATGCATCACCTTTCCAGGGACCGGTTTTTTACCGGTTGTTTGAGAAGGTGCCGGGAAGTGAAGCGGAAGCCTGGGCGATAGAAGAGGATGGAGTGCTTCTGGCCCTGGCGGTGGTAATAAAATCGGGTGAGCGTGGTCTTTCCGGGTTATTCTCGAAAAGAGGCATTATCTACGGCGGTCCGTTAATAATGGAGGGGAGGCATGATGCGCTTGACATGCTTCTGCGAAAGATCGCCGGAGTTACCCGTGACGGGTGCATCTATCTCGAGACCAGGAACTTTTCAGACTACGGTGATCTCAGGACTGTTTTCGAAGCTAACGGATGGGCCTATGTTCCCTACATGAACTACCATATTGCGACAACTGACAGGGAGGCGATGACCCGGGCGATAAGCGCTTCCCGGTTACGGCAGATCAAAAAGGCAGGCAGTAGCGGCATTGTTATCAGGGAGGCTTCGGATCTATCTGAGGTCAGGACTTTCTACAGTATACTCAAGGAGCTTTATACTAAAAGAATAAGGAAGCCCCTGCTGCCATGGGAGTTCTTCAGGGAGACCTTTGAGTGCGGCTTCGGGAGGTACCTGCTGGTTACCTGTGAAGAGCGGATTGCCGGCGGAATTTTTTGTCCTGTGCTTGAAGGGAGGGCAATATATGAGTTTTATATCTGCGGGCTTGACCAGGAGTACAGGAATTGTTATCCGAGCGTGATGGCTACCTGGGCTGCCATGGATTATGCAAACCGGAACGGCATCGCGCTGTTTGACCTTATGGGTGCAGGAAAGCCGGGGGAGGAATATGGGGTGAGAGAGTTCAAATCGAGGTTTGGCGGCACTGCGGTAGAATACGGCAGATACCTGAAGGTAAAGAGGCGATTGATGTACGGAATTGGCCGCGCCGGACTGAAGATCATGCAAAAAATCAAAATGAATGCGCCTGCTCATTGACATAGGCCATCCGGCCCATGTGCATCTCTTCAGAAATCTTGCTGCTGCACTTATAAGGAAGGGCGATGAGGTGCTCTTTACATGCCGTGAAAAGGAATTTGAGAAAGAGCTGCTTGAGCATTACGGGTTGCCATACAGGTCGCTCGGTAAAAAATATTCAGGGACGGCCGGTAAGGTGGCCGGCATATTCCGGTTCGGCTACAGGGAGTTACTGGCAGGGCTGAAGTTCAAACCCGACATGTTTTTGAGTCACGGCTCCTATATAGCCGCACATGCCTCTTTCCTGATGGGCAAACCACATATAGCCCTTGAGGACACATTCAATTTCGAGCAGATCTGGCTCTACAAGCCCTTCACCGATGCGATTGTAACCTCTGATTTCAGCCATCCACTGAAGTCGCGGAAATTGGTCAGGTACAGCGGGTATCATGAGCTGGCCTATCTTCATCCAGCCCGTTTTACACCGGACAGATCTGTCCTGGAGGAGCTTGGAGTTGGCGATGATGAAAGGTACGTCATAATGAGATTTGTCTCCTGGAATGCCAGCCATGACATCGGCCATAAGGGAATAAAAGGTGAGGTGAAGATGTCTGCCGTAAAAGAGTTTTCAAAGTTTGCGAAGGTGTTTATCTCCTCAGAATCAATCCTGCCGCCTGAACTGGAGCAATACAGGATAAGGATCTCTCCCCATCGCATCCATGACGCTCTCGCTTTTGCCTCTCTCCTCTGGACGGAGAGTTTTACCATGCCTTCAGAGTGTTCGGTGCTCGGGACCCCATCGATTGTGATACATAATTCCAGGAGCCTGCCGCTTGAGGAGCAGCGTGACAGATACGGCCTCTGTTTCATCTATTCTGAAGCGCTGGATGAACAGCTCAGGGCAGTTGAAAAAGGAGTTGAACTGCTTTCATTTCCGGACCTTAGGGATGAGTGGATTACAAGGAGAAACAGAATGTTATCCGAAAAAATTGACCTCACTGACTTCCTGGAGTGGTTTGTCAGGAACTGGCCCGAAAGCTTCAGGGTCATGAAGGGAAATCCGGATTATCAGAAAATTTTCATCAATGATGTTTAACGGCCGGCGAAACAAAAATGAACTATTTCTGTTAAACCAGTTAACTGTTAACTAAATAATTTGACGAAGATGAAAAAGGCGGGCGTTGCAGTAGTCTTTTTATTGACCGGAATGGTGCTTTACGGCCAGGCGGACAGGCGTAATGATGTAATAGCGAATCCTGTGCTGAGAACGGAAAGACTTATTGAATATTCCTGGGATGCCCAGAATGCGGAATGGCTGCTGAGTAATACTATACAGTATGAATATACCTATACTAACGGGGAGACACATGAGGTCATTACCCTGGATTATTATACAGGAGTCCCTAAAAGCCGGATAACATATTTTTATACTGATGAAAAGATTTTACAGTTGTCCCTTTACCAGATCATGGTATCTGGTGAGTGGGTCAACACCCGCCGTGATATGTGGTACCAGGATAATGAAGGGTTGAATAGTGAGGCGATTATTCAGTTTTTCAGGAACGGAGAGTGGAGCAATTACAACCGTTTCACCGAATATGAATATGATGGCCGGCGTCTCAGTCAGTATACCGTTCAGACCTGGAACGGGACCGATTGGGTTGACTCTTATTACGACGAGTGGTTTTATGATGAGGGCGGCAGGCTGGCTTCAAGGCAACAGATAAGGGTTGATGCCACTCCTATCAACAGGTACGAGTATGTCACCGGCAGCAATAATTTGCGTGAGAGCATGACAATTTACAGCTGGGTGAACGGCAGCTGGGCAGATTACACGAGACGTCTCTATGAATACAACAGTTGCGGCAAGACGTCAGCAGTTGTTTACCAGGATTTCAGGGGTGGTCTCTATGTGAACACAATGCGGCATGAATATGTCTATTCGGTGTATGCGGAGGATCCCAGGCCGGGTACGCGTGTGGCAATGTGTCACAAGGGCAAGACCACATATGTTCCCCTGAATACAGTGGAGCAACGACTGCAACAGGGCGATTGCCTCGGACCGTGTTACGGTGATGTTGATAGCCAGGGATCCTCATCCCTGAAGTCGTTTGACCAGAGGATTGAACCGCCATTCACTGTATATCCCAATCCGGCCCGCGACCAGTTTACTGTCAGGCTGACCGGTGAGCGTGATGGCGGGTTATGCAACCTGGAGCTTGCCGACTTCAGCGGTAAGACCCTCAGGTCTGTCCGGATTACAGATGAGGATGAGATTGTTTTCCCCAGGGAGAATCTCAGTCCGGGAATATATTTTATCAGGCTGCTCGGTGATGAGGCATTCAGTCAGTCAGTTATACTGAAATAGGGTAGGTTGTAACGGTTCCCGGTGGTTTGACAACCGGGCCGGCCGGGCTGACCGCCATGGTCTCGCCAGGCGTCCGGGATGGTTATATTATGGTACTGATCAGTCCTTTGCGACCCTGAGCAAACCTTTAGCTACATTCCTGATGTTCTGGAAAACCAGTTCTCTCAGCCATGGCAGCAGCCGGTTGTCCCAGCGCTGGGGATGAATTGTAATCATTACCCTGGGTTTCAGAAGTTGTTTCCTTGCAGCATCCACAATTTCGAAGGTAGAATGTATTGACCTGCTTTTCCGGCCGTTTCCAGGCTGTTTTTCCGATCTGGCTCCCGGTTCCACCGGGACCCTGTCCCTTACATTGTACCTGTCGCCATCCCACCTCCTGCCGGTATCTGTCAGATAGAGAACCTCCCGGAAGTCGATATCAAGGTAAGGTTCTCCGGTGATGCCGAAATCCCTGTAGTCATATTTTTCCCATAGCTTCCTGTTGTCATATCGTGACAGCGGGCTGCCATGCATGCATATCGTTTCAACGGGAACGAGCCGGCGGAGCTTTGCCAGGTTTTGTTCAAAGAGCCCTATAGCCTGGTCATAATCTCCGTGTGCCACCGCGAGATCTTCATAGTGGTATCCGATTTCATGGCCAAGGGCATGGATGTCCCTGATAACATCCTCATCAAAGCTCTTCGGGTCAGCCCTGAAGTAGTATGTACCGGCAATGCCGAGTTTTTTTTCCAGTTCTGCACATTTCAGGGAGTTGGCTGGCCTGGCATCGACATCGTGTCTCAGGATGACACATTTATCAACCGGATGGCTGAGGAATCCGGCTACAGTCATAAATGTGTAACCCTCTGAAATTAAGGCAGAAAGGAGATAGTGAAGTGTGTCCGGTGTGAAGTCGCGCATGGTTGTGTAACTGTCTCAAATATAAAAATATAACAGAGAACTTTCGAATGCAATACCGGGTCAAAACAGTCCCGGATGGAATAAAATTGCCATAATGGTGCGAAAATGTATCCTATTACTAAATAAATCGTTTAACAATTAGTTTATTATGTTAAGAAGAAGTCCAATGCTATGCAACCATATTAACGAACTTGTAGTCATGAATGTGACCTGTATGGCATTATTTTCTGGACGCAAATAACAGAACCTGATATGAAGAGCTCCTCCGGTTTCACATCACTTAGCGGCATTGCAAGGTTTGCCCTAAAGCCGCTATTAGCCGCCATTCTGATATTATTGCCGGCTGCGATACTTAACTCGCAGCCTGTCTGGGTACCGACCACGCCGTCTTTAGGGCCGGCCGGTCCGACGACTATACCGATCAATTACGGCATAGACAGGGCAGGTACGGTTTATATCATTGCACTGAATTATAACAATCCCAATCCGCAGACTCCGGCCACGGTAAGAGGCCAGGCGATAAATCCGACCCTTCCGCTGTAGTTTTTAATGCGGTAATACCGATTGCAGGAGGCTAATATCAACGCAATTCTTCAGGCCATAGCAGGTTCGCTGGCTCCTGGCACATATCATACCATCTACCTTGTTGCAGCCGATGCCTCCAACGTTCTGATGGCTACTTCTATCAGGCTGAATGCCACAACCCTCCCCTGTCCGAAGATCCAGCTCTTCAACTTCTTCGGGAACCTGGGCGAGTGTGTCAACCTCGGTGCGCAGGGGATGTTCCAGGTGGCTCCGCTGGGAGTTCTTCCAACGGGAATTCTTGCGGGTAGTACATGGACGGTTGACTGGGGTGACGGTTCTCCGATATGGACCTACACCTCCACAGCTGATAATGATCTCCCCCCGGTGCAGCTGCATAGCTTCGCAACAACAATCAACTGCGCCTATGTGGGCACATGGACTGTAAAAAACCCCTGCAATGAGTTTTACGCCGCACAGGGCGTTTTCGTGATTCACGGACGGGACATTCCCCTTGACGGCGACGGCCTTCTGCAGATGCAGGAGACCACCACCGGGGATGTTGATATTGTCTATGTGTGCGAAGGTAGCGAGCACAACATTTTGCTCAGGGATATAAGTATATGGAACTGCCAGAGCCCGAATGTTCCGCCGCCGCTCAACCCCAGCGACTACGATAACGAGTCGCCCAGAACCATTCAGTTTGTTTACGGTGAGACTCCTGCCGGAGCGGTAATGAATGATATCACAGGTAACGTTCTGATCGGCGGGTCAAACATTGCCAACGGCGCCAACGGTTATGTGGGGCCTGTAATAGGTCCGCTCAGCCCGCCCAATCCAAACACCCTGACGGATGTCATCACCATACCTGCCACCTGTAAGGCAGGTGAGAGATTCTATGTCTATCTGAAAGACTGGAACAAGTGTAATCCATATATTGATCAGAACCTTGACTATGTCTATGAGGATTTCATAATTGAAGTAATAGATGCGCCTCCTGCACCGGCCGTGGTGACACCACAGGTTTACTGCTTCGGGGGTGTAGCCCCCACCCTTACGGCAACCATCAGCCTCGCAGGCAACACCCTGAACTGGTATGATGACGCCGCTCTTACCACACTGTTATATACCGGGAATCCCTTCACCCACGGAATTACCGCTTCGGGAACCTATGACTTCTATGTAACCGAGACCAGCGGTGTCAACGGTTGCGAAGGACCTCCTTCGAGGATTGACCTGATTGTCAGGGAGGAGCTTTCCAGGCCCGGTGTAATCACCGGTCCGACCGAGGTGTGTCTCAACGCCACCGGGCAGGTCTTCTCCGTGGCGGCCAATCCGCCTACAATGCCCATCGGAGGCACAACAGAATATGTGTGGACCGTTCCTGCCGGGTGGACAATAACAGGAGGGCAGGGAACACGCCAGATCACCGTTAACATTGGCGGAGCGACCGGCACACGCACTGTCAGTGTTATCAACCGTTACACTACAGACCCGCGCTGTCCTTCGTCTTCAAGAACATTTGATGTAACAGTCAGCCCGCTTTCAGTAGGCGGCACAGTTTCCGGTACCACTCCGATATGTATTGGTTCAAGTACCACCCTGACTCTGGCGGGGCGCACCGGTTCAGTAGTCAGGTGGGAGAGAAGGCTGCTTCCTGCAGCCGTATGGACCAACGTCGCCAATACCACCGCAACCTATACTTATACGCCCGGATCTGTGGGCACATGGGAATTCCGTGCGCTAGTTCAGAGCGGATCGTGCAGCCAGGAGTATTCCTCAGTTTTCCAGGTAGTGGTTGATCCGACCTCCGTCGGAGGTAACACTTCGGGAGGAAACAGCCCTATCTGTATCAATACCCCGACGGGGGATATCACTCTTTCAGGCCATACCGGCACCGTGGTTAGATGGCAATGGAGACGCAATGCAGGCACCTGGAACAACATTGCAAATACCACCACCACCCTCAATTATACGCCCACAAATTCAGGCACTTATGATTTCAGGGCTGAGATAAAGAGCGGATCGTGTCCTTCGGTATACTCCACTCTTACAACCATCATTGTCAATCCCGTATCAGTGGGAGGAGCAGTTGGCGGAGGCTCAACACCGATCTGCTTCGGGTCGCCCACAGGCACGATGACTCTCGGAGGCTACACGGGCACCATCCTGAGATGGCAGAAGCGCCTTGATGCAGGTGCGTGGGTTGATATTGCCAATACCAATGCCACCTATGCGGAGACACCGACCAGCGCCGGCACGTGGCAATACCGTGCCGAGGTTCAGAGCGGAGCATGTCCGCCAGCCTGGTCAGCAGCACGATCCATCGTTGTTACGCCTCCGTCTGTCGGAGGTACCATCAATGGAGGAACGACACCATTATGCCCGGGTGTCAATACCGGGGTGATGACTCTGTCAGGTCACACGGGATCGGTTGTAAGATGGGAGAAGCGCGTTGACGGTGGATCATGGTCGAACATTGCCAATACCAACACCACCTATTCGGAGATACCTTCCTCATCAGGCACATGGGATTACCGTGCATTCGTGCAGAACAGTCCCTGTCCGGGTGAATATTCATCTATAAGGACCTTAATTGTCAGGCCGCAGTACAGTGCCCAGTTGCATGATGACATAAGCATCTGCAACAATACGGGAACCAACTTCAATATCGTTCTTTCAGGAGGGGCTTCGCCATATACAATCAACTATACTCGTAACGGCACTCCGCAGGCTCAGCTTAACAACTATGCAAGCGGAACCAATGTGCCAACCGGGGTTCTTACAACCGGCAATTATGTCTACACACTGACATCGGTGGTTGACGCCAACGGCTGTAATGCACAATCTCTGGGCACATCCATTACCGTTATCGTTGGTGCAGCACTTACCGGCGCAACCATCTCCGGCAGCGGCAACGACTGTGAAGGTGCTTCCAGCTGGTTTGCCCTCAACGTCACCGGCGGTGCTCCGCCTTATGTTGTTACTTACACCTTTGACGGCGGTGCCAACACTGTTGTTGGCGGGTATGTCAACGGTACTCATATCAGCCTGGGAAATCCTGCTGTCGGGAACCATACCGTGCGTATAGTATCGATACAGGATGCCTGCATGGATTTTGTTCCCGTCTTGCCGGCCAACTACACATTCAGCATAAATGCGATACCCAATGCCGGAGGTACGGTTAACAATACCCCGAATCTCTGCAGCGGCGGAACAACTGATATCGTTCTGCAGTCGACGGTTCCTTCAACTGACTTTATATACACCGTTTCAAATGCTCCGGCAGTCACATGGACCAATGCTCCGGCGGGAGGCACAATTGTCAACGGAAACGGAGTCTCCATTGCCCAGCTTCTTACCCATACTGCAACATTCCCGACTACGGTGACTTACTCGATCACCCCGAGGGGTCCGTTGCCCACTTCATGTCTGGGTCCGCAGATAACCCGGACAGTTATTGTCAACCCCAGGGGCCAGGTCAATGATCCGGCAGACCAGGTGCGTTGCGCCGGCTCAGCAACGGCCGCAGTAACCTTTGCTACCAACCGTACAGGCGGTACAACAACCTATTCCTGGACCAATAACAACACCAGCATAGGGCTGGCAGCGAGCGGCAATGGCAACATTGCATCGTTCACCGCCCTGAATGCAGGCACTTCGCCTGTGACGGCCACCATAACCGTAACTCCGTCCTTCGAGGGCTGTCCGGGTACGCCGCAGACATTCACCATCACCGTCAATCCGGCAGGACAGGTCAATGACCCGGCCGACCAGACAAGGTGCAACGGTACAGCTACGGCAGCGGTAACATTCACTACCAACAGGAGCGGAGGCACAACAACCTATGCATGGTCGAACAGCAATACCAGCATCGGCCTTGCCGCCAGCGGCACAGGTAATATAGCGTCATTTACGGCGACCAATACAGGCACCTCGCCTGCCACGGCAACCATCACCGTGACACCTTCGTTTGAGGGCTGTGCCGGCACGCCCGAGACCTTTACCATTACAGTCAACCCCAGTGGACAGGTCAATGACCCGGCCGACCAGGTTGTCTGCAACGGTGCTGCCACTGCAGCAGTCAGCTTCGCCACCAACCGCACAGGCGGTACAACCACCTATTCGTGGACCAACAACACCACCAGCATAGGTCTGGCTGCCAGCGGCAGCGGTAACATTGCATCCTTCACCGCCACCAATACGGGCACTGCCCCGGTTACGGCCACGATAACAGTTACGCCTTCTTTCGAGGGCTGTGCCGGCACGCCCCAGACCTTCACGATCAGAGTCAATCCTTCCGGCCAGGTCAATGATCCGGCTGACCAGGTGCGATGCAACGGTGCAGCTACGGCAGCGGTTAACTTCACAACCAACAGGAGCGGTGGCACAACCACCTACGCATGGACCAACAGCAACACCAGCATAGGTCTGGCTGCCAGCGGCAATGGCAACATAGCATCATTCACCGCAACAAATACTGGTACTTCTCCTGTTACGGCCACGATAACCGTTACGCCTTCGTTTGAGGGCTGTGCCGGTACGCCCCAGACCTTCACCATCACGGTCAATCCGGCAGGCCAGGTCAATGACCCGGCCGACCAGACAAGGTGTAACGGTGCGGCAACAGCAGCGGTTAACTTCACAACCAACAGGAGCGGTGGCACAACCACCTATGCATGGACCAACAGCACCCCGTCAATAGGGCTGGCTGCGAGCGGTAGCGGTAATATTGCATCTTTTACAGCCACCAATGCAGGCACTGCCCCCGTCACGGCAACGATCACTGTCACGCCTTCATTTGAGGGCTGTGCCGGCACCCCGCAGACCTTTACCATCACCGTCAACCCGACCCCTGCATTGAACAGTACCCTTACTCCTGCAGATCTCTGCAGCAATGTGGCATTCACCTATACGCCGACATCTCTTACTGCAGGCACATCGTTCAGCTGGACAAGGCCGGATATAGCAGGCATCACTCCTGCAGGACCTGTCTCCGGTGGTCCTGGTGTAAGTGAGACATTACGAAACTTAACATCAGGTACTATTCCCGTTACCTATATATATACACTTACGGCAAACGGGTGCACCAACACGCAGAATGTTGTTGTAAACATCAGGCCTGAGCCGGTGATCTCAAATCAGTCTGCAGCAGTATGTTCCGGTGAGACGCTGACGCATCACATCCTGCTTGACAATTTTGTCAATCCTGCAGACAATGTGACCTTCACGTGGCCGGCACCGGTTCTCTCCGGAGGTCTCAGCGGCGGAACGGCGAGAATTCTACCGTCATCTGCTGACATGACCGATCTGTTTGTCAATGCCTCAGGTCTTGCCGAGACGGCAACCTACACTGTGACCCCGGTATACAACGGATGTGTGGGTCAGCCTAGAACCATTGTCGTCACCGTCGGTTCTCAGCCTGTGCTTGGCAACCTTGACATGTCAGTCTGCAGCGCTCTTCCGACAGGGCTGGTCATGGCCGTGGCACCCACATCATCCCCGGCAACAACCTATGATATTCAAACAATAACCGTTCAGGCAGGACTCGTGGCTGCCGCAGGCAACGCTGTTGCCGCAAACGGCATTGCCGATCCGAACTACCTGGCCAATGACCGGTTCACAAATGAGACTGGTGTAAACAGGACTGTCACTTACCGCATCAGGCCGGTATTCGGCGCCACATGCATAGGCGACTGGGTCAATGTTGTTGTCACTGTCAGGCCGCAGCCTGTGATACTTCCAGGCCAGGCTCAGACAGTATGCTCGAACACCGCTTCAGGTCTTGAGATACGCCTTGTTCCGGTAAACACCCCGGCTGGCAGCACCTTCAGCTGGCCCGTGCCGGTGATGTCTGACGGGTCTGTGCAGGGTTCAGCGGACGCCAATGTTGCCGCTGATCCCGCAGGCACTCTGCACATAACAGATGTTTTTGAAAATTACGGCATCGCCCCGATAACCGCTACCTATACCGTTACGCCTTACAGCTTATTCGGCTGCGCTGGCACGCCGGTGAATGTGGTGATTACCGTCAATCCGGAGCCTGCCGCGCCTGTGATCACAGGTGATGACCTGCTCTGTACAAACCAGACGAACGTTATCTATACGGTACCACTGACTCCCGGTTCATCCTACACCTGGACTAGTCCCGGCATCTGTCGGCACGAAGGTCTTTGACGCCAATTCAAATGCAATCATTATCAATGCAGCCGTGGCTGCAGGAAGCGGTACCATAACGGTCACCGAGACCAACAGCTTCGGTTGCACCGGCATCGCCGGAACCTTTGACGTTGATGTCCTGGCGCCTGCTGCCATTTCGACCATTACAGGAGATGATATCGTCTGTGCTCTTGAGACAGCTACCTACTCAGTTCCGAATAATGCAGGTTCAATTTATACATGGACCCTCCCGACGGGAGCAGCTCTCATCGGCGATCCTTCGGCAGCATCGATCACGGTTACCTTCGGCACCAACAGCGGAAACATTACTGTCCGCGAGGTCAATGCCGCAGGTTGCATAACCAATCATACGCCTCTGCCGGTGACCGTAAGGCCTCTGCCAACGGCTATCATCAGCAACAGCGGCACTGTCTGTGTTGAAGATACCCATCCGATAAACATTTCGCTTACGGGCACAGCTCCGTGGAGTGTCATCTATGCCATCAACGGCGTGAATCAGCCTGCGATAAATAATATACTACAAGTCCTTACACACTCAATGCAAACTCCGCCGGCAACTATACCGTCACCAGTGTGACTGATGCCAACGGTTGCACCAATACGGGTATCGGGAATGCCACCGTTTCATACTTCCCGGTTCCCACTGCTACCATCAGCGGTACCACATCGGTCTGCGCCGGCCAGAGTGCGGTCATAACAGTCACCCTCACCGGGGCGGCTCCGTATGACTTCATTTACAGCGACGGAGTTACACCTGTTACCGTAACAAACCACCCGGCCAACGTTTACACCTTCACCGTTACACCTGCTGCTGCAGTCACCTACACCCTCGTTTCCATGGAGGATAACAACGGTTGTACCGGTACCATTTCCGGTTCTGCAACGGTAACCATCAATGCCCAGCCGGTGCTGGCGTTTGCAGTCACCGACCTGCTCTGCAACGGTGACAACAGCGGAGCCATCAATCTCACCGTCACCGGATCCGCATCGAACAGCTTCGCATGGCTTGGTCCTGACGGCTTCACCGCAGGTACGGAAGACATTTCAGGTGTTAAGGCCGGACTCTATAACGTCACGGTCACCAGCAGTGACGGATGCGTTGCCAGTGGCCAGGCCACAGTCACGCAGCCCCCAGTGCTGACACTCTCTTCAACCGGCAACATTGCCCTTCTTTGCAACGGGGCAACAACCGGTGCCGGCAGTTTCACAGCTGCAGGAGGCACTGCACCTTACAGCTTCACCACGGTTGTCAACGGAACCGGTGCCATTCTTACTCCGGCCGCCTCTTCCGTGGCCTTTACCGGAGCAGGAGCAGGAACCATAACGGTCAGGGTGACTGATGACAACGGCTGCACGGCAGAATCCACAATTATTGTTTCACAACCACCTGCCATGAACCTTTCTGCCACCACAACAAACATACTCTGTTTCGGTGGCAACAACGGTATGATTATTACCACTGTTACTGGCGGCACTCCCCCATACCTCTATGCATGGACCGCTTCGGGCGGAGGCAGCGGCATCACGGCCGGCGCCCAGAACCAGAGCGGACTGACGGCGGGTACCTATGACCTTACCGTCACTGACGCCAATGGCTGTCAGACAACGGGCTCATGGACACTGACCCAGCCGACACTGCTGGTGGTCACCGCATCGGCGGATGACCTCCTGATAGGCACCTGCTCGAGCGCGCAGCTCAACACTGTCGTTTCCGGCGGTGTGATGCCCGCAGGCGGATATCTCTACAGCTGGTCGCCCGCGGCAGGTCTCAGCGCAGCCAATATTGCCAATCCGGTTGCAACCCCTGCTTCAACAACGACCTATACGGTCACGGTGACCGATGCCAACGGCTGTATCAAAACAAGCTCGGTCACCATCAATGTGGCTCCGGTGCTTACCGCAGTGGCATTTGCCGATGACAACCTGATAGGTGCATGCCCGACTTCAGAGACGCAGCTTCATGTCAACGTCAACGGCGGCGAGGCTCCATACAGCTTCAGCTGGCTGCCAGTTGCGGGTCTTACACCTGCCAATATCCAGGATCCGGTTGCCAAACCGGCTGCTACAACTACATATACTGTCACTGTCACCGATGCTAACGGATGTACAGCCACGGCAAATGTAACCGTCAACGTAGCCCCGGCACTTGATGTCACCGTCACTGTGGATGACAACCTGATAGGACTCTGTCCTTCATCGGTTGCACACCTCAGCGCCACCGCCACCGGTGGTGAGGGCGCATATACCTATCTCTGGGACAATGCAGGCACGCTTAATGATGCCACATTGGCGAATCCTACTGCCAAACCGCTCGTCACGACCACCTATACGGTCACGGTGACCGATGCCAACGGCTGTACAGACCAGGCAAGCATTATAGTCAATGTAGCCCCGGCACTTACTGTCACTGCAACGGCTGACGACCTGTTCATAGGCACCTGTCCGACATCGGTGTCGCATCTTGATGCTACCGTTCTCGGAGGCGAGGCGCCCTACACATACAAATGGACACCGCTGACGGGACTTGACGACAGCAATATCAAGACCCCGACAGCCAAGCCAGCCGTCACCACGACCTATACCGTCACGGTGACTGACGCCAACGGCTGCCAGGCCACCAATACGATCACCATCACCGTCAGGCCGGCCCTCACACTCACCCTGGCTGTTGATGACAGCTCGATAGGCACCTGCCCGACTTCGGAGGCGCACATCACCTCCACTGCCGGCGGCGGCGAGCCGGGGTACACCTACCTCTGGACACCCGCAGCAGGCCTCAGCAGCGCCATTGATCCCAACCCGACAGCCAAGCCTGCCGTCACCACCACCTACACCCTTACGGTGACAGATCAGAACGGCTGTACCATATCAAGGGATATAACCATCAACGTTGTTCCGGTACTTACTGTCACTGCTTCGGCGACGGATCTGCTGATAGGCACCTGTCCGACCTCCACAAGCACGCTCAATGCCGTTGCCCTGGGAGGAGAGCCAGGCTATACGTACAGCTGGCTGCCTGTAGCAGGCCTTGATAATCCTGCCCTGCAGTCGCCTCTTGCCAAGCCGCTGGTGACCACCACCTATACCGTCACCGTCACTGACAACAACGGCTGTACGGCCACGGCTCCTGTAACCATCACGGTTGCTCCTGACCTGACCGCAGTTGCCACTGCTGATGACCTGACGATAGGCACCTGCCCGACCTCGGTGTCGCATCTCGATGTGACTGCCAGCGGCGGTGAGCCGGGGTATATTTACCTCTGGTCGCCGGTAACAGGGCTGAGTGATCCGAACAGCAAGACCCCCACGGCCAAACCGGCAAGCACAACCACCTATACAGCCACTGTGACTGACGCCAACGGCTGTCAGACCACGGCAAGTGTAACTGTAACTGTAGCTCCGCTTCTCACCGTTACGGTATCTGCGGATGACTATAATATAGGTACATGTCCTGCTTCCGATGCACAGCTCACAGCTGTCGCCGGCGGAGGTGAACCGGGGTATACTTACCTCTGGTCGCCAGCAGCCGGACTGACGGATGCAAGCATTGCCAATCCGGTTGCCAAACCGTTGGTGACCACCTCCTACACTGTGCTTGTCACTGATGTCAACGGATGTACGGCCACCGCCTGCGCTGACCATTACAGTGGCACCGGTCCTTTCAGCTACAGCCACGGCCAGTGACCCGAACATCGGCACATGTCCGACCTCGACGAGCACGCTGGATGTGATTGCCATCGGCGGCGAACCAGGCTATACCTACAGCTGGGCACCAGCTGCAAGCCTCAGTGATCCCCTGGCGAAGAATCCCGTTGCCAAGCCTGCAGTCACAACCACGTATACCGTAACGGTTACGGATAACAACGGCTGTACAACCACTGCACAGGTTACGGTGACAGTCCTTCCTGACCTTGTTGCCACGGCTACGGCTGATGACCTTATCATCAGCACATGCCCCACCTCGAGGTCAAATCTTGGTGTTACCGTCACCGGCGGCGAGCCTGGTTATACATACAGCTGGGCGCCTGTCCTCGGGCTCAATAACCCGAATGTGAGCAATCCTGTTGCCAAGCCGGCCGTGACGACGACCTATACCGTCACCGTCACTGATGTCAACGGCTGCCAGGCAACTGATGACATAACCATCACCGTTCAGCCTGACCTGGTTGTCTCGGTTATTGCCGACGATGCCATACTCAGCACCTGTCCGACCTCCGTGGCGCAGCTTACTGCCACGGCCATCGGCGGTGAGGAGCTCGCAGGCGGAGGTTACACATGGAGCTGGGCGCCCTCGGCAGGACTGAGTGCAACCAATATCCCCAACCCGATTGCCAAGCCGGCATCGACGACGACCTACACTGTCACCGTCACCGATGCCAACGGCTGTACTGCGGTCAACACAATCGCCATTGAGGTTCGTCCTCCGCTTGCCGCCATTGCTTCGGCAACCGACTACCTGATAGGCGACTGTCCGGTCTCCACCACCACCCTTGATGTGAACGTCACGGGCGGCGAGATGCCCTATGTTTACAGCTGGGCTCCGGCAGCAACACTCAGTGATCCAACTGTCAAGAGTCCTGTTGCCAAGCCGCTTGTCAACACCACCTACACGGTAACCATTACTGATGCCAACAACTGTACCGTCACTGCCGATGTCACCATCAACATAGCACCGCCGTTAGTGGCGACTGCGGCCGTTGATGATGATCCGATAGGCGCATGCCCGACCTCCGTTGCTCACCTGAGCACCACGGTCAGCGGCGGCGAAGGCGGCTACACATACCTGTGGGACAATGCCGGAACTCTTGATGACGCCACTAAGGCCAATCCGACAGCCAAGCCGGCGGTATCCACACTGTATACAGTGCTTGTAACCGATTCCAACGGTTGCACCACCACGGCGCAGATACAGGTCAATGTGGCACCGCCCCTGACGGTCACGGCCAGCGCTGATGACTACATCATAGGCGCCTGCCCGACATCGGTGGCTAATCTCACTGCAGTGGGTGCCGGAGGAGAGCTTCTGCTCTCAGGAGACTACACATACAACTGGTCGCCTGCAGCAGGTCTCAACTACACCAACGTGGCCAGTCCTACGGCCAAGCCAGCGGTTACCACAACCTATACGGTGACCATCACCGACAGGAACGGCTGTACCGCCTCTGACCAGGTGACCATCACGGTTAATCCGCCGATAGTTCTCACCACCACACCGGTCATTTATGCCGGAGGGTACAACATAACCTGCAACGGTGCCACTGACGGTGCAATCGACCTCGGTGTCAGCGGCGGTGAGGCTCCCTATGTCTATGCATGGACCGGTCCTTCGGGTTACACGGCCATCACACAGGATATCAGCGGCCTGGCTGCAGGAACATACAACGTCACGGTTACCGATGCCAACAACTGTACATCAGTCACCACCGTTGTTCTTCTTGAGCCGGCGGTGCTGACCCTGGGCAAGACCCCGGATGTTGTGCTTGCATGTTTCGGTGACGCTACTGCAACAGGTTCGTTCACCGTGTCGGGAGGCACCTCGCCCTATGTCCTGAGCGTTGTGAGCGACGACACAGGTGCCACCGTTACGATCACTGGAACACAGCTTTCGTTCACCGGCGCTGCAGCAGGCACCATCACGGCAGGCGTGGTTGATGCCAACAACTGCAGCACGCAGGCTTCGATCATCATCACGCAGCCTCCGCAGCTGACCCCCGGAACAATTGACGGCACCCAGGAGGTTTGTTACCTGGGCAACCCGTTGCCACTGAATGAGGTGACGGCGCCTTCAGGCGGTCCGGCCGTTATACTGTTCCAGTGGGAGCGCAGTCTCGACGGCGGTGTCACATGGGGCAATGTTCCCGGAGCCACCACAGCTTCATACGATCCTCCTGCCGGCATTCTGCAGACGACACATTTCCGTCGCCGCGTAAACTCGGCAGCATGCGATCCGGAGTACAGCAACCCGGTTATTGTAACCGTCAATCCGTTGCCTGTGGCTTCCATAGCCGGTGCCGATTTTGTCTGCCCGGGTGATGCTGCAACGCTTACGGTGACAATCACCACCGGTGAGTCGCCCTTCACAGTTGTGCTGAGCGACGGAACCACTGTTGCCAATTACCTGAGCGGAAGTGCTATAACGGTCAATCCGCTGGCAACGACCACCTATACCATCAGTTCGGTGACGGACAACAACGGATGCTTCGTCTCAGCACCTCATGCTAACCTTACAGGCTCTGCCACCATTGATGTCAAGGTTGTTCCCGAGATCGCTCTTCAGCCGGTCAATGTGACCGTCTGCGAGGATGATGTAGCAACCTTTGTCACCGATGCAGGCATGACCACCAATCCACAGTACCAGTGGTACGTTGATACCGGATCAGGCATGACGCTGATGCCCGGAGAGACAGCTGCAACGCTTACCTTTACGGCAGTTTCTGCATTGAACGGAAACCGTTACCGGGCTGTTATATCAGGCGACTGTCCTGTGCCGGTCACTTCCGACACAGTGACGCTCACCGTCAATGAGAAGCCTGAGATCATAACGCAGCCAACAGCTGTAACACTCTGCGCGGGTGAAGATGCAGTCTTCACCGTTGATGCAGGCGTCACAACCAATCCGATCTACCAGTGGTATGTCAATACCGGCAGCGGATGGACTCCAGCCGTTGGGGCCCGTTACCAGGGAGCCAACACTGCCACCCTGACGGTGGTCAGCGTGCTTGAGATGATGTCGGGTTACCAGTATCTGGTCAGAGTGAGTGGAATCTGTACACCTTATATAGAATCTGTACCGGTAACTCTCACCGTCACACGTCAGGCCGAGATAACACAGCATCCGGTCAGCCTCACACTCTGTGAGGGACAGCCGGCGGTCTTCACCGTTAATGCCGGGCTGACAACCAGTCCGTCATACCAGTGGGCGATAAGCAGTGACGGCGGAATGACATGGGCGCCAATTGGCGGAGCAACCACCGCAACATACACCATTGCCGCGGTTGCCACTTCAGACAACAACACGGCTTACCGTGCCATTGTCAGCAGCACATGCGGTTCCAGCATTACCTCACTTCCCGCCTTCCTTACAGTCAATGAGCTGCCGGAGATTACCGACCAGCCTGATGATGTGATCATCTGCGAGTATGCCATTGCCGACTTCATTGTTGATGCAGGAGTAACCACCGGCGCAACATACAGGTGGCAGCGCAGCATCGACGGAGGCACGAACTGGAACAACCTGACCGAGACTGCCACCTACTTTGGCGTCTCGACGATGAACCTGAAGGTGAATGGCACCAACAGGATGATGAACGGAGATATGTTCAGGGTGATAGTATCAGGCACATGCCTGCCGCCTGTAACATCTGCAGCCGCTCTCCTGACGGTCAACACCGCCCCTGAGATCCTTGCACAGCCCGTTGCTTCTGCAATTTGTGAAAATACCAACACAGCATTCACGGTAACTGCACAGGGCACAGCCATCACGTACCAGTGGTTCGTCGATACCGGCAGCGGGTTCACCTCCGTAAGCAACGGCGGGGTTTACTCCGGTGCCACATCGAACACTCTGACGCTTACGAATGTTCCCAGGACTTACGATAACTACCGTTACCGTGTTGAGGTTGAGGGGACGTGCATACCGAAGGCCATTTCGCAGACGGTGCAGCTTGATGTCTCTATTGAGACCATCATCAACACCCAGCCTGCCGATTCGGCTATATGCGAGTTCATGACGGCCAGCTTCACCGCACTTGCCGACGGAGCCAACCTGGGCTACCAGTGGCAGACCTTTGACGGGACAAACTGGACCAACATGACGAACACGGGTCTGTACCTCGGCGTCCAGACGCCCACCCTCATGGTCTTCGGTCCGCCGAGAACCATGGACGGCACCCGTTACAGGGTTGTCATCAGCGGCGACTGTTCAGCTGATCTCATTTCAGACGAGGCCCTGCTGACTGTCTACACTGCCCCGGAATTATCTGACCATCCTGATGAGTTCAGGGGTTGTCCGGCAGGCAGCGCAACATTCAGTGTTGTTGCCGCAGGAACCAACCTGGTTTACCAGTGGCAGGTCAACAGCGGGGCAGGGTTCGCCAATGTGACGGATAACGCCACCTATTCAGGAACCTCCACACCCAATCTTACCATCAATAACCTCAATCTTTCGATGAACGGTTACCTGGTGAGGGCGGTGGTGTCAGGCACCTGTCTGCCTCCTGTCACCAGCTCATTTGCACCTCTGAGGGTCTACATGGAGCCTTCGATCATTACAGAGCCGGCTGATGCCGAGGTGTGTGACCTTACAGGCACCGCCTTCTTCTCGCAGGTGTTCAACACCGGAGCGGGTGAGACCACGGTATGGCAGGTTAACGAAGGCACAGGATGGAATAACCTGACTGACGGAGCATTGTACCAGGGCACCCAGACGCCTCAGCTGGTGATCATGAGCGCCACCACCGCGATGGACGGATGGCACTACAGGCTTGAGATCACCGGTCCGTGCGGACTCTACTACACCCGCGAGGCCCTGCTGACGGTCAATGAATGGCCGACGGCGCAGATAGCACCCACAGACACCATTCTTGTCTGCGGAGGCGTGCCGACACAGCTGCATGGCAACCCGGCAGGAGGATCACTGACCTATGTTACTCACAGGTGGTTCGGGGATATCGGTCCGTTGAGCCAGTTCAATGTCGAGAATCCTGTATTCAACACCTCGATGGCCGGTTATTACAGGCTGGTCTACCAGGTGACGGACAGCAAGGGATGTGTCGGGATTGACACGCTGGTGATTGAGGTCGAGAAACCTGTTGCGATGTTCACGGTTGATAATCCTTCGGGATGTGAGCCGCTGACGGTGAACTTCACCAACGGATCGACAGGTTATGTTTCAGTCCTCTGGCGCTTCGGCGATACCCAGACTTCGACAGAGATCAGTCCGACGCATACATATCCGAATCTCGGGCCGACGCTTGCAAACTATACGGCAAGACTTGAGGTAACATCTGCAAACGGCTGTGTATCGTCGATGGAGAACAATATAACTGTCTTCCCGCAGATCCTCTCTGATTTCATCATGAGCAATGACACCATCTGTTCGGGTGAAAGCGTGACCTTCTCTACCGTACCGGCCGCATTCCGTTACTACTGGACATACGGTGACGGTAACATGGAGACCGGGTCGAATATCATCAGCCATATCTACTACAACAATACCACTGCTCCGGTGACTTACAATGTCACACTGAGGACCGAATCGTTCTTCGGTTGCATAAGTGAGACAACGATGCCGCTGGTGGTATATCCTGTTCCGGTACCTGCATTCATTGCCACGCCGGCATCGCAGGTCTATCCGGCTGCCACCGTCACCTTCACGAACAACACCAATGCCGGCACATGGAGCTGGCTGTGGAACTTCGCTGACGGCAACACCTCAACGGCGATCTCGCCTGTGCATACTTATGCCGCACCGGGCGACTTCAACGTGAGTCTGACGGTAAGCAACGGTGTCTGCACGGAGATGGTGACGCAAACGGTAAGGGTAATGCCTACTCCTCCTATTGCGGAGTTTGACTCGATACCATCAGGATGTATGCCATGGACCGTTACTCCGAATAATACGTCACTGTATGCCACCTCATATTACTGGGACTTTGGCGACGGTCACACATCCAACGCAGCCAATCCGACCTACACGTATGTACAGCCTGGTACATTCCAGATCACCCTGTATGTAACAGGTCCGGGCGGGAATGACTCCAGGTCGAGGATAGTGAATGTCTATCCTTCGCCCAGGGCTTACTTCGAGGTATCTCCGCCGAAGGTCTATGTCAACGATGAGGAGGTGAGGATGTTCAACCTAAGTGACGGCGGTGACAGCTTTATCTGGGAGTTTGGTGACGGCGACACGTCGCATGTGCGTGATCCGTTCCACAGGTACACCACCGAGGGCATCTATGACATCACGCTGCACGCCTATTCTGCAAACGGATGCTATGACACCTACACGATGTCGCCTGCAGTGACCGTAGAGCCTTTCGGAGACCTGATCTTTGCCACAGTCTTCAAGCCCAATGCTGACGGTCCGATAGAGATAGACGAGCTGCCTACCAGCGGTGAAGCTATGGACCAGTTCTTCTTCCCGCCTATCAGGGAGACGGTGCTTGAATACCATATGCAGATCTTCAACAGGTGGGGCACGCTTATCTTCGAGACCTTTGACATCAACAAGCCATGGAACGGCTATTACAAGGGCAAGCTCTGCCAGCAGGGCGTCTATGTATGGCTCGTGGAAGGCAAGTATGCCAACGGAAGGCCGTACAAGAAAGCGGGTGATATCACGCTGCTGCACTGATAGCCTGTAAATGGCGTAAAACGAAGGAGGGCCGTTGGTTTCAACGGCCCTCTTTCATTGATGGCATATCGATGGTATTGAAAATGGAAGAGGCGCCCGGTGGGGAGCCTCTGTCTGTTTATTAATGCAATTGCCTGTCGAAGATCAGAATGAATATGAGGAAGGCGCCCCGGTGAGGGCGCCTTATTATGCTTAAATCCCGGTGTGGGCGCTCTTTATGCTCTAATTGAATGGCTTGTCGGAGAAGGGGGAGGAGAATGGACTGGATGGTTCACTGTCGCCCTGCCTCCTTCTGGGTGGATGAGGTGGAGCAGCCGTCATCATGACAAGGGAGATAGAGTTGTCAAGCTCTATGCGGATCACCGCCGGCCTGACATATTTTCTCTTCTTCCTTTTCATTGACTGACTGATATTGCGCCCCAAATATAAGGCATTTGATTTATACCCCTTTAAACATTTATCAAACGGTAATGTTTGCTCTTCTGTATAATGGTTTTATGATAAATTCCGTCTTTTCAGGAAACCTGTTTCCGATCACCCTTCAGACGGATCTCTGATTATTACTTACTGTTCAAATTATCTTTTCTCCCCCCGCTTATGCCTGTTACCTGGTCAATACTATCTTTTCAAGATATCTCTTTGGCCCTGCCGTGACCTCAACAATAAGAAGTCCGCCTGCAGCTGATATGTAATATTCCTTCAGTTCACCTGAATTGAAACGCTCTTCATTTTCGGCGGTAAGAAGTCTTCCGGTTATATCGAAGATCCTCACTTTCCCGCTGACGCCATCCCATTCGGAACCCTGTGGCAGAATACATACTTTCCCGGATGAGGAGTAAATCTTCAGGGAGCTGCCTGTGGGTTCAACCTTCTCCTCCGTGACGGCAGACTTCTCAACAGGAGAAACCGTCAGGGTGAACCGGTCGGAGATCGTTCCTGCCGGAGCTGAGAAGGAGTATTCCGAATATGACAAGAAGGTCAACGCTCTTGCCTGCCAGGCGGTCGGTCAGGATGACATTGTAGTTTCCGATAGCCTGAATCTGGCTTCTTTTGATTTTAAGGGTGCCGGCCTCCGGATTAATGATCGTAAGAGGAATTATCGTCTTCTTATCAGGCCAGGGGATAGAGTTGATGGAATAGTTCTCACCTTTAAGTACGGACCAGATCTTCAGGCGCGCCGCCCTGTCGTGACTGAAGATTTTACCCGCATCGAAGGGTCCGTCGAAATCCATAGTGGCTTCCGGGTCAAACCTGACGACCATCTCATCACGCGTTGCAGCCGAAGAGAGGTTAAGCCTGACCAGGGGTATCTGTTCTGCCGACTTGAACCTGGGTGCGGCATTGTGTTCCCGGGCGTTGTCAGGTATGGTGATGTATGAACCTGTAGTCTTTGTGCGTACGAAGAATCCCTGCAGAGGGGCTATATGGGCCGTGGCGCCGTTCGTTCCGACGCCATCGACATATGAAGCCTCCTCTCCTGAAGGCGTGCGGACATAATAGGCATGCCTGAGAAGTTCTGTCCCGTGAGAGTAGGTCACCTGGTCCCAGTTGATCCCGCAGGTAAGGGAGTTTCCGAGGAGTGAATAACCGTAAATAGTTGTATCGCCTCCGGAGCCGCTGAAGGGGAGATCGATCCGGCCCATTGAGGTGGTGAGCGACTTAAGGTTCCTGTAGGTCATGGTTACATCGGAGGCTACGCTGACGTCATAACCCGCCCTGGCCGTAAGATCGTTGAAAGCTTCAGTCCCTCCGTATCCGTCATGCCATTGCCATCCGTCGACAACATCGGTAAGGACTTTGGTTTCGTCATACCGTGCAAGCAGATCCGGTTCGATAGCGGTGAAGACGGCTTTTGAGACCGTGACCGGGGATGCGATATAGTGCCACCAGTCGCCTGAAGGACCGGACGTGAGGTGGTGGTCGACGTTGATATTGCCCGCAGCACCCGAGTAACTGCCGGTGAGCAGCGATGCAATGCCGGATGCATCAGAGTGGATGTCTATTCTCCCGTTGTTGGTCAATGATGAGAAAGTAGCCTGTGCTCCGGGCTCAAGTATCATCTCGAGTCCTGCGTTTAGTGTAAATGAAGGTCCCGGTGCGGCTGTGGGATAGGTGGCCTTCCCCGAAGGGATAATGACATTTGTTGTTCCCGGCACAAATCCCGCATCCCAGTTGCCGGATGCTGACCATGAGTTTGTTCCCCCGCGCCAGCGGCTGTATATCATCTCACGGGCACCCCTGTCGGTCACATATACGCGGCCGGAGCCGATGAGATCATATTCCGGGATCTCCACTCCAGGGTAGCTGTCAGCTCCCGAATCGCGCAGCGGAGAGACATATGTCAGTGAAAAGTCGCCGGCTGCCGGATTGGTGAAGTTAGGGCCGTCGGGGGCGGTATTGGTGCTGTTCAGGGTGAGACATCCCGTGTATGATACTCCTTCGATGGCACAATAGTCAAAGACGGATGTCGGGGTTCCCGAAAGGCCGATGTGCGATGACCCTCCCCAGAAGACGGTGTTTATGACTTGTGCGCCCGGGGAGTTCTCGAGGTAGAGGGAGGTGCCGTCTGATACGGGTGATGTGTTGTAGGCGAAGGTGCTGTTGATAATCTCCGGTGAGGAGGAGAGCGAAGCTATGGCTCCGCCGCGGAGGGTGGCCGATTGTGCCTGGTTGTTGCGGAAGAGGCATGAGGCTATCACCGGTGATGAGCCCGGGGAGAGGTAAATCGCACCTCCGCGTTCAGAGGCGATGTTATTCTGGAAGAGTGTCTGTGAGATCTCCAGGATAGCGCCGGACGAGACATAGATACCTCCCCCTCTTTGGGCGAAGCAATTCCTGATGATGCTGTTGTATATCTTAATGTCGCCGCTGGTGGCAAGTATCCCTCCGCCGTTGAAAAAGAACCGTGCCCGCCGGCCGTTTTCCAATATGCAGAAATTGATGGTACTCTGTCCGGAGGAGTTCAGAGAGAGGTTACCCCAGTAATCGGTGCTTTCCCCGATGATACCGTCCTTGTCGGAGTCTGAGGTTATGGTTACAGGGAAAGAAGCCGAGCCCCTTACATTGATGGCGCCCGTACCGCTGATGAGTATTGATGCCATATTGTTTAAACTTATCAGCTTTGCCCCAGCCAGAAACGTCAGCGTTCCGGAGGAGACACCGATATCCAGGTTGAAGTATTTCGTGCCGCTGATTGTAAAGTTTCCGGGGTGAATGCCATGGTATGGATCGGCGAAGGTACCGCTGCCGGTTATCTGGGCCCTCATCCCGTACGAGATGATCAACAAAGCTGATATTAACAGTATGGTCCTCTTCATGAATGGCATATGTATAACTATAACGGCACCATCCGTTTAAAAGTTGCAGAAAAGTACGATTAAAGCAGACGGAAGTCGTTATTGGTCACAAAAGTATCTATTATAAACGTCCTGTCAAGAGCAATGTTGCAAAATTAAGAACAATCTCACAGAAGTTGTTAATAGCTTTTACTGCGGACCTTAACCTTGTCAACAGGTGCGGAGGCACTGATTTCCGTCGGCCTGCACAAATTAGGGTGATTTTATGTAAGTTTGTGAATATCACCTCCGGAATGCACTCCCGGCAAAAAATCATAAGGCGGGCCCTGAAGCTCCTGACAGACAGCTCCCGGAAGGAGACGGCAGTAACCGTTATTATACTGGTTGTCAGATCTTTTCTTCCGCTGGTTGCCCTGCTGCTTGTCAGGTTTTATGTTGACATGATTACCGGCGCGGGGTCAGAGGCTGCTGCCTCATCCCTTACCACGGTCACCGGGCTTATCCTGGCCATGGCACTTACCCTCCTTGCCGATGACCTCCTCGCATATGCCGGGAGCTATTTTGCAAAGAAGCATTCATACCTGATTGAGGGTCATATTTCAACACTGATACATAACCACGCATCCGGCCTCGGGTTAAGGTTCTTTGAGGATCCGTTGTTTCATGACCGACTGGCAAGGGCCGCGAGGGACATCTCGTGGAGACCTGCAGCGATGGTCACTGATTTTATCCTCCTTCTTCGTGGCGTGATCTCATTCCTGGCGATGGGATATCTCCTCAGGACATTTGGCATCATCCCCCTCGCGGTTCTGGTAGTTGTGTTCATACCCGTACTGTGGATCAGGTCACGTAATTCAGCAAGGCTTT
Organism: uncultured Rikenellaceae bacterium; assembly: GCA_963802145.1. GTDB lineage: Bacteria > Bacteroidota > Bacteroidia > Bacteroidales > VadinHA17 > SR-FBR-E99. The sequence continues at coordinate 34,325 of CAWDHN010000009.1, forward strand.
ACCGGGTCAGGAAGAGTGTCACCGAAGATACCCGCCAGGCATCATACTTCAGCTGGCTGCTGACGGGAGAGAAGCCTGCGAGGGAGGTCAAGCTCTTTGATCTCGGAAGCTATTTCGAAAAGCTCTTTCGCAAGCACTACGGTGCCTCCAGGGAGCCAGAGATAGCCGCTGTGAGGAAGAACTCCGTTTATGAAAGCCTGGCTGCCGTGTTCAAGATGGCGGCCTTTGCCGGAGTGCTTGTTTACGCCACAGCCTCGTTCATTAATGGTGAGATCACCGCAGGGGAGCTGGCGGTGTATGTGGTGGCCTTCCGGCAGGCCATGGTATACCTGCGCGACGCTGTCACAGGTTACGCAGGGCTTGCGGAGAACAGGCTCTTCCTGCAGGACCTGTTCGGGTTCCTCGACCTGAAGGGCGACATGGCGGGCGTTGAGAAGGCGCCGGAGCCTGGTGCATTCGGAGATATCATTGTCGATAAGGTGACCTTCACCTATCCGGGAGCCGGCCGGCCGGCATTGCGCGATATTGACCTGAAGATAACCAGTGGAGAGAAGATAGCTGTTGTCGGACCCAACGGCTCGGGCAAGACCACTCTGGTCAAGCTCCTCTGCAGGCTTTATGATCCTGACAGCGGCCGCATCATGCTCAACGGCAGGAACATTAATGACATTGATCCCGTCGGGTACCGCCGGCTCTTCTCAGTGGTGTTTCAGAACTTCATGCTTTATTACCTGAGCGCCGGTGATAACATCCGCCTGAGCGACGCAGAGGGGAAAGAAGAGATGGGAAGAGTCCGTGGCGCCGGAGAGAGTGAAGAGGAGATGGGAAGAGTCCGGGGCGCCGCTGAGAGCCAGGAGGAGGCCGGGAAAGTGCCGGGTACCGCTGAGGGTAAAGAGGAGATGGAAAGGGTCCGGAGTGCCGCGGCAATGACAGGCCTGCAGGAGCTGCTTGAGAGCCTCCCGGAGGGATATGATACGCTCCTCGGCCATCACACCGAGGGCGGCCGCGAGCTCAGCTGGGGCGAGTGGCAGAAGATAGCCATAGCAAGGGCTCTGTACCGTGATGCCCCGGTGCTTGTTCTCGATGAGCCGGCCTCTTCGCTTGATGCCGACTCTGAGTATGAGATATTCTCTGACCTGGGAAGGATTACCGCCGGGAGGACATGCATCTTCATCAGCCACCGGCTTTCGAATGTGAGAGAGGCCGACCGGATCATCCTCCTCGAGGAGGGCCGCATTGCGGAGTCGGGAACTCATGATGAGCTGATGGCAGCCAAGGGAAGATATTTTTCGATGTACACCAGGCAGAAATCGATGTACAGATGATGGCAGGCGATGATGACCGGGTTGCGGAAGGCAAGGGTGGCCGGGAGACTGCAGGCACCAGTGACCAAAAAACGAAAGACATGGGTGGCCGGGAGGATGCAGGCACGAGTGACCGGAAAGAGGAAGACATGAGTGGCCGGCAAAATCAAGGCGATGATGACCGTGAGAGAGCTGTCAGCCTGCTGCTTCTGCTGACCAGGACAGAATTCACTGATGAAGAGAAAGATCCGGGTCAGGGAGGATATGCGCCTCATTTGACGGATGGAAGCTCTTCACCGACCTGGCTGTGAGGCACGGCGTTGCCGCGCTTGTATGGCAGAATATATCCGATCTCTCCCTTACCAGTCATGTGCCCGAGGCGGAACGGATCATCATGGAAGGATTAAGGTTTAAGTCGATAGCAAGGGTGACCTACATCACCAGTGTCGCCGCAGAGGTTACCGCTGCACTTGAAAAGGAGGGGATAAGAGTCGTGCTGCTGAAGGGTCTTGCCCTGGAGCACACGGTTTACGGTTCGCGCGGGCTGAGACAGATGAGTGATGCCGATCTGCTGGTTGCTCCTGCTGATGCGTTGAGGGCGAGAGATATTCTTGTCAGGGCCGGTTTTGCTTCCATGCCCATGAAGTCGAAGCTTTACAGGCACATTATCCTTGACATTGGAAACCACCTGCCTGAACTGCGCCGCGGTGGCATGTCCGTTGACCTGCATTACAGGCTCTTCAGCTCCGAAGGGGTTGAGATGGTGGCCGGGGCCATTGCGGAAGCTGAAGAGATCTATGCAGCAGGAAACACTTTTCATGTGCTGCCTCCGGTGACCGCCTTCCTGGGGCTGGTCAGCCATATCTTCAAGCACGATGTCAAGGGGGAGTTCCAGCTGAGGCTGTATACCGACATATATCTTCTGCTCAGGAAGCATGGGCCCGGAATAATCAACAGTAATCTGCCGGCTGCAGCGAAACAGGCCGGCATTCAGGGTGAAGTCCGTGTTGTACTGACCGTCATGCAGCAGGTATGGGGACTGAAGATACCTCCGGAGATGGAGGCACTGCCGGGGCAGGAGCAGAAGAAAGCTGACCGGTTCATGCATGATCTCATGTATCCCGACCTGATCAGGCCGGAGAGCCAGCGGGCCATGTTCAACAGGAATATGAGCTCTCTGAAAGGATTCAGGAAGAAACTTATTTTCATTACAGGCGATATTTTCCCCTCTTTGCATTTCATGAGACAGCGGTACGGATGCCGTACAAGCCTGTCAGCCATGCTTTATTATCCTCACAGACTCGGGAAACTGGTATGGGTTTTAGGTCTTTTAAGGGCCCAAAAGCAGGATAATTAACACAAAAACAAATTATTTACTAAAAATCTTCATTTTTTCTTGCTTATTAAGGAAATAATTTCTTAATTTTACTTTAGTCAATTTTCAGTTTTTAGTCAATGTTCTGTAAGGCTTGTGTTTAGGTTTTATTTAAAACGCGACAAAATGGAAGCTACTCGTCTGAAGTCCACGGTTGAATAGCGCTCTAGGGGAAAAGGCGCTTCATTAGCGCGTCTCGCTGCATGATTCGTCTCTTCCGGCGGGTAAAGCTGCATTTTTCGTCGCTGGGCTGCCCCGGACTGAAAAGCTCCGGGGCAGTTTTCTGTTGCCGCTTTTTCCGCGGCTTTACCTCAAAAGCATTACTTTTGCACAAAGAGCCGATGAAATGAAAAGTGCACTTTATCTGTATAACACCCTCACCCGCAGGAAAGAACTGTTTGAGCCCCTGGCCCCGCCCTTTGTCGGCATGTATGTCTGCGGACCCACTGTCTACAGCGAGTCGCACCTCGGCCATGCCCGTCCGGCCGTGACATTTGATGTGCTTTACAGATACCTGATGCATCTTGGGTACAGGGTACGGTATGTCCGCAACATAACTGACGTCGGACACCTCGAGAATGAGGTGGATGATTCCGGCGAGGATAAGATCAGCCGCAAGGCACGACAGGAGCACCTTGAACCGATGGAGATAGTTCAGAAATACATGAACAGCTATCACCTGGCCATGGAGAAGCTCAACACCCTGCCGCCGTCGATAGAGCCCCGGGCAACAGGGCATATCATCGAGCAGCAGCAGCTGGCGGAGAGGCTGATAAGCAAGGGCTATGCCTACGAGGTCAACGGCTCGGTCTATTTCGATGTTGAGAAGTATGACAAAAACCATCGTTACGGCATCCTGTCGGGAAGGGTGCTTGAGGATATGCGCGCCAACAGCCGTGCCCTGGAGGGGCAGGATGAGAAGCGCGGGCAGTTCGATTTCGCCCTATGGAAGAAAGCCTCTCCCGGCCATATCATGCGCTGGCCCTCGAAGTGGAGCGAAGGGTTTCCGGGATGGCACCTCGAGTGCTCGGTGATGAGCACCAAGTACCTCGGAGAGACCTTCGACATACATGGCGGCGGAATGGACCTGGTTTTTCCCCACCACGAGTGTGAGATAGCCCAGAGCACTGCATCACAGGGTCATGCCCCGGTGCGTTACTGGGTGCATAACAACATGGTCACCATCAACGGCCAGAAGATGGCGAGATCGCTGGGTAACTTCATCACCCTGGAGGAACTCTATACAGGCTCTCATAAGATACTTGTTCAGGCCTACTCTCCCATGACCATCCGGTTCTTCATGCTTCAGGCTCATTACCGCAGCACGCTCGACTTCAGCAATGAGGCGCTGCTCGCAGCATCACTGGGACTGCAGAAGCTGCTGACGGCAGAGAAGACGCTGGCAGGACTTAAGCCGTCGGATGAATCCACCGTTGACATCAGCGGCATCGTTAAAAAATGCCATGAGGCCATGAGTGACGACCTTAACACCCCGGTGGCGATAGCCCAGCTCTTTGATGCCGTCAGGATCATCAACCTGGTGAGTGACGGCAAGGAAAAACTGACGGCAGGTGATATCGCCTCACTTACGACTCTCTTCAGCGTTTTTGTTCACGACCTCTTCGGCCTGAAGGCAGAGGAGTCTCCCGGGAACGACAAGCTCGCCGGTGTGCTGACCCTGCTGCTTGACATGAGGCAGGATGCCAAGGCGAGGAAGGAGTGGAGCGTCTCTGACCGGATTCGCGACAGGCTGAGCGAGCTCGGTATTATGGTGAAGGACCGCAAGGACGGGTATGACTGGGAAATAACGATGTAACGGTGGCCCCCTACAAGTCAGAGATAATCCGGATCGGCAGCCTGAGCATGGGGGGTGACCTCCCCGTGCGGGTTCAGAGCATGACCAATACGGATACGCTCGATACTGCTGCGAGCGTCAGCCAGTGCATCCGGATCATTGAAGCCGGAGGTGAGCTGGTGAGGCTTACAGCCCAGGGGGTCAGGGAGGCGGAGAATCTTGCTGCCATAAAGAGAGAGCTGCGAAGGGCAGGTTTTGATACACCGCTCTGTGCAGACATACACTTCAATCCGGCTGCTGCAGAAGTAGCCGCACGCCTCGTTGAAAAGGTTCGAATCAATCCCGGCAACTATGCCGACAAGAGAGCTTCGTTCATCAAACAGGAGCTGTCAGACGGTGAATACATGGCGGAGCTCGAACGCATCAGGGAGCGACTGTTGCCACTGATACGGATATGCACGGATAACGGCACCGCGGTCCGTATAGGAGTGAACCACGGTTCGCTCTCGGACCGGATAATGACGCGCTACGGAAACACGCCGGAGGGGATGGCCGTGTCGGCAGTAGAGTTCCTGAAGATATTCAGGGATGAGGGCTTCCGCAGCCTGGTGGTCTCAATGAAGTCGTCCGACACCAGGGTGATGGTTGAATCAAACCGTCTGCTTGTCAGGATGATGGCGGAGGAAGGAATGTTCTTCCCCGTTCATCTCGGCATCACCGAGGCGGGTGAAGGCGAAGACGGAAGGATCATATCCGCTGCCGGTATCGGCACCCTGCTCACGGAGGGCATAGGTGACACAGTGAGGGTCTCCCTCTCGGAGGCTCCGGAGAAGGAGATACCCGTTGCCAGGGAGATAATCAGGGCTGTTGCGGGCCCGTCGGGCAGGGTGAAGAGACCCTCTCCTCCACTGCCGGCAAGAAAAAGCGGGGCGCACTATTATCCCCAGGTTTATTCTGAGAAGGGGACCGGCCTCGCCACAAAAAAGGATGACAGCCTCTCAACGAAAAAGAATGGCAGCTTCCCGGATGAGCAGGGTGGTATCTTTGTCAATGAGAAGGGAGGCATGCATGAGGTTGAGGTGGTGACGCTGGGCGCTGACGAACTGTTGCGATGCAACAATCTGCAGGCATACGATGCAATCCTGAACCCCGTCTTCAGCGAGGATGACCCGGAGAGGCTGGCCATAGGTGCGGCATCGCTGCTGGGAAGGTTCTTCATAGCGCGTCAGCCGGCAGGACTGTGCATCACAAACACGGGACAGGTGCAGGGTGAGGCGCTTCGCAGGCTTGCTTTTTCAATACTGCAGGCCACCGAGGCCCGCATAACGCGCACAAGGTATATCTCCTGTCCCACCTGCGGCCGTACGAAATTCAATCTTGAGGAGGCTGTCCGCAAGGTGAAGGACGGCACAGCACACCTGACCGGCATGAAGATAGCCGTGATGGGGTGCATTGTCAACGGTCCGGGCGAGATGGCTGGTGCCGACTATGGTTATGTGGGAGCCGCAGAGGGTAAGGTGCATATATACCGCGGCACCGAGGCCGTACTGAAGAATATAGCCGAGGCCGAAGCGCTGGAGAGGCTCCTTGAGCTTATCGAGAGCGATCAGGCAAGACGGTAAAATGTTGCCGGACACCCGGCGCCGGCCGGAAATGGGGCAAACCGGCACTACTCTGGAGTTGGCCAGCCAAGATGGCCTCTCAGGGCATCAGTCTGGCAATAGTGTAAGCCGGCTACTCTTTATCAGATGAATCAGCCAGCCGGTAATCGAGCTGTCTCTTCCTGAGATCAGCCTTTACCACCTCCACATTGATCTTGTCACCGAGCATGTATACCTTGCCCGATTGCCTCCCTTTGATCGAGTAGTTCTCCTCGTCATATTCAAAGTAGTCATCCTGCAGCTCCCTGATGGCGATCATGCCCTCGCACTGGTTCTCGATGATCTCGACATAGAGGCCCCATTCGGTCACTCCTGAGATGACGCCCTCGAACACCTTCCCTATCTTGTCGCTCATGAACTCTACCTGCTTGTATTTGATCGAAGCCCTCTCGGCGTCGGTAGCCAGGCGCTCCATCTTCGACGAGTGTTCGCACATCTTTGCAAACTTCTCCCTGTCACTGGCAGGCTGCCCGTCAAGGTACCTGGTGAGCAGGCGGTGAACCATCATATCAGGGTACCGCCTGATGGGCGAGGTGAAGTGGGTGTAATGGCCGAAGGCAAGTCCGTAGTGCCCTATGTTGTCGGTGGAATAGATCGCCTTGGCCATGGAGCGCAGGGCGAGGGTCTCGATGATATTCTGTTCCTTTTTTCCTGAGACAGCATCCATCAGCTTGTTCATGGCGGCGGGCAGTCCCTTCACGTTCTCAGTGTCGAGCTCATAGCCGAACCTCTTGATGAAATAGCCGAATGAACTCAGCTTCTCAGGATTGGGTTTGTCGTGGATACGGTAGACGAAGGTCTTTCCCTTGAGTTTTTTGCCCACATGTTCAGCGACGCGCTTGTTGGCCAGGAGCATGAACTCTTCGATGAGCTGGTTTGAGGTTCCGAACTCGCGGAAGAGAATGCCGAGAGGCACTCCCTTCTCACTGAGATTGAACTTGACCTCAAGCCGTTCAAAGGCGAAGGAGCCCGAGGCGAAGCGCCTGCTGCGGAGTGTCTGTGCCAGGTTGTTAAGGGTCAGGAGCTGTTCCTTCATGTCGCCCTCTCCGGTGTCTATCACCTTCTGAGCTTCGGAATAAGAGAAGCGTTTGTCGGAATTGATGACTGTCCGTCCGAACCACTCCTTAACCACGTTAGCCTTGCTGTCAAGCTCGAAGACGGCGGCGTAGGTGAGCTTGTCCTCCGCGGGGTTCAGGGAGCAGATATGGTTGGAGATCCTCTCGGGAAGCATTGGAATGGTGCGGTCGACGAGGTATACTGACGTGGCACGCTCCTGCGCCACCTTCTCAAGCAGGGAGCCGGTCCTGACATAATGCGTTACGTCGGCAATATGTACTCCCACCTCGATATTCCCGTCAGGAAGGCGCCTGACTGACAGTGCATCGTCAAAGTCCTTGGCATCTTCGGGGTCAATGGTGAAGGTCGGCACATCGCGGAAGTCGCGCCGTGCAGCTATCTCCTCGGGGGTGATGGCTGCAGGAATCTTCTCTGCCGCGGCTTCGACCTCAGGTTCAAACCTGTTGGGGAGGCCGAACTCGGCGAGGATGGCGTGCATCTCCGTGTCATTCTCTCCGGGGTAGCCCAGGACCTCGGTTATTTCGCCGATGGGATTGCGTGAGCGCTGGTCCCACTCAACAAGTTTGGCAACTGCCTTCTGGCCCTGCTTCGCACCGTTAAGCTTAGAGAGCGGAATAAAGAGGTCGAAGGGCATGTTTTTATTGTCAGGTATGAGGAAGGCAAACTGCGGGGTCAGCTCGATGGTGCCTACAAACGCGGCCCGTGAGCGACTGATTATCTCAACCACCTCTCCCTCCGGTCTCTTGCCCTTGTGGCGGGCATAGAGCAGGACCTTCACCTGGTCGCCGTGCAGCGCCGTGTTGAGGTTGCGGGCAGCAACGAAGACATCATCTTCCGACTCTTCGGTGATCACGAAGGCGTAGCCGAACTTGGTGAGATCGATGGTGCCGGTGACATATCCGCCGACGGCCTTGAGGACATATTTACCGTGTCCCCGCTCTTCCGAGAGGCCGTCCTTCTTCATTCTGAGGAGTGCTTCGGAGAGGGCTTTCTTCTCTTCCTTCTCCGTTATCTGCAGCCGTGCGGCTATCTGTTTGTAATTTAAGGGCTGTTTTGGGTTTTTGGCCATCGCCTTGATGATGAGCTCAATAAGTTTCTTCTGGTCAACGCCGGAATTCTTAGGCTGTTTGTTTCTTGACATTGTAATGTTGATTTTGCTTTTACAAAGATAGGCTGAAATTGGCTATCTTTGAGTTGGTTATAAATTTATGATATCACTCTCCTCGATACCTTCGCATTCGCCTGATGTGGTATACCGCAGGATCAACGATGAATTTCTTCTGATCCCGCTTACTGACAATATTGCCGATATGGATTCACTTTACAGGCTGACCGAAACCGGTGCTTTTATCTGGGAGCTGATAGACGGCGAGCTTGCCATCAGTGATATAACGTCAAAGGTAGCAGAAGAGTTCGATGTTGAGCATGATGTTGCCGAAAAAGACATCCTCGATTTTTTCAGGGAGGCCGGTGAATTCCTTCATTTCAGGCAGCCGTGACAGTTGATCTCATCATAGCCGGCAGGAGGATACGGTTGCGGTCGGGCGATGGAATCACTCTCCGTACTGATGAGCGTTTCAGTGATTTTATTGCGTCAGCCCTTGCGGAAACATCAGCGGAAGAAAAGGAGGCCGGTGGCGGCGGACCGGATATGGCTGAAGATCCGGAGGCCGGGATTAAAGAGGCTGGCGCTGGCGGGCAGCGAGTTTCATCTGAGCCGGTGCTGACTGTGGATATTTATCCTGGCAGAGCGGTCATACCGGCTGATTCCCGAAAGGTTTTTGACGCACGGCTGATGGAAGAGACTCCTGACGGGCCGCGGGATTCCGGTGAGCCATTCTGGGAGATTCTGACCGGGGAGGGTGTGACCTGGGCCAAGGTTTTTATGAAGGAGCCGCCCAGCAATCCCGTCATTGCAATGCCTCACGGGCAGAGGACCTGGCAGATATATGCAGATTTGGGCGGAAGCAAGACAGACCCGGATTTGGTAGCCAGCGGCAGGAAGCAGACCCAACCAGTATTACCAGACAGCGTCGGGAACGAGGCAAGACAGGTATTTACAGATAAGGTTGCGAACACCAAAAACTCGTTTCCTGACGGCGGCAACGTGAAGGAGAAGGTTCATACGGGTGGCGACACAATGACCGTCAACCCCCTCCCTTATCCCGTTGACGGGTTGCTCCTCTGGTTTCTCTCATCAGCGATGGGAGACATAATGATACACGGATCAGGAGTGGTATGCGGAGGCAGGGGATGGATATTCACAGGGAGATCCGGCAGCGGGAAGACAACAATTGCAGGTATTTTTGACCGTGCCGGCGACAGGGTTATACATGACGACCGGCTTATCCTGAGGAGGGGGGCAGATGGCTGGGTGATGCACAGTACTCCGGTCTACAGGAACGATGAGCCCCGCAGCGCCGCCATCGACCACCTGTGGGCGATCAGCCATGGTACTTCAAACATATCCACGCCCGTCACAGGTGCCGGGGCAGTCGCAATGGTGCTCTCCAACTGCATACAGCAGAACTGGAACAGGGCGGCGGCAGTGCGACTGGCGGCATCGGTCGAGGAACTGGTGGCCGCCGTGAGGATCAGCAGCCTGACCTTCTTGCCTGACCGAAGCATCCGTGATTATCTCGCGGCACGCGAATCAGACAGTCATGTGACTGCTGCCGGGGCTGCATCAGCCATCCTGGCGGAAGAGAGAACTGTGACTATCACAGCAGGCGGATACAGCATGTGGCCGGCAATCAGGCCGGGAGACAGGGTAGCAATCGGGCCGATGAAAGAGCTGGTGCCGGTAAGGGGCGACATAGTGGCCCTCAGGCGCGACGGAGGGTACGTGGTGCACAGGGTTAAGACTGTAGTTTTCAGTGACGGGCAGTGGTTCTGCACCACGCAGGGTGATGCCGTTACGGAACCTGATGATCCGGTACGGGTGGCTGATATTGCAGGTATTGTTAAAGGGATAATCAGGTCCGGGAAAGAGCTTCGGCCGTCGCGCCGTCATTTGCCCCATTTGGTCAACAGGATAATTGCATCAATTGCCGGATATCTCAGGCCCGGGTCCTGAAAGCCATCTGACGTCAGAACAGGGCAATTGCTCCCGGGGTTTTAACAGATGGGCATCGTCGTTGTTTCCGGATGGAGGAATGACGATTTTCATTTATCATCGCTTTGAGGTACTTTTGCGTAACCAAATAAACAGGAACAAATTGAAGAGATCTGTCAGAGAAGTTTTGGCTGAGAGGATACTGGTCCTTGACGGTGCCATGGGCACGATGATACAGCGCCACAGGCTGACCGAAGAGCAGTACCGCGGCACACAGTTCTCAACCCACCCGCAGTCGCTGAAGGGCAACAACGATCTGCTGTCGGTTACGCAGCCGGAGATCATCAGGAACATCCATCTCGATTACCTGAGGGCCGGGGCTGACATCATCAGCACCAACACCTTCAATGCCAACAGTATATCTATGGCCGACTATGCTCTGGAGTCGCATTCCTACGATATTAATGTCGCTGCCGCGAAGCTTGCATGTGATGCTGTTGCGCGTCATGCGGCAGAAACCGGAAGGGAGGCATGGGTGGCAGGGTCAGTGGGTCCCACCAACCGCACTGCCTCAATGTCGCCCGATGTGAGTGACCCCGGAGCGCGCACCGTCACCTTCGAAGTGTTGGCACAGGCTTATGGAGAGCAGGTGCGCGGACTGATCGACGGCGGTGCAGATATTATCCTGGTCGAGACGGTCTTTGACGGACTGAATGCCAAGGCGGCCCTCTTTGCTATCAGCGGGGTATTCGAAGAAAAAGGTATCGACCTGCCAGTGATGGTGTCAGGGACTATCACCGACGCCAGCGGACGAACGCTCACCGGACAGACCCTCGAGGCCTTCCTCATCACCATGTCACATTACCCGCTGCTGAGCATAGGGCTGAACTGCGCCCTCGGGGCGGAGCAGCTCAGGCCTTTCATTGAGGAGCTGTCGGCAAAAGCGCCGTTCTATGTCTCGGCGCATCCCAATGCAGGACTGCCGAACCAGTTCGCCGAGTATGACCAGTCGGCCGATTACATGGGCAGTATCATCAAAGGATTCCTTCAGAACGGATGGGTTAACATCATCGGCGGGTGCTGCGGCACAACGCCCGATCATATAAAGGTCATTGCCTCACTGGCGAAAGATCAGTCCCCAAGGGTGCTTCCTGAAATGAAGCATATAACGGCACTTGCGGGTCTTGAGCCGCTGGTGATAAGATCCGACACCAATTTCGTCAACATAGGCGAGCGCACCAACGTCGCCGGATCAATCAAGTTCGCAAGGCTGATACGCGACGGCAACTTCGCGGCTGCCCTTGACGTGGCGCGCGACCAGGTGGAGGGCGGAGCACAGGTGATAGACATATGCATGGACGACGCCATGATCGACGGCGCAGCAGCCATGACAAGGTTCATCAACCTGCTTATGAGCGAACCTGACATAGCGAAGCTTCCCATTATGGTCGACTCGTCGAAGTGGGAGGTGCTGGAGGCCGGGCTCAGGTGCATCCAGGGAAAACCGGTGGTCAACTCTATAAGCCTCAAGGAGGGCGAGGAGGATTTCCTGAAGAAGGCGCGGCTGGTACGCCGTTATGGCGCGGCAGCAGTGGTCATGCTCTTCGATGAGCGCGGACAGGCTGACACGTTTGAGAAGAGAAAAACGGTGGCCGACCGCTCCTACAGGCTGCTTACTGAGAAGGCAGGTTTCCCTCCGGAAGATATCTTCATTGACCCCAACGTGCTGGCCATTGGTACGGGCATTGAGGAGCATAACAACTATGCCGTCGATTACATCAGGGCAACGGAATATATCAAGTCGAGCCTGCCCTTTGCCAGGGTGAGCGGAGGGGTGAGCAATCTCTCCTTCTCGTTCCGGGGTAATGACCCCGTCAGGGAGGCGATGCACGCGGTCTTCCTCTATCATGCCATCAAAGCGGGCATGGACATGGGCATCGTCAATCCCGGCCTGCTGAAGGTCTATACCTCCATCGAACCGGACCTGCTTCGCCTGACGGAGGATGTAGTGATGAACAGGAGGAAGGACGCCACCGACAGGCTGCTGCAGTATGCATCCGGGATGAAGGTCGGTAAGCAGGAGGAGAGCACGAAACACCTCGAGTGGCGTGACGGCGATGTCGTCAGCCGCATAAAGCATGCGCTGGTGAACGGCATAGACACCTTTATCGAGGACGATGTTGAGGAGGCACGGCCGCAGTACGACAGGGCGCTGAGGGTCATAGAGGGTCCGCTGATGGACGGCATGAACGAGGTGGGCGACCTGTTCGGGTCGGGACGCATGTTCCTGCCGCAGGTGGTGAAGAGCGCCAGGGTGATGAAGAAGGCTGTGGCCCGCCTTACCCCTCACATTGAGGCGGAGATGAAGACGGGAGAGGCGTCATCTGCCGGCAAGGTGCTCCTGGCAACAGTGAAGGGTGATGTGCATGATATAGGCAAAAACATAGTGGGCGTCATCCTGTCGTGCAATAACTATGAGGTCATCGACCTTGGAGTGATGGTCCCCGCTGCAACCATCCTTGACACGGCAGTCAGGGAGAAGGTTGACTTCATTGGCCTGTCAGGACTGATTACCCCATCCCTGGAAGAGATGGTGCATATAGCCTCACTTATGGAGGAACGGGGGATGAAGACCCCGCTGCTGATAGGAGGGGCAACCACCTCGGAGATACACACGGCGGTCAGGATAGCTCCAGTCTATTCATACAATGCGGTTTATGTGAAGGATGCCTCCAGGGCAGTGCCGGTGATGTCAGGACTGGCGGCTCGTGACGGTGCACTGGGATTGTCACTGAAGGATAAATATGAAAAGCTCAGGAAAGAGCATGAAGCCTCCAGGAAGGCGAAGAAAATGGTAACCCTCGAGGCAGCAAGAAGGAACGCCTTCATCACCGGTGAACCTTCGCCTGTTCCCGTCAGGCCGGGAGTGATTAACTCCGGACCGGTAAGCATCAGGGAGCTTGTTGATTACATCGACTGGACTTTCTTTTTCTTCGCGTGGAAGATCAACGGCAAGTATCCGGATATATTCAATGATCCGGTGAAGGGGACGGAGGCGAAGAAGCTTTATGACGATGCCCTGATCATGATCGAAAGGATCATCGGTGAGGAGCTGATGGTTGCGGAGGCGCTCTCGGGCATCTTCCCGGCTGAACGTCACGGTGATGATGTGAAATTGTTTCCCGGTAACGGGGGCGAAGAGGCATGGTTCCGTTTCCTGCGCAACCAGGAGGAGAAGGAGCCGGGGCATCGCAACCTCTGCCTGTCAGATTTCGTTGCCGAAAAGGGCGATCATGCAGGGGCGTTTGTGGTGACGGTGAGGCCGGTGGAGAAGTTACCCGACGGAATCGCCGGCGACGACTACCACACCATTATGTTCAGGATCCTGGCCGACCGGTTTGCCGAGGCTGCCGCCGAATGGCTGCACCGCGAGATGCGAGTCAGTCATTGGGGCTATGCTCCCGGGGAGAACCTTTCTGCGGCTGACCTGTTCAAGGTAAAATACCGCGGCATAAGGCCTGCACCGGGTTACCCTGCCTGTCCTGACCATACCGGCAAGCAGGTTATTTTTGACCTGCTGAAGGTGCCGGAGACGATAGGCGTTACGCTGACGGAGAGCTTTGTGATGGTACCGGTGTCATCGGTCTGCGGATATATATTCGCATCGCCGGGTTCATCATATTTTAACGTCGGCACCATTGGCAGAGACCAGCTTGAGGATTATGCATCGAGGTGCGGCATAACCGTTGAGGAGGCAGCAAAATGGCTGGCCCCGAATCTTTAGATTTGTGATATGAACGGAGCTACAGTAATTGATCTTATAAACGGCTCGAAGAGGCCGCTTTTCACCTTTGAGCTGCTGCCGCCACTGAAGGGGCACAGCATAGAGCGCATCTACAATACCATTGAAGGGCTGATGGAGTATGCCCCGGCATACATCAACTTCACCTCCCACCGCAATGAGGTGGTGCTGACGGAGAGGCCCGACGGCCTGCTGGAGAAGCGTACCACCCGGAAACGGCCGGGCACCATTGCGCTGGCTGCCGCGGTGAAGTACAAGTACAATGTGAATGTGGTGCCGCACATCCTCTGCGGCGGTTTCTCGAAGGAGGAGACGGAGAACGCCCTGATCGAGATGAACTTCCTCGGCATCAATGATGTGCTTGCACTCAGGGGTGACCCTCCGAAGGGCAGTCGTACCTTCATCCCTGACCCGGGCGGACACAGGAACACCAATGAGCTGGTGCAGCAGATAAGCGACATGAACCGGGGTCATTATCTTGATCCGGAACTTAAGAATACGGCAGCCACATCATTCTGCATAGGTGTTGCCGGCTACCCCGAGAAGCATTTCGAGGCTCCCAACCTGAAGAGTGACATGGTCAACCTGAAGCGAAAGATCGATGCAGGGGCGTGTTATATTGTCACCCAGATGTTTTTCGACAATGAGAAGTTCTATGCCTTCCGTGACGCCCTGCGGGCGATGGGGGTTACCGTGCCGCTGATACCGGGCATCAAGCCTGTCTCGGCAATGACGGATGTGAACCTGCTGCCGCAGACATTTCACATCGACATGCCCGAGGAGCTGGTGCATGAGCTCTCAAAATGCCGTAACGACGAGGAGGCGAGGGAGGTGGGCATCGAGTGGTCCGCCATGCAGAGTCGCGACCTCCTTAAAAACGAAGTGCCGGGGATACATTACTATACCCTCGGCAGATCGGATAACATTGCCCGTATTGTAAAATCCTCGTTCTAGAGTCCGGGATGCCGGCCTGGGAATATCTACAAAACTTTAACCGCTACGGGGTAAGTGTAGTGTGCCATCTGATCTACAAAACTTTAACCGCTACGCGGTATTTTGCCCGTAGGGCATAAAGTATTGCCTCTAGAGCCGAAAGCCTTTTTGATGGCGCTGACCTTGTTGAGCTCCTCCCACTTGAAGAGACTGACGGTGATCTTCTTGTCAGGCTTGTCGTTGAACGAACGGAAGCTCTTTTCGATGGTACGTGGCTCGCGGCCCATATGTCCGTAGGCGGCTGTCTCGCTGTAGATGGGCTTGCGGAGACCGTACTCCCTCTCTATCATGGCCGGGCGCAGATCGAACATCTTACCGATTATCTTTGCGATCTCTCCGTCTGTTACCTTAACATTCGATGTGCCGAAGGTATTGACGAAGATGCCTACCGGTTCAGCCACGCCGATGGCGTATGACACCTGCACCAGCATCTCGCGTGCCACGCCTGCGGCGACCATGTTCTTGGCTATATGCCGTGCTGCGTATGCTGCCGAGCGGTCGACCTTCGAGGGGTCCTTTCCCGAGAAGGCGCCGCCGCCGTGAGCGCCGCGGCCTCCGTAGGTGTCAACGATAATCTTGCGTCCCGTGAGGCCGCTGTCGCCGTGAGGCCCTCCGATGACGAACTTACCTGTCGGGTTGACGTGGTATTTTATCTTGCCGTCAAACAGTTTCTGTTCCTGCTCACTGAACTGAGACTTCACCCTGGGTACAAGGATGCTGATGACATCCTTCTTGATGGTCTCAAGCATCTTCTTCTCATCCTTGTCGAAGTCGTCGTGCTGTGTTGATACGACTATGGTGTGCACTCTTTTCGGTGTGCCGTTATCATTGTATTCGATGGTGACCTGCGACTTCGAGTCGGGCCTCAGGTATTTCATCTGCTTGCCTTCTCGGCGTATCTCTGCGAGCTGGTAGACCAGTTCGTGTGCTATATCAAGTGAGAGGGGGAGGTAGTTGCCGGTCTCGTTGACGGCATATCCGAACATCATCCCCTGATCGCCGGCACCCTGGTCCTCTTTCTTCTTGCGGACGACGCCCTGGTTGATGTCGGGCGACTGTTCATGGATGGCCGAGAAGATGCCGCAGGAGTTGCCGTCGAACATGTATTCGGCCTTCGTGTAGCCGATCTTGTTGATGACCTCGCGGATAATGTTCTGTACGTCGATATAGGTTTTTGTCCTGACCTCGCCCGCCACCACCACCTGTCCGGTGGTGACGAGTGTCTCGCATGCGACCTTTGATTCGGGGTCCCATGCCAGGAAGTTGTCAAGAAGTGCGTCGGAGATCTGGTCGGCTACCTTGTCAGGGTGGCCTTCGGATACTGATTCAGAAGTAAAAAGATAGCTCATCTGTTAATTTTTTAAGTTTAACAAAGGCAGGGACGGATTGTTGGCAAAGCAGCGGGTGAAAACCGTTTTAGCATTTTTTTCCGTGGTTGCAATCAGCGCAAATCTGTCCACCGTCATTTAACTGCACAAAGATAATTGTTTTCAGGTAATATTTCAAAAATGCCGGATAACAAGCAAGCTAAGGCAACAAAAGGTATAGTTTGCCAGGCAGGGATAACCATATTCCGGGAAGTCCCGCACAAGATTAATGATATTGCTGGTTGCTCAGTCTTTTAATAACTCTCTACGGACAGACTCCAGCTTCTTAAGTTCATCTGCGGTCAGAGGGCGTGATGGCGGAGGTGTGACATCTCCTCGTTCACCAATGTCATAGTAATCATACATAACAGTCCTGGAATGGGATTCCTGAATAAACCAGCATTCCTTACGGGAGGAGATCCGGATAGGGTTGCTCAAGGTTTCTGCTCCATCTATATCTGTTTTCCGCCATAATTCATAGATGTAACAGTCAGGGCTTTCAGAGAATGCCTTCCGGGGCAAGGGCGATGCACATGGATCAATATAGTGCAGTACGATACCATCTGGCTGACAGACATATGCTGCAAGGAATTCACCATTTAAGCCCTCAGTCAATATGGTACCCGAAAAGCGAGCCCGACCTCCCTTATCTGATTGGCTGGTCAGCCTATCAGAAATGATATAGACAATTTCCCCCTGCATGGACCCGTCTCCTCCCTTATTCACCATCAGAAAGGAGATTGCCCCTAAAGTGAAGCTGTAGGGACTCGTGGAACAACTGATGAAGTAATTCTCTTCATAATCCAGCGGGGCTACAGCAGCGTGACCGCGATACCATTTTTGGATAGTCGCTTTCTCCCATCGAGGACTTCTGAGAGGGATCATTGAATGACCTTTACTATGCGGTATTACGCATTTGCTCCTCATAGAAAGTCCGATATACTGTTATGGCATCAGGAACAGAGTCGTCCTGATTATTCTCTTTATTACCAGAGGTAAGGATTGCAGTAAATGCCAATGCAGGAAGCAGAGACAGGCTGATGATAAGATGTGCTTTATTTTGAAGAAAGAATGGTAGTTTCATGATAACAAAAATATTCATTTTTCTGCTATTCCGATTTTGGTGCATTCACCCGGCGACTTCGTTGTTTAGTGCCGTTCCTCGCTTTATCATATCAGGCTTCGGGCGGTTAGACCTCCGGAAAGTTCAGATCAGGAGATGGATCTGGGCTTCCATGCCCCAACTTGATTCTAAATACACTTTTTCCCAATGGTCATCCGGAATAATTACGCAAAATGTATTACGCAAAATGTATTACGCAAAATGTATAATACATTATGTATAAAAAATGTTTATATTTGTAGTTAAATATGCTTTGTTATGATTACAAAAAATCCTTTTCCGGTAGTCGGATATCACGGATCATCAATGTTTTGTGATAGAGAGAAAGAAACTGATAAGCTTTCGGGAAACCTGCGGAGTGGTCTTAACACAACACTTATTTCTCTACGAAGAATGGGGAAAACAGCCCTGATTTATCACGTATTTAATGAAATATTAAGAGAAAAGCAGTCGATTTGTCTGTATGTCGACCTTTATCCTACAAGAAGCATTAAGGATCTTACAAGACAACTGGCAACAGCTTCAATTAATGTGCTTCCCCAAAAAAAATGGGCCGGGAAGCGGTTTCTTACATTCCTGAAGGGCTTACGGCCGGTTATAACATATGATCCCCTGACCGGAGCACCCGGGGTCAGGTTTGAATACTCCGCGCAGTCAGATTATGAGATTACAATCGCCGCTCTGCTGAATTTCCTGAATGACCAGGGAACCGATGTTTATCTTGCCTTTGATGAATTTCAGGTTATTGCGTCTTATGAGGAGGGTAATGCTGAGGCAATGCTCAGGACGATGATACAACCCCTGAATAATGTTCATTTCCTGTTCAGTGGCAGCAACAGGCATATGATGACTGAAATCTTCAATAGTTCAAAGAGGCCTTTCTTCGCAAGTACAAGGATAATAAGCCTGCCGCCGATACCAGCGGATAGTTACAGCCGGTTCATTGCGGAGAAGTTTATAGAAAATAAAAGAAAAATATCTCCGGAAGCAATCGATTTTGTTTTGGAGTGGACCCGCAGGCATACCTATTATACACAGTCTGTTTGTAACACACTGTTCAGCTCCGGCGGCAGAGAGATCGATATTCATTCTGTAAAAGAAATTTGTGGAGAAATACTCGATGAACAGGAAAAGACTTTCCTTCAGTACAGGAATCTGCTTACGGGAAACCAATGGCAGCTCCTTATGGCTGTTGCAAAGGAGGGGAATGTATACAAACCCCATTCAGGGGAGTTTGTCAGCAAGCATTCCCTTGGGACACCTGCATCAATCACAAGAGCAATTGATGCGCTATTGACCAAGGAGATGATTTTTGAGGATAGTGACTCTGGTGGCACATACTATTCCGTTTACGATCTCTTCCTGTCAAGGTGGCTGGAGAGGCAGTAGTCCAGTCTTCAGTCGGCAATAATCTATTTATCAATTACTTGACACTACTTCCTACTGCCTACTGCCTTCTGCTGGAAGCAGGCTTATTTCCCGGTCAGTTGCCGGAAGGTCTCCTCGAGGCGGGCGCCGGCGAGGGAGGAGATCTCGTCAATGGGGCCGTCGGCCACGATATGGCCGTGGTCAATGATGATGACCCGGCTGCAGATGGCCTCCACCTCCTGCATGATATGGGTTGAGAGCATCACCGTCTTTGCGCGTCCGGCCTCGGAGATAAGGCTTCGTATCTCCACAATCTGGTTGGGGTCGAGGCCGGTGGTGGCCTCGTCGAGGATCAGCACCTGCGGATCATGTATCAGCGCCTGCGCCAGTCCTACCCGCTGCCTGTATCCCTTTGACAGGGCCCCGATCTTCTTTCCCTGCTCGGGGGTCAGTCCCGTGCGTTCAATGACGGAGTTCACTGCCTCCCTGCCCTTACTGCCCATCCGGTAGAGGTCAGCAACGTATCCGAGGTACTCGCGGACATACATCTCAGTATAAAGAGGATTGTTTTCAGGCAGGTAACCAATCAGCCTTTTCATCTCCGTGGCGCCCGGTCCTGCCGGGAGGTCGCATACAGAGACATTGCCAGTATCGGCAGAAAAAAAGCCGGTGATGATCTTCATCATCGTCGACTTGCCGGCGCCGTTGGGGCCGATGAAACCGACTATTTCACCGGCAGGAATGGTGAATGAGACGTCATCCAGGGCCTTCTGGTGACCGTAGCTCTTTGTTACATTACTGACAACGATGGACATGCAGAGGAATTGTCGATTATTTGCGATTTGCGATTTGCGACTGTCGAATGGGATTTGCGATTTGCGATTGCCGAATGGAATTTACGATTGTAATTTGGGATTGTCGAATGGGATTTGCGATTTGGGACTGTCGAATTGCTTAAAGTATCTATAAATCGAAAATCGAAAATCTCCAATCGCAAATTCTATCCATACATGAACTGCCCGATGTTGGCAAACGCCGACGACGGGTTCACGCAACAGACGGGTATCTTTGAGCTGTTGGCAATGATCTCCTGTTCCTTGGCACCTATAACATAGTCTGCGAAGGTGATGTCCTTGGTGGTCATTATAAGTATGAGGTCAGCCTTAAGCTCCTGTGCCACCTCAATTGTCTTCTCTGCCAGCTTGTCTGAGGGCACCTCCTTGATATCATACTCTATATTGTTCTGTATGAGCATCCTCACTGTATAGTTGAGATTCAGGTTGGCCTTTTTGGCCAGCGACTCATCCTTCCTGGTAGCCTTCAGAATATGGACCTTGGAATCAAAGTACTTGCCCATGAAGATAGCCATTGAGAGCTTCTCCTTCTCTTCTGAACGCCAGTCGATGGGGCAGACGATATTGTGATACCTCTCCTGGTCAGCAGGTGGCGCCTGGACCACAATGTACGGAACCTTTGATTTGGCGATGACCTTCAGCGCCCAGCTGCCGGTCAGCTTCTGCATGCCGCTCATGCCGTGGGTCCCCATCACCACCAGCGATGCACCGCGGTCATTGACGAACTCCGGTATCTGCTTGAAGATAGTGCCGCGCGTGACGTGGGTCTTGACCTTTACCCCGAAGTTGCGCTCAACCTCGCTCCCCTTGATGTTCATCGCCGCCTGCTTGGCCTTGATGCCACCTTCGGAGGTAATCTTCTCAACGATGTGCAGAAGGCAGACGTCATTGTGCGTCATGCGTGATATCTTAATGGCATGCTGCAATGCATAATCCGTCACCGGAGTGAAATCCCATGGCACTACAATTATCTTGCTGTCGACTTCCATAATGTACGCGTTTTCAGTTTGAAAGGTAAAATTATCCTTTTTTGATGATAATTCAAATAGACCGTATCTTAAGTGTAACGCTCACTCCATGGGAAAAATTGCTTTTGTGCACAAAAACAGTGCCATTTGTGAACAGGGCACTACAGGAAGAGGAACAAAATGCTATTTTTGTGAGGATAATGCTTTGATTACATATGAAGAGGAAAAGAGTAAAGGAACTGCTGGCAAGTCCGGTCACGGGCGAGAAGGTGCTGGTCAAGGGATGGGTCAGGACAAAGAGGGAGATCAAGAATGTTGCCTTCGTTGCCCTCAATGACGGTTCAACGATAAACAACATACAGATAGTCATAGAGCTCGGCTCTTTCCCGGCGGATCTGATTAAGGATATAACCACAGGTGCAAGCATCGGGGTGACGGGCACCCTTGAGCCGTCACAGGGCAAGGGACAGAGCGTTGAGATTCAGGCTTCAGACCTCACTCTCTACGGCAAGTGTGATCCGGACAGTTATCCGCTGCAGAAGAAGGGACACTCGATGGAGTTCCTGAGGGAGATAGCCCACCTTCGTTTCCGCACCAACACCTTCGGCGCGGTGATGCGCATAAGGCATGCCATGGCTTTTGCCATACACAAGTATTACAATGACAGGGGGTTCTTTTACCTCCATACGCCTATCATCACCGGCAGTGATGCCGAGGGAGCGGGAGAGATGTTCCATGTCACGACACTTGACATGAACGATCCGCCACGCACGAAGGATGGCGCCATTGATTTTGAAACCGACTTCTTCGGCAAGCCCACCAACCTTACCGTGAGCGGGCAGCTCGAGGGCGAGCTCGGTGCCCTGGCGCTGGGTGAGATCTATACCTTCGGCCCTACCTTCCGCGCGGAGAACTCAAACACTCCCCGCCACCTGGCAGAGTTCTGGATGATTGAGCCGGAGATGGCATTCTGGGACCTGAATGACAACATGGACCTGGCCGAGGATTTCCTCAAGTATCTAATAAGGTATGCCCTTGACAACTGCAGGGAGGATCTTGAGTTCCTGAACAAGATGATTGACACCGCTCTCATTGAGAGGCTGGAGTTTGTCGTTGCCAACGATTTCGTGAGGCTGCCCTATACCGAGGCGATTAAGATCCTCGAGGCTGCTGACCGCAAGTGGGAGTATGCCGTAGGCTGGGGGCGTGATCTCCAGGCTGAGCATGAGCGCTATCTTGTCGAGACACATTTCAGGCGTCCGGTGATACTGACCGACTATCCGAAAGCTATCAAGGCCTTCTACATGAAAGCGAACGACGACGGCCTTACGGTAAGGGCAATGGATGTCCTGTTCCCGGGGATAGGCGAGATAATAGGCGGTTCCCAGAGGGAGGAGGAGCTTGACAAGCTGACAAAGAGGATTGAGGAGATGAACCTGCCAGTCAAGGATTTGTGGTGGTATCTTGACACGCGGAGGTTCGGTACGGCACCCCACTCGGGCTTCGGCCTCGGGTTTGAGCGTCTGATCCTGTTTATGACAGGGATGTCGAATATACGTGACGTGATACCATTCCCGCGCACGCCGCGGAATGCCGAGTTTTAGAGTACAGAACAACAGGCGTTATGCTCGACCAGAGGTTACAACAGAAGCTGCTCCAGAAGCTGTCACCCCAGCAGATCCAGATGATCAAGCTGCTGGAGGTGCCTGCCATGCAGCTCGAGCAGCGGATAAAGAAGGAGCTGGAAGAGAATCCCGCCCTGGAGGAGGGTCCTGATGAAGAAGAAGTGCAGGGCGAGGAAGAGGAGGATATCGACATTGAACAGGAAGAACGCGACCAGGAGGAGTTTGCCCTTGACGATTATCTCAACGACGAGGATATTCCTGACTACCGCCTCCAGGTGAACAACACCTCCAGGGACGATGACAGGAGGGATGAGATACCGTACGCCTCGGGATCATCATTCCATGAGAACCTGACATCACAGTTCGCACTCAGAAGCGACACCGACAGAGAGGATATTCTTGGTGAATATATTATCGGCAACATTGACGACGACGGTTATCTGCGGCGCGAGATCGAGAACATGGTTGACGACCTTGCCTTCCTGCAGAACATAACCACGGATGTCAATGAGCTTAACGCGATACTGAAGATCATCCAGGACCTTGAGCCTGCAGGGGTTGGGGCGCGCGACCTGCGCGAGTGCCTGTTGCTGCAGATAGAGAGGAAGGACCAGTCAGTGCCCTCCGTGGCCCTCACCCGAACCGTCCTGAGTGATTACTTTGAAGAGTTCTCGCGCAGGCATTATGAAAAGATAATGGCCAAACTGATGATCAGCGAGGAGGATATGAAGGGCGTTATCGACGAGGTGTTAAAGCTCAATCCCAAGCCGGGAGGAACCGTCAGCGATCCTTACAGCAGATCGGCGCAGCAGATCATCCCTGACTTCATTCTCGATCAGTCGGACAACGGGTTCGAGCTGAGCCTGAACAACCGCAACGTGCCGGAGCTGAAGGTCAACCGGGGTTACAGTGAGATGCTTGAGTCATACAGCCGTGACAAGGCGGCAGGCAAGTCGAACCGTGACGCCATATTGTTCGTGAAGCAGAAGCTTGACTCCGCCAGATGGTTCATTGATGCCATGAAGCAGCGCCAGAACACCCTTCTGCTGACCATGAATGCCATCCTGGCATATCAGAAGGAGTATTTCGTGGAGGGTGATGACACCAAGCTCCGGCCGATGATTCTAAAGGATGTGGCTGAGATGACCGGGCTTGACATCTCCACCGTATCGCGTGTCGCCAACAGCAAGTATATACAGACCCATTTCGGCATCTATCCGCTGAAGTTCTTCTTCTCCGAGGGAATGCAGACCGACGCCGGAGACGAGGTCTCGACACGGGAGATAAAGAGGATACTGCAGGAGTGCCTCGGCAATGAGGACAAGCGGCGCCCGCTTACTGACGAAAAACTGACCGAGATACTCCAGGAGAAGGGGTACCAGATAGCGCGACGGACGGTCGCCAAGTACCGTGAACAGCTGAACATTCCTGTTGCCAGGATGAGGAAGGAGATAAAATGACCCCCGGTGAAAAGAGCCTGCTGACGAAAGCGGCAGAGGTACTCTCAGTGTTATTCCATCCGTTATTCATTCCCCTGTACGGATTGCTGATCATCTACAGCTCTCCCACGCTTCTCTCCTTCATTCCCTCAAAACTGAAGAGCCTGATTTTTGTGCTGGTGGTTGCCAACAACGTCATTCTGCCTCTGACGCTGGCAGCCATTCTCTATGTCAGGGGAGTAATAACCACTTTCAATGCCCGTGACCGCAACGAGCGGGTCATACTGCTCACCTTCGCCCTGATGATGTATACCCTGACTGCCTGGCTTCTTCTGAGGATGCAGGTGCCCAACCTGTTCAGGGCATACTTCATATCCATTGCCGTCGTCACGCTCATCACACTTCTGATCACCACTTTTTACAGGATATCGCTGCATGCTGCCGGCATCGGAGGACTGCTTGTGCTTATAGTATCAATGATAGTGTTTTATGATATTACAACGGTATGGCAGCTGTCAACGGTGGTGGTGGCAGGCGGGGCAGTGATGTCGTCAAGGATTTATCTTGACGATCACACTCCGTCAGAGGTGTGGATCGGGTTGTTTGCCGGGGCAGCGGTGATGGCGCTGTCACTCTTTATTCTGCTGAAGTAAGAGGTTTATCGCCTTCCCGAATAGCTGTTTGCTGTCAGGAAGCGGCGGCGGCGGAGTTTCAACTCCGGGACCGCCTTCAGGAAGCGATGGCGAAGCATTGTCAGACAACGGATCGCTGCCGGCCATTTGATGCACAGCGCGATCAATAACTTCTACTCTGTCAGCAGGTGCAGACCTGGAATCTGATGGAGCTGCAAATTCAAATTGATTCAGCCGGTTGATTTTATTCTGCCTGACAGAGACGAATCCATATTGCCCGTTGAGGTAATCGCCAAGATACTCCTGCTCCGGCTGACCGGGTGTAGGTATCAGTACCGCCCCCTTGCCGAGTGATGCCAGTTCCATGACGGAGGTATACCCTGCCCTGGTGATTACCAGAGAGCTTCCTGTTATCAAACGCCGCATTGTCTCTGTATCAGGCTTTATCATGAATGTAATGCCGGGTTCACTCTTTGGGGTCGTCTGAATCGGTGATGCGCTCAGCACGAAAATTCGGATGCCGGGGAGGGCTGCAGAGACTTTCTCCAGCAGCATGGAACGCTGCGGCTCCGGCCCGGAGAGGATCAGGCAGCAGTATGGCCCGGGAGGGGTGTCATCGTCTTCCGGCTGGTCCGGCATCGTGTGCCCTGACATGGCCGTATGCATCGATAACCCTTGCAGGTCCGACGTCGCTCCGAACCCCGGATGGGTCGTTGGCATCGTTGACCCTGACATGGCCGTATGCATCGATAACCCTTGCAGGTCCGACGTCGCTCCGAACCCCGGATGGGTCGTTGGCATCGTTGACCCTGACAGGTTCTCCGGCATCCTGAACCTTGACAGCGGCCCCATATAATGTATATTACCCGGAACCTTCAGGTCATGCGAGAGCCTGCCGGAGAGGTTCACCGGTCCCGGGTAGTCGGGCACCAGGCACAGGTCGTACCTGCGGATTATCATCCTATGGAGCCACGCCGCCAAGGGCTCCATAAAAAATAATAGCCGCGGGAACGGTATACGCACCTGGTGGGTGACATAGACCGAGAATATCTCCCTGTGAAAGAAACCGAACCGGTTATCGGATATGATGATCGTTGGCTTAAGCTGCTCAGCCAGGCGGATGAGAAGGCGGTGTTCCCGGACAGCATGGTAGAGCACCAGCGGCAGCTGAAGGAAGATGCTCAGATACTGGGGCAGACAGCGGGAATAACTTATACGCAGCCCGGGGATCTCAACCAGCTTAATTCCGGGGAGCTCATTCTCTATCAGCGGGAGGAGGGCGGCATCTGCCCCGAATATGACCTCGTTGCCTCTCTTTTGCAGCTCCCTGGCCAGAGGAATCATCCGTCCGGCATGGCCGAAGCCCCAGTTCAGCGGGCTTATCAGGATCGTTGCGCCGCTCATGGGGGTTACCCTGACACTGATGTGCTTATCCCGAGGGCCTGAACCCTGCCGGCGATCGTCTCAAGCTCTGCCACCGGTACTTTCTTCAGGTTGCTGCCGGCAGGCGTATCGCGGTCGATAGTATAGATCATGACCGACTGCGGCCTGAGTCTTGCAATGGCCTCAAGCCAGGCATCAGTCTCTTCGGGAGTGGTGTTGTCAACGGTCGCGCCGTTGCATTCGCCTCTCACAAAGAGTGTCTGTATAATGAATCGTCCGTCAAAGTCCTTCACATACTGTTCAAATTTTGCGAGACCGACGGTGTTGCGAGGCTGGTTCAGCCTTTTTACCGTTGAGGGGATGACTGAATCAAGTTTCAGGACATTCATATCGACCTTCTTCAGGGCCTCACGCACGCTCTTGCGGCGGAGTGTTGATCCGTTGGAGAGCACCGATATCCTGGCCTTCGGGAAGTATTCATTCCGCAGGGCGACGGAGTCATCGATGATGGCAGCGAAATCAGGGTGCAGCGTAGGTTCACCGTTACCTGCATAGGTTATGACATCAGGAGCTTTACCCTGCTCCTTCATCTCAGACAGTTTTATTCTCAGGGCTTCACTGACGGCAGAGCGGGATGGCAGTGCCGATGATCCGCCACTCACTCCGGAAGTCCATCCGCATTCGCAATAGATGCAGTTGAAGGAGCACACCTTACGGCTGACCGGCAGCAGGTTGATTCCCAGAGATACTCCCAGCCTGCGGCTGCGTACCGGTCCGAACACTATGCTGTCAAAAAGGAATGTGGGCATCAGACAGTGCTTTTAGGTGTTCAAATTTACAATAATCTGCGCACGCGGCTTCCGGGAAGCAGGCGCAGGTTCACCAGGTCTGCCTGATCGATCAGAAGGAGCCCCGGTTTTTTACCTGGCTCTATCGATCCGAGGGTGTCTGCCATCCCCAGCGCACGGGCGCCGTTGATGGTCCCCCACCTGATGATCTCATGAAGCGGAGTGCCAGGGGCAGAATTCTGAAGGAGCCTGAGCTCTGTGAGCATGTCGAGGCGATCGTTTGAGGCGAGGCTGTCGGTTCCTGCAACGATCCGGTCGGTGACCTCCCTGAGGAGTGTCACCGGCGGCATCACTCCCGAGATGCGCATGTTCGACGAGGGGCATAGGCAGAACCAGGTATTTCCTGCAGAGGCAAGCTTTGCTGCCTCTTCCTGGGTAATGACGGTGTTGTGAACCAGTATCAGCCGTGAGGAGATTTGTGACAGCCCGAGGGCTGTCCCGACATGATCTCCTGACATCCTGCGCTCGTCATCAGACTCGAGGAAGTGCAGTGAGATGACAGATTCCGGAACGATCTGCTGCCTGATGAGAGCCCGGAGCGGCTCCGAGACCGAATAGACGGCGTGGGGTGTGATATTGCCTGGCAGTCCGTATTCCCTGGCAGAGGCGGCCACCTTCAGCGCTTCGCTCATCCGTTCCTCAGCCAGAAGAGGGTCTGAGCCAAAGACCTCGGTGAAGGTCAGGTAGCGGACAGGGCTCTTCTTCTTTATGTCAAACGAAAGCGTGTTGTTGCTTATGTCACCACAGGCCACCACACCGCCGTCATACATCTCACGGTCGGCTTTTTCTGCAGCTGTGACTATCTCATCACGCCCGGCCTCACGCCTGTCGCGCACTGACAGGATGAATCTATGAAGCCCCCCGCCACCGGGTATCAGGTCACGCATGTGCGAGAGCTCGAGGTGCGAGTGGCAGTTGACCAGGCCGGGTATCAGGATGCCATTGTAAAACTCTGTGCCGGCGCTCTCGGTCAGTTCACCCCCGGTATCTTCAACGGCAATGACTGTGCCGTCGTCACCGGCGGTGACAACGGCTCTCTTCAGAGGTTTGCCGGCTGAGGTGAACACATATTGAGCCGAGATCCTTCGCATCATTGTATTCCCGCGGTATCGGCTTCAACCGTCAGCCTGACATTGGCGATGCGCGCATGCTTTTCCCATTGGCCGGGCTGGTTGTCGTGGTTCAGGAGCCAGCCCCTGAGGCGCACGTCCTGGATGGAGTCGAGGGGGTGGCTTATCGTCACTTTCTGATACTGGCCGTCTTTGGTGAGGCTGACCTCCTCCCAGTAATCGCGTTTTTCAACACCCCCGTTGTCGGTATAGCTGAAGAAGACCGTCACCCTCGGGTTCTTGCTTTTATCATCTTCAAAGATAAGTATGTCGGCTTCCAGGACATATTTCCCGGGCATTACGACAGGAATATCAAACCAGACCGGATCACGGTTGAAATCTTCCGGGAAGCTGTAGGTCTCCTTCCCCGTCCACAGATTTTCTTCCAGGGCCATATCGACGGGTCCGTTCTCCGTCATCACTGCAGTCTCCATCTCCAGCAGGTTACCCGTGACCCTGTCATATATCTTTGAGAGTTTCTTTGGCTTATCGGCAAAATAGTATCTGATGGTTGCCTCGAACTGTTCGTAGGTATAACCGTGGCTTTCGATGACATCCACATAGTTGAGGATGGAGTCGCGCTGGGCCCATGTATCCCTCATCTGGGGCAGGTCCATCATGCCGGTCGTAAGGTATGTGTCGGTGAGGATAGCCACCAGTTTATCATCGGGAACGAGCATCTTGCCCGAGGGTTTACTGCTCCCCTGATTGCCGCAGGATGACATGATAAGCAACATCGCAACGAAAGATAAGGTCGTTTTCAGGCTCATTTCTTTTCCGGATTGTTCTTATTGAGATATCTCCGTGACAGGTAGCTTACCGGGTACCATGCGGCGCCATAGCCAATGGCAATGACTGTTGCCGCTACAATGACAAAATCAATAAGCTGGATCTTTACGGGATAGGCGTCGATCAGCAGTGATTCGCCCGCAAGCTTTACGATCCCGAAGTGCTGCTGGGCAGCGCAGAGAATCAATCCCAGCAACAGGCCGAGGGCCGTCCCTATTATGGAGATCATCCATCCCTCATAGATGAAGATGCGTTTGATGAGACTGTTGTCTGCACCGAGGCTCTTCAGGATGTTAATATCCCTCTCCTTTTCTATTATCAGCATCGTCAGTGACCCTATTATATTGAAAGATGCAATTATCAGGATGAAGGTCAGGATAACGTAGATGGCAAGTCGTTCCGCCTTCATGACCTTATAGAACATCTCCTGCTGTTCATACCTGTTCTGCACCAGGAACTCACTTCCCATCACCTCCCTTATTGCGTTCTGTGTCTTTCTGGTATCCGCTCCGGACCGCATCTTTACCTCGATGGAGCTTACCTCGGTGGTATAGTCGAGCAGCTCCCTGGCGAAGCCGAGAGGCAGGAAGAGATATTTGGAGTCAAATTCCTGTTCAACGGCAAAGATCCCGGAGAGATAGATATATTTCCTCATGAACTCATTTCCGGGATTGGCACTTATCCTTGCCTTACGGTCAGGGATATAGATTGCCAGGGGTGATACGAAATTGAGTCTCATGCCCAGGTGGTTTGCCACGCCCAGTCCTGCAACGGCATAGGGTCTGCCGTTCTCAGCCTGCAGGATGAACTCGCCGTCCCACATTGCAGTGTCAAGATCGGTGACATCGGTATAGTTGAGTGAGACCCCCTTGACTGTAGCTATGAACTGCTGTTCATCATACCTCAGCAGTGCGTTCTCCTCGAGGGTCTCGGCATACACTTCCACACCATCCAGGGCTGCCAGTCGCTTAAGCACCAGGCTGTCAGGGGTGAAGACCTTTCCCTTCACCGGAGAGATTTTTATCTCCGGGTCGGATGTGCTGAAGATCCCCTTCACCATCTCCTCAAGGCCGTTGAATACTGACAGTATTGTTATCAGGGCCATGGTCCCCACCGTCACTCCGGCTACGGAGATGGCGGAGATGACATTGATGGCGTTGCGCGATTTCTTCGCGAACAGGTATCTCTTTGCTATGTAGAGCGGAAGCTTCATCTGCCGTTGCGTGCTATTACCAGCAATCCGGTTCCTTTTTCATGTCTCCTGTGCAGGTCGATGCAGTTCAGCACCAGCACAAAGGGCATTACCGCAAGATACCAGAAAGGGAGGAGAATGAAGAATAGTTTTGATGCTGACAGCATTATGACCGGATATTTCATTGAGAGTCTCCATGCGATGCTTCCGGGTGTGCCGTATGTATATTCAACTGACACCTCTTCAAAGCCGGCGGTATGCAGCTTCTCGCTGATCTCCCCGGCGCTGTATCCGTCGCGCACATGTTCTCCGATGAAGGAGGTGTCATCGCCGGAGTGGACATCCGAGCCGCCCTTGTCAGAGGGGGTGGAGATGACGAGGTATGCTCCGGGGTTCATCATTGCGCGGAATGACGAGAACACCGTACGGTCCTCCTCTATATGCTCCATCACATCGACGCAGAGGGTGAGGTCATACCTTTCGTTGCTTCGCCATGTCACCAGGTCAGCCTCCACGGCGTGCACTCTCTCTCCGAGCCCCGTCGCTCTGAAGAAGGCATTGCAGTCAGTCACCTGTTCGCTCTTGATGTCGGCGGCGGTGATCTTCCAGCCGGGGAACCTGGCAGCCATCCACCACGAATACTGCCCGAAGCCCATCCCGGCATCAAGCACCGTCGCCGGGGAAGGCATGGTTCTGCTCAGCCTCCTCAGGGCTTTTCTCACGTGCCATGAACGGAGGAGCAGGATATCAAGCAGGTGGTAAAAGAGCTTGCGCAACAGGGGGTGACGGTTGAACTGCCTTCCCAGGAGCTCCTTTATCGGGTCATAGTGCATCGGCCTTATTCCTTGAGCAGGTTAGTGATCTTGTCAATATAGTCATTGCTGTCATCGATGAAGAATGCTATCTCCGGTACGATACGCAGCTGGTTGCGAACCTTATGCCCAAGCTCGTATCTCAGTCGCGGGACACTGTTGCGCAAACTTTCAAGGACCATTGCAGAACCGTCAGAAGGGAATATGCTTATCCATGTCTTTGCCAGGGAGAGGTCAGGACTGACGCGCACGGTTGTCACCGAGATCATCTTTCCGGGTGCAAGCTCAGCGCCGAGATGCATTATTATTTCTGCAAGCTCCTTTTGCACCAGTCTTGCAACTTTCTTCTGCCGTGTTGATTCCATTGTGGATTATTTACCCGGCAAAAATACAAAAATTGTGGCAGCCTGAGGCCTTCGGGCACGCTGCCTCAGGTCGGGACTAAATTTCATTTCATCCGGTGATCAAAACCTGCCGGCATTGATCTGATTGCAGGCATGGCGGGATCAGTTTCGTTATTTATCCCTATTTTTGTCGCTGAAAAAAGATTTTTAATGGATACAGTAGTAAGCGGCATCAGGTCAACGGGCAATCTTCATCTTGGCAATTATTTCGGGGCACTGAAAAATTTTCTGAGGATGCAGGATGAGAACAACTGTTATTTTTTTGTGGCAGATTATCATTCACTTACCACTCACCCCCATCCTGATGACATTCACTCCAACATCAGGCAGGTTCTGGCCGAGTATCTTGCCGCCGGCATTGACCCGGAGAAGGCTACCGTATATGTCCAGAGCGATGTGCCGGAGGTTGCCGAACTCTACCTGCTGATGAACATGAATGCCTATGTGGGGGAGCTGGAGCGTACAACCTCTTTCAAGGAAAAGATACGGCAACATCCTGACAACATCAACGCCGGGCTTCTTACCTATCCGGTGCTCATGGCAGCCGACATCATCATTCACAAGGCTCACAAGGTTCCCGTAGGCAAGGACCAGGAGCAGCACCTGGAGATGACGCGCCGTTTTGCACGCCGTTTCAACACAATGTACGGAGTAGAGTATTTCCCCGAGCCTGACGCCTATAACTTCGGAAAACAACTGATAAAGATCCCCGGGCTTGATGGTACCGGCAAGATGGGCAAGAGCGAGGGCAACGGTATCTTCCTTGCGGATACACCCGCAGAGATACGCAAGAAGGTGATGAGGGCGGTGACCGATGCCGGTCCTGAGAGTCAGCATTCGGAGCCTTCCGAGCCGGTGAAGAATCTCTTTACCCTCATGGATGTGGTCTCAGAGCCGTCAACGGTCAAATACTTCCGCGAGCAGCACGCCAAATGTGAGATAAGGTACGGTGACATGAAGAAACAGCTTGCCGAAGACATCATAAAGGTCACTGAACCTATCAGGCTTCGCATCAATGAGATCATCAATGACCCCGTCTACCTGGGCAAGGTGGTGGCCAGGGGTGCTGAAAAGGCAAGGGCAAGCGCTTCCGCCACCGTAAGGGAGGTGAGGGAGATCATAGGCTACAGGCCGTTCTGATCAGGCAATCAGCTAAACATTCACTATTGGAGCACGCTCGAAGGGGGCGTTTCTGTCAAAGAGATAACGGTAGGTTATATGGGTCTTGATGATCCTGGCGCCTATCTGGTCAAGCAGGTGCATCATCGAGTGGTTAAAGTCGCCTATCCAGTTGAATTCAAGCTCCTTATAAGGAAAATTTTCAGACAGTGCAAGCTTTGCGAATGACATTATCAGGGCTCCCTCCACCCCCTTGCGCTGATGTTCCGGCACAATCCCGAAGATGAGTCCGAAAGCCTTCGTCAGTTCCCTCCTGACATACCGGTACCAGAGGAATTTGAGCCTGCCGACATGGTTCAGCTTGCCGTTCAGGTGCTTAACAATCTGGTTGACTTCGGGAAGCATGATGAAGAAGCAGACGGGTTCATCCTTATAGAATCCGAACCAGAGCAGCTTTTCGTCGTGTATCTGCCTGAAGCTTTTGAAGATCAGATTTGCGTGCCGTTCACTTATTGTCTTGACACCCGGGAAGCGTGCCCATCCCTTGTTATAGACGATCATGAAGTTACGGGCTATTTCCTTTGCCTCGGCTGTTTTCATGTACCTGAAGGAGTAGTCGGGATTGTTGAATATCCTTTCGGCTTTGGTCTTAATTACCTCATTCAGGTTCCTGTCGGTGACCGGGGTATAGTAAGTATACTGTTCAAAGTAGTTTCTGAAGCCGTATTTTTCAAAAAGATCCCTGTAGTAAGGCGGGTTATAGGGCATGCAGTAGTTGGGAGGCGTGAAGCCGTCTACCAGCAGTCCCCACCAGCGGTCGCGGTCACCGAAGTTCTCGGGGCCTTCCATCGCGGTCATGTCATTTGCCGCCAGCCAGTCGCGGCATGCATTGAATAGCATGGTTGCGGCATCCTGGTTGTTGATGCATTCAAAGAAACCCATGCCGCCGACAAACTTCTGACCGGCATTTGCGATCTTTTTGCTGTAGAAGGCCGCCACCCTGCCGACGGTTTTTCCTGAGGCATCCCTGAGCAGCCACCTGACGGCATCACCGCTGCGGAAAAGATTGTTCAAAGAGGGGTTGAATACCGACTCGACATCCCTGTAGAGTGGTTTTATCCAGTTCCCGTCGCCTTTGTTGATGAAAGAGGGAAGATCATGAAATTCCCTGATGTCCTTTTTGCTTTTTACCTCAGCAAGCTGAAAATCACCGGCCATTACCCTGACAATATCCAAATATGGTTGAAATTTAGTCAATCATTTTGGAAAAGCAATGGTCAGCCGGGTAATTGGGCTCGACGTGGT
The DNA here is from genome assembly GCA_963802145.1 of uncultured Rikenellaceae bacterium. Classification (GTDB taxonomy): domain Bacteria; phylum Bacteroidota; class Bacteroidia; order Bacteroidales; family VadinHA17; genus SR-FBR-E99. The sequence continues at coordinate 67,724 of CAWDHN010000009.1, forward strand.
GTCTGAACTCCGCAGAGTGGCTGGCTGGCAGTGGTGACTGAACTCCGCAGAGTGACTGGCTGGCAGTGGGGACTGAACTCCGCAGAGTGACTGGCTGGCAGTGGGGACTGAACTCCGCAGAGGGGCCGGGATCCGGTGAGTGTATTGCCGGCCCGTCAGACCCTGATCCTTGCAGAGAAAATGAAGTTTCTTCCCGGGGCTGCAATACCTGATGAATAGGGTCTGTAGCGAAGGTCAAGAATATTTTCCACCCCTGCGGTCAGGTCAATCCTGTTGCCGATATTGAAGATCGTCTTGAAGTTCAGTGTGAACCAGCCCGGTGCCCATGGGTTGCCGTTGTCGTCGGAAGCGTACATATATGCCTTGTCTCTTTCACTGGGTGCCAGCCTCTCATAGGTTATGCTCCCGTTATAGACGGCATAGAGGTCAGCCTTTATGATTGATCTTTCGAAGATCATGTGTGTTGCACCGAAGACAGGAGGTATGTGACGCAGCGGTTCCTTCTCGTTGTCATGACCTCCCGTGAGTGTCAGTGCTGACTTTAACCTGAGGAAGGATGAGGGTCTCAGTTCCGCCTTTATCTGTGTGCCGTAGACTATTGCATAACCTGCGTTGACCATGGCATAGACCGCACTCTCCTCTCCCTGGTACTCAATGGTCGACTCCCCGTTGAAGAGGAACTCACGGCGCACCATGGCGTTGTCAAGGTAAGAATAGAAGAGGGATGCCTCCGCCAGCAGCATGTTTCCTATCTCCCTCCTGGCGCCTATATCGGCATTATAAAGGTACTCTGGCTTAAGGTCAGGATTAGGCACCACTATAACTCCCGGAGCAGATTCAAACACCTTGCCCAGGTCATCAAGGTTCGGAGCCCTGAACCCTGTGGAGAGGTTCAGCGTCAGCTCCGTTCTCGCGTCAGGCCGGTAGACGGCGCCGGCGGCGCCGGTCACTGCACTGTTGGCCGACTGAATGACAGTGAATGGGAAGTTATAAAATGAGTTGTCAGCTATCTCCGAATTGAGAGAGACGAAGTTATACCTCAACCCGGTACTGACGGTGAACTTGCTGCTGAGGTTGAATTTATATCCTCCGTAGAGCGCAAAGCTGTTATAGATGTTGTCGCCATTGGGATAGCGTGACCCGGCAGGAACGGTCTCGCCTGTGGATATGTCCATCACATCAGCAGTGCTGACGATATCGTTCCTCACATATTCAGCCCCGTAATAGATCAGGGCCTGGTTTTTCTCAGCCGTTTTGTCAAAGTCGAGGTTCACCGACCAGATCCCGACCTTCTCCGTTTGCTGGTTGAGGCTTACGTCGTTGATCTTCCTGTCATGCCGGCTCTCGGTGTAGTCCTGGCGGGCAACTGTCAGACGAACATCGTCAAAGGCCGCCGCAGGCTTGTTATAGTTGACTGTCGAGTTAAGCATCATCCATATCTGCGGACCATAATACCAGTCGCCGTATCTCAGGGTATTGTTTTTGACCTGTATCAGCCTGTCATAGCGGGGCACGTCTGAGAGACGCGAGTAATGGTGGGCGATGTTTATGTCGAAATGCTTTCCGGCCTTGAACCGTAGCTTGTTCATGGTGTTGAGCTGTGAGTATCCGGATGCCACCTGTCTCTCCGGATTATCATTAAACACCACAGAATCCTTTCCGTTGGTCCGGATCTGGTATTCATTCCGGAGATATTCGGGATGTGTTCTTGATCCCATGACCAGGTCACCAAAGTCGGACCATGTCACTGAGGTTAGGAAGGCCACCCTGCGGCCTCCGGCGTTGGCATCAATGTGGTATGTCTGCTCACTGGCGGCGGTGGAGAACCGTGCCATCGCCTCTGCCTTGTAATAAACGGAATCACCTGTTGAGAAGAGAGCCCTCCTGGTGTGGAAATCCATCACCCCTCCCAGTGCGTCGCTGCCGTACATCGTGGCTCCGGGTCCGAAGATGATTTCGGTACGCTCAATTATATTAGGGTCAAGGGAGATGATGTTCTGTATGTTCCCTTCACGGTAGATGGCATTATTCATTCTGACACCGTCAATGTTAATCAGCACCCTGTTGGTGGCAAATCCCCTGAGCATGGGGCTGCCGCCGCCCTGCTGGCTCTTCTGTACGTAGACGTCACCGCTGAGTGAGACCAGGTCAGCCGTGGTCTGGGGGTTCTGGATTTTTATGGAAGGAAGGCCAACGGTGCTTATGTAGTTGGGTACTTCATCGGACTTCTGCTCCCAGCGGTTCGCCGAGATAATAAACTCCTCCACCTCAAAGGTCTTTGTCTCCAGCTTAACCACCCAGCCGGCCTTTTTCAGCTCCTCGGGGGTGAAGGAGACTCTTTCGAATGAGAAGTGCTGGAAAAAAATCTGCTGGCCTGCCCTGAACTCTGAGAGACTGGCCTTGCCTGAAGGGTTGGTATAACAAAACTGCGTGCGTGCCTCATTGTAGACGGCCACATCAGCCACAGGCTTCCCGTCCTCGGCAGCCAGAACGGTGACAGTCTGTGCGCTTAGCGTCAGAACAGGCAACAGAAAAAGCATCAGAAACAAATATTTCCTCATATGTAAACAGCTATGAACCGTGACAGATGCACAAAAAGCATTCCACAAATATAACTCAGGAGAATGTTTTGTGGCATATCCTCTGCTGACCATGGCATATCTCTTAGTCAAAGCAAATTAATATTTTATATTTTTGGAATGGAATATCAACCGGAAAACCTTTGAATAAGAAAACCTCGATCATACTGGTGGGTTTGTTTGCTGCAATGCTGGCGGTGGCTGCCTTTTTCATAAGGAAGGACAAGCAGGTGGTTGTTGTTGATCCGTGGGTGGCAGTGCCCTCGGACGCATTCTTCATGGTTGAGACTAACGACTTTCCCGAGCTGTTGACCCGCATCACCGATCCGGCCGGGATGGTATCGAGGCTCTCAGGCATGAAATGGGCTGCCTCGCTTATACGGTCTGCCTCGGCGGTTGACAGTATCACCGGGGGCCGCGAGGTGCGTGAGCTGATCAGCAACAGGAGGGTCATCATCTCATTTCATGTCACCGGTCAGGGCCGCGTCACACCGCTTGTAGTTATGAACAGCGGCGCCTCCTTCACGCCTCGTAATCTGGCGGGCCTGTGTGAAAAATCAGGAGCGGAGGTGACGGATGCCAGGGAGCTGGGCGGAACCAGGACGTTTACCGTCACATACGGCAAGGGCAGCAGGCAGATGCCGGTATACATGGCACTCACCTCGGGCATCATACTCATCTCAACCTCGGAGAGCCTTGTCTCAGCTGCACTCGACAACAAGGGCGCCGGATCAGACATACGCCATCAGCAGGGTTTCGCCCCGGTGGTCAATGCCTCCGGCAAGGATGCCGACAATGTTTATGTTCTGTTCAGGAACCTTCCCGGATTTGTCAGGTCTTTTGTCGACCCCGGAGATGTAGCTTCAATAGCGTCGGTAGCCATTGCCGGAGGAGGAGATCTCCAGTCTGCGGAGGAGGGGCTCTTCATCAGCGGGTTTCTCTCCACCGCAGGAGCCGGGACGGGAGCAGACCGCCTGAGGAATGTCACTCCTGCGGAATGCGGCGTCCATGAACTATTGCCCAGGGGAACCCTCAGCTACAGAACCGTCATGCAGAGGGCATCGCTTACAGGCGAGATGGTAACAGACCCCGCATCGATAAATGCTACCGACCTGGCTCTGATACTGAGTCCCTTTACCGGATCGGAGGTGACTGATGCCCGTGTGCCGTTCGGCGAAGGAGAGGCCAGGGTGAGGATCTTCAGGATGACCGACCGTCAGTCGGCCGAGAATGTCCTCAGGGAGAGACTCACTGCCAAATACCGTTCAATGGGACTGAGAGAGAGTCATTTTGTGGCGTCGGCCCGCGATGCCGACGGCGAGGAAGCGGTACTCTACAAAATGCCATTCACCGGAGTGGCGTCGATCATGTCAGGAGAGAGCGGCAACAGCGCCGACGACGAATGGGTGACGTTCGCCAGGTCATATATGATCTTCTCCGGATCGCCGGAAGCCCTGGCATCAATAAAGAGAGAGTCAGACAATGAAAATACCCTGATCAATGACCCGGAATTCAGGGAGATGGAAAAGACAATGCCGACAAAAAGCTCGTACCTCTTCTATTCTTCGGGAAGCGTGCTCAGGTCATTGCTGAACGGTATCCTTACACCGGAGGCGAAGGCTGCATTTCCCGCAGGAGCACTTTCGGGAATAGGCGGGGTAGGACTGAGCCTCACTCCAAGCAACGGGATGATCTATACCAGTCTCTCGGTGAGGTACAGCGAAGGAGCGGGGCAGCCAGGCCGGGTCACACCGGGCAATGTGCCCGCGGGTACGGCAGCAACAGAGGCGGGAACCCCATCAGCCCTGAAGCTTTTATGGAAGGTGAAGCTCGATGCCGATCCTGCCGTCAGACCATTCTTTTTCCAGAATCACAACACCGGTGCGACGGAGATATTCATTCAGGATCAGAAGAACAATTTATACCTGATAAGCGCATCAGGGAAGATCCTGTGGAAGGCAGCCATAAGAGAGAGGATCAGCGGCAGCATCTTCATGATAGACTACTACAGGAACGGCAAGTACCAGCTGCTCTTCAACGGCAGGGATTATCTCCATCTCATTGACCGCAACGGCAACTACGTTGACAAATACCCGGTAAAGCTGAGATCGCCGGCAACAAACAGTCTTGCCGTGTTTGATTATGAAAATAATAAGGATTACCGTCTCTTTATTGCGGGTGAAGACAAAAAGATATACTTATATGATCGTTCCGGCTCGCCTGTAAGGGGATGGAACCTCTTCACCACCCGCGGAAAGGTCACCGATCCAGTCTCATTCTTCAGGGTCAGGGGCAAGGACTATCTCTTTGTTGCTGATGACCAGGCGGTCTATGTGCTGGACCGTACCGGCAATATAAGGATAGCCCACGAGGAGCCCCTGACAAAGGCAGCCGGGTCAACAGCCAGGCTTACCGGCGGAAATGATCCGGCAATTATCTTTTCAGCTCCTGACGGGATACTGGTGCGCCTCAATTTTGACGGTACGGTGAAGAAAGACACTGTCAGTACATTCTCTGCCGGGCACAGGACGGATTTCTCCGATCTTGACGGGGACGAAAGCACCGACTTACTCTATCTCGACCATGGCACGCTCCGCACCTATGACAGCAAAGGCACCGGGATCTACTCATACCCCTTTGAAACGGACCAGCTGAGCGGACCGGTCATCTTCAGCATGGGTACGGCTGAGAAGCGAACGGCGGTTTATGAGAACGGCAGGCAGATGATCCATCTCATCGGAAGGAGCGGAGCAGCGCTTCCGGGCTTCCCCCGCAGGGCAGGTCCGCACTATAATATCGGCAGGGTATCGAACAAAAGCACGTGGAATCTCGTTTTAAATGAGAATGATACGTATCTTTATAATTACGAACTCAGTACCTCGTCAAAATAGTTCCTGATCATGCAATTCAGATTTAGGATGCTGCCGGTGCTGCTCACCCTGTTTATTATGGCCGGCAGTGTCACGGCACAGACCAGCCAGGCTCTTTATTATATGAACCTGCAGCAGAGAAACACTTTAAATCCTGCACTCCGGACTCCCGGAAGGGTTTTTATTGGTCTGCCCGGAATATCGGACATCTCCGTGAGGGTCGACAACAACTTCATGGGTTTTACCGACCTCTTCAACAACGGGGTCATCTCGGACTCGACATTCGCTTTCCTTGAGCCGGGAGAAGATCTTGACAGCTTCCTTGCAGGCCTGGGAACAAATAACTCTATCGAGCCGCAGGCCGGCGTTCAGCTTTTCGGACTGGCCTTCACCGTTGGCGACGACCTGAAGATTACGCTGGACATTTCCGAACATGTCGATGCCAACTTCGTGCTCCCCGGAGATCTTATCAGGCTGGGCTTTGACGGCAATGAAGTTTATATGGGTCAGGAGATCGACCTCTCTTCGCTCAGGGCTGACATGAAGTATTACCATGAGATAGGGATGGGCGCCTCGAAGAACGTCACGGAGAAACTGAGGGTAGGTGCAAGGGTACTTATACTGTCGGGAGTGGCGTCTGCCTATCTGACCAACAACGGCATGACCCTTGCTGTCAACGATGATAATACCCATACGCTGGATGCTGACATATCGCTGAACGTCAGCGCACCTGTCACCTTCCTGAGGGATGCGTATGAAGGTGTCATTGACCATGTCAGGATTGATGAAGGACGTTTTGAGAATTCGCGCCAGTGGGTCGCCTATGCCAGTTCAATGGCCAATCCCGGCCTCGGTTTTGAGGCCGGAGCCGAGTACACCTTCAATGATATGTTCTCTGTCTCCGCCGCCATCACAGATATGGGCTTCATCAAATGGAAGAGGGACCGGTCCGAGATCTACATCACCAAGACCTTCCTGTTCAACGGACTGACCATGCAGGATGTATACGATGAGAGCCTGACATTTGACGAGCTCCTTAACTGGACGGCAGATTCGATACAGAACTCAATTGAGCTTGCTGAATCACCCGGCACATACACCACTTACCTGCCACTTTGCTTCACGGCAGGCTTCAGCTTCACCCCGGTGAAGTACTTCACTGCGGGATTTCTTTCACAGACGCGGTTCGAGGGGGAGCAGGTTCATGAAGCATTGACCCTCTCGGGCAATTTCAACGTTGGGAGCGTATTCTCAACCACCCTTGCCTACACCATCGCCAACAGGCGCTATGACAACCTGGGCTTCGGCCTTGCCGTCAGGGGAGGATTCTTCCAGTTTTATGCCCTTGTTGACAATATGCCGCTTAACTGGACCAGGGTGACGAGCGGGGGAAACAGCTACTCTCTTCCCGTGAACATGAATATGATCCATGCCAGGCTGGGAGTGAACTTCATTTTCGGATACAGGGAGAATGAGAAGATTCTCCCGGCGATGTAATGATTATTTCGATGATTCCTTCAGCTGCTTGGCGAGGGCGTTGGCAAAGACGAATTCATTGAGCAGTTTGCATTCCGACTTCAGTATTTCGGACTTGTTGCCCTCCCAGCACTTCTCTCCCTCCTCTATGAAGATGATCTTTTCCCCGTTCTCCATCACGGAGTTCATGTCATGAGTATTGACTATGGTGGTCATGTTCAGTTCAACGGTGATCTCCCTGATGAGTTCATCGATCACTATCGAGGTTTTCGGGTCAAGCCCGGAGTTGGGCTCGTCGCAGAAGAGAAATCGAGGTTTGAGGGCTATGGCCCTGGCTATCGCCACACGTTTCTTCATCCCTCCTGACAGCTCCGCCGGGGAGAGGTGGTTGGAGTTGACGATGTTAACCCGCTCGAGGCAGAAGTTGACGCGGTCAATCTTCTCCTCACGTGACATGTCGGTGAACATGTCAAGAGGGAATCTGACATTCTCCTCCACAGTCATTGAATCAAAGAGTGCACTTCCCTGGAAGAGCATCCCCATATCTTTTCTTATCTCCTTCTTTGCCTTAAAATCGAGGTTGTCAAACCGGATGTCATTGTAAAATATCGTCCCTTCATCAATATCCAGCAGTCCCACGAGGCACTTGAGGAAGACGGTCTTGCCCGAGCCGCTCTTTCCTATTATGAGGTTTGTCTTTCCGGGCTCGAACACTGCTGAAATATCCTTCAGCACCTCACGGCCGGCAAATGACTTAGATATGTGTTCGGCCCTGATCATGAGAGCAGCAGTTGAGTGAGGATGACGTTGAACAGGAGTATCGTGACGCTGCTGTAGACGACTGCTTTTGTGCTGGCGCGGCCAACCTCGAGCGAACCGCCCTCCACATTGTACCCCTGGTGTGCCGAGATGGTGGTAATAATGAATGCGAAGATGACGGTCTTGATCAGGGAGTATGTAATATAATAAGGTATGAATGCATACTGGATGCCGTAGATATAATCCTGGGAGGTTATCACCCCGGCCGCAGTGCCGGCGATCCATCCGCCCATTACACCGGTAATGATGCTGATCAGCGTGAGAAACGGGTTGAAAAGGACTGTGGCCACCACTTTGGGGAGGATGATGTAAGAGGCCGAGTTGATTCCCATCAGCTCGAGAGCATCAATCTGCTCGGTGATTCTCATGGTGCCTATCTCCGATGCAATATTTGAACCTACCTTACCGGCAAGAATCAGAGCCACGATTGTTGACGAGAACTCAAGAATGATGGAGTCCCTTGTGCCCAGTCCTATCAGGTAGGTGGGATAAATTGGGTTTTCGGTGTTGTATGCGGTCTGCAGGGCGAGGACCGCGCCCATGAAGAAAGAGATGATTGTCACGATGCCTATCGACCTGAGTCCCAGACTTATGAACTCCTTCATGGTCTGCCTGTAGTATATGGAGTGCTTCTCAGGCCTGGCGAAGACCCTGCCGAGTAACATCCAGTATGAACCAAAGCCTGACAGGAACCTGAACATCTTTCAGAAAGTTTTGTCAAATTTAACAATTATTCACCGCACCCGTAACCATCACGGTTATCATGGGCAGGAATTTATATATTTGTAATAGACGCATATATATCAAATAGTCATGAAACACCCATGTTCCCATAAATACGGATGCATCAGGAACATTGTCAAAGACATGGGTGTTGCATCATACCTTAAAAATCAAATCTTATTATGATGAAAAACCGTTATTTGCTGATCATGGCCGGGGGTGTCGGAAGCCGTTTCTGGCCGCTAAGCAGGAAGGAGAGGGCGAAGCAGTTCCTTGATATACTGGGAACAGGTGAGACTCTTATTCAGATGACTTACCGGCGATTCAGGGAGATATGCCCCGCCGAAAATATTTTTGTCGTAACCAGCGAAGACAGCAGTGAGACGGTTATTGAGCAGCTTGGTATCGACAGTGATCACGTGCTGGCTGAACCCCTGCGGAGGAATACGGCACCCTGCATTGCATACGGCATCTTCAGGATATTGGCTGAGAATCCCGATGCGGTGGTTGCGGTGACCCCGGCAGACCATCTGATAAAAAAGGAGGCTGAATTCATGGAAGTCATGAATGAGGCCTACAGGTTTGCCTCTGAGAACGATGCTCTCCTCACTTTGGGTATCAGGCCTGACAGGCCTGAGACGGGATACGGCTATATTCAGGCAAACCTGGAGCAGCCGGTGAAGGGGTTCCACAGCCTTCACAAGGTAAAAGCCTTTACCGAGAAGCCGGAGCTCAAGATGGCGAAGGTTTTCCTGGAGAGCGGAGATTTTTACTGGAACAGCGGTATCTTCATCTGGAGGGCCAGTGCAGTTCTGGCCGCCTTTGAAAGGCATCTGCCGGATATGTATCACTCCTTCCTAGAAGGGAAGGAGAAGTTCAGCACTCCGGCAGAGAAGGAGTTCATCAGGCTTGCCTATGCTCAGTGCAGCAGCATATCTGTTGACTACGGGATAATGGAGAAGGCTGACAACGTCTATGTCATATGCACTGACCTTGGCTGGTCTGACCTGGGTACATGGAGCTCGCTGTACCTGCATTCCGAGCATGACCGGAATAACAACGCACTGCTTAATTCACAGGCCCTGACATACAACTCCGAGGGGAACATTGTGAGCCTGCCGCAGGGCAAGGTAGCGGTGATACAGGGGCTCGATGACTTTATCATTATCGACAGTGGTGACGTATTGCTCATTGTCTCACGTGAGCAGGAGCAGAATATCAAGCGCTATCTTGACGATGTAGGTAAGGCAACCGGGGAAAAGTATCTTTAGTCGGCAGTTGAGCAGTTGAGCAGTTAAGCAGTTGATAATCAGTCTGTTGATTAATGACTGAGGACTGAAGACTGAAGTCCCGACGCACTTCGTGGTCGGGATTGAGCCTCCTCCTGCGTCGTAGCCTCAAACTGAAGACTGAGGACTGCACACTAAAAAAAAAGGGTGCCTCATTCTTTAATCTGAGACACCCTCCATGTTTTCACTCGCTCCCCTAGTATTCCCAGAGATCCTGTTCGAAGTTGAAGATCTCATTCTTGATCCTTTCGGCCTCGAAGATCTGGGCGGGGCCCATCTTATACTGGTTGATAGCCCTGTCATCGTATACGTTTGATTCGGCAATGATATATCCGTCAAACCTGCGCTGAAGCATCAGGTCCTCAAATGAGATACGCTGTGCGTCATTGAAGGAGTTGAACGCCTCGCTGCTTGCCAGTGCCTGCCTTACGTCTTCATACCTGATCCAGAAGAGGCGTCTCTTCACAAGCCTGGAAGTGATCTGGTCATACCCCATGTATATAGGGCAGATGCCAATGATACGCACGTCGAGGCGCGAATGCTTCTTGTCAAAGAACCATTCCTCGAGCAGCATGATCTGCTTGATGTCAGCGGGGTTCTCCATGTTTGTGACGGTGGAGTCCTGCTCCCGGCCTTCAGCATTGACCACGGTGATGGTCAGCGTGTCACGGTTCATCTTCGCAGCGATGTCATTGTAAGTTGTGGGAACTGTCATAGCGTCGCCGTCTGTTGCCGTTACCCTGCCTGAGAGGATCTCATTGAGAAGGATTCCCGAGAAGTTCATCCTTCCGTCTGACATCTCTGACGCAAAGCGGTTGTTGGCTTCGTCATACCTGAGCGAAGGATAGTAAAGATTCAGATTCATCTTCTCCCTCAGGTCAATTATCCGATATAGTCTTTTTGACCAGATAACGTCTGATTCTCCCAGGTATGTATAATTGATCTTCTGGTTCTCAGGCATCTGTTTGGTATAGATGTCTCCGAACGACTGGGCCATTGAGGCTGTACAGATCAGGAGGCCGATGAGGCCTGCCAGGATTCTCCTGTTCATGGTTTGTATCTCTAGTATTAGTTAATCTTAAGAATGATGGGGTTGAGATCCCTTGTTCTTCCGTCGGGACCAACTGCCTTGATCTTTTCTATAATAAGTTTCTGTCCGGCGCGCAGGTTGCTGATGAGCCCCTTCTGCTTGTCGGTAAGCCTGTTGTTGTTTGATTCAGCCGTGATCTCAAAGCCCTTGTCATTGACAGAGACCGTGAAGCCTGTGACTGTATAGGTAAGGTCGAACTCAAAGTTCTCCAGGACTGCGGTCACAACCTGCTGTGCAGCTGCAACGCTTCTGAGCACGTTCCCCTCTTTCATGTTGGCGAATCTTGCCTCGGGGTCGGGAAGTCTCCTTACCCTGAACTCCACTGGCGGGAAGGTCTGCACCTTGCCGTTGATGTTTGCGGAGACAATAACCTGGGCATTCTGGCCTACTGTTCTCGGCTCGGCTACATATTCACCACGGTAGTCCTTGTATTTACCCCTCTTGATATCGCCGTTTGTCATGCGGACTGTAAGCTGGTTCGATCCCACTCCAGGCACTGATATGTCAACCGGGTTCTGGATACCCTGGTAGAAGACGTTCATGGCGGTAGGAGAGACAACGACGTTGGGCATGCCTACGGAGTACTTAGAATCGAATTTGTAGGTACGGATAGCGCCGTCGGGAGCCTTCATCCTGATGACCCCACCCCATGATTTCTCGCCTGTTGAGCCGGGTCTCACGTTATATACACCCACACCTGACTCATCGATAGGAAGTTTCGTTGATTGGCTTCCCGGCTCGTATGTCACGGTGCCGTCAGCGTTGGTAGTTGAGGTATAGGGCCCGACGAATATCTCCATATCCTGGGTAGTATCGGTTGCAGCAACGAATACTTTGGCTTCGTATGTATTGCCCTGCATGACGTAGGTTGAGTTGGGGATGACGGTAGGTATGATTTTGTTGAACCTCAGCGAGCCGGCGTCAATCTGCGTATAGAGGACGTTGAGGACATCGGTCTCGGCATTCCTTACGTCTACCTGCATCTTGGAAAGAATTGTTATGACAGCTACCAGTGGCATTGTCTGGAAATTGGCATTCACCCAGTTCTCTGTACCTGTCTTGCTCAGGTTCTCAGGGTCATCTGTGTTGAGGATATCAAGTATTGAATGTTCAGCGGAGATATCCTTTCCGTCAATAGTCTCCACGAGAAAACTGCGATAATCTTCAATCAGGGCTTTCAGGTCATTACCCTTTCCGGCCTGGTCGGCTCCGATGAGTATCTCCGAAGGGATGTTGTTCTCGTCAATCTTCTTGACCCTGGTTATGTCGATCTGGTTGTCGGGAAGAAGTGCTTCCGACTCAGTGCCTTCAGCTGTGGTGATGATCTCTACCTTAAGATCCTGGATATAATTATACAGTTCATCAGCGCGGGCCTTGACATCATATGCTTTCGTCTTCCACGTTCCCGCCTTCTCAGGGTTCTCAGCCGCCGCCACATCAAAAGCTGCATAGGTAATATCATTCTTTTTGATATAGTTGGCGGTGGTCTTCGTCAAGCTAAGGTCAACTTTCTTAAAAGCTTCGACGGCCTCCTTTGAAACGTTTAGCGCAAGCATTGCTGTCAGTATGAGGTACATCATACCGATCATCTTTTGCCGCGGGGTTTCTTTTCCCTTAGACATTTGCGGATAGTTTAGGTGTTAACAGATATATTGATGTACTTGACATTACTTCACGTTCATGGCTGCAAGCATGTTGCCATACACATTGTTCAGTGAGCTGAGGTTTTCATTCAGTTTGGCAACCTGTTCACGGTATTTTTTGGTGTCGTCAGCAGATCCGGTAAGGTCTTTCATCAGGCCTTCCATTCCCTTGTAAATCACTTCAGTGCTTTTTACATGGTCGCTGGTTCCTCTCAGCTGAAGCTCATAGGCAGCATTGAGTGCCGAGAGGTTCTTGTTGAGAGACTCGAGTTTTTCATGGTAACTCTTGCCGCCGGTTTCAATGGTCTTCGATGTTTCACCGAGGGTCTGGTAGACCGGGTTGGAGTCAGTCATTGATCTTGCGGTCTGTCTGGCAGACTCGGAGAGGCTCATGAGAGACTCATTTGCCTTCCTGATGGTGCTGGTATACTCATTGGTAGTGGCAGCCAGGTCGCCCATGGCATTGAAGTTGGCGGTTGTCTCCGTGAGCTTCTTCAGTCCCGAGCTCAGTCTGTCAAAGACATCGGGTGTGATTCCCGCATCGGCAAGCATCTTATCGAACTGTGAAAGTCCTGCGCCACCTCCGCCGCCGTAGCCGCCGCCACCGCCGCCAACAGCTGCAAAGCCAATCTCCTCACCGGAGTAATTGGGGTCAAGCTGAGGGTAGACCAGTTTCCAGTCTGGTTCCTCCTTCAACGGCTCAAAGGCAGAGAAGAAGAAAATGATTGCCTCTGTGATGAGACCGAGAGAGAGCAGCAGACCTGCGTAGGGGTAGTGCTGGATCTTAAAGAGAGCACCGATGATTACGACCGAGGCACCCCAGCCGTACAGTTTGGACATGAAAGCTTTCCACTTACTGGTATGAACAAATTCCGAAAGGCCCATTATATTAAAGTTTTAGGTTAAACAGTATTAGTTATTGACTCCTATATAAGTTCTCACATTGCGGAACCCGACAAATGACTTTGTTGAGTCCTGGTATTCATAATCCCTTGATGAAGTCTGCATAAAATATGCAATATCCTTCCATGAGCCTCCTCTGATGACTTTGCGCTTGAGCACCGGGGGATCCTCGGGACGTGCGTTGTATTCATAGTCGGGGTTCAGGTCATGGGTGAAGACATATGCTGACGGGTGGTAGGCGCACGAGGTCCACTCGGCCACGTTGCCGGCCATGTCAAACAGTCCGTATTCATTTGGTTCGAACGAAGCAACCTTAATGGTATAGACGGCTCCGTCGTCGATGTAGTTACCGCGCAGGGGTTTGAAGTTTGCGAGGAAGCAGCCCTGGTAGTTGCGGGTGTAGGGGCCGCCCCATGGATACATGGAGAGGTCAAGTCCGCCGCGTGCGGCATATTCCCATTCAGTCTCCAGCGGGAGACGGTAGTTATGCACATCGGCTATACCCTGGGCACGCAGATGTTCATTCATGAAGTTGGTACGCCATACGCTGAAGGCGCGGGCCTGTACCCATGACACTCCCACAACGGGATAGTCATCATAACCCGGATGCCAGAAATAGAGTGTGGCCCAGGGCTCATTGAATGAATAGGTGAAGTCCCTGATCCATGCAAGGGTGTCAGGATAGATATTGACTACATGGTGCATGATGAACGATGAGCGGTCTTTAACCTCGGTGGTGTTACCCTCAAGGTCAGTGACGGTACCTTCGTACTTCTGATCCTTATAATTATACTTTGCCTTCGCTGCCTGCTTGTAGTCTACCCAGAAGTATGAGTAATTGAGAAGCCGGGTGTCCCACTGCTTGTTGGCATTAAATCTCTCTTCGGGAGGATAGTACATGGTTTCAAGGACGGGAAGCACATTCTCATCTTCCCAGTCGATCTCTTCGTCCCAGTTAAGGACATTGGGCTCAAGGACATTGCCCTCCTCATCGGTTCTGAAGAATTCGTAGCCCTCAATGCCTTCCTCCCCCAGTCTTGTTCTCAGGATGGAGTCACGCACCCAGTAGGTAAACTGACGGTATTTGTTGTTGGTGATCTCTGTCTGGTCCATCCAGAAGGCTTCTACCGTGACTGTCTTGGAGAGGCTGTTCATGGCACGCAGAGGATCCTGATCACTTGGGCCCATAAGGTATGAACCCGCAGGGATAAACGCCATCTCAAACGGCTCCGGCTCATAGAATTTCTTCCTTCCCTGGACGCCTGTCAACTCGCCTGAGTCGTAAGAAGAGCAGCTGCCCAAAATAAAGATCAGTGTAAGAGCTAAAAGGGTTACCTTTTTCATGTGTAAATAATTTTTATTTTTAAGCTCACATGGAACCCGCATGCCTGGGTAGTTGTTTTCATTATTATTTGTATCGGAAAAACATGTGGGTTTCATATACTCATAAATTTAAGAATGCAATAAATTAAATCTCTCCTGTCTCCTATAGGAAACGAATGCTTTTATATTTAGTGACGCTCTTTCCCAGGCCGAGGTCAAAACTGTATGAAACAACGAATTCGTGAGAGCCGCTGGTTCCTTTTCTGATCTCCGATATCGGGAAGTCATATCCATATCCAATCTTTAGACCGTTATACAATTCTACTCCTGCAAAACCTGTGATTGCGTCACTTATCCTGTAAGAAACGCCACCCCATATCTTTTTATTGTATCTAACCATGGCAGTTGCTAAATATTGTGTTGCAGCGCCGTCATTAACAATAAAAACAGAAGGTATAAGCTCAAGTGAGGGATTGGGAAGCTGGAAATAGTAACCGGCTGTCAGGTAATATTGCCGGCTGACATAAGTAGCTGTCTCTGAATATTTTATTTCTGGCTGGTTCAGGTGGGTTACCGAGAAGCCCGCGTAATAGTTGAGTCCCTGGTAATAGACGCCGGCAGAAATGTCGAGGGCAACGAAAGATTCATCATTTTCCGGGATAAGAGGGTCGCCGGAGGGTGGTGTATGTGTTGGCCCCGAGGGGATGAACCACTCTGGGGCGAGTGCCTTGTTCAGCATGCCGGCGCTGATTCCGGCGCCGAGGGTTCCGCTTCCTAAAGTGAGGAGGTACGAATAGCATAGGCTTAAGTCGATGTCATTGCTAAAGCCGTACTGGTCGGATTCGACCAGAAGCCCCGCACCGCTTCTCAGGCCAAAGAGGCTGAAGGGAGCGTTGACGTTGAAAATCATGGTGGATGGCGCACCGGGAAACCCAACCCACTGCTGCCGGGTCATGGCCGTGGCAGTGATCATTCCGGTCATTCCTGCATACCCGGGGTTGTAGGTCTGGGTATTGAACATGTAGTGACTCAACACGGGGTCCTGTTGACCAAATACCACGTATGCCGGGATGATTAATGCGAAGATGACTGTCCTGACTTTCTTCATGTTCAAGGAGCGCATGTACGCCCTTAAATATAACGATCAAAATAAATAAAAAATATGCAGTGCGCCAAATTGAGGCATATTTTAGTGGCCGAACCTGAGCATGCCTCTTGTCCAGCGTCCCGGGACCTGGTCCCTGTTGGCCATAAGATAATCCTCATAGGAGCAGGCGAGGTAGTGTGGTTCACCTCCGGTGTCACGAATCTCTATCCACCAGCGTTCCGTGATCATGCTCTTGATGAAGATGGCTTCGCCCTCCAGGTCATTGAGTGTCACATGGTAACGGGTGAAACGGTTATTCATCTGGTCACCCAGGTATGATATCTCATACTGTTTCTGGGAGAAGCCCTCAAGGAAGAACCATATTATCTGTGCTGCAAGATGGGAGGTCTGCGAGCGGTTGTCAGACACGGGGTTGACCTCCATGACTGACATTATCTTCAGGTTATCGGAGAGCCCGGCATACCTGGCAAGCAGGCAGATCTCCTCTCCGTAGAAGCCATTGGCGGAGGGGAGGAAGGTGCCGGGGGCATCAGACTGGCGTACCGAGCCTATATCAAAGACCGCTGCGGTGGCATCACGGAAGAGAGGTTCAGTCTCATGCACTGCGGCGCGTACCTCACCTATCCTCATCATGTCATAGTGCCTCCGGTTGAACCGGTTCACCACTTGCTGATCAGTGAGATAGGTCTGGTGACCGATGGCAGACAGGTGTGACAGGTAACTGCCGCTGCGGTAGATCAGGTCATTCATCCAGTTAAGTGAGTCTCCCGCTCTCTTCTCTGCGGTGAAGTCGAGCCGCGAATCTACCGATACCAGCGACCAGTCCTGCTTCAGTGAAGAGAGACAACGGTCTATGGCCGGCATCAGCGCGCTGGTGCCTCCGATGATCACCGGAACGATATCCTGCGCCAGCAGCTGGATGAGCACGTCACGCAGTCCGGCCAGGGTGTCTTCAAACGAGGTGCCGGGCTTGAGGTTCCCCAGGTCGGTGATCTTCATTTTCCCCGGCAGGCGCGAGAAGGAGTAGAGGCTCCTGCGGATGGTGTCAGGTGCATGTGCCGCCCCCTTGTTCAATGACGAGCGGTCATCTGGCACACCAATGATCGCAACAGCATAGGCGCTGAGGTCTTCAATGGGAGCATTGCCGGTGTTGACCGCCACGTTATGTGAGAAGGCAGCCGATCCTCTCAGCGGCTCCGCCTCAGGCTTGTCAAGACATACAGGATCAAAATACTGGTTCAGGTCTATCATATTATATATAAGGTCACTTCTTCTTACCGCCCCTGGCGCTTTTCGTTTTGCTTCCCTTCTCAATTATTGCCAGGCACTCCTCCCTTGTCAGCTTCTGGGGATCGTTGCCTTTCGGGATACGGTAGTTGGTCTTCTCGTGCACAATGTAGGGGCCGTACCTTCCGTTCAGTACCCTGATGTCACCGAACTCGCTGATCACCTTCTGTTTGTCTCCCTCTCGCTTTTCCCTGATCAGTTCAGCTGCCCTCTCTTCCGTGATTGTATACGGATCATCAACTCCCTTCTTCAGGGAGTAGAACTTGCCGTCGTGTTTCACATATGGCCCGAACTTGCCCAGTCCGACGGTCATCTCGCTCTCCTCAAAGGTACCGACGACCCTTGGCAGTGCAAAGAGAGCCATGGCTTCGTCAAGCGTTATTGTCTCAAGAAGCTGGTCGCGCCTGAGGTTTGCAAAACGGGGTTTGGTCTCCTCAGAGGCTTCACCCAGCTGCACCACGGGGCCGAACCGGCTCATCTTAACCACCACCGGCAATCCTGTCACCGGATCATTGCCGAGCTGGCGCGTTCCGGTCATTCGTGCCTTGTTGGAGAGGGACTCGTCGACCGTCTTGTGAAACGGGCGGTAGAAACCTGATATCATCCTGTCCCACTCAAGCTCACCGGAGGCTATCTCATCGAACTCCTTCTCCACCCCGGCGGTGAAGTTGTAGTCGAGGATGTCAGGGAAGTTAGCGATGAGGAAGTCGTTGACGATCATCCCAATGTCCCTGGGGAAGAGTTTAGACTTTTCCTTTCCGGCTATCTCAGTCTTTTCACTCCTGGTTATCTTCCCCCTGGAGAGGGTGAGTTGCGCAACAATCCGCTTCTCACCGGGCCTGTCTTCACGCGCAACATATCCGCGCGACTGGATGGTTGATATTGTTGGTGCGTAGGTTGAGGGCCTGCCTATGCCCAGCTCCTCGAGCTTCTTCACCAGGCTCGCCTCGGTGTAGCGCGGAGGGGGCGAGGTGAAACGCTGCATGGCGGTAATGGTTCCGGCAGTGAGCGGCATGCCTTTGTCAACACGCGGGAGAATGGATTTCTCATCCTCACCGGCGTTACTGTCATATGATTCGGTATAGACCTTCAGGAACCCGTCGAAGAGGATCACCTCACCTGTTGCCGTAAAGTTAAAGGGTGAGGCTGACATGCCGATGGTGATCGTTGTCTTCTCCATTTTGGCATCAGCCATCTGTGAGGCGATAGCCCTGCGCCAGATGAGCTCATAGAGCTTTTTCTCGTTAATGCTCCCCGTGGTATCTTTCCGGTCAAAATAGGTGGGCCTGATAGCTTCATGAGCCTCCTGTGCCCCCTTGGAACTGGTCTTGAACTGCCGTGTACGCGAGTACTGGGCGCCAAAATCCGTGGTGATCACCTCACGTGCGGTGTTGAGCGCCAGTGACGAGAGGTTTGTTGAGTCAGTCCTCATGTATGTGATCTTTCCTGCCTCGTAGAGCTTCTGCGCCACTGACATCGTCTGCGCCACCGAGAAGCCGAGCTTGCGGTAGGCTTCCTGCTGCAGGGTGGAGGTGGTGAAGGGCGGGGCCGGAGAGCGTGTGCCGGGTTTTACCACTACGTTCTCAACGGTGAAAGATGACCTGTCACAGATCTCGAGGAAATTTTTAGCCTCATCCTCCGTGCTGAATTTTTTAGGACACTCAGCCTTGAGCAGGACCTCTGAACCCTCCTTGTTCTGACCGCTGAATGAGCCGGTGACCCTGAATGCCGAGTCAGAGACAAAGCTGATAATCTCCCGCTCGCGGTCAACGAGCAGGCGTACTGCCACCGACTGCACCCTTCCTGCCGAGAGGGAGGGCTGCACCTTTTTCCAGAGCACGGGAGAGATCTCGAAACCCACCAGCCTGTCGAGTATGCGGCGCGCCTGCTGTGCGTTGACCAGGTTCATGTCTACCTGGCGGGGCGATTCCACCGCACTGTTTATGGCCTCCTTCGTTATCTCGTGAAACACGATGCGACGTGTGGAAGAGGGGTCAAGACCCAGTACGGAGATGAGATGCCATGCAATGGCCTCTCCCTCACGGTCCTCATCGGAGGCTATCCATACAGTCTTAGCCTCTGAAGCCAGCTTGCGAAGCTCGCTCACCACCTTCTTCTTATCTTCAGGCACCTCATAAACGGGATTGAAACCCTTGTCTACTTCGACCCCGAGACCCTTCTTTTCAAGATCACGGATATGCCCGAAGCTTGAGACAACGGTGAAATCCTTCCCGAGGAATTTTTCTATCGTTTTTGCTTTTGCAGGAGATTCAACTATAACGAGATTTTCTGTCATCAGACTTTTTTTAAAAACAGGGCAAAGTAAACGATTAACGGCACTAACTTCAAAATTATTGGAAAAGATTCTGTATAAATCATTAAATTAGCGCCCATATTATGAGGGTATCATGAGGGATAAAAAATTCCGGAAAAACATTATATGGTTCTGGGTGATAATATCTCTGCCGGCGGTTTTTCTGCTGACACTGTTCATCCTTATTTCGGCCAACAAGCTGGGGCCCATCCCCTCGTTCGAGGAGCTGGAGAACCCCGCCAGCAATCTTGCCGCTGAAGTCTATTCTGAAGATAATGTCCTGCTGGGAAAATTTTACATTCAGAATCGCACATGGACTGATTATGAAGATATTTCCCCATATGTGGTGGATGCCCTGATAGCCACGGAGGATATCCGGTTCTACAGGCACTCGGGCATTGACTTCAGGGGATTGGCCAGGGTTCTGGTCAAGACCATTTTACTAGGACAGAACACCGGCGGCGGAAGCACCATCACGCAGCAGCTGGCGAAGAACCTGTTCCTTCCCAGGGATCTCTCGAATGACCCTGCCATAGTGCGTGGCGCAAAGCTTACGGTGACCAAGTTCAAGGAGTGGCAGACGGCTGTGAAGCTTGAGAAGAGCTATACGAAGGAAGAGATAATAACAATGTATCTGAATGTCTTCGACTTCATATATAATGCCGTTGGCATCAACTCTGCCGCCCGTATTTATTTCAACACCACCCCCGACTCCCTGAACATCGAGCAGTCAGCCATGCTCGTCGGCATGCTCAAGAACTCCGTGGCATACAATCCGCTGCGGAATGAGGAGAGCGCTCTCAGGAGGCGCAATGTGGTGATCTCGCAGATGGAACGGTACGGATACCTGCAGCGCGACGTGGCGGACTCCGTGAAGATGCTGCCTCTGACGCTTGACCTGCGTGAGGACAGTCATATCACCGGTCTGGCAACCTATTTCCGGGAATATATCCGCACAACGATGAACAGCAGGGAGCCGGAGAGGAACAACTTCTGGTCAGACGATCTTTATAATGAGGCTCTCTGGCGCTGGGATAATGACCCCTTGTACGGATGGTGCAGAAAGAACACCAAGCCTGACGGATCAGCCTATAACCTGTACCGCGACGGCCTGAGGATCTATACAACACTCAACTCAAAAATGCAGGCTTATGCCGAGGAGGCGGTCGTTCAGCACCTCTCGGTGAATCTTCAGCCGGTATTCAATAAAAAGGCAAAGACCTACAGGAACCCTCCCTATTCGAATGACCTCAATGCTGGCCAGATAAAGCAGATTATGGACAGATCGGTGAGACAGAGCGACAGGTATCAGAGCATGAGGCGGGCAGGTATTCCTGAAGATTCCATCACCCTGGCCTTCAACACTCCCATCCCGATGAAGCTCTTTTCATGGGAGGGAGAGAGGGACACACTGATGACGCCGCTCGATTCAATCAGGTATTACAAGTTCTTTGTGAGGTCGTCATTCATGGCGATGGATCCGCATACCGGTCATGTAAAGGCATATGTTGGCGGACCCGACTTCAGGTACTTCAAGTACGACGCCGTAACGCAGCAGAAGAAGCAGGTGGGTTCAACCATAAAGCCGTTCCTTTACACCCTGGCCATGCAGGACGGATATTCGCCGTGTTATGAGGTTGAGAACATAGCACGTTCGTTCGACCTTCCGGGTGATACTGTACCATGGATCCCGAGGAGCTCGGGCCCGGAGGAGTATCACGGCAAGATGGTGACACTCAAGTGGGGGCTTGCACAGTCGGAAAACTACATATCGGCATGGCTGATGAAGCAGTTTTCGCCCCAGACTGTAGTTGACCTGATGCACCGGATGGGAATAAGGAGCTTTATTGATCCGGTATACTCAATATTCCTGGGCACCTCCGACCTCTCTCTCGAGGAGATGGTGGCAGCGTACGGTACCTTTACAAACAAGGGTGTTCATACACGTCCGCTCTACGTGACACGCATCGAAGACCGCAACGGCAATGTGATCTCCACCTTCACCCCCTTCATCGACGAGGTGATCAGCGAGGATGATGCCTATCTCATGACCGCTCTTCTCCAGGGGGTTGTAAACACAGGTACAGGACTGAGACTCCGTGGGACCTACAAGCTCACCAACCAGATGGGTGGCAAGACGGGTACCACGCAGAACCACTCCAACGGGTGGTATATGGGCGTCATGCCTGACCTGGTGGCGGGGGTATGGACAGGATGGGAGGATCAGGCCATTCATTTTGAGGATCTCTCCCTGGGGCAGGGTTCCAATATGGCGCTTCCGGTCTTCGGACTGTTCCTTCAGAAGCTCTTTGCCGACAGCGAGTTTGCCCCTCTGGCAGGGTCGCAGTTCGAGGCTCCAGCCAACTTCAATGTGGAGCTTGACTGTGACAATGTGAAGAGCCAGCAGAAAGTCAGCCCCTACAGGCAGCGGGAGTACTGATCAGGAGAAGAGGAGTCTGACGAGCCCTTCCACTTTGTATACCTTAGATATATTGATTCCGGGCTGTTCCCTGATGCTCCTGTGATATCCCGAAACCACTATCTGTTCAAAACCCATCCTGGAGGCCTCCATGATGCGCTGTTCCAGTCTTGCAACAGGCCTTATCTCGCCTGACAGTCCCACCTCACCGGCGAAGGTAGTATGCTGGTCTACGGGCGCATCGAGGTTTGACGACAGCACCGCGCTCACAACCGCCAGGTCAATGGCAGGGTCATTGACTTTCAGTCCTCCGGCAATATTCAGGAATACATCCTTTACTCCAAGCCGGAATCCGGCTCTCTTTTCAAGCACAGCCAGGAGCATGTTCAGTCTTCGGGTGTCAAACCCCGTGGAGCTTCTCTGCGGGGTGCCGTAGACGGCGCTGCTCACCAGCGCCTGTGTCTCTATCATGAAGGGCCGCAGTCCGTCTACCGTGGCAGCAATGCTTACCCCGCTGGCCGGGTCACGGTCGCGGCGGATGAAGAGCTCCGACGGGTCTGTCACCTCGCGCAGGCCGTTGGAGGCCATCTCGAAGATGCCTATCTCTGCCGTTGACCCGAAGCGGTTCTTGACAGGCCTGAGGATACGGAACACGTAGTTACCGTCGCCCTCGAACTGGAGGACAACATCGACAATATGCTCAAGCACCTTCGGGCCGGCCAGCGAACCGTCTTTTGTGATATGGCCGATGAGTATCACCGGCACGCCCGACTCCTTGGCATAGCGGAGCATCATGGCGGCGCATTCCCTGACCTGCGATACCGATCCGGCAGAAGATTCAAGCACTGAGGAGCTGAGAGTCTGAATCGAGTCTATTATCAGCAGTTCAGGGTTTATCGCTCCTGCCTGGGCAATGACGCTCTCAAGCTCAGTCTCGTTGTATATGAAACAGCTGTCATTCCTTCCTTCCAGTCTCTTTGCCCGCAGCTTGACCTGTCCTTCGCTCTCTTCACCGGAGACGTACAGCACTTTTCTGCCGGAGCTGGCAAGGGCTATCTGCAGGGCGAGGGTTGATTTGCCTATGCCGGGCTCGCCACCCATCAGTATCAGTGACCCCTTCACCATCCCACCTCCCAGGATTCGGTCTGCCTCGCCTATCCCGGTCGAAATGCGGTCATTCTCGTTCACCTCAATCCCCGAGAGCAGCTCGGGCTTCCTCCTGGGGGCATCTTTAACCATGCCTGGGGAGGATGAAAGGGTGATCAGCTCCTCACGGTAGGTGTTCCACTCCTTGCATGCCGGACAGTGGCCTATCCATTTGGATGATTCGGCGCCGCAGTTCTGGCACACGTATACAGTCTTGTTTTTTGCCATCAGGAAAGGGATTATGCAACAGGTAAATTTACTAAATGTCCCGTATCAGGCCTCTTTTTCTTTCACTGCCGATGATAAAACCTTCCCGCCCTTTCTTCCGAAGAGGGAAAAGAGCGAGATGACGCCGAAGAGGGCTATAAGCAGGAACTGAGACTCATGCGTGAGGGTGGCATATGCCAGTCCCTCTTCAAGAGGAATGGCGTAGCCAACCAGCAGGCCGCGCGATATTATCCAGTGGTAAGCACCCAGTCCGCCCTGTACCGGTGCTGCCATTCCGAAGCTTCCGATAACGAGGATGAACATGGCGGCGTCAAGGCCCAGCTCCGAGGTTGAAGAGAGGCAGAGAAGGGGAAAGTATGTCATGAAAAAGTATGCAATCCAGAGTGCGACGGTAAGCAGGATGAACTCCCACCTCCTCTTAAGCCTGGCAATGGATTTCAGCCCGTCAATAATGCCGTCGGTAAAGGAGTAGATCCTGCTGAAAAAGGGCCTGACGGACAGTTTGGGCCTGAGCCTGAACCAGAGCACAATGGCAATGATTACCAGCCCAACAAGAAGGATGGATATGACAATAAATGAATCCATGGATGATGAGAGCCTCTTTCCGGCCGGAGTAAAGACATTCTCGGAGAGGAAGCTTCCGGCCATGGTGCTGCCGGCAAGGAGCGTAAGCCCCAGCAGCACCAGGACAGTCAGAATGTCTATTGTGCGTTCGACGAGCATTGTTCCGACAAGCCTGTCAAAAGGAATCTTCTCCTTTGTGCTCAGGGAGGCACACTTGGTCACCTCTCCCAGCCTCGGGAAGATGATGTTGGCGAAATAGCCGGCAACAACCGAATGATAAGCGTTCACCAGTCGTGGCTTATAGCCAAGCGGTTCTATGAGGAGTATCCAGCGCCGTGCCCTTATCCAGAAACTAAGTATTGAGACTATGACGGCAGGCAGCAGCCACCAGTAGTCGGCCTTGCGAAGCACGGCCCACAGATCTTTGAAGTCAATGTCCCTGAAGGAGAGCCATAGCAGAAAAACGGCCAGAGCAAGAAACACTATGGCCTGTACTGTTTGCTTCAGCCCCTTTTTCAATTTCAGACAAGTTTGTTGGTTGCCGTATCGGGTATTATAATATGTGGCCTGATGGTTCCGGCTTCGGCGAATTCGACCATGGCATATGACATGATGATTATCACATCGCCGATGGCTGCCCTTCTCGCTGCCGGTCCGTTAAGACAGATCTCTCCCGATCCTCTCCGGCCTTTGATGACATATGTCTCCAGCCTGTCGCCGGTGTTCCTGTTAAGCACATGAACCTTCTCATACTCAATAAGGTTGGCTGCGTCCATGAGGTCTTCGTCGATGGTGACGCTACCCACGTAATTCAGGTCTGCACCGGTGACGGATACATTATGTATTTTCGATTTAAGTACTTCTATCATCATTTTTCTGCAGGAATGAATCCAATTTGATACTGCAAAGATAAGTATCCTTTTATTCAGCGCAACCTGATCTCTATATTGTCAATCAATCTGACATCTCCGGCAAAGAGGGCAATGCAGCCGTAGTATGTTTTTTCAGGTGACATCTCTATGGCAGCCCGCACTGGGACAAGCGTTTCATCCTCAACTATTTCGAAGTATTCAAGCCTGAAGTCGGGGATCATGTTTATCCTGTCGGCAACGAACTCCTTTATATCAGCCGTCTCATAGTCTGTTGCCATGGCGGCTGCGGCGACAAGGGTTCTGAATATCTCTCCGGCCCGTTCACGGTGCTGAGGCAACAGGCGCCTGTTGCGGCTGCTCATCGCCAGTCCGTCATGCTCCCTTACTATGGGACAGGCGATGATCTCTATCCTGGGATATTCACGGCGTGCCAGTTCCTTAATAATGGTGAGCTGCTGGAAGTCTTTCTGCCCGAAGAAGGCGGAAGCGGGCCTTATGATGTCAAAGAGCCTGGAGACCACCTGTGCCACGCCGTTGAAGTGGCCCGGCCGGTGTACTCCCTCCATCACCCGCGCGATATCGCCGAAATCGAACTCCCGTGTGTCAGGCTCAGGATAGATCTCCTCAACTGCAGGGGCAAAGACAAAATCGTTTTCCCTGAGCAGCCCGGAGAGCATCTGCAGGTCAGCCTCAAGGGTCCTTGGATACTTCAGGAGGTCATTCGGGTCGTTGAACTGGGAAGGGTTGACGAAGATGCTCACGGCAACCATGCGGCAGCTCTTTATCGCTGCCGCCACCAGTGACATATGGCCTTCATGCAGTGCTCCCATGGTAGGCACAAACCCCGGGAGCCTGAGCACGCATATCCTGTAATGCTCCCTGACCTCTTTGGCAGTTGTAAATACCTTCATCGCTCTGACCTTTATTGGCATGCCGGATCAGAAAGAGGAGTCACAGCCGGTCCGGCAATACAAAATAACACCATTTTGTGAGTAACCCGTCGTGATTTGGCTTGGAAATTAATTGTATTTTTTTTATTATCTTTGCACTTTGATTTAATTAAGGTATATCGGGAGGTTTTAATGGAAAGCAGGAGGGTATTGTTTGTTTCACAGGAGATCATGCCTTATCTTGGTGAGACAAAGCTCTCAAAGATCAGCCGTGATCTGCCGCAGGGCATACAGGAAAGGGGGAAGGAGATCCGGACATTCATGCCCCGATACGGTTCAATCAATGAGAGAAGGAATCAGCTTCACGAGGTCATCCGTCTTTCCGGGATGAACCTGATCATTGATGATACCGATCATCCGCTCATCATCAAGGTAGCTTCCATCCAGTCGGCCCGCATGCAGGTTTACTTTATCGACAATGATGATTACTTTCAGCGCAAGCATACTGTTGCTGATGCTGCAGGCAATGAATATGAGGATAATGACGAGAGGGCCATCTTTTTTGCACGGGGCGTAATTGAAACGGTGAGGAAACTAAGATGGAGCCCTGACATAGTGCACTGTCACGGCTGGCTCACCGCACTTGTCCCGCTTTACCTCAGGAAACTCTACTCCGATGATCCGGTGTTCAGTAAACTGAAAACGGTTTATTCTGTCTATAATAACGGTTTTAAAAAGCCGTTGAGTTCTTCAATGTCCGGTAAACTTGAGGCTGACGGGATTGACAGCGGCGCTCTGAAGGCGATAAAGAGCGGCGTTGATTTCATGAGCCTGACCAGACTGGCAGCCGAGAACTCTGACGGCATTATCCTCGGCTGTGAAAAAATAGATGAACAGGTTAAGAAACAGGTCTCCGGCATGGGTAAGCCTCTTCTGGAGTTCCTGAGTGAGGATAATTATATTGATGCTTACAATGACTTTTATGACAAGCTGCTACTTGAACAAAAAAAATAAGAAACATAACGGTCAACTGACCGGATTACTTAAATCCATATTTTTCCCCTTCACCCTGCTCACAGTGATGCTGGCGTCGTGCGATCAGGATCCGGTGAATATCGGGGTTGATCTGCTGCCGGAGGATGATTTCATCACTGTATATTCAACTGATACCGTGAGCATCAGGGCCTACACCATGTACAATGAGAATTCCCTGTCGTCTGACAGCACCAGGATGATCGCCGGCGGCATTTATGACTCCTACTTCGGTGATACTCACTGTGATTTCGTGACACAGCTCAGGCTCATTGACTCACTTCGAAAATCGGCCATCAACATAGATTCGGTGTTCCTGAGATTCATACCCTCGGCAGTCTCCGGCGACACTGCAACCGTACACTATATAAGGCTTTACGAAACCGGAACAGAGCTCACTGACCCGGATATATTCTATACGGGACAGGACCCTGATACTATCAAGTTCCTGGGAGAGTATCCCATGCCGGTCCTGAAAAAAGATTCAGCCTACTCCGTTAGAATTGACAACTCGGTGGGTGAATACCTCTTAAGGGATACCTCCATGTTCACGCCCGCATCACAATTCTACAAGGAGTATTTCAAGGGACTCTATTTCGCCGTGAGGAGTGAGACCAATCCAGTGCTGATCACCATGACTGCTGATGACAATCCGCTGGCGATAACCGTATATTACCATGCGAACGATACGATAGTCCGCCTTTATAATTTCGTGGCGACCGAACGGGCTGTGAACTACAACCGCTTCACGCATGACCGCACCACCGCAGACCCTGCAAAGCAGATAACCCATGTCAATGATCTCTTCCCTGATACAGCAGCCTACCTGCAGACATACTACGGTCTCTTTGTAAGGCTTGACCTGCCATCACTGGAAGCATTCAGGGGCACTGAAAGACTGGCGGTCAACAAGGCAAGGATTTACGCACCGGTACTAATTGACACCGAGAACTATCTTGAAAAAAACATGCCTCGCCAGATCCTGGTGAGATACCGCGACAGTGAGGGCAATGAACTGCCAATACCCGACCTGGTTCACAGTTTAAGCTACATGGACGGTTCCTACTATACTGACAAGGACAGCTATATTTTCAACATCACCTCTTTTGTCCAGCAATACCTTGAAGGAGACATAGACAATCCGTCAGTGGAACTCTTCTTCCCGCTGTCAGCCCAGCAGAACGTCATTTTCAAGGCTAACGGGAACAATCCTTCCTTCAGGTTTGAGTTTGCATACACAATATATTGATTAACTATCAGTTAATAGTTCATTATGTGTGGTATTGTAGGATATATCGGTTCCCGACCTGCCCGAGATATAGTCATTAACGGACTAAAGAGACTGGAATACAGAGGCTATGACTCTGCTGGCATTGCCATAAGCAACGGTGAGAGGACAGAAATCTTCAAGTGTGCCGGCAGGGTCCGCGATCTTGAGGAGATGGTTGCCAGCAAGGACTTCGACGGGTCGATTGCGATGGGTCATACACGTTGGGCAACTCACGGGGAACCAAACGAGATAAACGCTCACCCCCAGGTCTCATCCAGGGGTCATTTCATTGTTGTCCATAACGGCATCATTGAGAACTATTCAAGGATAAAGAAGCATCTTGAGAGTCGCGACGTGAAATTCACGAGTCAGACTGACACCGAGGTGCTGGCCAATCTCATGGAACACCTCTACCTTGAGGGTGACCTGTCAGCCGAACAGGCTATTATAATGGCGCTGAACAAGGTGGAAGGGACCTACGGCATTGCGGTCTATTGCCGCGACGAACCGGGCAAGCTCTTTGCTGCCAGGCTGGGCTCGCCGCTGGTCATCGGCGTGGGCGACGGTGAAAACTTCATCGCATCCGATGCAACACCCATCGTTGAGCATACCCAGCGTGTCATATACCTCAATGACGACGACCTGGCGGTAATAAAGAAGGATGAGATGGTGCTCAAGGCCATCAGGAACAAGAGTGTTGAGCCTGAGGTCAAGGAGGTCGACCTGAAGATAGGGGAGATAGACAAGGAGGGTTATCCTCATTTTATGCTCAAGGAGATCTTTGAACAGCCTCGTGCCATTCATGATACCTTCAGGGGCAGGGTGCTGCCCAATCAGTCGGGACTGATGCTGGGAGGCCTGCACAATGTGTTTGATACCATGGCTTCGGCCGACAGGATACTCATTGTGGCATGCGGCACATCATGGCATGCAGGACTGGTGGGTGAGTACATCATCGAGGAGTATTGCCGTATACCGGTTGAGGTTGAATATGCCTCCGAGTTCAGGTACCGCAACCCGGTGATCAAGAAGGGCGACATTGTCCTTGCCATAAGCCAGAGCGGCGAGACCGCCGATACGCTGGCGGCGATACGCCTGGCAAAGGAACGTGGTGCGATGGTGCTGGGCATATGCAATGTTGTTGGATCATCCATATCACGTGAGACCAATGCCGGCGTCTTTACCCATGCCGGTCCGGAGATAGGCGTCGCCTCAACCAAGGCATTCACCACCCAGGTGGTGACCCTGGCGATGATCTCATTCGAGATCGGTTATCGCAAGGGATTGCTTGACGAAGCCCGGTACCGTGAACTCATAACAGAGCTTACAAGCCTGCCGGGTAAGATCGAGACGGCACTGAAGATGAATGACCAGGCTCTTGCCCTGGCTAAGATATACAAGGACTCAACGAATGCCCTCTATCTCGGCAGGGGACTGCTCTACCCGGTGGCGATGGAGGGAGCCCTTAAACTCAAGGAGATATCATATATCCATGCCGAGGGCTATCCGGCTGCCGAAATGAAGCATGGCCCCATAGCCCTGATAGATGAACATATGCCAGTGGTGGTTGTGGCTACCAAGGAAAACTCCTATGACAAGATAGTAAGCAACATACAGGAGGTCAAGGCACGTAAGGGGAAGGTGATAGCCATTGTAACCGAGGGCGACCAGGTGATCAGCCAGATGGCCGATTATGTGATGGAGGTGCCGGATACGATTTCGGTCTTTGCCCCCGTACTGGCTGTGATACCGCTTCAGCTGCTCTCTTATCATATTGCCGTATTGCGCGGATGCGACGTGGATCAGCCGCGCAACCTGGCAAAATCAGTCACTGTGGAATAATAAGAACCTGAGAAATATGGCTGACGGTTACAGAAGTCTGAGTATAGGAGAGATCCGCGGCCTTGAGGCTGCAGGTTGCCGGAGCAATTCATGGGAAAGTGTCTTCGTCAAGGACCCTTTCAATGCCGAGAGGATACAGAATGTCACATTTTCAGGAATTGTCAGGCTGGGCCACTTCAACGGGGTGGCGCGCGAGAGATGCGGTCTGCCTCTGCTTCACGGGATAAAGAATGCGCACATCCATAATTGCACCATAGCTGACAATGTCACAATAACTGACATAACGGGCTTCATTGCCAACTATGACATCGGCGAGGGTGTCGTTATAAGGAACTGCGGCCACATCTCAACGGAAGGCCGCACCTCATTCGGCAACGGCACCCGCGTGGCTGTCCTCAATGAGACCGGTGGCAGGGAGGTGCCCATATGGGATCGCCTGTCATCGCACATGGCCTATATCATCACCCTCTACAGGCACAGGCCTGCAGCCATTGAGGTGATAGAGAAGATGATTGCCGACTATACCGAAAGCGTGAAGTCAGACCGCGGAGAGATAGGTTCGGGATCATATATCGCCGGATGCGGCACCATTAAAAATGTGAAGATAGGTTACGGTGCGGTGATCGAGGATGTTTCAAGGCTTGCCGAAGGTTCGGTGAACAGCTCGTTCAAGGACCCTGTCTTTATAGGCAATGACGTGATCATGGATCACTTCATCATCTGCTCGGGCTCAAAGGTGAATGACGCCGCAGTGATAGACAAATGCTTCATCGGACAGGGATGCACTCTGTCAAAACAGTATTCAGCGGAAAACTCGCTCTTCTTCTCCAACTGCGGAGGGTACCACGGTGAGGCATGCTCAATATTCGCCGGCCCGTACACGGTCACACATCATAAATCGACCCTGCTGATTGCCGGTATCTTCTCATTCATGAACGCCGGCAGCGGATCGAACCAGAGCAACCACATGTACAAGCTGGGTCCGATACACCAGGGTATCATGGAGCGGGGGTCAAAGACAACCTCTGACTCTTACGTGCTGTGGCCTTCACGAATCGGTCCGTTTACGCTGGTTGTCGGAAGGCACTACCATAATGTCGATACCACACAGTTCCCCTTCTCGTACCTTACCGAGGTGAATTACGAATCACAACTGATACCTGGGATAAACCTGCGCAGTGTGGGAACAATCCGTGACGCCCAGAAGTGGCCAAAGCGTGACATGCGCAAAGACCCGAAGAAGCTTGACCAGATAAACTATAACCTTCTGAGCCCCTTCACAGTCGGCAAGATGATGATCGGCAGGGCACTCCTGCAAAAACTGATGAAGGAGAACCCTGACCAGCCTTTCATCTCCTTTGACAGGATGAGGATGAAGAGCTCCGCGGCAGAGAGGGGCATAAGCCTCTACCAGATGGGAATAGACAAGTTCATCGGTAACTCCGTAATCAAAAGACTTGAGGGGATGGAGTTCAAATCAGATGCCGACATCCGGAAGAGGCTCAAGCCGGACCACGATAAGGGTACGGGTGACTGGATTGACATGGCGGGACTTATTGCGCCGCTGAGATCGATTGAGGAATTGCTGGCCTCGATTGAAAACCATGAGATGAAAAACGCTGACGCCATCAACCGGAGTTTCGAACATATCCACAAGCATTATTATGACATGGAGTGGGCATGGATCTACGAGAGACTGCCCCGGGAGACAGGCAAGCCAAACGAGAAGCTGACGGCATCGGATATCATTGACATTGTCGAAAAGTGGAAGAAGAGCGTTATTGAACTCGACAGGATGCTTTATGAAGATGCCCGTAAGGAATTTGCCCTCTCGTCAATGACCGGCTTCGGCATTGACGGTGATGATGAGGTCAAGAAGCGCGATTTCGAGCAGGTGAGGGGCGACTTCGAAAAGAACAGCGTTGTCCTCGCCATTCTTGATCACATTAAGGTCAAGTCAGAGCTGGGTGATGAGCTGATAGCGCGGCTGAAGGGGAACAATACTTAATGGTCTACGACCAACAATTTCATCTAATCGTATGTGCTACAATACTATAAGGCCTACGGCCTAATGCTATTTGCAGATACCCTGATTGTCCTACAATACTTAATCTCCTACGGCCTAATGCTATTTGCAGATACCCTGATTGTCCAACAATACTTAATCGCCTACGGCGAATCATTGCCCGTAGAGCTTGCCCCGATTTATCGGGGGCATATAGTATTGTAGCTTGCATTACGACCCGAAAACCATTGCCCGTAGAGCTTGCCCCGATTTATCGGGGGCATAAAGTATTGTAGCGCAAATCGCAATTCGGCAATCGCAAATTTTATCGGTTTCCGTACATTTCGTCGTAATACTTGGCATAGGCTCCCGAAATAATTGTCCCGAGCCATTTCTCGTTCGCCAGGTACCAGTCTACGGTCATGCCCAGTCCCTGTTCGAAGGTGACTGACGGCCTCCATCCGAGCTCCCTCTGCAACTTGCCGCTGTCAATGGCGTACCTCAGGTCATGGCCCGCACGGTCAGTGACATAGGTTATGAGTTGTTCAGAGCTGCCTTCGGCCCTTCCAAGCTTCCTGTCCATGATGGCACACAGCAGTCGTACAAGGTCAATGTTCATCCACTCGTTGTCACCCCCGACATTATATGTCTCGCCCGGCTTCCCCTCGTGGAATATCAGGTCAATGGCCGAGGCGTGATCCTCCACATAGAGCCAGTCCCTGATATTCTCACCCTTTCCGTAAACCGGGATGGGTTTCATCGTCTTGATGTTATTGATGGTAAGGGGGATGAGCTTTTCGGGGAACTGGTTCGGCCCGTAGTTGTTGGAACAGTTGGAGATGACAAACGGCAGACCGTAGGTGTTGCCGAAGGCTCTCACCATATGGTCGGAGCTGGCCTTGGAGGCTGAATAGGGACTCCGGGGGTCGTATGCTGTCTGTTCGGTGAAGAGGCCCCCGTGCTCAAGCGAGCCATAGACCTCGTCTGTTGATATATGATAAAAGAGTTTCCTCAGCCCCGCGCCGGTTTCGATATCCCGGAAAGAGGCAAGCAGGTTGACTGTACCGATGATATTGGTATAGATGAACTCATCAGGGGAACTGATTGACCTGTCTACATGAGACTCGGCTGCCAGGTGAATGACCCCGTCAAACCTGAACTCTTCAAAGAGGGCCTTTACCGCCTGTTTGTCTACTATGTCAACCCTGCGGAAGTGGTAATTGGGCTCCTTTTCGATGTCGGTAAGGTTTCCCAGGTTGCCGGCATAGGTCAGCTTGTCAGCGTTGACGATGGTGTAGTCAGGGTATCTTCTGACAAGCCTTCTCAGGACGTGTGATCCTATAAATCCGGCTCCTCCTGTAACAAGTATTATCCTCTTCATGATTGCTGGTTCTTGATTTTGTTTTCCCACCGCCAGGCTGTTGCCATGGCTTCGTCGAGCGTTATTTCCGTTTTCCATTTAAGCTCCCTGTTGGCCAGGGAGGGATCGGCCCATATCTTTTCGATGTCTCCCGGCCTCCGGTCCGTTATGGTATATTTTAGGCTGACTCCAGTGGCCCTCTCGAATGCTGCGATGGCTTCAAGGACAGAGACGCCCGTACCCGTGCCGAGGTTGAAGACCTCGTATCCCGCTTTGTTCTCGTCGTCAAGCAGCCTTTGCAACGCCACCACATGAGCTTTGGCGAGGTCAACCACATGGAGGTAATCGCGTATGCATGATCCGTCAGGAGTATCATAGTCGTTGCCGAAGACCTTCAGTTCATCGCGGAGACCTATTGCTGTCTGGGTAATGAATGGTACCAGGTTCTCCGGCACACCGCGCGGCAGCTCGCCAATATGAGCGGTGGGATGGGCTCCGATGGGATTGAAGTATCTGAGCGAAACGGCTTTATGCGATGGCCTGGAGGCAATGGTGTCTCGGATGATTATCTCCCCGGCCTGTTTGGTATAACCGTAGGGAGAGGCGGCCTCCTTCACGGGCGAGGCCTCTGTCACGGGCAGGCTGTCAGGCTGACCGTAAACGGTGCATGATGATGAGAAGACCATCACAGGTGTGTTATGGCGTTCCATCATATCAAGGAGGTTAATGAGCGAGGTGAGGTTGTTCCTGTAATAGTCAAGGGGCTTTCTGACCGACTCGCCAACCGCCTTGTAGGCGGCGAAGTGGATGATGGCATCAACCCTGCCCTCGGCGGCGAAGACCTCATTGAGCCTGGCGGCGTCACAGATATCATAACCGTAGAATTTCGGGGTTACGCCCGTGATGGCATGAATTCCGTCAAGCACGGTGATATCCGAGTTGTACAGGTTGTCAATGATCACAACATCAAATCCGGCAGAAATCAGCTCCACGGCTGTATGTGAACCGATATAACCTGTTCCCCCTGTGACAATGATCTTCTTCCTCATTACAGACTCCAGTATGTCAGCCACTTCATCTTGTTCCTGTAAAGACCCTTCAGGTCTACCAGTATTCCTCTCTCATTGAGGAGGTCAAGGAAGTACTTTTCATCGAGGCCGGCATATTCCTTATGGGAAACAGCCACGATGATAGCGTCATACTTACCATCCGGTTTCTCTTTCAGGTCGATACCGTACTCATGCTTCACCTCTTCCGGTGAGGCTCCCGGATCTATCACATCAACCATTACGCCGAAGTCGCGCAGTTCATTCACCACATCTATCACCTTCGAGTTTCGTATGTCGGTGACATCCTCCTTGAAGGTCATCCCCATAACCAGCACCCTGGCCTTGTCAGGGCTCTTGTGGGCGGCTATCAGCTTCTTGACCGTCTCCTTGCCTGCATAGGCGCCCATGCTGTCATTGGTGAACCTGCCTGAGTCGATCATCTGCGGATGGTAGCCCATCGATTTGGCCTTGTATGAGAGATAATAAGGGTCGACACCAATGCAGTGCCCGCCCACCAGGCCCGGGTAGAACCTGAGGAAGTTCCACTTGGTGCCGGCGGCCTCAAGCACTTCGTAGGTGTTGATGCCCATCCTGTTGAAGATGATTGAGAGCTCGTTCATAAAGGCTATGTTTATGTCGCGCTGCGTGTTCTCGATGATCTTGGCAGCCTCGGCAACCTTTATCGATGAGGCCCGGTGCACTCCTGCTTCGATAATGAGTTCGTAGGTTTTTGCAATATTCTCCGCCGATTCGGCGTCGCATCCGCTGGTGACCTTAACGATTTTGGTCAGGGTGTGGTTCTTGTCT
Source organism: uncultured Rikenellaceae bacterium (assembly GCA_963802145.1). GTDB lineage: Bacteria > Bacteroidota > Bacteroidia > Bacteroidales > VadinHA17 > SR-FBR-E99. The sequence goes on from CAWDHN010000009.1 coordinate 102,632, forward strand.
CCGGGATTGATACGCTCAGGCGAGAAACCGACCTTGAAATCTGCCGGACATTTGAGCCCGGAATATCTCTCGAGCACCGGAACGCAATCCTCTTCGGTGCATCCGGGGTAGACAGTCGATTCATATACCACGTAATCTCCCTTTTTCAGGATCTTGCCTACTGTCTCCGAAGCTTTAAGCACCGGGGTGAGGTCAGGGAGATTATGTTTGGTCACAGGGGTTGGGACTGCAATAATATGGAATGATGCCTCCTTAAGATCTTCAGAGTCAGAGGTGAATTTGATATCAGTGCCGTTAAATGCTTCGTGTTCAAGTTCGTTGCTCGGATCAATGCCGTTTTTCATGAGCTCCACGCGGTCGGGTCTTATGTCAAATCCCACGACTTTTATTTTCCGTGCGAACTCGAGGGCGATGGGCAGTCCGACGTAACCCAGGCCGATAAGAGACAGCTTTGCCTCCTTGTTTAATAGTTTATCGTACATATTATTTTTTAATTAGGGGGTGATATTCTCCTGTTAATACTGAAAGTGCCGAGTTACGTATCTGGTAAACGGTCTCTATGCTCTGGCGCGCATCATCGAGGCCATACCCGTTTCCTTTTAAAATTTCCCGGTATGTGACGGTGTGCAGATCGGTGAATCCCTCTGAAAATTCAAGCTCCTCCCCGTCCACGGTGATATTCCTGTGTGTCCTTTTGCCTTTTTCCCTTACCGCAGCCGGGAGGTCGTTGACGTCGATGCTCAGGAACCATCTGACGCGTGCATTTTCCAGTTCAAGAAAACCGGAGGCCTTGTGTTTTTCGAGGAGGTGCACCCTGTTTGATACCACCGGGCCGAAGATCCATCCGAGCATGTCGAAGAAATGGACGCCTATGTTTGTGGCTATTCCGCCCGACTTGTTGACGTCGCCCTTCCATGATATATCGTACCAGTGTCCGCGGCTGGTTATGTAGGTGAGGTCGATGTCATGCTTTTTCCCTGAGGGCATGGCTGCTATCCTGTTGCGCAGCTCCATTATCACAGGGTGGTACCTGAGCTGGAGGATGTTATAGATTCTGTGTCCCGTCTCCTTCTCTATCTCCTGGAGGGCGTCAATGTTCCAGGGGTTAAGCACCACCGGCTTCTCGCAGATGGCATCGGCCTGGTGTCTCAGGGCGAACCTGATATGAGAGTCATGAAGGTAGTTGGGTGAACAGATGCTTACGTAGTCAAGCTGCACGCCCCCTCTCTTCAGCTTGTCGACATGCCTGTCGAACCTCTCGAATTCCACAAAGAAATCGCTCTCGGGGAAGTAGTTGTCTATCTTTCCCACGCAGTCGAACTTGTCGAGGCTGGCCAGCAGGCGGTTACCGGTCTCCTTTATGGCTTTGAGATGCCGCTCGGCAATATAGCCGGCAACACCTATGAGCCCGAAATTTTTAGGTGTGTTGTCCATCAGAAGATATTATGAACGCATTATAATACTATATTATTTTCGTCACCCTCTCTTCAGCCAGTCTGTACTTCTGGCCGCTTTCCGGGCACAGGGCGGTGCCGTCGCTGCCGAAGCTGAGCTTGTGTCCGTATTCGGAGACCCAGCCTGTCTGCCTGCCGGGGTTGCCCACCACCAGTGCAAAGGGTTTGACATTTCTGGTTATCACTGCACCGGCGCCGATGAGCGAATATTCGCCTATCTCATTGCCGCAAATAATGGTTGCATTGGCGCCTATGGATGCTCCGCGTCTGACCATGGTAGTTACATACTGGTCACGCCTGATGATGGCGCTGCGAGGGTTGGTGATGTTTGTAAAAACCATGGAGGGTCCGAGAAATACATCGTCTTCACATATAACTCCGGTATATATGGAGACATTGTTCTGGACCTTGACATTATTTCCCAGAGTGACACCGGGTGATACAACCACGTTCTGGCCCAGGTTGCAGCTCTCGCCTATGACGGCGCCCTTCATGACATGGCTGAAGTGCCAGATTTTGGTTCCTTTTCCTATTGTGCACCCTTCGTCTATCACTGCAGTCTCGTGTGCAAAAAACTCTTTTTCCATCTTCTTTTTCAGTTGAATTTTGATCTGATGCACCCGGTTATATATGCAAGCTGTTCATCGTCGAGCTCGGTGTGCATAGGCAGTGACAGCACCTCTCCGGTAAGCCGGGTGGTGACCGGGAAATCATCGGCCCCGTATCCCAGATGGGCGTATGCCTTCTGCATGTGCAGGGGAACGGGGTAGTAGATCATTGAGGGAATACCTTCGTTCTCAAGGCATTCGCGGAGACTGTTCCTCTCATTGCCATCTATCCGGAGGGTATACTGGTGAAAGATATGTGATGAGTTTGCCGCCCGCACCGGCACATTTATGCCCCGCACACCTGACAGCTCCCTGTCATAATGGTCAGCCGCCTTCTGCCGTGCTTCATTGAAGGCATCGAGATGGCGCAGTTTTACGCGAAGGACAGCGGCCTGGATGGTATCAAGTCGCGAGTTGACACCGATGGTGTCATGATAATACCTGACCTTCATTCCGTGGTTCGTGATGCTGCGGATGAGGGCTGCCAGTTCGTCATTGTCTGTGAAGAGAGCTCCGCCGTCGCCGTAACAGCCGAGGTTCTTTGACGGGAAGAATGAGGTGCAGCCTATTATGCCCATGGCCCCCGCTTTCCTTACCCTGCCATCGCTGAACCGGTATTCGGCTCCCGTGGCCTGGGCCGCGTCTTCGATCAGATGGAGGCCATGACGGCTTGCCAGCTCCATAAGCGGCTCCATGTCGGCACACTGTCCGAAAAGGTGCACAGGCACAATTGCCCTGGTCCGGGGTGTTATTGCCTTCTCTATTGCCTCAATGCTGATGTTGAAGGTGCCGGGGTCCGGATCGACCAGCACCACCTTCAGTCCGAGGAGCTCTATGACCTCAACAGTGGCAATGAATGTAAAATTGGTGGTTATCACCTCATCGCCGGGCTTAAGGCCGAGGGCCATCATGGCTATCTGCAGTGCGTCGGTGCCGTTGGCGCAGGCAATGACATTGCGCACACCCAGGTACCGCTGCAGCTCCTCCTCGAAGAGACGCACATCGGGACCCTTAATGAAAGCTGTTGAACTGATGACTCCCGCAATAGCACTGTCAATGTCTGCTTTAAGCCTCTCATACTGTGACCGGAGGTCAACCATCTCAATCTTATGCATAGGATATCTGGTCTCTTTATGGCGAAGATAGCAGAATTTATTTTAACCCTTTTTTCAGCTCTCAAATCAGGTTTCTTTTTATCTTTGTTCATTATTGCTTATACATGGCGAGGGATATCAGCGGTTACATCAGGGAAATGCTTTTCAGACACGATTGTGTCATTATTCCGGGGTTTGGCGCGTTTATCGGGAACTACTTCCCGGCACGTACCGACCGCAGGGAAGGGCTCTTCCAACCCCCTTCAAGGAAGATCACCTTCAACCGTCATCTGACAGGGAATGACGGACTTCTTATAGGCCATATCTCATCGGGCCTTGGCACGGGATACGGTGAGGCACGCGATATTGTACTTGCATGGGCTGACGACCTCAGAAGGAAGATCATGACAGGCAATCCTGTTCCAATTGATCATCTCGGAACGTTCTCTCTCAATTATGAGGGGGCGATTGTCTTTGAGCCTGACACCACTGTCAATTATCTTCTCTCATCATATGGTCTCACCGCCTATCACCGTCAGCCGGTGGCCGGCATGGATGTCCGGAAGATGGTTCTTGAAAAGCGCAGGGAGCCTTCAGTAAGCCAGCCGTCGGTCAGAAGCCTGCTGACAAGGGCTGCAGTGATAATCCCCGTTATGGTGGCGCTGGCACTGGTGCCTTTCAATGATCATCTCTTCAAGAGAAACATAGAGGAATCAACCCTTAATCCGCTTGCCAGGGCTGAGCTTGAATTCAACCGTGAGCAGATCGATGCCGGCAAGGCAGTTGACATTGCCGGGGAGGAACCGGTGCAGGCTGCACCCGCAGTAATTGAGACTCCCGTGCGGCAGAGCGTCAGTGTCCCTTCACCGGCCTCATCTTCTACGGCTGAGAGTACAACAAAAAAGACTGTCACCACTACACCGCAGGCCGCATCTTCCGATGTTGAGAGTGCCCCAAGACCGTCTGCCACCCGCCCGTCAAAGGCAGTTGTGGTTGAGGAATACAGGTACCTGATCATTATCGGCAGCTTCAAGGGCGAGGATAATGCCCTTACCATGGTGGAGCGGCTGCGTAAACTGGGCTTCGATCCGGAGGTGGCCGGAGGGCCTGACGGCTTCCTTCGCGTCAGCGCGGAATCATTCGGCACACTTGACGAAGCCAGAGCGATACTCGGACGGGTGCAGAAGGATTTCCCGGGGGCGTGGGTGTATAAAAGCAGGCAGTAGAGGAATTTGCGATTTCAGATTTTCGATTGTCGATTAAATCGCAAATCGCAAATCGCAAATCGCAAATTTCAAACCCTATTTAACGGTGCTTCCGTTCTTAATTTTGGTTTCCGGAACCACAAAGACCAGCTTTCCGGTCTCATCCTCGGCCAGCAGAACCATCCCTTTCGATTCGATACCCTTGATGGTCCGCGGAGCCAGGTTGACGATGACGGAGATGCTCTTCCCGGGCAGATCCTCAGGTTTGAAATGTTCCGCTATTCCCGAAACAATGGTTCGCACATCAATCCCGGTGTCAACCTTAAGTTTTATGAGTTTCGCTGTCTTGGGTACCTTCTCGGCCTCAATAATGGTGGCTGTGCGGATGTCCATTTTCGTGAATTCATCGAAGGTGACATCCTCCTTCTGCGGAATCACGGCAGCACCTGTTGCTGCATTGGCTAATTTGGTGTCGAGAAGCTTCTTAACCTGTCTCTCAATCTCCTCATCTTCCACCTTGCTGAACATCAGCTCACCGGATGAGACAGTGTGCCCGGGAGAGAGGAGGTCAGTCCTGCCGGCGGCATCCCAGTGGAGATCGGCTATATCCAGCCAGCTCCTTAGCTTATCCATCGAGAAGGGAAGGAAGGGCTCCAGCAGTATGGCCAGGTTGGCTGTTATCTGAAGTGAGACGTACATTATTGTTTTAACGCGGTCGGGGTCGGTTTTGACAACCTTCCACGGCTCCGTGTCGGCGAGATACTTGTTGCCAAGGCGCGCCAGGTTCATGGCTTCGGCAAGTGCCTGCCGGAACCTGAAGGCCTCAAGGTTGCTTTCGACGTTCTCCCGGCATGTCATGATCGAGCTCAGGGTGGCTGTGTCATAATCGGTCATGGTGCCGGGAGAGGGAACCACACCTTTGTAATAATTATTTGTAAGAACCAGGGTGCGGTTCACGAAGTTACCGAGTATGGCAACAAGCTCGTTGTTGTTGCGTGCCTGGAACTCCTTCCATGTGAAGTCGTTGTCCTTGGTCTCCGGTGCGCTGGCGCAGAGTGCATAGCGCAGCGAATCCTGCTTCCCGGGAAAATCGAGGAGGTACTCATGCAGCCACACAGCCCAGTTGCGCGAGGTGGAGATCTTGTCCGACTCGAGGTTGAGGAACTCATTGGCCGGCACGTTGTCAGGAAGGATATAGCTTCCCTCTGCCTTAAGCATGGCAGGGAAGATGATACAGTGGAACACTATGTTGTCCTTGCCGATGAAGTGTATCATGCGCGTCTCCGGATCTTTCCAGTATTTCTCCCAGTCGGGGGTGAGCTCGCGCGTTGCCGAGATGTATCCTATGGGAGCGTCAAACCAGACGTAGAGCACTTTGCCTTCTGCACCTTCAACAGGTACCGGCACGCCCCAGTCGAGGTCACGGCTGACAGCCCTGGGCTGCAGCCCCTGGTCGAGCCACGACTTGCACTGTCCGTATACATTGGTCTTCCATTCGGTGTGCTCCTCGAGGATCCACTTTCTTATCCAGGGCTCATACCTGTCAAGGGGGAGGTACCAGTGGAGCGTGTCACGCATCACAGGGGCCCTGCCGCTGATGGTTGATCGCGGGTTGATAAGGTCGGTCGGACTGAGTGACGTTCCGCATTTCTCGCACTGGTCGCCGTAGGCATTTTCGTTGGCGCAGTGCGGACAGGTGCCTGTGATATACCTGTCTGCCAGGAAGCATCCCGCCTCCTCGTCATAATACTGGCTGGCAGTCTTCTCTATGAATTCACCCTGGTCATACAGCTTGCGGAAGAAGGCAGAGGCTGTATCGTAGTGTATCTTGTTGGAGGTCCGTGAGTAGATATCAAATGAGATCCCGAAATCACTGAAGGCCTTCTTATTCAGCTCATGATAGCGGTCAACCACCTCCTGCGGGGTTATCCCCTCCTTCCTCGCCTTGAGGGTGATGGGTACGCCATGTTCGTCAGAGCCGCAGATGGAGATAACATCCTCGCCGCGCATCCGGAGGTAACGGGTATAGATATCCGACGGCACGTATACCCCTGCCAGGTGCCCTATATGGATCGGTCCGTTGGCATAAGGCAGGGCGGATGTGATGAGGTGGCGCTTGTACTTCTTCATCTGTTCTTGTACTTCTTGATCTGTTATAGACTGTTGCTGATTTTAACCCGGCAAATATAATGATTTTGCGGGTACCCCGGATTGTCAATCAGCCCTCATGGCCGAAGGCCGTCAGCACCTCGTGCATGTATGTCCGTGACACCGGTATGGTGGAGGCAGGGGTGCTGTCGAGCTCGAGAGCCAGACCCTCCTTCTCCCTGCGTATGAGCTTTACCTTTTCAATATTGACCAGGTAGGAGCGGTGGCAACGGATGATTGCTTCCTGCTTCAGTTCTTCCTCCATGGTCCTGAGGGTGTTGCGCAGCATGAACTTCGTCACCTTGTTCTGTGCCTGGTACCAGACTGTGACGTAGTTGTCGCTGCCCTGCATATAAAGTATATCGGAGCGCTTGAGTGATATCCTCAGAACGCCCTTCTCATCCCTCAGGGGGATCATCGGCTTCTGGCCTGACAGGTCTGGCTGCTCACCGATCTCCCTGAGCCTGCGCTTGCTGTCATGCCACGAGAACCATAGCCATAGCATGATATAGGGAAGCAGGAGGGTAAGCGATGTATGGCGGACCGACCTCCCGAGAAGCTCGGGGAAGGTCCGGGAATCATTTAGTATTACAATCTCAAAAAGTGTGAAGAAGAGCGCCATAGAGACTATCTCTGCCGCAACCCAGACAAGGTAGTGCCAGATCTTCAGCTGGCGGCCCCGGCGGACGGCCTGGTACATTATCACCCTGCTGATGGCAACCACGAGCACCCCGGCAAGGATCACCCCGCTGGCATAAAGGAACAGCGTCGGGCTTGAGACCTCAAACCATGAGTTTACTCCGAAGGGAGTGTATAGATTGAGAAACAACAGTGCAAAGCCGGCGGTGAAGAGGATGGTCGTAACAATATTGCCCTTTTCCGTAAGGTATCCCGGGAGCTTATTATTCAGATCGATGGTCATTGGACAGCTTTCACTGACAAAAGTAACACTTTTACCGATGTGTGGCTTTTCACGCCGGAGGAGCCGTGTGATTTCACCCCACAGGAGGCTTTTTAGCCCCCCGGAAGAGGTTTCCGGCCCCGGGCATGGCCGCAGGCACCTATTTTTTTGACATGGTGACGGTATCTGTTTTGTTTGTACAAAAATTCATCATGGGATACACCTTGCAGGAGAGGGAATTTGCATCATATTTCAGGGGGGGACCGGCGGAAGGGTATATCCCCGGTACCGGCATAAGGATAGTGGCGGAGGTTTTTCATTCATCAAGCGGATATTTGTATCCGGACGAAAAGAATGTCTCTTCGGTCTTTCACTCCCTTTTTAAGTCGAAGGAGCTGGAACACTCGAACCGTGACTTCCGTTATTACCTTCTTATCCCTGACGACAGCGCCGGCAGGGGCGCCATCGTACTCCTTCACGGTCTCAATGAGCGAAGCTGGAACAAGTACATGCAGTGGGGCATGAGGCTGGCTTCTGACACCGGCCGTCCGGTTGTGCTTTTCCCGAATGCCTATCACATGAACCGCTCGCCACGCAGCTGGATCGACAGGCACCTGATGATGCCGCTGGTGGCTGCCCGCACCTCACTGCTGCCTGACACACAGCTGTCAACCTTCGTCAACGTGGCCCTGAGCACGCGTATGTCGTTATCACCCCAGCGCTTCCTGCTCTCCGGATACCAGACCGTAAAGGACCTTACCTCACTGATCGGTTCCATAAGGGAGGCCAATCACCCGGATCTGCCCGGGGGAGGGCCGGTAGATATATTCGCCTATTCAATAGGCGCCCTGGCAACACAGGTGATGATGCTTGCAAAACCATCGCTGCTGCCGGATGAGACCCGCGTGATGCTCTTCTGCGGCGGCAGTGCCTTCGGACTGATGAACGGCACGTCAAAACTGATAATGGACAGCAGGGCGTTTGAGCGACTGGTCACATTCTACCTCGAGTGGCCGGAAGACAAAAGAGGTCAGGGCGGCGACACCTTCATGAAGATCATGAATGAGACACCGGAGGGTGAGGCGTTCTTCGGGATGACATCGCTCAGCCGGCTAAGGGATATCTCAGGCACACCATTCAGGAACAGTGAAGGCAAACTCAGGGCCGTAACATTCGCCGGTGACAGGGTGATACCGCCGGAGGCAGTCTCGGCTACCCTGCAGGGAGCTGACGTGGAGATCTGGTCTCCGGCCTATACCTTCACCCACGAAAACCCGTTCCCCGTTCTACCCGGCGAATTGTCAAATGATGTCGACAGGACTTTTGACAGGCTCTTCACCGAAGCGGCTTCGTTTCTCTCATAAAATAGCTACTTTTGGTTTTGTCATCTTAAAGGATCAGTCATGAAAGCTCTTGTCATACCGCCATATCTCAGGGAGGGCGACCTGATATCAATCATCACCCCGGCAAGCCACATTGAGCAGGAGGCTGTGATCAGTGCGGTGGAGAAGCTTGAGGCGTCAGGATTCAGGGTGACGCTGGGCGAGCATGTCTTCTCGCGGAGCGGACCCTTTGCCGGGACTGACGACGAGAGGCTGCATGATATTCAAAGGGCGACTGACGACACCCAGGTAAAGGCGGTGCTGTGCTCGCGGGGTGGCTACGGCATGTCAAGGATAGTCGACAGGATTGATTTTTCCGTGCTCAGGAAACATCCGAAGTGGTATGTGGGCTACAGTGACATCACCTCGCTGCACCTGTGGCTCAATACGGTATGCGGCTTAGCCTCGCTTCATGCCGAGATGCCGCTCAACTATTCCAATCCTGATTACCTGCCGCTCTGTTATGAATCCATGGTCATGGCCCTCAGGGGTGAGGCGGAGCCGGTGAGATGGAGAGCGGTGCATGACGCATCATTCACGGTCTCAGGTCCGGTTACTGGCGGTAACATCTCCCTTATCTACAGCCTGAACGGAACGGTTGCCCAGCCTGACACCGAGGGGGCGATACTCTTCATAGAGGAGATAGGAGAGAAGTTCTATCATCTTGACCGCATGCTCACGGCAATGCGCATGACGGGGATGCTGAAAAACCTCTCAGCCCTGGTGGTGGGAGGGATGGAGGAGATCACCGAGGGCGAGCATGTCTTCAACCAGACGGTTGAGGAGGTTGTGATGAATGTTGCCGGCGGTTACGGCTATCCTGTGCTCTTCAACTACCCGGCCGGCCACATTGGTGATAACCGGGCGCTCTACTTCGGCCGGAAAGCATCGCTGAAGCAGCGCGGCAACGAGGCGGTACTGACCTGGCTGTAGGCCAACTTGTAAGGAACCCGCAGGCGGGTTATGATTAATCCCGGTGCCGGATAAAAGCCGGAGGCACTATGCAGTCAGTGAATGACCTCAGAAAGCTGCGAGCAAAAGGTTGATATCCTTTGAGAGGATCCCGAACTTCTGGCCAAGCACCTCGTTGGTGAGGATACCGTTATAGACATAGACTCCGTCACGCAGCCCGTTGTTGAACTTGAGCATCGGGGTTATGCCTCCCGCGTCGGCTATCTCCTGCATCAGGGGCCTGAAGACGTTGCTCAGCGCTATCGAAGCCGTCTTGGGTACCCTGGAGGGGAGGTTCCACGCCGAATAGTGTATCACCCCGTGCTTCTCGTAGATGGGGTCCTTGATAGCCCTCGGTTCAGCCGTCTCTACGCATCCTCCGGTGTCAACGCTCAGGTCAACGATGACCGACCCCCGCTTCATCCCCTGTACCATCTCCTCGGTTACATAGAACCATGGCATCAGGATGTCGTTTGAGAGAGCTCCTATCAGCACGTCGGCCGACTTCAGTGCCTTCTGCAGCACCTGCGGGTGGAAGGTGGAGGTATAGAGCCTCTGTCCAAGCAGGCCCTGGAAGTTGCGCAGACGGTGTACCGAGGTGTCAAACACCCTCACTATGGCTCCCAGGCCCAGGGCAGCGCGCGCGGCATATTCACCGGCGGTATTTGCGCCGATGATAATCACCTCAGTGGGTGTCACTCCCGTCACTCCTCCCAGCATCACGCCCTTGCCGCCGGAGGTGGTGCTCAGGTATTCCGAAGCGAGGAGCACGGAGGTGATGCCGCTTATCTCACTCATCGATTCCACAACCGGGAGCATACCGTCACTGTCTTTTATTCTTTCGCTGGCCAGCGCCGTCACACGCCTGCGCATCATCTGGGAGAGTGTCTCCTCGCTCATGGTGGCGGCATTCATGAAGGAGATGACTATCTGGTTGCCCCTGAGCATCGAGGCCTCCTTCTGGGTGAAGGGGGCGATCTTTATGACAAAGTCACAGTTATAGATCTGCTGGGATGTTTCGGCTACCATGGCCCCGTTCTCACTGTACTCCCTGTCGGAGAAGCCGGCGTTCTCTCCGGCGCCCGTTTCCAGATAGACCTCGTGGCCGGCATCGGTAAGAATCTTCACTGCTTCGGGAGTGAGGGCAATGCGTTTCTCATCATCATGAACGTCGTGCGGCAAGCCTACGGACATCTGCCGCCTGCCCACGGCCTTCTCAATAAGCTCTTCCCGCGGCATGAAGGCACTTCTTGACGGTTCACTCATCTGGCTTCGTTTTAAAGGTTAAACGGATGATCAATATCAGCAGATCAAATTTAAGATTTTAATCGAAGAGAAAACAGGGGGCGGGAGATAATTACCGGGGATTAACTGACCGGTGGCGTGCTGATTGTCTCTATGACACGGCTGCCGTCATCGCTGACGGTTATTGACAGCCTGAGTGTTTCGGGCGGCAGGAGAGGCTCGATGAGCTCCGGCCACTCCATGAAACAGGGCGAAGTGGAATCAAAGTACTCCTCAATGCCGAAGTCGAGCACCTCTGTAATCTTTTTTATCCTGTAGAAATCGAAGTGATAGACCGCCACATCGCCGGGGCGCTTGTATTCATTGATAAGAGTGAAGGTAGGGCTGGTGACTGTGTCGGTGACTCCCATCTCATGACAGATTGCCCTTATGAAGGTGGTCTTTCCCGACCCCATCTGCCCGTAGAGGGCAAAGATCCTTTTACCTGCCGTCTCCCTCAGGAAGTGCTTAGCCGCATCGCGCAGCCGGCTTTTGTCAGTGACAACGATCTTCATGCGGCAAAAATAGCTTTTAAACAGGCTCGAGCGACACAAGGGGCAGCATCATCTCCTGGAGCGAGACCCCTCCGTGCTGGAATGAGTCACGGTAGTAGGAGACTATCTGGTTGTAGTTGTTCGGATAGACGAGGAAGTCATTGCCGAGGGCAAATATGTATTTCGAGGTGATGTTGGTCATGGGCAGCCCGACCTTTCCAGGTGCTGTGATCTCAAAGACATCACGGGCATTATAGTCGAGGTTCCTGCCTGTCTTGTAGCGCAGGTTCATCGAAGTCTGCCTGTCGCCCACCACCTTCAGGGGCCTCTGCACCTTCACATTGCCGTGATCGGTGGTGATGACCACACGGGCTCCCCCGGCGGATGCCAGTCTGAGGAGCTCAAGCAGGGGAGAGTGAATGAACCATGAGTGGGTGAGCGAGAGCCATGATGCTTCATCAACGGTCATGTCACGGATAACGCCGATCTCGGTCCTGGCATGGCTAAGCATGTCAACGAAATTGTATACGAGAACATTCAGGTCGTTTGCAAGGAGCTGCGATATTTTATCATTCAGTGACCTGCCCTCAGCGTCGGTGCTGATCTTGTTGTAACTCCATTTGCAGGTTATGCCTGCTCTCTGAAGGTTCTTGCCCAGCAGCTTCTCCTCATTGAGGTTTTTTCCCTCCTCCTCATGCTCGTCTACCCAGTACTCTGGCATAATCTCATCTATCGCCGCGGGCATCAGGCCGGCAAAGAGTGCGTTGCGCGAGTACTGCGTGGTGGTGGGGAGGATGCTCAGGTAGAGCTCATCGGAGACGGTCCTCATGATCTGACTCAGATCTCCGGCCATGCTCTGCCACTGGTCGAGACGCATGTTGTCAACGATGATGAAAAAGACCGGCGATCCCTTCCTGACGAGGGGGAAGACCCGCTTTGACATCACCGCCGGAGAGATGAGCGGACGGTCAGCAGCATCGGAGGAGATCCAGCGCGTGTAGTTATTTGAAATGTATTTTCCAAAGGCCCGGTTGGCATCCGAATCCTGCATGCGAAGCACCTCCCTCATGCTGGTGTCAGATGATTTTATCAGCTCGCTCTGCCAGAAGGTGAGCCTGCGGTAGAGCTCGCTCCATTGCCCGAAGGTGGAGGCCGACGTTATCATGCCGGATATTGATCCGAACTCTTCCCTGAACACGGTGGTGGTCTGGCGTGTGACGATATCTCCGATATCAAGTATGCGCTTGAGTGTGAGCAGTATCTGTTGCGGCTTGACGGGCTTGATCAGGTAGTCGGCTATCTGGGAGCCTATTGCGGCATCCATGATATCCTCTTCCTCGCTCTTGGTTATCATCACCACGGGGATCGAAGGCCTGATGGCCTTGATACGGCGGAGGGTCTCAATACCGCTGAGACCGGGCATATGCTCGTCAAGGAAGATGATGTCATAGGGCTTCTCCCTGACCATGGTTATCGCATCATTGCCGGCCTGGCATGTATCGGTCTCGAAGCCCTTCTCCTTGAGGTAGAGGATATACGACCTGAGCACTCCCACTTCATCATCAACCCACAATATCCTTATCTGTCTCATCGGTTCCCTCCTGCGTCATCTGACGTAAAGATACTCCTTCCCGTAAAAGATACTGTACCTGTCAATGTTCTTGTCCTCCCTGAACTTTGTCAGGTTGTCGCGGCTGATGACGTACATCGTCAGGGCAGCGTCAGCCGCACCCCTGATTGTTTCCGAAGGATTGAATCTGTTTAGCCAGACACCTGCCTCCCTGGCATTCTCAAAGGGTCCGGTGGTGATCAGTAAATAGCCCTGGTCAACAGCGGTGCCCTCAGTCCGGTAGTTCCTGTCGGCAAAATTGTCAAGGTTATAGTTGATGACGTCGAACACCATCTGGTTCATGTTTGCCTGGAAGTTGCCGGCAATTATCATGACATAATGTGGCTGCAGCGTGTCAGCCTCATAGATTTCTGCAGCAATGCGCGTATCCTCGGCAATTTTTATTGCAGGCATCTCTTTTCTGAGGAAGTCGTTTATTTCGGCGGCTCTCCTGCCCTCCTCGGTGGAGGGGTATCTGGCTACCAGCGAATCGAGTTTTGCCTTGTATGCCATCTCTCCTGCCAGGGCGCCGGTGGCCATGGCATCAAGAAGCATGAATTTGGGGATAAGCTCATCATCGGGGAAAAGTTTCAGTGCCTCGGTGACGAGGGCCCGGGTCTCTGCATACCGTTCTCCGGCGAACGCCTGGTAGGCGGCCTCATAGCTCCGGGCAGCCCTCGTGGCCATCTCCTGATGCTTTCTGACATAGTCCGGGTCAGAGAGGATAAGGGCGTATTCCGTCTCGGGGAATGATGCCAGGAGTTCAGCTCTGCGTCGCTCGGCCCTGGGCGGGTCACTCAGGCGGAGAAGACGGTAGAGCTCGTAAAGGGCCTCTGCCTTGATATCGTCATCATCGCCTGTGACGGCAGCCTCCTCAAATGAGATGGCAGCCGCAAGCGTGTCGGCCAGACGAGTTGCCAGGATTTTTCCCTCTCCCAGCAGAGCCGCGGCGCTTTTCCTGAGGGAGAGGCTCATGAGTGAGTCTGTCAGCGGGAGATTGCTGAGATAGTATTCTTTGGTCCGTTGAGGATCCACCCCGGCGCTGTCACCCTGCTCTCTCTCATCTCTCTCCTCTGACGGAGCGCCGTTACCGAAGGCTAACCTTGCCTTGTTAGACCTGCGCCAGTTGTCTTCCAGCCTTCTGTCGCCCCAGCGTCGCCTGAACTCGGAGCGTCCGAAGGAGAGTGCAGTCTGGTTGTAGAAATACCATCCTCCCTCTGCTGAGATCGACCCCTGATAGCGCTGCTCATTCTCATAGTATAGCCCCATGTTGTACCTGTCTTCGCCCTCGCCTGTGCGGCCCTTTGCCTGTTCTGCCTCAACCGAGCGGATGATTGCTTCAATGAAGGCATCGCGTTCTGCGGCGCTCATGCCGGCCACCCGCCGCAGGCTGTCTTCGGTGATAACCACGGTGCGGAAACCCGCATACTCAAAAAGGTCCGTGGTCCTGCGGCCTATGTTGTCATAGTCGGGGAACTGTTCATCAAGAAGGTAAAAGGCGCTGTCATAATAGTATGCTGCGGTCAGATACTCCGGCCGGGCATAGTAGTGTTCGCCAAGGGCAAGATATGCACGCGCCTTCTGGCGTGAGTTCACCGTGCTGGTGGCGGCTGACTGCGACCACAGCCTTATGGCTTCGTCAGTGTTGCCCATCCGTTTTTCCAGTTCACCCATGGCGAAGTAGATCTGGTCAAGATAGTCCTTGTTCTTGGAGTCGCGCAGCATCCTTTGCAATGATTTCATCAGGTCCCCGGCGTCGCCGCGCGATATGTCGGTCACCCCGGCAAGGTTGATGCCCGCATTGAACTCCAGATCGTATGAAGGGTTCATATGTATTACCTGCCTGAAATAGCGTGTAGAAAGGGAATTATCGCCGGCAGCCTCGCACACCTGGGCCAGTAGATAGGTCAGGCGCACTTTGGTATCCTTGTCTCCCGTGAGCTCCACGGCCTTCGTCAGTGGTGCGACGGCATCGCCAAACCGTTTCTGCCTAAGTGTGATGTCAGCCAGTGTGGAGTAGTACATTGACTTCAGACCTCTCGACAGGTTCTCAGGGTCACTTATCTCCCCGATCAGGCGGGCGGCCTCGTTGTAGTTTCCCTCCTCTGCCTGGATGCGAGCCATCCATATGGCTGCCTCGGTAACGAGAGCGGGATCGGTGGCAATGCTGACAGCAAAGGAGAACGATGACCTGGCGGCCATGAAATTCTTCTGGTAAAAATAGGCTTTGGCCATGAGGATATAGGCGTCATCCACCCACTCATTGTACTCCCTCCTGTTGTAGAACTCTTCGCTCCGGGAATTCCCCTCCCTGCGATTCTTCTCATCGGGCCTGGCCGTTATGGAGTGCATGGCTATCACCTTCGAGGCCTTCTGTATGGCCCTTTCCATGTCTGAAAAACCGGCCCTTGCCGATTCGGCAGAAGAATACTCAAACACCGGAATCAATTCGCTGTAATCATCACGGTGAGATGACTGCACCCTTTTCACTCCGGCCTTGTAGGCTTCGTTCCCGTTGAAAAAGATATTGTATTTTGAGACCAGGGAGTTGTAAAAACGGCTCGCGCCGGTGTTCTTTTCGGCGGAACAACCGGCAAGAATCAGGGTGACAATGACTGTCACCGCTGCAAAGTATTCTTTATGCCGTAATCTCAATAAAGGAAGCTTTATACTCTATAACTGAACAGGTGTGTGAAAAGTATTCAAAGTTAAGAAAAAGGGGGCCAAAAAAGAGGTACTGTTGCCGGGTGCGGCAGCAGGCTTATTTCATTTCAACTCTCTTTGTGGGAGCCATCTCCGCGTTGCGCTTCTCCACCTGTGCCACCACCGTCTCAGCCAGGGTGTTGAATGCGAGGCCGGTATCACTGTCATTCAGTGCTGCCGGCGTGCCGGCGTCGCCACCCTCACATATGCTCTCAACGATGGGTATCTGCCCAAGCAGTTCAGTGCCGGTTTCGGCTGCGAGCCTGCTGCCGCCATCCTTGCCGAAGATGTAGTACTTTTTGCCGGGCATCTCAGGTGCCACAAAGAATGACATGTTCTCAACGAGACCCAGAACGGGCACATTGATAGACTCACTGCGGAACATGGCTATCCCCTTCCGGGCGTCGGCAAGGGCCACCTCCTGAGGCGTGGTCACCACTATTGCTCCCGTGACGGGCACCTCCTGCACCAGTGTCAGGTGAATGTCGCTTGTACCGGGAGGCAGGTCGAAGATGAGGTAATCAAGCTCTCCCCAGTCGCCCTGGGTGATCAGCTGCTTCAGGAAGCTGCTAGCCATCGGACCGCGCCAGATGACCGCATCTGTTCCCTTGACGAAGAAGCCGATAGAGAGTATCTTGACACCATAGCTCGTCATGGGGATGATAAGGTCATTGCCGCTCTCCTTGCGCACGTCAGGACGATAATTCAGGGCATTGAACATCTTTGGCACCGAGGGACCGAAGATATCCGCATCCAGGAGGCCGGTGGCGTAACCCTTGCGTGCAAGGGCCACCGCCAGGTTGACAGCCACGGTCGACTTGCCAACCCCGCCCTTGCCTGATGATACGGCTATTATGTTCTTCACGCCGGGCAGGACATCCCTTTTGGGAGCGGCCATCTTTTCGACTACCACCCTTGGCTTAACCTCTATTGAAGAGATGACCGCATCAGGCCCGAGCGCCTCCTTGACAGCCCTGACACAGTTGCTTTTGATTGATGAAAGGAATGGGTCATTCGACTTCTCCGGGACCAGGATTATTTTTATTCCTTCTTCAGTGACTGAGATATCTCCAACCATTCCGAGGGTGACGATGTCACTTCCTTTTTCAGGGTGAGAGACCATCCGTAACGCTTTTAGTATATCTTCTTTTTTATACATGATATTGGAATTTATGATTTGCGATTTGGGATTTGCGACTTTGACTGAAGTCCCGACGCCCTCCGTGGTCGGGATTGAGACTCCTCCTTTGTCGGAGCCTCAAACTGCTGACTTTATGCTTGTGATTACACATAGATTAACACTGCCGGGCTTGTCAGAGTTCAACGGAGGGATCCCAGAACCTCTCCCTGAACTCCATGACCGTATCTTTTTGTATTGTGAAACCTTCGTTTTCAAGTAGTTGCTGCATTGTTGACGAGTTGCCGAAGTGATGTTTGCCGGTAAGCATCCCATTGCGGTTCACAACGCGGTGAGCAGGAACAAACCCGGGTATGGCATGTGATGAGTTCAGGGCCCATCCTACCATCCTGGCAGACCTGCCGGTGCCGAGATACCTTGCGATGGCGCCGTATGACGTTATCCGTCCACGGGGTATCAGGCGGGTGACATCGTACACCCTGCTGAAGAAGCCTTCGTTGTCAGCCGAGGGGACTGATGATCTCTTTTGCATGCGGCAGTCTGAATGAAAGATATGTGATGGGGATTCCCTGCTTGAGGAAGATCTCTTCATAATATGTTCTGATTGACAGCATCGGGTCATCCGGCATCTCAGCGTAGAGGTCGGTAACTGATGTTATTATCTCCAGATCGTTGGCACGCACCACCGAGAGGGTATAGTCATACAGCTCCCTGCTGTCTGTCTTCAGGTGCACAATTCCCTTATCCTTCAGGAATTGCCTGTAAAGGTTCAGGAAGAGGGGTGACGGAAGTCGTTTTTTCTCTCTCTTTCTTTTTGGCTGGGGATCAGGGAAGGTGAGCCACACCTCATCCACCTCTTCCGGGGCAAAGAACGATCCGGTGAACTCTATCCGGGTGCGGAGGAAGGCCGCGTTGGGCAGTTGCTTCAGGTGTGATTCCCTGGCCCCCTTACACATCCTGGAACCCTTGATATCAATGCCTATGAAGTTCCTGTCAGGATAATGTCCGGCCAGTCCGACAGTATATTCGCCTTTGCCGCAACCCAGCTCAAGGATAACGGGATTGTCATTGCCGAACCACTCGTGCCATTTTCCCTTCAGACTGTGATCCTGCCTGAAGGCCTCCTCAAATGACGGCTCTATCACATGGTCGAAGCTCTTCAGTTCAGTCCACCGTGCCAGTTTGTTCTTTGCCAAAGCCTCTGTTATTTGCCCTGTCTCTCCTTCAGGGAGATCTTCATACCCATATCATACACACCCTTAAGGACAGTGTCTCTCATACCGTGTATCACCCTGAAATGATACTCCCCTTGCTCGGGAAACCAGACATTTGATTTGTATGGAAGGGTCAGCTCGCGGAGGTCGCCGGCGCCTTTTCCCAGCCACTTTCCCTTTTCATCGGTGATGCGGACATGAAGGGTGTCGGTGACAGATGTGCCGGAGGGGAATGAGGTCACAACGAACAGATACATGTTCCGGTAGGGGTAATCAGTTGATGTACGCACCGTGAGGTCAATGTTGTAGGTGCTGACGGTGTCTTCAATGGTGCAGGTGTACCTGGCAGGGTCATACATGCTCCACTGCTTATCTTCAAGCCGGTAGTTGTCCGAGTAGAGTGTGCCGCTGTCACATGAGAGGGTGATGAATGCCAGCAGCGCGCCGGCAACAAATATGCTACTTCTGCCTTTTCTCATTTCTCCTGTTGAATGGTTTGTGCCTGCCCTTGCCTTCACGTGGGTTGCTTTTTGTTTCGAACCTGGTCAGCCCGCTGTTCTGCAGGAGCAGGTCGTTGCCTTTGCCGATGGTATTGTTCGCCGGGCTGGCAAGCAGATTATCCGGTTTAACCCCTTTCCTGTTTAGCTGCATGATCTCACGGACACGCGTCACCGGCACAGCCGTCATGTTCACCGCCATCCGGGGGTCTGTAGAGTACCAGTAAATGCCGGTGTGGACCTCCATCTTCATGAAGTATGCAGTACCGGTCGCCAGTTCCAGGGGCGTCTCTTTCGAAGGGAAGTCTTTCTGCGCGTCAATGTAGCAATCAAGCTCATAGGTGAGACAACACTTGAGCTTGCCGCACTGCCCGGCCAGCTTCTGAGGGTTGAGCGACAGGTCCTGGTAGCGGGCATGTGATGTGGTCACCGACATGAAGTTGGTCACATGGGTAGAGCAGCATAGTTCGCGTCCGCACGTGCCTATGCCTCCTATGCGGCCGGCTTCCTGGCGTGCACCTATCTGTCTCATCTCTATCCGGATATGAAACTCCTCGGCAAGGACCTTGATCAGCTGACGGAAGTCAACCCTCTCGTCTGCAAGGTAGTAGAAGATAGCCTTGGTCTTGTCACCCTGGTACTCAACGTCGCCTATCTTCATTGCCAGCCCCAGGTTCTCGGCTATCTTGCGTGACCTCAGCATGGTGTGTTCCTCTAGCTTCCTGGCCTCCTCCCACTTCTGGAGATCGACCGGCCTGGCCTTCCTGTACACCTTCTTCAGTTCATCCGTAACCGGCCGGATCTTCATCTTTTTCAGTTGCTCAAGGACAAGGAAGCCTGTCATTGACACATATCCGATATCATGTCCGGGAGAAGCCTCCACGGCTACGATGTCGTCAACCTCAAGCTTCAGTCCGTTGACATTACGGTAAAAACCCTTGCGTGTGTTCTTGAAGCGGACCTCGATGACCTCGTTGTAGCGGGGATCGAAAGGCAGGTTGGCAAGCCAGTTGTACTCATTAAGCTTGTTTGCCCCGGTGTTGTATTTTATCTCAGGCGGTGAAGGCTCAGCGCCTCCCTGGACCTGTATATCTTCATTTGTCATTACGTCAGGTTATCTCTTCCGGCTGCCGGATCGCAGACCCTTTTCCCGGAAGGTGAATGCAAAATTAGGAATAAATGCGCTATTTTCAAGTGATTCGAACAGTTACCTGATAAGTCTCATTGTCTTCAGCGCAAGATCGAGAAAAATCATTTTTGTGTTGCCGTTGCTCTCCACGTGGGCGTAGGCAAGATTGAACTCCCGGTTGAGGGCATTGATGTTCTTCTCGTTTATGAAGGGATGGAACTTCAGCGAGAAGTCGTCTTCGGGCTGGGTGAGATATACCAGTTTATTCTCCTTCCCTTTGAAATTCATTATGAAGTTTTCCCGTATCATTCTCAGGGCGTAGGAGAGGAAGCTCTTCTGTCTCTCCCTTCCCAGGGCGGCTGTCTCCTCCGACCATGAAACCAGTGACTGAATATCCCTGGCATAGCCTGTCCGCATCAGTCTTGTGAAACGGTCGAGGTGCACTGTGGTGTTGTCGTCTTCGCGGGCCAGCTCCATGGCCCTGACCATGTTGCCGTTGGCTATGGCGGCTATATCTGACGCCTTCTCCGGGTCCATGCCGGCGGCCTTCACCAGGTGGGCGCTCAGGTCGGCTGATGAGATGGCGGGGATCCTGATATGCTGACAGCGCGAGGTGATGGTAGGCAACAGTTTGTCATCCTCCTCTGAGACCAGGATGAAGAGGGTTCTTGCCGGAGGCTCTTCTATCATCTTCAGGAGCTTGTTTGCCGTCTCCGCGTTCATCTTCTCCGGTAGCCAGATGATCATGATCTTGAAGTCGGATTCGAACGACTTCAGGCTCAGCTTGCGGATGATCTCTGCCGCCTCGGCAACGGGAATCAGCGCCTGTTCATTGGCTACCTCCATCGCCTCGGTCCAGGTGCTGAGTGAGAACCAGGCCGATTTCAGAACCATCGCGCGCCATTGTGACAGATAGGTGTCGCTCACCACCTCGGTGCCTGACTTCTTTTTGATGACAGGAAAGACGAAGTGAAGGTCAGGGTGTATGAGCTTATCGTATTTGACACAGGAGGGACATACCCCGCAGGCGTCCTCCGCGGTCCGTTTTTCGCAGGAGATATAACGGGCGAAAGCGAGGGCGATGGCAAACTTGCCGCTTCCCTCGGGCCCGTAAAAAAGGAGTGCATGGCTGACACGGTTCTCTGAAACGGAACACCTCAGCCTGTCAATTACTGCCTTTTGCCCTGGTATCTGTGAAAAGTTCATTCTGCCCTGCCGCTGACGGAGAGCAAAAATAGTAAAAATAAAGTGAAAGTCTCTGACCGGGGGGCTCCAACAGTGCTATCATTATCAGGCTCCGGAAGGGAGTCACTGATCAGAGCGCTGCAAGAGCACTGTAAAAAGCCGGACTTCTGAAGAGAGTCTATTATCAGAGCGCAGCAAGAGCGCTGTCATAGTCAGGCTCCTGTGCAATCTCGGGCACCAGTTCGGTGTATTTGACAATTCCCTTCTCGTCAATCACCACTATGCTCCTTGCATAGAGCCCGGCAAAGCCACCGTCAACAACCTCAATACCGTAGGCCTTGCCAAAGGCGCTGTCGCGGAAACCGGAGAGTGCCGTCACATTGGTTATGCCCTCCGTGCTGCAGAAGCGTCCGTGAGCAAAGGGGAGATCCTTCGTTATTGCGAGAACAACAGTGTTGTCCATGCCGGCTGCCAGCTGGTTGAATTTGCGCATTGCCGTGGCACATATCCCTGTGTCGAGGCTGGGTGAAATATTCAGTATTACCTTTTTTCCCTTCAGCTCCTCAAGAGTGAGTTCCCCAAGGTCTGTCTTCACCAGTTTGAAACCGGGGGCGCTGGTGCCTTTTGCCGGAAGTTGCCCGCTTGTATTGACGGGATTGCCTTTTAATGTGATTTTTGCCATATTGTCAGAAGTTAAACTTTTTAAACGTTAATAATTCATTTTCAATGATATTATGGAACCTAAATGTCCTGTCAAATTTATCAATATTCCTGGTTGCGTATGTCAAAACAGGCAGGTTTCATTTAAATTAATGAACAAACGGAGGCAGATAAGGTTTTCCAAATTGATTAACTTTGCATTCCCGTTAATAAGAAAATAAACCGAACAGATTATGAAAATGATTGACAGTTTTGATTTTAAGGGCCACAAAGCCATTGTAAGGGTCGATTTCAATGTTCCTCTTGATAAGAAAACACGCGAAGTAACTGATGACACACGCATCCGCGGTGCGTTAAAGACCATAAGAAAGATAGTGGGTGACGGCGGTTCGGCAATACTTATGTCACATCTCGGCCGCCCGGAGGGTGTCATGGAAAAGTATTCCCTCAAACCGGTAATGCCGGTTCTGGAGAAACTTCTTGGCATGAAGGTCGCATTTGCCCCTGACGCACTCGGTGATGAGGCAGTTGCAATGGCAGCAGCCATGAAGCCGGGAGAGGTGATGATGCTTGAGAATGTCAGGTTCTATCCCGAGGAGGAGGGTAAGCCAATCCTGCCGGAGACAGCCACCGATGAAGAGAAGAAGGCAGCCAAGGCAGCCCTGAAGGTGAAGCAGAAGGAGATGGCCAGAAAACTGTCGACCTATGCTGACATATATGTCAATGATGCCTTCGGGACAGCTCACAGGGCTCACGCCACCACGGCTGTCATAGCTGATTACTTTCCCGAGGACAAAAGGATGTTCGGCTTTCTCATCAACAGCGAGCTGGCTGCTATGGACAAGGTCCTCAGGAGCTCGCAGAAGCCTTTCACTGCGGTAATGGGAGGAGCGAAAGTGTCAGACAAGATACTGATCATCGATAACCTGCTCGACAGGGTTGACAACCTGATCATCGGGGGAGGAATGACCTACACGTTCATCAAGGCAAACGGCGGCAGGATAGGAAACTCACTCTGCGAGGAGGACAAGCTTGATGTGGCGAAGGCGGTCATGGAGAAGGCAAAGGCAAAGGGAGTAAACCTGCTTTTCCCGGTCGACGGTATCAACGCCGACAAGTTTGACGCAGCGGCAGAGACCTATCTGTCAGCCATTGATGACGTGAAGGAGGGCTGGATGGGACTTGACATCGGTCCGAAGAGCATTGCCCTCTTTGAAAAGGTCATAATGGAATCGGCGACCATCCTCTGGAACGGCCCGATGGGCGTATTTGAGATGGAAAAGTTTGCAGCAGGTACAACTGCAATAGCAAAGGCCGTGGCAAAAGCAACGGAGAAGGGAGCTTTCTCACTCATCGGAGGGGGCGACTCGGTTGCGGCCATAAACAAGAACGGACTGGCAGACAAGGTCAGTTATGTGTCAACAGGCGGAGGCGCCATGCTTGAATACATGGAAGGCAAGAAGCTGCCGGGCATCACTGCAATAAGGGGAGAATAATGAAGCTATGGCTCATACCGGCACTGGCCATCATGATCCTGCTTCCCGGGTGTGGCGGGGATGACCAGCAGAACTCGGGAACAATCACACTTACCAGTGAGCTGTATGAGGCTGACTCATATTATTATGCGCTGGGACTCTCCTTTGACGAGGGGAAGGCAGTCCCTACGCTCCCGGATCAGTACAGGGCTGACATCACGGTGCAGGCTGGTCCTCTCGTTACCGGTGGACCTGAGGTGGCATATCTCAGTGCCAATACTCTTAATCCGCCATTTGCACTTTCAGGAGAATATGCAACGGAGGGAGATGCGCGAAACGCCTTTGAAGCGCTGACCAGCGTGGGCACCCTCTCGTGGATCGACCTTGCTGCCCCGCTGAAGGCAAACCAGGTGTGGGTGGTAAAGACACGCGATAACAAATATGCCAAGCTGAGAACCATAGAGGTAACCCTGACCACCACCCCCGCCCGTCTTGCGACCTGTAAACTGGAGTGGGTATACCAGCCCGACGGATCGACAACATTTCCGTAGACCGCCGGATGAAAGAACTGCTCACTGAAGAGAACTTCAAAAGACAGGATGAAAGCACCGCAGAATGAAGAGATCTTCAAAGTCACCGACTCTCAATCGTTTGAGAGGATGGCTTTGAAGGTCTTTCGTTTTCAGGCTGCCCGGTGCCCGGTATACGGCGAGTACGTGCGCCTGCTGGGAATAGATCCTGACCGGATAGAAAACATCTTTGCAATCCCCTTCATGCCGGTCTCGTTCTTCAGGGACCATCTTATCATGACCGGGGGAGGAGAGCCTGAAAAGGTATTCCTCAGCAGCGGCACGGCAGGCATGAGACAGAGCACTCATTCTGTAAAGAGTCTGGCCCTGTACGACGAGAGCCTGGAGCGGGCTTTCAGGATCTTCTACGGCAATCCCTCACAATATGCCATCATGGGTCTGTTGCCCTCTTACCTTGAGAGGGAGGGTTCGTCACTCATCTATATGGTCAACAGGCTGATGACTCTTTCCGGCAATGACAATGGCGGCTTCTTCCTCGATGATTATGCCGGGTTGCTGCGTTCAATAAAAAAATCACGGGCTGCCGGGTTAAGGGTTTTGCTCATCGGGGTCACCTTTGCCCTGCTTGACATGGCAGAGAGGTGCCCGGAGGATCTCGGCGACGTGATCATCATGGAGACGGGAGGCATGAAGGGGAGGAGGCAGGAGATGATACGTGAGGAGCTCCATGAGGTGCTGAAGAGTGCATTCGGGGTACCATCTGTTCATTCCGAGTATGGGATGACAGAGCTGCTGAGCCAGGCCTACTCTGCGGGGGACGGACTATTCATGACGCCGCCGTGGATGAAGGTGCTGATACGCGACAGCCATGACCCCATGTCACATACCGATGATGAGGGAGCGTCTGGTGGTATCAGTGTCATTGACCTGGCCAACATATGGTCATGTTCATTCATAGCCACCTCAGACCTTGGCAGGATGAACGGGGAGAACCGTTTTGAGGTGCTTGGGCGATTTGATAATTCTGATGTCAGGGGCTGCAGCCTGCTGATAACTTAGCTTGCGGTCAGAGACAGGGCAGCCTCCGGATAACCTGGGTTGCGGTCAGAGACAGGGCAGCCTCCGGATAACTTGGGTTGTGCTCAGAGACCCAGCCGCCTGTCGAGCCAGCCGGACAGCAGGTCACGGTCCTCCTGACTGCACATCTCAAGGCCCTGTATGCACATATAAATGGCTGAGTGATCGCTCTCACACCGGTCAGTCTTGTTTTTCACATAACCGGCAGCCCGGCCCTCAGGCTTCATATAGACCAGGGCCGCCCCGGCAATATTCCTGTTGCCTTCAATGAGCTGGAGATGATTCGAGAGAGAGATGAAAGTGAATTGTGAATTATCGCGGAAACGGAATGAGATGTTTTTTTCAAGAACAGGCCCGTTTTTGCTGAAATACTCCTCAACCGGCTTTCGGCTGACCGCATGAGGGGTATGGCTGTTCGTAAAATATCTTAACCTGAATCCAAGCAGGAAGGCTGCATTCCACTGGCCCGTATGGAATGATGCCCTTGGCTCATAACTTTTCCTGCCAAGTACTCGCCTGTTAAAGAAGATACGGCTGCGGTTCCAGACCGCTCTCGGTAACGGCGCCGGAACCCACCTGCCGCGAAGGAGAGGCCTGCCGTCAATGAACCAGTCTTCGGGTTTTACCTCTCTCACAAGGAAGGTATCATCATTGAAATAGACAAAGTTTTCGGAAAGACCCTTGATTCTCCAGATCATATTTGCAATGGAGATACTATTGAATGTCGGCAGGTATTTCTCATATCCCTTGAAGATCTCCCTGTGATCAACAATCCTTATTGAGCCGGACCTTTCCGGGAAGTATTTGCGTACGTCAGCGCTGATACAAGGGTCCTGCTCATCAGTGACTATGAAAATGTTTCTGACGAACGGGGCAAACCTCAGAATTGAAAGCACGCAGTAACGGATTTCATTTGATGATGCAAAGCGTGTGGGGTGAGCTCCTGATCCGGCTGTTATCCTGCCCCCATTAATATATTTGTTCCTTTTATCAGCCAGCACGGGGTCATCTCCGTCAACCCACGCTATCACCGCATCGATGGGAGTCTCCTTTGCAGGAGGCTTACTGCCTGTCATCGTTTCGTTTTCCTGTTGATACAGTTCTGGCATATTGCACTGTTCATTTATTCACTGAAAGGTACAATTATAAATCTTTTCTGCTCTCCCTGCATAACACATTCAGGATTTCCTCTCCAGTATTGCATCCAGCCATCCGAATATTTTCTCGCGCTGAGCGGTGCTGACCATCTCAATACTCTGGATGCATATTGATTTGATCCGCGGGTCATTGGTACAGCGCCTTAATCTTCTGTTCATCCGCTCCTCGGAATACCAGGGATGGAAATATCCGAGCCTCGTTTTCCTGAAATTCCGGTTCCCGGCCAATATCTCAAGGTGATAAGCGACAGATGAAAGGATGATCTGTTCGTGATCTCTGAAGCGATATGATATGGTCTTCTCCAGCAGCCCGGGGTTAGAGGCAAAGAAGTTTTCGATAGTCTGTTTGTGAAACGGATGAGGGGTGTGATCGTGAAAAAAATAGCGTACCCGGAAACCAAGCAGAAAGGCACTTTGCCACTGACGGATATAGAACGAAATCTTTGGCAGGTAATCCTTGTTCTTGCGTATATGTCTGTTGATCAGCACTTTCAGTTTTCTGCCCGCGATAAGTCTGCAGGGCGGAAGACGCCATGTGCCCATGAGAACGGGCTTGTTGTTAACGAAAAAATCCTCCTCCATTACTTCACGTATGAGGATCAGGTCGTCATCAAAAAAGACAAACCTCTCAGACAACCCCGGTATCCTGGCTATCATCGGTATTATTGACGAACTGTTGAAAGTGGGGAGATACTGTTCGTACCCCCTGAAGATCACCCTGTGGTCAACGATTTTCACGGAATCTTCCTTGTCCGGGAACCTGTTGCGAATCATATCCTGAAGGCCGGGGTCCTGGTCATCGGTGACCACATAAATATTCCTGATGAAACGGGCAAAGGTCAGAAGCGAAAGGACGCAGTACCGGATTTCGTTCGAAGAAGCGAACCGGGTAGGTATGGCACCGGGGTGTGCAACGCTCTTTTTCTCCTGTGACATGTAAAGCTCCCGCTTCTCCGCAAGCTTCCTGTCACTGCCGTCAACCCACAGTATCACTGCATCGACAGGTTCATTACTGATCGGACCGGTGCTGTAAGACATTGTTTTAATGTAAATTTACTTATTATGAATTTTTTTTACAATTTTAGCCCTAAATTACGAACTGATGTCCGGAAGCAGGCAAAAAAAGATTGGAGTTGTTTCGATGGTCAGAAATGATCAGTTCTTTATCCCGAAGTGGATTGACTACTATTCAGCCATGGTGGGTCATGAAAACCTCTATCTTATCCTCGACGGGCATGACCAGGAACTTCCGCAGGGCAGCGGACCTATAAACAGCATCAGGATTCCGGGGCAGAAGCTGAGCAGGGCAAGCGGAGACAAAAACCGGATTGATTTTATCTCAAATTTTGTAAGAGCCCTCTTCCTCAGGTATGATCTGATAATTGCACATGATATAGACGAATGTCTTGTGGTTGACCCTGACCTGCATGCCGGACTTACGGATTATCTTCAGCGACCGGTCAGGTATGCTTCCCTTTCTGCTCTGGGACTGGATGTCGGGCAGAACCTCAACCTCGAGCCGGCAATCGATCCTGCCCGTCCGTTCCTTCAGCAGAGGAGTTTTGCCCATGTCTCGGCACGGTACACAAAGGCAGTCGTTGCAACACGTCCTCTCAAGTGGGGTTCAGGGTTCCACCGGGTGAGACATAAGAACTTCCATATCGACCCGAATCTCTTCCTCTTCCATTTCGGAATGGTCGACTACGAAATATCAAAGGGAAAGATGGAGGACCAGTCGCTGCTAAGTGAAGGATGGCAGGGTCATCTTGACAGAAGATATGAATTGTTTGACCTGATCAGGAACAGCAAACCGGTTGACGGCGACACCTTCTTTAAACAGGCCCGGAGAAGAGAGACTCTGTTTCGTCCGCTCTTTGCACTTAACAAGCCGGGGATGCTCATTGAGAAACCGATCATCAGGATTCCTGAACGTTTCAGGGATATAGTCTAGAGACGGGCCTGCGTTTCAGATGCCAAATCTTTTACTACTGTGCGACTTATTGACAGATTCAGTAAAGCATACGGAAAGTCTCTTTTCATTGTGAGCTCAGAGGGCTCTTCCCTGATAACGCGCAAATCCGTCCATGCGTCAGTCTTTTTTGTCGCATTGTCTCTTTTCTCTGTCTCGCTGCCTTTATCCAGGTACCTGCTGACAGTAAGCGAGATACTCCTGATAGCGAACTGGCTGGCTGAGGCTGATATTAAGGCGAAGTTTACCAGGCTCCGGTCTGACAAGCCTGCTCTGGCTTTTATTTCAATCTATCTCCTGAGTGTAACAGGGCTGTTATGGTCTGCGGATTTGGGTTATGCATTCAGAAATGACCTCCTGCATAAACTACCCACACTGTTCCTCCCTCTTATTTTCGCAACAACGCCGGTTCCGGACAAGGGAAAAATCAGGATTGTGCTGTTACTCTTCATATCATCGGTAACAGTTGTGTCGTTCATCGGGTTCTTCGGCAGAATATTCAGTTCCGAACCTTTCTACCGTGAGGCCTCACCCTATATTCCCGGGCTCTATTTCGGAATGATGCTTATTGTGGCAGCATTTCAGCTGCCACTGCTGGTCATGCAGATCACCGCCAACAGGTGGTATTTCTTTGCAAGCCTGGCTTTATCAGCCTGGCTTATCTTTTTCCTTTTTTATCTCAGGGCCCTGTCAGGAATCGCTTCATTTACCGCTGTGATGATATTCCTGGTTGCAGTTTTTGTGAGACAGGCGAAAAGCATCTTTATCAGAATTTCAGTTCCGGCTCTATTCCTGCTTCTGGCCGGGCTGGCTGCATGGCCCCTGACCGTCATCTATAAACAGGTACATGCCGAAACAAAAACCGATTTCAGCAGTCTGCCGGCTTTCACAGCCCTGGGTACTCCGTATCTGCATGACACGGTCACCGTCATCAGGGAGAATGGGAATCCGGTTTACATATTCATTGCTGATGAGGAGCTGAGAGATGCATGGAACGAAAGGAGCGACCTCGATTTTGACGGCCGCGACCTGATGGGTCAGGAGCTGAAGTACACCCTGTACAGGTACATGTCGTCTCTCGGTATCAGAAAGGACAGGGAGGGTTTTTCCGGGCTAACCGAGAAGGATATAAGGGAGATAGAAATGGGGACAACCAACTATCTTAATGTCAGGCGGCCGGGAATATACATCAGGGCTTATGAGGAGCTGATGAGCCTCCATATCTATAATGCAAGTTCACGCACGGAGACATCGTGGGGCTCTCTGACAAAGAGAATCGATCTCTGGAGAGCCTCGCTGGAGGCATTTAAAAGACACCCTGTTAGGGGATGGGGCACCGGAAGCATCCTGAAGGCCATGGACTATGGGATGGGGAAAACCGGATCCACACTGAGAGGGCTGAACATGAAACCCCACAGCCAGTACCTGTACATTATGCTGACCCTGGGCATGGCAGGACTGGCAGCAATAGCTTTTCTTTACGGTTACTTCGTGGTCAGGAAGAGGGCTCACCAGTCATTTATGTTTATCCTGTTCCTGATAGTGTTCCTCGTAAACTTTGCAGGCAATAATTCCCTGGAGTCACAGCCGGGACAGGATCTTTTCGTATTCCTTTCACTTTTCTACGGCTATTTCTATCCACGGCTGAAAAAAGAACCAGGGTTCATTTACTGACCCTGGTCTCTGTTTTCTTAAGTATAATCAGACGCTCTGTCTGCTGACCCTTCTTCCGGTAACCCGGGAGGTGATTTTGAAGGCCGGCTTAAATGCCGGGTTCTGTCTTTATCTCACCCGGGATCGCATACTAAATGCCAAGTTTTGTTATTATCTCACCCGGGATCGCATTCCTAAATGCCGAGTTTTGTTTTTATCTCACCCGGGATTGCATCCCTGTGGACCATTATGTATATGGTCTTGGCCCTGACGAAGCTCTCTGACATATTCAGGTAACCGCCGTGAGGGTTCCTGTCGGTGCCCCATGAATTCTTGGTGATATAATATTTCGTGCCGTTCTGGTCCTTCACGATGCCTGTCACGTGCATCAGGTGATCATCGGTGGTGACAAAAGCCTCATATCCTTTCTGGCGGATATCCTGGGTGACATCAATTTCCGGGTAAGGCTTGTCAAAGCTGAGTCCTGCCGAACGGTCTGACGACATATTTTCAAAGCGGGCACGGTCAGTCATTGACGAAATGTCAATTTTGGTCATGTCAGGATTGATGGCCACGCCGTTGGCGTGTGAGAATCCCCTCTCACTCACGTCACCGTCCCAGTTAACCGTGTAACCGGCGTTCAGCGAGTTGTCCATGATCTGTATGAGTTCGTCAAGGGGGACATTGTAAAAGCGGTTCATCTCCCAGTTGTCGGGCACCTCAAGCACACCCTCGCTGTAGAACGGGAAATGGGAGAAGGAGGTGATATGAACATAGTCATCCATATTCAGTCCGAGGCTGGTTGCGAATGACTTGGGAGTGTAGGTCTGGCCCTTGTAGGTGAATGACTCCGGGATCTCGCCGAGATAGATGTCCAGAACGGCATTGGTAACCTCATCCGATTCCTGGCTGATACGTTTCATTTTGACGGGCACGGTTGTAAGGGCATCGACATATGCCTGAAGTTCCCGGTGGTTATGTGTCTTTGAGTCATAGCTGATTCCTGAATATGCTTCCTGCGGCATGAGTCCGTCTTCATTGAATACCCTGATCCAGGAGGGAGAGAGGCTGCCTTCGCCGAGGTTGCCCTTCCCCTGACGGAGGTAGTTGTCATAAATTCTGTTCTCATATGTTTTCCTGACTACGAACATTTCCGAGAGGTCATATTCCCCTTTGCCAAGGCGGAGAAGCTCCGACTCCATGAAAGAGGTGGTTGCGAAGCACCAGCATGTGCCGGTGGCGGATTGATTCTTCACCGGGGTGGCAGGCAGGGAGACTACGGTGGTGAACTTGTAGCCTTCGGGTTTTACTTCTGCCTGTTTGTTGCTTTTCTGTGCCTGCATCGGTGTCAGTGCAATCACCAGTGCGACGAAAGCGTAAATTGTCTTTTTCATATTTATCTGTTTTAATATCTAAACCGGAAAGACCAAAAATATTCAAATAATCTGAACCCGGAAATGTTTTTGAACAGGCCTTTGCAAAGGCCTTCAAGTCAGATGGTAGGATAGAACGCATTCTCGATATGGTCGATCTCACTGCCGTTTCTGCCGAAGATGACCGTTATGATGTCAAACCGGGCCTCTTTCGCCAGGCCGTTGCGGGTAATATAGTTGGATGCGGCATTGATGATGGTTCTCTGCTTTGGCACGTTGACCGCCTCGGCGGGATGGACCTGGTAGTCGGCCGACCGTGTCTTAACCTCCACAAAAACAACGAACCCGCTGTTTTCGGCGATGATGTCTATCTCCGTTCGTCCCGATCTCCAGTTTCTGTCGCGGATGGTATAGCCCTTCTGCCTCAGGCAGGCGGCAGCCAGCTCTTCGCCCCTGGGTCCGAGAGCAGCATTATCGCTCATGTCAGACTTCTATGAGCCGGTTCTTGATGGCGTAGAGGATCAGGCTGGCAGTGTTTTTCGATCCGGTTTTTGCCAGAAGATTGGCCCGGTGCTTGTCGACCGTGCGTTTACTGATGAACAGGGCGTCAGCTATCTCGTGGTTCGAGAGTCCCTCGCATATCTTGAGGAGGATCTCCTTCTCGCGCTTTGAGAGGCTTGAGCTCTTTTCCTCCTGTTCCCTGTTCTTAATCCGCCTGATGACATGGTAGAGCAGCTCCTGCGAGAAGTAGTTACCGCCCTTGTGTACTGCCATGATCGCATCATGCACCTCGGAAATATCGGAATCCTTGAGGATGAATCCTTTGGCGCCGGAATCAACCATGCGGTAGTAATACTCCTCCTCACCGTACATTGACAGGGCAATTACGCAGGTTGCGGGCGACTGGCGTGAGAGGCGCGATGTGGCCTCTGCTCCGTCCATCTCAGGCATGCTTATATCCATAAGGACGATATCCGCCGGACAGGCTTCGAGGATTTTCAGCAGTTCAGCGCCGTTGGATGCCTCTGCAACCACTTCGAACTCATTATAAGCGCCGAGAAGTATCTTCAGTCCGTTGCGGAACAGCTGATGATCATCAGCCAGTGCGATTTTGATTTTGTCCATTGTCCTACAATACTTAATGCCCTACGGGCAAGTTGATACTTCATAATGCCTTGTCCTACAATACTTAATGCCCCCGATAAATCGGGGCAAGCTCTACGGGCAAGTTGATACTTGATAATACCTTGTCCTACAATACTTAATGCCCCCGATAAATCGGGGCGAGCTCTACGGGCAAGTTGATACTTGATAATGCCTTGTCCTACAATACTTAATGCCCCCGATAAATCGGGGCAAGCTCTACGGGCAAGTTATACTTTTCAGTCTTCAGTCCTCAGTCT
This sequence comes from uncultured Rikenellaceae bacterium, assembly GCA_963802145.1. Lineage (GTDB taxonomy): Bacteria > Bacteroidota > Bacteroidia > Bacteroidales > VadinHA17 > SR-FBR-E99. Next base: position 134,925 of record CAWDHN010000009.1, read on the forward strand.
TCAGTCTTCAGTCAGTCAATAAGTTACGACTGCCGACTGCCGACTGGTGACTGCCGACTGGACTGCCGGCTGCCTTCCCGACGCACTTCGTGGTCGGGATTGATCCTCCGTCTGCGTCGGAGTCTCAAACTGCCGACTGCTTTCACTGATCCACCCTTATCAGTGCGCTGGTGCCTTTGCCCCTGGCACTCTCGATCACAAATACCCCGTCAACCGACCTCACCCTGGTTTCTATATTCGGGATGCCCATTCCAACTGCTTCTTCCGACGTGAGTTTCTCCACGTCAAACCCCCGGCCATTGTCAAGATACTGCAAGGTAATGATTTTTTGGTGCCGCCGCAGGTCCATCTCTATCTTTGAGGCTCCAGAGTGTTTCATGCCGTTGTTGATCAGTTCGCAGGCAGCCCGGTACACAACCACCTCCTTGTCGGTATCGAACCTCTCCCCCTCCATGTTGGTCCGGAACTCGATGCTGACGCTTCGTGTGGTGTTCACCTTGGCGGCAAAAGTGCTGATTGCGCTGGCAACACCCAGGTTGGTCAGGACATGCGGGCTCATGTTGTTTGCAATCTCCTTTATGGTGTTCAGAGCCTCATTTACCACGTGATTTGTATTGCTGAGTATCTCTATCCCCACCGGATCGGTAACCCTCGGACTCAGGGCCGAGAGCGACATCTTCACCGTCGACAGGAGCGGACCCAGCCCGTCGTGCAGATCCTTGGCAAACCTCTTCTTTTCCGTCTCCTCGGTATTGATGATCGCATTGAGGAGCCTCCTCTCTGACCGTGTCCTGTCTGTCTCAGCACGCTTGAGGGAGTAAAAGAGTTCCCTGATCAGGATCACGCCGGTGATTATCATAACCGAGATCAGCACATTCATCCACTCGTCTGCCATCATCAATTCAAACGAGGGCTTGCCCTGGAAGTATTCAATTAGTTGTATAAGGGTGCGGACGGCCATCAGCACAAAGGAGGTCGAGAGAAGGATCCATGAGAGCCTGTATCTGGTTATCTTCATGAACCTTAGCGCTATGCCTGCAGCAACTATCTGCAGCACAATTGATATGAACAGGGCGATCAGGCGTACCATTGTAACAAAAATTTAATTCATACAAAATTATGAGTTTATTACCTTTGAGGCGCAAAACCGGGGAATGAAAACCACTTATGCCCTGACATGCACGTTCTTTTAGTGCCGGATTGAGTGAGACTACGTGAGGCGGGTTAGCCGGAAGGGAGGTGAGGAGATCTCTTTTATGACATTTTTAAGACGAATTCATTGTTGTTGATAAATATCTCCCTGAGAATGCGGCAGTTACTTCGACAGGAACCGAATAAATCTCGTATGTAGCAGAATATAAATGAATTACAAATTAAATATATAAAAGATCATTCGCAAATCACCTGACTGATAACATCTTAAAAACAAGTTAAAAAGTTGTTAATAATTACAAAATCCCAATTCCCTCTAATTCTGCCCGTAGATGTAATTTAACCCTCTCCTGCGGAGAGAGTGAGCCCAGACCACAACTAGCTGAAATTCATTATTATAAAAACAACGACAACCATAAACTTTCTAACTCAACTTAAATTATGCGAAAACTAAAGTTCACATTCATTCTGTTGTCTCTTCTGATAGGGTCAGCCACTCTGTTGGGGCAGGTGACAACATCTTCACTAAGTGGAAAAATAACAGACAACAAGGGAGAATCCCTTGCCGGTGCCACTGTTGTGGCGGTGCATGTTCCGTCAGGTACGCAATATGCCACCTTATGTGACAACTCCGGAAACTACAGGATCCAGAACATGCGTGTCGGTGGTCCGTACAGGGTAGATGTCTCCTTTGTTGGCTATTCTTCCAGCACCTACACTGACGTTTATCTCAAATTGGGCGAGAACTATGTTCAGAACGGTCAGCTGACGGAGACGACCACCTCTCTGCAGGAGGTTGTGGTTACGGCAGGACTGCGCAACTCTATCCTCAGTTCAGAGCGTTCGGGCACCCAGACAAACGTCAGCGGACGAGATCTGGTCAACATGCCGACCATCAGCAGGAGTATTAACGACTTTGCCAAATTCACACCGCAGGCTCAGGGTAATTCATTCGGGGGCCGCGACGCCCGTTACAACACCATCACCATCGACGGTGCCGCGTTCAACAACAACTTCGGTCTCAGCAGCAATCCGCTGCCCGGTGGTGAAGCTCAGCCTATTGCTCTCGATGCCATCGAGGAGATATCGGTTAGTATGGCACCCTATGATGTCCGCCAGTCACAGTTCACCGGCGCCAGCATCAACGCAGTCACCCGCAGCGGTGACAACACCTTCAAGGGATCCGTCTACTCGTATATCCGTCCGGAAACATTCACCGGAAATACCGTTGATGGCCGTGAAGTACAGGGCGCAAGGGAGAGAAGCTCCCAGAACTACGGCGGACGCATCGGCGGCCCGATCATCAAGGACAAACTCTTCTTCTTCCTCAGCGGCGAGTATGGCACCGAGTCAATCCCCGGTGTTACGTGGAGACCAAGTACCGACGGTGTGTCAGATGCTGACCTCATGATTTCAAGGACCACCGAAGCAGATATGATCCGTGTAAGGAATCACCTGCTTGATAATTATGATTATGAACCGGGCAAGTACAAGGATTTCGATGCTTTTCAGAACAAGAACACCAAGATACTTGCGCGTATCGACTGGAACATCAGCAAGAATCACAGGCTGACACTAAGATACAATGACGTAGTGGGCACCTCAGACCAGACTACCAACTCCAACAGCGGACCTCCAAACAACCCTCGTAACTCAGGCCGTATCAGCAGCCAGTCAATGGCATTTTCAAATGCCTTCTATGGTTTCAAAAATACAGTACGTTCGATGACTGGTGAACTAAACAGCAGCTTTTCACCGAAAATCGCCAATAAATTCCTGGCCAGTTACACCTTTATACAGGATACCCGTACCAGCGACTCTGACATCTTCCCGTTCGTCGACATATGGGAAGGCGGCGACCAGTACATGTCATTCGGATATGAACTTTTCACCTTCAACAATGATGTAACGAACAAGACGCTCACCATTACCAACAACACAACCTTTAACCTGAACAATCATACGGTTACTGCAGGTATCTCCTTTGATCGTCTCTTCTTCCGCAACTCATACATACGTGAAGGTACCTCATATTATCGCTACGGATCGGTTGATGACTTCATCAACGGAGCTGACCCGACTGGTTTCGGTATCACCTACGGATACAACGGAGTGGATGCTCCCGGAGCAACAGCAACATTCGGCTTCGCAGCTCTGTATGGCCAGGACGAGTGGCAGGTGGCTCCTCAGTTCAAGCTGACCTACGGTTTACGTCTTGAGCTTCCGCTCTATCTGGATGATCCAATGGATAATCCCGCAATTGCAGCCCTTACATTTATTGACGGGAAGAAGATGGACGTAGGCACATGGCCTAATAGCAAACTGGTTGTATCACCGCGACTGGGCTTCAACTGGGACGTCAACGGAGACCGCTCACTGCAGGTCCGCGGAGGAACAGGGCTCTTTACCGGGATGCTTCCCTTCGTATGGTTCACCAACCAGCCCAGCAACTCCGGGACCATCCAGTCTCCTGAGATCGGCTGGGGCGTGGGCAATGCCAACCTGGTCGGACTGGAATTCAATCCTGACTACAAGGCTTTCATTGCAAGCAACCCCACTCTCTTCCCGCCCACTCCGGGCACGCTGCCTAACAACTCAACCCTTACACAGGTCGGCAAGGAATTCAAGTTCCCCCAGATCTGGCGTTCAAACCTGGCCTTTGACATCGAACTTCCCTGGAACATGATCTTTACCGGAGAAGCCATCTATTCAAAGGATATCAATGCCGTTCAGCAGATAAATATCAATCTTGCAGCACCGACAGGTACACTCGCAGGCCCTGATAACCGTATATTCTGGTCTAACAGTACCGCTGCAAAGGTTAACAGCACTGTAAGTGCAGCCACTGAACTGGTGAATGCCAAGGAGGGTTACCAGTACTCCCTTACCGCCATGCTGACCAAGAACTTCAACAAGGGACTCTCAGGCATGTTTGCCTATACCTACACGATGGCCAAGGACATCAGTGCCAACCCGGGATCATCTGCCTACTCTGCCTACTCTTCCAACACTGCAGTAGGAAGCCTGAATGATCCGGGCCTGAGCTACTCAAACTTCGCAACTCCTCACAGATTGATCGGTAACATATCATACAAGATAGAGTATGCCAAGCATTTTGCCACCACGTTCTCCCTCGTATACCAGGGATATCAGCAGGGAAGATGGACCTATACCTATTCAAATGACCTGAATGGCGACGGTGTTTCATCAGACATTATATACGTACCGGGCAGCATCGACGACATCACCTTCGTAAACTATACTCCCACAGGTGGAGCTACCATGCTTGCCGCTGACCAGGCTGCAGCATTCTGGTCATATATAAATGAGCACGATTACCTCAAGACCCGTCTTGGTGATTATGCCGAAAGATATGGCGAGGTACGCGGATGGATGCATAGGTTTGATGCCAAGATTCTTCAGGATGTGTTTACCAACTTCGGAACAGACCGTAAGTATACCCTGCAGGTCAGCCTTGACATGCTCAACGTCGGCAATATGATCGACGACAGCTGGGGCACATGGGACTATCACCCGCTTTCAAGCTATGAGAATATACGTACGCTGACCGTTGTATCAAGGGGCAGCGCCACCAGCCAGCCTACATTCAGGCTCAATGCCAATTCGGTGGAGGATTTCAAGACTAAGACGACTGTCACCAAGAGCTTAAGCACCTCTAGCACATGGGGTTGCCTCCTGGGCGTTCGCCTTATTTTCTAAGATGCACATTATCAGATAATTAAAGAGGCCGGGAAACCGGCCTCTTTTTTTTGACCGAGATAGTTTAAAAAGTTAATATGTCTGTTGATAAAAGAGAACTTTTATTCTTGTCTCCTCTGACATGCTTGTCTATTTTAGCAAAACGCGAATGTTACAGCAGAAGGTAGACTAAGTAACTTATTATCAAACTTTAATATTTTTCAACGATCAATGGGAAATTCAATTGTCCATACGGCCCCCGTCGCCTCTAACGAAAAGGAGTTGGGAATCAAGGAGGAGAAAAAATCAAGGAAGGAAGCAGAGGGGATGGAAAAAAAGATCAGGCCGGCAGGCAGCACCGGTAAAAAGACTTATGCGTATGACGAAGCCATAAAGGCAACCCGTGAATATTTCGGCGGAGATGACCTGGCGGCTAAAGTATGGGCAAGCAAATATGCTCTCAAGGATTCCTTTGGCAATCTCTATGAGAAGACTCCTGATGACATGCACCGCCGCCTGGCAGCGGAGATACACCGTATTGAGCAGAAGTATCCCAACCCGCTGCCGGCCGAGGTCATTTACGAGGCGTTCAGGAACTTTAAGTATATCATTCCCCAGGGCGGACCGATGACAGGGATAGGCAATGACTACCAGATTGCTTCGCTCTCGAACTGCTTTGTCATAGGTAACAAGGGTGATTCCGATTCCTACGGCGGCATCATGAAGATCGACCAGGAGCAGGTACAGCTCATGAAGCGCCGCGGAGGCGTCGGTCATGACCTGTCGCACATACGTCCCAAAGGTTCACCGGTGCTCAACAGCGCCCTCACCTCCACGGGTGTTGTGCCCTTCATGGAGCGTTATTCGAACTCAACCCGCGAGGTGGCGCAGGACGGACGCAGGGGAGCCCTGATGCTCTCCATTTCCATCAAGCACCCTGATGCTGAAAGCTTTATCGATGCCAAGCTCGAGGCAGGCAAGGTCACCGGAGCCAATGTCTCGGTGAAAATCACCAACGAGTTCATGGAGGCGGTTGTCGGAGGAAAGAGCTTCCGCCAGCAATACCCCATCAATGCGGAGAAACCGAAGTACTCGAAAGAGATTGACGCCGGCAAGCTCTGGAACAAGATAGTGCACAACGCATGGAAATCGGCCGAGCCGGGCGTCCTGTTCTGGGATACCATCAGGAACGAGAGTGTTCCCGACTGCTACGCTGACCTCGGGTATGAGACTGTCTCCACTAACCCGTGCGGGGAGATCCCCCTCTGCCCGTATGACAGCTGCAGGCTGATAGCAATAAACCTGTTCGAATATGTACGGGAGCCCTTCACGTCGCAGGCATCCTTTGATTTTGACCTCTTTAAGGAACATGTGCATCTCTCACAGCGCATCATGGATGACATCATCGACCTTGAGCAGGAGAAGATAGACGCCATCATTGCCAAGATAGATGCTGACCCGGAGGATCCGGAGCTGAAGAGGGTTGAACGCAACATGTGGGCGAATATCAGGCACAAAACCGGTGAAGGAAGACGCACAGGCATAGGTATCACAGCCGAAGGAGACATGCTTGCCGCACTCGGACTGCGTTACGGTACAGATGAGGCAACTGAGTTCGCTGTGAATGTACACCGTACACTGGCCGTTGAAGCATACAGGGCATCTACGGAGATGGCTGACGAGAGAGGTCCTTTCCCGATCTACAGCAGCGAGAGGGAGCGTAATAATCCCTTCATCAGCCGCCTGCGCGAGGCTGACCCTGAGATGGTTGCAGAGATGGAACAGAAGGGCAGACGCAACATAGCCCTCCTGACAATCGCTCCTACAGGCTCCACCAGCCTGATGAGCCAGACCACCTCCGGCATCGAGCCAATTTTCATGCCCTTCTATAAGCGCCGCCGCAAGGTGAATCCAAATGACAAGGACGTAAAGGTCTCCTTCATAGACGAGGTAGGCGACCACTGGGAGGAGTTCGTGGTGTTCCATCACAAGTTCATCGACTGGATGAGGGTGAACGGGTACAAGTACGAGGAGGTCAGGGAAATGTCGGAGGAGATGATCAACTCCATCGTTGAGAAGTCTCCCTATTTCAAAGCCACCGCCAATGATGTCGACTGGGTGGCCAAGGTGAGGATGCAGGGAGCCATACAGAAATGGGTTGATCACTCTATCAGCGTGACTATCAACCTGCCCGCCGAGGCAAAGGAGGAGCTTGTTTCAGAACTGTATCTCACCGCCTGGAAGGAGGGATGCAAGGGTGCAACGGTATACCGCGACGGGTCGAGGGCCGGCGTTCTCGTATCCAACAACAAGGAGGAGAAGAAGAACGAATGGTCGCCGCTGCGTCCGAAGGTGCTTGAGGCAGATGTGATCCGCTTCCAGAACAATGAGGAGAAATGGATCGCGTTCGTAGGACTCAAGGACGGCGTGCCATACGAGATATTCACCGGCCTTCAGGATGACGAGATGTTCCCCATACCCAAGAGCATCATCAAGGGCAGGATCATCAAGAACAAGGATGACGCCGGCAACACCCGCTACGACTTCCAGTACACTGACAAGTACGGTTACAAGAACACCCTGGGCGGACTGTCGCATATGTTCAAGCCAGAGTTCTGGAACTATGCACGCCTTATCTCCGGTGTCCTCCGCTATGGTATGCCTGCGAAGGATGTCGTTGAGCTGGTCTCATCGATGAAGCTTGACAATGAGTCGATCAACACCTGGAAGAACGGTGTTGAGCGTTCACTCAAGCGCTATATCCCCAACGGCACCAAGGCCAAGGGCAAGTGCGAGAGCTGCGGATCGACCTCCGTGGTCTACCAGGAGGGATGCCTCCGTTGCACCGACTGCGGGGCATCAAAGTGCAGCTGAGCAGTTATTAAACTCCAGATCAAACAAAATGGAGAGGAGGCGTTGCCTCATCTCCATTTTAGTTTCCAGTCAGTAAAAAGTATTTGCGATTTGCGATTTGCGATTTGCGATTTGCGATTTTTGATTAAATAGACAATCGAAAATTATTCAGTCCTCAGTCTTCAGTCAATCAATAAGATACGACTGTTGGCTGCCGACTGATCAAAACGCCGGGATGGCTGAATTTGCCAGTGACAGATCTATCTCCTCCGCCGTGGTTTCATGATCAGGAAGGTTTCCCTCGAAATACTTCTCATAAGCGGTAATATCAAAATGACCGTGTCCGCTCAGGTTGAAGAGGATGGTTTTTGACACCCCCTCGAGATCAGCTCTTCTCGCCTCGTCAAGAGCGCCGGCAATGGCATATGACGACTCGGGTGCAGGCAGTATCCCTTCCGTTCTGGCGAAGAGAATAGCTCCCTCAAAGCACTCGCGCTGGAACTTGGCTTTTGCTTCCACAAGACCATCCTTGCGCAGCTGGCTGACGAGGACGCCGGCCCCGTGATAACGCAGGCCTCCCGCGTGGATCTTGTCAGGGATGAAATTATGTCCCAGGGTGTACATGGGGAGAAGTGGGGTCATTCCCGACTGATCACCGAAGTCATATGTGAATTTCCCTTTCGTCAGCTTGGGGCAGGAGGCCGGTTCAACTGCGACGAACCTGGTCTTCTTGCCATTGACAATGTTTTCACGCAGGAAGGGGAATGAGATGCCGGAGAAGTTGGATCCACCGCCGAAACAACCAATTACAACATCGGGGTAGTCGTTTGCCTTCTCCATCTGTATCAGTGCTTCCTGTCCTATAATGGTCTGATGAAGAGAGACATGGTTCAGAACGCTTCCCAGGGAGTATTTGGTGTAGGGATCCTGCAACGCGATCTCTATTGCCTCCGAGATGGCTATGCCAAGGCTGCCTGGTGAGTCCGGGTACATCTCAAGCACTTTCCGTCCCGCTGCGGTCATGGTGCTGGGTGAAGGGACCACCTTTGCGTTATAGGCGTTCATCATCAGCTTGCGGCCGGGTTTCTGGTGGAAGCTTACCTTGACCATAAACACAAGCAACTCCAGCCCGAAGTGATTGCATGCAAAGCTCATTGCGCTGCCCCACTGGCCGGCACCCGTCTCCGTGGTCATCCTGCGTACGCCCTCCATCTTGTTGTAGTAGGCCTGCGGGATGGCGGTATTGGCCTTGTGTGAGCCGGAATAGTTGCCTCCCTCGTACTTGTAGTAAATCTTGCTTTTGGTGCCCAGCGCCTTTTCAAGGTTACGAGCCCTGAAGAGCGGAGAGGGTCTGTAGGTTCTGTACAGGTCGAAGACCTCCTCGGGAATGTCAACGTACCTCTCGGCAGTGACCTCCTGTTTTATCAGCTCCATCGGGAAGATGGCCGCAAGGTCCTCCGGTCCCGCCGGCTTGCCCGTGACAGGACTTAACGGCGGCAACGGTTTGTTGGGCATATCAGCCACGATGTTATACCACTGGCGTGGCATCTCGTTTTCGGACAGTAAAAACTTTGTAAACTTTTCCATTGCTTATAGGTGTTAAAGGTTATACAATACAAAAGGCACGCTGTGATCAGCGTGCCTCTTAGGATAATTATCTCGTTTAATTATATAATGGCGTGATTCACAGCTTCAGTCTATGAGCTGCACCAGCGCCAATTATATAACGTGAATTGTTTCATCAGTGCAAACATAATGAAAATTCCATACCACAGCTACTTACAGATAATTTTTTTTCACCGGCCGGCGGATGTAACTTTCATTTTGATTTGTGGCGCTCCGACAGGAGCTCTTCAATATCTGTGAGCTCAACCGATCTGGCCCTGAGGAGCACAAGCAGATGGTAGAGCAGGTCGGCGGCCTCATTTTTAAACAGGTCAATGTCATTGTCCTTTGCCTCTATGACCAACTCCACGGCCTCTTCTCCCACCTTCTGTGCGATTTTATTAATCCCCTTCCGGTATAATTTGTTCGTATAAGAATCAGGCGCATCTTCATCGATCCTTGCATTGATTATCTGCTCAAGCCTGTAGAGGAAGCCTTTGGCCTCCATGTCGCCAAAACAGGAGTATGTTCCCAGGTGACATACCGGTCCGGCCGGAACGACCCTGATCAGCAGGGCATCCCGGTCACAATCGGGCAATATTTCCTTCACCGTGAGAAAGTTCCCGGAGCTCTCCCCCTTGGTCCATAACCTCTGTTTGCTGCGGCTGAAGAAGGTTACCCTGCCTTCGTCTGCAGTTTTCAGGTAAGCCTCTTCATTCATGTAACCAACCATCAGTACCTGCAAGGTGGTGTTGTCCTGTATCACGGCCGGTATCAGCCCGTCGCCTTTGTTAAAATTGAGATTCAGCATCTTACGTCAATATTATTTTTTATAAGGTAATTTTTAAGATCAGGGATAAGTATCTCGCCGAAGTGAAATACCGAGGCGGCCAGGGCTGCAGTGCAGGAGGTCTCCTCGAAGACCCTCCTGAAATGTTCCATGGTCCCGGCGCCGCCTGAAGCAATGACAGGTATGTTCACCCTGTCACTTATTGCAGAGGTTATATCTATGGAGAAACCCTCCTTCGTGCCGTCGCTGTTGACGGAGGTGAGAAGTATCTCCCCGGCACCCCGCTGCTCAACCTCTTCAGCCCACTGCAGGGCCCTGACCGGGGTGACGGTTCTGCCGCCGTTGATGCAGACCAGCCATTCACCGTCAATGAGCTGCGCGTCAATAGCTGCCACGATGCACTGGCTTCCAAACTTGCCTGCCAGTCTTGTTATCAGTTCCGGTTCCATCAGGGCGGCAGTGTTGACACTCACCTTGTCGGCACCCGAACTGATAAGCAGGGAAACGTCATCCATGGTGTTTATTCCTCCCCCGACGGTAAACGGAATATTTATAGCCATGGCGATCTTCTCAACCAGCGGGGCAAGTGTCTTTCTCTTTTCATGTGTCGCCGTTATGTCAAGGAAGACAAGCTCGTCGGCGGCCTGGCCGGCATAGGCTTTTGCCAGTTCCACCGGATCGCCGGCATCCCTCAGGTTGACAAAACTGACTCCCTTGACGGTTCGTCCCCCCTTGATATCGAGGCATGGTATGATACGTTTCTTCAGCATAACCCTGCAAGCTCCTTCAATGTTATCCTTCCTTCGTAGATCGCCTTGCCTATGATGACGGCTTCACAACCCGCCTCCCTGACCAGATTTACGTCTTCGGCCGATGAGATGCCTCCGCTGGCGATCAGGGAGAGGCCGTCAATCCGTGCGATCTCCTTATATAAATCAACTGAGGGTCCGCCCAGCATGCCATCCTTTTCAATATCGGTGCACATGGCGAAGACAACCCCCTGTGACCTGTAGTTCCGGAGGAAGTCAATAATATCAGTTTCAGATGCGGAGAGCCACCCTCCGGTTGCCACCTTCCTCTGCCTGAAGTCGGCACCCAGGATGATTCTTTCAGGACCGTAGTCAGCCAGCCACTTAAGAAAAAGGGCCGGTTCATTCACGGCTATGCTCCCGCAGGTGACCTGCGAGGCGCCGCAGCTGAATGCGGTACGTATATCGTCATCGGATCGTATGCCCCCGCTGAAATCCACCTGCAGTTTGGTCATGCCCGTAATGGACTCAAGCACACGCTGGTTCCTTATTTTCCCTTCCCGGGCTCCGTCGAGATCAACCAGGTGGAGGTATTTTATTCCGTGATCTTCCAGCTCCCTGGCCACATCAAGCGGCTCCCTGCCATAGACGGTTCTCCGGGAATAGTCGCCCTGGGTCAGTCTGACACAGGTGCCGTCCATTATATCGATGGCTGCAATTATTCTCATAACTCAAGGAAGTTTTTAAGTATCAGGGCACCTGTCTCAGCTGATTTCTCGGGATGGAACTGTGTGGCAAGGAAATTATCCCTTCGCATTGCTGCGGAGAAGGGCAGCCCGTAATCGCAAACGGCTGTGGTAAAGTCGTTCACAGCAGCATAATAGCTGTGCACATAATAGACATTATCTTCATTCTTCAATCCTCTCAGCAGCGGATCATCATTCAGGCTGCTGAAATCATTCCATCCCATGTGGGGGACCCTGGCTCCGGCCGGGAATTTTCTGACCATGGTATCAAATATGCCAAGGCATTCAGTATTGTTCTCCTCCGAGTAGCTGCACATGAGCTGCAGCCCGAGGCAGATACCCAGAACAGGCTGTTTCAGTGAGATGATGAGAGTGTCGAGGCTTCTCTCCCTGAGATAGCTCATGGCTGAGCTGGCCTCGCCGACGCCGGGGATGATCACCCTGTCAGCCCTGCGGATGACATCAGGATCATCAGAGATGACTGCTTCATGCCCCAGCCTCTGCAGTGCTACCCGGACTGACATTATGTTTCCGGAGTTATATTTTAGTATGGCTATCATAGTTGTCCCTTGGTTGATGGCAGAACCCCGTTATCAGTTGCTGTCACAGCCATCCTCACGGCCCTGGCGAAAGCCTTGAAGATGGCCTCGGTTTTGTGGTGTTCATTCTCGCCTGCAGCGTGAACGTGAATGTTGCATTTCGCACTGTCACTGAACGACCTGAAGAAGTGTGAGAACATCTCCGACGGGATATTGCCGACCCTCTCTGACCTGTATCCTACATCCCATGTCAGCCATGGTCTCCCGCCGAAGTCAAGGATCACCTGTGCCAGTGAATCATCCATCGGGAGGGTGAAGCCATACCGTCCGATGCCCCTCTTGCTCCCCAGTGCATCGTAGAAGGCCTCCCCGAGGACGATACCCACATCTTCAACAAGATGGTGTTCATCGACCCTCAGGTCTCCCGTTGCCTTCACGCTGATGTCAATGCCGCCATGGCGGGCCAGCTGCTCAAGCATATGATCAAGGAAGCCTATCCCGGTATCTATGCTGCTTCTGCCTGTGCCGTCAATTGTCAGATCGATTTCTACTGATGTTTCATTTGTCTTCCTTGTGACAGAGGCGCTTCTCGGGATCATTTTCAGGAACCTGCGTATCTCATCCCAGTCCCTGGTACAGAGGGCTGCATCCCCGTTTTTTTCGCTGCTGACATATATTGCCCTGCATCCCAGGTTCCGGGCCAGTTCGATGTCAGTGAGCCTGTCGCCTATGACAAACGATGCGCCGAGGTCGATCCCCTGGGCGAGGTACTGAGTCAGCATCGCCGTTCCCGGCTTGCGGTAAGGGGAGTTATCTTCTTCGAACGACCGGTCAATAAACTGTTCGGCGAATTTTATTCCTTCACCCTCGAGGATGGAGAGCATCTTATTATGTGGAGCAAGGAACTCCTCCTCGGGGAATGCCGGGGTCCCCAGCCCGTCCTGGTTTGTAACCATCACCAGTTCGAAATCCGTTTCTCGTGAAATGGCTGACAGGGCACCGATAACTCCCGGCATGAATGCCAGTTTCTCAAGACTGTCAACCTGCTTGTCAGCGGGTTCTTTCAGGATGGTTCCGTCCCTGTCAATAAATAACACTTTTTTCATCCGTATTTTAATTTATTTTTTAAAGGTCGTATGGAACCCACATGCCAGAGAATTATATTCATAAATGTTTGTTGATGGAATACATGTGGGTTTCATGTGAGAATTATTTTCATTCTTGTTGGTGTAAGTATTCAGGCAGGATTTATGTCCCTATTTTATTCAGTTCACTTATGAGCCTGTCGTTTTCACTTCTGGTGCCTGCCGTTATGCGCAGGCAGCCATCCGCCTCGCGGCTTTTGTTTCTGACGATTATATTATTGGATATCAATTTATTATATACACCATCCGGATCCTTCACCTTCACAAGCAGGAAGTTTGAGTCGGAAGGCCAGACCTTTTCAACCACAGGAATGGTTGCCAGTTTCTCAGCAAGCCTTATACGCTCGGCAGTTATGGTGTCTGTCTGAACGGTTATTGGCTTGATGTCGCTGAGCCGCTCCAGGGCAGCCTCCTGGTTAATGGTACTTATATTATAAGGAGGCTTTATGCGGAAAAAGTAATTCAGTATGTCAGTTGCCGCGAAGGCCATTCCTATCCTTGCGGCCGCCATGCCCATTGCCTTGCTGAAGGTCTGCATGACGATCAGGTTGTCATAAAGCCCGATCTTCTCAATGAATGAAGGCTTGCCGCTGAAATCAACATAAGCTTCGTCGAGCACCACAATACCACGGAAATTACGGATAAGAAAATCAATTCTGCCGTGATCCATGCAGTTGCCTGTCGGGTTGTTCGGTGAACAGATGAAGATCAGCTTAAGACGTTCATCTTCAAGAAACGGAGTGACTGCCGGGATATCGATATCGAAGTTTTCATCGAGGGGCACTTTAATGACCTCAACATCATTCACTGCCGCCGAGACCTGGTACATTCCGTATGTGGGCGGAAATATCAGGGCCCTGTCGGTTCCCGGGTTGCAGAATATCCTGTAGCAGAGATCAATCACCTCGTCGCTTCCGTTTCCGAGGAAAATGTTTTCTTCAGCTATGCCCTTCAGGCTGCTGATGGCGGCTCTGAGCTCCCTCTGTCGTGGGTCGGGATACCTGTTGAGAGGGCCGTAGGGACTCTCATTGGCATCAAGGAAGGTACCCACTTTACCTTCATATTCATCCCTGGCGCATGAGTATGGAACCAGCGCCCTCACGTTAGGCCTTACCAGTAGATCTGTTCTGTTCATCGTTAAGATATTTTAGTCTGACGGATACTGCATTGCGGTGTCCCCCGAGCATTTCGGCTCCGGCCAGTAATTCTGTCGCAGGACCTATATTCCTTATGCCGGTCCCGGTCACCTCCTGAAAGAATATCTTCTTCATAAAACTCCCGGTTGAAACACCGCTGTAGCTTCTTGCAAATCCTCCTGTGGGGAGGGTGTGATTGGGCCCGGTCATATAGTCGCCTGTGCTTTCGCTGCTGTAGGTCCCCAGAAAAACTGATCCGGCGTTTGTCACGGCTGCAGCATGGAGGTACGGGTCTGCGGTGGCGAGGATAAGATGTTCCGGGGCGTACCTGTTACTGACCTTCAGGCACTCATGAAGAGAGTCAAGCAGTATCAGTGAGCTGTTTTCAAGCGCCTGAAGGGCAATGCTGCTTCTCTCCAGGAGAGCTGCCTGTTTCTCCACCTCTGTTTTCACGAGCTCAATCATCACCCGGCTGTCGGTGAGCATGATCACCTGGCTGTCAGCCCCATGCTCCGCCTGTGAGAGCAGGTCGGCAGCCACAAAGACCGGGTTGGCGGTTTCATCGGCAATGACCAGCAACTCACTGGGACCGGCAGGCATGTCTATGGCAACACCCTCCTGCTGTACCAGCTCCTTGGCCCTGGTGACATACCTGTTCCCCGGCCCGAAGATTTTATAAACGGCAGGTATTGATTCAGTCCCGAAAGCCATGGCTGCTATTGCCTGGGCGCCGCCAGCCATGTATACCGAAGTGACGCCGGCCAGCGAGGCTGCATACAGTATCAGCGGGTTGATCTTCCCGTCTGATCCGGGCGGGGTGCACATGATGATCTCTTTGCATCCGGCAAGGCTGGCGGGTAAGGCCAGCATCAGTACCGTGGAAAAGAGCGGAGCGGTGCCGCCGGGGATATACAGCCCAACCTTATCTATCGGCAGATCACGGCTCCAGCATTTCACACCCTCTGCCGTATTAACCGGGTCAGTTCTCTGAAGCTGTGCAGCGTGAAAAGCCCTGATGTTTGAATAAGCGTCATTTATTGCTTTCCTGAGGGCTTCAGGAACACTTTTCTCAGCTTCACGCAGTGTCACCTCATCAACCCTGAATGATGCAGGCGCATAACCGTCAAATTTTTCCGAGAATTCACGCAGGGCTGCATCACCATCTGTTTTGACCCTGGCAAGTACCTCCCTTACGATGTTGTCAATCTCGGTGTTGCCGGCCGAAGGTCTGCTGAGGGCAGTCCTGATCTCAGCCTGTCCGGGGTAAATGTATGTATCCATCACAGTACCATTTTTTCAATGGGAATGACCAGGATTCCTTCAGCACCGGCGGCCCTGAGCTGGTCAATCCTATCCCAGAACTCATCTTCCTTCACAACGGAGTGGAGGCTGCACCATCCCTTCTCTGCCAGTGGCAGTATCGTAGGGCTCTTCATCCCCGGCAGGATCCTGCATATCTCCGGCACGGCTTCCTCCGGGGCATTGAGAAGGATGTACTTGTTTTCCCTGGCGTTTTTAACCGCCCTGATACGGAACAGCAGCCTGTCAAGGATCTTTTTCTTTTCGCCGCTGATGTTCCTGCCGGCAATGATGACCGCCTGGCTCTTCATGACCGTTTCCACCTCGCGCAGGCCGTTGGTAAGCAGGGTGCTGCCGGAGCTGACGATATCACAGATGGCATCGGCAAGGCCTATGCCCGGAGCTATCTCCACGCTGCCGCTCAGCTCCTCGATCTCCGCGTTAATCTTTTTCTCTGAGAAATATTCCCTCAGCAGTCCCGGATAACTTGTGGCGACCTTTTTATTCATGAAGAAGCCGGGGCCGGTATAGGTCTCTTCCTTTGGGATGGCCAGGCTCAGCCGGCAACCGGCAAAACCAAGCTGCTCCAGCACATCCACATCCTTTCTATTTTCAAAGACAGTATTTTCACCCACGATCCCGATGTCAGCCACCTGCTGTTCCACGTACTGCGGTATGTCGTCGTCACGGAGAAGAAGTATCTCTACGGGGAAATTGGCGGCTATGACCTTGAGGCTTCCGGAGCCGTTGGTGATCTTTATGCCGCACTCTTCAAACAGTTTGCGGGAGCTCTCGCTGAGCCTGCCGCTTTTCTGGATTGCAATTTTCAGTATGCTCATTTTTATTTTTTCATTTACCTGAGCAGACCGTGCAGCAACAAAAAACCCGCCTGATCTGCTCAGACGGGTTTATGATATTCAGTTGTCAGTACACAACATTTTCACCTCGCCTGAGAGCAAGTATGATAATGATGGTGATGGACGTTGTTTAATGACATTGTTTCCTTGTTACGCACAAAAGTAGTAATTATTCGATCATAACAAAAATATGGCAGATATGTTCATCTGCCTGTTTTCTCCGGCCTTGTTAACTTTCGTACAGATTAGTATCCTTATTGTAGATCCCAAGTATCTCCAGGTTCATTGTATGTTCTTCAAGTGCCCTGACTATATTGTCCATATCTGAAACAGTACTCAGTTCAAGGTCAACATAGAACATGTACTCCCAGTTTCCGTTCAGCCGGGGAACTGATTGTATCTTTGAAAGATTGATATCCATTTCGGCAAGTATCATCAGAACCCGGGCAAGTGATCCGGGCTTATGGCCGGTGGCAAAACATACCGACGCTTTGTCACCCATGGCTGGCATGGCAGATTCATTGCCTATAATGTGAAACTTCGTATAGTTCTTTTTATATGTTTCTATGCCTTCAGCAAGAATCTCAAGGCCATATATCGCTGCTGCACTTGCTGATGCGATAGTGCCTGTTGCGGCAAGTTTCTGTTCACTTATAATCCTGGCAGAGCCGGCGGTGTCATCGGCCTCGATCAATGTCAGCCCTTTCAGGGTGTTAAGAAATTCCATGCACTGGGCGAGGGCGATGGGGTGAGACCTGATCTCACTTAATGAACCGATTGTTGTTCCGGGAAGTGCCATGAGGTTTTGCCTGATCCTGAGTCTCAGCTCGCCAAGTATCTTAAGACGCGACTCCCTGATAAGGTTATAATTGTAAAGTATGCTGCCTGCGCGGGCATTCTCTATTGCCATAACAGCGTAATCAGCTTTGCCCTGAACTACGGAATTGACTGTTTCATCGAATGTTGAGCATGGCACGAGGATAATTCTTTCATTCCTGAAAAAGTCATTTGCCGCAACCTCATGAAAGCTTCCCTTTTCGCCCTGAATGGCAACATGTATCTGACGATCCATTATCTGATATGCTCCGTGGATTTAAGTGTGTAAAATAAATTCCGAGATCCAGTCGCCGACCTTTGAGGTAGAGCATGGGTTACTCCTGTCAATATCTTCAGTAACTATCCCGGCTTCAAGAGACTTTTCGACTGCTTTTGTCAAAACATCGGATTCCCTGGTGAGGTTAAGTCCTGTTTTCAGAAGCATTGCTGCCGACAGGATTGTACCGAGTGGATTGGCTATATTCCTGCCTGCTGCCTGGGGATAAGAGCCATGTATAGGCTCAAACACCGATGTTGACAGGCCGATGGATGCCGAGGGGAGCAGGCCAAGTGATCCGGTGATGACGCTTGCCTCATCGGAGAGAATATCGCCAAACATATTTTCGGTGACAATAACATCAAACCTCAGTGGATTCTGGATCAACTGCATTGCAGCGTTGTCAACGAACATATAGTCCATTTCTATACCGGGATAATCATGAACGATCTCTTTTGATGTTTCACGCCACAGTCTTGATGTTGCCAGTACATTCGCCTTGTCGACGACGGTGACCTTGCCTTTTCTCTTAAGGGCATAATCACAGGCAAGCCTTACAACACGTTCGATTTCAAACTTACTGTAGACACACGAATCATAGGCGGTTTTACCGTCTTCAGACCTTCCCTGGGGTTTGCCAAAATAGATACCTCCGGTCAGCTCCCTTACCATGATTATATCAACTCCGCTGACTATCTCTCGTTTCAAAGGTGATTTGTCAAGCAATGAGGGGAATGTGGTTACCGGTCTCACATTGGCATATAGTCCCAGCTCTTTACGCATGGCAAGGAGCCCCTGCTCAGGCCTTACTTTTGCCGAAGGATCATTATCATACCTGGGGTCACCGATGGCACCGAACAAAACCGCATCAGCAGCCTTGCATTTTCTGAGGGTATCTTCAGGAAGGGGAGAACCTGTCTTGTCTATTGCCACTGCCCCTACCAGGGCATATTCAAATATGAATGAGTGGTTAAATCTGTTCCCGATCGCATTGAGTGCTTTAATTGCCTGTTCAATTATCTCAGGACCAATTCCGTCACCCGGGAGTACTGCAATATTATAGTTCATTTGTAGCTTCAATTATATTCCTGACTTTATGGTTTTCAGCCTTGTTCTCAATTATATTCAGCATTTTTTCTGTGGCTTTTATTGCTGATTCAGCCTGGTCTGCATCCAGCCCTTTTGTCCTGAATTTCATATTGCCGTAACTCCATGAAATGACAGTTTCAACCAGTGCATCCGTCTTTCCCCCGGGTGGGATTGTGACAATATAGTCTGTCAGCAGAGGGAATTCCCTTCCCAGGCTCTCATATATTCTTCTGATGGCTTTCATGAAGGCATCATACTGACCGTCACCGGAAGAAGTTTCTTCATACTGAGCACCGTCAATCTCAATCTTCACACTGGCGAAGGGCTTTAATCCGTACGAGAGTGACAGGGAATAGTTTTTAATGAAGACCCTGTAATTGATTTTTTCGGTTCCGAGAACATCCGCAATGATAAAAGGAAGATCCTCTGTCGTGACATTCTCCTTCTTATCGCCAAGTTCAATGACCCTCTTTGTGACTTTGGCCAGCGATTCCTGATCAAGTTCCAGGCCGAACTCCTCAAGGTTTTTTATTATTGTCGCCTTCCCCGACAACTTGCCGAGCGCGTATTTTCTTTTTCTCCCAAATCTTTCAGGGAGCAGGCTGTTGAAGTAAAGGTTATCCTTGTTATCGCCGTCTGCATGAATACCTGAAGTCTGAGTAAAGACATTCTCTCCGATAACAGGTTTATTAACGGGAATCCTGAGACCACTGTACGATTCCACCACATTGCTTATACTGTTTATTGCGGTTTCATCAATACCGGTTGCATGAACCGTATGATCATTCAGTATTGCGATAACACTTGACAGAGGAGCATTTCCGGCCCTTTCGCCAAGTCCGTTGATTGTTGTGTGAACGCCCTTAACTCCTGCCTTGACTGCAGCCAGTACGTTCGCCGCTGCCAGGTCATAGTCATTGTGAGCGTGAAAGTCAAAATGGAGTGAAGGGTATTTACCAGTTAATCTCCTGCAGAAATCTGCTGTCTGATCAGGATTCAGAATCCCAAGGGTGTCAGGCAGCATGAATCGTGCAACGGGCTCATCTTTAAGGTTATCAAGCATGTAGTATACATAGCTCTCAGAGTTGATCATTCCGTTTGACCAGTCCTCAAAGTATAAATTCACGGTCATCCCTCTGTCCGCGGCCCTGGAAATGACATATTTAATATCGGCCAGGTGCTCATCTGCAGTCTTTCTCAGCTGTTTTTCAAGATGGCGCCACGACCCCTTACAGAGGAGATTGATCACCCTTACGCCTGCGTTTTCTATCCAGTCGAGCGAAGTCTCTCCGTCTACAAATCCGAGTACCTCGATTCTGTCGAGCAGGTTGTTCTTTCTTGCCCATTCTGCAATTTTGAATGTGGCCTCAAATTCTCCTGCGGAGACCCTTGCTGAAGCTACTTCAATCCGATCTACTTTAAGCTCCCTGAGAAGGAGGGTAGCCATATGCAGTTTTTCCACAGGTGAGAATGATATTCCCTGAGTCTGTTCGCCGTCGCGAAGAGTCGTATCCATTATCTCAAGCCTCATCCCGGGCCTCCTCTGCTCTTCTCATATTCCACGATCCTGCTTCTCATATTAATCAGATAATCAATGTCATCAAGTCCATGAATCAGGCATTCCTGCTTGTAAGGGTTAATTTCAAAGGAGAATGATTTACCTGAGGAGGGGACCTCCAGTCGTCGCTCCTGAACATTAACCCTGACGATGGTTTCCGGCCGGGCAGTAACAAGAGTGATGAGGCTTTTTACCTCATCTTCAGGGATGATCAATGGAAGAAGTCCGTTATTAAGTGCGTTGTTACGGAAGATATCTGCAAAGAAGCTTGATATCACAACCCGGAAACCGTAATCATAAACGGCCCATACGGCATGTTCACGGCTTGATCCGCATCCGAAATTTTTCCCGGCAACCAGGATTTTTCCGCTGTAGCTCCTGTTGTTGAGGACAAACTGCTCAAGGGGTCTTCCATCCCGGTCAAATCTCCAGTCTCGGAACAGGTTGTTGCCAAAACCTTCTCTTGAGGTTGAACTAAGGAACCTTGCCGGTATGATCTGGTCGGTATCGACATTCTCCAGCGGGAGAGGCACGCATGTCGATTCCAGGATATTGAGTTTCTCTTTTGCCATCTGGACAGTTTTCTATTAAAGTAATATCCGCGGATCTGTTATCCTTCCTGTGACTGCTGATGCTGCAGCTGTCAGAGGGCTGGCAAGCAGGGTTCTTGCTCCCGGGCCCTGCCTTCCCTCGAAGTTCCGGTTAGAGGTTGAGACAGCATATTTTCCGGCCGGGATCTTGTCTTCATTCATAGCAAGGCATGATGAGCAGCCAGGCTGCCTGAGCTCAAAACCGGCATCATGAAGTATGGCAAGCAGTCCTTCCCTTTTTACCTGTTCCTCTACAAGCTTGCTTCCCGGGACAAGAAGCGCCGTTACGTTTTCCGCCTTCTTCCTTCCCTTTACCAGAGAGGCAAATGCCCTGAAGTCTTCGATTCTCCCGTTTGTACAGCTTCCGAGGAAGACATAATCCACCGGATGGCCATCCAGTTTCATCCCCGGGCTGAACCCCATGTATGAGAGAGCCTTAATGTAATTATCAGCATCCTGCCTGCTCATGCCCTCTGTCGCAGGGAGCGAATTATCAACTGCGATTGCCATTCCGGGATTGGTGCCGTATGAGATCATCGGTCTGATTGAATCAGCAGGGATGGTTATCTCTTTATCGAATGATGCTCCCGGATCAGTTATGAGATCTTTCCATGATTTCAGATCATCTTCAAATGCATTGTTCTCCGAATAGTATTTTGTGTTTTTCAGATATGAGAATGTGGTTTCGTCAGGTGCGATGAGGCCACCTCTGGCCCCCATTTCAATGCTCATGTTGCATATTGTCATTCTCGCTTCCATGCTCAGAGCTCTGATTGCCGATCCGCTGTACTCCACGAAGTATCCTGTTGCTCCGCCGGTGGTAAGAAGAGATATGATATGCATTATTATATCCTTCGATGTAACTGCTTTCCCGAGGGCTCCGTCAACGGTAATCCTCATTGTTTTTGGCCGGGTCTGGAGTATGCACTGGGTTGCCAGTACCATCTCAACCTCGCTCGTTCCTATACCAAATGCCACTGTTCCGAAAGCTCCGTGAGTGGAGGTATGACTGTCACCGCATACTATAGTCATTCCAGGTCTTGTGTAGCCCAGCTCAGGCCCTATTACATGAACTATACCGTTATAATTGTGGTTCAGTCCGAATAATTCAATGCCATGTCTGGAACAGTTATCCTTCAGCTTTTGCACCTGTATCCTTGACAGTTCCTCCCTGATCGGCAGATGCTGATCCTGTGTCGGTGTGTTGTGATCAGCAGTTGCAAGAGTCAGTGACGGCCTGAAAACAGGTATTCCTCTCTCTTCAAGTCCCGTGAAAGCCTGAGGACTGGTAACCTCATGAATATAGTGCCGGTCAATATAGAGAACATCGGGCCCTTCCTCAATTGTATGAACCACATGCGCGTCCCAGATCTTATCGAAAACTGTTTTTGGACTCATTTTATCTTTGAAATTGCATCAATCAATGCTTCTACCGAGGCTGTAATAATATCTGTATTTGCTGAGAATCCGTAATAGATTCTTCCCTCATATTCCACCTGAACATGCACCTTGCCGAGATCATCGCTGCCCTTTGTAATAGCCTGAATAAGGAACTCCTCCAGCACTATCGTTTTTTTAATAAGCTGTTTGACCGCAGTGAATGAGGCATCTATCGGACCGTTTCCCGCGGCTGTGGAGGTGTGTACCTCTCCATTGATTCTCAGACCGACAGTGGCCACAGGGAAAGTAGTCTTTCCGCACGTTACCTGAAGGAGTTCAAGCTTTAACGGTTTTTCCTCAGTGAATACCTGTCCTGTCAGAATCCTGATGTCATCATCGTCTATATTTTTCTTTTTATCAGCAAGCTGGAGGAATTTATAATATATCTCGTCAAGTTCATCCTTTTTGTACTGAAAGCCCAGGACTTCAAGACGGTGATTTAATGCGGCCCTGCCGCTTCTTGCAGTGAGTATGATGGATGATTCCTTTATTCCCACATCTACCGGGTCAATGATCTCATAGTTTTCCCTGTTTTTGAGCACCCCGTCCTGGTGAATGCCTGATGAATGAGCAAATGCATTTCTGCCTACGATTGCCTTGTTGGGTTGAACCGGCATATTCATCAGGTTTGATACAAGCCTGCTGCTGTTGTAAATGAGCCTGCTGTTTATGTTTGTGGTGAGGTTCAGCGACTTATGGCTTTTAAGGATCATGACAATTTCTTCAAGGGAAGTGTTGCCGGCTCTTTCGCCAATACCGTTAAGTGTAACCTCGACCTGCCTTGCACCGTTTATTATACCCATCATTGTGTTGGCAGTTGCCATTCCGAGGTCATTGTGGCAGTGTGTGGATATAACCACCTTTTCAATCCCTTTTACGTTATCACGCAGGTACCTGATTTTTTCTCCGTATTGTTCAGGAAGACAATAGCCAGTTGTATCAGGAATATTCACCACTGTTGCACCTGCCTTGATCACGGCTTCGATGACCCTGGCCAGGTATTCATTGTCTGATCTTCCTGCATCTTCGGCGTAGAATTCAACATCTTCCACGAATTTCCTTGCATACTTCACTGCGTCGACAGCTCTCCTTAATATCTCCTCCGGCGTGGCCCTGATTTTGTGCTCTATGTGGTAGGGCGATGTTCCTATACCGGTGTGTATTCTCTTGCGCTTTGCAAACTTCAGGGCTTCTGCTGCAACTTCTATATCCTGTTTTACTGCCCTCGTCAGAGCACAGATAACAGGCTCAGAAACAGCCTTTGATATTTCTACCACAGATGCAAAATCTCCCGGGCTGGATATGGGAAACCCCGCTTCAATCACATCAACACCCAGTGCTTCAAGCGCCACAGCCACTTCGATCTTCTCGATTGTATTGAGCTGGCAGCCCGGAACCTGTTCCCCGTCGCGGAGAGTAGTATCAAAAATTATAATCTTTTCTTCCATCACTTCTGGTTATTTCTTATTCCCCGGCCTTAGTTTTCTGACCATGGCTCCTGCTTTCCACATTTCTGAATCATGCAGTTCCGCCAGTTCGGCAGCAAGTTTTGTACGATAATCAGCCTGCCTGTTTGCCTCAATAGTGATCCGTGCCTCGTTACCGGACTCCACACTCTCGTATAACTCATCAAAAACGGGTGACACAGCATCCCTGAACCGGTTTTTCCAGTCAAGGGCACCTCTCTGGGCCGTGGTGGAACAGTTGGCATACATCCAGTCCATACCGTTTTCGGCAACGAGAGGAAGAAGGCTCTGTGAAAGTTCTTCAACAGTTTCGTTGAAGGCCTCTGAAGGGGAGTGTCCCTTGCTCCTCAGAAGGGTATACTGGGCTTCCATGATACCGGCAATTGCTCCCATCAATACCCCTCTTTCGCCCGTAAGATCGCTGTAGACTTCTTTCCTGAAATCGGTCTCAAACAGATACCCTGAACCCACACCGATGCCCAGTGCAAAGACCCTTTCTTTTGCTTTGCCTGTTGCATCCTGATAAATGGCATAACTCGAATTGAGACCTTTACCTTCAAGGAACAGTCGCCTGAGTGATGTGCCTGATCCTTTTGGTGCGATGAGAATTACATCAACGTCTTCAGGTGGAACAATGCCTGTCTGGTCATTGAATGTTATCCCAAAACCGTGCGAAAAATATAGGGCTTTACCGGTTGTCAGGTGTTTTTTAACAACAGGCCATGATTCAATCTGACCGGCATCTGACAGGAGATATTGAATAATTGTTCCTTTTGCGCACGCCTCTTCAATCTCAAAAAGGTCTTTGCCTTCTATCCATCCGTCTTTCACAGCCCTTGCCCATGAAGAGGAATTCTTTCTTTGCCCGACAATGACATTAATGCCATTATCTTTAAGATTAAGAGCCTGCCCCGGTCCCTGTACGCCATATCCGATAACTGCAATGGTTTCGTTTTTAAGAACATCCTGCGCCATTGAAAGTGGAAATTCTTCCCTGGTGACAACATCTTCAACCACTCCGCCAAAATTGATCTTTGCCATGATTATTTGTTTTAGTTACTATTCTTTCACCTTAATTATATATTCCCGATTCTGTAATCTTTGACCTGGTGGCAGAGTCCATCTCTTTCAGGTAGGAGTTAAGCTCCTTAACCTGCCTCGTGATGGCAACCCTGCCCGACCTTACAAACTGAAGTATCCCATGCTTCTCCAGAAAATGAAGAAGCTCAATTATCTCATCCTTGTGTCCGGTTTTCTCAATCACCATATACTCAGGGGTTGTCTCAACCAGTCTGCCGTTATGGTTCCGGACAACCTGATCGACAATATTTCCCGACATCATTACCTTGGTCGACACCTTGAACAGGGCAATTTCCTGATATACTATCTCTTCAGATGTGTGAGCAAATACTTTCAGTACATCGATAACCTTTTCCATCTGCCTTACAACCTTATGTACCAACTCAGGAGTGGTCCTTACTACAATCGTAATCAGATGTACCCCCTTAACGGCAGATTCAGAGGCCGTTATGCTATCAATATTTATCTGCCTCCTGGTAAGAATAATGGTTATCTGGTTAAGAATACCAATATGGTCTTCAGAAAATACGGATAAAGTATATTCCTGATTCATAGCTTTATAATTAGTGTGTTAACTTAATTTCTGATACTGATGCCCCTGGTTGAACCATTGGCATTACGTTGGTTTCCTTTTCGATAGTTACCTCCAGCAGGTAGGGTCCGTCAGTTGCCAGCATTTCCTTTACTGAAGATTCGAGGTTGCCTCTTTCAGATACCTTCCTTGCGGGTATCCGGTATGCAGCAGCTATTGCCACAAAATCGGGGTTAACCATCTCAGTTGATGCATATCTTTTACCGAAGAACATATCCTGCCATTGCCTCACCATGCCCAGGTAGCTGTTATTCAGGATGACGATCTTAACGCCTATATTATACTGCATTATGGTTCCAAGCTCCTGGATTGTCATCTGGAAGCCTCCGTCTCCCAAAAAAGTGATTACCTCTTTTTTGTCTGATCCCAGCCGGGCCCCGACTGCTGCCGGGAGGCCGAAGCCCATTGTCCCCAGCCCGCCTGATGTTACAAGTGTATTGGGTTCTGAGAACCGGTAATACCTGGCTGTGACCATCTGGTTCTGCCCGACATCAGTGACAATTACGGCTTCTCCCTTCGTAAGGTCAGAAATCAGTTTTACCACCTCACCCATTTTTATTTCACCCGATCCGGGCTTAATCTCATTCCTGATAACCTTGTCAAATTCAGTTTTATCGCATATCCTGAATTCCCTTATCCATTTTTCATAAGAATTCAGATTTACCAGCGGGATAAGACTTTGAAGAACTTCCCTGGCATCATTGTTTATTGCCACATCAACCCTGACATTCTTATTGATCTCTGCAGCATCGATATCGATATGTATTATGCTTGCATCGGGAGCGTATTTTTTCAGATTGCCGGTGACACGGTCGTCAAACCTCATACCAATGGCAATCAGCAGGTCGGCCTGGTTGGTCAGCAGGTTCGGGGCGTAGTTGCCATGCATTCCAAGGTATCCGGCATACAGTCTGTGGGATGAAGGAAAGGCTGAGAGTCCGAGCAAAGTAAGTGCAACGGGGATGCCTGTCTTCTCCGCAAATGCTAAAAGTTCCTTCTCTGCATGGGAGATGAGAATGCCGTGACCTGCAATGATCATCGGACGGGAAGCATGATTAATGAGGATTGCTGCCGATTCGATTTCCTTTTTGTGAAGAGGTATATGCGGATTATAGCTTCTTATATAATCGCATTTGCTGTAGCTGAAGTTCAGTTTCTCAATCTGTGCATCTTTGGTAATATCAACCAGAACTGGTCCGGGGCGTCCTGTTGTGGCAATATAAAAAGCCTTCGACAGGGCTTCAGGTATTTCAGCTGCACTCTTGACCTGGCAGTTCCACTTTGTTACAGGCATTGACACCCCTATGATATCAGTCTCCTGGAATGCATCTGTGCCTATCAGGGTTGAGACTACCTGGGCTGTTATGAAAACAACAGGGACCGAATCCAGGTATGCATTGGCAATACCTGTTACCAGGTTGGTTGCACCCGGTCCGGAAGTGGCCAGGCATACACCGGGTTTACCGGTCACCATCGCATAACCCTGGGCAGCATGTGCTGCACCCTGTTCATGTCTGGTAAGGATGTGGGAAATTTTATCCTCTACATTCATGAGGTTGTCATAGATGGGCATTATTGCTCCGCCGGGGTAGCCGAAGACGGTATCTACGCCCTCGGCGATAAGTATATTTATAACTGCCTCGGCTCCTGAAATTTCAGCCAGCCCGTTACCGTTATGTTTCTTATGATTATTCTCGTTCATTCCCTGTAACATTAGATTATTCGTATTGCACCCATATCAGCGGAACTGACATTGGCAGCGTATGCCTTCAAAGCTCCTGAGATCACCCTTGACCTTTTTTGTGGTTTGTAAGCCATATTGCCTCTTAATTCCTCTGCTGATCTCCTTTTTTCAATTTCCTCCTCGCTGACCAGCACGTTTATACACCTTTCCGGAATACTGATTTCAATAATATCTCCATTCTGTACCAGGGCCAATAATCCTCCGGCGGCTGCTTCAGGAGATGCATGCCCGACGGACAGCCCTGAAGTTCCTCCGGAGAAGCGGCCATCGGTTATCAGGGCACATCTCCTGTCGAGGCCCCTGGATTTCAGGTAGGAAGTGGGGTAGAGCATCTCCTGCATGCCAGGCCCTCCTTTTGGACCCTCGTATCTTATTATTACAGCGTTGCCTTCCTTTACCATGCCGCTTAATATGCCTTCCACTGCTGCCTCCTGGGATTCAAAGACAATGGCAGGTCCTGAGAAGGTAAAGAGGGCAGGATCAATGCCTGCTGTTTTCACAATTGAACCGTTCAGGGCAAGATTACCGTAAAGCACCGCGAGGCCTCCGTCCCTGTTATAGGGATAATTGATGCTTCTTATGCAGCCTTTTACCCTGTCGGTATCAAGCTCCTTGTAATACTTTTCCTGTGAGCCCATTTCCAGGTTTCTCACACCCCCGGGTGCACTTCTGTATAATTCAAGAGCCTCTGGAAGCGTTGTCCCGCTTAAGATATCCCATCGGGAAATTGCTTCGTAAAGAGAAGGATAGTCAATCCGGCAGACAGAGTCATCAATCAGTCCGGCTCGTGATAATTCTCCCATGATGGCCATAATACCGCCGGCACGGTTGACATCCTGTATATGATAATGTGAGCTCGGGGCTACCTTGCAGATATTCGGGATTTTCCGTGACAATTCGTCAATATCGCTCATGGTGAAATCCACTTCGGCTTCCCGTGCGATCGCCAGGAGGTGAAGAACCGTATTTGTTGATCCCCCCATGGCTATGTCAAGTGACATTGCATTCAAAAAGGCACTTTTTGTGGCAATTGAACGCGGGAGGACGCTATCATCCCCTTCGTTGTAATACCTTTCTGACAGTTCAACAATAAGCCGGGCAGCTTTTGTCATCATCCTGAGACGGTTCCGATGCGTGGAAACCACTGTACCGTTACCCGGCAAGGCCAGCCCAAGAGCCTCAGCAAGGCAATTCATCGAGTTGGCGGTAAACATACCTGAGCATGAGCCGCATGTCGGACAGGCCGCCATTTCGATCTCTTTCAGTTTCTCTTCAGAGACCGAATCGTCAGCAGCAGCGACCATTGCGTCAATAAGATCCAGATCCTTCGTGGCTGATCTTCCTGCCTCCATCGGCCCGCCGGAAACAAAAACAGTCGGAAGATTGAGTCTCATTGCGGCCATCATCATTCCGGGAGTGATCTTGTCGCAGTTGCTGATGCAGATCATTGCATCGGCGCGATGTGCATTGCATACATATTCCACGCTGTCGGCAATCAGCTCCCTGGACGGAAGGGAGTAGAGCATTCCTTCGTGCCCCATGGCTATCCCGTCATCAATGGCTATGGTATTGAACTCAGCGGCGAACATGCCGAGACCTTCTATTTCCTGCTTTATAGCCTGCCCTGCTTCGTGAAGGTGCATGTGGCCGGGTACGAACTGTGAAAATGAATTGACGATTGCTATAACCGGTTTCCCGAACTGCTCCTCCTTCATGCCGTTGGCCCTCCAGAGGCTCCTTGCCCCGGCCATGGTTCTTCCGGTCATTGTTCTCAGGCTCCTGGGTTCTATTTTCATTGCTGCGGTATTAAAAAAAAAGCTTCCCGGTTTTCCGGGAAGCTTTCGTATACTTTTATTCTTAACTATATATTACTCCCCGATCATGCGCTCGTAGCGATAATAATAAAGAGGGCAATAAAATATAGGGATGTATGGTTCATGTCTTCAATTGTGAGGACCAAAAGTAATGGTTATTTTATAAAATCAAAGAAAATGATATATTTTTTTGATTTTATAAATTCCTGTATACCTTATTATAAATGGGAGGGAGGTGGTTTTTTATATTTTTTTCAGGATACCGAGCTCCGTTCCGACCTTGGTGAAGGCCGCGATGGCCTTGTCAAGATGTTCCGGCTCGTGTGCCGCCGAGAGCTGCACCCTGATGCGTGCCTGACCCTTTGGAACCACCGGATAATAGAACCCGGTGACATAGATCCCCTCATTCAGCAGTCTGGATGCCAGCTCCTGTGACAGTCTGGCCTCATAGAGCATCACCGCACAGATGGCTGACTGGGTCGGCTTGATGTCGAACCCTGCCTTCAGCATCCTCTCAACGAAGTATTTTGTGTTGTGATGAAGCCTGTCCTGCAGCTCGTTGGTCTCGGTCATCATCTCCAGCATCCTGATGCCTGCAGCGGCAACGAGGGGCGGGATGGCGTTGGAGAAGAGGTATGGCCGCGAGCGCTGGCGCAGCATCTCGATGATCTCCTTCCTGCCGGTGGTGAAGCCCCCGATGGCACCTCCGAAGGCCTTGCCCAGTGTGCCGGTGATGATCTCGATCTTTCCCCTGAGGTTATAGAGCTCTGTGACGCCACGGCCTGTCTCACCGACAACACCGGCGGAGTGGCACTCATCTACCATAACCATTGCATTGTATTTGTTCGCCAGCTCATAGATCCTGTCAAGCGGAGCCACGTTGCCGTCCATCGAGAAGACGCCGTCAGTGACTATCAGCCTGAACCGCTGCTGCTGCGCCAGTTGCAGCTGTGTTTCGAGGTCTTCCATGTCAGCGTTCTCATACCTGTAGCGCTGTGCCTTGCATAGCCTTACACCATCGATTATGGAAGCATGGTTAAGGGAGTCCGAGATGATGGCATCTTCACTGGTAAGAAGGGGCTCGAAGACCCCGCCGTTGGCATCAAAACAGGCGGCATACAGTATAGTGTCTTCCGTTCCGAAGAAATCAGCCAGCTTTTGTTCAAGCTCCTTGTGCAGATCGCCCGTGCCGCAGATGAACCTCACCGATGACATGCCGTAGCCATGGGTGTCAAGAGCCTTTTTTGCGGCCTCAACAAGCTTCCTGCTGGAGGAAAGGCCGAGATAGTTGTTGGCACAGAAGTTCAGCACCTTCTGCCCTGTGTTAAGGGTTATTTCCGCCCCCTGCGGTGAGACAATGACACGCTCGTTTTTGTAAAGCCCGGCCTCTTTTATTTCCCCGATCTGGGATGTCAGGTATTCCTGGTAATGGTTGTACATCGGTGTGAATATTCACGTAAAACGGATGCAAAGATGGTGTTTTGCCGTGATTATTCTATGATGATAATCATCTCCTGCATAGTAAATTTCTGCAGGATTGATTTTGTTCAGCCGGATCTTTCAGGCCCCGTATTTTTCTATAATCTGGTCTTTGGTGAGGCCGAGGATCCCGTATTTCTTACCCACTTTAATAAATTTTTCAAGAGCTGTCTCCAGGTGATGCATCTCATGGCCTGCGGATATCTGGGTTCTTATCCTTGCCTGGCCGTTTGGGACAACCGGGAAGAAAAAGCCTATCGCATAGATCCCCTCGTTATATAGATCCTTTGAAAAATCCTGTGACAGCTTTGCATTGAAGAGCATGACAGGCACAATGGGGGTGTTCCCTTCCTTGAGAATAAACCCGGCATCAGTCAGGCCAGCCCTCCAGAAGGCGGCGTTCTTCTCGAGCTTGTCGCGGCGCGCAGTGCTTGCCGAGAGGATGTCAAATACCTTAAGCACACCTGAGACTATTACAGGTGCAATGGTATTTGAGAAGAGATAGGGACGCGCCTTCTGCCGGCACATCGCCACTATCTCCTTCCTGCCTGAGACGCAGCCTCCCGATGCACCACCCAGGGCCTTACCGAAAGTAGTGGTGATGATGTCGATCTTACCCATGACATTGCATAGTTCATGTGTCCCGCGGCCTGTCTTGCCAATAAATCCTGAAGCATGGGAGTCATCCACCAGTAACAGGGCGTCGTATTTTTCGCATAGCCTTACCATTTCGTCGAGCCTGGCCGTGTCACCGTCCATGGAGAAGACGCCGTCAGTGATCACAAGCTTAAGACGCTTGTCTCCGTGGAGCAGAAGCTTCTCTTCGAGATGTTCCATGCTCGAATGCTTGAAGGTGTCATGCTGTGCGCTGCAAAGCCTCATACCGTCAATGATTGAAGCATGCACCAGCCTGTCTGATATCATGATATCTTCACTGGTGAGTATCGCCTCGAATACACCGGCATTGGCATCCATGCATGACGGGAAAAGGATCGTGTCTTCAGTGCCCAGGAATTCGGTCACCCTGTTTTCAAGCTCCCTGTGAAGATCCTGTGTCCCGCAGATAAAACGGACAGATGACATGCCGTACCCTCTGACCTCAAGACCGTCATGAGCAGCCTTTATCACATCAGGGTGGCTTGAGAGTCCAAGATAGTTGTTGGAGCACATGTTGATGACCTTCTTCAGGTCTGAACCTGAAGGAAACTCAACCTCGATGTCGGCGGCCTGGGAGCTGTGTATGAACCTCTCCTCCTTGAAGATACCGGCGTTTCTTATATCTGCCAGCTGTGACAGATAGAGGTCCCTTGTTTTTTCAGAGAAACTCATGATGTCAGTTTTTTTATTTGTTCAGATACTGGTTTACCAGTGCGACAATATTGTTTACGCTGTCAAAAGCCTCAGGCGTAGCCTTGCTTGGCGGGATTTTGATCTTGAACTTGTTCTCAAGGAACACGAGCAGTGACACCATCGAGAATGAATCAACATAACCGCTCGATATCAGGGGTGTCTCATAAGTCACCTTGGCGTCATCATCATCAATGTACTCCTTGATAACATACTGCAGGACCATCTCCTTCATCTCATTAAGGGCATTCTCTTCCATAACGTATTCATTTTGAAGTTTATATAATAATAGTCGACATTTTCAATCATTTTCCAGGGTCGATATGTCTCCGATCTCCTCACCCCACTCCCTGGCATGAAGCACTCTTCGCATGATCTTACCGCTGCGTGTCTTCGGAAGAGTATCCATAAACTCCACAGCCTGAGGCATTGCAAGCGGTGAGAGCTTTTTGCGGATGAAGTTCATTATCTCCAGCTCGAGATCAGGACTGGCATTAAAACCGGGCTTAAGGGTTATGAAGGCTTTAACCACCTCCATGTTTATTTCATCAGGTTTTGAAGTGACTGCAGACTCCCCCACGGCAGGATGCTCGAGCAGTGCTGATTCGACCTCGAACGGACTGACCAGGTGTCCCCCGGTATTTATAACATCATCATCGCGGCCCATGAACCAGTAATAACCCTCCCTGTCAATGCTTGACCGGTCGCCCGAGAGATACCATCCGTTCACGAATTTTTCCCTGTATTTTTCCTCATTTCTCCAGTATGTCCTCATCATGGCAGGCCATCCCGGCCTGAAGGCTATCAGTCCCGGTTTGCCGGGCTCATCAATCGGTTCGTATGTGACAGGATCAAGCACCGCTCCCGTTATTCCCGGGAAGGTACGGCCCATGGACCCGGGTTTAATTTTCATTCCCGGGAAGTTTGTGATCATTATCGATCCCGTTTCCGTCTGCCAGAAGGTATCATGGAATTGTTTTCCGAACACCCGCCCTGACCATATCACCGCCTCGGAGTTCAGTGGTTCACCTACGCTTGCCAGGTGACGGAGCGAGGAGAGATCAAAGTCCTTAACAAGGTCATCTCCGGCCTTCATAAGCGACCTGATGGCGGTAGGTGCGGAGTACCATACTGTTATTCTGTATTTCTCAATGAACCTGTACCAGGCCTGGGCGGAAAATCCTGAATCGAGTACACACTGGGTCACCCCGAGGCTCCAGGGCCCTATTATTCCGTATGAGGTACCGGTCACCCAGCCCGGATCGGCAGTGCACCAGTAAATGTCATCATCATGCAGGTCAAGAACCCACTTCGTGGTAAGGTACTGTGACATTATGGAATAATGAACATGCTTTACTCCCTTCGGCTGGCCTGTGGTACCGGAGGTGTAATGCAGCAGGGAGTGGGTCTCTGCCCTTGTCGGGGCGATCTCAAACTGCTCAACAGGCTCCGCATCTTCAAGGCTGAAGAGGATCTCTCCGGGTTCGAGATCGGCTGGTTTTACGTTGTCTACGATGATAATAAATTCAAGGGCCGGGAGACTTGAACGGATTTTCCTGACCTTGCCCAGATGTTTCTTCTGGGTGATGACAGCCCTTGTCCCAGCATTGTCGAGCCTGACAAAGAGAGATTCATCTCCGAATGCCGAAAAGAGTGGCTGAACAATGGCGCCGATTTTAAGGATTCCCAGGAATGACAGATAAAGTTCGGGAATACGGTCCATGAAAAGGCATACCCTGTCGCCCTCTGTAATGCCCTGTTTACGGAGAAAAGCGCCGATGGTGTTTCCTGCAAGCCTTATATCATTGAAGGTGTAGCTCTTTTCTGCTCCCCCGAAGCCTTCATAATGAAGGGCAACTTTCCCGGCATCTCCCTTCAGGCAGATCCTGTCGGAGCAGTGCCATCCTATGTTTATGATGTCTCCGGGTGTGTAATCAAGTTCCTTTTCTGCGATGCTCCAGGAGAAGTTCCCGGTCAGTTCGTCATACGATGGATGTTCAGGCATGGATGTCAGGTATAGGTCTACACAATGACATCAAGATAAAACTATTTTGGAAAATAGCAATTATAGCCGGGGAATTTTGCAGACGAAGCCAAAAATCTAAAGGTCTGAAAGGCCCGAGTCCCGACTCCCTTCGGGGTCGGGATTTCGACCCAACTGACGGTGGGTCTCAATCTGAAGGTCAGGCGGAGTGAACCTTAATCCCAGTTTAAGATGACCTTTCCGCAGTTTCCCTCTTCCATCACGTCAAATCCCTTCTGGAAATCGTCAATATGGAAACGGTGGGTTATGATCGGGTCAAGGTTGATACCGCCAATGATCATCATCTGCATCTTATACCATGTCTCCCACATTTCACGACCGTATATTCCCTTGAGGGTAAGCGCCTTGAATATAATATCACTCCATGGCACCTCGAAATTGGAAGGAAGTATACCCAGGAGGGCGATATTGGATCCGTTGTACATATTGGCGATCATCTCGCGGAAGGCAGCCGGTGATCCGGACATCTCAAGACCAACATCGAATCCCTTCATGTGCAGGGGTTCGAGGACATCATGGATCTTTTCTCCCTTTTTAGGGTTGACCACCATTGTTGCCCCCATCTTTTTTGCCAGATCAAGCCGGTAGTCGCTCAAATCGGTGGCCACCACATTGCGTGCACCGGAGAACCTGGCGATTGCAACAGCCATGCTGCCAATAAGCCCTGACCCGGTTATCAGCACATCTTCACCCAGCAGCGGAAATGCGAGTGCAGTATGTGTGGCATTGCCGAACGGGTCCATTATGGCTGCCCAATCATCGGGGATCCGGTGATCAAGCAGTACCACGTTACGCGCGGGCACCTTTACATATTCTGCAAAGGAGCCGTCGATGTGTACGCCTATCCCGACAGTGTTCTCGCACACATGCTCCCTGCCCCTCCGGCAGTTGCGGCATGTGCCGCAGAAGAGGTGTCCTTCGCCTGTGACCCTGTCGCCAACCTTTACATTTGTAACGCCGGGGCCGGCCTTATCAACGTAACCCATATACTCATGCCCTATTGTCATCGGCACCTTGATGGTCTTCTGGGCCCATTCGTTCCACTCGTAGATATGCAGGTCGGTACCGCATATCGCCGACTTTTTGACCTTAATGATTACATCATTGTAGCCCGGCTCCGGGACAGGTACGTCCTGCATCCATAACCCTTTGGCAGCCTTGGCCTTTACGAGAGCTTTCATCTTATTCATTATGGCTGATGATTAAATCGTTATGTCGTAAATGTAATATAAAATAGATTTACAATATATGATTTATGAGGTGAGAACTGATCGCAAATTGCCTGTCATCACATAATATCTATCTTTGCCCTGCATTGTATCTGCGGGCATTATGCACGTTGCTGCAAATGAATTAATTCCATATTCAGTAAAGGTCACAGAAATGACAGACAAAAAACCAAGAGTCCGTTTTGCTCCCAGTCCCACCGGACCCCTGCACATCGGGGGGGTGCGCACCGCCCTCTATAACTATCTCTTTGCACGGCACACCGGCGGTACATTCATACTTCGCATTGAAGATACTGACCAGGCACGTTATGTGGATGGTGCGGAAGATTACATAATGGACTCGCTGGCGTGGGCAGGAATCAAGGTTGACGAGGGAGTAAGAGAGGGCGGACCATTTGCGCCCTACCGGCAGAGCGACCGGAAGGAGATATACCACCGTTATGCCGATGAGCTGATCAGCAAGGGCGACGCCTACTATGCCTTTGACTCTCCCGATGAGCTTGAGAGGCTGAGGCAGGAACATGAGTCGCGCGGCGTGACATTCAATTACGGGTGCCTCTCACGGATGAACCTGTGCAACTCGCTCACCCTTACAGCAGAAGAGGTAGCCGACAGACTGGCTTCCGGAGAACATTACGTGGTCAGATACCGCATGCCTGAGAACGAGGATATTCATTTCACCGACCTGATCAGGGGTGAGATTGTCGTCAACACATCTACCCTTGACGACAAGGTGCTTTACAAGTCTGACGGGATGCCGACATATCACCTGGCAAACATCGTTGATGATCATCTTATGGAGATCTCTCATGTCATCAGGGGTGAGGAGTGGCTTCCGTCGCTGCCCCTGCACGTGATGCTTTACCGGAGCTTCGGATGGGAGGCCCCGTTGTTTGCACACCTGCCGCTGCTGCTTAAGCCTACCGGAAAGGGAAAGCTCAGCAAGCGCGACGGAGACAAGATGGGTTTCCCGGTCTTCCCGCTCTACTGGCCCTACGGCGAGACAGCCTCGGGGTACCGCGAGGAGGGATATTTCCCTGAAGCATTCGTCAACATGCTGGCCCTCCTGGGATGGAACCCGGGCACTGAACAGGAGATCTTCTCCATGGAAGAGCTGATTACAGCCTTCTCTATAGAGAGGGTGGGCAAGTCGGGCTCACGCTTCGATCCTGAGAAGGCAAAGTGGTTCAACACCCGTTATTTCCAGATGAAGAGCGATGACGAGCTTGCTGCCCTCTTCATGCCGCTGGTTAACGAAAAAGGCTTTAATCCTTCTCCTGAGAAACTTAAGAAAATCATCTCCCTTGTTAAGGAGAGAGCAGGTTTTATCAGGGATCTGTGGCATGAGGCCGACTTTTTCTTCATCGCACCGGAGGCTTATGACCCCGAGGTTGTAAGGAAGCGATGGAATGCAGACTCTCCCGGGCAGATGAAGGAGCTGCGTGATGTTGTTGCAGGGGTGCAACAGTTTACATCGGAGAACATTGAAAAAACAGTCAAGGAGTGGATTGTCGCAGGTCCGTATAACACCGGCACCATACTCAATCTTTTCAGGCTCCTGATGGTAGGGGCCTCCAGGGGACCTCACCTGTTTGATATCGTCGAGCTCACCGGAAGGGAAGAGACCCTGCGCCGTCTTGATACCGGCATCCAGAGACTGTCATCAAAGGTGTCATGAACCCCGGGAGTGAAATAAGATACATAGACTTTCACTCTCACCGCCCGGGAGGCGGCATCGATGCCATAACCATTATGAACCTCATGGCGGGAGAGGATGTGCCGGATGACTTTGCGGAAAACACACTCTTTTCTGCAGGGATCCACCCATGGCAACTTACGGAGGAAAATGAACAGCATCTGCAGGCAGAGCTTGTACTCACTGCTGCCCACCCCCATGTGGTGCTGATAGGGGAGGCCGGATTTGACCGCCTGAAAGGACCTGCCAACGAGGTGCAGTACAGGACCTTTCTCTTTCAGGCCGAAGTAGCCCGGGAGATGAACAAGCCGATGGTGATCCATTGTGTCAGGGGATGGGAAGAGCTGCGCCGGGCATACAGGGAAGTGAAACCGGGCAGGCCATGGGTCATACACGGATTCAGTGGTAACAGTAAGCTGGCGGCCTCGCTGGCTGATGAGGGATTCTGGTTCTCACTCGGCAGCCGGGGAATCACCAGGGAGATCCTGAGAGTTATCCCCCGGGAAAGGATGCTTCTTGAAACAGATGACACAAAAGGGTCAATAGCCGATGTCTACAGGCACTTTTCCGAAACGGATGGGTGCAGTGAAGAAGCGGTATCCGGGCTCATAAGGAAGAATTTCAATGCGCTTTTCAACTTCAGCGTCTGATGGAACAATGGCTGGCACGAACGGAGATGCTCCTTGGCGGAGAGGCCCTTCAGAGACTGAAGGAGTCGCATGTTCTCGTCGCCGGACTGGGAGGAGTGGGATCGTGGGCTGCGGAGATGATATGCAGGGCCGGCATAGGGTCAATGACTATCATTGACGGTGACACCGTTTCTCCGGCAAACAAAAACAGGCAGCTGCCTGCCCTGACCTCCACCACCGGCAGGAAGAAGGCCGAGGTGATGGGAGAGAGGCTCCTCGACATAAATCCCGAACTTAAGCTGAGGGTCATAACGGAGTTCATCCGTGACCAGCGTATGATCGACATCCTTGAGGAGGATAAGTATGATTACGTTGTTGACGCCATCGACACGCTGTCGCCCAAGGTGTTTCTGATATATCACTCCCTGAGGCTTAAACTCAGGATTGTCAGCTCAATGGGAGCCGGGGGAAAGTTTGACCCTACGGCCATCAGGGTAGCAGATATCTCTGAGACCAATTTCTGCAACCTGGCCCGGGTGCTGCGCAAAAAACTGCATAAGCTGGGGGTGTATGACGGTTTTACTGCGGTGTACAGTCCTGAGGTGGTAGACAAGGATCTGATTGTGCGCGGCTCCGATGAGAGCAATAAGGCATCCAGTGTGGGTACCATGTCATACATGCCGGCAGCCTTCGGCATAGTATGCGCATCAGTGGTGATCAGAGAGCTGAGCGGTACCCTGTCAGCTTAACAACCAGTCTGTTCTCACTTAATCACTTTGCCCCTGACGGGAGGAATATCATATCCGGGAGGTGTGCTCAACCGGATTCTGATCTCAACATTATCTCCCGTAAAGATGCTGGTTATTTTCATGTGGTGAGGACTTTCAATATACCTGAGAGTCAGCACGAGTGTACTGTCACCGGACCATTCGTATGATCCTGAAACCTTATTTGAGGTGACGGCTCCGGGCCTTCTGAGAATACCCGGTCCTCCAAGTCCTGTTGTGGTTTCAATCCGCTCTCCGTTGCCAAAGGGTACGGTGTAAGCCTGGTCATCCGTTGCGACCGTCAGGTCACAGGCTTCTTCGGTAAAACCAACTGTGATGGCCTTAAGCTTCAGGCCGTTTTCTTCCAGTGTGAATGTCTTTCCTGAAATCAGTTCAGCAAGGGGAGGGTTTGGCTCTTTTGAAGGCAGCGGCAGAGCCAGTGATTCAAGCCTCTCCTTAAGTATGCCGGCTGTTTCCATGTTCTCCGGGAGCTCTCCATCGTGCATGGCCGGCAGAATGTATTTCCATACCATATTGAGAACATCCTGCATGTCAGGTGATTCCGAGGTGATGGCTACAACGGCATCCTTTTCCGGCATGACGATGATGTATTGCCCGAAGGCACCGTCAGCCCGGTATGCATTGTTCCGGGAGCGCCAGAACTGGTAGCAGTAGCCCTGCATCCAGTCGCTCTTCTCCTTTACCTCCGAGGGTGCATCAGGCGCCTGGTCAATCTTGAATGAGGTAGCCTCCTCTATCCAGCCGGCAGGTATGATCTGCCTTCCATTCCATGACCCCTTCTGAAGGTAGAGCTGGCCGAACTTCGCCATATCCTCAGTCTTAATGAGCAGACCCCATCCTCCGGTGTTAATGCCTTCAGGACTGACTTCCCAGTCGATGCCTTCAATTCCCAGAGGTTCGAAGAGACGCGGCTGCAGGTAATCGATAAGCTTCTCTCCGGTCACCTTTTGTATAATGGCTGACAGCATGAATGTTGCCATGGAGTTGTACAGGAACTCACTCCCCGGATCCTTAAGCACAGGTATTGCAAAAAATGCAGGTACCCAGTCGCCGGCTGATGATGAAATCACATTGGACGGGTCGGGCGCCTGGCCGGCCGTCATTGTAAGCAGATCCCTGACTGTCATGTCAGCCAGTAACGGCGATACCGTATCAGGCAGCTGTTCAGGGAAGAAGGAGATCACCTTGTCATTGACAGTCAACAGTTTCTCCGTCACCGCAAAGCCTATGGCGGTGGAGGTGAAGCTCTTGCTGGTTGAATAGAGGGTGTGTCTCAGGTCCGGGCGGTAGGGATCCCACCATCCCTCGGCAATCACCTTTCCGTGGCGGACGATCATTATGCTGTGAAACTCGTGCCTGCTTACCGCGGCAGAGTCAAGGAATGTTATCAGCCCCTCGGAGGATACCCCTTCAGCTTCGGGGGTACTGCGGGGCAGTGAGGTGGTAGCCGGAGTATCATTTTGACAGCCGGAAAGGAGGGCGAGAAAAAGCATGGCGGCAATGGAAGCAACAGGACGGAAGGTTTTCATGGGATAATGATTGGATGTCAGGGGGTAATAAAATCGTAATCCAAAAATAGCAGAATTACAATACTTCAACACCTGCGGTGCAGGTTTTTATTTCGCAGACTCTGGCTACAATACTTAAAGCCCCCGATAAATCGGGGCAAGCTCTACGGGCTATTGGATTTATGGTGCATCCCGTGCTACAATACTATAACACCTACGGTGTAATACAATGTATTGCGTTTACCAGGCTACAATACTTAAAGCCCCCGATAAATCGGGGCAAGCTCTACGGGCTATTGAATTGATGGTGCATCCTGTTACAATACTTCAACACCTATGGTGTAGCGGTTTTATAAATACCCGCACATTTAACCTGCTATTCCCTGCTACTTTACTTCCGGCTTCTCTTTTTCCGGAACCACTTTTGCGGTATAGCCCAGCTTCTCGATGGCTCTCTTCAACTGCTCAGGGTTGTTTTTGTCCTTCTGATATTGAACCGTAACCTCTTTTGTTTCGAGATCGCACTTTACATCCTTCACTCCCTTTTCGAAGGGGACGTTCTTCATTATTGTATTGACGCAGTTCTCGCAGTCAATGCTTGTTTCGAACCTTACAGTCGAAATATCCTTTTTGTTCTTTTCCTGACCTGACAGTGAAACTGACGAGAAGAGGAGAAGCAATGCAGTGGTGATGATAACGTTTCTTGTCATTTTATGTTTTTTTAATGGTTATTAATTCTGCGGACGGTCGAGGGCAAACCTGAAACCGGCATACAACTTCCGGCCGTGGACAGGTCCGTATATCATTGTGGCGTCAAAGTATTCGCCGAAAGGATCATCTGCTGCGATGATGGCATCATGCTGCCTTGATCCGGTGATATTCTCGGCTCCGATGTAAACGCTCCATTTCTTGAAGTATTTGGTAAGCTGGGCATTCATGACCGGATAGGCGCTGAAGGATTCATGCCGCATG
The DNA here is from genome assembly GCA_963802145.1 of uncultured Rikenellaceae bacterium. GTDB lineage: Bacteria > Bacteroidota > Bacteroidia > Bacteroidales > VadinHA17 > SR-FBR-E99. The sequence continues at coordinate 175,653 of CAWDHN010000009.1, forward strand.
TAGGGTTCAGGATTTGGCATTGTTGAGGGTATTCTGCCCGGCCCGTTGTACTGGAGCGTATAATCGACCTGCCACTTCCTCATACGCGTGGTATAGGAGGCTGTCAGCAGTCCCTTGTACCGTGATGAAAGAGGTTTTTCGCGCAGCTCGCCTCCTATGGTCTGCCGGACGTCATTCCAGCGCCATGCGGCAACAATATCCAGTCCTGTCACCGGCTGCATCTGTGCCTCCAGCTGGATGACATTTGAATACGATTTGCCGTCGAGATTATAGAAGAGCACCTGGTCAACGCTTGCATCGAGGTCGGTCACGATCTGCCTGATGAAGCTTGTTCTGTAAGCCTCGCCTGTCAGTCTCAGTTCACTGCCTCCCAGTGGGATATACCCGGTGAGGTTGATGCCGGCGTTCCATGCCTCCTCAATGTCGAGATCATCTGCTATGATGATAGTCCTGCTGCTTGCCAGGTAGAACATATTCTCAGCCATTACGTGCACTGTGCGGAATCCCTTTCCGGCAGATGCCCTCAGGGTCATCTTCGGGGTTATCTCATAGCGAAGGTGTATCCGGGGGGTGAACTGCGCCCCGTGATTGCGGTAAAAGTCATATCTCACCCCGGCGAGGAGAGTCACCTTAGCCGAATCAGTATATGTGTACTGAAGGAACACTCCCGGAACTGATTCTATAGTCTCATCATTCATGTCAGTCATGACGTCATCAACTACATACATGTAAACTCCCCTCAGCTCATCATAATGATCATAACGGTAGCTCGCCCCCGCATCTACAGTATGTTTTTCGGCAGGGAAGTACTGATAGAGGAGGTTGGTGTAATAGCTCTTCTGTGAAGCATTATACTGGTTAAATCCCATCCATGAATTCATATCATGGTAGGTCATGCTCTGAATCCACCCCAGCGACATATTGTCACCGGGTCCGAGCATGCCACCGAGTTTGGTGAAGGCTTCAATGCGCTCAGTGCCGATGTTAATTCCGTACCCGTTATCCCATGTATTTTCATCGATGCGGTCATACTCAAACTGTCCGCCGATCCTCTCCTCCTGCATGTATTTGATCCCGGCACGGAAGGTGAGGTTGGTACTGAGATAATCCCAGCGGTTCATGAAGCTGTATTGCCTCACGTCAGGTTCATCGCGGAACCCGTCGTTGTTATGGTCGCTGGCGCCCGACTGTGTTTCGCCATGGCCAAGAATCATCGTGCTCCAGTAATCGTTGAGTTTCACTGATGCATTGGCATTGGTTTCGATCTTTCCGGCATCGCTGACAAAGCCGTTGACAAAGACTATCTCGCTGGTAGCAGGTTTTTTGTATTCGACATTGATCTGTCCGGTGATCGACTCATTCCCGTTTCGTACCGAAGAGGTACCTTTTGAGACCTGGATCGACTCCATCCATGGGCCCGGTATGTAACTCAGTCCATATGCCGCTCCCAGGCCGTACATGGATGGAATGTTCTCCGTGAGTATCTGCACGTAAGAGCCTGCAAGGCCCAGCAGCTGTATCTGCTTTGCACCGGTTGCGGCATCGGTGTAATTGACATCAACCGACGGATTGGTAACAAAGCTCTCCGAGAGGTTGCAGCATGCTGCCTTGCACAACTCTGCCGCTGTGATGTTTACGGTGGCTATGGTGGCCTGCCTGTCTATATGGGCTCCCGTGGCGCGTCCGATGACAGTGACCTCTCCGATCATGCTGTTCTCATGGAGGAAAATCTCCAGATAGTCGTCGCCCGGAGCAATAGTCACAGTATCAGACGTGTAACCGACAAAGCTTGCGACCAGATTATCGGTTCCTTTTATTTTTCTGAGGCTGAAGTAGCCTGCTGTATTAGTGGAGGTGCCGGTGGCAGTTCCTGCCCACACGACATTTGCACCCGGAAGGGGTATGCTGTCAGATGCTCCGCCGCCCCCGGCGATCAGAACCTTGCCCTCTATCTTCCCCTGTCCTGAGAGAGCGGCCGGTATGGCCAGCATTATTATAATAATCAACGTTTTCATAGGAAATATTTCTGAAATTAAAACTATTCACTCCGCTCAATGACGCTGTTCAGGTCGTCACGGCAATGAATTAGCCACGCGATGCGGGATACATGAATGACATGTTCCGTCGCATGGTTGTCCCTATGAAATTTTCAGGAAATGATCTGGCAGTGCATTGTTGTCAGATCGCACCCGCAGTGAAACGAATTGTTATTGAAAAATTGCCGGGCGCTCTTTACAGGTTGATCCTGTAAAACGGAAATAACGGTTGCTGCAAGGAAGTAAGGCATGATTTCATCCTGTACTTCCGACCTCACCAGTTCATCTGTCACAATCCTGTTGGCCTCATGTGTGCAGCAATCGTTGGAAACAACCATTTCACCTGTACTGTGATGGTGATGCGTGGGGCCGGCATTATGACTGCAGCAGCAACTTATTTCGTCAAGGCTGCCGGTAACAGTGGCAACTATCTCATCCGTTCCGCAGTGCTGGCAGGTGTGACTGATGAGGGTATACCCAAAACTCCCTGACAGTATCAACAACATCAGCACGACTGAGATAAAAGGTGATATGGTTCGAATGCTTTTCACGGCTACAAATATAACAAAAGAACTTAACGCTTTGTTTAAAAAGACAGAGGGCATCCTTACGGGGAGCCCTCTGTGATTAGTTTATCAGACTGAAACTGGCCTATTGAAGCGGCGGTATTACCAGTACCTGTCCCGGATAAATGAGATCGGGATCCTTAAGCATTGGTTTGTTTGCTTCAAAAATGATCGGGTACTTTTTGGCATCACCGTATACCTCCTTTGCAATCTTTGAGAGATAGTCGCCTTTCTTTACGGTGTAGAACTGTTTCTCCGGTTCGGGAGGTTTTACCGGCTCCGGCGCAATAACAAGAAGATGATCTTCAACCACCGAGATGCCATTTACGTTGCCGGCAGTAACAATGATTTTGTTTTTGTTTGCGAGCGTATCCACCTTACCTTGTAGTATGACTTTTTCATCATCGACAGCTATCCTGACAGCGCTGACATCGAAGCCAAACTTTTTGATGTGTTCCAGAATGAGCTGTGCCTTTTCTTCCTCGCGTTTTTCTTCCGACTTGAAGACCTTTGCACCAGCGTTTTTAATGAAAGAAATTAATCCCATAATTTGACTGGTTTGGTTATACTACCTCAAAGCTTATTTTAACATTCACCCGGTATTCAGTGATCTTGTTCTTTACTACTACCGCACTCTGCTCCTTAACGTAAACGGAACGTATCTCCTTTACTGTCTTTCCTGCCGTCTTCACGGCTGAGGCTGTTGCATCTTCCCAGCTTACCGGTGATGACGCAAGGATCTCGATAACTTTTAGTATTGCCATAGTCCTTAAATTATTGGTTAATAATATAAAATGTTAAATAATTTCCTTTTTGTCAATCAACTTGTAAGATAGTACAAATTTTCAAAAAAAACTATAAACCCAAGAGGATGTTTATTAAGAAACCCCGAAACAGGAATTTCGTTCATTTTTTGTACATTTGGGTAATGTTAACCTGATCGTATTTTCTAACCAAAACATTAACATTATGGGAATAGTAAAAGAATTCAAGGAGTTTGCCGTTAAGGGCAACATGCTTGACATGGCTGTCGGTATCATTATTGGAGGTGCCTTTGGCAAGATTATCACCTCACTTGTGAATGACGTGCTGATGCCTCCGCTGGGCATGCTTTTGGGCAAGGTTGATTTCACGAATCTCAAGGCCGTGCTTCAGAAGGGCCAGGAGGCTGTGATGGATGGAGTCACTGTTGTTCAGCCCGCCGTCAGTGAAGTTTCAATAAATTACGGAATGTTTATCCAGAACATCATTGACTTCCTGATTGTGGCCTTCTGTATTTTCATAGTGATAAAAGCCATGAACAATCTTAAGAAGAAGGAAGAGGCTGCTCCGGCTGCTGCTCCTCCTCCTCCCAGTGATGAGGTTCTTCTTCTGAAGGAAATACGTGATCTGCTGAAAAAATAAACTGACAATTCCTGCGTTGTAACGTAAATTGTTTGCAATTTTGCACTCAATCAGGTTATGGCAAGAATTAAGAAATATTACTGGTGGCGCAGGCTCTTCCCTGACAGGGGTTAAACCGGGTGCCGCATTCAAATATTATGAAACAGGGGCTGCAGTCTTCGACTGCGGCCTTTTGTATATAAGCTTAAGAATATTTCTCGTTCTTTCTTCCATAACATTACATTTTTAGGTAACGCTATATCAGGACGGGACATGGCTTCATCAAAACAAAAAGGGTGCGCTTTTGCGACACCCTCTTTTGAACTCCGGAAAATCTTAAACAGAACCTGTACCTGAAAGATTATTGGATGTAAAAATTGTATTCGTAGGTCAAACCTTTTTCACGCAACCACCTGCGAAGTGCTTTGGCAATCTTTCTTTTCCGGAGCAGGACAATTCCTATCTCTTCCGCTGTTATCTGATAATATGTTTTCATTTCTCTTCTCCCGTGCTCGCATTGAAACCGCGCACGGCTTCTTTTCAGGACTAATTTAATTCCCGGGCTCGCCGTTTGCCAAGCCGTTTTTGATGTACGGGAGCCAGCTATTGACCAACAACACCTGGCTTTAGATATGGCATTGCCGGTCAGCATCAGGTTTCAGCTGTGTTACGTTCAGTTGGCTGGTTGAAACCAGTCAGCTTCGGTTTTAAGCGGGGGAAATTTTTGTCTGCTAGTTGAAACCGGTCAGGTATTTGTAAAGCTCACTGTCGGTTGACAGAATTATTGTTGTGGTTGAGTCAAAGGTCATGCGAAATGTCTCCATCGACTTCATAAATCCGTACAGGCTTCTTGCGGAGGCAGACTGGTCATAGGCGCCGGCGTAGATGGCTGCCGCCCTGGCATCGGCTCGGCCGCGTATCTCTTCCGCTCTGCGGAAGGCTTCCGACTGTATTGTCTTCAGGTCGCGTTCCTTTTCTCCGTTTATCTTCGAAGCTTCGCCCTGGCCCTCCGACCTGAACCGTTCGGCAATGCGGTATCGTTCGCTCTTCATCCTCTCATATATCTGAGTCCGCACCTCCTCAACATAGTTCAGCCGCTTTATCCTTACATCAAGTATTACTATCCCCAGGTCCTTTACCTTGTCATTGGAAGAGACGAGGATCATCTTTTCAATGGCCAGCCTGCCGGTCTCAATATCAGACAGGGTATCACCGGCCTCCTCGCCTATCAGTCCGGATGAGGTGGGGGTCCTGTTCACTGAACGCACTATCTCCTCGAGGTTGTGTCCGGCTATGTAGTCACGCGTTTCGCCGTCAAGGATGTCAGCAAGTCTCGACTGGGCACCTCTCTCATCGGTCAGTCTCTTGAAGAACTGCAGCGGATCGGTTATCTGCCACCGTGCATAGGCATCAACGAAGATGAATTTCTTATCCTTTGTGGGCACCTGGTTGGGATCACCGTCCCACTCCATGTAACGCTTTTCAAAATAATTGGTTTTCTGGATGAATGGCATTTTCAGCTTCAATCCGGGAGTTGTTTTGGCCTGGCCTACAGGCTTGCCAAACTGGGTTATCACAACCTGTTCCGTCTCCCTGACCCTGTAGACGCACTCAAGGATGAGCAGGAGGGACACGGCGAGCAGGGATATCCATACTATTGTACTGGTGTTCTTCGGGTTCATGTGTTACTTGTTTGAGGTTAATTGCATCTGCAGAAGGGGTAACACATTCGAACCGCTCTCATCGGTAATGATCTTATTGCCGAGTTTGGGAATAACCTCTTCCATGGTCTCAAGATAGATTCTTCTTTTTGTCACTTCGGGAGCCTTGACATATTCAAGATAGAGGGCATTGAAGCGTGCAGACTCACCAAGCGCATTGTTCACCCTCTCTGTGGCATAACCCTCGGCGCGCTGTATTGTCTCTTCCGCCTGTCCCTTTGCCTTTGGAATGACCTTGTTGTATTCAGACCGGGCCTGGTTTATCAGAGTCTCTCTCTCCTGCTGGGCCTGGTTGACATCGTTAAAGGCATCCTTGACCGGATCAGGCGGGTTGACATCCTGGAGCACTACCTGCTCAATCCTTATGCCAAGTGAGTACTCGGTGCATAGTTCCTGAATCTTCTGGTGGACGCTCATGGCTATTTCTGCCCTGCCGACCGTAAGCACCTCGTTGACCGTGCGGTCACCTACTATCTCACGCATGCATGCTTCAGAGATGTCTCTCAGTGTAGTAACCGGTTCCCTGACCCTGAACAGGTAACTGTAGGGGTCGACGATGCGGTACTGGACAATCCATTCCACGTCAGCAAGGTTGAGGTCACCGGTAAGCATCAGTGATTCATCGGCGGTTCCGGACTTGGAGTATTCAGATTTGATTCCGGCCTGGGTGGTACGGAATCCAAACTCCTCCTTCTGCTGCCTTTCGACTGCAACCTTATAGAGGCGCTCAATGATGGGGAATTTCATGTTCAGCCCGGGCTCCACCTTTCGCACATACTTTCCGAAGCGGGTTATGATACCAACCTCCTCAGGTCCGATCTGGAAGAGAGAGGTGACAAGGAGCAGAAGCACTGCAAGAGCTGTGAGGAAGTACTTAACCATCAGGCCGTATTTGTCAAGCCAGGTCCGGGTACTTGATTTTCTGTAAGTCTGGTCTGTCAATTTCTTAAGGATTATTCTGAGACAATCTTAATAAGCTTTCCTGCCTGCACCTGCTGATTAAGCTCCATGTTATTCAGCAGCGCGAGTTCCTGCATCTTCTCCTGCTTCATGCCGTAGGAGCTCAATGCACTTTCAAGGGTGCCGTTGCGCTGCACTTTCTTTACATATACTCTTTGAGGCTTGACATTGAGCCTGTACGAGTCTGTCAGTTTGGCAAATGTCTTCATGGAAGATTCCATGATGTTTGCGTAATTCGGGAAATCGGCTTCGGAGGAGACGCTGTGGAAAACATAATAGGTTGTTCCGTACTCAATGAAGTATGACAGTACGGTAGTTACGCTGACTGCACCTGTCGACTGGTCCTTGTTCTCCTGCTTCGAGAGTGTGACTATTGCAGGCATGCCGTTGACGGTCCTTCGCTCTGCGCGCTGAGGTTGCAGGCCATATTTCACCAGGGTTGAGTCGGCGGCTGCCTGAAGCGACTTCTGGTTTGAGAGGGTAAGGAGTATAAGCGCCTTGCCGTCAGATGGCTGTATGGTGACCTGGGTAGGGGCATTGGTGAGTTTCCACCCGACAGGATAGGAGAACTTGAACTTCATCTCCGGATGGTAGAAGGTGTTGTCATCGGTATAGCCCTGCTTGGGATCATCACCGTATATAATGCCGTCTATAAGCTGCAGGTATGAGTCGCCGTTCACCTTATATGATGGCAGGGCAACCTTTTCCTGCCATTCCCTGGTGTGCGTGATCACTGCCTGCTGACGGTCGCCCGGATCAGGGTGCGTTGAAAGAAAGGTTGGCACACCCCCGTGAGAGCTGGCCATATTCATTTTATTCAGTACCTGAAAGAAGTCGGCCATCTTGTTGCCGTCATATCCCAGCTTAGTGGAATATTCACAACCAAGGGCATCAGCCTCGCGCTCGTTGTCACGGCTGAAGCTCAGGAAGAGCAGCTCCATGCCCTGCATGGCATACTGGGCATAATTGGCGAACTCTTCAGATGCTATCATACCCCCAATCAGAACTAACGTTCCGATCTGCTGTTTTGTCATCTGGCTGACAGAGTGACGAGCCGTAACGTGCCCCATCTCATGTCCTAAAACACCTATCAGCTCTGCTTCATTATTAAACTGGGCAAGAATACCGCGGGTAAGGTAGATGAACCCGCCGGGAACAGCAAAGGCGTTCACCACCGGGGAGTCAACTACCTTAACATGATATTCAAGGTTCGGACGATGCGAGAGCTTGCCCATCTCATTGCCTTTGGCCTGAACGAAGGCCTGAAGCTCAGGGTCATCATATACCCCGAAGGTAGCCAGTACCTGAGGGTCATAGGAGATGCCCATAGCCACCTCCTGGGATTCGTTCATGAACATGAGCTGTCTTTTCCCGGTAACCGGATTAACCGCGCAGGAAACAACCATCAGTATGGCTGCCGAAATCGCTACGGCATTTAACAGGATTCTTTTTTTGTTCATAGCTTGAATTGTATTAAGTCATTCCTGACCGGCAAACCTACCGGCAGCCAAACAGGGGTTGACATCCAAATTTAGCAAATTTTACGGGAATAAAAAAGCCGCCCCCGGTCAGGAGCGGCTTCTGTTTATTATATCTGAAAACAGATCAGTGGGTTACTTTTTTGTCAGTTCGAAATTACGCACTGTTTTATTTCCCGGGATGATATTCACGTCGTCAAAGCGGACGGTATCATAACCGGTTTTGGTGGCTGAGATCGAATATGTCCCTGCCGGTATCCCTATTATTGCATAATACCCCAGTGTATCGGCGAAGGCGGTGGCCACGACGGTATCATGCTCCAGCCATATGGTAGCTTCTTTTACCTTTACATCGGCGGTGTCTTTCACCATCCCCTCAATGCGTCCGGCTGTGGTCATGTTTGCCGCCCTGATGACCGGCTTGAATATGAATCCGTTATTGTTGTGCATATTGCCTCTCAGGACAAATGATTTTGAGAGGTCGATGTCTAGGAGCAGTTCAGCTGTAAGCCCTTCAGAGACCTCCAGGTAGGGATATATATGTATTTTTATGCCTGTCTGTCCGCCGCTTGGAACCTTAACGCTGTAAGGATCATCATTATCCTTGAGTTTAAGTCCTGCCTCATCTACATAGAGCCTTATCATATCATATTCTCCTGCCGGGATATCCAGGTCAAGGAGGGTCTCGGTGACCCCGTTCCTGAGGTCAATGAGATCAATGGTAACCGTATCGTCAGACAGGGTTACGAAGGGATTGCCGTCGCTGATGCCGTCACCCGTCTTTTTGATCTCGACCCTGGTAATGGTAACCGTGGCAGATTCAATGTAGCTGATATCAAAAGGGTCATCGGTTATCTTTATCACCACTCTGCCGTCGCCGTCTCCTGAGTTTCTGGAGATCTCGTTGCACGCTCCCATACTAAGGAGAAATGCTGCTGTCAGTAGAATTGATACGGGTTTTTTCATTTCATTCTGTTTTTTTGGTTGCATTAAAGCGATGCAAGAAACAAAAGCCAGATGAAGTTTTGATGAATTTCACCTTCTGTTGACCCTGATGCGGAATGGGCGTCTGCGTTTGCTTGCTTTTTCATAGTCAATTTCATCATCCCTGAAGGCGTCAATGATTCTGTCAAAGAAGCTCTTCTCCCTGAAGTCGGGACAGTCAAGCAAGCCGGAGAGCTCCGGTGGCAGCTCAGGAAATGGTCTGTTGATCTGCTTCATCAACTCAGGGCTGGCTTCAGCCTTTTTCAGCGTGAGCGCCACGAGTGGCAGTGCCAGTGCGCTGCCCGATCCGTTGCTGCCGCTGTTGAAGTGAATGGCCGGGGAGGAGGCTCCTACCCTGCTGACGATCACCAGGGCCGGGTTAAAGGCAGCAAACCAGGCGTCAGCATAATTCTGTGAGGTGCCTGTTTTGCCGGCCAGGGGGATCTTTACGCCATAGGTACTGTGAACCGATGCGCCGGTCCCTTCCCTTATGGCTTTCTGCAGCATGGCACCCATGAGGAGGCTTGAACTTTCCGACAAAACTCTCTCTCCCGGGTCAGGAGTTTCGCGCTGCCACAAAATCCGGCCGTCATTGGCCTTGACCGATTCAATGAAGTAAGGAGTGACCGTGAGTCCGCCGTTGACGAAAGAGGAATATGCGATTGCCACCTCCAGGATGCTTGCCTCGGCTGTTCCCATGGCAAGAGACGGGGTATTGACAAGAGGGAATGAAAATCCCATCTTTTTCCAGAGTTTTTCAACCTTGTCAAAACCGATGAGAAGGTATAGGCTGAATGTAGGTATGTTCATCGATTGTGCAAGTGCCCCGGCAAGCGAATACTTGCCTCCGTAAGAGTGGTTGTAGTTCTCGGGGCTCCAGTTATTGAACCCTGACAGTGTGACGGAGTCGTTGTCGAGGTAGCGGCACGGTTCCAGCCCCTCTTCCAGGGCTGCCGCAAAGATAAACGGCTTGAAAACCGATGCGAGCTGCCGTCGTGCCAGTATCTGGTCGTACGGCTGGGTCTGGAAGTCGATCCCGCCTGCCCAGGCCCTTATGGCACCGGTGGCCGGATCAAGGGCAAGCAGTCCTGCGTGAAGGGTGGTCATCATCTTCCTCAGGCTGTCAGGTAGCTCTTTCAGGGCTCTCTGCCCCGATGAGGTGCTGTACTGCCTGTCAAGCCTCTTCTGCATCTCCGTCAGGTGTGCAACAAAAGCCTGGCGGGCCGCCTCCTGGAGGGGCAGACTAAGCGTGGTGCTTATGACAAGGCCATCTCTCTCAATATCCCAGTCCTTGCCACGATTTGCAGGTATCTCCCTGATTATGCGTTCTGCCTCATTCCTGACCCTTACCATGAAATAGTCTGCCGGACCGGCAAGATCTATCTTGTTGTAGTTGAGCTTCAGCGGCAGGGCGCTCAGGGAATCGGCTTCTGCCTTCTGAAGATAACCATATCGCTCCATCTGGCGCAGCACTACGTTCCTTCGTTTCAGTGCATTGTCTGGATAGAGACGCGGATTGAAGGAGGTGTTGGCCTTCAGCATTCCTATCAGAACGGCGGCTTCCTCCACATTGAGATCGGCGGTCTTTTTATTGAAGTACCTCTGCGATGCGGCTTCTGTGCCGTAGAGGTTCTCCCCGAAGGATACGGTGTTCAGGTAGAGGGTCAGTATCTCCTCCTTGGTGAATACTTTTTCAATTCGGCGGGCCAGCAACACTTCCCTGGTCTTGTTCAGAAAGAGTGACAGAATGAGATAATCCTTCCTTCCGTACATATTCTTTGCCAGCTGCTGGGTTATGGTGCTCCCTCCGCCGGAGCTGGGGTCATTGAACAGGATGGTCTTGAAGAGGACCCTGAACAGGCTCTTTGAATCGATTCCGGAATGGTCATAGAAACGGACATCCTCCGTAGCTACCAGTGCCCCGGTCAGGTGGCGCGGAATCTGATCATACGGAATCTCAGTCCTGTTTTCAGAATAAAACTTCCCGATCATCTCACCATCCGCCGCCAGGACTACTGAGGCAGTCGTGTTTTTGTAGTTCAGCAACTGCTTCTTACCCGGGAGATGCCCGAACACTCCTGACCAGACTGAAACAACGAAAAATAACGGTATGAATATAATGACCGCAGATACTGCCAGTATGATTTTCCACCTATTCTTCATCCTCCTGTTTCTGCTCAGATCTGATAAGGGCGCAATTTAGCAAATAGTGCTGTACTTTTGCGTCTCTTCCCTGTTCAGCTCCCAGGCATGAAGCACTCTCTTATCCCCTGGCACCAGGTGTGATGCTTTGCCTTCGCCTCTGAGATGATCATCTCTATGGAAGAGGCCCCTTCCTTCTTATAACTCCCGGATTCATAGAGGTCAAAAAGAAATTTCATGGTGCCAAGAACATAGAGGTTGCTTTCGGCAAGGATTTCCCTGAATTGTTCTTTGCGTCTTTTGACAGAGGCATCCGATTTCCCGTAATGGTCCTTGACGGCATAATAGTTCCTTGCATGTTTTGCAAGGTTGGTCACTCCTCCGGCGCTCCACATCCATGATGCAAAACATGCCAGCACCGTTTGATAGCAGGAGTCAAGTGCTGCATTCATAAAATCATAATCAAGATTGCCCGGCCTGCCTTTCAGCCTGCCATTTTCACTCAGTTCTCTTTCAACACGGGTATTAAAACAGGGGATAAGTTTCAAAAAGGAAAGGGGGGTATACCCGTCTCCGCAGATGGTGCCAAGAAACTCCAGGTTTTCCTTCAGGGATTTAAACGTTGACTCCGGCTGGAACAGCATAAACCCGTAATCAAACCCTATATCCAGGTTCTTAAGTATTTCGGCTGCCTCAATATTTTTTGAGGCTGTCATTCCTTTATTGAGTCTTGCCAGTCCCTCGTCTGTTCCGTCTTCAAGGCCGATGAAAGCAAGGAACAGGCCATGCTGCTTCATCATGGCAAAACATTCGGCATCAATCTCGTCAGGCCTGCAGTTTATTTTCCAGATTATTTTATCATGCAATCTTCTCTGTTCCAGGCCGGAGCAGAATGACTTTAATCCAGTCATTATTCCCTTCGGCTTTCACCGGGAAATCATCATCCTGAAACAGGAAGACAATGCACCCCTTGTCATGATAAAGCTGCTCCATCTCGTCGAGGACAGCTTCCGGCTTCCTGATTCTTTTCAGGGGACCTCCGGGTGTCTGGTAGAATTCCCTTGTATTGCAGAAGGAACAGTTGTATCTGCATCCCCGGCCGGCAATCAGGGTTGCAAATTTCACACCGGGGATATAATCAGTCAGGGGCCTTCTTGCCGGGAAGGGGAATACATCGATATCCTTTTCCAGCGGGCGCAGGGGCGTCATGACAATTCTGTCGTTCTGCCTGAAGGCAATGCTTTTGATATCTCTCCAATTGGTGCAGGTGTAAATCCGTTTAACCAGTTCGGGAAATGTAGTCTCACCCTCGAACCTGACAATCGAATCAAGTTCGGGGATCAGGCGGAAGAGCTCCCCCGGGTTGAGGCTGGCGAAGTAACCACCGGCGGTAAAATGAGCTCTGACCCCGCCTTGCCTCAGGTATCTTGCGAGAGAGGCGAACTCATCAATATAGCCTTCATAGACAACTGAGAATCCTACCACCGGCGGTGCATGACGTTTGATGGCGACAAGTATCTCCTGGTCGTCATACCTGAAGTCGATCATCCCGGTTTCGATGCCTTCCCTTCTCAGTACAGACGACAGGTAACCCACTCCGAGGTTGTCATATTCCCCGAAGGCAATCAGAATTACAGGGGAAAGGGAAGTTATCAATCCCTGCTTCCCGGAATGTCAACGATTTTTAAAATCTCATCCAGCAGCTCAATTTCCATGCCGGCCATTTTTTTCAGAGTGACCAGTCTCAGCCGGGTAATCTCCTTCATCTGTTCCGGGCTGAGGTTCAAACCTTCCAGAAGCTGCAGGGCTTCCATGCGAAATGCAGGAGGCCTTGGGTTGATAAATACCATTTCATCAGAAATTCTCATGATTTTACTGTTTTAGAGGTTAAACAACTGTTTTTATCGGGTAATGTTTTTTTTCCTGATAAGGGTTTTATAATCCGGCACTTCTGACAGTATGCTCCATACCGGATCTTTTTTTATAAAACCCGGCGAAAGGTCTGAAGGATTATTTAAAAGCCATTCTACCTCCCGGAGTGCATTCTGAATGTCGCCTGCCAGTATATAGATCATTGCCAGGTTGAATCTCATGTCACTCATAACAAGATAATCATCGCCTGCAAGTTCAACTGCGGTTTTCCCTGCGATTACTGCATCGGTGATATTTCCCGAACCTGCATAGGCTATCCCGCTGCAGCTGTAGGCATAATAGTTGTCGGGATCTTCCATGATCAGACTTCTAAACATCATCAGGGCGGAATCATTGTACACCCGGGCCATCTTATGATCATTCAGCAGTCTGTATATCAGGGCTGCGTGAAGGTGAACCAGGCCCGGATTGCCAAAGTCAGCATCCGTTGATGTTAACACCTCTTCAAGTGCATCGGCATACCTGCGTTCATAGATTAAAAAATTGATATTCAGATACTTTTCACTTACACCTGTCCTGGCACTCACAGAGTCAAACAGTTTTCTTGCCTCGGTGATATTCCCGTCTTTATTTATGCTGGTATTAACCATATTGACGTACGATGGCGAAAAGTAGGGCATAATCTCAGTAGCTTTCCGGTAGAAGATCATGGCTGAATCATAGCTGTGCAGGTAGTGGAATGACAGCCCTATGTTATTAAGAATGAGGGCATCCTGTGGATCTGCCCCGATCACCTTCTTTATCAGCTCCTGTGATCTTCCCCAGTCACCTGTCATCCGGTACACCATTGCCATATAGAAAAGGGGCTGGTAGTTATCCGGATCGAGTTCCGCGGCAAGCCTGAAATGAGTCAGGGCCTCATGAAAATCACGGGTGCAGTAGTAGTAATAGAATCCCAGCGCTATCCGGGCTTCAGCCAGCTCATTTTCAATACTCAGTGCCATGTCTGCGTCAGCCTTGCATTTCTCGATATGCGAGGCGTCCAGCTGTCCGCTTCTCAGACCCCACGAACGGGCAATGGAGCGTTTTGCGTATGCGAGGGCGAACAGGGAATCATCCTCGATAGCCTTGTCGTACATTGCTATTGCTGACACGAAACTGATGGAGTCTATGAATTTATTACCCGACATCAGAAAGTATAGGGCATTGTCTGACAGTGCATTTGCAGAGAGGTAATTGATGTAGGCTCCCGGGTTCTTTGTAGGGTCTTTTTCGATGCTTGCCCTTTCTTCCGGTGTAAGCACTGCCTGAAGCTTTGAGGCTGTCTCTATGGCTATCTCCGTCTGCATGCTCCGGATATCATCCCAGGTGCCGTCAAAGACTTCGCTCCACAGCTGTTCATCTTTCCTGGCATTTACCAGTTTTACGGTTATCCGGTAACTCTTACCGATGATCTGGTAACTTCCCTCGATGATATAGTTGGCATTTATTTCCCGGCTTATCAGGGATATTGGTTTGGCTGTGCCCTTGTATTGGAGTAATGATGTTCTCGAGCGTACCGCCAGCTCGCTTACCTTACTCAGCTGCGATATAACTGCTTCGGTGAGGACATCCCCCAGCCAGGCATCCTCGGTTTTGCCCCCGATATTGTCAAAGGGGAGAACGGCAATGGTTTTATCATGTGCCTTGCCGGATCCCGGGCTGCTGCCCGAGAATTTGTAGATGGCGTAGAGGCCTGCTGCAAACAGAAGCAGTGTAATCAGCACCAGGAGTCCCGGCCGCAGCCTGCCGGGTTTTCTTTCCGATAATTTGGCTTTCACAACCACTCCGTTAGCATGTTCCCTGAATACCGCCTTCTGCTTTTCGGGGTCATTATTACCGGCAGCACGTTCCGACTGCATTGCTGAGATAATCTCTTTTATCGCATTGGCCGTCTTGTTGATCTGGTTACGGTACTTTGTGGCGTTAAGGTTCTTGTTTTCATCGTCGGCAGGAGTGAGGGGCCGGTTTACCCCCGGTTCCCGGTAGATGAAATCTATTGATCTCAGGGGTCCGTTGGTTTCGCTTTCAATCAGGTCCTTGTCTTCCGGGTCAAGCTCATGGATGCGTATCATCAGTATCCTGCTGGCCACGTTACTGCTGTGCAATACTACCTTCAGCCCGAACCTGTCAAGCGCTGCCTGGGAGATAAATGCCTTTAATTCATGTTCCCAGGCAAATGACTTCGGGTCACAGTAGGTCCGGCTTATAACCGGGATGAAGACAAGGCACCTGAGTTTTTCCCTGAGTGAGGCATCGACATCATGCGTCTCCAACAGCCCGTCATGCGAATTTATGTCAAAATAGAGGCTGACCTCCTCCTTGAAGGTTGATTCCAGCTCACCTCTCAGATGGTCAACGAATTCAGTGACCCAGCCGTCATGCTTATTGTCCTTCTGACGATAACTGATAAAAATATCATATGCAAAATCCGGAATGAGGCTTGCCATATTAACAGTTCATTGTGATAAAGTTACGAAAGAGAAGAAGGCAAGTCAAATAAATAACATGCCGCCGGTATCACCGGGAAAATAGTCACATCATATCCTGATCCCTATTATAGTAATATCATCAGTCTGGTCTTCATCCTTCTCTTCCCGCCATTTTTCGAGCTCCTCATACAGCATGTCCCCCTGCCGGGGCATCGGAAGGGAACTTATCTGAAGCAGGAAATCGGCAAGCCTTCTTCTGCTGTACCTCTTATGCCGTGACCCTCCGAACTGATCGGCATAACCATCCGAACAGATGTAGAGTCCGTCATCATGCTTAAGTTGCAGACTGTAAGTGGCAAAATCGAGAGCCCCGCTGCCTGAAGTCTCCCTGTTGCCTGTTCCGGACCTGATTTCCGTTATCCTGCCGTCAGTCACACGGAACAGGATATTTCCAACACCGGACCAGGTGAGAATCCTTGTTGTGGAGTCAAGGTTGCACAGGATGATATCCATATCGTCTGACAAACTGTTTTCAGCCGGGTCTCTTCGCAGGAACCTGTGTACGCCAAAGTATAATTGGCGAAGGGCCCCGGCCGGGTCACTGATCTTCAGGATGTTCACTGCCTGGTCAAGTATCCCGTAACCGATGGTGCTTATCAGTGAGGCCGGGATACCATGACCGGTACAGTCGGCCAGCCCGAATATTATCCGGTCGTTCTCCCTGCTGAAGAAATAAAAATCACCGCTGACAACATCCTTGGGTTCATACAGAATAAAACTGTCCGGAAAGCATTCCCTGATGTAGAGATCTCCGGGCAGAAAGTTCTTCTGGATAAAACTTGCGTAGTTGTAGCTTCCCTGGACTTCGTCTATTGACTGTCTGATCTTTGCATTGACAGACCTGATTTTTTCCTCGATCCCGGGAGAGGAACAGGCAAGTCCCCTGATCTCTTCACTCAGCCTGTTGGTCTCACACAGCAGTTTGTGGATACTGCTCTGTGGCTTTATGGCGTAGGAAAGCTTTTGTAATTCCCGGGGCGAAACCGGATAAGCTTCATAGTTAATATCCCTCAGGATGGCCGGTATCAGTTTCACAAGCTCCCTGTCCTTTGCCTTCTCTGCCTCACCCAGTTCGTCGTAAGGTATCAGGTCGGGATGGATCTTCCTTTTCCCGTCTTTTACCTGTCCGTATGTCCACCCGTTCAGTCTTTTCTCCCAGCTCCACCTGAGGTGCTCAACCCTTGCCATGGTCTCGATCTCTTCGTCATCCAGATGAAGTGTAAGTGGCTTAAAGCCTTTTTTTACAGGGCGTATCCTGTAGCCTATCGAGAGCAGCTTTGTGGGTATATGAGATGCATTGTCAATATTGGAGTGCTGTATCTCGGGGGCGAGATCATCAAATTCCCATATCATAACCCCCTGGCCGTTTCCCGGGGCCTGACCCTGCTTTTTAATGTCGTGCAGGTACCGTGAATGTATTGTCCTGGCAATTTTCCTGATCATTGACATATTCATCCCGACGGTCTCCTCATGCCTGATGATCTCGTATCCTGATTCCTTCAGGCTGGCAGGGATCAGATAATTCAGTTCCCGCAGCAGGAGCTTCATCTCTTTTCTGCCTTGCTTTTTACCAAAGCTCCGGAGGTCCGCACTTACAAGTGAGGCAATTTCCTCATCGGTGATGATACATGTACGGCAGTAATCTTTGAAAGTATGCAGGTAAAGGTTGACAGAACCCAGCTTCCCTGGTATCGCGGCAGCATAATCGTGCCAGAACTGCTTTTCACTCCCTGACAGTTTCCCGAAGTCGCGCTGAAACGATTCCGGATGAGCGAACAGATCCGACCTCTTCCTGATATAGGCATAAAGCCGTTTTGAAACCTGGCGGGTAAAGGCTTCATCATAAAGGACCGGATCAGTGTAATCCTGATTAACTAGATGATTGTCAGTGCCATATACATCCCCATGCCACATTCAGATATTACCTCTCTTAATTGCCTTCCAAAAGAACGAACTTGAGCTGACACTTTCACCGGTTCGCCTCTGATGCTATTCCGGGTCTGTCTCAACGTATTCAAACGGGAATTTTACTATCTGCGACATCTCGTTTCCTGCTTCAAGCATATCGGTATCATCCTTTTCATAATACCATCTGACCCGGGTCTCAACTTCTCCTGCGCGGAGCCGGGCAAGTATCTTGCAGATATCCAGGATGCATTTGGCCGATCCGGAATTGAAGTACTCGAAGCTGAAATCGAATATTACCGGGGCTCTCACCCCGGGGGAAGCTATCATACGGTCACTGAAGTCATTCATCCAGGCGATGATCTGGCCGTAAAATTCAACCGCATCCTGAGGCCTCGATTCACCCCTGATAGCAAAGAGACCTGTCTCATGGTCAAGGATGACAGCGGGAGTAAAGACGGTTGGACTGATAATTAGTTTCTCCATTGGGAAGCTCAACCAATGCCACTCGCAGGAATATTTCAGAACGATGCCCTCAGATGCCGCTCACAGGGTTCGCAATAAAATATTTCTCCGGATGCATATTTATTACTAAATTGAATAGCTGAAACAAAGATATGATTTATGTAATAAATTGTATTACAAGATGGCGTGAAGATTTAATACACGACAAATTTCAAAATAGTCCGGGAATATGAGTGAACCCATTCTGAAAGCGTTGATGCAGCTGTTTGCGTTGATAGCCGACGTTCGTGATGACGCAGAGGTCTCCGGCAGGGGGAGAGACATTGTGTGGCTCTTTCTGTCAAGGCACCTGAATAAGGAACAGGTAATGAAGTATATGGGGATTTTTGATGAGAATATACGCCTCTATCACTCAGACAGTATATCAAAGGGCAGCCTGAAGGAGAGAAAACGGACCTCTTTGAATGCCATGCGAATACTTGCGATATGCGAAAAAATAAACGAGGAGCTTCAGCAAAAGCAAAAGTTATACGTTATGGTGCAGCTGATGGATTTTATCTCCTTCAGCTCAGAGATCACGTTTATTGAGCTGGAATTCCTTGAAACAGTTGCGACGGCTTTTAACATACATAAGACGGAGTACGATGACCTGAGAGGATTCATCCTTGAACCTGCTGATGTTTCCGTCAGGAGGGAGAGGCTCATGGTCATCGACAGTAATAACGTCTTTGAAGGCAGGAACATAAAGCATCTTTTTCATGAGAATCTCAGGGGCAGGATCGAATTTCTTCATGTGATGAGCACAAACACCCTGCTGCTGAGGTATGCAGGAAAGGAGGATCTTTTTCTTAATGGCCAGAATATCTTCCAGGGACAGACTTATGTATTTGATCACGGATCGTCAATAAGAGGCGCAGCCACTGATGCAATCTATTACAATGAGATTGCGGGAATATTCACCGGAGAGTCATTCAAGGACAGGATTACTCTCGAAGCCAGGGATGTAAGCCTGAGATTTAAAAACAGCGACTGCGGTATCCGTAACCTGAGTGTGCGTGAAGAGTCGGGTAACCTCGTGGGTATTATGGGAGGCAGCGGTGTCGGGAAATCAACCCTGCTAAATGTCCTGAGCGGCATTACCCGGCCCGAGACCGGGGAGGTATTTATTAACGGGTATGAGCTTTACTCACCTGAAGGCAGGCAGCATCTCAATGGCGTCATCGGTTTCGTGCCGCAGGATGATCTGCTCTTCGAGGAGCTGACTGTCTGGCAAAACCTCTGGTATAATGCAAGGATGTGCCTTAACAACCTTGGCGAGAACCTTATAAGGGAAGCGGTTGACAGAATGCTGGTTGATTTCGATCTTGATGTCATCCGTGACCTGAAAGTGGGCAATCCGCTTAATAAGATCATCAGCGGGGGGCAGCGAAAGAGGCTGAATATTGCCCTTGAACTGATACGTGAGCCTACCATTCTGTTTGTAGATGAACCCACCTCAGGCCTCTCATCGGTTGATGCTGAGGTAGTGATGAACATGCTCAAGGAGCAGACATACAAGGGCAGGCTGGTAATCACCACCATCCACCAGCCCGGGTCAGACATCTACAAGATGTTCGACAAAATAATGATCATCGATAAGGGCGGCTATATGATCTTCTTCGGTAATCCGACAGAGACAGTCATCTGGTTCAAGACCCTGGCAAATCATGCCAATGCATATGATGACCAATGTGTTGCATGTGGCAATGTGAATACAGACCAGCTACTCAGGATTATTGAGGCAAAAGTGGTCAACGAATACGGTAAGCCCACTCATGTCAGAAGAGTGACACCTGCCGAGTGGGCTGAGAACTTTAAGCCCGAGGCCGGGAAAATAACCAGACATGAGACTCTTTCAAAAGAACCCCTGCCGGAAAACAATTATTCAATCCCCGGCCTCTTCGGGCAATCACGGATATTCTTTATGCGTGACCTCCTCTCCAAGCTTGCCGACAGGCCTTATATACTGATAAGCCTGCTGGGAGCTCCCACGCTGGCATTTCTGTTATCCTATTTTACCAAAAATGTGGCTGGAGATGCATATATGTTCAGCGAGAATGAAAATCTGCCGGCATATATGTTCATGTGTGTGATTACAGCTCTTTTTATGGGTCTCATCATCAGTGCCGAGGAGATCGTGAGGGACCGCAAAATACTCAAGCGGGAATCATTCCTTAATCTCAGCTGGTTCAGCTATCTGAATTCCAAGGTATTCATTATGTTCGCTATTTCGGCTGTGCAAACCATCTTCTTTGTTCTGATCGGCAACCTGATCCTTGGTATCAGGGGAATGACCCTGGTCTACTGGATCGTATTATTCAGCACCTCCTGCCTGGCAAATATGATAGGCCTGACAATCTCATCGGCATTTGACTCGGTAGTAACAATTTATATCCTTATACCTTTTATAATAATTCCCCAGTTGCTCTTCAGCGGGGTGCTTGTCAAATTTGATGACCTGCACAGAAACAGTGATTCAGTATCTGAATTTGTTCCGGTACTGGGAGACCTGATGCCGGCCCGGTGGTCATTCGAGGCCCTGGCGGTGGAGCAGTTTAAAAGTAACAGGTATGAAAGAAATTTTTTCAAATATGACATGGAGATCAGCCAGAACAACTGGTATGCATCATTCCTGACAGAAGCGCTTAAAAAGGATCTCTGGCTGTGCCGGCAGTACCATGATAGCCAGGAACACAGTGAAATCATCACCCAAAAGTTAAACCGGCTCTCTGATTATACAGAGATGCTGTCCGGACTGGCAGGCTTTGAAAGACCGCCGGATGCACTTATGGGGTCACCTGACAGGGAAAGGTTCACTGCTGATGCCGCAGAAAGACTGGAGCAGTATCTCGACAGCCTGGCAGGCCAGTTCCGTAACATCAGGAAAAACAACATTGTACTTAAGGATTCAGTCACCGGTGCGCTTGTGTCTCAAATGGGGAAGGAGGCATTCATTGAACTGAAAGAGGACTACAGGAACAACAAGCTCAGGGAGATAGTTCTCGACGAATACAATGCCCGGAAAACGATAGAGACACCTGGCAGGATTATTCAGAGATATGAGCCTGTATACATGAAGCCTGTCTCCAGGACAGGCCGCGCGCAGTTTTATGCGCCGTTCAAACAGATCGGGACCATTCAGATTGATACATTCCGGTTCAACATAATCGTCCTGTGGATTGTGTCGCTGATGTTATACGTTGCCCTCTATTTCAAACTCTTCAAAAAAGCGATGAACTTCGGAAAACGAAATTATTGACAGACAGCTATGGATACGGACAAATTGCTTTATAAGATTTCGGTGAAGGGCTATGTCCAGGGGGTGGGCTTCCGATGGAGTGCAGCCCGTGAGGCATCGGGAAGGGATATAACGGGCTTCGTTAAGAATATGCCGGATGGAAGCGTCTATATTGAGGCCGAAGGAACCAGGGAACAGCTTGCAGAGTTCGCTGCCTGGTGCAGAAAGGGACCGGGGGTCGGATTCGTTGATTCAGCAAAGATAAGCGAGCATCCTCCGGCCGGCTACAGGGAATTCCGCATAAAACACTGAAATTCAGGTATTGAGAGGGTGCCTGATGCCTGCTTAAAACCTCCTGACCGATTTTGTTGACTTCTATTTCTTTTTTGCATATCTTCGTTTTTCGTCCGTTAGTCAAAGCGTGTCATGTGAACATCAAAATAGCTTAGGTGTTTATATAAACAGTCAATATCTTCGGCATGTTATCTTCTGTAAACGAATGTTGTTTAAACAACATGGCACAGAAATTGCGTGAAAAAGAGTATTAAAGAGATAATGGAGGAAGGAGCTGTCAGATTGAATTCAGACGTCAGCAATGAGCAGGCAGTCATGAAGGTGAGCCCGAGGAAGCTGTCATTAAGGGACAGCGGCCTCATGCATCTTTTTGAGGAGCTTGATATTGAGGTGCGTCAGAGCCTGATAGACTATCTTGACCGCATGGGCCTGATCAAGGAATCAGGAATGCTTGTCATTCCTTCATCACGCCACTATTTCTATGACGCGGAGGACATGAAAGGGATACGGACCGTTATTACCCTCCGGCAGCTTAACCATATAAGGGAGATCAGGGATTTCCTGAAACAGATAAAAGAGCTCCTTCCTGACAACAGTAATTTCATAGGCTGTTTTGTTGACAACAGGTCGCAGAACGGTTTTTCGGATAAATACAGCAATCTCCCGAGGCAGGTATCAGACAAGGCTGAAGCCTATGAGAACGGAATTGAGTCGAGGATTCCTTTTATAAACAGGATGTACAGCTTCATCGACTTCAAGACCAACAGGTACCTTACCAGGAGAGCCGTGACGAACCTTTTGAAGGAGGTTGGCCTGGAGCTTGTAGGAATGACAGACCTTAACGGCCTTACCTATTTCCACACCCGGAAGAACAGGCCGGCTGCCTAGCTGACTGGTGTTCCACTCCCCGCACTTTCCCGGGGGATCTTTACAGATTAATTGTTTCCATGAACCAGCCTTCGACACCGTAATCCGGTCTCAGGGTTTTTAACACGTACATGGCTGATCCGTCCTTCCTGACAAAGATGAAGCGCGGACAGGTCTGCAACAGGGTCCCGTACTGGTTCAGCACTACCGGAGACACATTGAATGTCCTTATCCTGTTCAGGTTCGTCGCATTGAACTGCTCAATCAGGGATGAGGTTCCGGTCTGCCACCAGTAAATGGAGGAGCTGGCAAAAACACTGTTTATGGCGGGGCAGTCATCAAGGGCATAGATGTATGATGACTCGGTATCGATGTTGCCGTAAACCGGAGGTGAGGAAGAATGGAACTGGCCATCGTATTCCGGAAGTGTATAGACATTCCCGTATGCTGCATACATCCTGGCGCCGTCCTTTGAGATCCAGAAGTCGCCTATCGATTCGTGGTACCGGGTAACTTCATCTTTCGCCTGCCCTCCTGCCAGGTCAAAAAGCAACAGGCTGGTAGGGCTGAGGGTTACCATGGAACCTGCCATTAATGGTTTTCCCGGAATCTTTTTTATCACAGTCTCTTCATAAATCGATTCCGCCGTTGAACTGGTGATCAGCTGACCGGTATTCAGGTTGAGGTTTCTCAGCTTTTCCCACTGGTCTGCTACAGGTGTAATATAGCACCAGCCATTGTCACCAAGTACAATATCAGATGGGATGCAGTCTATGTTAAATTCTTCCGTGATCTGCCGGCTTGCCATATCGATGTACCCGACTGATGCAACCGAATAGCCTATGACGGCTTTCTGCCCGTCTTCCGAAAAGCTGATGCAGCTGGGTGTTTTTTCCAGTTTGATTGTATCCGTCACTCCGGAAGCAGTGTTATAGAGAAGAAGCTGGTTGGGCGATTTTGTGCAAATGGCCATCATTCCGGAATTGTGATGATATTCGGCATCGGTCAGAATGCTGTTGACTGTGGTGCCCTGGGGTGGCGGCACCGTCCCGGGTGTAACCCTGATCCCCAGGGGAAAGTCTCCGTTTACAGAGTTACCGGTTATATTCACGGTGTCAACGATCTCCGTCAGAGGGGGGACCTTAGCGGGATCAAGTGTAATCGTTATCCAGGTATAATCCGAAGACATGAGAATCCCTGATGTCTGTGAGAATGTAAGCCAGTCAGGAATATCCTCTGCCTCCCAGATCAGAATACCCTCGGTAGGACTGTAGAGAGTGACTGTCTGAATATAGTTATGGTCAAAGACTACCTCTCCCGGAGAACATGAGATGGTTGGATTCCCGAAGTTTGTAAAGATGACTGTGATGGCAGTAAAACCGTAACCCTCTATATCCAGTACCACCGTTCCGACATGGCTGGTGTACCCGTAGGGGAGATTATCTTCATCGATGCTGAATGCCAGTGGCACTGTGCCATTATTCACCCTGCCGTGTGGAGATGAAAATTTGAGCCACCTGGGATGCATATAGACAGTGAAGTCGGCATTGATATTATTCTGCAGCTCCAGTGTGGTTGCCACGTCGTCATCGTAATTACTCAGAAAAAGTGTATCTGAAGGGTAGTACCATTCGTCATCGTTCCTCGACAGGAAATCATCATCACAGGATGTTCCTGCAAAGACTATCAGTACCAGACCAAATAAGAAAGCTGTTTTTTTCATCTGCTCCAGAAATAAAATCTGATTCCCACTGACACTTCCGCCCTTGAAAGGTTCTCGTAATTATCCTCCTCAAGATCCACTGTCTCATCCACATCCCCGTCTGTTACCCTGATCTTCCTGATTGTTGAGGTGAACAGTGATATTTCTGCCCCGGCTGAAATCAAGGGACTGATGCGGTACTCCAGCCCCACGCTGCCGTCCATTCCCAGGGCGTTGCCTGTTATCAGGAAGTTCCCGTAGAAGACCTCGAACTCATCCCTGTAGAAAGCCATGCCCAGCGAATAGGAGGTGTACAGGCTGAAAACACCCTTTTTCCCGATGGGTTCCTGGTAAAATATTGAAACGCCGGCATAATTGACGAAGATGTTTTCCCTGAAGGCTGAAAAATAGATGTTGTAGTAGTCCCCCGGGTCAAAATAGCCCTCCGTTTCGGCTGAGGTATTGAAAAACTTGTATCTGAGTCCTGCTCCAAGACTGTGGGTTATCATCCATGTGGCGTCTGCGCTGCCATACCAGCCTGATTTGAGGTCACTGTAATATGATTCGGCATTCTCTTCTGTTATTCCGAGGCTTACCATGGCATCCTCAGCCTCATCCGAGCTGCTGAAAATGTATCCCATCCCGCCGCTCAGGCCAAGACGCAGTCTGCCAGGTGAGCCGCTGCGGACAGCTTCGTACATTGGTGGCGGACTCTTGGCCGGTGAGACCGAATAGCTGAGAACACCGGTCAGCGGCATCTTACCGGTTGTGGTGATTCCCTGCGATGAGACATCAAAATGGATATCACTCCTGGTTATCTTTGTTATCCTGCACGCGATGGTGTCATGGTTCAGGGTGATTATCCTGTCCTGCCCTGACAGGACGGAGGCGAACCCTGCAAGGATAAATGCGAACAGCAGACTCCTTTTCATAGACTAAAAATTAAACACTGACTCAGATCTGATGATGCCGGTGCATCCTATGTCAAAGTTATCAAAAATACTGTGGATGTCAAAAAAAAGAGGTGCGGCACCCCGCACCTCCTATCAGAAATAAATAACAGAACTTTGAAAAACAGAAACTATTTAAGCTATACCCGGTTAAATCACAGGGTATCGTTTGTCATTGAATTTCCCAGGGATATAATCATTAAAAAGCATAATCCATGGGACCGCAAGGTATGACGGCGGGATAAATACGGGCTTAATTCCGCATTAATTTACCATTAAAATATGCTCCGGAGGCAGTGGTTTCCGGCCTGAGCGTGCGTGATCAGTATGAAATCCGGTCGTATGGTGCCGCGGGTAGCGGGCTCAGGATGTGATTTTCGGGGTCTGCTTATTATCTAACCTTGTCTGGTGCCGCCGGCAGTGACACTGTTATTTCTGTGCCTTTGTCAGGCGGTGAACTGACGGCAATCTCTCCCTGGTGTATCTCGATGATTTTTTTTGCAAGCGAAAGGCCTATGCCGTGCCCCTTGACCTTACCGGCCAGGGTTCCGCGGTAAAAGGGTTCAAATATCCGGCCTATGTCAGCCTCGGGAATACCCGGCCCCCTGTCCCTGAAACTGATCGACAGCCTGCTGCCTGTGAAACTCAGGTTAACGTCCACCGATTTGTCGGGAGAGTATTTGCAGCCGTTTTCCATAATGTTGGTTACCGCTGAACGCAGGAGCTGGTCGTCGCCCATGACCATCATATTCTCTATGTCAGAGATGGTTTCGCCAAGGGATATGTTCACGGTGTACCCTTTTTCGAACCTGATCAGTTCTTCACGCGACTGCCAGAGAATCTCATCGACCCTGACCTCACGGAAGCCGGTTTTTGCACTCTCGGAACTTGCATGGGCCATCAGCAGGAGCCTGTCTATAAGCCTGTTGAGATTCTTAATATCTTCCAGAACCGCAAAGGTGGCAGCACGGTATGCTTCTGTTGAACGGTCCTTCATATGGAGTACGTCAAGCTGCCCCGTGATTGCCGTCAGCGGGGTGCGGAGCTCGTGCGATGCGTTCGAGATGAAGTCCTTCTGCACTGCAAAGGCAGTCTCAAGCCTCTCAAGCATCAGGTTGAAAGTGTGCGCCAGGTGGGCAAGCTCATCTTTGCCGTTGCCCTCATCAAGCCGGAGATTGAGACTTGTTATAGATATCTCTTCAACCCTCTCCACAACCCTTGAGATGGGAGAGAAGGCCCTTGCGGCCAGGAGCCACCCCGCGGGGTAATAAAGAAGAAGGAAGAGTCCGTTAAGCAGCAGAAGCACCATCCTCAGGTTCTTCTGCTTATCAACCCCAAAAATATCCCTGGCAGCAGACAACACCACAAACCTGTCATTTTCTTCCACGAAGAGCACTCCCATCAGCTCATACCTTCCGCTGCGCGTCCTGACCTTGCCTTCAAGCCTTATCCTGTCAAGGAGAGTTGTATCATACAGTATGACATTGCGGTTGTCAGTGGTATAGACAATATTATTGCTATAGTCGTGGATAATTATTTTTTCATCGGGCAGGCTGACAGGGTTGTCCTCTTCGATCTTGGCAAGCAGCTCGGCATCAATCTCATCGACCTCAATCAGCAGCCTGGCGGTACTGTTCGCCCTGCTCTCCAGCCTCTGGAAGAAATCGTCACGCCTGTACTGGGCTGACAGAAAATATACAGTCAGTGAGAAGAGCACCATTATTATGCCTGCCATCAGGAAAAACTGCAGAGTAAGTTTCTGGCGTATTTTCATTACAGTTCCGTGAAGATATATCCCAGGCCGATCCTGGTGTGTATCAGTTTTGGTTCAAAATCCCTGTCAATCTTTTTCCGGAGGATATTGACATATACCTCCACGACATTCGTTCCCGTATCATAGTTTATCTCCCAGACCTTCTCCGATATGTCGACCCGTGACAGGACCCGTCCCTTATTGCGCATGAAGTACTCAAGCAGGGAGAACTCCTTGGCCGTCAGCTCTATTATCCTGCCACCCCTGATTGCTGCTTTTCTCAGGAGATCGAGCTCCAGATCAGCCACCTTCAGCGACTCCGTCTGCTGTGAGGCGGGGATTACTCTCTTGAGCAACGCCTTGATCCTGGCCAGCAATTCGGGAAAATCAAAGGGTTTGACCAGGTAGTCGTCGGCACCGGCATCAAATCCTGTAACCTTGTCGGCCGTGGTACCAAGAGCCGTAAGCATCAGAACAGGGAGATCCGGTCTTTCCGATTTTATGCCTTTGCATACCTCTATTCCTGGTTTCCCCGGGATGATCAGGTCAAGGATCACCAGGTCAATGCCAGGCTCCGCCGCGGCCTTTTCTCCTGACAGCCCGTCATAAGCCACCTCCGTCTCATATCCTTTCTCCTCAAGCCCTTCCTTGATGAAGGAGGCCACCCTGGGTTCATCTTCAATTATCAGGATTTTCATGGCAAAAGGGTCTGCTGGTCAGCGGGAGGCAGGAACAGAGCGTTGAAGAGCATCTTGTAGGCTCCCTGCGTCGAAGCCCTGAACTGCGGGTTGAAACTGTAGAGGACAAGCTGTCCCTTTCCTTTCCTTAGCCATATCATTGCCGGTTTGCCCGCCAGCAACTCCTCCTTCTCGCAATAACCGCTCAGCAGTATCTCTTTTTCGGAAAAACTCCCGATGACCCTGCGGTCCATGTCAAACCTGGGTACGGTGGTCGTGAAAAGGGGATTACCCCGGTAAAAGACCCCTGCCGAAGCCTGCATGCCGTAGGTGAGGGGATGATCTTCCTTCAGCCCGATCTGCACAAGGGCTCCGGGAATACTAAGTCCATCCCTCCTTGCCTGGTCGGCGGCGTTGGCAAAGGGCAGCGTAAACTCCTCGGTAGCCTCACCCTCCGTGATCTCCTGGAGGCCGGTGAAGAGATCGGTCGACTGTCCCCATGATAATACTGTGCCGCCGTTATTGATGAAGAGAAGCAGCTTTTCAAGCCCCTTTTTGCCCATTCCTTCCTGGTAGTCAGGGTGATAGTTGCTCATGTATGCCCCTCCGTCAGTGCCGGGCTTGCCGGTCATCAGGAGATTCTTCTGGGTGCCGGGGAGGATGATTATGTCAAACTCTCCTCCGAGGTCTGTTTCGGCGAATTCGCCCGGATGGAGGATCGTGTAGGGCAGATGGTAGGTGTCAAAGAGGTACCGCGTCCACCCTGCATCCATGTCGCTGAACCAGGTCTCCACAAGGGCTATCCGGGGGATGGTTACCTCTGTTGCCGGGATGGTTCCTGACCCTCCCGCGTATACCGGCTCCGTACAGGCTTCCTGTGCAATAGAGCCCAGCACCGACGCATCACCACCGCTGATGACGAAGCTTCCTTTCCCAAGAACTTTGCCTTCAATCTGCACCTCTTTGTCAAGCCGACTTACCTTCATCCCTTTTCCGGCAGCCATGAAAGCCGCCATGAAACTCCCGTTGCTTGAGACAGGGAAGATGGCAGGCAGACGGTAACTCTTCTGCAGCGGTGCATACTCCTCCTCAAATGGTTTTATCCGCCCCTCAAATTGAAGATCGCGTGAGGTGATCTCATATGATGTCAGTCCCCTGTGAAGAGGCAATGACCAGCTCGTCACGTCGTAAGGCCTGATCATTTCTCCACCTGGACTATAATGCCTGACGGGGAATTCCTGATTTTCCATCACCTCCCTGACAAAAGCCCTGAAGGGCTGTGCCAGGGGATAGACAAAGTCGCCTGCCTTCAGGTTAATGCCGGCAAGGGTATGGTCAGCCGTGAGACGGTATGCGCTGACACCGTGTTCCCTCATCAGGTTGACGAACCGGATGAGCTCACTCTGGTCGGCCTGCCCGGCAGGAACAACGTAGTAGTAAGGCGGCTCGCTGCGGCCTCTCTCCACCTCCCTGCGGCAGATGTCGTTCCTGAAGCGGAGGATGTCACCTTTATGCAGCGAGGCAGTCTTGATGACAGAGATGGTCGATTCGATCTCAAGCCTGACAATGTCACCCAGTCGCCACCACCCGCCCGGCCACGGTACGGGGAAGTTGATGCTCTTGTCATACTCCGAGAGCCCCTTGCCGCTGGCCTGCAGCTCATTGGGTTCAATATATATCGGTGAAGCCTCGCGCACGCTGGCAGCTTCAGTGAGCATGCCTATGACATTTTTCCAGATGCATGTCTCTGTTGAGCCCGGCCAGTACATGTCGAAAATGGTCTTCTGGCCCACCCCGGTGAGTCCTGCTCCCGTCAGGTCACGCAGCATGTTGGTGCCGAAAACGCCTGTCCAGGACCATAATTCACCGTCAACATTCTCGGCAATGGGATCATGTGCCGGAGGTACGAAATAGCGTATCCCCGTCGAACCCATCTGGTGCTTCTCCACCATCACCTGCGGAAACCAGTCGAGGTTATAGATGCGGGCTATGGCCCTCGTGTCTTCCTGGGTGAGACTGATAAAGTCACGATTGTTGTCATGTCCCACATATTTGTGATAGACCTGCGGCAGCGAGGCTCCCTCATACTGGGTGCCCCTGTATTTCTTATAGTTTTCAACAACCAGATCCATCCCGTCAGGGTTATGGCATGGCACCATCATGTAAACGACATCATCAAGGTATTTCCTGATCAGGGGATCGGCCGAGGTGACCAGCTGATAGGCAATGAGAGGTGCAGCCTGCGACGGAGCCACCTCGGTTGAGTGCATTGAGAGGGTGGCCAGGAAGAAAACCTTGCCGTCAGCGATATACTCCTTCCTCCGCGCGTCAGAGAGCGATGGATTCAGTGCCAGCTCCCTGTTAATCTCACGCAGCCTGGGCAGGTTCTTTATATTCTTCTCAGAGGAGATGAATGTAATGTACATCTTCCTTCCCATCGGGCTGGTGCCGATCTCTTCCATGCTGACCATCGGTGAAGCCTTGTCAAGCTTCATGAGGTAGTCTATCAGCTCTTCGTAGCTGAAGAGGTTATAATCTGAGCCGGGCATGAAGCCGAAGTGTTCCTCCGGGACAGGCACATTGACCTGGGCATATGTCCGGGGTGCGGAGAAGAACATTAGGCTGGCAAGCAGCGTGGCGGCTGAAAAGAGTTTGAGACATTTCATGTTTCGGTATGGATTATGGATGAACTGCAAAGGGTTTACTGATTGATATGTTACTCTGTCTGCTATTAAGTATGGGCATTTCACTGCCTCCGTGAGGCGGTCATAAAGTTAGCAAAGTGAAGCAAGCGCCGCAAAAAATAAATGGTATATCTTTATATCCCGGCGGGCATTCTGAATGAGGCCGCAACCGTAAGACAAAAATTAAAAACCTTAGCTATGAGCAGGAAGACTAAATCACTGACCAGGAGAGAGTTTATTGGAAATACATCACTCGGCGTCGCCGGGGTATTAATTATTCCATCAGTTATGGGCGGGTGCTCCGGGAAAAAGGCTCCGGGACTTGTCAGGCTTGGATTCATCGGGCTGGGACAGCAGGCCATGTACCTGGTTGACGGCTTCATCCGGATACCTGATGTTGAGGTTCTGGCGGGTTGTGATGTGTACGGTATAAAGCGGAAGCGGTTTGAGAATCGTGTTAATGAATATTATGCCGGAGCGGGTAAAAAGATAAAGGCCTTATCCTTCGAAAAGTATGAAGATCTGCTTGAAAGAAAAGACATTGATGCCGTTGTCATAGCCGTGCCGGATCATGCACACGCAATGATCGCCATAGCTGCGCTGAAGGCAGGCAAGGATGTCTACCTTGAGAAGCCGATGACCTTTACGATATATGAAGGACAGCAGCTTCGTACCACTGTCCGTGAGACGGGCAGAATACTGGGATTAGGCAGCCAGCAGCGTTCCGATCCCAATTTCCAGCATGCCGTCAGGCTCGTCAGGGAAGGCGCTATCGGCACTGTCACATCAATAAATGCCTATGTGGGCGCTCCCCCGGTACCCTATAACCTTCCGGAAGAACAACTTCCGCCGGACCTGAACTGGGATCTCTGGCTCGGGCCACTGCCTGCTACAATCCACTACAACAAGGAACTTAATCCTCCGATCTCCCTTGATCCGCCACAGGATGAGGAATTCTGGGGTGGCTGGCGATGGTACAAGGAAATGGGCGGCGGCTTCACCACCGACTGGGGGGCACATATGTTCGATGTGGCACAGTGGGGCCTCGGGATGGACGGAAGCGGTCCGGTGGAGATATCACCCATCGGCGATGGCTCGGAGTATATCTCATGGAAGTATGCCAGTGGTGTTGTGATGACATCCGAACCCTTTGACGAGAAGCGGACCAAGGGGGTCAAATTCACTGGTGACAAGGGATGGATTGAGATATCAAGACAGCACTTTGCATCGTCCGACCCCGCACTGATACCACCCCCGCCTGAGGGAACAGCGGATGATGGTCCCTATGAGACGAGAATACCGCACCAGCTCAACTTCATTGAGGCGGTGCGGAAACGCACTGATCCGGTTGTGCCGGTTGAGACAGGTCACAGCAGCTGTACTGTATGCACACTTGGCAATATTGCTGTCGAACTGGGGAGAACTATCAAATGGGATCCGTCAACCGAAACCTTTGTTGATGACGCTGACGGTGCAGCCTCAAAGCTTCTTCACTACGGTTACAGGCAACCCTGGAAGCTGATTTAGTTCACCCGGGGAGGGAGGTTTGCAAATAAATGGCTGACCCGGGACAGACTCAGTAGTCTCTGACTTTCCCGGCTAACATCTGCGGTTGCCGTCCATCTCCTCGAAAAAGATATTACGGACGGTGCCATCCTGCAGGGTTATCTCTGCGCCGAGGGGTGAGAACGCCGGGGTGACATCCATGATCCTTAAAGCCTTTATCGGCGACAGTTCCTCCTTTGTCCATTCAGAGTCATCTGTCCTGTGGAGGAATACTGAGATCATGAGCTCCATCGCGGGGTTTTTTGCCGTACGTTTCCTGTGTGCATAGATGACGGTGCTGTCGTCCGCCTCCGCATTCAGGTTGGTATGAGTCACCGAATCAACTCTGTCCCAGCCGGAGTAGGTAACCAGGGCAACCCTTCTGCCCCTGATTCTTGCGGTTATAACCCTCTTGTTTCCATCCCCGGAAGAGTTGACCTCCACCGGTTTTCCTCCGATATGAGGCAATCCGAAGTGGCCCAGCGTCAGTTCATGTTCGAAAGCCATCCGGCAACGGTCGACCCTGATCACCCCTCCGGGGATAATGATGTCAGCGAGGTCAATGATATATCCCACGCCGTTGTTTGGAGGCCTTCTCATCAGCGCCTGCCTGTAGATCACACCGTCTCTGACACCGTTGAAGACCATGCTCTGCGAGGTGGAGTAGATGCGGCTCCTGTCCGGACTGTTGCTTATGGTTGCGCCTGTAAGGTAAAAGTTGATGTCATCACCCCTGACATCCCGCGGATCGAGGCTTCTGAAACTGTATTCCATCGATGTTCCTCCCTGCGGATCATGATCCTCCCATGGGAAATGTGTGTTGTAAGTCAGTTTTGAATAGTTGGGGTCATCATAATAGACCTTGCCGGGGACAATCTCGGAGGCTCCTGTTTTGCCATGGTTGACCAGTACCAGTCCCGGATTTTCAAGTACCGTGATCCGGGAATCCCCGTTCAGCCCCTCCCAGTAACCCTCGTTCTCAGTGGCGCGCCAGAAGGGCGATTCATCAGGCAGGGCAAGGCATATGAATGGCAGAAACATCAGGAAGGGACTGGCGGGACAGCTGTAGCTCTGGACCATGTAGTCTCTTCGCCCGTAAAAGCCAAGGCTGGGTATATCATTGTAGTAGAACTCCTTTCGTGACACAAACTGCAGCAGCGACCCGGAACAGAGCCGGCGCGCAAACCCGGGATCCAGGAGGTTTTTGTCCTTCAGCATGAATGCCACGGGAAAAGCCCCTGAGACCCAGGTGCGGTAACAGATGCTCCTTGACCACATGTTTATGTAACCGTTGCGTCCGAAGAAGCCGGTGATTGACTCCATCAGCTTTTGGGCCGATCTTTCGATTATGTCGGCTATCTCAGGGTAAAATTCATCCCCGAAAGTTCTGTTCCAGATAGTGGTATAAACGATGAAAAGGCTGATCGAGTAATAGTTGTAGGTCTGCTCGAGGTACCACCCGTTGCCGGAGTGATAGGAAGCCACCCAGAGGAGGTGGCTTTTCAGCAGCTCATCATCGATCAGGTAACCTTGTTTTTTCAGGAACGACAGGGTTATGATATTAAAGATACGCCAGTTGTTTTGCGTTGTCCGGTGATGGCCCCAGGCGGATATGGTAACCGCCATCTCATCCTTTTCCTTCTGGCTGTAGGTTGACCAGAGCGTATCGGGCATCAGCAGGAGGGTCTTGAAGAGTCCTCCGAATTCGCATGTGAACTGGTAGGTCGCATCGGGCAGCTCCTGTGGCATGGGCAAAGAATTGGGATGACCAGGCGTGAGTGCGTTGTAGAGATGGAGATGATAGTAATCCTGCAGCCTGATGCCCCTGATGGTTGTCTCCGGATCGACATGGATCAGCGGTCCTGCCAGGGTGAATGTCCTCTCCAGCGCCTCGAACTCCAGTGAGCGGAAACGCCAGTCCGGGGAGCCCTCCTGAGGGTAGGTCTTCCCGGGTACGATAGGGAAGGTGAGAGGGTCCTCCATGGAGCGCACGTGGGTGAATGCCCGCTCAAGCAGATACCTGGCCAGTTCGATGTAATGCTGCTTCGTCATCCCCGTGTGGGGACTCACGACAAAGTCCGGATTTTCAACTTCAAATTGTTCTTTCATTGCACTCAGTGGATCCCGCTTCGATTTAAAGAAAAAGTGGAGCCTTTTTATAGTTCAAAGATAAGGGCAGACGCGGATATTTTATTCTACCAGGCAATGAAGAGGCGTGGCTTTATCTCTTCGGGAAATCCGGATAAGAAATAAAAATCATAAATTCGACCGTTCAAATACCGGAAGGAGGAGACTGCTCTGCAAGGCGTGGTGGCGGGTGAGAGGGTTATCTTTCGTTCGGGACAAAATACTGATCTGAATGGCACTGGAAATTGTTCTGAGGCAGATTGCGGTACTTGCAATCCTGGTACTGCTGGGGCTGGCAGCCTCGCGGGCTAAGGTTATAACCTCTGCATCAAAGGATGTGCTTGCGAGGATCATCTTTTACATCACCCTGCCGGCCCTGCTCTTCACCAACTTCAGCAAGATAGACCTGACCCCGGAGCTTCTGTCAGGCAGTCTGCAGACATTACTGCTCTCCCTGTTCGTTTTGTTATTCATGCTTCTTGTTGGAATGGTGACATCGAAGCTTGCAGGGCTTAAGGGAAGCCAGGAGGCCATCTTCAGGCTTCACAGCATGCTGGGCAATATCATTTATCTCGGACTTCCGCTGGTCTCATCGCAGTACGGGAGGGAAGGACTCCTTTACGCCAGCCTCTTTATTCTTGTATCAAACATTCTCATGTGGACTGTGGGTGTTGCCATAATCACACCAGGCACAAGGATGGGATTGGGGAAAAATCTGACAAAGCTGTTCAATATCAATACCATAGCCATAATCTCGGGTTTTGTGTTGTTTCTTCTGTCTGTCAAGCTACCGCCGATCATACTCGATTCGGTAGGTGCACTGGGGAGTACAACCACCTATTTATCAATGATATATATCGGTGCGGTGCTTTATTTTGCAGATGCCGGGAGGATGGTCCGGAACAGGATGGTCTACCTTTTGTCGCTCAACAGGCTGCTGCTTGTTCCGTTTATGATAATGGGGATATTTGCTCTTTTGAATTACCTCTTCCCAGCGCTTCTCAGGAGGGAGGTGCTGCCCGTGATGGTTATGCAGGCGGCCATGCCCTGTATGGTGAATGTGGTGATCATGGTCAATATACTTGGAAGTGACGATGATACCCCAACCGCCAATGTGTTTGTGTCGACTGTACTGAGTGTAATAACGATCCCTGTCATTCTGCTGAGCATGAGGTTTATCGGGTAATCATTTACAGATCCCGGTGGCATGCAATGAGTGGAATTACAAGCTCTCGCTGGCAGGCACTGAGGGAGATTAAAAGTCCCCCCCCGGATCAGGTCCTGACCGGTATTAAAAGTTCCCGCTGGCAATTACTGACGGGGATCAAGGATTCTGCCGGAAGGTCCTGACGGGCATTAAAAATTCATGGACAGGATCAATCCAGCGGTTCGTAGTCTATCTCAAGAAAATCAGCGACCTCATTTTTCCAGTAAGTTGCGACAAACCTCGTATGGTCAGGATGCTTATTATAGGCTTCATATGCACCGGCCGTTTCGAATTCCATTGACAGGCCAAAGTCAAAGTTATTCTTCCTGCTTGTCTGCTTCAGGAGTTCAAGGTTCTGAACTCCGGGAATTTCTGACAGTTTTCTTATTGCGACCAGAAACGCTTTTTCTGCCTCAGAATTCCGGGGGTGGATCAGTTTAAAAACAACGGTATGTCGTATCATCTCTATGTTTTTTGATGGAGGAAGAAAGTCATTGTAAAGCTACTAATTTTGGTACTAATCAACATTAGTTGTTTTTCAATAATTCTGGTGATTTATTGCAAAAAACGGTCAAATTGACCACCTGACGCCGGACTAAACTGACCACCCCGCGCCGGGGCAAATTGACCACCTAGCGCCGGAGCAAACTGACCACTTTTTAAAGAGCTCTTCTCATGTTTAGAAATGAGCCATGATCTTTGCTGTTTTACTAACGATTAACAGCGGGACAATGGCCAATAAAAAGACAGACATGAGCAAGCTAAGACAGATTTTGCGACTCTACTCCCAGGGAGAGAAAAAGCTGAAGATCAGCACCATGACCGGGGTGTCGCGCAATACATTAAAGAAATACCTCAGGATATATCAGGGGCTTGGCCTGAGCATAAAGGACATTGAGATGCTCAGCGATAAGAGCTTGGACGAGTTGTTTGGCGAGAGCCTCAAGCCAGAGCCAGGGGATAAGTATAAGACCCTTGAGGCCATGTTCCCTGTTATTGAAAAGGAGCTCAAACGGCGTGGCATTACCAGGCAGATACTATGGTCAAGGTACATAACCGCACACCCGGATGGCTACAAGTTGTCGCAGTTCAAACATTATTACCATCAGTGGCTAAAGCGCAGCAGGCCGGTAATGCATATCGAGCATATTGCTGGCGATAAGATGTACATTGACTTTGCCGGCGAGAAGCTTCATGTTGTTAACTGGGAGACCGGGGAGATAACCGAAGTCGAAGTATTTATTGCTGTACTTGGCGCCAGTCAGCTTACCTATATTGAAGCCGTTCCCAGCCAATGCAAGGAAGATCTTATCACCTGTTGTATAAACGCCCTGGCCTATTACGGCGGTGTTCCCCGGGCAATAGTTCCGGATAACCTCAAGAGCGCAGTAACCAAGAGCTCCCTGTATGAGCCCACCCTTAACCAGGCCTTTGAGAACTTTGCCCTTCACTACAGCACGACTATCTTGCCGGCAAGAAGCTATAAGCCCAAAGACAAGTCATTGGTTGAAGGGGCCGTACGGATCACATACCGTCGTATTTACTCTGTCCTTGACCGCAGGACCTTCCACAGCCTTGAAGAGTTGAATGCAGCCCTGCAGGTTGCGCTGGAGCAGTATAATAGCATCAGGCTGACGGGCCGACCCTACAGCCGCCGTGACCTTTTTGAAGACATAGAAAGATCTGTGCTCACGCCGCTTCCTTCTCTGCCGTATGAGTTTAAGCGTCAGCAATACTCTACAGTATCAGTCAACGGCCACACCTGCCTTAAGGAGGATAAACACTACTACAGCGTGCCTTACGGATATATCGGAAAGAAGGTCAAGGTCATGTACTCCGCCACCGAGGTGGAGATTTATTATAATTATGTTCTGATAGCCACTCATAAAAGGGATCGCAGGGCTTATGGCTACACAACAAACCCCGACCACCTGGCAAGCACTCACAGGTATCTTACCGAGTGGAACCCCGATAGATTTATTAAATGGGGAGAATCAATCGACACTTCAGTGAAGGCGTTCATAACAGGACTGATGGACAGTAAGTCACATCCCGAGCAGGCATACAAGGCCTGCCAGGGTGTTCTGGGCTTTGAGCGCAAGGTTGGCAGAGAAAGACTTATCAATGCTTGCCGCCGGGCCATTGAATATGAGAACTACTCCTATGGGGCCATTAAAACAATCCTTGAGAACAAATATGATATGATCACTTATGCCGAGATCACGGCCGATATCCCTAACCACGAAAACATACGTGGTGAACAATATTATCAGTAACAACTCAAACAAATACACTCCAAAAGATGACAAAAGAAACACTTGAAAAGATCAAAAAATTAAAGCTATGGGGTATGGCAAGAACCTATGAAACAAGCCTTGAGAATGAGAAAATGCTTGCGCTATCTGCTGATGAGCTGATAGGCATGCTTGTTGAAGCAGAGTGGGATGACCGACAGAACCGCAACCTTGAGCGAAGGCTGCGCAATGCCAGGTTCCGGTACCAGTCTTCAATTGAAAGCATCGATTACCAATCTGACCGTAACCTGGACCGCGGACAACTGCTGCGCTTTGCCGAATGCGGCTTCATAACCAAACATGAAAACATTATCATTACAGGCAGCACTGGGATAGGTAAAAGCTACATTGCAACAGCTCTTGGCCATCAGGCATGTACGCTCGGCTTCAAAGTCTACTATGCAAACCTGGGAAAACTCTTCTCAAGGCTTAAGATGGGTAAGGCTGACGGATCCTATCTGAAAGAAATATCTAAGATAGAAAGACAGGACCTGCTCATCATTGATGACTTTGGACTTCTGCCCATTGACAGCGCCAACCGCTCGGCATTGATGGAAATAGTCGAAGACCGTCATAAAAGAGCCTCAATGATAATAACATCACAGCTGCCGGTTAACTGCTGGCATGAAGTAATCGGAGAAAAAACCGTGGCTGATGCCATACTTGATCGGATCGTGCAATTGTTCTGGGAATAAAGTATGCGAATTCGGCGGACTTTTTTCAGGATCGGGATGCATCCTTCCTGATTTTTGGACAAATTTTGAAAAGAACAAGAACCTTATTTACATACAAGATAAGCAACCTTAAATTCAACGAGTTATGAAATTTCCTATTACTTTATTGTTCTTTTGTCTCGGCCGCCAAAATAGCCAGCCACAATTGAACTATTTTTAATGCTCCATCTCAACCGTCACTGGATTGAGCCAAATCCTATCATATTTGACGCCACAGACCCTAAACCCTCATAAGCTTGGCTCTTTCCCTGTCCAGACAAGATAATTGTTCTGGGCAAACCTGGGGATGATTTTGAACATGGTCTGTAATCCTGCTAAAAACCTAATTGTTATATTCCATTTCTGTTTAAAAATGGATACTGTCCGCAGCGAATTGGTGTCCATTCTCGTATTAATGATATACAGCATAAAGGTCAATTAGCACAAAATTGATACCTGATTAAAAGACCGAAATACTATGAAACCCATAAAGTATCTACTCCTTTCCATAGTTCTTATTCTAACTTCATGTGAAAAAATTGACAAGGACTGTCCTGATTGTATCAGAGAATTAACCAGGGAATTTGCAAAGAGGCCAATATGCGATTCTGGAGCCGCAGTTGGACAGCTGTTATTTCAGGGCGAGTATGTATATGTCTTTTATCAGGGGGCATGCGGAGCTGACATGAGCTCATCAGTCCTCGATCAGAATTGTGAATACATTGGACACCTTGGTGGCTTTGCAGGTAATACCAAAATTAACGGTATTGAGTTTTCTGAAAATGCTATATTCCAAAAATATATTTGGAAACAAGATTAGATCCCCAAATAGCTGGACATAGTTTGAAATACAAAATAGGTCTGATTTAACCCTAAAGGTAGCCGTTAATAGCCTTCAGCCTTCACTCATTTATAACCCCGAAACAGGATATTTCGCTCAAAACCTGGCCCAAAACTGGCGCCAAATAAAAAACCACTTACCCGAAATCCGTGTAAGTGGTTGACTTGCTTTACTCCCCAGCTATGACCTAACCATGGGAACCTTTATTAGTTGAAGAGTGGTGTAAATTACCACCGACCTTAGTGTATTCATTTACGATTTTGATGGATTCTTCCTTAAAACCTAGCAAGAACCTAGCAATAATGAAAAAACCACTTACAAATAATTTCGTAAGTGGTTGATAATCTGGTTGTCCCGTCAGGTCTCGAACCTGAACTCTTCTGATCCAGAATCAGACGTGTTGCCAATTACACCACGGGACAGTTATATGAGGGTGCAAATATAAAAAAAATCATCTGAAAGTTTCACTGATGGCATTTTTTCAATGCTCAACGGCTCATTTGTTCATCTTCGCCCAGGTGTCCTTCAGCCCCACGGTGCGGTTGAAGACCAGTTTCCCGGGCTGGCTGTCATAATCGACACAGAAGTAACCTGTCCTCTGGAACTGGAATTTATCCAGCGGCCTGGCCTCTGCCAGCGACGGTTCAACCTTGCAGCCGGTGAGTATGGTCAGTGAGTCCGGGTTAAGAAACTCCCTGGGATCAATATCCTTGTGTCCGGAGGGATCCTCATCATTGAATAGCCTGTCGTATAGTCTGACTTCAGCATCAATTGCATGTGCCGCTGATACCCAATGCAGCGTTCCCTTGACCTTGCGGTTCGACTCCGGTCCCCCACTGCGCGTCGCCGGGTCATTGGTACAGTGCACCTCCACAATCTCGCCTGCTTCATTCTTTTTCACGCCGGTGCACCTGATTATGTAGGCCCCCTTGAGCCGCACCTCCTGCCCCGGGGCAAGACGGAAAAATTTAGGCGGAGGAGTCTCCAGGAAGTCCTCCTGCTCAATAAAAATCTCCCTGGCGAACGGTACTTGCCGCTTACC
Organism: uncultured Rikenellaceae bacterium; assembly: GCA_963802145.1. Lineage (GTDB taxonomy): Bacteria > Bacteroidota > Bacteroidia > Bacteroidales > VadinHA17 > SR-FBR-E99. The sequence continues at coordinate 215,669 of CAWDHN010000009.1, forward strand.
ATGGCTCTCATCCTCGGGATTATTTTCTATCTCCATCATTTCGGTACTGCCTTCGGGGTAGTTGGTTATGACTACCTTCAGCGGTTTGAGCACACCGAAGACACGCGGTGCACGCTTGTTGAGGTCCTCGCGGATGGCATACTCAAGAAGTGAGACATCATTTATGGCCTCGACCTTGGTGTAACCTATAAGGTCAACAAAACGCCTGATCGACTCCGGGGTGTATCCCCTGCGCCTCAGTCCGCACAGGGTGGGCATGCGTGGGTCGTCCCAGCCGCTCACCACTCCGTCCTTTACCAGCTCCAGCAACTTGCGCTTGCTCATCACCGTGTAGGTGAGGTTAAGGCGATTGAACTCAATCTGTCGCGGTCGGTAATCATCCGTTTTGAGCTGATCGATGAACCAGTCGTACAGCGGCCGGTGCACCTCGAACTCAAGGGTGCAGAGGGAGTGGGTTATCCCTTCGAAGTAATCGCTCTGCCCGTGAGCAAAGTCGTACATGGGGTAGACCTTCCACTCCGTTCCGGTGCGGTGATGAGGGATCTTGAGAATGCGATAGATGATGGGGTCACGCATGTGCATGTTGGGTGAAGCCATGTCAATACGGGCCCTGAGAACGCGGCTGCCCTCTTCAAACTCGCCCTGGTTCATGCGATGAAAGAGATCGAGGTTTTCCTCGACGGAGCGGTCGCGGTAGGGACTGGCCATTCCCGGCTGCGTGGTGGTTCCCTTCTGATCGGATATGGTCTCGGCGCTCTGGTCATCAACGTAGGCCAGGCCTCGTCTGATGAGCGACAGGGCAAAGTCGTAAAGTTTGCCGAAATAGTCTGAAGCATAGAATTCCCGGTCTTCCCAGGTGAAGCCAAGCCACTGTATATCTTCTTTTATGGAATCGACATACTCAACATCCTCCTTGGTGGGATTGGTGTCATCAAAGCGCAGGTTGCATTTGCCTCCGTACTTCTGTGCCATGCCGAAATCTAGGCAGATGGCTTTTGCATGTCCGATATGGAGGTACCCATTGGGTTCGGGCGGGAAACGGGTCTGCACGCGGCCTCCATTCTTCCCGTCACTCAGGTCCTTTTCAATGGCTTGTTCTATAAAATGCTGTGATTCAGGCTTTGATATCTCTTCTGACTCTTTCATCGGTTGCTAAAATGAGATTACAAAAATAGGAGATAAAAAGGGACATGGTGCATGCAGGGTGCAATTTATTGAAGAGGCAGACAGACAATCCGGCAGCCCGGGGCCCCTGCAGGATGTTGAGGATGACTGTTATTACGGCAGATTTCGAGCCCCCAGGGCCTTCTGAGGGGTGAAGAGGCTGACTGTTATTACGTCGGGTTTGGCCGCTGAAAGAAATAAGGGAGACGCAGGCTTACCTGGTCAGTTCCACACTTACCCTGCCGATGCGGCCACCCATTACCGGGTTGAGCTTCGACACCTTCACGGTCGCTTTTTTGATGCCGGTCAGTTCCTGGTAGAGGGCGTCAAGTATCCTGGTGGCAATATGTTCGAGTAGATTTGAGGTGGTCTCCATCTCCTTCTTGACCAGCAGATATGCCGTCTGATAGTTGAGTGTGTCACGCAACTCGTCGCTCTTGCCTGCCTTGTCGGTATCAGTCTCTATAGTCACATCAACCAGGAAGTGATTTCCGACAATCTGCTCTTCGCGATAATGGCCGTGAAAAGCGTAAAACTCCATATCCTCAATCCTGATCAGTCCCATTGCTTTTTATTTGATTTATATCAATCATGTAATCAATAACATACGAAATATGCTCGTGATATGAAAAAAATATTTATAAAATAATTAGGTTTATAATGTAAACTGGTTTATATTTGTTGCATGTATCATTTACAACACTCATTGTAAAAATAGTAAAAGCCATGGAAAATGAAGAAAAATTAATGACAGGGGAGGAGAGCCTCAGGGTCATTAGTGAAATGATCAACAAGACGAGGGTAAGCATCACGCAGAGCAGTTTTCACCTGCTTTTCTGGGGGTGGCTGATATTTGCCTGCAGCCTCTCGGAGTTTCTAATCTGGAAGCTGACGGACTGGAACAACTCCTGGTACGTCTGGCTGTTTGTAATCCCGGGGGTATTTGTCTCGATGATCTACGGGTTTGTCAAGGGAAAGAGAGAGAGGGTCTTCACATACGGAACGGCAATTCATGTATGGACATGGATGGCGTTTCTGGTATCTTCTGTAATATTTTTTATCCTGTTCCCTGTTGAGACGGCAAGTGTAGGCAAATATATGCTCCTTATGGCTGCAATGCCTCTGTCAGTCTCCGGGGCAGTACTCAGGTTCAGGCCATTGATGTGGGGTGCGGTTTCTTTCTGGGTTATGGCGCTGGTGGCTCATTTCGGCGGACCGACAATATCCGGACTGGCAATGCCGGTAGCAATGATCGCAGGTTATCTGATTCCCGGTTATTTACTCAGAAATAAGGGCAGCCATGACACCGTTCAGAGAGCTTGATCCGCTGCTGCATTCTCAGCTCCGGCTGGCAATCATGTCAATTCTAATAAGTGTCGACAGGGCTGAGTTTACCTATCTGCGAGAGAAGACCGAAGCGACAGCGGGCAATCTCAGCGTGCAGATAGGTAAGCTGAAGGATGCGGGTTACATCTCGGTGAGCAAGAGTTTCGGGGAGAGCTATCCGCAGACGATGTGCAGCATTACCGATCTGGGCAGGAAGAAATTTACGGAGTATGTTGCGGCGTTGAGGGATTATTTGAAGTTGTAAAGGGCAGTACGCCTCTTTATCGGATTTTCATCCCCGCCAAATGGCAGGTCCTCAATCTGAAGGACATGAAATCATGCTGCCATGCAGTCTTACGGTCATCAAATCAGTGGAGTGCTTCCGGTCTGGGGGTGGAGCATCCCAGCACGGCAAGTACCTAAACTTAATATCACCTGTTCCTGATTAAGCTTCTCAGAAGCTCTTCAAGTTCCAATATACTTTCTGAAGCAGTTTTCCAGACAATATCCGTATCCACATCGATGTAGTCATGAATCAGAATATCTCTCATTCCCGCCATATCTGACCATGGCACCTGAGGATAATTATCTCTGAACTCCCTGGATATCCTTTTTGTCGCTTCCCCAATAATTTCAAGTTGGCGTACAACGGCATCCTGTGTTAAGAAGTCTTTTGAAAAGGACTGATAATCTTTACCTTTAAGGTAGGAATTTATTCTGTCAATACTTTGGAAAATATGGTCGATATAGATATTGTCATCTTTCATTCATAAATGACTTTAAGGTCATTATAAATGTATTTTCTAAGTCTTTCATTTTTCAATGAAGCTTCAGTTACAAGGTCAATCTCTCTGCCCAGAATGTGAGATAGTTCTCTGTGGATTTTTACAAGTTCAAGCAGGGAAATTGTTTTCCGGAATTTGACAAGAATATCTATATCGCTTGATGGGGTCTGTTCTTTTCTGGCAAATGAGCCAAAAATTCCGATCCTCTCAGGATTATATGGTCTGAGATAATTTATGATACTGATATTTATTTCATTATAATCCATGGCAGTACAAATATAATATATTTAGGTTCCGCACGAAAAAATCAGGCCGATTGCACTATTTTCAGCTTTTGCGGATTGACTTATCTTATGAACATTCCTATCCGGATAATCAATGCATCAGGGGCCGGTTCATCAACGGCTTCACAGATTTCGGGATGGATTCTTAATTGTTTCCGCTGAATCCCAGCCCGTTGCCCTGACCGATGGTCCAGTACGGGGCAGTGTAAACAGGTCCTCCTTTCACCGGGCAACGTGCAGCATCAAATGACGGGTCGAGGTCGATAAAGTCAAAACCTCCCACGCCGGCAGCAAAATGTACCGCACATGCCAGACCCAGGTTGGTTTCAACCATGCAGCCAATCATGAGCTTGAGGTTGGCGCTTCGTGCAATGGCAGCAATATCAAGTGACTCTATTATGCAGGACTTCATCAGCTTGATGTTGATGACATCGGCGCAACCCGTGCGAACAACATCAATGGCATCAGCAGCCGTAAACACCGATTCATCCGCACCTATCAGTATCTCCGTGTTGTCTCTTACATACTTCATCCCGGCCAGGTCGCTCTTCAGAACAGGCTGCTCAAACATTACAGGGTAGATGCCGTGGCTTACCACCTCATTGATGAAGCGCAGCGCGGTTTTGGGGTTGTAGCCCTGGTTGGCATCAATGAGAATCCCGCATTGCGGTGCGCCGTCCCTTATTGCCAGCACCCGGTCAATGTCATCCTTCAGGGTGGTGCCCACTTTTGTCTTTATGACCCTGAACCCCTCAGCCGCAAGCTCTGTCGCCTGCTTCTTTGCCTCCTCCGCAGGAACTATGGAAATAGTGTAATCAGTCTCTATCCTGTTCTCAGTTCCTCCCAGGAAACGGTAAAAAGGAATTCCCAGGGCTTTGGTGTATGCATCCAGCAGGGCCATCTCGATGGCGCACCTTGCCGCGGACTGGGCCCAGAAAGCACTCTTCAGGGTGTAGGCGATTGCCCGGTAGTTGTTGATATCCTGGCCGACAATAAAGTCCTTGCAACTGTTCAGGGTACCAAGGATGGTTGCCTGGTTCTCACCGTTAATCTGTATAATGGGTGCGGCTTCGCCATAACCTTCAATGCCATTCTCAAGAACAATAGTAACAAGGGCATTGTCAATCTGGGTCATTACACCAAGTGAAATATGGAATGGTTCATCCAGCTTGATAGTAATCGGCTCAATGAACATCGCGGTGATCTTTATGGCTTGCATTCCTTCCGGACTGCGGGAATTTTTTCCTTTGTCCGGCAGGATGCCGGCTCCCAGCGCAGTGACGGTTGCCAAACCCCCCGCGGTTAACCCGCCCTTTTTGATAAAAGCTCTCCTGGTACTCATCATATGACTACTTTGATCGTGGTGCTTAAAATTAACCTTTTCCGGGAATAATTCAATCGCGGATGGCGGTTACCTTTCTTCAGCCTCAATCATTGCTTCATACTGTCCATTGCACCAAGCAGGAATACCAGCGGCGCATTCCAGTTGATTGCTATCTCGTTGGTGGAGTAGCTGCATTCGCTGTCGGTGTAAGATCTGGCGGGGAAGGTGGAACGGTTTGCCGTAGGAGGACAGTCGGTCATCACCACGGTGTTCGGCCCTCCGACAAGAAATCCCGGCACCGGCTCAGGCACGCCGTCGGCGCCCGATGGACGGTGATGAATGTTCATCGGTGAGAGGATTCCGAAACCGGTCACAAAGCAGTAGCCTGTAGGATTGGTTCCGAGGAGCCAGTTGACATCAGCCTGGACAGAGGGCAGGTATTTATCGTCACCCGTCAGCTTCATGGCGACGAGCTTCAGCATTGCCTGGTTCGCCACATCAGAGGTGCTCCCCCATGCAAACCAGTCGAGGCTGATGCGGTAGGGCGATCCCGCTGATTTTTCAAGGAGCTCATCGGCGTAGGCAACAAGAAGCGCCTTTGACTCCTCGCGGAGTGCACTGAAGGAATCATTGCCGGAAAGAGCCAGGGAGATCAGGCCGAGGGTTGCCGACTGGTTCCAGGTTGGTGTGCCGGCACTGATGCCCGAAAGGAAATCAGCCCCCGGGATAATTCCCTTTGACAGCGCCAGCTCGGCTTTGGCCCAGAAGAGCTCGTCAGTGAGGTTATCGTCGCCATAGGCGCCGGTAGAGATGTCCTTTGGCTGCACATAAATGACAGCAGGGTTGGCTTCCGCCCATTTCATGGCTTTCTCCGAGGCCTCGAGACAGACGGCTGACAACGCCTTCAGCTCGTCCGCGGGATCATTGGCAAAAACACGGTAGGCCATGGCTGTCACTGCCGCAAAATCTAACGCTGCGGCTGTGCTTTTCTGCACCACATAACGTGGCTGGGTCGCCTCGTGAGGCATCTCGAAACCAAAGAACTGCAAGTTGGTAAGCTTGTGATAGACCCCGCCGTCAGCGGGATCCTGCATGGTCAGGTACCATCTCAGGTTCCATAGCAGTTCGTCAACCAGGTCGGGGATGTTGTTCCCGCTTTCAGGTATGTTCAGCTCAACCGCCTTGCAGTAATCGGGATACAGCTGATAGAACAGCAGAAGGGTGTAGTTGGTTATGCTGCTGTTTACGATGTACTTGTTGTAATCGCCTGCGTCATACCACCCTCCCGGGCTGGAGATGATGGTCCCTTCAGGCCTGCTCTTTGATGCGGCGGATTTATGGACTATCACTGCTGTATCAGGATGGCCGGCAGGACGGGCCCATTTTGATCCGAACTCAGGGGTGATCTCGCAGCCGGAACGGTTCAGGTAAAACGATTTCACCGAGGCTTTGGCAATTTCAGTGTATACATCCGGGCCGATGCTGAACGTCCCGGAGCAATTATCAGTTCCGGCCAGGCACAGCCTGTAGGTTCCCGTTGCAACAAGTGCCGAGAAGTCTGCCGTCCTGACAGTATCGCCTGAAAGTTCCCAGTAGAGGGGCTTGCCGGTGATACCGGTGAAGATCACCTTACCGGTCTCTGCTTCAATGATTTCAAATTCCTCAGCAGCCGACCTGACCAGAGCCACCTTTTCGGCATCCGGCATATATCCCACCTGGTTGACCAGGATCATTTCAGTTGCGGCCGCGGCATCAAGCCTCGACTTTTTCTGTGCAGCACTGCTGCAGGCTGATGTAACCAGCACGGCAAGTGCGGAAAATGCGAAAATGGATGAAAGGTATCTCATAGCTTTACATTATTATTTTTACATGATGTTCAGTCCCTTCCGGGAACACGGGAATAAGAGCGGAATCAGACTTTTTCCCGTCGACGGTAATCTCCCAGGCGCCTTTTGACTTATGCTCCGGGTTTACTATTTCAATATTATAAATCGCCCCCCTGAATTTGCGCCTGACAGTAAATCCGTTCCATTCGGGCGGAATGCAGGGATCAATCAGAAGGCCATCGTACTCGGGTCTTATGCCCAGATATATACTGTGTGACGGTGAAGAGGCACCATGATGCCGTACCTGTCAGCCAGCTGTTCTTCGCCTCACCAGGCCTGAAGGCATCCTTCCCTGCTATCATCTGAGAATAGACATACGGTTCGGTCTTGTGAAGATCACTGATCTCCTCAAGATAGGAGGGAGTGATGCGGGTGTAATAGTCAAAGGCCCTGTGTCCGTTGCCCGTCATGGCCTCAGATATGATGATCCAGGGGTTGTTGTGGCAGAACACGCCGGCGTTTTCCTTATATCCCTCAGGGTAACTCGATATCTCCCCCAACTGCAGGTAGTACTTTGTAAATGCCGGGTTGTTGAGGACTATCCCGTATTCGCATGCCAGGTGTTTGTTGACCGATGCAAGCGCCTGCAAAGCCCTGCCGTCCTCAAGCCCGATGCCTGCCATGACGCACATGCCCTGTGGCTCGATAAAGATCTTTCCCTCCTCGTTCTCCCTGCTCCCCACCTTCCTTCCGTAGAAGTCGTAGGCACGCAGGAACCATTCGCCGTCCCAGCCGTGATTGTCAATGGCTTTCACCATTTCACCGATGTGCTTCAGAGCCTCATCTGCCAGTTGCGCCTCCCCTCTCTTGCGGGCAATGGTTACAAAGTCGGCACCGTAGAGTACGAACATGGCAGCAATGAACACCGACTCCGCCTCTCCTCCCTTCTGGTTCTCGGTGGTCTGGAAGCTCTCATCGGGATTGGTTGAAAAGCAGTTCAGGTTAAGACAGTCGTTCCAGTCGGCACGGCCTATCAGCGGCAGCCGGTGAGGCCCCAGGTGGTTGACTACATGCCAGAATGACCGTTTCAGGTGCTCAAAGAGGCTGGCGGCGTTTCCCGGGTCGTTATTGAAGGGCACCTCCTCATCAAGTATCGACCAGTCGCCTGTCTCCTTAAGGTAGTTAGCCACCCCGAATATCAGCCACAGGGGGTCGTCATTGAAGTTGCCTCCTATCTCGGCATTACCTCTCTTGGTAAGCGGCTGATACTGATGGTATGCGCTGCCGTCATCAAACTGTGTGGAGGCTATGTCTATGATCCTCTCCCTGGCCTGCGGCGCTATCATCTGCACGTAGCCAACCAGGTCCTGGTTGGAGTCGCGGAAGCCCATCCCGCGACCTATGCCTGATTCAAAGTATGAGGCGCTGCGCGACATGTTATATGTTACCATGCACTGGTAAGGATTCCAGATGTTGACCATGCGCGAGAGGCGCGGGTCGGGATGGTCAAGGGTGATGGCCGACAACTGGCTGTCCCAGTATTCCTTCAGCTCCCTTAAGGCCTCATCTACCTTTTGATCGGTATCGTATCTTCCGATCATCGCCCTGGCCCTGACCTTGTTTATCACCTTGGGTGCAATGAACTTCTCACTGTCGGGGTTTTCAACGTAACCCAGCACGAAGACGAAGTTCTTCTCTTCACCGGGTTCCAGGTCGACCTCTATGCAATGTGATGCCACGGGCGACCAGCCGTGTGCGATGCTGTTTCGGGGCTTGCCGGAGAAGACGGCATCAGGACGGTCAAAGCCGTTGTACATGCCCAGGAACGCTTCCCTGTCGGTGTCGAAACCGGCGACGGGGCTGTTCACCGAATGGAATGCGTAGTGATTGCGGCGCTCGCGGTATTCCGTCTTGTGATAGATGACTCCCTCCTCAACCTCCACCTCGCCAGTGGAGAAATTGCGCTGGAAGTTGGTCTGGTCGTCGTGGGCGTTCCAGAAGCACCACTCGACGAACGAGAAGAGACGGAAGCGCTTCGTCAGTTTTCCGGTGTTGCGCAGCCTGATACGCTGCACTTCACAGGTATCTCCGACGGGCACGAAGAAGAGCATCTCTGCCCGCAGGTTGTCCTTCTCTGATCCTATGACCGTGTAACCCAACCCGTGGCGGCACGAGTAATCTTCGACTTCAGCTTTTACCGGCTTCCACCCGGGAGACCATACTGATCCGTTATCATTGATATAGAAGTATTTGCCTCCGTCATCCAGGGGTACGTTATTGTACCTGAACCGGGTAAGCCTGCGCAGTCTTGCATCACGGTAGAAGCTGTATCCTCCGGCTGTATTCGAGATGATCGAGAAGAAGTCGCGGTTGCCGAGATAATTTATCCACGGATAGGGGGTCCTGTACTGGGTGATGACATATTCCCTTCTTGCGTCATCAAAGTGTCCGTATTTCATGATTTATATTAATCTTTAAGTTTATTCCACCAGGTAAATTTCAGTATTATGGTAGTTACTATCATTACTCCGATTGCTATGTAGAACTGTGTCCACTCGCGCATGATAAGGAATACCGGGAAGGCCATAAGCGATATCTGCCAAACGATGCCCACGGCGATATTGAACATATCTTTCCAGAAGTCGCGGTTGGCTTTGAAGGTGGGCTCCTCGGCCAGGACCATTCTCTCCACCGGTTTCCAGAACCCCCACGGACGAACCTGCCTGTAAAACTTCTTCAGCGTCTCATCACTCTCTTTTTGGGTTAGGAGGGATCCGAGGATACTCCCTATGAGAGATATGACGAATATTACCGGGAAGGCGTTCATGCTGAAATTTTCCGTCAGGGGCCAGTTCTGGAGTATGTCGAGGTTGAGTGCAGGCAGCAGGAGAGCTGCGCCCACTCCTGAGAGCATCCCCCAGAAGTAACCGTATCCGTTAAAGCGCCACCAGTACCACTTCAGGACGTTGGGTGCGGTGTATCCTCCCCACAGTGCAGCGGTGATCCAGAGCACCACATCGTTGATTGATGTGACGAGGAATCCGACAAATATGCCTATCACCACTATCAGAAGCGATGCGGCGTAGCTCATCCTGACATAGGTCTTTTCGCTGGCGTTGGGGTTGATGTAGCGTTTGTAGATGTCATTGACAAGGTATGCCGGGGCCGCGTTCACCGTGGCTGCGAAGTTACTCATGAAGGCGGCAATGAGGCCGGCAAGGAGGAATCCGAGCAGGCCCACCGGAACATAGGTTGCCAGCACCTCCGGCAGGATGCTCTCGAAGTCGGGGTTAGTCAGTGACCCCGTATACAGCTTGTCGAAATTAACCAGGGCGAGGATGGTCAGTCCCGCGACCATGAAGTAACGGGTGGGGTTCAGCACCACGCTCACCAGTGAGCTCATTTTTGAAGCTTCCTTGGGGTTCTTCGTGGCGAGGATGCGCTGCATGTCATAGTTGGGTGCCGGACCGGCCGCTGAGACAAGGAGTCCCTTGAAGAGCATCATGACGAAGAAGAGGCCGAACAGCTCATATCCGTCCGTCCTGATCCATTCGTTGAACGTATGCAGCTTCGGCGAGGCGGTCGCAGAGATGGCGTGCCAGTCGAGCCCCGTGGTCCTCCCGAACCACAGGCTCTTCCACCCCTCAGGAATGACCGCATTCAGGGCATCGGGAGAAATCTGTTTTATGGCAATTATACCTACGGCGATGGAGGCGATGGTAAGTATGCCATACTGGATCACCTCGGTGATGACCACGCTGAACATCCCTCCCTTGACAACATAGAAGGTTGTGATAGCCATCAGGATGAGGGCATAGAGGTTGACATTTATCTGCGGGTGCGCCAGCAGGTATTCAGGGTTGGAGACCAGGGGCGGAAGGAATGCCGAAACAAACTTGCCTATCCCCTTGAAGCCGTACGACAGGAACCCGATGACACTGACGATGGCGAAGAGCACCACTATTATATGTGAGAGGGTTGCTGCCCTCCCGTCGCCGAAGCGTGTCTTTATCCATTCGGCGCCGGTCATGACGTTGGAGCGTCTCAGCCAGGCCGAGAGATATACCATAAGGAAGATCTGGTTGAAGACGGGCCACATCCAGGGTATCCAGAGACTCTTCATGCCATAGACCGAAAGCCAGTATACCAGTAGCATGGTGCCGGCTATGTCAAACATGCCGGATGCGTTGGAGACACCCAGGAAGTACCATGGCAGGCTGTTGCCGCCGAGGAAGTAGGACTGAATGTTCTTCGATGCCCGTTTTGAGACCCAGTTACCTATAAATATGGTTGCCACCAGGTAGAGTACTACAATTCCCAGGTCAATAATGTGCAAGTTCATGGTTATGATGGTTAGTTAATGTTTCAGATAATGAAGGATATACGCCCTTTTCTTGTTTTTTCGTACACCTCGCGGCTGAAGAGGTAGTACCGTGCCGGTTTGTGGGCCACACCCTGCTGCTTTTTATTAAGGGGAATGACATAGTTCATCTGTGCCACCTTTTTCCTGAAGTTACGCTTGTCGAATGATGTTCCCAGGAGAGCCTCGTACAGTTTCTGAAGCTGTGATAATGTGAAGTAATCAGGCAGCAGCTCGAAGGCTATGGGTTCGACCTTCACCTTGCGCTGCAGGGCGCTGAGCGCCTCATGGAAGAGGAACTTATGATCGAATGCCAGCTCCAGATCCTTAATCATGTTTACGGGGAACCAGGCGACGTTCCTGTCCTTCAGCCTCAGGGTGACCTTGGTGTTGTCAATCAGGGCCAGGTAACCGACAGTGACGATCCGGTCGGCAAATCCCTTGTTGATATAATCTAGCCAGGTCTTGTCCCTGGGGGCGGAGACACGGTCAAGCTGTCCATAGGCCCCGAACTGGTCAAGGAAGATGTTGTCGAGCCCGGTAAGACCCTTCAGGATCCTGCCTGCAGCACTGTCGAGGTCTTCATCTTCAAAGATGTGATATCCCGCCAGGGTGTGGTCACTGAAGATAACCTCCCCGCTCTTTTCATCCCTGAGCTCCCTTTCAACAAGCAGTACATTGAGTTTTTCAAAGTCAAAACCGAACACTACACAGTCGACCGAGATGTTGGGAACAATCTTGTGGGATATCATTTTATTATAGCTGGCAGAGGATAAAATGACTTAGTGTACAATGTAGGATTTCAAAGATATCACAAATAAACAGCAGAAACAATGGGGGAATCAAAAAAAAGCTGACAGGACTTTCACGGAGAGACTGGAAAATGTCTGTATTCCCCATATAATGCCTTATAAAAGAAGCCTTGAAAAAGTGTCCACTAAAAGGCAGCCATTATATACATAATTGTGCGTGTAAATATTTACCTTTGTGTATTAAGTACACGAACCGGATTGGTTGCAGCCTGACAAAGGGTAGTATCAGGCAAGTTATTTAAATAAAAATACGAAACAGAAATAATGCAGCCCTAATGATTTGGAGTACCTTTAAAAACCTGAAAGGGGATCTGAGAAGTTATACTTAAATTATGGTACCCTTTGGAATTTTACTATTTTTAGTGGTAACTTCAGATGGATATTGCATTTCGATTTTGGTTTCAGGTTGTGGTATTGCTTCCGGTCCGGGCTGCAGATCGGCCTTTGTTTCACCAATAACTAAATGGTTAGTAACACTTTAACGAAAATATTAATCTTTAAATAATCTCTAATTATGAAGAAAATCCGAATACTTGTCGCACTTGCTGCAGTATCTGGTATTATGGCTGTCATGTGCCAGTCATGTTCCACCGCACCTTATGAGAGGATTGAAGACGGAGTTGTGATAAGCCTTAACGGCAAGTCGGACTTTCCTGGCCAGGTCATACGGCTCCAGGTAATATCTGACAAAATCATCAGGGTGACATCAGTGCCATCAGGATTATTCCCTGAGACAGCAAGCCTTATTACTGTTCCTCTGCCGGAACGTGATACTGAGTTTACAATTGAGGAGGGCGAAGGACATATCACCCTGGGCACCAAGGCGCTGAGCGCCGAGGTATCGCTTAAGACCGGGGAGGTGGTCTTTACAGATACCGAAGGGACAGTCTTTGTCGCAGAACAGTATGGAGGCGGCAGGTCGTTCACACCGACGACTGTGGCAGGAGAGAACTGCCTGACGGTGCGCCAGCAGTTTGAATCGTACGCTGACGAGGCCATTTATGGCCTTGGAGCCAACCAGACCTCATTCATGAACCTGAAGGGCAAGGATGCCGACCTTTTCCAGTACAACACCATGGCTGTGGTGCCTTTCATCATCTCAAACCGCAATTATGGCATACTGTGGGACAACAACTCCAGGACAAAATTTGGTGACATCCGCGAATGGAGCGAGCTCTCGGCAATGAAACTCTATGACAGTAAGGGTGTTGAAGGAGGGGTCACAGCAACATACGCAGACCGCAAAACAGGCAAAAAGGTGTTCGTGACCCGCAGTGAGGAGGAGATAAATTACCAGTTCATCCCTGACCTGGTGAAATTTCCCGAAGGCTTCAACCTGGGCGACGGAAAGGTAATATGGGAGGGTGAGTTTGAATCAGATACTACCGGGGAGTACAAGTTCATGTTCAATTCAGCCGGCTATGCAAAGCTCTGGGTTGACGGGAAGCTGATATTCGACCGCTGGCGCCAGTGCTGGAACGCTTCATCGAACTATTTCACCATGAACCTTGAGGAAGGTAAGCGTTACCCGTTGAAGATCGAATGGATCCCCGACGGGGGCGAGTCATTCATCACCCTGAAGTACCTTACACCCCTTGATGAAGAGGAGCAGCAGAGAATATCATTCTGGTCGGAGGTGGCTGACCAGATCGACTATTATTTCATCAGCGGCGAAAACATGGATGAAGTCATCAGCGGATACCGCACCGTGACCGGGAAGGCGCCGGTGATGCCGAAGTGGTCGATGGGATTCTGGCAGAGCCGCCAGCGCTATACCACCCAGGAAGAGGTGCTGGGCGTGGTGTCTGAGTACAGGAAGAGAGCGATACCTTTTGACAATATAGTGCTCGACTGGCAGTACTGGCCGATAGACAAATGGGGTGACCATCAGTTTGACTCCATCCGCTTTCCTGACCCTGACGCAATGATCAAAACACTCCATAACGATCTGAATGCAAAGATCATGATCTCGGTTTGGCCCAAATACTACGTCGGAACAAAGAACTACGAGGCCATGAACAGCCAGGGATGGCTTTACAGGAGGAATGTGGAAAAAGGGCAGAAAGACTGGATAGGATACGTGTCGACATTCTATGATGCCTTCAATGCTGACGCCCGCAAGGCTTTCTGGGATCAGATAAACACCTCGCTTTACAGCAAGGGAATCGATGCCTGGTGGCTTGACGCCACCGAGCCTGACATATGCTCCAACCTGCCGATGGATGAGCGCAAGGCCCTCATGCATCCGACAGCCCTGGGCTCCGCTGACAGGTATTTCAACGCCTATTCACTGGTGCAGGCAGGGGGTGTCTACGACGGGCAGCGCGGCACCGATCCGGAAAACAGGGTATTCATCCTGACACGCTCAGCGTTCTCCGGACTGCAGAGATACTCCGCAGCCAACTGGAGCGGCGACATTGCCGCAAGATGGCATGACATGGCAGCACAGATACCATGCGGACTCAATGTATGCATGTCGGGTATTCCATGGTGGACGATGGACATCGGAGGATTCTCCGTCGAGAGCCGTTATTACAATCCGTCACCGGCCGACCTTGAGGAGTGGCGTGAGCTGATGACAAGGTGGCACCAGTACGGGGCCTTTGTACCCCTCTTCAGATCGCACGGCGAGTTCCCCTACAGGGAGATGTATAACACAGCCCCCGAGAACCATCCTGCCTATAAGACAATGGTGGAGTATAATAAACTGAGATACAGGCTTATGCCATACATTTACTCCCTGGCGGGACATGCCTGGCTGAATGACTATACCATCATGAGAGGACTGGCGATGGACTTCAGCGTTGATACGGCGCTGCTTAATATCACGGACCAGTACATGTTCGGTCCTTCGCTCATGGTAAATCCCGTAACGGAATACAAGGCACGTTCCAGGAAAGTCTATCTACCTGCGGCATGCGGCTGGTATGACATGCGAACCGGCAGATACTTCACCGGCGGAACCGTGACTGAGGCCGAAGCGCCCTACGAATATATGCCTGTTTTCGTCAGGGAGGGATCGCTGATTCCCTTTGGACCTGAGATACAGTATGCCTCAGAGAAACAGGCTGACCCCATAACGCTCTACGTCTATACGGGCGCTGACGGCAGCTTTGTCCTTTACGAAGATGAGGGCGACAACTACAACTATGAGAACGGCGCTTACACACTGATACCATTCACCTACAGCGAGACGGGAAAAACCCTGACGGTGGGCGCCAGAACCGGAGAGTTTTCCGGTATGCTCCAGAAGCGTACCTTCAATGTGGTAGTGGTCTCAAAGGAGAAGCCCGGGAAACTCGATTTTACCAGGGCACCTGACCTGACCCTTGAGTACACTGGCGGGGAGGTAACCGTGGAGCTGCCGTAACAGCACATGCAAGAACGAGAGCTAAAGGTTTGATCTTAAATGAAATGATATGATGAAGAGACTCTTTTCTGCTGCTGCTGCGTTCTGGATAATCATCGGTTCAGGAAGTGCACAGAGCATCGTTCCGGCTGAGTGGAAGTTCATTACGGGGGACAAGTCGGAGTACATTGACTCGGCAATGAATGACTACTGGTGGAAGGACATCTCTCCCCTCCGGCTGTGGGAGACGCAGGGGTTTGAAGGGTATGACGGTTTCGCCTGGTACCGGGTGAAGGTGGTGGTTCCGGCCTCTATGAAGAAGAATGGCTATAAGTATGACGGGCTTGTTCTTAACCTGGGGAAAATAGATGATTCCGATGTCACTTATTTCAACGGACACGAAGTGGGCCACACCGGGCAGATGCCGCCTGATTATTCCGGAGCTTATGACGTTCCGCGAACATACCTGATACCACCGGATTATGTGGCGTGGGGCAAGAAAAACAGCATCGCCGTAAGGGTTTATGATGCCGGTGGCGGCGGCGGACTCTACGGAGGCCCGGTGGAGCTGACCACCAGGGGCAACCCTGACCTGCTTACCCTGGGCACGGAATTCAAGGAACAGGACATGATATTCAGCGGATCGCCTGATGTGGAGATTCCGGTCACGCTGAAAAGTGAATTCAGAAAGAAGTACAGGGGTGCACTTACGCTTACGATCACCACTGACTTTGGCAAGGAGTATGACACAAAGTACCGCGAGGTGGCGGTGAAGCGTAAGAGCACAGGCCGGTTTGCCTTCAGGGTCAGAGACCTTGAACCGGGTTTCTATAAGGCCACCCTCTCTCTTGAGAGCAAGATGGGCAACAAGAAGCACAGCTTCAATTTCGGGTATGAGCCTGAAAAGATAGTCTCTCCCGCTGATCCGCAGCCTGACTTCGACGAATTCTGGCAGAGGGCAAAGGCGGAACTCGCGGCTGTTGACCCGCAGTTCAGGATGATACGCATTGACAGCCTCTGCACTGAAAAGCATAATGTCTATCTCGTGGAGATGCGTTCCCTGGGCAATGCCCTCATAAGGGGATGGTACCAGGTGCCGGCCCGGCCCGGCCGCTATCCGGCCGTTATGCAGGTGCCCGGCTACAGCTCGACCATCGTACCCTCATACGTCAATTACGGGGATGACATAATAGGTTTTGGCCTCAATATCAGGGGCCACGGCAACAGCAAGGATGATGTCAATCCCGGTTTCCCCGGATATATCCTCACAAACCTTGAAGACAAGGAGAAATATATCTACAGGGGCGCTTATATGGACTGTGTCAGGGCTATTGACTTCCTCTGCTCGAGACCCGAAGTTGACCCGTCACGCATTGCCGTCGAGGGAGCCAGCCAGGGCGGCGCCCTGACCTTCGCCGCAGCGGCTCTTAATAATGACAGGATTGCCGTATGCGCACCGCAGGTACCCTTCCTGTCGGACTTCAGGGATTACTTCCAGGTGGCCGTCTGGCCCGGCAATGAGTTCATCGCTCTCGTTGAACAGGAGAAGAAGCTGACATGGGATCAGGTTTACTATACGCTCAGCTACTTCGACATAAAGAACCTTGCCCATCTGATAAAGGCACCTATGATCATGGGGGTGGGACTGATGGATGAGGTGTGCCCGCCGCATATCAATTTTGCTGCCTATAACCTTGTTGGGCCGGAGAAGAAATACATCGTCTATCCTCAGGCAGGCCACGGACTCCCGGAGGATTTCCACAGGGCAAAGATGGACTGGATAAGAACGAAACTGGGATTGAAATAACCAAAATATTACTTTATGACGGGAAGAACATCATTTTCGGGCGCGCTGATTCTTGCCGCCCTGGTAATGGCCGGCCTTGGTGCCTGCACGCAGGCTGAGACCCGCGAACGTGTAAGCTTCAATGAGGGCTGGAGATTTTCCCTTGAAGCCGGCGATGAAGCTTCGCAGGGCGGGTATGACGACTCCGGATGGAGGCTGCTTGACCTGCCGCACGACTGGAGCATAGAGGGAGAATTCAGTGAGACCAATCCCGCCTCCCCGGGTGGAGGAGCGCTTCCGGGAGGCATGGGCTGGTACCGCAAGACATTCAGGGTCAGCGAATCAGAAAAGGATAAACTGCTATACATTGAGTTTGACGGCATCTACCGGAACAGCGAGGTGTGGATAAACGGCAACTACCTTGGTAAAAGGCCTTACGGGTACAGCTCGTTCAGGTATGAACTTACCCCGTTCCTTCTCTACGGTGACCAGCAGAATGTTATCACAGTGAAGGCTGACAACTCACAGCAACCGAACTCGCGGTGGTACTCCGGCTCTGGAATCTACCGGAACGTATGGCTTGTCACAACGAATAAGATCGCAGTGGATCACTGGGGTACGTTTGTAACATCTCCTGCGGTGAGCCGCGAATCGGCACTTCTTAAGATCAGTACCTCGGTGCGGAACAGCACCGGCAGCAGCGTCACAGTCACCGTGGCCTCAACAATATACAGTCCCGGTGGCAGGGAGGTGGCTATGGTGAAGAACGGAGACGTGGAGCTGACCGGCCAGGAGACTGAGGTCACCCAGGAGGTTACACTGGAGAATCCTGAATTGTGGTCGGTGGATAATCCGCTCCTTTATCGAGTGGTGACCGAGATCATCAGCGGGGGTAAGGTGACAGACAGCTACGAGACCGTCACCGGTATCCGCTTCTTTGCTTTTGACAGTGAGAGGGGGTTCTCACTCAACGGCGAGCCTTTAAAGATCCTGGGGGTATGCAATCATCATGACCTGGGCTGCCTGGGTGCAGCAGTCAACACCCGTGCCATAGAACGCCAGCTTGAGATACTGAAGGAGATGGGCTGCAACGGTATTCGTACATCACATAACCCTCCGGCCCCGGAGTTGCTCGACCTGTGTGACAGGATGGGTTTCATAGTGATGGATGAGGCCTTTGACATGTGGAAGGTGAAGAAGACTGACTATGACTATCATCTCGACTTTGACGAGTGGCACAGGCAGGATCTTGAGGCCATGGTAAAGCGCGACCGCAATCATCCCTCTGTCTTCATCTGGAGCATAGGCAACGAGGTGATGGAACAATGGCAGAGAGACGGCAGCGGAGAGGCAATAGCCACTGAACTGGCAGCTATCGTGCGGGCCCTTGACAACACCAGGCCAATTACCTCGGGATGCAATGATCCCGCTCCCCATAACCCGGTCATTGCCTCAGGCGCCCTTGACCTGGTAGGGTTTAACTACCGCGATACGCTCTGGACCCGTTTCCCCGAAGCGTTTCCGGGAGGGAAGTTCATCGGTACCGAGACCAACTCAGCCCTGGCAACCAGAGGAAGCTATGACCTGCCATCAGATGTTATCCGCCGCTGGCCCGCAAGGTGGGACCAGCCCTTCAAGGATGGCAACCCTGACCTTACATGCTCATCATATGACAATTGTACGGCACCATGGGGCACAACTCATCAGGATTGCTGGAAGCTGATCAGGGATAATGATTTCCTATCGGGGATGTACATCTGGACAGGCTTTGACTACCTGGGCGAGCCTACTCCTTACTGGTGGCCGGCACGAAGCTCATACTTCGGGGTTATTGACCTTGCCGGCTTCCCGAAGGATGCCTACTGGTTTTATCAGAGCGTGTGGACAGAGAAGCCCGTGCTGCATCTCTTCCCACACTGGAACTGGAACCCCGGGCAGACGGTTGATGTGTGGGCTTATACCAACTGTGATGAGGTTGAGCTCTTCCTTAACGGTTCCTCCCTGGGCAGGCGGGTGAAGGGTGATGAAGATCTTCACCTCATGTGGAGGGTGGAATATGAGGCAGGTACACTTTTGGGCGTTGGTTATAAAGACGGAACCGAGATAATGAGAAAGGAGATCAGGACCGCCGGAGAGCCAGCCGCCATATTGCTGTCACCTGACAGGTCAGAGATAGATGCTGGCGGATCGGACCTCTCATTTATAACCGTGACCGTGGTTGACAAGGATAACATCCCGGTTCCGCATGCTGACAATCTTGTGCAGTTCTCGGTTGAGGGTCCCGGCACCATAGCCGGTGTTGACAACGGCCTCCAGACAAGCATGGAGCCCTTCATGGCTGACTACAGGAAGGCCTTTAACGGCAAATGCCTGGTGGTTCTGAGGTCAGGAAAGGAAAAGGGAGAGATAACGGTGAAAGCCTCATCCGGGGGATTGACAGGTGAAGCATGTAAAATACTGGTAAGATAGAGACCCGAAGTGGCCGGCTGATTCTGCCTGAGCTTCACAGTTCAGATAAAGACCTCGGTTGCCCGGAAAGGCTGACTGGCTCCGGGTGCCCGCGACAGTTCAGATAAAGACGATGCGCCGGGGTTTCATAGTGGCTCTGATTCAATGAAGGATATTTTTTCTGAATTAACAGTTTGATTATATTAATCGAGATCGTAAAAAACGCAATATGAAAAGGGTATTGACGGGGCTGTTTCTGATAATTGCCCTCACCGGCTGCAAAAGCAGTCAGAAGAGTGAATTTGTCACCGTGGATGAAGGAATTTTTAAGATCAGCGGTGAGCCTTACTATTATATCGGCGCCAATTACTGGTACGGTGCCATTCTCGGAAGCCAGGGAGAATATGGCGACAGGGAGCGGCTGGTGAGGGAGCTTGACCATATGAAGAGCATCGGCATTGACAACCTCAGGGTGCTGGTGGGCGCCGAGGGTCCTGATAATCAGCCTTTCCGGGTCACCCCGGCCCTGCTTCTCTCCCCCGGAGAATACAATGAAGATCTGCTTGACGGCCTTGATTTCCTGCTGTCAGAGATGAAGAAGAGGGGCCAGTACGCCATCCTTTACCTTAACAATGCATGGGACTGGAGCGGAGGGTTTTCGCAGTACCTCGACTGGAACGGTTACGGGCCCATTCCCAATCCCAATATTCCGCCAAACACATGGCCGCAGTTCATGAGCTTCTCGGGGCAGTTCCACTCGTGTGAGCCATGCATTGCCCAGTTCGAGGATCACATCAGGTTCATCGTGGGCCGCACAAACAGCTACACCGGATTGAAATATACGGAGGATCCGGTGATCATGACCTGGGAGATAGGCAACGAACCGAGGGCCTTTTCCGATGCCGGCATTCCCGCCTTCGAGACGATGATAATGCGCATTGCGGCACTGCTGCAGCAGCTTGATGAGAACCACCTTGTCACCACCGGCACTGAAGGGCAATGGGGCTGCGAAGGGTCGATGGATCTGTTCGAGCGCATTCATGCCGATCCGAACATCGATTATCTGACAATGCATATATGGCCCAAGAACTGGGGCTGGCTTGACATAAAGAATATTCCGGGAACCGTCGCATCAAGCATTGAGAAGACAAATAAATACATGAATGATCACCTGGTGGTGGCGGAGCGACTGAAGAAACCGATTGTGCTTGAGGAGTTCGGCCTTCCGCGTGATCAGCACGGCTTCTCGGCTGAGGAACCGACCACCAGCCGCGACCTATATTATAATAATGCCTTTGCGCAGATAATGGACCACGCCGGGAAGCGCGGGCCGCTGGCAGGATGCAATATCTGGGCATACTCGGGCGAGGGGCGAGGGGCTGAAGGCCGGATCCACTGGCAGCCGGGCGACGACTACCTTGGCGACCCGCCGCAGGAGGAGCAGGGACTTAACTCGGTGTTTGACACTGACTCTACGATAGACATGATCACCGGGTTTACCCGGGGTCTCGATAACCTCATGAAAAAATAATTAAACCATGAAGCCCGCAACCATTATGTGTATCAACATTAACGAGCATCATTTTCGTGCATGTGGGTTCCACCGGACAAATAAGAAATAAATAATCTGCTGATGAAAAAAATTATCATGCTGGCTGCTGCCACATTGCTTCTCACAGCCTGTCCTACAGAGCAGGATAAGCGATCGGGACCTGCTGACCCCGCCGCCTCCGCTGAAACCGTGAAGATGCTGGCCGGACTAAAGGCCGCCACGGAAAAGGGAATAATGTTCGGTCACCAGGATGACCTGTCATACGGGATAGGATGGATCTATCCCGGAGGCGAATCGGATGTGAAGAGGGTCACCGGAGACTACCCGGCCGTGTACGGTATGGACCTGGGAGATATCGAGCACAGGGCTCCTGTGAACCTCGATTCCGTTCCCTTTGACCATATGAAGACCTTTGTCGGTGAGATATGGTCACGGGGAGGAGTGATCACCCTAAGCTGGCATGTCGATAACCCTCTTACAGGCGGCAACTCATGGGATGTCACATCTGACAGGGTGGTTGCCTCCGTTCTTCCGGGCGGGGAGAACAATGAGAAATTCAAATTATGGCTTGATAACCTGGCAGAGTATATAGGTTCACTGAGGGACGAGAACGGCGTCGCCATCCCGGTCATCTTCCGCCCCTGGCATGAGCATACCGGAAGCTGGTTCTGGTGGGGACAGAAGCTCTGCACCGATGAGGAGTTCATTTCGCTCTGGCGGTATACATTCAACTATCTCTGCGGAGAGAAGAACCTGCACAACCTGCTGTTCGCCTATTCAAGCTCGGGCAACATCGCCGGCAAGGCTCAGTATCTTGAGCGTTATCCGGGAGACGAGTACGTCGACATGGTCGGGTTCGATTACTACCAGATGCCCGCAGACGGTAACCAGTCATTTATTAAAGAGGTTGACAGGGTTATGGGCATTGTGAGTGAGGTCGCAACGGAACATGGCAAGATCGCAGCGCTGACGGAAGCAGGGTATGAGGGCATCCCCGACTCAACGTGGTGGACGGGCACACTCTGGCCGGCAGTGAAGAATCATAAGATCTCCTACCTTCTCGTGTGGCGCAATGCCCATAACAAGCCAGGCCATTTCTATGCACCCTGGCCCGGGCATCTGAGTGAAAAGGATTTCATCGATTTCTACAATCTGCCTGAGACACTCTTCCAGAAAGAGCTGACTGAGCTGGGAATATATAAGTAAGACCTAATAAACAGTATTGTTATATGAATGACTTTAAACTCCGCATTGAGAGGCTGATCAACGATCACGAGTCGCTTATCAAACGAAAGAACATTATGATTGAGCCGGGGAACGGCATCTTTAACCGGTTTGAATTCCCCGTGCTGACCGGGGAACATGCGCCTCTCGCCTGGCGCTATGACCTGAACCATGCAACCAACCCTCACCTGATGGAGCGTTTCGGCATAAACGCCGCCTTCAACGCCGGTGCCATCAAACTTAACGGCAAATATCTGCTTGTCGCCCGGGTCGAGGGGTATGACAGGAAGTCGTTCTTCGCCATAGCCGAGAGTCCCAACGGTATTGACAACTTCCGGTTCTGGGAATATCCGGTAACCATGCCTGAGACCTCCGATCCGGATATCAATGTCTATGACATGAGGCTGACACTTCATGAAGACGGATGGATCTACGGCGTCTTCTGCACCGAGAGGAAAGACCCGAAAGCCCAGCCTGGCGACCTCTCGTCAGCCGTGGCTGCCGCAGGTATTGCCAGGACGCATGACCTGGTGACCTGGGAGCGGCTGCCTGACCTCATCTCGCCGAGCCAGCAGCGCAACGTGGTGCTTCATAATGAGTTTGTCAACGGGAAGTACGCTCTCTATACCCGCCCCCAGGATGGCTTCATTGATGCCGGCAGCGGAGGCGGGATAGGATGGGCGCTGGTGAAGGACATCACCCGTGCGGAGATACTGCCGGGAGACGAGAAGATCATCAACTTCAGGCATTATCATACCATCAAGGAGCTGAAGAACGGCGAGGGTCCCCACCCCATAAAGACACCCATGGGATGGCTTCACCTCGCTCACGGCGTGAGGGGGTGCGCGGCAGGACTGAGATACGTTCTCTACCTTTACATGACGGACCTTCATGACCCCTCTGTTGTTACGGCTGAGCCGGGCGGTTACTTCATGGCTCCGGAAGGTGAGGAACGCATCGGCGACGTGTCTAACGTGCTCTTCTCCAACGGGTGGATCACGGATGATGACGGTACGGTCTACATCTACTATGCATCGTCTGACAGCCGGATGCACGTGGCGGTATCCACAATCGACAAGCTGATTGATTACTGCCTCAATACGCCTCCTGACGGCTTTCGCTCTGCAGCATCAGTGAATTCATTGAAGCAGATCATCACGCGCAACAAGGAATTCCTTAAGAGATGAGCCTGAAGCCGGAACAAATGCTTACCGAGTTGAGAGCAGGCGCCATGGAGGAGCTTAAGCGCAACATCATGCCTTACTGGATAAAAAGAATGCCCGACGAAAAAGAGGGCGGCTTCTTCGGGAGGATAGACGGTAATGATAATGTCATTGCCGGTGCGCCAAAGGGGGCCATACTCAACGCACGCATCCTCTGGAGCTTCTCGGCTGCATATATCACTGTCAGGGACCCGTTGTACCTGGAGATGGCAAACCGGGCATATGATTATATCTGCCGTCACTTCTTCGATGACAAATACGGAGGGACCTACTGGTGCCTGAAGAGCAGCGGAGAACCCCTTGAGACAAAGAAACAGATATATTCCATCGCATTTTTTATCTATGCCCTCAGCTGGTACCATATGGCCACGGGCGACAAGGAGTCGCTCGACAGGGCCGTGGAGCTGTACAACCTTATTGAAAAGCATAGTTTCGACCGCAGGCTCAACGGTTACTTCGAGGCTTTTGACCGCCAGTGGGGTGAGATTGCCGACCTGCGCCTGAGCGAGAAGGATGAGAATGAGAAGAAGACGATGAATACTCACCTTCACATCCTTGAGGCATACACCAGCCTGTACCGCATCTGGCCGGATGCATGGCTGAGAGAGCGGCTTGGAAATATGGTAACCCTGTTTGCTGAAAAGATAATTGACCCGGTCACCTCGCATCTCAATCTTTTCTTTGACGAGCAGTGGAACTGCCGCTCAACGATAGTGTCATACGGCCATGACATTGAGGCCTCGTGGCTCCTGTATGAGGCTGCCCTGGCAATTGGCGAAGGTGACTCCGTCAGGGAGGTATCGTTGCGTGTGGCGCGGGCGGCGCTGGAGGGTCTGGCTGATGATGGCAGTCTCTGGTATGAGCGTGATGATGCAAAGGGCCACTTCGACCGCGACAGGCACTGGTGGGTGCAGTCGGAGGCTGTGGTGGGTTTCATCAACGCATGGGAGCTGAGCGGGGAGAGTGTCTGGATTGAGCGGGCAGCCGGGGCTTTCAGATACATCAGTGATCGACTGGTAGACCCCGTCAACGGCGAATGGTTCTGGAGCATCCGTGACGACGGTACGGTAAACCGCAATGATGACAAGGCCGGCTTCTGGAAATGCCCCTATCATAATACCCGTATGTGCCTCGAGATTATTGCAAGAATTGTTTAACTTCGTAGTTAATCATTTTCTAAAGAAAGAAAGGGCTTATATCATGACTTATGTAATCATCGGTTTAATTGTTCTGCTGATCTTCTTCATGGGGATCAGGATTGTCAGACCTACTCACAGGGCGCTTATCGAGCGTCTGGGCAAATATCATCACTTTGGCAATCCGGGATTTCACTGGATAATTCCCGTTATTGACAAGCTTTACAGGGTCAATGTGACCGAGCAGATGGTTGATGCCGAGCCACAGGAGATCATCACCAATGACAACCTCAATGCCAGTGTCGACGCACAGGTTTATTTCAGGGTCAAGGCTGATGAGGAGAGCGTAAAGGGCTCTATTTACAATGTTGCCAACTTCAGGTACCAGATTGTCAACCTCGCACGTACCACCCTGCGTAACATCATCGGTACCATGACGCTGAAGTCGGCCAACAGCGAGCGAGGCAAGATCAATGCCGAGCTTTACAATACATTGCATAACGAGACAAAGGGATGGGGTATAGAGATCGTCCGTACAGAGCTCAAGCAGATTGACCCGCCCAAGGATGTACAGGAGACGATGAACAAGGTTGTGAAGGCCGAGAATGAGAAGATAGCAGCTATTGATATGGCTTCCGCCACCGAGACGGTGGCCGACGGTGTCAAGAGAGCCAAGATCAAGGAGGCTGAAGGGGCGAAGCAGGCCAAGATACTTCAGGCTGAGGGCGAAGCTGAGTTCATCAGGCTGGTGAATGAGGCTGCCGAGAGGTATTTTATAGGTAACGCACAGATATTAAGGAAGCTGCAGGCGCTGGAGACATCTTTGCAGTCAAACACCAAGATCGTTGTTCCGACCGGCAGTGACCTGGTTAATGTGATAGGTGATATGGCCGGTATTGCACCGTTGCCCGGTAAGAAATAAGGGAATCACCTTATACATTCATTAGTTTATGCCTATAGAGCCGTTCTATGCAACGGCTCTACTTATGTCTAACAATTTAGTTGACTTTGGTGTCTGCATGATGTAACTTTGATTTTCAAACAATTAATCCTGAGATGCCGGGCATTATTAAAGGATATAATTATGACATTTTCATCAGCTACCGCCAGAAGGACAATAAGCATGATGGGTGGGTAACCGAGTTTGTAGACAACCTGAAAGCGGAACTGGAGTCAACAATTAAGGAAGAGATAAGTGTTTATTTTGACATAAATCCTCATGACGGACTTCTGGAAACGCATGATGTGAATGCCTCTCTTACCGGGAAGCTGAAGTGCCTGATATTTATCCCGGTCATCTCCCGCACATTTTGTGACCCCAAATCATATGCCTGGGAGCATGAGTTTAAGGCATTCGTTGATCAGGCATCAAAGGATCAATTCGGATTAAAAGTCACACTTCCTAATGGTAATGTTGCGAACAGGGTCCTTCCGATCCGTATTCATGATCTGGATATTGCTGATATTAAGGAATGTGAATTAATCCTGGGTGGAGTGCTCCGGGGGGTGGAATTTATTTATAAGTCCCCGGGTGTAAACAGGCCACTGAGATCAATTGAAGATAATCCGCATGATAACCTGAATCACACTATTTACCGTGACCAGATAAACAAAGTTGCCAATGCCATAAGTGAGATTATTTCCGGCCTGCAAAGAGCATCGGTCAATTCTTCCGAAGAGGTCAAGGGCGAGTTGAGCACGCCGGGAATCACTAAGGTTAAAAAGAGAACATGGATATATTCCCTCTCATCCGCGATCGCGGTTTTTCTGGCTCTCCTTTCTTTTTTTCTTTTTTCAAGCGGAAGTTCACTGCCATTCTCCGACCGTGACTGGGTGGTTATAACCGACTTCGAAAACCTGACTCAGAATCCGGTTTTTGATAAATCCCTTTATACTGCCTTTTCACTAACCGCCAGTCAGTCGAGCTATATGAATGTAATCCCCAGGTCGAGAATGTTT
Organism: uncultured Rikenellaceae bacterium; assembly: GCA_963802145.1. GTDB lineage: Bacteria > Bacteroidota > Bacteroidia > Bacteroidales > VadinHA17 > SR-FBR-E99. The sequence continues at coordinate 242,227 of CAWDHN010000009.1, forward strand.
GAGACTTTGGCGATGATGGAAGCTAAGGACCATGTAACCATCGATGAAAAGATTGGGAGAGAAATTGCAGCCAGGGAGGGAACAGCAGTATACATCGTTCCGGGGATTAGCGAAGTCGGGAAGAGGTATGTTATTTCAGCAAGAATTCTGGAAACCAAGACCGGAAACCTTCTGAGATCAGAAGTCCTATACGCGGATACCGAGGATGAGATCTTGCCGGCATTAGATCATCTCAGTAAAATAATACGCAGGCAATTTGGCGAATCGAGATATAAGATATCGACTCAGGATAAACCGTTGTCACAGGTTACTACCTCTTCATTAGAAGCTCTTAAGCTTTTTTCCCTGGGAATTGATTGCCATTTATTGATGGATTTTGAAGGCGCAAGAGATTATTATGAAAAGGCTCTGCGTGTTGATTCCGGTTTTATCGCAGCAAAGGCATCTCTTGGAAATATCCTGATTGAGAAGTTCGGAGATTATAACAAAGGCCATGAATTATTAAATCAGGCTGTCGAATCTGTCGACAAGCTTACTGACAGAGAAAAGTTCGGAATACTTGCCTTTCATGCTGCCTATATTGGGAAAGACATTCCAAAAGCTATAAAATATGCCGGTATGCGGATAGATTTGTATCCCGACGATCCGGTTGCCCGCAACAATCTTGGCTGGTACTACCAGATTTCAGGTCAGTACGAGGAGGCACTGCAAGAATACAAGGCAGCAGTTCGCATTAACCGGAAACTGGCGATTACATACAGTGGTATTGTATGGATTTATGTTTCAAAGTTGGGGCAACCTGATTCTGCGATTGTCTGGGCCCGGAAAATGATATCAGATAATCAACCTACTGCATGGGGATACTGTAATCTGGGGGCAGCGTGGTTAAGCATTGATAGTCTTGATAAAGCTGAGGATGCATTTGAGGAGGCCCGTGAAATCGATCCTGATTTCACTGTTAACCTCTACCGTCTTGCTCATACATACCGTCTTCAGGGAAGAAATGATAAGGCTATAGGAATGTTGAAAGAAATACTGGAGATCAACCCTGATGAAGCTTCAGCTTATTATGATATGGGCATGAATTATCAATTTATGCGAAAACCTTATGAGGCCCTGGAATATTTTGCTGAGTTCAAACAGATTGTAATTGAAGAGTGGATGGAAAAATGGCCGGATTCTCCGGAGACATATAGTGCATTAAGTGTTGTTGCAGCCCGATTAAATGACGTTGAAACATCGAACCTTATGCTACGGAAAACAATTGAAATTGACTCAACTCTTCACGATAAGTTAGCAGAAATATATTGTGCTCAGGGAAAGATAAATGATGCCCTGAATGAACTGGAGATGGCACTAAAGGATGGCTATCGCAACTTATTCTGGTTAAAGATGTCCCCAGACCTGCAAATTTTACAGTCCGAAGCCAGGTACAGGAATATGATAAAGAAGTATTTTCAGTAACGACAGTGCTGCAGAGTCTTTACTGTTACATATAATAATGTTGGTTCTGGTGTGGGTGGTTATCCATGAAAATTTTATTATTTTTGCACCCGAAATCATTTTGGTCGGTTGGCCGAGTGGCTAGGCATCGGTCTGCAAAACCGGGTACGGCGGTTCGAATCCGCCACCGACCTCAATAAAATCCCTCTGAGCGAAGCGAAGGAGGGATTTTTATTTACAGCCCGACGGTCGCTTGTGAAGCGGATGGATGAAAATAAAAAGACCGAAGAGCGCTGAAAGCGCTCAGGGATTTTGTTGCAAAGGCCCCTCCCCTGCGGATCACTAAAGTAATCCGCTACAAACCTCTTTTTCAGTGTAAAAGCAAATAAAATTAGGTATTTTTGCACTTGTCAATTGGTTACTGGTCTCATATGCCTTTATGCAGAAAGAGGTTGCTTCTGCCAGTGATGGTCTTTTCACTGGTTGCTCTCTTTTCCGGCTGTCAGAAAGAGCCGGAGATGACAAGGGAGGAGTATGCGAGCCATCTGGCCGGCCAGGTCAGGTCTGACAGTCTTGAGTCATATGTCAGATGGCTCGAGGGTATGGGTACCAGGTTTGCTCTGGCTGACAACCGGAGGGATGTGGCAGTCAGGATAAAAAAGCGGTTTGTCTCATTCGGCTACCCAGGTACTTCACTTGATTCATTCTATCTCCAAAAAACGATACAGGGTGTTACTTATTCAACATGGCAGTATAATGTCATTGCAACCCTGGCCGGCAGGGAGCAAGACAGTATAAGCATCATTGGTGCACATTACGACAATTATGCCTCCGATGGCAATCCTTTCATGACAGCTCCCGGAGCCAACGACAATGCCTCAGGGCTGGCGGCGGTGATGGAGATCGCACGCATTCTAAGGGATAGCCGGTTCAGACCGAAATACACTATCAGGTTCGTGGCTTTTGCGGCTGAGGAGCTTGGGCTGCACGGAAGCCGCTACCAGGCAGGAAAATCAGCAACCCTGGAAGATGAGATAATGATGATGATCAATTATGATATGATCTCCTTTGTTGCAGATCCTGATACAAAACCCTGGTACCTGAATATCATTCACTATGACAACTCTATAGGTCTAAGGAATGATGCTGCCCTTTTATGCGATGGAAACAGCAGATTGATCTCCTATTCGGATAACACGAACAACGAACGCAGTGACAGCTATCCGTATTACCTGAATGGATTCAGGGCTCTTTTCTTCCACCAGGGTGATATTGAAAGCACGTACCATACCCTTGGTGACCGGGTATCCGTATGTAACTTTGAATATGCCAGGGAAGTGGTAAAGGTCTCCTGCATGCTGGTGGTGAATAAGAACTTTTAAAAACCAGTGCCAGAAGTACTTTAAAAAATACTCAATAGCGGTCTCCGGATTTACTGTCAGAACTGAAT